>JAJZVA010000025.1 GCA_021845905.1 Pseudomonadota bacterium
TACCCTCTATCTTTTTCCATTGCTTATCAGACACTTCATAGCGCTTCACCATCAAAACCTCCCTCGGTTAAGATCAGTGAATCACATCCAATGTTCTATTGGAATCCTATATGTCGATTGGTCCTAGTATCTTTTTGTCAAAATTACGACATATAAAATATTGAATATGTCAACTTTTACAGCCCGGTCTTAAAAACGATTTTTTATTGCTCAATCTCCAGATGCGCCTTTCAGGGGGAGGCGTAGAGTCTTTGTGGGGTCGCTATAAATACCCCGTTCACAAACAGAAACTCCAAGGAGAGTTCAAATGCAACAGAACAAAAAAGACCAGCATCAAAAAAGCCATACCGCTGGCGCTTGCAGCACCGGCAACATGAGCAAGACGGGTTCCTGCGGTTCCGCCGCGCCCAAAAAGCCGGAACACACCGGCTCCTGTGGCGGCGACAAGGGCAAAAAAGGCTCTTGCGGCTGAAAATATGCCGGACTTCGGCAAAAAAAGAGGCCGGGTTCAATCCCGGCCTCTTTTTTTCCACCGCTTTTTTAAAATTTGCAAACTGTGAATATCCGCTATATGTGTGATATCCTTGTTCAGCTTATCAAGACTCACAAACAAGGCGAAAATCATGGCCGCACAAACCCGCTCCTCACTTTCCACCCTTTCCTTCAAAAAGGCCGCGCCCGCCGCTTTGCTCCCCGGCATCCTCTGCCTCGCCGCCCTGCTGGCGTCCTGCGCGCCCGTCGGCCCGAATTTCACGCCCCCGCACCCGCCGACTGAAAAATCCTACACGCCGCAAAAAGAACTCCTCACCCCCGCGCAGCACCTTTCGCTCGGCCGGCAACTCAAAAGGGATTGGTGGCGGCTTTACGCATCCGAAGCCTTGAACAGCACGATCGAGCAGGCGCTGAAAAACAATTACAGCCTCGCCGCGGCGCGCCAGACGCTCGCCGCGACCGAAGAAAGCATCGCCGTCGCGCATGGCGGCATGCTCCCGCAAGTCTCGCTCAACGGGCAAATCGCACGGCAAAAATACGGCGTGGCGATGTTCGGCCCCTCGAATTTCAAGATACCGCCTTTCAACGCCTATGAAGCCGGGCCGTCGGTCAGCTGGACGCTTGATCTTTTCGGAGGGCAGCGCCGTGAAATCGAACGGCAAAAAGCGCTCGCCCAATATCAATATTACAAACTCGACGCCGCTTACGTCGAACTGACCGGCAACGTCGTGGCCGAAGCGCTCGACATCGCCGCCGCCAAAGCGGAAATGGGCACGGTGCTCAAAATCATCGGCGAAGACAAAAAAACCCTCCATCTGGTCGAAACCGCCTACAAGGCCGGCGCGGAAACCAAGGTGGGCGTCCTTGCCGCCAAAAGCCAGCTGGAGAACAACCGCGCCCTGCTCCCGCCGCTCCGCCAGCGCATCAACGTCGCGCAGCACGCGCTCGCCATTCTCGCCGGCAAACCTCCGGGAGGCTGGACGCCGCCTTCCTTCACGCTGCAAAGCCTGATGCTGCCGCAAGACCTGCCGGTCGCGCTGCCGTCGCAGATGGCGCATGACCGCCCCGACATTCTCGCCGCGGAAGCCAACCTGCACGCCGCCAGCGCCGCCGTCGGCGTCGCGACCGCCGACATGTATCCGCGTATCACGCTCTCCGCCACGACATTGCAGGAAGCGCTCGTGCCGGGACAGCTCTTCAACGGCACCGCCAACGCCTGGAACATGATCGGCGGCATAAGCGCGCCGATCTTCAACGGCGGCGCGCTGTCCGCCCAAAAACGCGCGGCCGCGGACGCCTATAACGCGGCGCTGGCGGAATACAGGCAAACCGTGCTCGACGCCTTCGGACAAGTCGCCGACGCGCTCACCGGCCTCGATCACGACAACGAACTGGTTTCAGCGCAACAGCGCGCCTACAACACTGCGCACGCGGCCTTGCGCCTGACGCGCAAAAGCTATCAGGCGGGAGAGACCAACCTCCTGCGCGTGCAGGACTCCGAACGGCAACTGGCCGAGGCGGAACTGGGATTGATCCGCGCGCAAAGCAGGCGCTATCAGGACACGGCGAAGCTGTTCGTCGCGCTCGCCCGCGCGCCGGTCACGCGGTATTAAGCACGTGCCGTTGCCCAGCAAATGACCACACCGGCGCTGTCTGCCACCGTCAAGAAATACCTGCCGTGGGTCGTGGCCTCCGCGCTGTTCATGGAACAGCTCGATTCCACGATCGTCAATACAGCCGTGCCCGCGATGGCGGCCAACCTGCATGTGACGCCGCTCAGCCTGAAAACGGTCGTCGCGAGCTATATCCTCAGCTTCGCCGTCTGCATTCCCGTCAGCGGCTGGATGGCTGACCGTTTCGGCACGCGGCGCGTCTTCGCCGCCGCCATCGCCGTTTTCACGATCTCCTCGATGCTCTGCGGTCTCGCGCTCAACGTGCCGATGCTGGTCGCGGCGCGGATCGTGCAGGGCGTCGGCGCGGCGATGATGATGCCGGTCGGGCGTCTCACGATCATCCGCTCCTTTCCGAAGGCGGAACTTCTCCAGGCCATGAACTTCGTGATCATCCCGGCGCTGATCGGCCCGCTTCTCGGCCCGACGGTCGGCGGCATCATCGTGCATTTCCTGCCGTGGCGGGTGATTTTTTTCGTCAACCTGCCGATCGGACTTGCCGCGCAGTTTCTGATCCACCGCTATATGCCGGATTACCGCGGCGACGCCCCGCGTCCGCTCGACGTCACGGGCTTCGTCCTTTTCGGCGCGGGATCGGCGCTGATCTCGTGGCTACTGGAAATATTCGGAGAGCATTTCATCTCCGTCAACGCCACCGGCCTCCTGTTATTGCTCGCTTTCGTGTTGCTCGGCGCCTATGTCTGGCATGCGCGCGAAATTCCGCATCCGTTGCTGAGGCTTTCGCTCTTCAAGGTCAGAACCTACCGCATCGCCGTGCTCGGCGGTTTCATCACCCGCTTCGGCATCGCTGGCATGCCGTTTCTTCTGCCCCTGCTTTATCAGGTCGGCTTCGGCATGCCCGCATGGGAATCCGGCCTGCTGATGATGCCGGGCGCGCTTGCCGCCATGGGCATGAAAACCCTGTGCCCAGCCATCCTCAGGCGTTTCGGATACCGCCGCGTGCTGGTCGTCAATACCGTCATGGGCGGCGTCATCACCGGCCTTTTCGCGCTGATCGGCGCCGGAACGCCGATCGTCCTTATCGTCATCCTCAGCCTCGGGCGCGGATTTCTGAATTCCCTGCAATTCTCCAGCATGAACTCGATGGCTTATGCGGACATTGAGGACAAAGACACGAGCACCGCGAGCACGCTTGCCAGCTCGTTGCAGCAAATGTCCGCCAGCTTCGGGCTTGCCGGAGGCTCGCTCATCGCCGGATGGTTCCTCGGGCATCACCTGCAATCCGACCATGCCGCCGTGACGCTGGCGCTCCATCACGCCTTTCTTACGCTCGGCGCTTTCACCATTTTGTCATCAATGACGTTCTGGACGCTCCGCGCGAACGACGGCGAAAGCGTCAGCAACGCGCATGTGGAAAAAAAGCCGAAAAAATCATCCCGCCGCTAACCGAAACGGTAACCGGACAGGGCGAGGCCGTTGACAAGTCCGCGGAAATCCACCACCCCCGCGCCGTCTTCCGCGGCACCAGCGACGACCATCAACGGCAGAAAATGTTCTTCACGCGGATGCGCCGCCCGCGCCGCGGGCGCTTTTTCCCAATCTATCAGGCGCTGCATGCGGCCTTCTGCGGATGAGCTGACCGTTTCGGCAAGCCAGCCGTCGAAAACTTCCGACGCAGGGTCGCCGCCGCCGAAAAAGCGGCGCAGATTGTGATAGCTCATGCCGCTGCCCGCGATCAGCACGTTTTCGCGCCGCAAGGAAGAAAGCGCGCGCCCCGCCGCCAGATGCTCTTTCGGATCGAGTCCTTTCTTCAAGGACAATTGGATAACGGGAATGTCCGCCGCTGGAAAAATCAGCTTGAAAGGGATGAAAACGCCATGGTCGAAGCCGCGTTCCGCATCCGTCCGCGCGACGATGCCGTTTTTTTCGAGAAGACCGCGCACCTTATCGGCCAGCCCGGGCGCGCCCGCCGCCGGATATTTTATTTGGTAGGTAGCTTCGGGGAAGCCGTAATAGTCGTAAATCAATTCCGGCGACGGATTCGCTGTGACGGTGAATTCTTTTTCTTCCCAGTGCGCGGAGACGACAACGATGGCCTCCGGCCTGCGCGGCAAAGTCGCGGCAAGACCTCTTAGGTAGGCCGCCATTTCATCCCACGCGCCCGGCGGGTCCCATTCCATGAAAAAGCAAGGGCCGCCGCCGTGCGGAATGAAAAGCGCCGGCATTTCAAAGTTCGTATTCATTGAACTATTAATAACCCGGACCGGCGCAAAACGCCACAATAAAAAACAAAAGGGCTTCTCCGTCGCAAGAGAAGCCCTTCTGATTTTATAAAGCGCGGCTTTTAATTGCCGTTGCCCGGCGTGCCGTTGGGCCCGACGCCATTGCTGCCGCCGTTGCCATAGCCGTTGGTCACACCGCCGTTGCCGCCGTTCTGGCCGTTATTGCCATACCCGAGGCCGTTGCCGCCGTTACCGTTGCCGTTGTTCATGCCGCCATTTCCGTTGCCGTTATCCATGCCGCCGGAAGATGGCGCGCCATTGCCACCGTTTCCGCCGTTGCGGCCAAATCTGTCACGGAAGCGTCCTTCATGACGGCCCATGCCGCCCTGGCCTTGCATATCGCCCCGGCCTTGTTGCATGCCGTCCTGCCCTTGCCGTCTGTCATGGCGGCGATCTCTTTGCCTGCGATCCTGACGGCGGTCTCTTTGTCTGTGGTCTTGGCCGCGGTCGTGTCTTCCACCCTGCCAGCGGTCCGAGCGGCCATCCATGCTCCGATCACCCATTCTTGATCATTATGGCCGCGATCACCGCGCCAGTTTCCGCGATCGCCACCCATGCGGTCGCCCCGCTGGAAGTGATCGCCCCCGTGAAAATGATCGCCACCGCCCCAATGCCGCGCCATTGCAACGTGCGATGTGAACGCGCCTGCAAGGAAAAGCCCCGCCGCCATTAAAGCAACCTTTCTCGAAAATGATTTCATCAGTGCAATCTCCCTTCTTGAATTTCCGGCCACACCTTTGCGGCCACCCAAAGTTATACGATGCGACCTTTTAAGAAATTCATAACGACAATGCGAAAACGCTATTCCACGTCTCAATTAAACATAATTTTAAATAACTATCCGTTAGAATCATCAAAGAGCGCGAGATACCGGTCATACCCCTCTTCGCGCATTTTATCCTTGGGAATAAATCGCAGTGCGGCGGAGTTGATACAATAGCGCAGGCCGCCTCTGTCTGCCGGGCCGTCATCGAACACATGGCCCAGATGGGAATCGCCGTCAGAAGACCTGACCTCCTCGCGCACCATGCCGTGAGACGTATCCTTCACGCCATACACGGCCTGCGGATCGATTGGCCGGGTGAAGCTCGGCCATCCCGAACCTGAATCGAATTTGTCAGCTGATGAAAACAGCGGCGCGCCGGAGCGCACATCAACGTAAATGCCCGCCGCGTGATTGTCCCAATAGGCATTGCGGAAGGCGGGCTCGGTGCCATTCTCTTCGGTCACATGTTTTTCCATGTCTGTCAGGGAGCGCTTCATATCTCTTTTTACCCCGCCACACGAAACGGAACAACGGTAAAAAAAAGAGCCCACCTTGGAGGGGGTGGGCTCTTTCAGGGTAGTACCACAAAAAAGCGCCTGCCGCTTCACCAACCAAGAAGGAGAGGCAGGCACAAGTCAAAGATCGCCGAATCGCCTGTTTTTCTCAACAAAAACATTTGTATTTATTTGCACGCCGCACGCAAAATTGTAAGCTGTCCGTAAGATTGATCACATACGATACGGCGCTTGCAGCGGGTGTATCAAACGAATCAGTTAGGGATAAAATGCGTATTCTCCTTGTGGAAGACAACGCCCGCCTCTCGGATGCCATCACGGAAAGCCTTTACAAATCAGGCTTTGAAGTGGATGCCGTCGCCGAGGGCGAAGATGCGCTTTCCGCCGCGCAAGGGCAAACCTACGACGCCGTCATTCTCGACCTCGGTCTGCCGGATATCGACGGCATGACCGTTCTCGGCAGGCTGCGCGACCGGAAAAACACGGTTCCCGTCCTTATCCTGACGGCGCGCGACACGCTCTCCGACAAGATTTCCGGCCTCAACGGCGGCGCGGACGATTACATGATCAAGCCCTTCGAGGTGGACGAGCTGATTGCGCGGGTCAAGGTCCTGATCCGCAGGCAGGCAGGCACCGTGGGAACGCTCGTCAAAATCAACAACCTCTCTTTCGACACGGTGAAAAGGTTCGCTCAAATCGGCGACGATACGCTCGCCCTTTCGCGCCGCGAGCTCGATCTTCTCGAGCAACTCATCCACGCGGCGCACAAGGTCGTGACCAAGAAATCCATCGAACAGCGGGTTTACAGCTACGGCGAAACGGGATCGGCGAATTCGATCGAAGTGCTCGTCCACCGGCTCCGCAAAAAACTCGCCGAGCACGCCGCGGATATCGAGATACACACGCTCAAGGGCATCGGCTACATGCTGACGGGAACGGACAACAATGCCCGGAAGAAATAATTCCCTCCTGACGCGTCTCGTGCTCCGCGTGTCCCTGGTCATGATCGTCTCGATTGCCTTGCTCTCGGTCATCGTCTACATCCAGATAGACAACACGCTCACCTCGATGCGCGACCAGACGGTGGAAAAGCAGGCGCTGACGGTCGCAAAACATCTGCACCCCGGCAACGGTCTCAATCACGTTCTGCTCGACATGCCGGACAGCCTGCGCCAGTTCTACACCGGCGCGGGAGACGATTATCAATACGCCGTGCTCGACGACATGGGGAACATTCTTTTTTCCTCGCCGGTCGCTTTCACCGATTCATTCCCGAACGATTTTCAGCATATCGGCAACGGGAAATTCACCTTCACGGGACCCGGCGGCCAGAAATACGTCGGTGTCACGTTGCAGAGCACGGTGGGCGGAAAACGGCTCTATATCCAGGTCGCGCAAACGAAAGACGTTTCCGACGTTTTTCTCGATGAAATCACCAGCGTGTTCATGGGGCGGCTTTTGTGGGTCGGCATTCCCTTTTATCTGGTTCTCGTCATCGTCATCGTCTGGACGCTGCAAAGCGGCCTTGAGCCTTTGCACAAGGCCGCCGAGGACGTCGGCAAGCTCGATATCGCCGACCTTTCCCTGCGCATTCCCGAGGAGGACGTGCCCGAGGAGGTGCTGCCGCTCGTGCAATCCGTCAACTCCTCTTTCTCGCGGCTGCAAAAATCCATAGAAGAGCAAAGGGAACTGACGGAAAACATCGCCCATGAGCTACGCACGCCGCTGACAATCCTCAAAACGCGCATCGATACGCTCGGCGCATCCGCTGAAACCCAAAAACTGTCCTACGACGTGGATGCGATGATCAAGCAGGTCAACCAGATGCTCGACGTCACGCGCCTTGAATACGCCGACACGCTGGAGAAAAAAGACGTCGATCTTGCCGAGGTCTTAAGCCAGTGCTGTCAGGATTTCTTCCCGCTTTTCATCAAGGCGCATCGCGAACTGCGCGTCAGCGGCATCGACAAGCCCGCCGTCATCACGGGAAACAAGGACCTGATCTACCGCGCCATTTGCAACCTGCTCGACAATGCGCTCGAATACAGCCCGAGCAAGACGCCGGTGGAAGCGGCTCTCGCCGGCCATACGATCACCATCGCCGATTACGGCAAAAAAATACCCGAAGACAGGAGGCAGGTGATCTTCCAGCGCTTCCAGAAGGACAGATCCCCTTCCGCCGCGAAATCAGGCGCCGGCCTCGGCCTTTCCATCGTCTCGCAGACGATGGCGCTGCACGGCGGATATGCCGATCTTGCCGAAACAGATGAAAACAAAAACGTTTTCAGAATGGTTTTTAAAGAAAATTAATCCATCAGCTCGGCGTCGAGCCCGGCGTGCCGCGCCAGTTCGCGCGGCGTGATGACGCCGACGATATCCTGTTCCTTGCGGCTGCCGATCTGGCGCGTGACGAGCGTGATTTCGGTGTTTTTGATGCGCATCGCGCGCATGATCACCGCCCATCTGGTTTTCTCCGTAACGAGGTTCACGTTTACGTCGATCACTTTCTCCGGATTTTCATCGCGGAGCAGATAAAGCAGGTCTTCGCGCGCAACGCCGATGACGACGCCGTCGCGGGTGACCAGCGTGTAGCGCGGATCCTTGCCCGGCGTATAGTTGTCGAACCATGTTTCGAGCTGCCCGAAATCGACCAGCTTGAAATCCGTGCTCATGACGCGCCGCGCGTCGGCGCGGGCGGAAACTGCGGCTTGCAGGCCCTGCGGCACGCTGGTGCCGCGCCGCGCGAGCTTCAGGGTATAAATGCTTTCCTTGCACAGCTTGACGCGCACGATGTGCGCCACCGAGACCGTGAGGATGATCGGCAGGATGACGCTGTAATCGCGCGTCTGCTCGAACGTCATGCAGATCGCGGTCAAAACCGCGCCGGTGCTGCCCGCGACCATGGCGGCCATGGCGGAAATGGTATAGATGACAGGGCTGATGCCCAGCGCGGGGAACAACCAGGCGACGATCTGGCCGAACATGGCGCCCATCGTCGCGCCCAGAAACAGCGAGGGCGAGAAGATGCCGCCCGACGCGCCGGAGCCGAGCGTCACGTCCGTCGCCAAAAGCTTGCCGAAGAACAACAACATCAGGAACCATGGGTTGGACAGCTCTCCGGTCAGCGTGCCGAGGATGGAAGCGTAGCCCGCGCCTGCGATATAATAGTGCCCCGTGAAGTGGATGAACGCATAAAGCATGATGCCGACGCCGAGCATGCCGAGCGCATGGCGGGCATAATCGTTTTTGATGCGTTCCAGAAGCGTATCTTCCGTCATATAGATGGAGCGGATGAAGACGGCCGCGGCCACGCCTACGAACACGCCGAGCGGCACGCACAGCATGATGGAGTAGAGCCGCACGAGATGGTCTTCGAACAGCGCCAGCTTCGGCACGTTGAAGGAAGGAGAAAGCCCGTCATAAAGGCGGCCGACATAGGTCGCGGCCACCGTCGCCACGGCGACGAGAGAAACGGTGCGCGCGCTGATCGACACCAGCAGGATTTCAACGGCAAAGCAAAGGCCGCCGATCGGCGCGTTGAACATGGCGGCAAGCCCCGCCGCCGCGCCCGCGGCGATGAGAATGATACGCTGGCGCGTCGGCATCTTGACGACCTGCCCCATCAATGAACCGAACGCCGAGCCGACCTGCACGATCGGGCCTTCGCGTCCCGCCGACCCGCCGGTTCCGATGGAAATGGCGGAAACGATGGCTTTCGCGACCACGATCGAGGGGCGGATACGTCCTTCTTTATAATAAATCGCATCCAGAACTTCCGGCACGCCGTGCCCCCGCGCCTCAGGCGCGAAGGTGCGGATGACCCACGTCACGATGAAGCTGGCGAGGACGGGAACCAGTATGATGAACGCGCCCCAGCGCGAAGGTTCCAGATAGACGTTCGGGTTCATGCGCAGACTGAAGGTTCCATAGAGCGAAAAACTTTGGCAGAAAGCGAGAATGGCCTTGAAAACGATAGAACCGAACCCGCCGAAGATGCCGACCAGAAAGACCAGAACCAGCATCACGGCCGAGGAACAGGATTGCTCGCCCTCAGACGTCGTTTCGCCATTGAAATAGTTGAAAACAGTCTGACGGAACGCTTCTGCGGTCATTTTTTTTCTTTCCCCGGTATCAAAAACTCCTTATCAGTCTGCTGAAAAACCCCTCGCCAATGGGGTAAAAACATGATTCTCTGTTTTTAACGGAGGAACTGTCATGCGCGGTAATTTTGAAGATCAGGGAAAATTGTTTTCGTACATTTCGCCGGAGCGGC
>JAJZVA010000026.1 GCA_021845905.1 Pseudomonadota bacterium
ACGGCTTGAACGCCGTCCGGAAACAAAAAAACGCCGGAGGCAGGCGTAGAAAATACCCGCCACCCACGACTCCTTCCGGTGAAAACCAAAAAATAGTCGAAAATCTGGGTTTTTCAGCAGACTGTTAGCGCTCTTTCTTGATGAAAGGCTTGACGATCAGCAAAGGCAGATACAATACCGCGGCGATAAACAGCAGGACGGACTGCGCGGGCGCGGCGGCGAAATTCCGCCATGCTTGCGCGGAGATCATGGTTTCGGCATAAGATCTCGCGTTGGAATAACCGGTTTTGCTGATTTCTTTCCAGAGATGGCTTACTGTGACGATTTCAACCTTCCCGTAGACAGCCCAATGATAGATGAGATCGAAGGCGAAAAGCCCGACGGCGATGAGAAGCAAAAGGGTGCATATGGCATGAAGCGTGCGCATGTCAAAAATCCATTGGTTATTTTTCGGCGGAACCGTCTCCTCCGCCGATAATGTCTCCCCAGCTTAAAGGAGAAACGCCATTCATGTCGTCGGCTTGCGGCGGCGCATCGCCATTATCAGCTTCGTTGTCATTCTCCTGCGGCGGCGCTTCCGGCGCGGCGGCAGGGGAAGCAGGTTGCGGCACAAGACCCAGCGCGTTCTCCCATGAAAGGCCGCCGTCTTGTTCCGCAGGCTGCGGCTGGGATTCCGTAGCAGGCAGGAAAGGCGCTTGGGCAGGCGTATCATCGGCGGATGCGTCTTCTCCGCCGCCGATGATTTCCGCCCAGCTGAGCGGTCCGCCAAGTATTTTCGCGGCAGCCGCGGCTTCCGCCTCGGTAACCGGCGGCGGACGGCGCGCGCCGGCGGGCTGCGCTGATGGCGTTTCCGGTGCGGTGACACGCGGCTGTGTTTGCAAAACGGCCTCTGGCGCAGCGGCATCGGATTGCGCGGTGTCTTCGGGTTTAAGCGTGCCGTGCTTGTCCGCCACGGCGGCAACAGCCAGAATGCCGGATTCCACAAAGCCGTATTCCGCCTTGCGTCCATCGCTGAAACCTTCGGCCATGGCATCTATATCCGCGCTGGGACGCGTGTCCGGGTGATTGGCGCGCCAGTTCGGGTCACGAAAGCGCTTGAGTACCGCATTGACGTTATGCAGGCTTTCCAATGCCTCCTCGGAAGGCGGCGGCACGGGCAGGAAGCGCTGGACGCGCATGGCTTTCGCATGTCCTACGTCCGAGTTGTAAATCATGATATCGTTGAGCGTCTTGCCGAACGAGCAGACGGCCTTGCCCTCGGTAAAGCCTTTCAAGCCGTCGTAAGAGGCGCGGGAGCGCACCTGAATGCTGGCGTTTTGAGAATCCATGTAGTTCGCTCCGCCGCCTGCCTGCGGGCCGCGCTGGAATCCCGAAACTTCCGTGACCATCGCGCTGCCGACGGTCTTTTCGAAAAAGTCCTTGGTTTGCGTCGGATCCTCCAGCTTGCCGAACAGCTTGATGTTGCAGTTCGCGGTGATGGAGCGCGCTTCCTCGCGCACGCGTTTTTCCAGCGCGGGCAAATCCTGCGCCGAGAAGATCAGCGAAAAGCCGAGCGAGCGCGCCTGCGCCGCCATGACGGCCATGCCCTGCGCGGTATAATAGCCCACTTCGTCGAAGATCGCCATGAACGGCGTCGAGGAGGTTGTGGGTTTGTTTTCGATGGCGTGGGCGGTGTCGCCCTCGATGGTGCTGCCGAGCGTCGCGCCCATCATGCCCTTGAGCGTCGAGGAAATGATTTTTCCGAGGTTGGCGGTTTCATCGCTGGATTTTTCCAGCGCCGGGATCAGCACGACGAGGATGCGGCGGTTCAGCACCACGTCCATCATGTCGATGTCCGCCGCCTGCGTGTCGAAGATGAAGCCGTAATCGTCGCCGAGAGACGACATGGAGCGCGTGAACTGCATGGAAAGGTAGCCGTGCTGCTGGCGCGGCGTGGAGGTGTCGGCGGGCGCTGCGTCGGGCGACTGCGGTTTTTCATCGCCGTTGTCGTCGAAAACGTCGTCGACGTAGCCGGGCAGTTCGTTCAAATAGGCGATGATGCTGGTGCGCAGATGCTGCGGGATGGCGCTGTCGCGTGACAGCTTGATGACGGCCTTGAAGGTGAGGTACTGCCTGACGGTGGCGATGCTGAGCGGAATGTTCTGCGTGTCGCGTTTCCACACCAGGCACGGCATGATGGCCGAAACGAGCGAGATGGCGCGTTCCTTCCACATGGCATTGTCGCCGCCCGCGTCGGGCATCAGACTGACGAGCATGTTGGTGAGATAAGACGACGAGCCGGAGGAAAACGGGTTGAGCGTATTGGACGGCACGCGCCCGCCGATATTGCCCGTCATGTAGTTCATGATCAGCAGGTCATCGTCGCGCCCGAAGCGCCGCGCCATCGCGGAGAGGGTGCTCCACAGGTCGGTATCCGCCTTGCCGTCGATGTAGATGTAGCCCGAAGACCAGCACAGGGCGTTGCAGGAGAACGATTTCAGGCCGAAGGTCTTGCCCGAACCGGTGGTGCCGAGATAAAGGCAGTGCGTCCGCGCGTCATTGTTGGTGAACCAGATCTCCTCGTTGGTGGTGGCGTCGTTGCCGAGGAAGAGAATGCCGTCCGCCTGGCCCTTCTGTCCATTGGGCTTGATGTAGTTCGGGTCGACGATGCGCGATGATTTCGGCAACTTGAAGGGCAGGGTGACGGGGCGTTTCTTCAGCCACCAGAAATAAAGCAGCATCGCGAAGAAAATAAGGTCGGAATAAAGCGGGAAGTGCAAAAGGCTCGTGCCCTTGGAATACATCAGGACGATGGAGACGATGAACACCGTCGCCGCCATCGTCGGTTCCTGTGCTCCTTCGATGATGCGCACCCGCAAGGGACGCGAATCCCGGAGCAACAGTTCGTGCTTGTACTGATATTTGGCTTTAATGGCCACTTGCTAAGCCCCGCTTCCTTTCTGCGTCCTACTTGCCGAGAATGTCGTTTGCCGGTTCCGGCACGCCGTTTTGCGGAACGGGCGTCATTTGCGGTTGCGGCGTAGTTTGCAAAGAGGATTGCGCGGCGGCGGAACCATGCGCCTTCATGGCGTCCGGCTTATGCGCCGTCACGAATATGAACAGGAACAGAATGAGATAGTAAACCACGGCGAGGAGCCCCAGCAACTTGCCGCCTCTTGTGGATTTCACTCCGGCGGGATCGTTTCCGAACGACCAGATCTGCGCGACCAGCCAGCCGATCCCCGTCCAGCCGAACAAAAGATTGACGATAAAGACGCCGACGGCGTGCGTATGGAGGCGCAACACCGCCACGATCGTCGGCAGGAAATAGGAAAACAGCACGACAAAGAAAAGCAGGTGCAGGCTGTGCGGCGGTGTCGGCAGGGTATGCATGTTCGGGTTCCTCTATCAGGTTATTTTTTGCCAAAGACGGATGATTTTTTCTTGTCGAGCGGCGGAATCGGGCGCGCCGCCGGTCCGGTGACGGTGTCTTGTATGCCTTTGATGACATCGTCGAAACGCGGAGACGGAATCTTCTGCTGGGCGATCAGCTCGTTGGTATAATGAACGAGAGCGCCCGCGGCCTCGGCATGATAGGCGCGGCGGCCGAGATTGTTGAGCGGGTACCAGAGATTGCGGTCTTCCCCGCGCAGCCACAGGAACGACGCGGGCGCGAGAACGCCGCCTTCCTCGCGCGCGCGGTTCAGGCAACGCAACAGCGCCGTCGTTTCATAGGCATGCAGATCGGCGTATTTCTGCAACGCGCCGCCGAGCTTCGGATCCTTGATGATCGTGCGGATCTGCTTTTTGATTTTGGACGGCAGACGCAGGCCTTTTTCCGGCGACCAGTTGAGGGCGAGATTGCCGAGAAGCTCTTCGGATTCCTTGCGCTTGCGCGCGTGCCGCAGGGCGAAGGCGGCATAAAGCGCCTGCGCGTGAAGAGGGAGCTTCAGCGGGCCCTGCCAGCGGCCGCCGAGCTGCTTTCTCAGGGCGTTATGGGTCTGGTTGGCGTCGATCTGATTGTTCTGGATCCTGATTTCATTATAGGCGATCCATTCTTCCGGCGCGAGTGCCTCGGCGAACAGGGGAAGCACCGACGGCACGGCCTCTCCTACCACGCGGTATGGCAATGTGGTGGGGTTGAATTTGATAAACGGCGCGATCGTCGGGAAGGAAATGGACTGTTCCTTGATCAGCGCTTCCAAATCGAGCTTGCGCCGATAGCGCGTATTTGGCCCGAAGAAAATCGCCCAGAACGCCATCGCACCCATGAAAAAAGCGAAGAGCGGCCGCAGGGCGGGAACGACGATGTAAGTGGAGGCTTTGAGTTCGGGCACGCCGATCTCGCTGATATCCGCATTAGTGAAGAATTCGCGCCATTGCGTCATGGATTGCAGGCCCGCGTGCTCGGGAACGGCGTTCGCCGAAATGACGACCGTATAATCCTTGCCGACGATCAGTTCGGCGACCCACATCTCCGCGACGCGTATCCATCGCAGGGCGTCGCTCAACTGTGTATGAAAGTAGTACCAGATCAGCCAGGCGAGCGCGAAGGTCAGGCCAAACACGATAGTGGCCATAATGAACTCTTCGTGAGGACTTCTCTGCTGATTTGACAAAACCGCGCCCCTAAAATGCACCTGACAGGATTTGTTATGCCGATCCTGCTCAAAACCCTCTTTAGTGTAGCATAAACCTGCCTGAAAATCGTCAGCATTCCCACTAAAAATACCGTCTTTGAAGCAAGGCGAGAGGTTTTTGTTGAGTTTTTATCATATTTAAGGTAATTCTTCCGAAAGAGAGGCTTTTGCCATCTCGCAAGCCACCTTAGCACAGCGGTAGTGCAGCGGTTTTGTAAACCGAAGGTCGGGAGTTCAAATCTCTCAGGTGGCACCATTTTTAAAGCGGGGTTCAGCTCCGCGTGCTTTGCACGCATATACAATATCAGTATTCGCTTCGCGAAAAACCGCTTGTCTGATATTCTGAAAATAAATCAGACTTTCTTCTTTTTCTCCGTCGGCAGGTCGTGATTGCGCGTAATGCGCGCGAACAGCGCCGGCATGACCAGTAGCACTAGCGGCATTTGCACGATCAGGCCGGAGATGATGGCGATGGCGAGCGGCTGTTGCATGGCCGAGCCCTGGCCTATATCCAGCGCCAGCGGCAAAAGCGCGAGGATGGCGGCGAGCGTCGTCATGGCGATGGGGCGAAAACGGCTTGTGCCCGCGATGGCGAGAGCTTCATCCTTGCCCACGCCTTTTTTCAACTGCTCGTAGTATTCTGAGAAGTAGAAGATCGCGACTTCCGTAACGATACCGACGATCATCGTCATGCCCATCATGGAGGAAATATTCAGCTCGATGCCCGTCAGCCAGAGACCGATGAACACCGCCGACATGGCGATCAGCGGCATGAGAATAATCGATATGGCGATGGAAAAGCGCTCATAAAGGAACAGCAACACCAGAAACACGAGCGCGAAGGCCGCGACCAGCACGATCATCAGTCCGTGAAAGGCGATTTGCTGCTGGGCATAAAGCCCGCCAAGCCTGTAATACATGTTATGCGGCATCAGGTCGGGGCGGCTGAGGATTTTTTTCACAGCAGAAACGGTCGAGCCCATGTCGCGCCCTTCGATCCGCGCCGTGACGGCGACGACCGGCTTGAGATTGTCGCGGTCGAGTTCCGGCTGGCCGACGAGCAGGCTGATTTTGGCGATGCGACCGAGCGGCACGGCATGCCCGTCCGGCGCATAGATCAGGAGTTTTTTGATGTCGTTCGGCGTGGCGCGGTCAGCCTTGGGAATCCAGGCGCGCACGCCGATGATGTTTTCGCCCTTTTGCACCTTGGTGGTGATGGCGCCGGAAAGATAATTGTTCAGCTGCGCGGTGACGGCGGCGGGGTCGAGTTTTTCCAGCGCGGCCTTCGTGCGGTCGATGTGGATATCAAGCGCATTGCCCGCCAGCACCACGCCGTCGTTGACGTCGACGATGCCGCGTACATGGCTGATCGCGGCGGCGATTTTCGGCGCTTCGGCCTGCAGTGCGGACTGGCTGTCGCCGAAGAGCTTGATCTCAACCGGCTGCGGCACGTCGGTCAGATCGCCGATCGCGTCTTCCATGAGCTGGGCGAGGTCGATTTGCAGGCCCGGCACGCGGGATTCGATCTCCTTGCGCACTTTCGCCATGATGACTTCGATGTTCTGCCGCGGCGGAGGCTTGAGACGTACGAAAAAGTCGCCGGTATTGGGTTCGGTGAGGCCGCCGCCGAGTTGCGCGCCGGTGCGGCGCGAATAGGTCATGACCGACGGCGTATGCTTGAGAATGTCGCCGACCTGCTTCAAAAGCGCGTTGGTGTCTTTCAGCGACGTGCCGGGCGGGGAAACATAATCGATGATGAAGCCGCCTTCATCCATCTTCGGAATAAAGCCGCTGCCGACGTGCAGATAAGCGAAACCGCCGAGACCGAGCAAAAGCGCCACGGGGATGAGCGCCAGAAAGGGACGTTTCACGAAGCGCGTGAATAGACAGCCGTAAACGGCAAGCACGCGCTTGAAAACGAGGCCGCCGCTTTCGTCCAGCGTGTGGTTGCCTGCCAGACGGTCGGCGATCAGCGGAATGGCAAACCACGCGACGAAGTAAGAGACGGTAAGGGCACAGGCCATGGTCAGCGACAGCGCCTTGAAGAAGGCGCCTGTCACGCCGGTCAGAAACGCCAGCGGCAGGAAGATGATGATCGTCGAGGCGGAAGAGCCCGTCAACGGCGGCAGAAACTCGCGGATCGAGCGGCGAACGTTCTCGTGCCGCTTCTCCTTGTCGCTGCCGATGTGCCGCACGATCTGCTCGATCATCACGATGGCGTCGTCGACGATCAGGCCGATCGCCGCCGCCATGCCGCCCAAAGTCATGATGTTGAAGCTCATGCCGAGGGCGTAAAGCAACAACACGGTCGCCGACAAAACGGCCGGCACGGCGATCACCGCCGTCAGCGTAATCATCGCGTCGCCGAGAAAAAGATAGAGAACCAGCGCCGCAAGGCCGATGCCGATGAAGATGGCGTCGCGCACGCTGTGCGCGGATTCAACCACGAGAAGCCCCTGATCGTACCAGTTCTTGATTTTGACGCCCTGCGGGATCTTGTCGCGGAAGCTTTTCAGCGCCGCGTTCACGTCATGGACGACCTGCACCGTGTTGCCGCTCGGCTGCTGGAAGACCTGCAGGATGACGGCGGGGTAACCGTCCTCGTCGATGATGGTGGTTTGCGGAACGACGCTCTTTTTCACCGTCGCGACGTCGGAAAGCTCGATGATGCCGTCGCCGCCGCTGCGGATGATGGTGTGGCGGATGGCGTCGATCGATTCTACGTGCGTGTCGGAGATGGCGAGCAGCATCTTGTGCTGGTCCTTCACCCGTCCGACCACCTGCAGGATGTTGGAGGACGACAGCGCCTTCACCACGTCGTCGAAACTCAAATGATAGCTGACCAGCAGGTCGGGGTGGATATCGACGCGGTATTCGCGCTTCGCGCCGCCCTGCACGCCGACGGAGGCCACGCCCGGCACGGCAGAAAGCAACGGCACCAGTTCGTGCACGGCGATGTTGCGGAGCTTCACCTGACTGACGGTTTTCGAGATCAGGCCGTAGGACGCGACCGGATAAAGCGCCGTGGGCATCATGCGCCGCACCTCGAACGTCGTGCCTTTGGGCAGCGACGGCAGCACGCGGGCGAGGGCGGATTCCACTTGCAGCGTCTTGCGGTCCATGTCGTCGCCCCAGGCGAAGTTGAGATCCACCTCCGCGCTGCCGCGCGACGTCGTGGAGCGCACTTCGCGCAGGCCCGGCACGATTTTCACCGCCGCCTCGACGGGGCGGGTGATCTCGTTGACGACGCGTTGCGTCGGCCTGTCGCCCGCGTCGAGCGAAATGGAAACGCGCGGAAAATCGATATGCGGAAACAGCGCGACGGGCACCCGAAAGATGCAGAAAACGCCCGCAAGCGTCGCGGCGGCAAGCAAAAAGAGGATGGAACGACGGTGCGATGCCGCCCAGTGCGCGAGCGTCATTGCGAGTTATCCCGTGAGATCCTGACGGCGTCGCCGTCGTTCAGCGCGGCGTTGCCGGAAACGACGACGGGCGTTCCGGCGGCGAGCGCGCCTTTCAAAACAGCGTTTTTGTCATTGTCGAAGGCGACCGTGACGTATTTTTTCTGCGCCAAACCGTCCGCGACGGTGAAAAGGTACATGCCGCCGCCGTCCTCCATCAGCGCCGCATGCGGAACGATCGCGCCCGTATAGGCGGCAAGGTCGATTTTACCCTTCAGCGTCATGCCGAGGACGAGTCCGTTGGTCGCGGGCTTGTCGATCTGCACCAGCGCGTCGACGAGGTGCGTCGCGGGATCTGTCATGCCAAGGACATTGCTGATTTTCGCGTCGATGGAAACGGCCGGATCGAGCGGCGCGCTCAAATGAACCGGCGTGCCGGGCTTGATGCGCGGCGCGTCTTCAGGTTCGAGACCGAGCGCCACCACCAGCGCGTCCTTGTTGCCGATAGTGAGCAGGACGGCGTTGGTCTGCAAATGGGCGCCCGCGCCGGCCATCACCGCCGTGACGATGCCGTCGAACGGCGAGCGCAGGGTCTTGTTCTTATGGTTGACGCCGGTTTTTTGCATTTGCGCGTAGTTCGCTTGCGCGTCGGCAAGCGCCTTTTCGGCGGCGGCGACCTGATCGTGCGTCGCCAGTTGCTCTTTCAGCAGGCGTTTCTGACGGGCGAGATCGTTTTTGGCGAACCTGACGGCGGCAACGGCCTGATCGTACCGCGCGGTCGCGCCCGGCGAGTTTTCGATTTCCACCAGCGGATCACCCGCCCTGATGATCTGCCCCGGACGCACAAAAACATTGGCGATGATGCCTTCGTGCGGCATGGAGACGGTGTGCGTGCGGTCCGGATCCGGCTCGACCGTGCCGTAAGCCGTGATGACCTGCCGCAACGTGCCCGCGCGGACGGAAACCGTTTGCACGAGGCTCGACGCGTCGTCCGCCCGCGCGCCGCGCACGATGAAGAAAAGACCGGCCGCGAAAACGGCGCAGAGAGCGAGACTGTTAATGCGCATTTTCAAACTTCATCCTTTCCTGATTGCGGACGGCGATGAAATCCGGCGGCCAGGCAAGCAGCGTATCCAGCGCGATGCGGTTCGTCCACAGAGCCTGCCGCAGGTCGAGATATTCCATCTTTTTCGTCAGAAGACCGCTTTCGACGGCGACATAAGTTTGAGCGGGAAAATCGCCCGCACGGTAAGCCTGTCCGG
>JAJZVA010000005.1 GCA_021845905.1 Pseudomonadota bacterium
CGATGGAGCACAAGGCTCCATGATTCTATTTATCGCATATTATTGCTGAATACGCAATATATAATTTATAAATTGTTAATTATCAATAACGCAGGCTCTAAGCATTTGACCATTTCTTTATTATTATGTATATTTCATATACATAAATACAGGCACGATTCCATGTACCAAAAAATTAAAAAGCAGAACGGCGAAAAGTTCGCGCAAGTCATCCGCAATTTTCACAACGGCATCTTCGAGATTCCGGAGATCGATGTGATGTTGCGCCACGCGGGGCGTGATGCGGAAGATGCGGAGAAGTTGTTGCCTTATCTGATGACGCTGCTGACGACAAACGACGATGCGCCGCCGCCCGAACCGCAAAATCCATTCGATCTTTTGGAGCAGGCCGGATATGACGCCTTCACCGCCGATACGCTGGAAAAACAAAACAGCATCAAAAAATATTTTCAGCCGGGCGAGCTGCTCTGCACCTTCAACGACGCGTCGCGCCATGAGAAATATCACATCGTCCACGCCGTTAAAAAAGACGTCAGGCAAATCCGCCGCGAAGATTTCAAAGGCAAGGAAAAGCGCGAGGATGAATACGGCACGTCGGTCATCTCCATCCAGATGCTTAAATCCGGCGGCTTCATCAGCATCAAGAACCGCTACAACCACGCAGTTAACAACTGCGACAACACCTTCAACAGCAACCCCGACAATATCATCGAAGGGTTGTCAGTATCCTTGAAGGATCATTTCAACGTCGAGTTCACCATAACAGAATCTCCACTGCCTGCCAATTTTCTTTTGGTCGGCGAGCAAAAACAAATCTTCAAATATCACCACGAGATCAATAACGTCTATTACGGCGATCAGGCCTGGGTGCAAAACGGCGAGATCCACGTCATCGATAAATCCGCCGGAGACGCGCTGTTCGATTATTTCCGCTTCGACAATAAAACCAAGACGCTGATCAAGCTCGACCCAAACTACGAGGACAGCTTCGCCGACGATTTCAACCGCGCCTACGGCGGCAACAAGGCATTGATCGTCAAAAACGGCAACCTGATGCTGGGTGAAGACGTGCTGATCGGCGCGGAAAATTCCCGCATCAAGACGCTCGATCTGCCGGAGCTTGCAGAGATGGGTCATTATTGCCTTTGCAATGCCCGCGCGCTGACGGAATTAAATGTCCCCGCACTCACGGCAATGGGTGCTTGGTGCCTTCAAAATATCGACTCCCTGACGATGTTCAACGCCCCCGCGCTCACGACAATGGGCAGTCACTGCCTTTGCAATGCCTACGCCCTGACGACGCTCAATGCGCCGTTGCTCGGTAAAATTCCTGATGATATCCGCAAGACTCTTCGCAAAAACAATCCCTCGCGCATCCGCGCGGGTATGCGGCGGCGCATGGGCTTTTTATCGCGCCGGTAGAGGGCTTCTCAGGCCTGCTTTTTCTTGCCGTTGATGGCTTTGAGCTTCGGCGGGCGGGAGACGGCGCATTTGATCGCGCCGCGACCGGCGAATTTCGCCATGGGCCCGAGTTCTTCCTCGATGCGGATCAGCTGGTTGTATTTGGCGATGCGGTCGGAGCGCGAGGCGGAGCCGGTCTTGATCTGCCCTGCGTTGGTGGCGACGGCGAGGTCGGCCAGCGTCGTGTCTTCCGTTTCGCCCGAGCGGTGGGAGAAGACGACGCCGTAACCCGCCTTCTGCGCCATTTCGACGGTGCCCAGCGTTTCGGTGAGCGTGCCGATCTGGTTGACCTTGATGAGGATGGCGTTGCCGGCCTTGCGCTCGATGCCTTCGGCGAGGCGCGCTTCGTTGGTGACGAAGAGATCGTCGCCGACGAGCTGGATTTTGCTGCCGAGGCGGCTGGTGAGTTCCGTCCAGCCGTCCCAGTCGTCCTCGGCGAGACCGTCCTCGATCGAGACGATGGGGAATTTGGCGCAAAGCCTCTCGTAAACGCCGATCAGCCCTTCGGCGTCGTAGGTCTTGCCTTCGCCTGCGAGGACGTATTTGCCTTTTTTGTAGAATTCCGTCGCCGCGACGTCGAGGCCGAGCGCGACGTCCAGCCCCGGCTTGTAGCCCGCGGCGGTGATGGCTTTCTCGATGAAGGCCAGCGCCTGCTCGGGATTCTTGAGGTCGGGGGCGAAGCCGCCTTCGTCGCCGACGGCGGTGTTGAGGCCTGCGTCGGAGAGCTGCTTTTTCAGCGCGTGGAAAACCTCCGCGCCCATGCGCACGCTGTCCGCGACGCAATCCGCCTTGACCGGCAGGATCATGAATTCCTGAAAGTCGATGGTGTTGTCGGCGTGCGCGCCGCCGTTGATGACGTTCATCATCGGCGTGGGCAGGAGATGCGCGTTGACGCCGCCGACATAACGGTAGAGAGGTTGTTCGAGATCGTTGGCCGCGGCGTGGGCGACGGCGAGCGAGACGCCGAGGATGGCGTTGGCGCCGAGGCGGGATTTGTTGGGCGTGCCGTCGAGCGCGATCAGCATCTGGTCGACGATGGTTTGCTCTTCCGCGTCGAGGCCGGCGAGCGCGTCGAAAATCTCGCCGTTGACGGCTTCGACGGCGCCCAGCACGCCCTTGCCGCCGAAGCGCTTCTTGTCGCCGTCGCGTTTTTCGACCGCCTCGTGCGCGCCGGTGGAGGCGCCCGAGGGCACGGCGGCGCGGCCCATCGCGCCGGTTTCGAGGATCACGTCCACCTCGACGGTGGGGTTGCCGCGGCTGTCGAGAATTTCACGTCCGAGAATGTCGATGATGGCTGTCATGTTGTGCTCCTTTGAAATGTTTCAAGACGATAGTCTCATATGTGTTCCATTGCAACAGGCGGACTTGGGGTCCTGACCTTAGGCGATTTCCCCCTGCAGGATGGCGCCGGTGCCGAACTGCCGGCGTATCAGGTCGAGCGCGGCGGCGTGAAAGTGCGGCCCGCCGGAAGAAGCGCTGTAATGTTCGAGCACGAACGGACGGATTTCGGCCTCCCACAGCGCGAAAGCCGCCGCCATGATGCAGGCGTCCGTATCGACGCCGCAAAGTCCGACGCTTTTGTATTTCTTCAGGGCGGCGAGCAGTTCGGGCGGCGGTGCATAGCCGAAATGTTCGAATACCGGCGCGTTTCCCACATAAATTTCCGGCACGAGATCGGCCTGCCCCGCCGTCATGCAGTCCTGCCAGTCGAGATGCCTCTCATAGAGGCTGCCCGGATGGTTGCGGTATTTCAGGTAGTAGAGATGCCCGGGCGGCCATGCGCGGACAAGGCTGGCGACGGGGCCGACGACGCGCTCGGAGCCGTGCTCCATGAAGCCGTTCTGGATGTCGATGACAAGCAGCGCTTCGGGTTTCGCCGTCATCAGGCGGCCTTTGCTTTCGCGTAAGATTCGGGTTTCAGCAGCCGGTCGATGGAAACGAGTTGCTCCAGCAAAGCGGGCATGTCTTTCAGGTTGACCATGTTGGGGCCGTCGGACGGCGCTTTGTCAGGGTCTTGGTGCGTTTCCATGAAGACGGCCGCGACAACGCCGGTCGCTATTGCCGCGCGCGCGAGATAAGGCACCATGCGGCGGTCGCCGCCCGTCGTCGCGCCGTTGCCGCCCGGAGACTGCACCGAGTGCGTCGCGTCGAACACCACAGGATGTCCCGTTTCCGCCATCACGGGCAGGGCGCGCATGTCGTTGACCAGCGTGTTGTAGCCGAAGGTCACGCCCCGCTCGCACAGCATCACGTCTTTGTTGCCGCTGTCGGTGATTTTGGCGGCGACGTTTTTCATGTCCCACGGCGCGAGAAACTGGCCTTTTTTGACGTTGATCGGTTTGCCGGTTTTGGCGGCGGCGATCAGAAGGTCGGTCTGGCGGCAGAGGAACGCGGGGATTTGCAAAACGTCGACATGTTCCGCGACGGCGGCGCATTGCTCGGGCGCGTGCACGTCGGTGACGACGGGCAGGCCGGTTTGTTTGCGCAAGTCGTCGAAGATCGGCATCGCTTTGTCAAATCCCATGCCGCGTCCGCCTTTCAGCGACGTGCGGTTGGCCTTGTCGAACGATGTTTTGTAGACGAATGGGATGTTCAGCTTTTGGGTGATCTCTTTCAGCGCGCCCGCCATGTCGAAGGCGTGATCCTTGCTTTCGAGCGCGCAAGGCCCCGCGATCAGCATGAAGGGCAGGTCGTTGCCGACTTTGAAATTCTTGAGGGAGATGTGGTGTTGTGCGGTCATGGGTTTTTTCCTTTGAATACAGGCGGAATTTAGCATGTGCGGGCGACATGTCAATGTTTTTCATATTTATGTTTTTTTACCGATGTCGTGAACAGCAAAAAAAAAACGTCATAGACATAAGCGTATAATTATTATATGAATGCGTATTCATATAATATTTTATTAGGAAAAAATCATGGCCGAGATGTTGAATATTGCCAGGGCGGACGCGGAGCCATTTTATGTGGACCCCGAGAAGATCACCGCCATCCATATCGCGCAGGACAATATCCGCGTTTCCGGCGCTGCCGGCGAAATGTTTTCGATCAATGCCGACTATAGAGGCGTCGATCTCGAGGACATGCTGCAAAAGATGCGCGACAGCGGCAATCCCATGCTGGGCTTTCCGGTCAGGTATGAAGGCGGCATGGAATATCCCTGCTATATCTCGCCGCGTGCGGTTACGTACCTGTCGGTTTTGGGGCATACGGCCAGCGGCAACGTCAAGGTTCTGGCGGGCGTCAAGGGCGTCAACAGAATAGAGACGGCGACGGCCGGCATGACGCAGAAAGAATATACGGACATTCACGACGCCGTCCTCGCCGCCAAGGATATGCTGGATCTCAAGTCGCTTTGCATAGATCCGCGCGCGGTGGCGCAGATCGTGGATTGCGGGGATCGCCTGACGTTTTCTTTCGACCAGACGGGCGATGTCAATATCATCGTCAAGCGCCCGCCCGTTCTCGGCGACAATCCGCGCGATACGGAGAACATGTCGCCTGAAGAATATAACCGGATGCTCTCCGCCTATCCCAAGGCCGTCGCCGAGGCGCAAGCAAGGGCGCATTTCAATTTCGCCGCAGGTATCGTCTCTTACGAACAAAACCGCCTGGTCAATCTCTCCACCGCGGACCGCGTCAACTATATCCGCAAGAAAGACATCAGTCATGTCAGTTTCTATGACGCTCCCGAGCGCGGCGATTATTACCTGAGCGTTTTTCCCCGCAAGGACTTGCCGGACAGGACGAACCTGGTCGTCATTTTCAACTCGGCCGCCGAGCGTCAGGCCGCTTTCGATATGTTGCAGAACGCGCCCGCGGAAGAGCCGGAATATCCCGGAAAAAGCGTGGTCAAAAAGTATAAATGGTAAAGCCGGGTCTTGCCCGCCGCGCGCCTGCTCTTTTTTGGATTGACGGTTTTTGTTCTCTGTGATTCCATAGGCAAATGAGCGCCTTGCCGCAAAATGACCGCAAACTGATTTCGCAGATGCTGGCGACGCTCTCCAGTTTCGGTCTGTTCGTGTATTTCTGCTATTTCCTGCTTCATGGCAATATGGGCTATTTCGCGTTGCAAGGCTTGAACGACAAGCTCGCGGCGGCGCAGGCGGAATACGATCAGGTGCACGCGGAGCGCATGGCGCTGCAAAACAGGGTCGTGCAACTGCGCCCCGGCAGCATCGATCCCGATATGCTGAGCGAGCGGGCGCGCATCGTTCTCGGCTACGCGAAGTCGGACGAACGCGTCCTGATCGATCCGTGACGGAAGAAACGCCCGTTTATTGCTGCGCCGCACAATGAATTTCATGTGTCTTTTCTATTATTATGGCATTTATTCGGCGTGAAGCATGTTGCAAAAGAGGCCTCTTGGGCTTAGGTTTTGAGCCTGGCGAAAAAACGCAAATTCTTAAGGACAAAAGGGGAAAGCTCCTTGGCGAAACCAACATCCGCAAGTCCGCCGGTTTCCGGCGGCAAGGCAAAATTGCAATCCGTGAACGCGGCGTCCAACGTCGCCACGCCGGAGCAGATGCTCGCTTTTTATAAAGGCATGTTGCTGATCCGCCGCTTCGAGGAAAAAGCGGGCCAGCTCTACGGCATGGGTTTGATCGGCGGGTTCTGCCACCTTTACATCGGGCAGGAAGCGGTCGTCACCGGCGTGCAGTCGGTGCTGGAGCCGAAAGACTCGGTCATCACAGCCTACCGCGACCACGGCCATATGCTCGCCTGCGGCATGGATCCGAAGGGCGTGATGGCGGAGCTGACCGGACGCGCGGGCGGCTATTCGCGCGGCAAGGGCGGCTCGATGCACATGTTCAGCCGCGAGAAGAATTTTTACGGCGGCCACGGCATCGTCGGTGCGACGGGGCCGCTCGGCATCGGGCTGGCATTTGCGCACAAATATCGCGGCGACGGCGGCATCACCACCGCTTATTACGGCGATGGCGCGGCCAATCAGGGGCAGGTGCACGAGGCGTACAACATCGCCTCGCTGTGGAAGCTGCCGATCATCTTCATCATCGAAAACAACAAATACGGCATGGGCACGAGCCAGAAGCGCCACGCCGCGGGCGATCTGCTCAAGCGCGCCGAAGGCTTCGGCATCTCCGGCGAAAAGGTCGACGGCATGGACGTGCTCGCCGTGCGGTCTGCGGCGCTGAAAGCGGTCGAGCATGTGCGCACGGGAGACGGCCCGATGCTGCTGGAAGTCGAAACCTACCGCTATCGCGGCCACTCGATGTCCGACCCCGGCAAGTATCGCAGCAAGGAAGAAGTCGAGGACATGCGCGAGCATCACGATCCGATCGAGCACATCCGCAAGGCCATTCTGGGCAGCGGAAAAATGACCGAGGAGGCCTTCAAGCCCATCGACAAGGAAATCAAAGAGATCGTCAACGCCGCCGCGGACTTCGCGCAGGCCAGTCCTGAGCCGGACCCGTCCGAGCTTTGGACGGATGTGTTGCTGTAAAGGAAGGGTTTAGAACATGTCCATTCAAATTCTCATGCCCGCGCTGTCGCCGACCATGACCGAAGGCAAGCTTGCCAGATGGGTCAAGCACGAAGGCGACGCCGTCAAGGCGGGTCAGGTGATTGCCGAGATCGAGACGGACAAGGCGACGATGGAGGTCGAGGCGGTCGACGAGGGCGTGATCGGTAAAATTCTCGTCGCGGAAGGCGCGGAGGGCGTCGCCGTCAACACGCCGATCGCGGTTCTGCTCGAAGACGGCGAAGACGCAGGAGATGTCGAGGTGACGTCATCGCCGTGCAGCATGCCCGAGCCGAAGATGATGGACACAAAGCCGCCCGCATGCCCGCCGCAAGCGCCTGCGCCAGCCGCGCATGCCGCACCCGCGCAGGCCGTGGTGGATATCGACGAGGAAAAGTTTTTCAAAAACGTTCAGACCATGACGGTGCGCGAAGCGCTCTGCGCCGCGATGGCGGAAGAAATGCGCCGCGACGGCGACGTCTTCGTCATGGGCGAGGAAGTGGCGGAATATCAGGGCGCATACAAGGTCACGCAAGGCCTGTTGCAGGAATTCGGCGACAGGCGCGTTATTGATACGCCGATCACCGAATATGGCTTCGCCGGCCTCGGCGTCGGCGCGGCCTTCGCGGGGCTAAAGCCGGTCGTCGAATTCATGACCTTCAACTTCGCCATGCAGGCCATCGACCACGTCGTCAACTCCGCCGCCAAGACATTATACATGGCGGGCGGACAGCTCGGTTGCCCCATCGTCTTCCGCGGGCCGAACGGAGCGGCGTCGCGCGTCGGCGCGCAGCACTCGCAGTGCTACGCGAGCTGGTACGGGCATGTGCCGGGGCTGAAAGTCATCGCGCCATGGTCGGGCGCGGACGCGAAAGGACTGCTCAAGGCCGCGATCCGCGACCCCAATCCGGTCGTCTTCCTTGAAAACGAAATCATGTACGGGCAGAGCTTCGATGTGCCGGTCGATCCGGAATTCATCATCCCGATCGGCAGGGCGAAGATCGAGCGCGCGGGCACGGACGTCACCATCACCGCGTTTTCGCGCATGGTCGGCGTCGCGCTTCAGGCGGCTGAAAAGCTCGCGGAGCAGGGCATCAGCGCGGAAGTGATCAACCTGCGCACCATCCGCCCGCTCGACGTCGAGACGATCGCTGCGAGCGTGAAGAAGACCAACCGTCTTGTGTCGGTCGAGGAAGGCTGGTATTTCGCGGGCATGGGCGCGGAGATCGCGGCGCAGATGATGGAGGTCTGTTTCGACGATCTCGATGCGCCGGTCGTGCGCGTGTATGGCGCGGACGTGCCGATGCCTTACGCCGCCAACCTCGAAAAGCTCGCCCTGCCGCAGGAAGAAGACATCATCACCGCAGCGAAGAAGGTAGCCTATGCCGCATAACGTATTGATGCCGGCGCTCTCGCCGACGATGACCGAAGGCAAGCTCGCCAAGTGGGTCAAGAAAGAAGGCGATAAAGTCAAGGCCGGACAGGTCATCGCCGAAATCGAAACCGACAAGGCGACGATGGAAGTCGAGGCGGTCGACGAAGGCACGCTCGGAAAAATTCTCGTCGCGGAAGGCACTGAAGGCGTCGCCGTCAACACGCTGATCGCCGTGCTGCTCGAAGAGGGCGAGACGGCGAATGATATAAAGACAGACGCCGCACCGGCACCGAAAGCCGCCGCACCTGCACCCGCGGCGCCGGTCAAAACAGTGACGCCCGCGAATACGCAGAGCCCCGCGCCGCAAAAGACGGTCGCATTGCTGCCGCAAAAATCTGTTGCGCCGCTCTCGCAACAGGGCGGGCGCATTTATGCCTCGCCGCTGGCGAAACGTCTGGCGAAGGAACGCGGGATTGATTTGTCGCGCGTGACAGGTTCCGGCCCGCACGGACGGATTGTCAAGAGCGATCTCGATAAAGCGCCTGTCGGCGTTGCGCCGGTGAAGTCGGCTTCACCGACGTCATCCATCGACGCCAAAGCGCTGGCCGATGCGTATGGGATTCCCTACACGCTGCAGCCCAATTCCGGCGTGCGCAAGGTGATCGCCCGCCGTCTGCTGGAATCGAAGCAGACCGTGCCGCACTTTTATCTCACCGTCGATTGCGAGCTGGACGCGCTGCTCAAAATCCGCAAGGACCTGAACGACGGCGCGACGGATTTCAAGATTTCCGTCAACGACTTCATCATCAAGGCGACGGCGGCGGCGCTGGTGAAATATCCCGCGGCGAACGTCTCGTGGACGGACGACGCGCTGTTGCAATATACGCGCGCGGACGTGTCGGTCGCCGTCGCGACGCCGAACGGCCTCATCACGCCGATCATCAAGGACGCGGCGAACAAGAGCCTGAAAGTCATTTCCAACGAGATGAAAGAACTGGCGCAAAAAGCCAAGGACGGCAAACTGAAGCCCGCAGAGTTTCAGGGCGGGACGATCTCCGTTTCCAATCTCGGCATGTTCGGCATCCGCGAATTTTCCGCGATCATCAACCCGCCGCAAGGGGCGATCCTCGCCGTCGGCGCGGGCGAAGAACGCGCGGTCGTCAGGAACGGGCAGTTGAAAATCGCCAATGTCATGACCGTCACCATGTCCGTCGATCACCGCGCCATCGACGGCGCGGTCGGCGCGGAGTTTTTGCAAATCTTCAAGAAACTGATCGAAAGCCCGATGAGTTTAATCCTATGACCGAACAAGACTTCGACATCATCGTGATCGGCGGCGGGCCGGGCGGCTATGTGGCGGCGATCCGCGCGGCGCAGCTTGGCATGAAGACGGCGGTGGTCGAGCGCGAGCATCTCGGCGGCATCTGCCTCAACTGGGGCTGCATCCCGACCAAGGCGCTATTGCGCTCGGCGGAGATTTATCACCTGATGCACCGCGCCGCCGAGTTCGGCCTCAAGGTCGAGAACGTCAGCTTCGATTTCTCCAAGATCATCGAGCGCTCGCGCAAAGTCTCGGCTCAGCTTTCCGGTGGCGTCAAACACCTCCTCAAGAAAAACAAGGTCACGGTGTTCGACGGGACGGCCAAACTGCTCGGAAAAGGCAAAATCTCCGTCGACGGCAAGACGGAATTGAAAGCGCCGCACATCATCATCGCCACCGGCGCGCGGGCGCGGGTGCTGCCCGGTCTGGAGCCGGACGGAAAGCTGGTCTGGAGCTACAAGGAAGCGATGGTGCCGACGGAGATGCCGAAATCGGTGCTGGTGATCGGCTCGGGCGCGATCGGCGTCGAGTTCGCCAGCTTCTACCGCAGCCTCGGCGCGGACGTGACCGTCGCCGAAGTGATGGATCGTATTTTGCCGGTGGAAGATATTGATATTTCAACGTTCGCCCGCAAGCAGTTTGAAAAGCAGGGGATGAAAATCCTCACCTCGACGAAAATCGAGAAGCTGGAAAAATCCGCCGCGTCCGTCACCGCGCATATCGCCGTGGGCGGAAAAGTTGAAAAAATAACCGTCGACCGCGTGATCTCCGCCGTCGGCATCTCAGGCAACGTCGAGAACATCGGCCTTGAAAACACCAAGGTGAAGGTCGACCGCGGACATATCGTCATCAACGAATGGATGCAGACGGGCGAGCCAGGCGTTTACGCCATCGGCGACGTCGCGGGCCCGCCGTGGCTGGCGCACAAGGCGAGCCACGAAGGCGTGATCTGCGTTGAAAAGATCAAAGGTTTGGCCGACGTGCATCCGCTGAAGACGGAGAATATTCCGGGTTGCACCTATTGCACGCCGCAAATCGCCTCGGTCGGTTTGACCGAAGCGAAGGCGAAAGAAAAAGGATATCAGGTCAAGGTCGGCAAGTTCCCCTTCATCGGCAACGGCAAGGCGATTGCGCTCGGCGAGCCGGAGGGCATGGTCAAGACGGTGTTCGACGCAAAAACCGGCGAACTGCTCGGCGCGCACATGGTCGGCGCGGAAGTGACGGAGCTGATTCAAGGCTACGGCATCGCCAAGTCGCTTGAATCGACGGAGCTCGACCTGATGCACGCCGTCTTCCCGCACCCGACGCTCTCGGAAATGATGCATGAAAGCGTGCTGGATGCCTATGGCCGCGCCATTCACTTTTAGTGGCCGCGCCATTCACTTTTAGTGACCGAGCTAAATCAGCTTGACAGTGACATAATGCGCTGATAGTTTGCACACATGCCATCGATCATGCCTTACATCGCCGCTTTGGCCTCGATCTTCCTTTTCACCTCCGCATCCGCCTGGTGGCGCTGAGGCGCGACTGGCGCGGAGATATTCACCGCATGCGGCGCAGCTTCTTCAGTTCTTTTTTTGAAAGGCTTTTCGGCGGCACGATCTTCACTTCGTCGCCGACCTGCAAAGCGTCGTAGATTTTGACGATGTCTTCCGGCGAGAAGACGATGCATCCTTCCGAATTCGGCGTGCCGAGCTTGCTCGCGTGGCTGGTGCCGTGCAGATAGATGTAGCGATCCTTGGTGTTGCTGTTGTGGCGCTCCGCGCCTTCGAGCCAGAGGATGCGTGTGAGCACCGGCGATTGGCCGTCGCGCTCCTGTCCGTCCCACAGACCGCTGGCGACGCGGTCGTTGAAGACGGTATGCAGCGGCATGCCGCCGCCGAATTTTTCCGACACGCGCAGTTTGCCGATCGGCGTGCGGTTGCTGCCTTCCTTGTTGCCGATGCCTCTTTTGCCGGTGGAGATGTTGAACTCGCTTTTGAGCAACCGTCCTTCATAGAGGCGGGCTTTTTGCTGTTCTACGTCGATGATGAGCTTCCTGCGTCCCATTGTCTTAAATGGTATATGAAAATGCAGAATTTGTCAAACTTCTCATGCAGTCATCTGTTTTAAAAGGAAAAACTATATCGGAGTCATTCCTTTCAAAGCGACATTTCAGACGAGCGTCAGCTGTTTGCCCCGGCGCACGTCCTTGATGCCGATGCCGGGCCGGAGCCCTTCCGTGCGCGGGTCTTCCACGTGCACGAGATCGACGAGGGCGCCGACTTCGTCCGCGTCCAGCGTTTCCTTGTCCATCAGTTCGTGCGCGAGGCGGTGCAGGTTGTCGATGTTGGCTTCGAGCACGCGGCGCGTGTGGGTTTTGGCCGCTTCGATCTTTTCCTTGACGAGCGCGTTGATCTTTTCGGCGATGGCGGGCGATTCCGCGCAAGAGCCGTCCGCGCGGTAGTTATATTTCACCATGCCCATTTCCTTCGACATGCCGAGATCGGCGATCATCGTTCTCGCCACGTCCGTCGCCATCCTGATGTCGGAGGAGGCGCCGTAGGTCACGTTGTTGTCGCCGAAGATCATCTCTTCCGCGACGCGTCCGGCGACGGCGTAGCGGATGCGCGCCTCCAGCTGGCCGACGGTGCCTTTCAACCCTTCTTCCTTGGGGTGCATGGCGGCGTGTCCGCCGGAGGCGCCGCGCGGCACGATGGTGACCTTGGTGAGAGATGTTTCCGCGTCGGGTTCATGCATCATCAGCAGCGTGTGGCCCGCTTCGTGATAGGCGGTCAGCGCCTTGCGCATCGGGTCGTCGGTGACTTTCCCGGCAAGCCCCATGTCGATCTTGTCTTTCGCTTCGCGGAAGTCGGCGCGGGAAAGAGCGTCGCCGTCGCGCCGCGCGCAGAGAATAGCCGCTTCGTTGGCGAGGTTTTCAAGATCCGCGCCGGAATATCCGATCGCCTTGCGGGCTTCTTCGCGGAGGTCGACGTCGTCCGCGAGCGGCTTTTTGCGCGTATGGATTTTAAGAATGGCTTCGCGTCCGTCGATGTCCGGCAGCTCGACCGTGACCTTGCGCGTGAAGCGTCCGGGACGGAGCAGGGCGGAATCGAGCATTTCCGGCCTGTTGGTCGAGCCGAGGACGATGACGTTGCTTTCTTCCTTCAGGAAGCCGTCCATTTCGATCAGGATCTGGTTGAGCGTGTTCTCCTGCTCGTCGTTGCTGCCGCCCATGCCGCGGCCGCGCTTTTTGCCGATGGCGTCCAGCTCGTCGATATAGATGATGCAGGGCGACATTTTCGGCTCATATCCGAATTGCCTGCGCAGAAAATTACTGAAGCGCGTGCTGCCGCTTTGTTTCTTCGCCGCGCCGAACAGGTCGCGCACGCGCGCCGCGCCGACGCCGACGAACATCTCGACGAAGTCGGAGCCGGAAACGGAATAGAAAGGCACGCCCGCCTCGCCCGCGACGGCCTTGGCCAGCAACGTTTTGCCCGTGCCCGGCGGGCCGGAGAGCAGGCAGCCGCGCGGGCAGGTCGCGCCGACTTTCTTGAATTCTTTCGGATTTTTGAGGAAGCTGATGATCTCCTCGACTTCCCGCTTGGCGTCGTCCTGCCCCGCGATGTCCTTGAAGCGCGTCGTGTTGTGTTGCGGATTGACGGGCTTGCGCAGGTTCTTGTTGTTCTTGTTGCGTCCGGCCATGCGGCGCATCGGCAGCCAGATCATCAGGCCCATGAGGCCAAGAAACGGCAGAAACGGCAGAAGCGTCATCTTGAGATAATCGATCGTCGCGTTCAGGACACTGAGAGCGTCGCTCTTGATTTTTTGCGAAAAGCTTTGCGGCACGGGAGCGGACTTCTTCTTTTTATGCACCGGCGGGGTTTTTATCGTGAAGGAAGGCATCTGCGGCATAAACGTGATGTTCTTCACGTTGCCTTTCAGGCTGTCGTAGGCGAATTGGGCGTTGATGGTGCGCGTGTCGGTTTCGGTGACGGCGCCGGTTTTTTTGTCGGTATGGAAGGCGGCGACCTGATCGTTGACGATGTCCGCTTTCTCGAACGCGCCCTGTTGGGCTTCATGCAGAAAATCGCTCCACGAGGCGGTGACCAGTTTAACCGTCTGCGCGGGCGCAGGCGGCGTTGCGGCGGGTGCGGCGTGCGCGTTGAAGGTGGCGGCGAGACCCAGGACGCCGGCGGCAACGGCCTTTTTAAGGTGATGCGGTTTTTTCATGATAAAATTCCCCAAGTTAAGTCAGTCTGATCGTTGAATGGCATGGTTATCGTGTGTATTTATTTGTTATGAATATATCATATGTAAAACTTAATGAAAAGTAAAAAACTGCGGATCTTTTGAAACTTTATTTCAAAAAAATAGTCATTATTTAAAAATCAAAGATGGTTTTGGGCTTTTCCGCGAGGCGCAACCTGTAAAGATAATAAGTCTCAAGGACGCGCTGTATATAATTGCGCGTCTCGTAAATGGGAATTTCCTCGATCCAGTCGATGACATTGACGCCTTTGTCGCGCGGGTCGCCGAATTCATTGATCCATTCATTCACATTGCGCGGCCCGGCGTTATAGGCGGCGATGGCGAGCGGATAAAAGCCGTTATACGTGTCCAAAAGCTGCTGAAGATAAGCCGCGCCGAGCCGGACGTTGTATTGCGGATCCCCGACGAGCGCGTCGCGGCTGTAGCGCGCGTCGATGCGCCGCGCGATCTGGTGCGCCGTGCCCGGCATGAGCTGCATGAGGCCGAGCGCGCCCGCGGGGCTTTGCGCGTTGGCGTCGAACATGCTTTCGCGGTGCACGATGGCGTCGATCAGCGCGTTCTCCGGGCGGGCGTCCGCTTTGGGCGGCAGCAGCGGATAGCCTTCGGGATAGATGAACGTGCCGAGCAGCATTTGCATGCGCATGTTGGCGAGCACGGCGAACTGCGGGCGGTTGACCTGATAGGCGAGGCGGGCGATCTGCGTGAACTCGGGCCGCGTTTGCGCCATATAGAGCATTTTGTAGAAGAACGGATCGGTTTCCTTGGCGAGGCCGTCGGCGTTCAGCAGGCGCACGGCGCGGACAAGCTCGTTGGCGTCGAAATCCTGCCGGTCTTGCGCGGAGACGCGAACGTCGCGGAACAGGTCGGGCGGCGTTTTTTTCCGCGCGGCGCCGGCATAAGCGAGCTGGCCGTAGAAGGTCGAGGGATATTGCGCGGCGATGCGCTCCCAGCGGCGGGCGGTGACGCGCCAGCCCATTTTCCGCGCGGCGCGTCCGAGCCAGTAAGCCCCGCGCGCGCAGGAGATGGCGGATTCCGCGGCGTTGTAAAAGCTTTCGAAATGCAGATAGGCGGGGCGCGGGCGCTTGAGAAAATCGAGGTCGAGCCAGCCGAGAAGCCATTCCCTGGTGATGTAATCGTCGCCGGATCTGACTTCGCTGTCGTTGATGAGGTCGAAGGCGCGGCTGAAATCATGCTTTTCGATCGCGCGGCGGGCGAGGATGTCGCGCTCGCGCCACCAGAGGTCGATATGCGGCGGATTTTTCGGTTCCTGCCGCAAGAGAAGATAGGCGTCCGTGTCGTGCTTCGTCATCCGCAGCCAGCGGACGCGCGCGTAGATCAGGCCGGGATCGTTTTGCTCCGCGCGCGGCACGCGCCGCACCCGCCACGAGACGTCGCGCGCCATGCGGCCGAGCGCGATGCGCGCCTTTGCGATCCTGACGTCTTTCGCGCCGACGAAGGGGAACAGATATTCCGCTTCGGTGAAACGGTCCGACCACAAGAGGTTTTCCAGCCGTTCGTGCTGGAGTTGCGGCGTCAGGAAGGCGCGGTAGCGCGCGGCGAGATCGCGGGTTTGCGCGGCGGTGAGGTCGGCGCGCGGCCAGAATTTTTCCAGTGCGGTCTGTTGCCCCGCCTTGTCGCCGCGCGCGCCGAGCGCCCACATGGCGGCGTTGAAGGCGTCGACCTTCTGCGGCGGATGCTTCGTGAACCATGCGGCGATCTGGCTGGCGCGCAGGTCGGAGGTCTTGATGCCGTTTTCGATCTGCTGGGCGAAGATGTAAAGCTCCGGCCAGTCGGGGTTCGCGTCGGCGAAGGCGATCAGCGTGCTGGCGGGCACCGGCTTGTCGGTTTGCGTGATCGTCAGCCACAAAACGAGCTTGTGCGCCAGCGGCGAAGGATCGTTCATCAGTCGCCGGTTGTGCTGCCAGCCGCGCCAGTTGAATATGGAGGCGCGCGCGGGACTGACCGGCGCGTGGAGGCCGCAAACCAGTAAAAATCCGGCAAAAATGCCTGAAAAAAGGGCTTTTTTCAGCAGGAACGCGGCGGGTTGCTTGCGCCTTTGCCCGCGGCGGGGTAGAGTGGGCGCTGTTTTCAAAGGAGAACGGACATGACGAAAATAAAAGGTTCCCGCATCGGAGGATCTCTCGTGGCGCTCGCGACTCCCTTCAGGAAGGGCAAGGTCGATCTCGACGCTTTTCAAGGTCTGGTCGAATGGCACATTGCCAGCGGTACGCATGGGCTTGTTCCCTGTGGGACGACGGGTGAAACACCCACTCTCCTCGATGACGAACACAAACGCGTGATTGAAGCTTGCGTGGAGGCGGCGGACGGACGCGTGCCGGTGATCGCCGGCGCAGGCTCGAACGCCACGCAAAAATCCGTCGATCTGGCGCGTTTTGCCGAGAAAAGCGGGGCGGATGCCATTCTAGTCATTACGCCCTACTATAACAAGCCCACGCAGGAGGGCATTTATCAGCACTTCAAGGCCGTCAACGATTCCTGCGGCCTGCCCATAATCGCCTATAACGTGCCGGGGCGCACCGGCGTGGAAATTTCCGTCGAGACGATGATCCGTCTTGCGGGGCTGAAGCGCGTCGCCGGGATCAAGGACGCCTCGGTTGATCTTTCGCGTCCCTTGCAGTTGCGCGTCGCGCTCGGCGACGATTTCATCCAGCTTTCCGGCGAAGACGCCACCGTCGCCGCCTATCTCGCGCAGGGCGGGCACGGCTGTATCTCGGTCACCGCCAACGTCGCGCCCGCGTTGTGCGCCGACTTGCATAATTACTGGCGGAAGAAGGACTGGAAGAATTTCGCGCGCGTGCGCGACATGCTCTCGCCTCTCCATAAAGCTTTGTTTGCCGAAACCAGCCCAGCGCCCGCGAAATATTGCCTTGCGCGGCTCGGCAAGTGCGCGGAAGACCTGCGCCTGCCCATGGTGCCGGTCTCCGAGGCCACGCGTCGCAAGCTCGACGAGGCGATGGAGTTCGCCGGATTGTTCAAGACCGGGCGCAAAACCCTTAAAAAGGTTGGAAAAAGATAAGAGGTAAGGAGCGGAGTGTTGCGTTCATGAATTGGCACGGGCTTATCATCTGTTTCTTTTCCGGGGCTTTTGCCGCCAACGCTGTTCCGCATTTCGTTACGGGCATGGCGGGTGATCGTTTCCCCACGCCCTTCGCCAGTCCGCCGGGCAGGGGATTGTCCTCCCCGCGCGTGAATGTTTTGTGGGGGCTTTGCAATATTCTGGCCTGTTATGCCTTATTTCGTCTCGGGCATGTCTGGAACGGCGGGCTTGTCGCCCAGGCGGCTTTTTTTGCTGGAGTTGCTCTTTTGAGTGTCTTTTCCAGCGGTCATTTTGCAAAGCGGCAGCGATGACCAAAAAGAAAAAAGATCCTTCCGAATCAAAGACCGTCGCCCAGAACCGCAAGGCGCGGTTTAACTATTTTATAGAAGATACGCTCGAAGCCGGGATCGTGCTGACCGGAACGGAGGTGAAATCTCTGCGCGCGGGGCAGGCGAGCATCAACGAGAGCTACGCTGACGTGAAAGGTAATGAACTTTTTCTCTTAAATGCTTATATTCCAGAGTATATAAAGGCGCATATTCAACTGCAACATGAAGTTCGCAGGCCGCGCAAACTGCTCCTGCACAAGCGCGAGGCGGACAAGCTGATCGGCGCGGTGCAACGCAAGGGCACGACCATCGTGCCGCTGGCCATCTTTTTCAACAAGCGCGGCATTGCCAAGGTCAGCCTTGGCATCGCTTCGGGCAAGAAGCAGCACGACAAGCGCGAGACCGAGAAGAAACGCGACTGGCAGCGCGAAAAAAACCGCATTATGCGCGAAAAGAACTGAATAGTCCCTTTTATTGACATAAACTTGTAATCGCCGCTTGCCATCTTTGATAACATTAGGCATATTTCCTTGGCTCCGATTCAGGGGCGACGATCATTACAGGGTAACAAAAAGGAAACACAGACGATGGAGAATATCCAGATCATCATTATTGGTTCCGGCGTGCTGGCGCTTGCATACGGTATCATCACCAGCATGCAGGTCATGTCCGCGAGCCCGGGCAATGCCCGCATGCAGGAAATCGCCGCCGCCATTCAGGAAGGCGCGAGCGCTTATCTCAATCGTCAATACACCACCATCGGCCTGGTCGGTGCGGTCGTCGCCGCCATCCTCGGCCTCACGCTCGGCGCGCAAGTCGCCGTCGGCTTCGTCATCGGCGCGGTGCTCTCGGGCGCGGCCGGTTACATCGGCATGAACGTTTCGGTGCGGGCGAACTGCCGGACCGCGGAAGCGGCGCAAAAGGGCATGAAGGAAGCGCTCTCCATCTCCTTCCGCTCCGGCGCGATCACCGGCATGCTGGTGGTGGGCTTGGGGCTGCTCGGCGTCGCGGGCTATTATTTCTATCTGCTTCATTCCGACCCCAATGACACCCGCGCCGTGATCGAAGGCCTTGTCGGCCTCGGCTTCGGCGCTTCGCTGATCTCGATCTTCGCGCGTCTCGGCGGCGGCATCTTCACCAAGGGCGCCGACGTCGGCGCCGACCTTTGCGGCAAGGTCGAATCCAACCTGCCCGAAGACGACCCGCGCAACCCCGCCGTGATCGCCGACAACGTGGGCGACAACGTCGGCGACTGCGCCGGCATGGCCGCCGACCTCTTTGAAACCTACGCCGTGACCGTCGTTGCGACGATGCTGATCGCGTCGTCCGTCTTCGTCGACGGCGCGCAAGCCTCCATGATGCAGCTTCCGTTGCTGATCGGCGGCCTTTGCATCATCGCCTCGATCATCGGCACCTTCTTCGTGCGCCTCGGCTCCTCGCAGAACATCATGGCCGCGCTTTACAAAGGCCTCGCCGTGACGGGGACACTTTCGATCGGCCTCGTCTACTGGGCGGTCGGCAAGGAAGTCGGCTACAACGCGGCCGTCGGCCTCGTTTCCGGCGGCGGCGTGACGGGCATGGAACTTTTCTACTGCGCGCTCACCGGCCTTGCCGTGACGGCGGGCCTCGTCGTGATCACCGAGTACTACACCTCGACGGCGTTCCGTCCGGTGAAGTCGATCGCTGCGGCGTCCGAAACCGGCCACGGCACCAACATCATCCAGGGCCTGGCCGTTTCTCTCGAAGCGACGGCGTTGCCCGTGATCGTGATCTGCGTCGGCATCTATGTCGCCTACCATGAAGCGGGCCTCTACGGCATCGCGCTCGCGGCGACCACCATGCTCGCGCTCGCCGGCATGATCGTCGCGCTCGACGCTTACGGCCCGGTCACGGACAATGCCGGCGGCATCGCCGAAATGTCCAAGCTACCCAAGCACGTGCGCACCGTCACCGACGCGCTCGACGCCGTCGGCAACACCACCAAGGCCGTCACCAAGGGCTATGCCATCGGCTCCGCCGCGCTCGCCGCGCTGGTGCTGTTCGCCGCCTACACGCAGGAACTGGTGCACTACTTCCCGCACCTTGACGTGACGTTCCCGCTCAACCAGCCGTTCGTCATCATCGGACTGTTCCTCGGCGGCCTGCTGCCGTTCCTGTTCGGGGCGATGTGCATGACCGCCGTCGGCCGCGCCGCGGGTTCGATCGTCATCGAAGTCCGCCGCCAGCTGAAGGAGATCCCGGGCATCCTCGAGGGCAAGACCAAGCCGGAATACGGCACCGCCGTCGACATGCTCACCAAAGCGGCGATCAAAGAGATGGTCGTTCCGTCTTTGTTGCCGGTTCTCTCTCCGGTCGTGCTGTTCTTCGTCATCTACTGGGTGTCGGACAGCGTGACGTCCGCTTTCCAGGCCGTCGGCGCGATGCTGGTCGGCACGATCGTGACGGGTCTCTTCGTCGCCATCTCGATGACCTCGGGCGGCGGCGCGTGGGACAACGCCAAGAAGTACATTGAAGAAGGCCACTTCGGCGGCAAGGGCTCCGAAGCCCACAAGGCCGCCGTGACCGGCGATACCGTCGGCGACCCGTACAAGGACACCGCCGGCCCCGCCGTCAACCCGCTCATCAAGATCACCAATATCGTGGCGATTTTGCTGGTGGCGGTCGCGGCCAAATTGCTGACCCACTAACGGCAATCTCTCATAAAAGAAAAAAGGCTCTCCGTTCAGGAGAGCCTTTTTTTATGCCGCGGGTGCCTTGACTCGGTTTATCGCATTAACATATATTATTGCCTTATATCATTTATAATTTACCATTTGAGAGAAAAACAATATGGACGAGAACCCGCTCTTTCAAAAAGTCATAGATGCCGCCTGCCTGGGCGATGCTCAGGCTGTTCAGGACATCCTCCGGCAGGGCTTCGACATCAATGAAGCTGACAAGGTCGGCAACACCGTCCTGATGTGGACGGCGCTGAATTCCGCGCAGGGTATCCGCCTGCTGATCGCGCACAATCCCGATTTAAACCATCAGAACGAAGATGGCTGGAGCGCACTGATGTGGACGGCTTCGCACGCGAAAATCGAAGCGGCGAAGGTTCTGATCGATCACGGCGCCGACATCAACGCGAAGAGAGGGGATGGCTACAGCGTCCTGATGGTGGCGGTAGAAAGAAGGTCGATGGATATCATCAGCCTTTTGCTTGAAAAAGGCGTTGATATCGACGCGCGGAATGATAACGACGTCAGCGCCGCCGATATCGCGGAAAGAATAGGCGACACGGCATTGGTTCAGATGTTGAACGGCGCCAAGGAGAATATCCGCCGCCGTGCCGAAGAGGCCGCTTTGCAGGAGGAAAACGCGAAGCGGATGGAAATCGAGAAAAAAGTGAACCGCCTGAAAGAGAACAGGGTCAAGGCCAAGGTGCGCTTGAAGCCCGCGGGTCCCTGAAGGCTTATAATTTTTTCATCATCAGGCGCGTGCTTTCGTTGCCGTGTTCGATGATGCCGCTGAGGACGATTTTTCCGTCGACACTTTTCGCGTCGAGAACGGATTTGTAGGTAACGATGCTTTTGGTCGGGTTGCCTTTTTCGTCGAGAATGTAGATGTTCGCTCCGGCATGGCTCGGGTCGACGGTCGATTCGATCTTGACCTTGCCTTCGCCGATGACGCTGAAAGCGCTTTCCCAGATGCAGCCTTTGTCGTCCTTGCGGTAGGTGAGGCCGTTTTTGATGAGCGTGGTGCCGTCGCCGTTGACCACGAAGGGGCCGCCCTGACTTGTCTCGGAGATGACCTGATATTCGCCGTCCAGATCTTCGAGGGTGATGGGCATGGCCTGTTTTCCTTTTTTTATTGTAATTTCATATAGCTAACCGCAATTCAGCGCCTTTTTCAAGATATCTCTTGCCGTTTGATGAGAATCTGACAATACTGGGTGCGGAAGGCTGGCGGGCGAATGTCTCGCCAATCCGGTCAGGGCCGAAAGGCAGCAGCCGCAACGAGTTTATCCGGGTCGCCGGTCTTCCGCTTCTCCAATAATGTTATGTTCATGCGACCCGGAAGAGATAATCTTGCATGCGGGGCATGCGAGTCGCCGGTCTTTCACTTCCTCTCTGAATCATGTTAACCTTCCAGCCTGTTTTCAAAAATAGGATGACAACCTCTTATGGCCAAAAAAACGGCATCAGAAGCGGAAAGCGCCGCGTCGGAAAAAGCGCAAGCGAAACCGGGTGAATACCGCGTTCTGGCGCGCAAATACCGCCCGCAGAACTTTGCCGAACTGAAGGGACAGGACGCGCTGGTGCGCACGCTGACCAACGCGATCAATTCCGGAAGGCTCGCCCATGCCTTCATGCTGACGGGCGTGCGCGGCGTCGGCAAGACGACGACGGCGCGGATCATCGCCCGCGCGCTCAACTGCGAAAAAGGCCCGACGGTCAATCCCTGCGGCGTGTGCGACCAGTGCCGCGCGATCTCCGAAGACCGCCACGTCGACGTGCTGGAGATGGACGCGGCCTCGCGCAACGGCGTCGACGAAATCCGCGAGATCATCGATTCCGTGCAGTACGCGCCGGTCTCGGGGCGTTATAAAATATTCATCCTCGACGAAGTGCACATGCTCTCCAAGGCCGCGTTCAACGCGCTGCTCAAAACGCTGGAAGAGCCGCCGGAGCACGTGAAGTTCGTCTTCGCCACGACCGAAATCCGCAAAGTGCCGGTGACGGTGCTGTCGCGCTGCCAGCGGTTCGACTTGCGCCGCATCGACGCCGACGTGCTGGAGAAATATTTCGGCGAGATTTTAGAAAAAGAAAAAGTGGAAGCGGAGCAGAGCGCCGTCGCGCTCATCGCCCGCGCCGCGGACGGTTCGGCGCGCGACGGATTAAGTTTGCTCGATCAGGCGATCTCCCGCGAGCCGCAAAAGATCACCGAAGAGCAGGTGCGCGGCATGCTTGGCCTCGTAGACCGTTCGATTACGCTCGATCTGTTCGAGGCGGTGATGAAGGGCGACAGCATCGCTTCCATGACGCTGCTCGACGGCCTTTACAAAAGCGGCGCGGACGCGCTGATGGTGTTGCAGGATCTGCTCGATCTCACGCATTACCTCACCAAGGTGCGCGTTGCGCCCGAGGTCGCCAAAAACGCCGCCTTGCCGGAAGCGGAGCGCGTGCGCGGCGCGGATCTGGCGCAGAGCCTGTCCGTTCCCGCGCTGACCCGCACGTGGCAGATGCTGCTCAAGGGCGTGCCGGAAGTGCAACACGCCTTCAATCCGCAACTGGCTTTGGAAATGGTGATCATCCGTTTGCTTTACGTCTCCGACCAGCCGACGCCGGGCGATATTTTGAAACAGCTTCAGGACGGCTCCGTCGTCAGCGCGGGCGGCGGCATGCCCGCCGGTTCCGCGCCGCGCGGCACGACGATCATGCGGCGCAATGCTGCCACGGTCGCGGTCGCGGAGCTTGGCGCGCCGGAGCAGGCGGTCGCCGCCCGGGTGGACGATTTTTCCTCCGCCGTCGCGCTGTTCGGTTTGCACAAAGAGGCGATTTTGAAAACGCAGATCATGAACTTCGTGCATCTGGTCAAATTCGAGCCGGGACATATCTCGGTGCGGCTGGCGGATGGCGCGCCGCAAAACCTGCTCGGACAGATGTCCGACCGCTTAAGCCAGTGGACCGGACGCCGCTGGGTGATCAGCATATCGAACGAGCGGGGCTTGCCGACTCTTGCCGCGGCGGAGCAGAACGAGAAAGACGCGGTCATGAACGAAATCAAGGCGCACCCGGTAGTCGGCGCTGTGCTGGAGGCGTTCCCCGGCGCGAAAATCATCGATATAAAGGAGAAAGAATAATGGCATTCGATTACGCGAAGACGGGTTTGCCCGACAAGCCGGAATGGCGCGCGGCGGTGGAGATCTGCCATGCGTGGCTGACGAAGAACATGATCATGTTCGGGCCGGAGCGCATTGAAAACTTCATGAAGAACCAGCCCCTCACGGCGGCGAACCTGATCATGGAGAATTCCGAAGAATGGTCGGAAGACTCCGTGACGATGGCGCTGCTCGGCCCCGCCAAGGCCGACGTGTTCGATGAAAAAGGCGCTTTCCACGCGCGGGCCGGCGAGTTCGGAGAGAAAACAAAGGCATTGTTCAAGGCGATGACGGAAGAAGGGCACGCGCCCGACGCGGAGCAACGGCGCGATATGGTGCGGCTGTTCCTTGTCGAGGGGCTTTCGACGATGAACGACCAGATGATCGGCCGCAAGAAGGCGGACGGTTTTCATGAGAAGAGATGGATTATCCTGCGCGACCTCGAGCGCGATTTTTCCGCCGTCAAGGGACAAAATCCGGCGCTGGACGATCTTTTCGAAAAGGCCGCCAAAGAATCCCGCGCCACGCTGGAGGCGCTGGACTTCGAGCGTGAAAAGAGCGGCAAGGGGCTTAAAAAGAATGCGCGTCGTAACCTGGAACCTTAATTCCGTCCGCCTGCGCATCGGCCTCGTCGCGCGCCTGATCGACGCGAAAAAGCCTGATGTGATCTGCATTCAGGAGACCAAGACGCAGGATGAATTTTTCCCCGTCGAGGCCTTCGAGGCCAAAGGCTACACCCATCACCACTTCACCGGCATGAAGAGCTACAACGGCGTGGCGATTTTCTCTAAATTGCCGCTGACGGAGAAACAGATCCACAAGCGCGTCGGCAGGAACGACTGCCGCCATATCTCCGCAAAAGTCGGCAAAAAGTTCGAGCTGCACAATATTTACATTCCCGCGGGCGGTTACGAGGCCGACATCAAATCGGAAAAATTCCGCCACAAGCTCGATTTCGTCGACGAACTGGCGAAGTGGTTTCCGAAGGAACGGTCAGCGAAAGCAAAAATGATCGCCGTCGGCGATTTCAACATCGCGCCGCTCGAAAACGACGTTTGGGATCACAAGAAGATGCTCGACGTCGTCTCGCATACGCCCGTCGAGGTGGAAAAGTTCACGAAGTTCTACAATTCCGTCGGCTGGGTCGATGCCGTGCGCCATTTCGTGCCGGAAGAGAAAAAGCTTTATTCGTGGTGGAGCTACCGCGCGGCGGACTGGGACGCCGCAGACAAGGGCCGTCGCCTCGACCATGTCTGGGTCACCAAGGGCTTGAAACCCGCGCTGAAGAGGCAGGAAATTCTCCGCGACGCGCGCGGCTGGGAACGCCCGAGCGATCACGCGCCTGTCATTCTCGATCTGGATTTTTCCGGATAACCCCGGATTTGCCGGAAAATTATTTCATAACATCGCGCGATGGTTTCGGGCGCATGTATGTCCGAAAAGCGGTTTTGTAAGAGAGTTCTTTCGCCTATGATATTGGAGCATTGAACGCGCACCCGCGCGCTTCCTCAAAACCAAGGAGTTTGCCTTCATGACGACCACCGGACACGACAGCCTCAAAACCAGAAAAACACTCACCGTCGACGGCAAGCAGTACGATTATTTCAGCCTCAAGGAAGCGGCGAAAACGGTCGGCGACGTCGCGAAGCTGCCGTATTCGCTGAAAGTGCTCCTCGAAAACCTGTTGCGCTTCGAGGATGGCCGCACGGTTAAAACAGACGACATCAAGGCCATGGGGCAGTGGCTGAAAGACAAGAAAAGCGACCGCGAGATCGCCTATCGCCCGGCGCGCGTGTTGATGCAGGATTTCACCGGCGTGCCCGCCGTGGTCGATCTCGCCGCGATGCGCGACGCCATGGTGCATCTCGGTGGCGATCCGCAGAAGATCAACCCGCTCGCCAACGTCGATCTCGTCATCGACCACTCGGTGATGGTCGACGAATTCGGCACGCCCGCAGCCTTCAAGGACAACGTCAAGCGTGAGTTCGAGCGCAACATGGAGCGCTATGTGTTCCTGCGCTGGGGCTCGAAGGCGTTCAATAGATTTCGGGTGGTGCCGCCGGGCACGGGCATCTGCCATCAGGTGAATTTGGAATATCTCGCGCAGACCGTCTGGGCGGAAGAAGATGAAAACCAGCCGAACAAGACGGTCGCCTATCCCGACACGCTGGTCGGCACGGACAGCCACACGACGATGATCAACGGGCTTTCGGTGCTCGGCTGGGGCGTCGGCGGCATCGAAGCCGAGGCGGCGATGCTGGGCCAGCCGGTCACCATGCTGATCCCCGAAGTCATAGGCTTTAAACTCACCGGCGCGCTGAAAGAAGGCACGACGGCGACCGATCTCGTGCTCACCGTCACGCAAATGCTGCGCAAGAAGGGCGTGGTGGGCAAGTTCGTCGAGTTCTACGGCCCGGGCTTGAAACATCTGATGCTCGCCGACCGCGCGACATTGGCCAACATGGCGCCGGAATACGGCGCGACCTGCGGCTTCTTCCCCATCGACGAAGAGACGATCAACTATCTGCGCTTCACCGGCCGCGACGAGGCGCGCGTGAAACTGGTCGAGGCGTATGCGAAAGAGCAGGGTTTGTGGCGCGACGACAGCGCCCAGCCTGTCTTCACCGATACGCTGGAGCTTGACCTCGGCACGGTCGAGCCGTCGCTCGCGGGGCCGAAGCGTCCGCAGGACCGCATCGCCTTGAGCAAAGCCGCGCCCGCGTTCATCGAACTGGCCGGCGCGGACAAAGATAAAAAATCTCCGGTTGAAGGCGCGGATTACGCGATGGAACAGGGGCATGTGGCGATTGCCGCGATCACCAGCTGCACCAACACCTCCAACCCCAGCGTCATGCTCGCCGCCGGCCTGGTCGCGCAAAAAGCGGTTGAAAAAGGATTGACGGTCAAGCCGTGGGTCAAAACATCGCTCGCGCCCGGATCGCAAGTCGTGACGGATTATCTCGCCAAATCCGGCCTGCAAAAAGATCTCGACGCGCTCGGCTTCAACCTCGTCGGCTACGGCTGCACGACCTGCATCGGCAACTCGGGGCCTCTCAAAGCGCCGATCGAGGCGGCGATCAAGGCGGGCGATCTCACCGTCGCGGGCGTGCTCTCGGGCAACCGCAACTTCGAAGGCCGCATCCATCCGCTCGTCAAGGCGAACTATCTCGCCTCGCCGCCGCTGGTGGTGGCCTATGCGCTGGCGGGCTCGATGAAGATCGACATCGCCAAGGACCCGATCGGCGAAGGAAAAGACGGCAAGCCCGTGTATTTGAAAGACATCTGGCCGACCAATCAGGAAATCAAGGACATGCTGCAAAAGGCCGTGACGCAGGAGATGTTCAAGAAACGCTACGGCAACGTCTTCGAGGGCCCGAAAGAGTGGCAGGAGGTCAAAACCTCCGGCGGCATGACCTACAAGTGGGACGCGGGCTCGACCTACGTGCAGAACCCGCCCTACTTCACCGACATGCCGAAGGAGCCGCAGGCGCCCGGAGACATCAAGGGCGCGAAGCTGCTGGCCCTCTTCGGCGACAGCATCACGACCGACCACATCTCGCCCGCGGGCTCGATCAAGAAAGACGGCCCCGCAGGCGAATATCTGATCCAGCATCAGGTGCGCCCGGTTGATTTCAACTCCTTCGGCTCGCGCCGCGGCAACCATGAAGTCATGATGCGCGGCACCTTCGCCAACATCCGCATCAAGAACGAGCTGCTCGGCGGCAAGGAAGGCGGTCTTACCAAATATGCGGGCGAGACGCTGTCGATCTACGACGCGGCGATGAAGTATGTCGCCGTCGGCACGCCGCTGATCGTCGTCGCGGGCAAGGAATACGGTACGGGGTCAAGCCGCGACTGGGCGGCCAAAGGCACCAACCTTTTGGGCGTCAAGGCGGTGATCGCCGAGAGTTTCGAGCGTATTCACCGCTCGAACCTCGTCGGCATGGGCGTTTTGCCGTTGCAATTCAAGGACGGCATGACGCGCCAGACGCTGGGCTTGAAAGGCGACGAGACGTTCGACGTGTCCGGAATCACGGGCATCAAGCCGCGCATGGACATCACGGTCACCATCCACCGGGCCGACGGCAGCAAAGAGGAGATCAAATGCCTCTGCCGCATCGACACGCTGGACGAGATCGAATATTTCCGCAACGGCGGCATTTTGCAGTATGTCCTGCGCTCCATCGCCAAAACGACCAGAAAGGCGGCCTGACGCATGAAGAAAGCCGTTATCTTCGCCGCTGTCGCGGGTGTTTTGGCGGGATCTTCGGTCGCGCGGGCGCAAAGCGCCGCAGCGCCCGCGTCTCCCGCGCCTGCGGCAACGCAGCAAGCCTTGCCGGCCTGGCTGCAATATCACTCTCCCTATGCCGGGAAGGAGAGCGACATCGCCAATCCGCACCGCACGATCGGCGAGATTGAAATCTGGGCCGAGCAAACCGCCGCCGACGTCCTGTCGTTCAACAAGCGGAACTATACGCCAAAGATGACGGGGTTTCAGAAATATTTCACGCCGTCCGGCTGGAAGCAGTATGCCGATTATCTTCAGTCTTCCCGCATCGTCGACATGGTGGGGACGGACAATTATTCCGTCGGCACGATCGTCGACGAAAGGCCGCTGGTCATCAATCAGGGCGACGTCAACGGCGCTTACAACTGGATTTTGCGCATGCCGGTGACGATCAGCTTCTTCACCAAGGATCCGGTGACGGGCACGGAAAAAACCGGGCCTTCCGCGAAGTTCTATCTTTTCATGGACGTCGCGCGCGTGGCGAGCGGCGGCGGAGAAAACGGCATCGCCATCGCCGACTGGCGCATGGAGAACAACACCAGCACGCAGAATTAGGACGTCGACTTGAAAAGCGCATCTGCGGCGGCCTTGTGTTTTTCCTTCCTGGCGATGTCGGCTTCGGCGCGGACGATTTCCTCTTTCAGCTGAAGGACGTATTCCTTCAGTTCCGGAACGGAAAGATTGTCGAGTGGGCGCGGTTTGGGTTTCTTGGTTTTGGGGTCGAGATCGTCGTCAAAAATCATCTGTTTCTTCCTTTGGAGTGTCACGCTCATGAAATGCATCGAAATCCGGGATGGGCGCCTCGTTCTGGCCGAGCGCCCTGTTCCTAAACTTAAAGCGGGGGAAGTTCTTGTCAAGGTGCACGCGGCAGGCGTCAACCGTCCTGACATTTTGCAGCGCAAGGGGCTTTATCCGCCGCCAAAGGGTGCTTCCGACATTCCGGGGCTGGAAATCGCGGGGGTAATCATTAAGGGCGCGGGCAAGGGAAAAAAGGTGATGGCGCTGGTTACGGGCGGCGGTTACGCGGAATATTGCGCCGTGCCGGCAAAGCAATGTCTGCCGCTTCCGAAAAACATGGATTTCATCACCGCCGCGGGCATACCCGAAACGTACTTCACCGTCTGGACGAATCTGTTTGACCGTGGACAGATTAAAAAAGGCGAAACGCTCCTGATCCACGGCGGCGCGTCGGGCATCGGCACGACGGCGATCCAGATCGCCCGCGCGTTCGGCGCGAAGGTCGTCGTCACCGCCGGAACGGACAAAAAATGCCGCGTCTGCAAAAAGCTCGGCGCGGCGCATGCCATCAATTACAAGGAAAAAGATTTCGTCGCCGAGACGTTGCGCGTCACGAAAAACGCGGGCGTCGACGTGGTGCTCGACATGGTCGGCGGGGATTACCTGCCGCGCAATTTGCAGCTTCTGAAAGCGGGCGGCCGGCACGTCAGCATCGCCATGCAACATGGGCGTGTGGCCGAGCTCGACATCTTTCAGGTCATGTCCAAGCGGCTTATTTTGACCGGCTCGACGCTTCGTCCGCGCAGCGTCGCAGACAAGGCCGCCATTGCAAAAGCCCTCCACAAGGCCGTTTGGCCGCTTTTGGGCAGGGGCAAGGCAGGGCCCGTGATCGACAGGGTTTTTCCGCTCGCGGCGGCGCAGGACGCGCATGATTACCTCGATGCAGGAGAGCATGTCGGCAAGCTGATCCTGAAGGTCATTTAGTCGGATTTTGATTTAACATATTGCAATATTTTTTTCTCTGGACTTTCCAAGCCGTTATTATATTATGCCCGCATATTCCCAAATCGATTGAAGCCTATCTCAATCGTTGCCGTTCGTGAAAAATCGGCACGCGCATGAAAGTTTATTTTTGAAGGAGAGACAACATGGCCAACTACCCCCTGATGCCCAAGGCGACCGCTTCCTGGCTGGTGGACAACACCGCCCTGACGTTCGACCAGATCGCGGAATTCTGCAACCTGCACCCGCTGGAAGTGCAGGCTCTGGCCGACGGCGACGTCAACAGCGGGATCATGGGCATGAGCCCGATCCTTTCCGGCGAGCTGACCGTGGACGAAATCGCCCGTTGCGAGAAGAACACCAACGCCCGTCTCAAGATACTCAAGAACGATCTGCCCAAACCGCGCGCGCGCTCCAAGGGCCCGCGCTACACGCCGGTGACGAAACGCGCTGAAAAGCCGAACGCGATTTTCTACCTTCTCAGGAAATATCCCGATCTGGCGGACGTGCAGATCGCGCGCCTCGTCGGCTCGACCAAGCCGACCGTCGACGCCGTGCGCAACAAGACGCACCCGACGCAATCGATGCTGAAGCCTGTCGATCCCGTTTCCATCGGCCTTTGCACTGCGGACGAGCTTGAAAAGGCGGTGAAGAAGGCCGAGCGCCGCGTCGCGCGCGAAGCGGGCAAAAAGCCCGGCGCCCCCGCCGTGGATGCGCCCGCCGAACAGCAGGACAACGGTGACAGCGACACGCCGCAAAGCGCGACTTCGCTTTAAGCGTCTGTTTTAGTATGCGCGACTTCCGGCACCATCCATCCCTGGCGGCGCGTCTGGAAGGCGATGCCGCCTTGCATGTCGACTTGCGCGAGTCCCGAGGCGAAGCGTTTCATCAGTTCCTGACGCATGTCGAGCGGCAGGCTGTCTTCCGTGCGCATGACCATGTCGAATGATTTCTTGTGGACGTAGCCGTCGAGCTGCAACGGCCCCAAGCGGCTGAAGGTCATGTTGAGGATGAACCGCGTTGCGGGCTTTGACGGGCCGGAGATTTCGCTTTTTTGCTCGCGGTCTTCCTGCCGCCGCACGTAAAACTGCATCTGGCTGATCTGCTCCTCGTGCCGCAGAGGGATGGAGAGGACGCGCCAGCCGCCGGGCAGGGTGGTCTTCGCTTGCGCGGACATTTTGCCGAAATCGCTTGAAAGCGCGTCGCTCAAGCCTTTTGCCGCGATTTTTTCGATGGCGCGCAGCGTGTTTTCCCCGAGCCAGTTTTTGATGTCGCCGCTGCGCAATGCGGCAAGAAAGAACAGCGCCGTCGGCACGAGGCGTTGCGTCGGCGTCGGCAGGCTGTTGTGAAGGATTTGTCCTGCCGCCGTCGCGGCTGTTGTCATTGCCGCCGTCGCGGCTGATGTTATCGCCGTCGTCTGTTCCCCTTGCGTGGACGAAAGCGCCTGCAAAGCCTGTTGCAACGCGGGCCAGCCTTCCTTTTGCGGAATGATCGCGCCGTTGGGCGCGGCGGCGAGCCCCGTTTGAATGCTTTGCAAAATGTCTTTTGCCGCCATCGGCGTCGCCGTGAGGATGATCTTGCTGCCCAGCGGCACGGCGGCGGGCGTGGTGAGGACGAAATGTTCCCCGCCCGTCGTTTGCAGGATCGGTTTGCCGCCGGAGGCGAGCGTCTCGACGGTCGCGATCTGCAATTTTATATGCTGCGCCGTTTGCGTTGCGGGTTGTCCGGCGCGCGCTTCCTGCAGGGCGGTTTGGGTTTGCGCGGACGTCGTTTCAGGCGGCAGGATTTTCAGGATATGGATGCGGAACATGTTTTGCGGCAACGGCAGACGGGCTTGCAGGTCTTGCGGCATCAGCTGACGCATCAATGCCGTCACGCCCGAAGGCGTTTCCTCGCCCAGCGCCGTGGCCAGCATGTCGAGCGTCGAGGCGAGCGGCAGGAATTTTTCCGGCTTGTTGTCGCCCGGCGCGGAGGATGTTTGGAGGTTTTCCTGCGTCGCCCGCGCCAGCAACTGCGCGCGCGCGATATGCAGGAGATTGTGGTCGAAAGCTTCCGGTGCAGGTTCGCTTTGCGCGTTCGGCGGCGCGGAGGCTGCGTTTTGTTTTCCCGCTTCCGGCGGCATATAGGTTGAAATGATTTGTTGCAGGATATCGGCGGGCTTTTCAGCGGGCGTTTGCGGCGCGGATAAAAACGCCTCCGCGAGTGATTGCTGCGTTTGGGGCGGCAGGCGTTCGAGAAGAGGCTTGAGGTCGGCTGTTTTCAAAAAAGCGTCCAGAAGCCGTGCTGGCGCGCGCGTTTTCAGGATGTCTTGCTGTCCCGTTTTTTTCAATCCTTCGATGGCGGCCGCGAGCTGGTCGATTTGCAAGGGCGTGATGGTTTCCTGCGCCGGCGCGGCGGGCAATGGAACGGAGGACGCGGGAATTTGCGAAGGCGCGCTTGTCGCCGCAGGCAGCTGCAAGGCTGCAAGGATGCTGCCTTCCTGCAACGGCGGAGCGGATTGCTGTTGGGTTGCAGGCGTGGTGATGGCGTTTTCCAGCGTTTGCAGCCCTTGCGCGGTTGCCTCGCGCGCCTGCGCCTGCGCGTCGGAAGCCCCCTGACGGACGACCGAGACTGTCGCGCGGGTTTGCGCGTTGCTGGTGAAGATTTCAAGCAAAACCGGCGTGTCCGTGGGCAGGGCCGCGGACGTTTGCACGACGATCTCGCCTTGCGGCGTTTGGATGCTGAGCTTTTGCGCCTGCGGATTGCTGGAGATCACCGTGCCGGAAACCTCTACGGGTTGCGGCGGCGCGGTGAGCGCGGGCGGAGCCTTTGCGACGGCGGCGTTTGGAATATTCGCTTGCAGCGCGCTATTGCCGGAGACCGGAGAGGGCGGCGCGGGCGGCGTGACGGAAGGAATATCCGCCATGGCTCAGGCCAGGATTTCCGCGTTGACGTTCCGGGCTATTTTTTCGATGTCGGCGGCGGTGTCCGTATTGGGCGAGCGCGTGAGGTAAGGCGTTTGCGCGCGGATCGCCTCGCGCACGCGCTTGTCCTGCCGGACGACGCCGAGCAGCGGCGGCGTGAGCTTGAGAAAGTTCTTGCAGGCTTTCAAAAGCGTGTTGTAGGTCGCCGTGCCTTCCTTCGCGTCGCCGGTCATGTTGACGACGACTTTTATGTTGTCGGCGTGGCCCGCCGCGTGGCTGAGTTTGATCAGAGCGTAAGCGTCCGTGAGGGCGGTCGGCTCGTCGGTGGTGACGACGATCGTCGCGTCCGTGGCGGCGGTGATGAAGCGCACCGTGCGGTCGATCCCCGCGCCGAGGTCGATGATGACCGCGTCATATTCCGGGACGATGCCGCGGATCTGCTGCAACAGCGCGTTGAGCCGCTCCAGCGGCAGCGACGAAAGCGAGCCGTGGCCCGAGCGTCCGGCGACGATGTCGAAGCCGCCGTCCGCATAATGCTCGACGACATGGGCGAGGCTGAGATGTCCTTCGATCACGTCGTTGAGGTCGCGCTTGGCCATCAGGCCGAGCTGCACGTCGATGTTGGCGAGGCCCAAATCTCCGTCGAACAGCAAAACTTTTTTCCCTTCGCGCGCCAGCGCATGGCTGAGCGTGATCGAAAACCATGTTTTGCCGACGCCGCCCTTGCCGGAGGCGACGGCGATCAGGTGGCCTTTGTTTGCCCCGGCGGATTTCATTTCAGGTTTTTGCGTTTTTGTCGTCATGGTTCATTTTACCTCTTTTTAGGTGAATGAGGTATTAACAAATCGGCGATAACGTCGGGCGCGAGGGAAAGAATGCCGTCCACGACTTGCGGCGTGTGGCTCGCTTCCGTAAAAGAAAGGCCCGCGCGTTCGGCTGCGCTTAAAATTCCCCCGAGCCGCCGCGCGAAGTCGAGACGCGTCGGGATCAGCGATTTCACGCCCAAAACCCCGAATGTCAATGCGATTTCGGCGGATTCCTCGGCATCGATGCCCGCAGGCAGGACAAGCGCGGATTCCATCTCGCCCGCATGCAGAAGCTTGGCGAGGAATTTCATCTCCTGCGGATCGAAAGGATTGAGGCCCCCGGTATCGATGATGACGGGCGTATGCGGTTTGATTTTGGCGAGGTGGGCTTTCAGCTCTTTCGCATCTTCGGCCTGCGTCAGGGGAATGCCGAGAATATCGAGAAACGCGGAAAGCTGCTCGATGCCGCCCGCGCGCGCAATGTCCGTGGTGATGATGACGGGCTTTGTCGCGGCTGATGGTTTCGCTTTCGCGCCGAGCGCGAGCCGCGCCGCCAGTTTCGCCGTCATCAGCGTTTTCCCCGCGCCGGGCGGGCCGACGAGGACAAGCGGCTTTTTGAAGGAAATGCCGGAGAACGAAAAGGTTTTTTTCAGCGCGGCGCCGAGCATTTTCTGCGGCTCTTTCGCCGGAGCGGAAATGGCGGCGGAGATGATCCGGTCGCTGGTCGCGGCGGGCACGCGGTGTTTGAGCAACGCTTCGGTGATGGTCTCGATGTTGGTCTCGGAATCGAAGAACTCATCCTCCGCGGGCGCGCTGATCTGCTCGACGGCGGCGGTGATCTTGACCCAGCCGCTCTTTTCCTCCTTGCTGGAGACGATGATGGCGTCTTCGCCGAGCGTGTCGCGCACCTGCCGCATCGCTTCGGACATCGATTTCGCGTGGAATGACTTCAGTCTCATGCTTTTTTATGTTCTCATTCGATTTGCGCGACGGTGCGGATCTTGGCGCGCGGGTGGATTTCATTTTGCGAGATGACGGTGGTTTGCGGGCGGAAGCGCTCGATGATCGAGCGCACGTAAGGCCGCACATGCGGGCTGGTGAGCAGCACCGGCGTTTCGCCTTTCATCGCCAGATCTTCGTAGGTCTTGCGGATGCCCTGGATGAAGTCCTGCAACTGGCTCGGCGGCATGGCGAGCTGCTTGTCCTCGCCCTGGCCGATGAGGGATTCGGCGAAGGCCTGTTCCCATTTCGGCGCGAGGGTCACGATCGGCAACAGGCCTTCGCGGTTGGCGTACTGGTCGCAGATTTGCCGCGCGAGGCGGGCGCGCACGTGCTCGGTGATCAGCGTGATGTTGTTGGTGAAGCCGGTGGCCTCGGCGACGCCCTCGAGGATGGTTTGCAGATCGCGGATGGAGACGCGCTCGTTGACGAGGTTTTGCAGCACGCGTTGCAGGCCGGTGACGGTGATCTTCGTCGGGATGATGTCGGCGACGAGCTTCTGGTGCGTTTTCGGCAGTTCGTCGAGGAGCTTCTGCGTCTCTGCGTAGGAGAGCAGGTCGGCCATGTTGTCCTTGATGATCTCGGTGACGTGCGTCGTGACGATGGTGGCCGGGTCGACGACGGTGTAGCCCTTGAAATGCGCTTCCTCGCGGTATTCGGGGTTGATCCACATCGCGGGCAGGCCGAACGTCGGCTCGCGGGTGGCCTCGCCCGGCAGTTCTATCTTCCCGCCCGACGGGTTCATGCACAGGAGCATGTTGGGGCGCACTTCGCCGCGTCCCGCTTCGATCTCCTTGATGCGCACGATGTATGTCGTGGCGGGGAGTTGCAGGTTGTCCTGAATGCGCACGGAGGGCAGGATGAAGCCCATGTCCTCGGCGAGCTGGCGGCGCAGGCCCTTGATCTGGTCGGTGAGCTTGCCTGTTTCCTGGCTGTTGACCAGCGGCAGGAGACCGTAGCCCAGCTCGATCCTGAGCGTGTCGATGGCGAGCGCCTTGGAGATCGGCTCTTCCGCGACGGGGATTTTCGCCTGCGCCGCTTTTTCCGTTTCTATTTTCAAGTTTTCTTCGCGCTTGCGCGTCTCGCGCACGTTGTAGGCGAAGAGGCTTGCCGTTCCGGCCATCAGCAGGAACGGGAAGGCGGGAATGCCCGGCAAAACGGCGAGCGTCGCCATCAAAACCGCGCTCAGGGTGAGCGCCTGCGGGCGGTTGCTGAGTTGCGAGAACAGCGCCTTGTCGGCGGAGCCGCTCACGCCCGCTTTCGAAACCAGCATGCCCGCCGCGATCGAGACGATCAGCGCGGGGATCTGCGTGACAAGGCCGTCGCCGATCGTCAGGTGCGTGTAGGTGTTCGCGGCGTCGGAAAAATCCATGCCTTTTTGCGCGACGCCGATGATCATGCCGCCAATGATGTTGACGAAGACGATCAGGAGGCCGGCGATGGCGTCGCCGCGCACGAATTTCGACGCGCCGTCCATGGCCCCGAAAAACGCGCTTTCGTTCGCCAGTTCAGCGCGGCGCTCCTTGGCTTCGTTTTCATTGATGATGCCCGCGGAGAGGTCCGCGTCGATGGCCATCTGCTTGCCGGGCATGGCGTCCAAGCTGAAGCGCGCCGCGACTTCCGCGATGCGCCCCGCGCCTTTGGTGATGACGACGAAGTTGACGATGATCAGGATCGAGAAGACGATCACTCCGATCACGTAATTATTCTGCATCACGAAACTGCCGAAGGCCTCGATCACGTGGCCCGCCGCGTCCGCGCCCTGGTAGCCGTTGGCGAGGATCAGGCGCGTCGAGGCCAGTTCCAGCGACAGCCGCACCATCGTCGAGATCAGCAGGATGGACGGGAACGAGCTTAAGTCCAGCGGCTTTTCGACGAACAGCACCGTCATCAATATCAGCACCGAGAACGACAGCGACATGGCGAGCGAGATATCCAGCAGCCATTTCGGCAGCGGCAGAATGAGCACGATGATGATGCCGATGATGCCGAGCGCGAGAACGACATCGCCTTTCATGCGAAAGGCGGAGGAGCGTCCTGTTGCGAGCGCCGCCTCAGCCATGGCTCATCTCCTGCGCGCCGTATTCCTTGAGCTTGTTGCGGAGCGTGCGGATGGAGATGCCGAGAATGTTCGCCGCGTGCGTGCGGTTGCCGAGGCAGTGGTCGAGCGTGCTCAGGATCAGTTCGCGCTCCACGTCGGCGACGGTGCGTCCGACCAGCGGGAGCGGGGCGGATGCCTCCTCTTGCGGGTTTCCTGCGGCTTTTTCCGCCGTCTGCGCGACGGCCTGCGCGGTTTGCACGACGTTTTGCTCCGGCGCGGGCTGTTTTTTCCCGGAAATCAGGATGGCGGCGGCCTCTATCTCGTTTTCCTGCGACATCAGCACGGCGCGGTGCATGGTGTTTTCCAGCTCGCGGATGTTGCCGGGCCAGTCGTGCGCCTTGAGGCGCGCGGCGGCGGCGGCGGAAATCTTTTTCTTCGGCAGGTCGTTTTGCTCGCCGTATTTTTCGGCGAACATCTCCGCCAGAGACACGATGTCCGACGGACGGTCGCGAAGCGGCGGCAGGGCGAGATTGATGACGTTGAGCCGGTGATACAAGTCTTCGCGGAAGTTGCCTTCCTTCACGTAGGATTCAAGGTCGCGGTTGCTGGTGGCGATCAGGCGGATGTCGACTTTGACCGGGCCTTTGCCGCCGATGCGGTCGATGACGCGCTCCTGAATGGCGCGCAGCAGTTTCGCTTGCAGGGACGGGTGCATTTCGCTCACCTCGTCGAGCAGCAGGGTGCCGCCGTTGGCTTCCTCGAACTTGCCGACGCGCCGCGCCACAGCGCCGGTGAAGGCGCCTTTTTCATGGCCGAAAAGTTCCGATTCCAGAAGGTTTTCGGGGATCGCCGCGCAGTTGAGGGAAATAAACGGCCCGCCCGCGCGCTTGCTTTTCTGATGGATGTAGCGCGACATGACCTCTTTGCCCGTGCCGCTCTCGCCGGTGATGAGGATGGTGGCGTCCGACGGCGCGACGCGGTCGGCCATGTTCAAAACGCTTTTCATCGCCGGGTCGTTCGCCAGCATGGTGTTGTTTTCTTCGGCGATGGCTTCGAGCACGGCGGCGATGAGCTCGGCGTTGGGCGGCAGGGGGATGTATTCCTTCGCGCCTGCCTTGATCGCCTTCACGGCGGTCGGCGCGTCCGTGCCGATGCCGCAGGCGACGACGGGGACGGCGAAGCGCTCGTTCTTCAACTGCTCGATCAGCAGGGCGATGTCGAGCTTGACGTCCATCATGATCAAATCCGCGCCGCGTCCGCTCCGCAACGCGCCCAGGGCTTGTTCGATGTCCTCGGTGTGCGTCACTTTCGCGCCGCGGCCGATGGCGATTTTGCCGGCCGTGCTGATTTGTCCGCTGAGGCTGCCGATGATCATCAGGCGCATGGTGTTTCAATCTCCTCCGTCGTCATTCCGCCGGGTTTTTTCAAGACCTGTCGGATTTCACGATTTCCGTCATCGTCACGCCGAGGCGGTCTTCGACGACGATGACTTCGCCGCGCGCGACAAGGCGGTTGTTCACGTAGATGTCGATCGCTTCGCCGACCTTGCGGTCCAGCTCGACGACCGCGCCGCGGCCGAGTTTCAGAAGCTGGCTGACCTGCATGGTCGATTTGCCGAGCACGGCGGAAATCTGCACCGGAATGTCGTAGATCGCGTCGATGTCTTTCTTGCGCGTTTCCACGTTGGCGCTTGGCTTCACTTCCTCGAATGAGACGTTCTGCTGTGGCGTTTGTTCGTTGGGCGGCGTCATTTTTGTTCTCCGTTCCTGTTGGTGTTGTCCGTTTCGGGGTCGAGCGTCGTGGCCACGCCGGTGACGGCCTTGGCGAATTCGTTGTCGATTTGGGAAAACAGCCGTTCGAAGAGGCGTTCCGCGCCGCCGTCCGCCCATTCCACGCGGCAATCCGTTTCGGCGAGGGTGTCATCGGCGATGAGGATGACTTTTCCGGCATAGGCTTTCCCGGCGCTTAAAGACTCGACGCGGCTTTTCAGCGCCTCGAGGTGCGCCGTCGGCACGGTGATGGCGATGCGCGGCTCGTCGCGCCGCGCTTCGATCGATTGCAGGATGACGCGCTCGATTTCAGGCAGCGCGTATTGACGCGCGAAGCCGGGCAGGAGCTTGTGCACGACCTGCATGGCCAGTCTGACGGTGTCGCCGCATTTTTCGAGTTCGCGCCGTTCTTCGTTCCGGACGAGATTTTCCGTTTGTATGAGCGTTTTTTGCAAAAGATCTCCGATGCGCGCTTCCTGCTGCGCCTGCGTTTCGCGCATGCCCTCGGCCTTGCCCGCGGCGAGGCTCTGGCTTTTGGCGAGCATCATCTGTTCTTCGGTGTAAACGACTTCCTCAGGCTGGTTGCCGTCGAAGTTGTTTTGGTCGAACAGGAATTTCTTCGCGTCGGGCATGGGTTGAGGTCCGTCTTCTTCAGAAGATGAGTTCATCGTCGTCTTTCGAGGTTACGATGGTGATTTCGCCGCGGTCGGCGAGGTCCTTGGTCACGGCGACGATGCTTTGCTGGGCCTCCTCGACGTCCTTGAGGCGCACGGGGCCCATGGCGGCGATGTCTTCCTTCATGATCTTGCCGGCGCGCTCGGACATGTTGGAGAAGAAGAGATCCTTCATCGCATCGCTTGCCCCCTTCAGCGCGAGCGGGATCTTCTCCTTGTCGGCGGTACGGATGACGGTTTGCAGCGCGCCCGGGTCGAGTTTGGCGAGATCTTCGAAGGTGAACATCAGACTGCGGATCTTTTCGGCGGATTCGGGGTTGCGCTCTTCGAGAGAACCCATGAACTGCGTTTCGACCGAGCGCTCGAGATTGTTGAAGATTTCCGCCATGATTTCGTGGGAATCGCGGCGGTTGGTGCGCGCGAGGTTGGACATGAACTCGGTACGCAGCGTGCGCTCCACGTCGTCGAGGACTTCTTTTTGCACAGCTTCCATGCGGAGCATGCGCATGATGACTTCCATCGCGAAGCCTTCCGGCAGCAGGGCGAGCACGCGGGCGGCGTGCTCCGGCGTGATCTTGGAGATGACGACGGCGACGGTTTGCGGATATTCCTTCTGCAGGTAGCTGGCGAGGATTTCCTCGGAGACGTTGGACAGCTTTTCCCACATGGTGCGGCCGGCGGGGCCGCGGATTTCTTCCATGATGTTGTCGACCTTGTCCTTGCCGAGGACGCGCACCAGGAGGCGCTCGGTCGAGTCGAGCGAGCCGACGAGCGAGCTGGTCGAGCTCATGCTCTCCGCGAATTCGACGAACAGGCGCTCCGTCACGTTGGCGCTGACCTTGCCGAGGTTGGACATGGTTTGCGAGATCTGCATGATTTCGTCTTCATCGAGCTGCTCGAAGATCTTGGCGGTATGGTCTTCGCCGATCGACAAGAGCAGGATGGCCGATTTTTCGGCGCCGGTGAGTGTGCGGTAATCCTCGCGTACGCGCATCTTTTAATTCTCCTGTGACATCCATGAACGGATGACGGCGACCGCCTCCGTGGGGTGGTTTTGCACGAGCTCGCTGATCTTCTGCACCGAGGAGGCCTTCACCTTGCCTTCGACCTGCGACATGTCGATCATCGCCTCGAGCTCTCCGTCGGGCGCGCCTCCCTGCGGCGCGGCGAGTTGCGGCGGCGCGGCGCCAGCCGTCAGCATGGGCGCGGCTTCGCCACCGGCCGGAAGGCGCGGCGTGCTCTCGATCATGTGTATCGCCAGCGGACGCAGGACCAGCAGGATGACCAGCGCGGCGACGATGCTGAGCGCGAGCGTTTCGGCGGCGTTCAGCAGGTCCGATTTCTGGAAGCCCATGATCTGCGAGGTGTCTTTCGGCGCGGGCGGCACAGGTTCCTGCGCGAACTGCATGTTGACGACCTGCACGCTGTCACCGCGCGCGGCGTTGAAGCCGACGGCGGATTTGACCAGCGACGTGATCTGGCTGATTTCCGTCGCGCTGAGCGGCACGTATTTTTGCGGCGGCTGCCAGTCCGCGGGCGCGTCCTTGGGTTTTTTCACCGAGGTGTCCGGAACGTATTTTCCGTCGACGAGGACGGCGACGGAAAGTTTCTTGATCGTGCCCGGCGCGCGGCGCATTGTCTCGACCGTCTTGCTGATTTCGTAGTTGGTGATTTCATTGTCGGTGGTGTGCTTGCTGGTCGGCGTCGTCGACGCGCCGCTGCCCGACGAAGAGCCGCCGCCCGGCAGGCCGGGCAGGTTGGTCGAAACGGACACCGCGCCGCTGGAGTTGGCGTTGCCGGAAGAGGAATTGTCGATGCTGCTGGTGGTGTCCGACTGGGTGGAGCGCACGACCTGGCCGTCCGGATTGTAGGATTCCGAATTGCTGCTGACCTGGTCGAAATCCATCTCCGCCGTCACGTTGGCGCGGACGTTCCCGTAACCGACGATCCTGCCGACCATGTCTTCGATCGAGCGCGCCGTGCGCATGTCGAATTTCTCGGTGATCTGGGCGTCGCTGTCGGCGGAATAGTCGTTGCTGTTGCCGTCGCCCTGCGCGAGCAGGTTACCGTCCTGGTCGATGATCGCGACGTTGTTGGCGTTGAGGCGCGGCACGGCGGCGGCGATCAGGTGCTGGATCGCGTGGATCTGCCCGGGCGTGATGCTCGCCGTGTTGCGCAGATTGAGGAACACGCTGGCGGAGGCGGGCGTTTCGCTGTTGCTGAAAAGTTCGTGCTGCGGCAGGACGAGCTGGATGCGCGAGCTGCGCACGCCGTCGATGGAATCCACCGTGCGGGCGAGTTCGCCTTCAAGCGCGCGCTGGGCATCGATGTTCTCGACGAACTGCGTCGTGCCGAAAGCCTGCTTCTGATCGAAAATTTCGTAGCCGACGGAGCCTTCGGACGGCAGGCCGTCTTCCGCCAGCAGGATGCGCGCCTTGCCGACGTCTTTTTGCGGCACCATGATCTGCTTGCCGTCGGCGCTGAGCTTGTAGGGGATATGCGTGTTGTCGAGTTTGGCGGCGATCTCCGTCGCGTCGGAGGTGGAGAGCTGGCCGTACAGCAACGTCATCCCCGGCGTGTTCGACCGCGCCGCGACGAAGATAAAGAAAATCACCAGACCGAAAAACGTCACCAGCATGACCGCAAGGCGGCCCGCGCCCAGATTTTTCAGCGTCTCAAGAAATGAATCCACCTGACATCACCTTCACTTTGCAACCCCGACAAAGAAGGGAATCCGAGCGTTCGACAAAAAAGCAAAACCCCAGACCCCACATTCTTTAGAGTAATCAATTTTTACCAACTAGGCAAATTTTGCCCGAGTCTTTCTTCATCTTTCTTAGGACATGCATTTTTTATGCTAACAGACTAGTTTTTACAAAGGCATAACAACGGTTTGAGTTTTATGGTTATTTTAATCTCTTTGGTGCTGTTAACTATTTGTTAACTATTTGTTTTAAAAGAACTATTTTCAGTTTTCGCTTGCTTTTTGACAGGGGGCGTACTATGATGAAAGTAGTAGTAGCAGATTTCTCCGTGGAGGGGTGTATCTGCTCGGATGGGAGCCATAGAAAATGGTGGGTGTTGTAAACGCAGTTTCTTATGCGCAAAACGCCGTTCTGAAATCAGGTATTCAGAACATGCCTGCTCCTGCGCCGGTTCCGGCGCCATCGCTTTCAAGCATAGATTTTGTCACCTCCGGTATTTATGTCGATAATTTACAGAACGTTGCGATTCTTGAATACCGTTCCAGCCAGACCGGCGAAGTGATACGTCAATATCCCGATCAGGCCCAGATCAACGCCTTCAAGGCGGCCGAGCGTCTGGCGCAACTGGCCGAAAGCGCTCACAGGCAGGCGGCGGCGCAGACAACGGCTTCGTCCGATACCACGGGGCATGTTGCGGCGTCTTCGCAAGGCGCGGGAACAGATGTTTCCCACGTTGCCCTGCAATCAGCCACAAGCGCTCCGGCGGAGCAGGCGCCCGCTCCTTCAGGCGGAAGCATCGGTTCCGCGCCGTCGGGAGCGTCGGGCGCGAGCGTCTCGGTTATTGCCTGAGGCTTTTCAATACATGTCGGAACGGCTTGTCTGAATGCAGGACTCTGCGGTCCGGTCGCAGGCTTTTACAGTTGCTGGCGCGCCTGTTCAGGCCACGCTGTCGGAGGCCATCGCCTTGTGCGCTTCCGGCGGCTGTTTATGCGCTTTGGCGGCGTTTTCCGGCTTTTTCATGAGGCCCGCGGCGATGCATCGGTTGATGTTGATCAGCACCTGAAACTTGTCGGGCGTCGTTTCAATAAGGATTTCCTGCGTGTGCTTGAACACGAAGAAGGCGAGTGACGCCACGTTGTTTCTGAGGTCCTGCGGCAGGTGATGGTCCGGGTTGTCCATGTCGCTGACGAAGAGTTGCCAGAGCTTCTGGTTGTGGTTGAGGACGTCGCCCAGTTCTTCCAGTTTGACTTTCTCTCCGGACTCCAGACGCTGCATGAGGTCTTCGAGCTTTTGCGCGGCTTGCAGGAGAACGGTCGCCTCCATCGTGCGCTGGTCGGTGGCTGTGGCGATTTTGACGTAGGCGCCGGCGGCCTGGGAATAGGGGTTTTTACTGGACATTGGCGAGCATCTCCTTTTCATGTTCCATGAGGTTGCGTGATTCTTTCAGCGCTTTGTAGTACTCCCCGTTGAGAATGTGGGTGCTGATTTTGGCGAAGAAAAGGGCGGTCGAGGGCGCGGCCTTCTGGATGCTGTTGACAAGGGAGAAATAGGAGTTATGCAGGTTTTCAGGCGTTGCGGAGATATACATGAGCTGCACGGTGAAATAGACTTTTTTGCAGGGGCTGTCGGCTTCCGCCTCGGTCATGATGTCTTTTTCCCGCAGGATGGGGGCAGACCCCTCGATATGCAGACGGGTGCGTGCGTCGTCGTTGGTGACGAGGGCGCTGCCTATAATCAGCCGTTCATTGGGTTTCAGGTCTATAATCAGAGCCATGAGATTCTCTCCGGTCTTTAAATTTGACGAGTTTCTTTCGCCATCTCAGCTTACTTCCAGTATCTCACGAGATGGTTAACAAAATAATAACAGATTTTTCTTGTTTTCGGCGTTGCGGAGTGAAACTGTCTGGATATGATGGAAGAGCAAAAATTTACATATAACGAAATAGACGAAGACTATGCCGACGGGAACATTCCGTTGCATGGTCCCGCCGATTTCGAGGGCATGCGCAAGGCGGGCAGGCTCGGCGCGGAAGTGCTGGATTACATCACGCCGTTCGTTCAGCCAGGCGTGACGACGGACGAGCTCGACAGGCTCTGCCATGAATATACGCTCGCGCATGGCGCGATCTCGGCGCCGCTCAACTACCGCGGCTTTCCGAAGTCGATTTGCACGTCGGTCAATCACGTCGTCTGCCACGGCATTCCGGGGCCGAAGGTGCTCGAAGACGGCGACATCCTCAACATCGACGTCACCGTGATCCTCGACGGCTGGCACGGCGACACCAACCGCATGTTTTACGTCGGCGATAAAGTGTCGACCAAGGCGAAGCTGCTGGTCGATGCGACGTATGAGGCGATGATGCGCGGCATCGAGGCGGTGAAGCCCGGCGCGACGCTCGGCGACATCGGTCACGCCATACAGACTTACGCCGAGGGCAAAAGATTTTCCGTCGTGCGCGATTTCTGCGGCCACGGCATCGGCCGGATTTTTCACACCGCGCCTTCGGTGCTGCACTACGGCGAACCGGGCACGGGGCTGAAGCTCCAGCCCGGCATGTTCTTCACCATCGAGCCGATGATCAACGCCGGCGGCTGGCAGACGAAAATCCTCAGCGACGGCTGGACGGCGGTGACGAAAGACCGTTCGCTCTCCGCGCAGTTCGAGCATTCTCTGGCCGTGACCGAGACCGGTTACGAGATATTCACTCTTTCTCCCAAGGGATATGCCAAGCCGCCTTACGCATGAGCCTCTGCCGCATGATCGTCCTATGCATGGCTGTCTGTGAAAAACATGAAATCTGACGACGCAAAAAAAAATCTGCCGCACCATGCCGGACACCGCGACCGCCTGCGCGAACGGTTTTTGAAATCAGGGCTCGGCGGATTGCAGGATTACGAGCTGCTGGAGCTCGTTTTGTTTTCCGCCATTCCGCGCCGCGACGTGAAACCGCTGGCGAAGCAGCTGCTTTCCGAATTCGGCGGGATCTCGGGCGTTCTCAACGCGCACGTCGCGGAGCTGCGGAAAGTCAAGGGCATGAGCGAGAACGCCGCCGTTTTGTTCAAGGCGGTGCAGGGGCTGACGCAGAAAATGCTGCTCTCCGACATCGGCAAGAAGCCGGTGTTGAGCACATGGCAAAAGCTGATCGATTATTGCTATGTCGCCATGGCGCATGAAAAGCGCGAGCATTTCCGCGTGCTGTTCCTCAACCGCAAGAACCAGCTGATCGCCGACGAGGTGCAGCAGGTGGGCACGGTCGACCATACGCCGGTTTATCCGCGCGAGATCGTCAAGCGCGCGCTCGACCTCGGCGCGACGGCGCTGATCCTCGTCCACAATCACCCGAGCGGCGACCCCAGCCCCAGCGATTCCGACATTTCCATGACGGAGGAGATCATCCGCGCCGCCGCCGCGCTCGACATTCTCGTGCACGACCATTTGATCATCTCGCAGAGCGGCCACGTCAGTTTCAAATCTCTCGGGATTTTAAATTTTACCGCCTGAACGCGGCACGAAGACGACGGCTTCCATCGTCATGACGGTTTCGCCATTCTGGTTGACGACGGTGTTTTTGGTGCGCATCAGCCCGCGGTCGGGCGCGGATTTCGAGAGGCGGAGCTCGGCGATTTCTATGGCCAGCGACAAAACATCGCCCGGACGCACGGGGCGCGGCCAGCTGATGTTCTCGACTGCGCGGCCGACCATGCCGCCTTTCATTTTCGGCGTCGCCGCGACGATCATGCGCATGGCGAGGGCGGCGGTGTGCCAGCCGCTCGCCACCAGTTCGCCGAAGACGGTGTCCCTGGCTTTGACGGGGTCGGTGTGAAAATCCTGCGGATCGTACTCCCGCGCGAAGGCGATGATGTCGTCTTGCGTGACCGTCACCGGTCCGGCATTGAACGTCTGGCCGACGGCGCAATCTTCAAAGTAAATGTAGGGTTCCTGTTGGGACATGCGGGTACATTATTACTTTCAAATCAGTAAGTTAAGTCTTTAATATTTTTTAACATAACTATTGACGATGTATTTTTAATTATGTATATTAAAACACCATTCCAACAAGAGGCGGACATGAATCCATCAAACGAAACGCTGACCGCAGAATTGAATAAAGTCGCCGCCGAAGCGCATCAGGCGTTTCCGGAGAAGCTGGAACGTCTGGTCGTGATTTTTCCGCCGCTGGAAACACCGGTTTTTGTCGCGCCAGCGGTTGCGGCGCATCTGGCGGAGAATGTGGCGGCGGTCAAAAAGGCCGTGCGCGAGTGGGCTGATTGCATGCGCAAACGGTATTGTGCGGGCGTCGCGTCACGGAATTATCCGCTGGCCGGAATACGCGTGGACATGATTGCACAGGCAGGGGATTGTATCGGCGATGGTAGCGTGGAGTCGAGGCTTTTCAATTTTCATCACGAGATCGGCCATCATATTCTCAGGAACGGTTACCCCGATGTCGTTTCCGCCCAAAAGGCGGAATGCGCCGCCGATGCCTATGCCATGCTGTGGCATATCCAGCGGTTCGGCATGGATACATGGATCGTGCGAAGCCGGGCGCAATTCAATGCCGCCCTGATGATCTTCAATGAAGATACCGATCATTACACGGTGAAAGCACTTCAAAGAGCGATCGAGGTCGCGAAAGAAAAAGATCTTTCCGCCTTGTCGCCGCGTGAAATCGCGGCCGAGGCGGAAAATATAGCCGACGCATGCGCGCTTGACGAGGAAACTCTCGGAAGAGTGTGCAATGCTTTCGAACCGGCGCGCGCGCATCTCGACAAAGAGATGGGAGGTCGTCAGGTTGTGATGAACAAGCTCTATAAATCAGATAAAAACGCCATCCCTGCTTTCTGCCGCGTGGTATTGGACGTTATGTGCGTGCATGCGGATGATGCCGATATCTTCGAGGCAGGCAAGCAGTACCTGAGCCGTCCGTGTGTCGCGGCATTCATGCAAGAGCAGGCGAAAACCGATCCTTTCTACAAAGATGCGCTCGCGTTTCTCGATCGGGAGTCCGCGGAAGGCAGAATTATCCATTCTGCGCTGTATACGAAAAAACCTTATTTTTAAAAGTAAAAAACATGCAAAGCGCACTGAAACACGAATTCAACAAAACGGCGGCGGCGGCGTACGAAGCGTTTCCCGGGAAGCTGGAACGTCTGGTCGTGTTGGTTGTGCCGACGGAGGATACGCCGGTTTATGTTTCGCCCGCCGTCGCGGAGGAACTCTCGCGGAACGTCGGGGACGTCAAAAAATTTATCGCGGGTTTGTCCGCCGACATGCAACGGAGAGGCTGGGCCGGACTGGCGAACCGATACGAATCCATTGCGCAAACCTCCATCAATATGGTCGCGTTGAACGAAATATTTTTGCAAAATTTCTACCATGGGCGCGAACGCGAGATGTGGTCGTTTTTGGTGTTAGATCATGAACTGGGCCACCATGTGACGGAAAAAGGCATGAGCATGATGCTTCACAGGAGCGTCTGCGAATGCTCAGCCGAAGCCTATGCCGCGTTGCGCCATATCCAGCGTTTCGGCAAGGGCACGCCGTTTCTGTCCGCTGAAATGAACCGCGTCGCATACAGCATCGTCCTGCGCGCCGACAGTACCCATTACACGTCGGAGACGATCGCGCGCGCCATGCAAGTCGCAGAAGACATGGACATTTCGGGGCTTTCGTTGCCCGAGACTGCCGTTCTCGCGCAAAAAATCGCCGATGAAACGACCATGGGCGAGGGCGTGCTTGAAAAAATCCGCTGCGCTTACAAGCCTGTACAATATGCATACTTCTATCGTATAGGCGATTTTTCCACCGTTGTCGGCAAGCTTTACGCGCGCGACCCTGACGCCTACGCTCTTTTTTGCCGCGAGACGCTGGCAGTGATGCGGGGGTGGGCTTCCGATGCGGACGTCTTCAAGGCGGGAAAGCGCTTCCTGAGCTATCCGCCCATCGCTGCCTTTATGCAAGAGCAGGCGAAAACAGACGCTTTCTACAAAGATGCGCTGGATTTCCTCAAAAAAGCGCAAAACCGCGGCACGGGCGTTCCCGCGCGTCCTTTTAAAAAGAGTTTTTGATGAAGAGCATATTGGCCACCGCAAAAAAATTCACGCGCGCCGCGCGAAAGCCGCAAGAAGAGACGTTCGATTTCGAGCGCGAGGTTTTGCAGGTCTGGCGCGATTTTCCGCAAGTGAAGGACAAGGTCTTCTTTCTCGACGCCAGCAATGACGCGCGCCTCGTCTATCCCGAAGAGAGCGCGGGCCGCGCCGCTGCCGAGGCCTTGTTGCATGAGCGCGACGCCGTGCAGCGCATGAAAAACACTTTTGCCTCCTGGGGGATGAAAAATTCCTATTGCCAGCCGATCGGCGAAGGACGGCGGCTTTTGTATGTGTTGCGGGAAAAACATCCCTTTGACAAGATTTCGCCGCGCGCGCCGCAGGCGCAGGAGACGGCGTTCGTCTTCGATCACGAGCTCGGCCATGCGATTATTCCCCATGGAATCGGCATTTCCGCCAATCTGTCTGAATGCGTCGCCGATGCTTATGCCACCATCCGGCATTTTCAGCGCTACGGGGCGGATTCGCCGCATATCGCCCATATCGTGAACAACAGGGCATTCGACTTTATTTTCAGGGACCGGGATTACGGCTTCAGCCACTTCACCAGTTCCGTCACGGAGAAAATTCTTAGCCGCCGCCATGAGATCGACTGGAAGGCCCTGACGCCGCAGGAAACGCTCGAACTGGCGGAGAAATTCGCGCTCGGGCATGCAATGAAGATCATTCCGTTGTCGGCGCTGCAAAGCGATTTCTACGCCGTGCGGATGAGCGGGCAACCCGTCGCGCAGGGCAACAAGCCGCCTTTGAAAAAACTGGCGGAGAAAGTGCTGTCGACGGATTCGGCCGATGTTTTCAAGTATGGCTCCGCCGCGCTGGCGCTTTATGTCGACAAAGAGACCGCTGACAAGGTTTTGAAAGGAAAATACTGGGATGACGTGCGCAGAAAACTGGCAATAAAAAGAAAATCATTCACGCAGCCTCCGTCTCCCAAGTTCTGAAAAACCGACTCTTCGTTTTTAGGGGCAGATTTAAGAGCCCCGTTGTTATAGACTTCTGAATCGAAAAAACGGATTCAGGAGCGTCATAATGCCAAGCTACAAAGCCCCCCTCGATGACATGCGTTTTGTGTTGAACGAAGTGCTGGATGTTGCGCAGCTCTCCCGCATTCCGGACTTCGCACAGGTCGACAAGCCAACCGTCAACCAGTTTCTCGAAGAAATCGCCAAAATGGCTTCGGATGTGCTGTTTCCGCTCAACGCCGTGGGCGACCGCGAGGGCTGCACGCACGACGTCGCGACCAAAGCGGTTAAAACGCCAAGCGGTTTCAAAGACGCCTACAAACAGTTTTGCGAAGCGGGGCTGACCGGCTTTGCCTGCGATCCGAAATTCGGCGGCCTCGGCATGCCGATCGTGCTCAACACCGCTTTAAGCGAGATGTTCTGCTCGGCGAATTTGTCTTTTGGCATGTATCCGGGTTTGAGCCACGGCGCGTATAACGCGCTGCACGAATACGGCACGGATGAACAAAAGCAGACTTATCTTCCCAAACTCGTCTCCGGCGAATGGTCGGGGACGATGTGTTTGACGGAGCCGCAATGCGGCACCGACCTCGGTCTCATCAAAACCAAGGCGGTGAAAAACGCCGACGGATCTTTCGCCCTCAGCGGCACCAAGATTTTTATTTCCGCGGGCGAGCACGACCTGACGGAAAACATCTGCCACCTCGTGCTGGCGCGGATCGAGGCGGAAGATACGCCCAAAGGCATCAAGGGCATCAGCCTCTTCATCGTGCCGAAGTTTTTGCCGGACGGCATGACGCACAACAATGTCTCTTGCGGACGGCTGGAAGAAAAAATGGGCATCCACGGCAACAGCACGTGCGAAATGAATTTTGATAGCGCGAAAGGCTGGTTGGTGGGCGAAGCGCACAAGGGCATGAAGGCGATGTTCGTGATGATGAACGAGGCGCGCCTCGGTGTCGGGTTGCAGGGCTTGGGCTTAAGCGAAGTCGCCTATCAGAACGGCCTCAATTACGCATTGGAGCGCGTGCAAAGCCCGCCGATAGACCAGAAAGGCGCGCACTCATCCGTCGCGATCATCAATCACCCCGATGTGCGGCGCGAGCTTTTGAGCATCAAGGCCGCGGTCGAGGGCGAGCGCATGCTGGCTTACTGGCTCTCGATGCAGCTTGACATCTCGCAAAAAGATCCCGATGAAAACGCGCGCAAAAAAGCGAAAAAACTCGTCGATCTGCTCACGCCCATCGTCAAGGCGCATTTCACCGACAACGCGGTGGAAAACACCAATTCCGCGATACAGGTCTTCGGCGGTCACGGCTATATCAAAGAGCACGGCATGGAGCAGTTCAACCGCGACGCGCGCATCACCCGCCTTTACGAAGGCACCAACGGCATTCAGGGGCTGGACCTGATCGGCCGCAAGGTTTTGAAAGAGAATTTGCTGCCCGGTTATCTGCGTCTGCTGGGCGAAGATTTGAAAGCGGCGAAAAAGAACGACGTTTCCTCCGCGCTCGTCGCTCCGGTTGCACACACGGCGCGCAAATTGCAGTCGGTCACGCGCAAATTGCGCTTCCGCGCGCTGCTGGGCACGATATTCCGCAAGACGGCGTTCATGCGCGACGCCGCGGCGATGTCGACCGATTATTACAAGCTGATGAGCCTTGTCGTCATCGGCCACATGTGGGTGAAGATGGCGGATGCGGCGACGCAAAAACTGGCCGCGCAAAAACCTGACGCCGGCCCGCAAGGCGACGTGCGCGATTTCTATGAAACGAAGCTGAAAACCGCGCGTTTCTACATGAAGAAAGTCATGCCGCAGGCGGCGGCGCATCTCGGCGCGATGGAAGGCGGCGCCGATACGTTGATGGACATTCCGGCGGAGAAGTTCGCGCACGCGCAAACGACGATAGGGGCGTGACCGTGAAAAAGTTTTTCAAGGGGCTGCTGTGGTTTTTCGTCTGCTTTATCGCGGTGGATGCCGCCGTCGTCGCCGCCCTGCCGCATTTTTTGCCGATGGCGAAGGTCGAGGCGCTGGTCAGGCAGAAGGTGCGCGAAGCGACGGGGCGGGATATCGCTTTCAAAAGCGCGAAGTTCGTCTTCTGGCCGGATATCGGCGTGCGCCTGACGGATGTCGCTTTCGGCAATCCCGTATGGGCCGCGCATAAAAACATGCTTTCCCTCGGCGAGGCCGACGTGGCGCTGGCGGTGATGCCGCTGTTGCACAAGCAGGTCGTCGTCAAGCGCTTTATCCTCAGTGCGCCGGACATCGACCTTGAAATCGGCGCGAACGGACAAAAGAACTGGGATTTCTCCACGGCGCCCGCCGCCGTTGCCGTCAAATCCGCCGCGGACAGCCCGCGCAAGAGCGTGCCCGCGCCGTCGCAATTCGCCTTTCACTTCGGCGAGATGCGCATCAGCAACGGGAAGCTTGTCTTCACAGACATGCAGAAAAACCAGACCGTCTGGCTTCGCGATATCGACGTGAATGTCAAATGGCCGGACAGCGCCCAGCCGCTCCATATCGGCGGCACGGTGACATACAAAGGCAAACGCATCGCCCTGACCCTCGCGCTCGACAAACCGGCCGATCTTCTGGCCGGGCGTCAGTCCGCCGGGGAGGCGCGCGTGAAGACCGACGATCTTTCCGTCAAGGCCGGGGGCGATTTCGCCACGCAGGGCGTTTTCTTCAGCGGCGGCGTCGATGCAGGCGTGCCCGATCTCGCGTCTTTTCTGGCCTGGGTGCGGGATGACAAGACGCAAAGGAAACTGCCTTTCCATGCGCTCTCTTTCAGCGGCAACGCGCGTTTGGAGCGGACGGGGCTGACGTTGAAGGAATCGACGCTGGCGCTGGACGACGTGCGGGCGAAAGGCGGCGTGAGCGTGAGTTTCACCAAGAAGCCGGACATCGTCGGGAGGCTCTCCCTGAACAAGCTCGATCTCGACCGTTTCACCGGCGGCGGCACGGCGGCCGCATCGGGAGCGGCTGCGCCCGAGAATCAAAAAACGGCAAACGCGCGCGGCTGGGATGCGACGCCGCTCGATTTTTCAGGGCTGAACGCGGTTGACGCCGACCTGCAGCTCGACACGCAAGGCTTCACCCTGCGCGGCGCGGCGGTCGGGCCGTCGATGCTGACCGTGCGGCTGCAAAACGGCGACTTGAGATTCCAGTCTTCCAAAGCGCCGCTGTTCGGCGGATATTTTTCGTCCGATCTCGGGCTGGATGCCGCAGGCGCTTTGCCGAAGCTGGCGCTCGTTTTCGACATGCAGGGCGTGCAGGCGGAACCCGTCCTTGCGACGTTCGCGCATTTCGACAAGCTGAGCGGCGCTGCCACGGCGCATGTGTCGGTGACGGCCTCGGGCGACAGCCAGAAGGCGATCATCTCCAGCCTTGACGGCGGCGGCGGTTTCGATTTCAAGAACGGCGCGCTCAAAGGCATCGACATGGTCAAAATCGCCGAGTTGGTGCAGGCGCATTCCTCCAACACCAGCGTCGGCGCGGGCGAGACGCGGTTCGTCGACATGACCGGCACGTTCAAAATCGCGCGTGGCGTTGCTTCCAACAACGACCTCAAAGTGACCGGCGCCGTGTTGCGCGCGACAGGCGGCGGAACGGTCGACCTGCCGCAAAAATACATAAATTACCGCGTGAGGCCGGAGCTTCTCTCTTCAACGGGGACGCAGGGCGCCAGCGGCGTCAGCGTGCCCGTCGATATCCGCGGGCCGTTTGACAATATAAAAGTCGTTCCTGATTTCGTTTCCGCCGTCAGGGGGATCGCTGCCAACCCCTCCGCCGCGCGGCAGACGATCCGGAACATCAGGGACAATTTCAAGCAGAACCCCGTCGGCGCGTTGCAAAACCTGCTGGGCGGCAGCGGACTTTTAGGACACTAAACAAAGGAAGATGAAACCGATGATCCCTCGCTTTTCACGCCCCGAGATGACCGCCGTCTGGGAGACCGAGAATAAATTCAAAATCTGGCTTGAAGTGGAAATGCTGATCTGCGAGGCGCAGGCCGAAATCGGCGTGATTCCGAAAGACGCGCCTGCGAAAATCCGCAAAAAGGCGAAGTTCGACGTCAGGCGCGTCGACGAGATCGAGGAAAAGGTGCGTCACGACGTCATCGCCTTTCTCACATGCGTCGGCGAGCACGTAGGCGACGAGGCGCGCTATATTCACCTTGGCGTCACGTCGTCGGACGTTATCGATACGGGATTTTCGGTGCAGTTGCGGCAGGCGGCCGACCTGATCATCGCCGATCTGGACGTGCTGCTCAAAACGCTGCGCCATCGCGTGCTTGAGTATAAGGACACGATCTGCATCGGCCGCAGCCACGGCATCCACGCCGAGCCGACGACCTTCGGCATGAAACTGGCGGGGCATTACGCCGCCTTTTCGCGCGCGAAGGCGCGGATGATCCGCGCCCGCGAGGAGATTTCCACCTGCGCTATTTCAGGCCCTGTCGGCACTTATGCCTCGATCGATCCGCGCGTCGAGGCTTATGTCGCGGAAAAGCTCGGGCTTGCCGTCGAGCCGGTTTCGACGCAGATCATCCCGCGCGACCGCCATGCGATGTTCTTCGCCACCCTCGGCGTCATCGCCTCTTCGATCGAGAATCTCGCGACCGAGATCCGCCATCTGCAACGCACCGAAGTGCGCGAGGCGGAGGAATATTTCTCGCCCGGGCAAAAAGGCTCTTCCGCCATGCCGCACAAGCGCAACCCGGTTTTGTCGGAGAATCTGACTGGCCTTGCAAGGCTGATCCGCGCGAACGTGACGCCGGCGCTGGAAGACGTGGCCCTGTGGCACGAGCGCGACATCTCGCATTCTTCCGTCGAGCGGGTGATTGCGCCGGACGCGACGATCCTGATGGATTTCGCGCTGAACCGCCTCAACGGCGTCATGGACAAATTGCTCGTTTATCCGAAACGCATGAAGGAAAACCTTGAAAAATTGCGCGGGTTGGTCTTCTCGCAACAGGTGTTGCTGGCGCTGACGCAGGGCGGCATGAGCCGCGACTATGCCTATCGCCTCGTGCAGGAGCACGCGATGAAGGTCTGGGACAACGAGGACCTGCAGTTCTTCAACCTGCTGGACGCCGACGATACGGTCGATGAATATATTCCGTCTGACGTGCTGAAGAATATTTTCAACTACCGTCACTGCATCGAGCGCACCGCCGACATCATCGACCGCGTGCTTGAGGAAGACGGTGAGAAAAATGCCCGAATGGCAGGATGAAGGCATTATCCTTTCCGTGCGCGGACACGGCGAAACAGGCGGCGTGGTCTCGTTGCTGACCCGCGCGCATGGCCGCGCCATGGGTTATATCTACGGCGCGACGTCGTCCAGAATGCGCGGCGTGCTGGAGCCGGGCAATCTCGTCTCCGTGCTCTGGCAGGCGAAATCGTCCGACCAGCTGGGGAATTTCACGCCGGAGCTGGAGAAAAGCGCGGCGGCCGACGTGATGGACGATCCTCTCAAGCTCACCGCCATGCAGTCGGCTTGCGTTCTCGCGGACAAAACCCTGCCGGAGCGCGAAAATCACCCGGGCGTGTTCGAGGGCACGAAGGCGCTAATGGCGTCGTTCGCCACCGACATCTGGGCGGCGACTTATATATATTGGGAGATCGGTCTTTTGCGCGAGCTGGGCTTCGGGCTTGATCTTTCAAAATGCGCCGCGACCGGCGCTGTGGATAACCTGATCTACGTCAGCCCGAAATCCGGCTGCGCGGTTTCCGCGGCGGCGGGGGAAATTTATAAAGAGCGTCTGCTCGCCTTGCCGGCGTTTCTGCGCGGGGCGGGGGAATTTGGCGACGCGGACATCCTTGAGGGGCTGAAACTGACCGGGCATTTTCTCCGCCATCGCGTTTTCGCCTTGTCGAACAGCGACTTGCCGGAGTCGCGGCTCAGACTCGAAGAGAAATTCAGGGGTTGATTTTAAACGGCTGGTTTTCAGCAAAAAAATCGGCTAAAAGAGAAATATGGCGAAAAAAGGCAACAGCAACAACGCTTTGGCGATGAACGTGCAGGACCGCGAGCTCGGGCCGATCCTGAGCGAGAAATATTTGTCCTATGCGCTCTCCACGATCATGTCGCGCTCGTTGCCCGACGTGCGCGACGGCATGAAGCCCGTTCACCGCCGCGTGATTTACGCCATGATGCAGCTTTCCCTGAAGCCGGAAACCGCGCCGAAAAAGTGCGCGCGCGTGGTTGGCGACGTCATCGGCAAGTTTCACCCGCACGGCGACCAGTCGGTTTACGACGCGCTGGTGCGCCTCGCGCAGGATTTCTCCGTGCGCTATCCGCTGGTCGACGGGCAGGGCAATTTCGGCAACATCGACGGCGACAACGCCGCCGCCATGCGATACACCGAAGCGCGCATGACTGAAGTGGCGCAGTTGTTGCTCGAAGGCATCGACGACGACGCCGTGGATTTCCGAGCGACCTACGACGGCGAGACGATGGAACCGGTCGTGTTTCCCGCCAACTTCCCGAATTTGCTCGCCAACGGCTCGTCCGGCATCGCGGTCGGCATGGCGACTTCGATCCCGCCGCACAACGTCGCGGAACTCTGCGACGCGCTGGAAGTGCTGATCGACAATCCCGACTGCACGGTCAAGGATCTGCTGAAGCATGTCAAAGGCCCGGATTTCCCGACCGGCGGCATTCTGGTCGAAGACCGCGCCAGCATCATCAGCGCCTATGAAACCGGGCGCGGCACCTTCCGCATGCGCGCCAAGTGGCACAAAGAGGATTTGAAAAACGACAACTGGCAGATCGTCGTCACCGAAATTCCCTATCAGGTGGTGAAGTCGCGGCTGATCGAGAAGATCGCCGATCTCATCGTCACCAAGAAAATTCCGTTCCTTGACGACATCACCGATGAATCAGCCGAGGACATCCGCATCGTCCTGACGCCGAAGAACAAGAGCATCGAGGCCGAGCTCTTGATGGAACAGATCTTTCGCCAGACGGATCTCGAAAGCCGCTTCGGTCTCAACATGAACGTGCTGGACGGCGGCACCGTGCCGCGCGTGATGAATTTGAAAGAGGTTTTGCAGGCTTTCGTCGATCACCGGCAAGAGGTTCTGGTGCGCCGCTCGAAGCACCGCCTTGCAAACATAGAGCATCGCCTTGAAGTGCTCGCCGGTTTGCTGATCGCTTATCTGAACATCGATGAGGTCATCCACATCATCCGTACGGAAGACGACCCCAAGGCGAAGATGATCAAAAAGTGGAAGCTGACGGATGTGCAGTGCGACGCGATTCTCAACATGCGCCTGCGTTCTTTGCGCAAACTGGAAGAGATCGAGATCAAAAACGAGCATAAGGATTTGACCGCCGAGAAGTCGGAACTTGAGAAGCTGATCGCCAGCGCCGCGCGGCAGATGACGGCGATCAAGAAGCAGATCAAGGGCATTTACGAGGCTTTCGGGCCGAAAACCGCACTCGGCGCGCGCCGCACGAAAATCGGCAAAGCGGTCGAAACCGTGGATATTCCCGTCGATGCCTTTATCGAGAAAGAGCCGATCACCGTCATTTGCTCGGACAAAGGCTGGATCCGCGCGATGAAAGGCCATTTGGAGCCGGACAAAATCTCATCCATCTCTTATAAAGAGGGCGACGGCGCGAAATTCGCGTTTCATGCGGAGACGACGGACAAGTTGATCGCTTTCTCCACCAACGGAAAGTTCTACACCATCGGCGCGGACAAGTTGCCCTCCGGCCGCGGGTTCGGCGAGCCGGTGCGGCTGATGATCGACCTTGGCAACGAGGCGGATCTTCTCACGCTCATGGTGCATGATCCTGATAGAAAGTTGCTTGTCGCCGCCGACGACGGGCGCGGTTTCATCGTGCCGGAGCAGGAGATTTTGTCGCAGACCAAAAACGGCAAGCAATGCCTGCTGGTCAAGGAAGACGCTGAGGCGCGCGTCTGCGTGCCGGTAACGGGCGATCACGTCGCGGTCATCGGAAAAAACCGCAAGCTGCTGATCTTCAAGCTGGACGAAATCCCCGAAATGACGCGCGGCGTCGGCGTGATCTTGCAGCGTTACAAGGACGGCGGGCTTGCCGACGCGAAGACATTCGCGATCAAAGACGGCCTGAGCTGGTACAGCGGCGGACGCGAACGCATCGAGAAAAAACTTAAATCATGGATCGGACAGCGCGCGCAGGCGGGCATGTTGCCGCCCAACGGCTTTCCGCGCCAGCCGAAGTTCGGCAACGGCTGATTCTATATCCCGTTGAAAATAAATAATAATTTATAGTTTTTTATTTTTTGACATATTATGTATGAATATGTAATTTAGTATCATCAGCGGGAATAATATTTTGAATTGAAAGGACATACCATGCCGACATTGGATTTTGAACGTTTTATGAAAGAGATGAAAGATTTGCCGCTCGTCGAAACGGCTGAGTCCTGCGCCGCTTCTTACAAGCTTCGCAAAGAGCTGGAAAGCTATGCGGCGCGCCTTAAGCCGGAGGAACTGACGCAGGCGATTGATTTTCTGGAGGAAGTCGCCGCCAGCAGCCCTTATCGCGACATCGACGCGCCGGGTGCGGAGCTTCATCACCGGCAAACGTCGGGGCAGGACGTGAGCCTTACCGCCGTGAGAACGCTTGCGTTTATAGCCTCCTTGTTTCCGGAGAAGGGCGCAGAGATCGTCGGCCGCCTCGATACCCTCGCTCAAAACAGTCAGGATTGGGACATCCGCAAGGAAGCGATCGGTGCTATAGGCGTGCTGGTGATCATGAAGAGCCAGCAATCGGCTACGGTCGCAGAAGGCGTTGCTGCGCTGGAGGCGCAGGGAGCTACAAACAGCAATGCTTACATCCGGATGCACGCACTGGCTTCTCTGTTCAGTGCCGGACGCGAAAATGAACAACTCTTGCCGCGCGCGATAGAGACGCATATCAGGGCCTCGGAAGATCCGGACAAGAGCGTGCGCATGCAGGTCCTTGCGGCACTGGGAAAACGCGCCGTGTCGCGCTCGTCGACGGACGAGGAAGCGAAAAGCCTTCTCTCCGTCTTTGAAAAAGCGGCCGCCAAAAAACCTGAGAGAGATGAAGCTAAGTTCATAGAAGAAAGAATCGTTGCGGTACAAAAACGTCTCAAGGACGGTCCGGTACCTAGAAGGTTTCCCTGATTCTTTCCGTCACGGGAAATAAATGACGCCTTTTTCGCGCTTTCTGACCGGCGGCGGAGGCACGTCCACTGGCATGTCGGCGGCGAGCTTGCCGTTGTCTTTTTCGTTGGCGGCGCGCTCGGCATCGGTGATCGAGCGTTTCAACAGCAACAGCGTGATGCGCCGGTTGCGCGGGCTTGCCGGGTTTGAGGCGATCAGCGGGTCGTGGTCGGCCTTGCCCTCCACGTCGTGCACCTGCGACATGTCGAGCCCGGAGGAGAGCATGACGCGGCGGCTGGCGTTGGCGCGGTCGGCGGAAAGCTCCCAGTTGGTGTAGGACGCGCCCTTGCCGTAGGGAACGGAGTCCGTATGCCCGCGGATGGAGATCTTGTTCGGCAGGTCCTTGACGATGCCGGTGATCATGCTGAGAAGCTGGACGGTTTGCGGCAGGGGTTTCGGGCTGCCGAGCGCGAACATCGGCTTGCCGTTGGTGTCGATGATCTGGATGCGCAGGCCCTCCGGCGTCATGTCCATCAGCAGGTTTTTCTCGTATTGCTTGAGGGCGGCGACGGCCTCGATCGATTTTTTGATGTCGCTTTCCGCTTTTTTGAAGGCGACTTCGTCCTTGTGGTCGAGCGTGGCGGCTTTTTGCGGGCTGTTGGGCGCGTTTTCGGTGTTGCCGTGCGGGCTGTTCTGGCTGATGACGTTGTCGGCGGTTTTCGCGCCGCGCGGCGAGAGCGTCGTGCCGCCGAGCAGGCCGCCCGATCCGCTTTCGTTTTGCGCGATCAGCGGGCTGGTGGGCGAGAAATAATCGGCGATCTTTTCTTTTTCGGTGTTGGTGGTGACGCTGAGCAGCCACAGGAGCAGGAAGAAGGCCATCATCGCCGTCACGAAGTCCGCATAAGCGACTTTCCACGCGCCGCCGTGATGGCCGCCGGCCACCTTTTTGACGCGCTTGATGATGATGTTCTGTTTCTCGTCGCCGCCTTTTTTTTCAGCTTCGGCCATGAATAGGCTCCTAGGCTGCCGCTGTCAGGTTTTGCGTGGCTTCTTCGACTTCGAGGAAGGTCGGCTGGACGTCGTGCATCAGGATCTTGCGCCCGAACTCGATGGCGACCTGCGGCGCGGCGCCTTGCAAAAAGGCGAGCACGCAGGTCTTGATGCAAAGGATGTATTTGATTTCGGTGTCGGCGCGGTCCTGAATGGCGCTGGCCGTGGGCGCGACGAAGCCGTAGGACAAGAACACGCCCATGAACGTGCCGCAGAGCGCGCCGCCGATCAGGTGACCGAGGACGGCCGGCGGTTCGGTGATCGAGCCCATGGTGTGAATGACGCCGAGAACGGCGGCGACGATGCCGAGCGCGGGCATGCCGTCCGCCATGGTTTGCACCGCGTGGGCGGTGTGGCTGCGCGCGGCGATCTCCGTGTCGATTTCCTGATCCATCAGCGCTTCGACCTCGTGCGGCTTTTCCGCGCCGAGCGAGATCAGCCTCAAGTAGTCGCAGAGAAAGGTGAGCGCATGATGGTTTTCGTAGAAGCTGGGGAATTTTTTGAAAAGGTCGCTTTCCTCCGGTTCCTCGATGTGGCGTTCGAGCGCGAGCCAGCCTTTTTGCCGCGCCGTCTTGAAGATGGTGAACAGCATGCCGAGCAGTTCTATATACTGCTCCTTGCCGTATTTGTCTTTCTTGTAGATCATCTTGAGATCGTGGAAAGTCTGCTTCACCGTATGCCGCGAGTTGGCGACGAGATAGGCCATGCAGGCCGAGCCGCCGATCATCAGCCATTCAAACGGCTGGTAGAGAACTTTCATGTTTCCGTCGTCGAGGACGTAGCCGCCGAAAACGCATAAGAGAACACCGATATTGCCGATAAGTTTAAACATTCATCTCCGCCTGTGTGATGGCTTGCGTCATAACCCTTATAGAACCCATACCGTGTCTAGTATGACCCAGCTTTTCCCGATCATCAATCGTCAGTTGCGGATTCGGAGAAAACGCTTCCGATAATGTCTTCTATAAGGGCGCGCGTTTTGCCGTTTTTGTCGTTATGGGGATTGAACTCGGCGATTTCGAGGGCTTTGAACAGCGGATGACGCGCCGCCGCTTTTATAATAGGTAAAACTTCGGCGGGATCGAGGCCTTCGTTCTCTGCTGTGCCGACGCCCGGCGCGTCTGCGGGATCGAAGCAATCAAGATCAATCGAGAGGCCGAATCCCGAGGTTCCCGCCGTCGCGCGGCGCAAGGCTTCGGCGTAGACGGTCTTGAAACCGCGCTGGCGCACTTCATCTAGGCCGTAGACGCGGATATTATGTTTTTTTACGAAAGCGTCTTCCTGCGGCTCGAAGCTGTGGATGCCGATCATGCTGATGTGCTCTGGCGAGAGCTTTTGCTTCATGCCGCCAAGGCCGGTCAGTTGCGGCAATCCGTGGCCGAGCAGGGCGCTGACGGGCTGGCCGTGCCACCAGCCGCCCCACTTGCCGTATTTTGATGTTTCGTAGGTGTGCGCGTCGAGGTGGGCATCGAGCCAGATGAGACCGAAATTTCCTTCCGCGCGGAGTGCGGAGGCAACGCCCGACCATGTCCCCGCGGCGGATGTGTGATCCCCGCCGATAACGATAGGGATATGTTTTTTATCAATGGATTCTTTTATGCAGTTAAACAGTCTTGTTAAAGTTTCAGAGACGATGGGAAGCGTCATTTCCTTTGTTTTAAGCTGGTCGTGCCGACCGAGGAATTTAAGCCCCAGCGGGCCGCGCCATTTCGCGGTTACCCCGAGCGCGCGCAGCCTGTGCATGATCTGATCCGCGCGCAATGCGTAAGGGCCGTCTTCGCAAAGGTAATTGCCGCATCCCCAGCCGCTGTCATATCCGATGATCTCGGCGACGCGGGGAGGGGTTTGTTTATTTTCGTTTATGGCATTCATGGCGCATGCACCCTTTCTCCACAGTGAAGGATGGCGTGTGAAAAGTAAAGACGGCCCCGGCGGAGCATTGGCATATTTATAGAAATTAGGTATTCCGGTTCTCTTTTTTGCCTTTTGCTGGGATACTCGTCTTTAGAGAAGCGCCGGGGGCCGTCATGCTGATGTTGTGCTGGTTTTATTGTATTCCGCTTGCGAAGGGGTTTTTCTTCGCGTCGGGGCCGATGTTGCTGGTGCTCGCGCTGTTCGTGCTCAAGCGGGGCGTGCGCCAGTCGCGCGGCGGCCTGCGGCAGACGGCTTTCCTTTTCATGTTCGCGGCGCTGCTGAAGATGACGACGGTCGACGTTTATTTTTTGCGCATTTATCTGCTGTGCCGTTTCAACCAGTGTCATGACAGCGGCTTCTTCAAGATGGTTCAGTCGGCGGGGCTGGCGGCGCTGGTTGTAGGCAGTTTTCTTTTGCTGTACATCTATCGCGGTTTCGCGCACGATCGGCGGCAAAAGCCGATCACGCCGGAGCAGGCGCATTTGTCGTTTTGGGCGAATTTCGCGCTGATTTTGGTTTTGATGCTGGTCTTCTGGCTGGCCGCGCCGTGGGTCGGCTACCTGACGGTCGGGCACGTTCCGGCGTTTTTCATGCGCGTGCCGTGGCAGCGGCTGGCAGAGCTCGATGTCGTCGTGTTGCTCTACGGTTTCTGGAAGCTGGAGGACTGCACCTGGCTTTACGACCCGGAGGAGCATAAAAAGCGCGGCTACCGGATGAACGTCTGGACGGCGAAGGACACGCTCTGGGTGTCGGTTGTTTTGTTCATGATCGCGCTCGGACTGTCTTATGTTTCGAACGATGTCCTCTCCATGTCCATGCCGCGCAAAAGCGAGAGCATGCATATCAATCTCCACGGCGTCGATATCGAGCATCTCGGGCCGGGTTTCCAGCAGCCTGACCAGCAAAGCGCGCCCTTGTCGCCATAAAGAAATCAGGCGCGGTAGAGCCACCAGTTCTTGCTGTTGATCGAGAAGATCGGCTGATAGCGGTCGACGTCGGCGACCGGCTCGACCCTTTTATCCTGATTGTCGAGGACGAAGTTGCCGTCGCCGAAATGGACGATGAGAATGGCGTGCGCGAGGTCTTCTATCTTGTCCTCGACAACCGCGATTTTGAGCTGGCTGGTCGAAAATCCGAGCGCACGCAAGGAGACGTATTTGGCGATGGCGTAGTCCTTGCAGTCTCCGCCGCTGTTGAAAAACCGCGTCGCCGTGGCGTGCCAGTAGCCGTATTTGCCGTAGACGTGCAGGTCGTCGACATAGGGGATGCTGTTCAGGAACTTGTTGATGCCGTCGATTTGCGCCGCGCGGGAAAGGCCTTTCAGTTTCCTGATCTCGTTCTGCCACATCACGATGCCGGGCGAGGTTGCGTTGGAATCTTCGAGTTGCGACTGAAAACTGTCGATCAGCGCCGACCATCTTCTGAAAGGGGCGATGTCGTTGGAGCGTGTCGCGTGCATGCCGAACAGTTCGGGGGATTGCGCCGCGGTTGTATTGCTGAATTGCGCCGCGGCGCCCGGAGGTTGAAACGTTGCTTCCTGCGCCCGGGCGGGCGTGGCGACGGCCGTTTGCGACAATATGACGATCCCCGCGGCGGCGGCGCGCATGCACCATTGTTCCGCCAGCGTTCTGTAGAGCTGGTGGGCGGTGACGGCTTTCTGGCGGATAAGGATGCGTCCGAGCTGTCCGCCCGATTCTTTCTGCGTTTCCAGCGCGTCATCAAGCTGCGCCCTGGAAATAAGCCCGCTGCCGACCAGCAGGTCGCCGAGTTTGAAAGTTTTGATATTTCTCGTAAAAGCTCTGAAAAAGCTGTTCTTCAGGCCTGCATCGGCGTCCGTTTTGGACTTGCGGGAAGAAAATTTTTGCAACATAGTCTCCCTGTCATGGCTTTGGGGCGGTTCTGCCGGCGTGGTTTTCTGTGTCATAACGTTTATTATTATGCTTAATTATTAATAAAATATGAAAACCATTGACAGAAATGCATATTCTTTATATATTACAATCTTATGTAATATATAAGGTGGGGAAAAAGCTCATAGGGCTTATCAAAAAAGGCGTTTAAATGTCTGAAAAAAATAAAAGTTTTGAAAATATAGAGAGTTTCTCCACGGCGCGCATCCTTTGTATTGGGGATGTGATGCTGGATCAGTTTATTTACGGCGCGATCGAGCGTATTTCACCCGAAGCGCCGATTCCCGTATTGCTGGTCGAACGCGAGAAGCACATGCTCGGCGGCGCAGGAAACGTGGTGGCGAATGTGGCGGCGCTGGGCGCGAAGGCTGTCCTGGCGACGGTTGTCGGGGCGGACGCAACCGGCGTGGAAATCAAAAACCAGTTGATGGCGCAGGGTATAGATTACATTTTGGAAACGGAAGCGGGCCGCGCGACGACCCGTAAAAGCCGTTTCGTCTGTGGGCCGCAGCAGGTTTTGCGCGTCGACCGCGAGAAAACGGTGCCGGTTGCCGCCTCGACGGAAGGCAGAATGATCAGCCGCATATCAGACATCATGCCGCAGGCGGGAGTGGTTATTTTATCCGATTATAAAAAGGGTCTGCTGACCGACAGGATCGTGGCGGAGGTCATCTCTTGCGCCCGTCAGCATGGCAAGCCGGTGATCGTCGACCCCAAGGGGCGCGATTTCGGCCGTTACCGCGGCGCAACGGTCATCACCCCAAATCGCAAGGAGCTTGAAGAAGCCACTGGAATGAAAGCGGAAACGGACGACGAAGTCCGCGCCGCCGCGATGAAGCTGATTGCCGATTGCGGCATCGATACAGTGCTTGCCACGCGCAGCAAGGACGGCATGACGGTTGTTTCCCGCGAGGCCGAGCCTCTGCACATTCTGGCGCAGGTGCGCGAAGTTTACGATGTTTCCGGCGCGGGCGATACCGTCGTTGCGACCTTTGCGGCGGGGCTTGCCGCGGGCATGCCGGTCAAGGACGCCGCATGGCTGGCGAATGTCGCGGCGGGCATCGTCGTCGGCAAGCCGGGCACGGCGACGGCGCGGCTCGATGAAATACGCGCCGTTCTTGAGATGCGCGCGGTCACGGAGAAAACCTCCGCCGTCCGTCGCGCGCCGAAGCTGAGAACGGTTCAGGATGCGGCGACGCAGGCCGAGCGTCTGCATACGCGGGGCTTGAAAGTCGGTTTCACCAACGGCTGTTTCGATCTCTTGCATCCGGGTCATTTGTCGGTTTTGCGGCAGGCGCGGGCGGCTTGCGATTTCCTGATCGTCGCGATCAACAGCGATGCATCGGTAAAAAGGCTCAAGGGTCCGTCGCGTCCGGTGCAGGGCGACGTCGCCCGCGCGGATATTCTCTCGGCGCTCGATATGGTGGATATGGTCGTTGTTTTTGAAGAAGATACGCCTATAGAACTCATCCGTCAGATTAAGCCGGACGTCCTGATCAAAGGCGGGCAGTATAAGCTTGAAGAGGTTGTCGGTTATGATGTCGTCATGTCTTATGGTGGCACGATCGTGCGCGCGGATATGGAAGAAGGTTTCAGTACGACGGACACTATTTCCAGAATTAAAATATAACTTGCCCTTAATCCTGAATATCCCCATCTTATACCCATAATCAAAGATATCTGAAGGACTTGTTAATCCTTTTATGCCACGCTTAAGAGGGTAGGAGAGTCTTTAAGTGGGGTGCATCTTTGAATATGACTGATCATTCTGTGTCCAAAGAGAGAAATGTTCCGGTCAGCGGGCAGACGGCGGTTGTCAAAACCGGCACGTCGGTCGAAGCGGCCGAGGAGATGATGCTCGACGACGGCAAGAAGTCGAAACGCATCGGCGACCGGCTTGTCGAACAGGGCGTGATCTCCATCGACCAGCTGAACGTCGCCCTGCATGAAAAACAGAAATCGGGAAAAATGATCGGCCAGATTCTGGTCGATCTCGGCTTCGTTTCCGAAGCGTCGCTCACCGCCTTTCTTTCGGAAAGCACGGGCTACCTGCAATTCGACGCCAAAAAGACCATGCTCGACCCCGAAGCGCTGGCGCTGATGACCAAAAAGGATGTGCTCAAATATCAATCCATCCCCATCACCGTCCTGCAGGATAAAAACCAGTTCAGGGTCGCCATGGTCGACCCCTATGACGTGCTGGCGCTCGACAAGCTCAAACAGCTCGTGCCGCGCGGCTACGAGATCATTCCCTTCGTCTGCCAGTCGTCTGTTTTTTCTGACATCGTGCACAGGGCCTACGGCGTCACGACCTCCATCGACGGCATCCTGAAAGAGCTGGCGGGCGACAAAACCGCCGCCAAGAAGAACATGGACAGCCTTTCGGAGGAAGAGGCCTACAGCCACCCGATCGTCCGCCTTGTCAACGCGATCATTTTCGAGGCGGTCAAGATCGGCGCGTCGGACATCCACTTCGAGCCGGAGGAAAATTCCCTGCGTGTCCGCAACCGCATCGACGGCGACCTCGTGGTGGCGCATGTCATTCACCGCGAATACTGGAACGGCATCTGCCAGCGCCTCAAGATCATGGCGGAGCTGAACATCGCCGACAAGCTCTCGCCGCAGGACGGGCGCTTCGGCATGAACATGGGCGGGCGCGAGGCGGACTTCCGCGTCTCCTGCCTGCCGACGGTGCACGGCGAAAACATCGTGCTCCGCATTCTCGACCAGAACGCGAGCATCGTGCCGGTCGAGAAGCTCGATTTCAGCGAGAGCAACATGAAGCTGATCGAAAAAGTCCTCGCGCGCCCGGAAGGGATCGTCGTCGTGACCGGCCCGACCGGCTCGGGCAAGACAACGACGCTCTATTCGATGCTCAACGCCATCAATACGCCGGACGTCAACATCCAGACTCTGGAAGATCCGGTGGAATATTCGTTGCAGGGCATCCGTCAGTCGCATGTGCGCGACGGCGGCGGTTTTTCCTTCGGCGAAGGCATCAAGGCGCTGTTGCGCCAGGACCCGGACATCATCTTCGTCGGCGAAATCCGCGACGAAGTGACGGCCGAGCAGGCGCTCAAAGCCGCGATGACCGGCCACCAGGTGTTCAGCTCGCTGCATACCAACGACAGCTTCGGCGCCATTCCGCGTCTGGTCGATCTCGGGCTGCAACCGGCGATGCTGGCGGGGGCGATCATCGCCAGCTTCGCGCAGCGTCTCGTGCGGCGCGTCTGCCCGAAATGCAAGACGTCTTATCAGGCATCCGCGGAAGAATGCCGTCTGCTCGCGGCGGATCCTTCGGCGCCGCCGACGCTCTACAAGGGCGCGGGATGCGCCGAGTGCGGCGGCACGGGGTATAAAGGCCGTCTGGGCATTCATGAAATTCTCTATGTCGATGAAGAGCTTGAAGAGCTGATCGCCGCCAACCGCCCTATCGCCGAGATCAAGGCCGCCGCCCACAAAAAAGGCTTCAAGAACATGGCGGACGACGGCGTCGCCAAGGTCTATGCCGGGCTGACAACGCTGGATTCCCTGATGAAATCGGTCAACTTCGCCAACAGAATGTAACAGGCGTTGCAATAAACGCGCGCACCGGGGCCGGCGCATAAACGGATTTTGAAGACACGTCCTGACCGGAAAATTCAAGGCGGGATGACTGAGGTCAGCCGCGGTTCTCTTCGTGGCGCTTGCGCAAGGATGAGATCAGCCCTTCGAGACCGCCTTCATTCTGGATGACGGACATGAAGTCCGAGCGCTGGGTAAAGCTCATGCTGACGCCCGCGACGATCACGTCGACGATGCGCAGGCCGCCGTCTTCCTTGCGCACGCGCCATTGCAATTCGATAGGCCCGGCGGTTTTTTGCAGAACCTTGCTGTCGACGATATAGTCGGTGTCGCCGGAGGGGCGCGCGCCGTAGACCTTGAGCGTTTGCCCGGAGTAAGCCTCGAACCGGCTGGTGTAGGTTTCAACGATCAGGTCTTCGAAATATTTCATGTATTCCTTGCGCTGGGCGCCGGTCGCCTGCCGCCAGTAAGGGCCGATAGCGAACCGGCCTATGGCCTTGACGTCGAAATTGTCCTCAAGGATTTTGCGCACGCGCTCTTCGCGGGTCTTGCGCGGGAGGTGCTTGTCGGTCAGCGACATCAGCGCCGTGTCGCCGAGGCGCTGGACGAATTCCGCCGCCGGAGGCAGCGTTTTCGCCGCCACGGGCGCGGTGAACGAGAGAAAAGCCGTGCAAAAAGAAACGGCGAAAAACGCAAGGGAGCGGGAACCGTCGGGGCGGAGACCGGAAAGCATTTTCATCACGTTTTTCTTCCTTCGCGTTTGCCGTGGAGGTTATTTCATCAGGGGTGATCACTGCCGAGCCCTTGCGGCGCGGCGCCCGCGGCCTGGGGGTCGTTGGCGCGGATAAGGGCGTTGCGGTGCTGGATGTAGGCGCTGCGCGCGGCGGCGTAGTAATCCAGGCTGTTCTTGCGCATGTCGTCGATCGGCTTGATCAGGCGCGAACGCGTATCCAGTCCTTGCAGGGCTTCGCGCGCGTAATAGAGCCCTTCACGCCCGGTATTGGTGGTCCAGAGGCGGAACGGATCGGCATAGCCGTCGACGAACGTGCCTGTCGCGTCGCGCAGGGTCGAGGGGCCGAGAACGGGCAGGACGAGGTAGCAACCGTTGCCGACGCCCCAGGACGCCAGCGTCTGGCCGAAATCCTCGTCGCGGTAGTGCATGCCTTTTTTGGTGGCGACGTCGATGAGGCCGGCGATGCCGACGGTGCTGTTGATGACGAAGCGGGCGGTCGCCACGCCGGCGTTTTTGATCCGTCCTTGCAGGAGGTCGTTGGCGACGTCGACCGGAGATTGCAGGTTGCGCATGAAGTTACGAATGGCGTCGCGCACGAAGCGCGGCAGGAGGGCGTTATAGCCCTTGGCGACGGGTTCGATCAGTGCCTCGTCGAGGACGTTGTTGAAGCCGAAAACCGCCCTGTTGACCGGTTCCAGAGGGTCGGCAATCTGTTGCGACTGATAGGTCGCCGTGACGGGCGGTGTTTTGGCGCAACCGCTCACGCCGATGACGAGCGAGAACATCAGGGCAACGGAAAAGGTTTTGGCTATGTTTTGACGCATGATCTGCTGACATCCGTATCTTGGTAACACACTGTTATACTGTAACTCTTTAAAATTACGCAATCGTTAATTATTTGGGTTCAACGCGGCTCTATTTTGCTTTTCGGAGTCAGGCGCTCTCTAGCCGTCTTCAAGATGGAGCAGTGCGGTGGTGCCGATCAGCAGGCCGACCAGCGCGGGCGTCCAGGCGGCGAGACCGGGAGGGATCTTTTGCGAGATGCCAAAGGCTTGCAGCATGGACTGGAAGAAAAAGACGAGAAATCCGGTGGCAATGCCGAAAAAGACCATGCGGGCCACGCCGCCCGAGCGGTGCGGACGGAGCGAGAACGCGGCGGAAAGCAGGATCATGGCGGCGAACAGAAACGGCTGAGCGAGGAGCATTTGGAAATGTATGTAAAGATGGGTGGCGGGAAAGCCTGTATCTTCCATAACATTCAGGTACTCTGGAATATTCCAGAAGGATATGGTTTCAGGATCGGCGAATGATTCTTCGATCTTCCGCGCGGTGAGGTTGGTGGGGATTTGCCAGCTTGCCGCGCGCCGCGCGCCGCTCTGGTCGTTGATGACCGGGTTGCGGATCTCCCAATAGCCGTGGCGCAGGTAGGCGACCGGGCTGTCCATCCGGCTCAGAAAATTGTCCGCGCCGTCGAAAAAGAGGATCAGGACGTTGTTCAACTGCCAGTTTTTCTTGTTGAACGTGACGGAGTGGATCAGCGCGTAGCCGTCTTCGTCGCCTGATTTCACGCCTTGCGCCGATGCGACGGATGGATTTATTCCCGCAGCGCCGGGTTTGGTGGGCTGGCGGAGCCAGATGCCGGTTTTCGAGACGGTGACGAGGTCGCGGTTGGGCTGGAAGTAAGAGGTGTTGAGTTCGTTCGATTTGGCGAGGAACACCGCGGAGAGCGGATTGAGCACGGTGGTGGCGAGAACGCCGATCGCCACGGCGCACAGCAGCATCGGGCTGAGGAACTGCCACGCCGAAAGCCCGAAAGAGCGGATGACGACGAGCTCGCTGGTCTTGTTGAGCCGCCAGCAGGTATAGATCGAGGAAAAGAGGATGCCGATCGAAAGGATGCTTTGCGCGAGATACGGCAGTTTCATCAGCGAGATGGAAAGGATGGTGCCGAGCGGAATATGCACCTGGCTCCCTGCGCGGCGCAGGGTTTCCACGACGTCGAACATGAACATGATGCCGAGCAGGATCGCCATGATGGCGATGAAATTGAGCAGGAACTGCCGGCTGATGTAGCGGAACAGGGTCGAGGTGCTTCCCATCATGCGGGCGATCCTTTCGCGGCGTCGTCGCGCTGGGCGTTGCGCCGCACGCGCCAGCGGTGCAGGGCGGACATCAGCGCGTGTTCGCCTCTGGCGTGGAGAAGATAAAAGCCGGTGGCGGCGGGCAAAAGCGTCGCGCCGAGAAACAGCGGGATGACGCCAAGATGCCTTTTGGAGACGTCGGCGAGACTGAGGCTGAGCGCCTGCATCAGGATGATCAGCGCGCCGGCGGCGACGATCCGGACATGCTGGCCGCGGCGGTTGAAGGGCCCGAGCAGGAGGACGGCGAGGGCGATCATGGTGAAGTCAAGCGCGTTCCACGGCGTCATGATCCGGCTGAAGGCCGACGCGAGAAAAGACTGCGCGTGCGCGCGGTCTTTGGGGTTGCTCATGTCGGGGTGGAGCAATTCGGGCAGGGTGCGCTCTTCCGAGTCTTTCCAGTGCGCCTGCGCCGCGCCGCCGAGCCCTTTGATCTCGATGGTGTAGCGCGAGAAATAAAGTTTGGACAGCGCACCGCTGGACGGGTCGATCTGCTGGCGCATGCCGTCGAACACGGTGATGTCGGGAATGTTGCCGTCCATCGTGATGCGGCCTTTTTTGGCGGTGATGACGGTGGGCGGCTTGTTCTTGTCGCGCGCGTCGTAGATCATCAGGCCGGTCATGTCGCCGTTGCTCAGGCGCGCGTGCAGGTAAATGGTGAGGTCGCTGCCGAACGTGTTGAAGACGCCCTCGCGCAGCAGAAAGGCTGAATATTTCGTCTGGATCATCTGGCGCATGCCGTCGACCAGCGCGAAGCTGCGCGGCGAGATCCACGTGGTGATCAGGGTCAGAAAAAGGCTGACGCCGACGGCGAGCAGAATGGCCGGACGCGCGAGGCCGTATTGGTCGACGCCGCAACTGCGCATGACGACGATTTCATTGTCCATAATGAGTCGGTTGTATGTGAAGATCACGGCAATCGCCAAAGACAAGGGCAGTATAATTTCCAGAAATTTAGGCAGGGTCAGCGCGACAAGACGGATGAACATGCCCATGGGCGCGTCCGAGTTGGCGACAAGTTCGAGCAGCTTCAGCGATTGCGTCAGCCAGATGACGAGCGTCAGCGTGACGGCGATGAAGACCGTCGCGGCAAAGAGGTTTTTGAACAGATAGCGCGTCACTAGCATGGTGCCCAGTTTATTAGCATCATTTGAAAAAAGAAACACCCACTAGAGCATATCCTGACGAGATGATATGATCACGCCGGGTGAGGATGCACGCAAATCATTAATATGGAGCGATGCGTCGGGATGCAATCAAAAGGGGAAGTTCTATGAAAATCTCGTTCGAGAAAAAGGCCGTCGGCAAGGCCGATGCCGTTGTGGTTTTCGCAGCCGAAGGCGGCAGGCTGACGGGTGCGGCGCAAAAGCTGGATCAAAAGTCCAAAGGCGCGCTCAAGCGGGCGATGAAGGCAGACGCTTTTACCGGAGGAAAAGGAAAATTGCTGATGGTTTCCGGTCCGGCAGGCGTGGCGTGGACGCATATCGTCGTGGCGGGACTGGGCAAGCCGGCGGATCTCGAGGCGCGCGATTTCGAGGCGATCGGCAGCAGCCTGACGCCCTTGCTCAACAGGCACAAGGTTGCCTCCGTGCAGGTCCTGCTGGATGACGAAACCTGCGACGCGCCGAAAGACGTCGCCGCGGCGCATCTCGCGCAAGGTCTGCTGCTCAACAGCTACAGGTTCGACAAATACCTGACACGCGAGCCGAAGGAGAAAAAGCCGACGCTGAAATCCGCGACGGTCGTCTTGTCGGGCGCCGCCGCGGCGAAGAAAGATTTCGAGACCAGGCGCAAGGTGGCGGAAGCGGTGTTCTGGGCGCGCGATCTCGTTTCGGAAGCGCCGAACGTCTTGTATCCCGAAAGCTACGCGGAGATGATCAGGTGCGAACTCGGTCCTCTCGGCGTCGAGGTCAAAATCCTCGGCCGCAAGGAAACGCAAAAGCTCGGCATGGGCGCGCTGATCGCCGTCGGGCAGGGCAGCGCGCGCGAGGAAAAGCTCGTCACCATGCACTGGAAGGGCGGCGACAAGAACCGGGAGAACGTCGCCTTCGTCGGCAAGGGCGTGACGTTCGACACCGGCGGCATTTCGCTCAAGCCCGGCCCCGGCATGTGGGACATGAAATACGACATGGGCGGTTCCGCCGCCGTGGTCGGCGCCATGAAGGCGCTGGCGTCAAGAAAAGCGAAAGCCAACGTCGTCGGCGTCGTCGCGCTGGCGGAGAACATGCCGTCCGGCACGGCCTGCCGTCCGGGCGACATCGTCACGTCGATGTCCGGGCAGACGGTGGAAATTCTCAACACCGACGCCGAAGGCCGCCTGATCCTCTGCGATGCCCTGTGGTATTGTCAGGAGACGTTCAGGCCGACGCACATCATCGATCTCGCCACGCTGACCGGCGCGGTGGTGATCGCCCTCGGGCATGAATATGCCGCCGTCTATTCCAACGACGACAAGCTGCCGCAACACCTGATCGGCGCGGGCAAAGAGGTCGGCGAGCCTCTCTGGCACATGCCGCTCAACGACGCGTGGGACAAGGCGATGGACAGCGCCGCCGCCGACATCAAGAACATCAGCAGCGGACGCGACGCGGGCAGCGCCACGGCGGCGCACTTTTTGAAGCGCTTCATCCGGAAAGGCGTGACGTGGGCGCATCTCGACATCGCCGGCATGGCCTGGACGGAGAAAGACCGTCCTTGCGTGCCCAAAGGCGCGGTCGGCTTCGGCGTGCGTCTGCTCGACCGCTACGTCGCGGAATACTGCGAGGAATAAAAAGCCGCCGGATATGGCGGGTAAACAAAAACGGCGCGGGGAAAGATCCTCGCGCCGTTTTTGGTTTTTCGCCTGAAGAAGATCAGGCCGCCTTCGGCGGAAAGGGCTTCAGCTTCGGTTTCTTTTTCGCGGCTTCGCGCAATTCCTGTTGCTTGTCGGCGATGACGTCGCGCCTTTTCTTTTCTGCGGCCCTGGCGTATTCTTCCGCCAGTTTCGTGCGCCTGATCTTTTCGTCCTTGATCAGCACGATGATCTGTTCCCGCGATTTGTTGGTGGCGATGCTGAGAGCCGTTTCGCCGCTCTTGTTTTTTGCGTCGAGGTCGGCGCCGTGATTGATGAGCAGCCGCGCGATGGTGTTGTAATTGTCATTGTTGTAGGTATAGGGCGAATAGGCTGAAAGCGCCTTCATGAGCGGCGTGTCGCCGTCGGCGTTTTTCATGTTGAGGTCGGCGCCCTTGTCCACCAGCAAGCGGACGATCTCGATATAGCCGAGATCCGCCGCGTGATTGAGGGCGGTGTTGCCGTCCTTGTCTTTTTCGTTGATGTCCGCTTTCTGGTCCAGCAACTGGCGCACCAGCTGCATGTTGTTCCTGATGACGGCGCTGATCAGTTCTCCCGCTGCGGGGCGGGACGTGGATGAAGTCGGAAATTGCGGCATGGTTATTCTCCCCCTGAATACAACAAGCTCAATCAACACTGATTCTATATGCAAGTGGCCCGCCGCGGCAACCTTATTGCTTGGCGCGGATTGTGGCTTTGCGCCGCCGCGCGCCGTTTAATTACCGTAACTATAAAAAACAGGCCAGTTTCTATTTCATAAAATCATCAAAGATTCCATATTTTGCGGCGGGGGCTGGACGCAGGGGCGCATTTGTGTAGGATGCATGACGCTCACCTTGCGCGTCCGTCGCGGCATTTGACCATTATTGAACGTGGAAAGAAACATCATGACGTCACCAACCTCCCTCATGCAGGGTAAACGCGGCCTCATCATGGGGGTTGCAAACGACCGGTCTATCGCCTGGGGCATCGCCGACATGGCGCACAAGCACGGGGCGGAACTCGCCTTCACCTTTCAGGGCGAGGCTTTGGAAAAACGCGTGCGCCCGCTGGCGGAGAGCATCGGCTCCAAGATCGTCATGCCCTGCGACGTCACCGACATGCAAAGCATCGATGCGACCTTCGCCGCGGTCGAAAAAGAATGGGGCGGCCTCGATTTCGTCGTCCACGCCATCGCCTATTCGGACAAGAAAGAGCTCGACGGCATGTATCTCGACACCACGCGCGAGAATTTTCTGAAGACGATGGACATTTCCGTCTATTCCTTCACCGCCGTGGCTCAGCGCGCCGTGCCGCTAATGAAGAACGGCGGCAGCCTGATCACCATGAGCTATCACGGCGCGGAGCGCGTCATGCCGCACTACAACGTCATGGGCGTGGCGAAGGCGGCGCTGGAAGCCAGCGTGCGCTATCTCGCCAGCGACGTCGGCAACAAGAACATCCGCGTGAATGCGATCAGCGCTGGGCCGATCAAGACGCTCGCCGCGAGCGGCATCGGCGATTTCCGCTATATCCTGAAATGGAACGAGCTTAATTCCCCCCTGCGCCGCAACGTCACCACGGCGGAAGTCGGCGGCGCGGGTTTGTTCCTGCTCAGCGATCTCGGTTCCGGCGTCACGGGAGAAGTGATGTATGTCGACAGCGGCTACAACACGATCGGCATGGTCAACGTCGATTCCGCCAAACAGACGGCGGAGTTATTGCAGGGTATTTCGGGCTGATGTCCTCCAACACCTTCGGCACGCTGTTCCGGTACACCACATGGGGCGAAAGCCACGGTCCGGCGATCGGCTGCGTCGTCGACGGCGTGCCGCCGTTGCTGGAGCTCGATGAAGCCCATATTCAAAAATATCTCGACCTGCGCAAGCCCGGGCAACAGCGTAACGTCTCGCAGCGGCAGGAGGAAGACAAGGTCAAAATTCTCTCCGGCGTGTTCGAGGGCAAAACCACCGGCACGCCGGTCAGCCTGCTGATCGAGAATACCGACGCGCGTTCCAAAGACTATTCCGAGATCAAGGACAAATACCGCCCCGGCCATGCCGATTTCACCTACGACGCCAAATATGGCATACGCGACTACCGCGGCGGCGGCAGGTCTTCCGCGCGGGAGACGGCCAGCCGCGTCGCGGCTGGCGCCGTGGCAAGGCTGGTTATTCCCGATGTGAAAATCGAAGGCCGCGTGGTGCAAATCGGCGCTGAAACGGATCCCGCCAAATGGGAAAGCTTGCTCGATGAAACGCGCAAAAGAGGCTCCAGCGCGGGCGCGATCGTCGAGGTGGCGGCCAAAGGCGTTCCGGCGGGCCTTGGCGCGCCGGTCGCCAACAAGCTCGATGCGGACATCGCCGGCGCCATGATGGGCATCAATGCCGTCAAGGGCGTTGAAATCGGGGCGGGTTTCGGCGCGGCGCTGCTGGCAGGCGAGGACAATGCCGACCAAATCCGTATCAAAGACGGAAAGCCCTGTTTTTCAAGCAATAACGCGGGCGGCATCCTCGGCGGCATCTCCACGGGGCAGGAAATAATCGTGCGCATGGCCTTCAAACCGACAAGCTCCATCTTGCGGGCGGTGCCGACAGTTGATAAATATGGACATGAAACTGAAATTGTAACCAAAGGACGGCACGACCCTTGCGTCGGCATCCGCGGCGTTCCCGTCGCCGAGGCGATGCTGGCGATCGTGCTGGCAGATCATTTTTTAATGCATAGAGCTCAATGCGGAGGTTAAGTCATGAACAGCGCGGTGAAATGGAAGCCCGTCGCGGCGGAAAAAGATCAATCGCTGATGCACAGGTTGCTGGAAGAGCAGGGATGCGCGGATTTTCAAGACCTGTGGCGCTGGTCGGTCGGGCATAAAGAGGATTTCTGGAACTGGGTATGGGACAACTGCGGCGTGATCGGCGACAAGGGCGCAACGGTTTTCAAATCCGCCGCGAGAATGCAGGACTGCAAATTTTTCCCTGACGCCAAAATCAACTTCGCCGAAAATCTCCTCCGCCGCCGCGACAATGCCGTGGCGATCGTCTTCAGGGGCGAAGATAAAGTCGAGCGCGGCCTCACGTTTAAAGAATTGTACGATCAGGTCAGTCAGGTGCGGCGGGGCTTGCGGGCGCTGGGCGTGACGCAGGGCGACCGCGTCGCCGGATGCCTGCCCAACATGCCCGAAACGATCATCGCCATGCTGGCGGCGGCGAGCCTCGGGGCGATCTGGTCTTCCGCCTCTCCGGATTTCGGCACGCGCGGCATTCTCGACCGCTTCGGGCAGATCGAGCCGAAAGTGCTCTTCGCCGTCGACGGCTACTATTACAACGGCAAGGAGATCGACTGCCGCGACAAGATCGCCGAAGTCGCCGCGCAAATGCCGTCGGTGAAGAAACTCGTCATGGTGCAGTACACGAAAACGGATATCTCTTCAATGAAGGCCGAAGCCTTCGACGCTTTCAGAAACGCGTACACGCCGCAGGACATCGCTTTCGAGCGTTTCGGTTTCAATGCGCCGCTTTACATCATGTTCTCCTCCGGCACGACCGGCATCCCCAAATGCATCGTCCACGGAGCGGGAGGCGTTCTGATCCAGCACTTGAAGGAGCACAAGCTCCACGGCGACGTCCGCCGCGGCGATCAGGTCTTCTATTTCACCACCTGCGGCTGGATGATGTGGAACTGGCTGGTTTCGGCGCTGGCGGCGGAAGCGTCGTTGCTGCTTTATGACGGCTCGCCGTTTTATCCGAGCGGATATGTGCTGTTCGACTTCGCGCAGAAATATAAATGCACGCTGTTCGGCACGAGCGCGAAATATATCGACGCACTGAAGGTGAACAACATCGTCACAAAAAACAAGTATGACTTGAGCGCCGTGCGCCTGATGACCTCCACCGGCTCGCCGCTCTCGCCCGAAGGGTTCGATTACGTCTATGAGCAGATCATGCCGCACGTGCATCTGGCTTCGATCTCGGGCGGGACGGACATCGTCTCCTGCTTCGTGCTCGGCAACCCGATCTCGCCCGTGCATCGCGGCGAGATTCAGGGTCCCGGTCTCGGGCTCGATGTCGATGTGTTCGACGGCGACGGCAAACCCTTGAAAGAAGGCAAGGGCGAGCTGGTGTGCAAAACGCCGTTTCCCTGCATGCCGGTCGGCTTCTGGAACGACGCGGACGGCGCGCGCTACAACGCGGCCTATTTCGAAAAGTTCCCGAATATTTGGTGCCACGGCGACTGGATCGAATGGACGAAAAACCACGGCCTCGTCATCCATGGCCGCTCGGATGCGACATTGAACCCAGGCGGCGTGCGCATCGGCACGGCGGAGATCTACCGCATTGTCGAGCAGTTGCCCGAGATCAAGGAAAGCATCGCCGTCGGGCAGGACTGGGACAACGACGTGCGCGTCGTGCTGTTCGTCGTTCTGCAAGAGGGCGCGAAGCTCGATGAAGAGCTGACCGGCAAGATCAGGAAAGCCGTCCGCGCCGGCGCGACGCCGCGCCACGTGCCCGCGAAAATCATCGCCGTGGCCGACATTCCGCGCACCAAGAGCGGCAAGATCACCGAGCTCGCCGTGCGCGAGGTCATCCACGGCCGCCCGGTCAAGAACGTCGAGGCGCTCGCCAACCCCGCCGCGCTGAAATGCTACGAGGGGCTGAAAGAACTCAAGGAATGATGCCCTTTTTCCTCAAAGGCGGCATGATCGGCTTTGCCATCGCGGCGCCTGTGGGGCCTATCGGCGTTTTGTGCATCCGCAGGGCTTTGATGAACGGCAGGATCTCCGGTTTCGCGACGGGCGCCGGCGCCGCCGTCGCGGACGGTTTTTACGGCGCGGTCGCGGCGTTCGGCCTCACGGCGGTGTCCGCTTTTCTTGGAAACTATTCTGCCGTTTTGCGCCTTGCCGGAGGGCTGTTCTTGCTGGGGCTCGCGGCGCAGACCTTGCGGCGCAAACCGGACATGGCGGAAGCGAAGGATGGAGAGCGAAGGATCCACGGGCTTTGGGATATCGCCGCCGATTTTTCCTCGACGGTTTTTCTCACGCTCACCAATCCCGCGACGATCCTTTCGTTCATCGCGGTGTTCGCGGGGCTCGGGCTCGGCCTGGCGAAAACGCCGCGCTTCGATGCCGTTGAAATGGTGGCAGGGGTTTTTAGCGGCTCGCTGACATGGTGGCTGATCCTGTCATTCGGCATCGGCGCGGTGCGGCATAAGCTTGACGGGAGTACGCTGGCGCTGGTCAACAGGATATCGGCGGCGATCATCGGGGGCTTCGGCGTCGCGGCGCTGGCGAGCCTTCTTTAGGATCAAACGGAACGGGAGAGAAAAACGATGCGCGGTTATTTCGGCATAGGGGTCGAGGGCATTTCCAAGCCGATGAACGTCGGCAATTTGTTGCGTTCGGCGCATTCTTTCGGCGCGAGCTTCTTTTTCACCGTCAACCCGACGGTTGACGTGCGCGGCATGAAGGCATCCGACACGTCCAATGCTTTCGGCCATCTGCCGTTTTACAGCTTCGAGAAGCCCGCCGATCTTATCTTGCCGATGAAAACATCATTGGTCGCCGTGGAGTTTCTGCCCGATGCCGTGGAGCTGCCGAGCTTCCGCCATCCGCAGCAGGCGGTCTATGTGCTCGGCCCCGAGAAGGGCAACGTGTCCGACGAGATGCTCGCGCGCTGCGACTACACGCTGAAGATCCCGATGAGGTTCTGCGTCAACGTCGGCGTTGCGGGCGCGCTGGTGATGTACGACCGGCTGATCAGTTTCGGTCGCTTCGCGGAACGCCCGGTGCATGACGGCGGGCCGGATGAGAAAGACCGGCAAAAAAATATTTTTGCGCCGCAGCATTTGAATCCCGGCCAGATCGTCAGCGCCTGAGAGTCGCTCGGCGTTGTGCGCCGCAAAATGCCATATCCTTATTTTTCTTCGTATGAAAATTCCCGCACGGATGTAATTTTCCGTTAAATTTGCTTCGTTGCCCCCGTAAATCCGCGCAATCGGATTGCCACGCCTGATGAAATCTGCGAGACCAAAGCGGATCCGTTATATAATATAAGGAGGACCGAGTCGTGTTAAACGTAGCCAGGAGAACAATAGGTATGTCTGTATTTAGCCATCCGGAATTTCGTCAGCATGAGCAGGTGTCTTTTTTCAATGATGAAAAGACCGGCCTGAAAGCCATCATCGCGGTGCACAACACGCACCTCGGCCCCGCGCTGGGCGGTTGCCGCATGTGGAATTACGAAAGCGACGAGCAGGCCTTGCGCGACGTTCTGCGTCTTTCGCGCGGCATGACCTACAAGGCGGCGATCACCGGCCTGCCCCTCGGTGGCGGCAAGTCCGTCATCATCGGCGACGCGAAGAAGATCAAGACGCCCGAGATGATGAAGGCGATGGGCCGCGCGGTCGAAACCTTCAACGGGCGCTACATCGTCGCCGAAGACGTCAACACCAGCGTCGAGGACATGAACAACATCAACAGCCAGACGCAGCATGTCGTCGGCGTTTTGCATGACGGCGAAGGCAGCGGCGATCCGTCTCCGACCACGGCGCTCGGCGTTTACACCGGCCTCAAGGCTGCCGTGCGCACCCGTCTGCACCGCAGCGACATGCGCGGCCTGAAGGTCGCCGTGCAGGGCCTCGGCAACGTCGGCTACAACCTTTGCAAGATGTTGCACAAGGACGGCGCGGCGCTTTTCGTCACCGACGTGCAGAAAGAGAAAGTCGAGCAGGCGGCGAAGGAATTCGGCGCGACCCCCGTGGCGCTCGACGACATCTACAAGCAGGACGTCGACGTTTTCGCGCCCTGCGCCCTCGGCGCCGTCATCAACGACGGCACGATCAAGATGCTGAAGGCCAAAGTCGTCGCCGGCGCGGCGAACAACCAGCTTGCGGAAGCACGGCACGGAGACATGTTGCGCGACCTCAAGATTCTCTACGCGCCCGACTATCTCATCAACGCCGGCGGCCTGATCAGCGTTTATTATGAGCATGTCGCCCGTAAAAACGGCAAAAAATACGATCGTGCGCAGGTTGAGGCCCATGTGAAGAAGATCGACGAGACGGCGGAGTCCATTTTCCGCCGGGCGGAAGCGGACGGCATCTCGACAAGCGCCGCCGCGGACCGCATCGCCGAGCAGCGCTTTCAGTCTTCCGCCGCGAGCAAGGCCGCTTAAAAAGCGTCCGCGCAAAGCCACATAAAGGCGTATGCACGAACCATCATAAAGATCCCGCCTTTGGTTCCGCAGGCGGGATCTTTTCATTCTTTTTTCCCGCGTTTTAACGCTTCCTAAACAGTTTCAGGTTGAAGATATATAAAGAAACAACCTTGAATTGTGCATGAGGGGCGCATGAAAGACGATCTGAAAGATACGCGCAATTTACAAAGACAAAAGATGGAAGCGCTCGGGCAGTTCGCGGGCGGCATCGCCCACGACTTCAACAATCTGCTTTCGATCATCGAGGGGCATACGCATATCGCCTTGCGCCAGTTGAAAGAGGGCAGGCTGGATCCGGAGCAGTTGCTTAAAATTCTCGCCTCGACGCAACGCGGCGCAGGGCTGACGCGGCAGTTGCTGAGCTTCGGACGGCAGAAGGTCGGCTTCGATGAAAAAACGAATTTGGTGGAGGCGATGCGGCAGCAGCACGTCTTGTTGCTGCCGTTGCTCGGCGCGACGATCCAGCTTTTCATGACCGTGCCGGAAGACCCGGTCTGGATCAACGCCGCGCCCGACCAGCTGACGCAGATCATCCTCAATCTCGCGCTCAACGCGCGCGACGCCATGCCGTGCGGCGGCGAACTGGCGATCATGTGCATGGCCTGCCAGAAACGGCACATTCCGGCCGTCCTGCGCGAGAAAAATCCGGAAACGTCCTACATCCGCCTCAGTGTCGTCGACAGCGGCACCGGCATTCCGGACGATGTTTTGCCGCGCATCTTCGAGCCGTTCTTCACCACCAAGGATCAGGGCAAGGGGACGGGGCTCGGCCTTTCCGTCGTTTACGGCGTCGTCGATCAGCTGAAAGGCACGATCGAGGTTTCGTCGGCGCAGGGAGACGGCACGAGTTTCGATATCTTCCTGCCGATCGCGGAGGCGCCGGCGCCGTCCTTGACGGCGGAAAACAACGTTTCGGACAAAGGCCTCGCCGGAAAAACGATTCTCATCGCGGAGGACGAGCCGGAATTGCGCGAGATGCTCGCCGACATGTTCAACGGTCTCAAAATGAACGTGCTTTCGGCAGGCAACGGCAATCAGGCCTTGTCGGTGCAGGACGAATACGACGGCGACATCGATTTCCTGCTCACCGACGTCGTGATGCCGGAAATGGACGGCGTGAAGCTGGGAGAGATGTTCAGTTCCGTGCGGCCGGATTCAAACGTGGTTTACATGAGCGGATATCCTTTCATGGAGGGGCGGCGCGATCTTCAGGTGCCGGAACAGGCGCCTTTCATATCCAAGCCGATCAGGGAAGACACGGTGAGAAAAATTCTCGAACGCGCGCTGGAGCGGCGGCAGGCGCGACTGGGGGGTGAGCATGACGGGGCAGAAAAGTGATTTGAGCGAACTCAAGGTGCTGATCATCGACGACATGACCGAGGCGCGGGCCATGCTGAAGAACATGCTCGTCAACATGGGCATCACGCAGGTCTTCGAGGCGGGTGACGGGCGCGAGGGCATGCGCTTCATGGATTCGGCCTTCGACTTCGTCGATATCGTCCTTTGCGACTGGAACATGCCGGGCATGGACGGCATCAACCTCCTGCGTCAGCTGCGCAGCGTCGACGAGGCTTTTCCCTTTCTGATGATTACCGGGCGCGGGGATATCACCTCCGTCTCCGAGGCCAAGAGCGTCGGCGTTTCAGGCTATATTCTCAAACCCTATTCCATGGTGCAGCTTGAGGCGAAAATCCGCATTCTCGCCACGCGGGCGAATAAGCTACAGGCTTGAATAATTTTTATATTTCAATTAGTTATGTACGCATCAACGCTTTATCGCTTGCCTTTTTGACGGATTTGTCGCACATATAACGCCGTGCATAAAAATTAGGCATGAGTAAAAATCAGGCATGTTGCGGGCAAATCAAAAAATCGCAGGCAAACAGGTTTCAGAGGCGCGTGACCTGATGGACGCCTTGCCGGATGCGGTGATCGGGTTCGACGCCGCACTGGCGGTGACGTTTTCCAACGATGCGGCGCGGCAGTTTTTTTGCCGTGGCGAAAAGCAGCTGCTGGGCGCGCGCCTGCCGGAGCTGCTGGGCGAAAAGCAGGCGGTTTGCGCAGCGGTGGAGTTCGCCATGCGCAAAAATCAGGACATGACCGTTTATGACGTCACGGTGAACGGCAAGCCTGCGGGCAGCGTCTCGCTTGTCACGCGCATGAGGGATGCCGGACACATGCTGGTGATCCGTCCGCAGATGGCGCATCTCTCCGGCGCATGGAGCGAAAAGACCAAGTACTCCTTGCAATCGACGCAACTCCTGGCGCGGATGCTGGCGCATGAAGTGAAAAATCCGCTGGCAGGCATTCGCGGCGCGGCGCAGTTGCTGGAAAAGTCCCCCCTGACGCAGGAAGACAGGGAGCTTGTCGGGCTGATCGGCCGCGAGACGCGCCGCATTCAGGAGCTGGTGGAAAAATTCAATATTTTCGACGACGTGCCGCAGGAGCATTACAAACCCGTCAATCTGCACGCGGTTCTCAATCACGTGATGCAGGCCGCGGGCGCGGCCTATGCGGACGCCGAGATCGTCACGGATTTCGATCCGTCGCTGCCCGAGGTGCGCGGGCATTTCGAGCATCTGGTGCAGGCGATTCTGAACCTTGTCCGCAACGCCGCCGAAAGCTTCGCGGACGGGAAGGGCCGGATCATCCTGCGCACCTATTACGATAACGCCGCCGCCTATCATCCCGAGCGTCCGGAAAAACTGCCGCTATGCGTGGAAATCGAAGACAATGGCGCGGGCATTCCGCCAGAGGCGGCGGGCAGCATCTTTCAGCCTTATTACACCACCAAGGCCAGCGGGCAGGGGCTTGGCCTTTCCATCGTTTCGAAGATTGTCGACAGCCACGGCGGCACGGTCGGCGTCGAGAGCCGTCCTTCGCGCACCGTGTTCAAAATCAGCCTGCCATTGGGAGCAAAGCAATGACGGCGGTCAAAACCATTCTCGTCGCCGACGACGACCAGTCCGTCCGCACCGTCCTGACGCAGGCGCTGAAGCGCGCGGGCTACGGCGTCAACGCGACAGACAACGGCGCGACGCTTTATAAATGGGTGGCGAACGGCGAGGGCGATCTCGTCATCACCGACGTGCTGATGCCGGGCGAAAACGGCATCGACCTGATCCCGAAGATCCACGGCCGCCGTCCGGAGATGAAGGTCATCGTCATGAGCGCGCAAAACGCGCTGACCACTGCGGTCTCGGCGGTGGAAAAAGGCGCGATGGACTTTCTCCCCAAGCCGTTCGATATCGACCAGCTGCTCGACATGGTGAAAAACGCGCTGCGCCAGACTCGCGTGTCCGTGCGCGAGAAGGTCGTGCCTGACGGCATGATGCAAGGCCGCGTGCCTGACGGCACGACACGCGCGCTGAACAAAACATTCATCGTCGGCCAGTCGCCCGCGATGCAAAAAATTTACAATACCATCGCGCGGCTGACGAACGCGGATCTGTCGGTGCTGATCTCCGGCGAATCCGGTTCAGGCAAAGAGATCATCGCCCGCGCCCTGCACGAGTTCAGTCGCCGCAAGAGCGGGCCATTCGTCGCCGTCAACATGGCGGCTATTCCGAAAGAACTGATCGAAAGCGAGCTGTTCGGCCACGAAAAAGGCGCCTTCACCGGCGCGGTGCAGAAGTTCGACGGGCGTTTCGCGCAGGCTTCCGGCGGCACGTTGTTCCTCGATGAAATCGGCGACATGCCGATGGAAGCGCAGACGCGGCTCTTGCGCGTGCTGCAGGAAGGCGAATTCATGCCCGTCGGCGGGCGAAAATCCGTCAAAACCAACGCGCGGATCGTCGCCGCGACCAACCGCGAGATCCACAGGCTCGTCGCGGACGGGAAATTCCGCCATGACCTCTATCACCGCCTCAACGTCGTGCCGATCCATATTCCGCCGCTGCGCGAACGCAGGGAGGATATTCCGGCGCTGGTGCAGCATTTCGTGCTGTCGTCGGGATCGCTGAAGGTTTTCGAGCCCAAGGCCGTCGCCGCGTTGCAGGATTTCCCTTGGCCGGGCAATATCCGCGAGCTCGAAAGCTTCGTGCGGCGTCTCGCGGCCTTGCACGCTTACGACGTCATCGAACTGGCGGACGTGCAAAGGGAGCTTGCGCGGCTTACGCCGCCGTCGCGCGGTTTCACGGCGGACGAAAGCCTGCCTCTTGCCATGCGCGGTCTGGTCACGGAACATTTTGACGCACATTACGCGCACATTCCGGCGGAAAGCCTCTCCGGTCTGCATGATCTTGTTGTCGCCGCGGCGGAAAAACCGCTGATCGAATGGGTGTTGCGCCATACGGAAGGCAACCAGATCAGGGCGGCGGCGGCGCTCGGCATCAACCGCAACACGCTGCGCGTCAAAATCCGCCAGCTCGGCATCGAGGTCAGAAAATGACGGAACGGGTTTCGCTGAAAAAAAGGCTTTGGAACCATATAAAGCGCCTTGCGCTGTCGCGCCGTGCGGCGGTGTTGCTGACCGTCGCGGCGGTGGCGTCGTGCCTTGCGACCTATTCCGTGCTGACGCGCCGCTCGACCGACATCGACACGATTTACGGGCTTTTGAACCTCGATCTCGTGCTGCTTCTGCTCATGGGGGCGGTGGTCGCGCGGCAGGTGGTGCGCCTGTGGAGCGAAAAGAAACGCGGCATCGCAGGCGCACGGCTGCACGTGCGGCTGGTGTTCATCTTCGGCGTGCTGGCGGCGGCGCCGGCGATTTTGATGGCGCTGTTTTCGTCGATCTTCCTCTATTTCGGCATTCACGCGTGGTTCAACGCCCGCGTCAGCACGGCGGTGCATGAATCGCTGGAGGTCGCGCAGGCCTATTTGAAAGAGCACAAGGAAGTGATGCGCGCCGACGTCCTTGCGATGGTCAATGACCTCAACCGCGAGGCGCCGGAACTGGCCAACGATCCGCCGGCGCTCAACGACTATCTTGAAACGGAATCGCAGCTGCGCAATTTGCCCGAGGCGATCATCGTGACGTCAGACGGCAGGATCCGCGCCCATTCGAAGCTGGCCTTCACGCTGGAGCTGTCGCACATTCCGCAGAAAATGTTCTACAAGGCGGAGAACGGCGACGTCGTCCTGATCACCGACAACGACCGCGCGCATATCCGCGCGCTCGTCAAGCTTGACGGCTATTTCGACAGCTATCTTTACGTCGGGCGGCTGGTGGACGCGACCGTCCTGGCGCATGTTCAGACGACAGAGGAGGCGGTGAAGGAATACACGACGCTGCAAGGGCGCAAAACGCAGTTGCAAGTGTCGGTGACGGCGGTGTTCATCGCCGTGGCGCTGTTGCTGCTGCTGGCGGCGGTGTGGTCGGGGCTTGTGTTCGCTGAACAGCTCGTCGCGCCGGTGAGTGCGCTGATCATGGCGGCGGAACGCGTGCGGCGCGGCGATTTGACGGTGCGCGTGCCGGAATCAGACAATGACGACGAGATCGGCCTTTTGGGCCGCGCCTTCAACCGCATGACGCGGCAGATCGGCGAGCAGCAGGGCGAACTGATCGCGGCCAACCGCATGCTCGACGAGCGGCGGCGTTTCACCGAGGCCGTATTGTCGGGCGCGTCGTCGGGCATCCTCGGTTTGGATGCCGAAGGTTTCATCACGCTCGCCAATTCCCGCGCGGCGGAAGTTCTGGTCGGCGACGGGGATCATGATTTCACTGGAGCGCGGCTGGTGGATTTCGTTCCCGAGGCAGCGGAGCTTTTACGAAAGGTGCGCCAGTCTCCTGACAAGCCCGCCGCGCTGCAACTTGAATTCGCGGCCGGCAGCGGGCCGCATAAAACGGTCTTCCTGCGCATCACCGCTGAAAAGGGCGGTGCGGGCGCCGTCGCGACCATCGATGATATTTCGGCGCTCGTTTCCGCGCAGAAGAAATCGGCGTGGGCCGACGTGGCGCGGCGCATCGCCCACGAGATCAAGAACCCGCTGACGCCCATCCAGCTTTCCGCCGAGCGCCTGAAACGCAAATATCTGCCGCAGATCAGCGAGGATCCGGAGACGTTCGAGAAATGCACGGACACCATCGTCCGTCAGGTCGGCGACATCGGGCGCATGGTCGGCGAATTTTCCGCCTATGCGCGCATGCCAAACGCCAACAAGCAGGTTGAGGACGTCGTCGCCATGTGTCAGGACGCTCTGTTGCTGCAGCAACAGGCGCATCCTGATTTGCATTTCGGGTTCATCGCCTCCGCGCCCGCCATCACCGCCAACTGCGACCGCTCGCAACTGTCGCGCGTCGCCACCAATCTTTTGCAAAACGCGATCGACTCGGTGCATGAGCGCCAGCAGGTGAAAGAAGGCGAAGGCGCGGTCAAAATGGTCGTGGAGCTGCGCGGAGAGAATATCGCGATTTCCGTCGAGGACAACGGCCTTGGCTTGCCGGAAAAGGTGAAAGATCAGCTTCTTGAGCCTTATGTGACGACAAAAAAGAAAGGATCCGGCCTTGGGTTGGCGATCGTAAAAAAAATTATGGAAGACCATGAGGGGAGTGTGCTATTAGAAGACAGTGTCCGCCACGATACGGAGACCGGCGCAAAAGCCACCATCGTCTTTCCCCGGGATATAAGGTCTTAACATGTCTGCCAATATTCTTATCGTCGACGATCAGGAAGACATCCGGATGCTCATTGAAGGCATCCTGAGCGACGAGGGCTATGCCACAAAAACCGCCAGGGACGCGCAGACCGCCGTGCAGATCATCGCCGAAAAAGAGCCCGACATGGTGGTGCTCGATATCTGGCTTGAAGGCAGCGACATGGACGGCATGGCGCTCCTGAAAAAGCTGACCAAAAGCCACCCCGACATGCCGGTGATCATGATCAGCGGACACGGCAACATCGAGACGGCGGTTTCCGCGATTCAGATGGGCGCGTATGATTTCATCGAGAAGCCTTTCAAGTCCGACCGTTTGCTGGTGCTGACGCAGCGTGCGCTCGAGGCGGGGCGCCTGCGCCGCGAAAATCAGGAGTTGCGGCTACGCGCACTCGGCAGCGAGACGATGCTCTATGGCGATTCACTGCTGATGCAGCAGGTGCGGCAGAACATCCTGCGCGTCGCGCCGACCGGCAGCCGCGTGCTGATCACCGGGCAGCCGGGCACGGGCAAGAACATCGCCGCGCGCATGCTGCACGCGCATTCGAAACGCGCGGATAAAAATTATGTCGTGATCAACTGCGCGATCCTCTCGCCGGAGCGGCTGGAAGCGGAATTGTTCGGCACGGACGCGCCGGCGGGGAAACAGCCGGGCGTGCTGGAGCGCGCCAACGGCGGCACGCTGTTCCTCGACGAAGTGGCCGACATGCCGCCGGAGACGCAGGCGAAGATCGTCCGCGTGCTGCAAGACCAGCATTTCACCCGCCTCGGCGGCACGGAGCGGATCGACGTCGACGTGCGCGTCATCGCAGCGACCAATCAGGATTTGCCCGAACTGATGAGGCAGGGAAAATTCCGCGAAGACCTTTATTACCGCCTCAACGTCGTGCCGATCGGCATACCGTCCTTAAGCGCAAGGCTCGACGACATTCCGCTGCTGGCGGAATATTTCATGAGTCAGGCGTCTGTTTCCGCCAACGCGCAGGCGCGGAGTTTCGCGCCTGACGCCATCGCGCTGATGCAATCCTACGACTGGCCGGGCAACGTGCGGCAGCTTCGCAACGTCATTGAATGGCTGCTGATCATGGCGGCGGGCGAAGCGGATACGCCGATTACCGCCGACATGATGCCGCCGGACCTCAAGCAAAAAGCGGAGACGATGGTGCGCGGGCAGGGCGTCGTCGAACTGATGAGCAAGCCGTTGCGCGAGGCGCGGGAGATTTTCGAGCGTGAATACCTGCTCTCGCAGGTGAACCGTTTCGGGGGCAATATCTCCAAGACCGCCGGTTTCATCGGCATGGAGCGTTCCGCGCTGCACCGCAAGCTCAAATCCCTCGGTCTGCAAACCAGTGAAAAAGACATGGCGAATGAAAAAGACGCCGCAGGCGAAAGGGATGATGTTGAAAAAGAGCGGGGCGCGGGATAAGCCATGCCGCGCTTTTCTTACGTGAATGGAAGATATGTTCCCCATGCCGAAGCCGCCGTGCATATCGAGGACCGCGGCTTTCAGTTCGCCGACGGCGTTTATGAAGTGATTTCGTGGATCGGCGGGCATTTCGCCGACGAGGTCGGCCATCTCGACCGGCTGGAACGGAGCTTGCGCGAAATGCGCATCGCGCAGCCCATGCCGCGCCGCGCGTTGCAGCTTGTTTTGCGGGAATTCATCCGCCGCAACCGCCTTAAAGACGCTTACGTCTATATTCAAGTGACGCGCGGGGTCGCGCCGCGCGATTTCAAATTTCCGCAAGAGGATGTCAGGCCCTCGCTGATCGTCAGCGCCATAGGCCGCCCGAGCTTTGATATCGCGGCGCGTAAAAAACTGCTCAAAAAAGCCGTCACCGTGCCGGATATCCGCTGGAAGCGCCGCGACATCAAGACGACGAGCCTGACGGCGCAGGTGCTCGCCAAGCAGACGGCGGTCGATCGCGGCGCCTATGAGGCGTGGATGGTGGACGACGAGGGCTTCATCACCGAAGGCTCCTCGACCAACGCCTGGATCGTCGATAAAAAAGGCACGCTGATCACCCGCCCGACCGATCATAACGACATTCTCAAGGGCGTGACGCGCAATGCGATACAAGCCCTCTGCAAAAAGGAAGGCGTGAAGCTCGTCGAGCGCGCTTTCACGCCTGCCGAGGCCTACAAGGCCAAAGAAGCTTTCATCACCGCCGCGACGACGCTGGTCATGCCGATCGTCGAGATCGACGGGCATAAGATCGGCGACGGCAGGCTCGGCAACCTCACCGAAAAAATTCTCGATTTCTATTTCGCTTACGCCGCGGATGAAAAGCGCAGGCAGGAACGCTGGACGCCGAAATGACGCTCCCCAAGCCCCGCGCGGTGATTTTCGACTGGGACGATACCATCATCGACAGCTGGGGCCCGTCGTTGCAATCGCTCAACGTCACGCTCGCGGCCATGGGCGAAAAGCCATGGGATGACGCGGAAGCGCGCCGCCGCGCGGGACCTTCGGCGCGGGATTTGTTTCGCGAAATGTTCGGCGACCGCTGGCAGGAGGCGGATAAAATATTCTTCGACGCGCTGCGGTCTTTGTTCCGCGAACATCTTCCCGTATATCCGGATGTCGAGCCGGTGCTGAAGACGCTCGCGGAAAACAATGTTTACATGGCCGTGGTGAGCAACAAGCGCGGGCCTCTGTTGCGCGAAGAAGCGAAGGATGCGGGGTTCAACCATTACTTCGGAAAAATCGTCGGCGCGGGAGACGCGGCGGCGGACAAGCCGGATCCCGCGCCCGTCCGCATGGCGCTCGAAGGGAGCGGCATTGCCCCGGGATCCGACGTCTGGTTCATCGGCGATAGCCACACCGACATGCTCTGCGCCGCCAATGCGGGGTGCTTAGGGCTGCTGATCGAGACCAAGCCGCCGCCGGAGGAAACCTTGCGCGGACATGCCCCTCTACGGCGTTTCAGAAAACATTCTGATCTTATGGAATTTATTAACCATGTTTTTTCCTGAATAAACAAGAATTTTCCTTGTGCTTTGGGTGCTTTCTCCATTAAATACAGCCATATTTGTTGATTAAATCATTTTTTTGAAACGAGGATGCTGCGGGCATGACTGAGAAAAGCCAGAACCTACAGGACAAATTTTTAAATAAAATCCGCAAGGAAAAAGTGTCGGTCACGGTATTTCTCGTGAACGGCGTGAAACTGCAGGGGATGATCACGTGGTTCGACAATTTCTCGATGTTGCTCCGCCGCGACTCCCACTCCCAGCTGATCTACAAGCACGCGATCTCCACGATCATGCCGGCTTCGGCCGTGCGGCTGTTCGACGATGAAGAAGACGACACCCCCGCGGATGCCGACAAGCAAGAATGAATGAAAAAGTCATCGTCCTGCATCCGTCACTGACGACGGCCCAAAACGGCGATGGCGCGACTGCCCGCAATTTTGAACGCGACGCCGACGCCGCGCTGGAAGAGGCGCAAGGCCTCGCGCGCGCGATCGACCTCGACATCGTCCACGCCGAAATCGTGAAGCTGAAAACCGCGACGCCCGCGACGCTGCTCGGCTCCGGCGTCGTTCAGCGCGTCACCGACATGATCCACGCATACCATGATAACGGCGAGACCGTCGGGCTGGTCTATGTCGATTGCGCGCTTTCTCCCGTGCAGCAGCGCAACCTCGAAAAAGAATGGCACGCGAAGGTCATCGACCGCACGGGGCTGATTTTGGAGATCTTCGGCGCGCGCGCCCGCACCAGAGAAGGGAAATTGCAGGTCGATCTGGCGGCGCTCAACTATCAGCGCTCGCGCCTCGTCAAGGCCTGGTCGCACCTCGAGCGCCAGCGCGGCGGCGGCGGCTTCACCGGCGGCCCCGGCGAAACGCAGAAAGAGCTCGACCGCCGCATGCTCGACGACCGCATCAAGAAGCTGAAGACCGAACTTGAAAAAGTGCGCCAGAACCGCGCCATCCAGCGCTCGGCGCGCAAGCGAGAGCCTTATCCGGTGGTCGCGATCGTCGGCTATACCAACGCGGGCAAATCGACGCTGTTCAACCGCATCACCGGCGCGGAAGTCTTCGCCAAGGATTTCCTCTTCGCCACGCTGGACACCACCTTGCGCGCGCTCAAATTGCCGTCGGGCAAAAAGGCCGTGCTGTCGGATACGGTCGGGTTCATTTCCGATCTGCCGACGCACCTCGTCGCCGCTTTCCGCGCCACGCTGGAAGAAGTGCTGGAGGCCGACGTCATCCTTCACGTGCGCGACGTCTCCGCGCAAAACACCGAAGCCGAAAAAGAGGACGTGCTGGTCATCCTGCGCGATCTCGGCATCGACGGGGAAAGCGACCCGCGCATGGTCGAGGTTTTGAACAAGATCGACAAGCTTCCGGCGCGCGAGCGCAAGGCGGCCGTCGCCCGCAGCGGACGGAGCGCGAATGCCGTCGCCATTTCCGCCGTGACCGGCGAGGGCATCGACGGTTTGCTGGAGACGATCGACGGCCTGCTCGGCAAAGACCGGCTGGCCATGCAGGCCGATATCAGCCTTGCGGACGGCAAGGCGCTCGCCTGGCTTTATGCGCGCGGGCAGGTGACGGAGAGAAAAGACGATGACGAATGGGCGCGCGTCCGCGTGCTGCTGGATCCCGCGGACGTCGAGCGGTTCGGCGCGCAGTTCCCCTACAAGCTGACGAAAGCGAAGACGGCAACAAAAAAGAAAAAAGCGAAAAAAGCTTCATGATCGATATAGACGCGCAAAAAGTCGAAGAGATCATCCGCCATGTCGCGGCGGAAATCGTCATGCCGCGCTTCAACAATCTTCTGCAATCCGAGATCCGCGAGAAAGGCCCGAATGATTTCGTCACCATCGCCGACGAGGAATCGGAAAGGGAATTCGGCCTGCGCCTGCCGGAGCTTCTGCCCGGCGCGCTGGTCGTGGGCGAGGAAGCGGTGGCGAAAGACAGATCCGTCGTCGAACGGATGAAAGGCGACAGGCCCGTCTGGGTCATCGATCCGGTGGACGGCACGTACAATTTCTCGCACGGCAGCGTGAAGTTCGGCATTCTCGTGTCGCTGGTGCAAGGCGGAAAAACGCTTTACGGCTGGGCCTTCGACGCGCCGGGCAACCGCATGGCGGCGGCGGCGCTGGGCGCGGGCGCGTTTCTGGACGGACGCCGCGTGCAGATCTCCTGCGGCAAGACGGAAGCGGGCGCGCTTGACGGACGTTGCAGTCAAACGCGCGACGCGACGCCTTTTCGCGCCCTGATCAATCAGCGATGCTCGCTGCACGACTACATGGATTTCATCAGCGGCGCGGCGGACTTCATCGCCAACATGCAGATCGTGACGCCATGGGATCACGGCGCGGGAAATTTGATCGCATCCGAGGCGGGCGGTCATGTCGCCATGAATGACGTTGATACGCCTTACGATCCGACGCTGCTCGGAAAGGCCTCGTTGCTGATCGCGCCCGACCGCGCGTGGTGGAAAAAGCTCTATCCGTTTCTATATTCCTCCGTTTTGAAATAATACATTGCGGTAACGCCAGATTATTTTTCAGAGGCAAATTCCGGAACGGAATAATCGAAAATATATCGTCAAACTCCGTAAAATGCGGCTTGTTTTTTGCGGACGGGGCGTCTAAAAAACCGCTTCAACATTATTCATCAACAATATTCAGAGAGATCGAAAATGGACATCGCAAAAATTTTCAACAAGTATACGGGCAGGGAAATTCAGGTCGAGCAAAATTACGTCTTCCTGAAGTTCGGAAAAGAAAGCCACGCTTATGGCGATATCAAGGCCGTCAAGGACGACCCGGTTTTAAAAAACATGGAACGCGAGGCGCGCTCGCTTGGCCTTGTTCTGCGCGTCTGGTTTTCCGAGAGCACACGCTCCTGCCATTACAGGAAGAACCGCGTCAACGTGCACGTCACCATGAGCGAGGATGGAAAATACCGCATCAGCGACAAATTCATGATCGGCTGATCCGGTTGTTTGTATATCATCCAGGGGCAGGCCTCATTAATCTATGGAATTGACTCGCCAGACCGACGCATGTATAAACTCTTCTGAAAATATTTATTTTTTACAAGGAGAATTAAGATGAAAGAAGTCGATATCCTTAAAATATTTAATAAATATGCAGGAAAAGAAATCCATGTCGACGTGCGCGAGGAAAAATCCACGTATGAGGGAGAAGTTTATACGCGCGAGATCGTCGATCCGATCAGGAATGAACCGACCCTGACGGCGATGGAAAAGCTGGCGGACAGACACGGCCTGAAGCTGCGCGTCTGGTTTCCCGACACCATCAATACGATGGAATACAGGGCGGACCGCGTGAATGTCCGTGTCAGCAAGTCGCGGGATGGAAAATGGCGCGTCGGCGGCATTTCCATCGGTTGATTTTTAAAACGCGGGCATAGGCGTCTTCAGAACGCGGCGATGCCGGTCATCGCGCGGCCGAGGATGAGCGCATGGATGTCGTGCGTGCCCTCATAGGTATTGACGGCCTCGAGATTCATCACATGGCGGATGACGTGATATTCGTCGGAAACGCCGTTGCCGCCGAGCATGTCGCGCGCCTGCCGCGCGATCTCCAAAGATTTTCCGCAGTTGTTGCGCTTGAGAAGCGAGATGGCTTCCGGCGCGGCGCGGTCTTCGTCTTTGAGGCGGCCCAATCTCAAAACGCTTTGCAGGCCGATCGTGATCTCGGTTTGCATGTCGGCGAGTTTCTTTTGAATGAGCTGGTTGGCGGCCAGCGGCTTGCCGAACAGGATGCGCTCCATCGTATAGTTGCGCGCCTGATGCCAGCAGAATTCCGCCGCGCCCAGTGATCCCCACGCGATGCCGTATCTTGCGCTGTTGAGGCAGGAAAACGGGCCGGTGAGGCCTTTGACCGTGGGAAACTTGTTTTCTTCCGGCACGAACACGTCGTCCATGACGATCTCGCCGGTGATGGAGGCGCGGAGCGAAAACTTGCCCTCGATCTTCGGCGCGCTCAACCCTTTCATTCCTTTTTCAAGCACGAAGCCGCGGATGTCGCCAACGTTGCCTTTTTCATCGACTTCCTTCGCCCACACCACGAACACATCCGCGATCGGCGAATTGGTGATCCACATCTTCGCGCCCTTGAGCATGTAGCCGCCGTCTGTTTTCACGGCGCGGGTTTTCATCCCGCCGGGGTCGGAGCCGCCGTCGGGTTCCGTGAGACCGAAGCAACCGACCCATTCGCCGGTGGCGAGTTTGGGCAGATATTTTTGCTTTTGCTCTTCGGTGCCGAAGGCGGAAATCGGATACATGACCAGCGACGATTGCACCGAGAGCGCCGAGCGGTAGCCGCTATCCACGCGCTCCACTTCGCGGGCGATCAGCCCGTAGGAAACATAGTTGACGCCCGCGCAGCCGTAGCCCTCGATCGTCGAGCCGAGCAAACCCAATGCGCCCATCTCGTTCATAATCTCGCGGTGGAATTTTTCATGACGGTTGGCCTCCGTCACGCGCGGGAGGAGCTTGTCCTCGGCATAAGACCGCGCGCTGCCCTGAATCATGCGCTCTTCATCGGTCAGCTGGTCGTCGAAGAGCAGCGGATCTTCCCATTTGAACGAAGGCTTGAGCTTTGATTTTTCCATGGTGACTTTCGCGGCGGCCTGTGCTGTCATTGTTTTCTCCTATCGGTGAAAAGCATGGCAGAAAAAACAGGCATAAACAAGCTTGCGGGGCGCGAGATTATCTTTGAATTCAGGCCTGTCGGCAACATCATGCGCGTTTCGGCGATGGATGTGGCGACGATGACGGAGATTGCCGTTCAGGCGCCGCTCCGCGCGGGCGAGGCGGTTTTCAGGCAGATGGCGCTGGCGCGGCTGGAATTTGTCCTGCGCAAGGACGGTAAGATTACATAAAGTTAAAATTTCGGAGAGCCGCCAGTGCCGCAGTTGTTTTTTGTTTTGCGGCGGGTTTGCGCTTTGGGCTGTTGCGCAGCGGGAAGGCCCAGCTCTTTTGCCACGGCGTAATTCGGATTGATGCCGCGCGCATGGTTTTCCCAGACAAGCTGGCCGCTTTTCACGAGATCTTTTAACGGCGCTTGTGTGCCGTCTTCTCTTTCCAGCAGCTTCGACGCGCCGTGAAAATCTTCCTTGAAAGAGAAGATTTGCAACCCCGCGCGCATCATGTCCTCCGCGCTTTTGATCTGGAGAATTTCTTTTGCGGCGGCAAAGGGCACGGGCTTGGTTGAGACGCATTGGTTCTGAGCGTTCGGCAATTGTGTAAAGCCGGTGCCTGCGAAAGTATAAACCCTTGCGTCGCGTACGCGTTGCATGAAGGCATCACGGTTGCAGACCACAAGAATTTCGGCCTGTTCCGCGCCAATGGATTGATTGAACAGGGCTTCACCTTTTTCGTGGGTAAAGGCCAGCGCCTTGCCGAGCGTTGTCGCGGCGAAGACCAGAGGGGTATGCTCCTCCGGCGGCATGCCGAGCTTCTCGCGCACGGCGCCGGGGATGTGCGCGCCGTAATTGATGCTGGTTCTGATGCTGTCGCCTTCCGGCGCCCACGGTATGGCGTGAAACAGCATTTTTTGCTTTAGAAAACGGCTCATCTCAGACCTTTCGAAACTGCTTATATTTTAAGCGCCGGATATTAAGTTTCCGTTAATTATGTCAATAATAGGTATGATATCATTAGCCTACACCCACTATATCTGGTATAGAGAAGGCGGACTCATCACAATATGGGGTTTAAGCCCGTGTCTAACGTACAGAAAATCATCGCCATCGCCGCCGACCATGCCGGTTTCGAGCTGAAAAGCCGTCTGGTCGAATATCTGAAATCCGAAGGATACGAGGTTCTGGATCTTGGCACCCATTCGACGGAGCGCGTCGATTATCCGGACTATGGCCATGCAATTGCCGAAGCTATTGCGGCGGGCAAGGCGGGTTGCGGCATCGCCATTTGCGGCAGCGGCATCGGCATCAGCATCGCCGCCAACAGAAACCCGATGATCCGCGCGGCCCTGTGCCACGACGTCACCTCGGCGCGGCTCGCAAGGGCGCACAACGATGCCAACGTCCTGGCGATGGGTGCGCGGCTGACCGGCCCCGCCGTCGCGCTGGAGTGCATCGATGTTTTTTTAAAAACCCCGTTTGAAGGAGGACGCCATGCAGACCGCGTTAAAAAACTTGGCAACTGCTGACACATTTTTCACCGCCGATCTGGAGCAGGCCGATCCTGAAATCTTTTCAGCGATCAAAAAAGAGCTAGCCCGCCAGCAGGACCAGATCGAACTTATCGCCTCGGAGAACATCGTCTCCCGCGCGGTGCTTCAGGCGCAAGGCTCGGTGCTGACCAACAAATACGCAGAAGGCTATCCCGGCAAGCGCTATTACGGCGGTTGCGAATGCGTCGACATTTCCGAGCAGATCGCCATCGACCGCATTTGCAAGCTCTACGATGCGAAGTTCGCCAACGTCCAGCCGCATTCCGGCGCGCAGGCCAATCAGGCGGTGGTGCTGGCGCTGCTACAGCCGGGCGACACTATCCTGGGGCAGGCGCTGGCCGCGGGCGGACATCTGACGCACGGCGCGAAGCCCAACCTCTCCGGCAAATGGTTCAACGCCGTGCAATACGGCGTGCGCGAGGCGGACGGCCTGATAGACATGGACGAGGTTGAGAAACTGGCGCGGGAGCATAAACCGAAACTCATCATCGCCGGCGCGTCCGCCTATCCGCGCGCTATCGATTTCGCGCGCTTCCGCAAGATCGCGGACGAGGTGGGCGCATATTTCATGGTCGACATGGCGCATTATGCCGGTCTGGTCGCGGCGGGATTGTATCCCAGCCCTGTTGTCCACGCGCATGTCACGACTTCCACGACGCACAAGACATTGCGCGGCCCGCGCGGCGGCTTCATCCTCACGAATGATGAAGATCTGGCCAAGAAAATCAATTCCGCCGTCTTTCCCGGACTGCAAGGCGGCCCGCTGGAGCATGTGATCGCGGCGAAAGCGGTCGCGTTCGGCGAGGCGTTGCAGCCGTCGTTCAAGGCCTATCAGCAGCGCGTGCTCGACAATGCCCGAGTGCTGGTCGCGACCTTGAAAAAAGGCGGCACGGACATCGTGTCCGGCGGCACGGACTGCCACCTTGTGCTGGTGGATTTGCGCCCGAAAAAGCTGACCGGCCGCGTGGTCGAAGTCAGTCTCGAGCATGCGCGGATGACCTGCAACAAGAACGCCATTCCTTTCGATCCTGAAAAGCCGACGGTCACCTCCGGCGTGCGGCTTGGAAGCCCTGCGGCGACGACGCGCGGCTTCGGCGTTGCGGAGTTTGAAAGCGTCGGCGGCTATATTCTCGAAGTGCTCGACGGCCTCGCCAGAAACGGCGCGGAGAACAACGCGGCGGTCGAGCGGGATGTCGCCAAGCGCGTGCTGGACCTCTGCCGCAAATTCCCGATCTACGGACTGGAGTAGAAAAACATGAGATGCCCTTTTTGCGGACATGAAGACACGCAGGTGAAGGACTCCCGCCCGAGCGAGGACAGCTCCGCGATCCGCCGCCGCCGCGAATGCACGCACTGCGATGCGCGTTTCACCACCTTCGAGCGCGTGCAACTGCGCGACCTGACGGTGATCAAGGTCGACGGACGGCGCGAGAACTTCGACCGCGAAAAACTGGTGCGCTCGCTGAAACTGGCGACCCGCCGCCGTCCCGTCGTGCCGGAAGTGATCGAGCGTACAGCGAGCGAGATCGTCCGCAGTCTTGAAGCTGTCGGCGACTCCGACGTCACGACAAAGGTCATCGGCGAATACGCGATGAAGGCGCTGGCCAAGATCGATCCGGTTTCCTACGTGCGTTACGCCTCGGTTTACAAAGACTTCCGCGAAGTCGATGATTACACCGACTTCCTCAAAAAGAATTACAAGAAAGCTTGATATGGCTCCCATAAAGAAAAATACCGGATTAGGCGCGCCGCCCGAAAAACGCGTCGTCAAAAGCAATGCCGGTTCCGCCAAGGCGCGGCGGACGGCGGCGCGGCTCGGCGCGGTGCAGGTGCTCTATCAGATGCGCCTCAACAATCAGGATGCGAAATCGGCCTTGCGCGAGTTTCTCGACACGCGCGTCGGCTTCGAGCTTGACGGCGACAAGTTCGTGCCCGCCGACGCGGAGCTGCTGGAAGAGATCGTCGGCGGCATCGCTGCGCGCTGGGCGGATGTCGACGTCATTCTTTCCAAGGCGCTGGCCGACGGCAAAAAAAACGACCCGGAAGCCCTGCTGGATTGCATCCTGCGCGCGGGCATCTATGAGCTGATGGCCAGCGGCGCGGTCGATACCGGCATCATCATCAACGATTATCTCAACGTGACGACGGGCTTTTACGACGGCAGCGAGCCGAAGATCGTCAACGCCATTCTCGACAAGGTCGCGAGAGCGGTCAGGGATTAAATGGAAAAGCCCCTGCTGATCGCCATCGGCGGCTTTTCCGGCAGTGGAAAAACGTCGGCGGCGGAGGCGTTGCAAAAACGTCTTCCCAATGCGGAGCATCTCGACAGCGACCGCGTGCGTAAAGCGCTTTTCGGAGTGGCGGAAACCACGCGCCTGCCGCCGGAGGCTTACACGACGGAGGCGACGCGGCGCGTGATCTCGGAAATGGAGCGGCGGATGGCGCTCAACATCGCGGAAGGAAAAAACGTCATCGTCAGCGCGCTTTTCTCGCCCGCTGTATCGCGCCATGAGGTGGAAAAACTGGCGAATAAAACAGGCGCGCGTTTTGTCGGCATCTGGCTCGGCGCGGATTTAAACGTCCTGCTCAGCCGCGTGAAAAAGCGCACCGGCGGCCTTTCCGACGCGAACGCGGAGATATTGAAAGCGCAGGCGGAAGCTGAAAACGGAACGATCGCGTGGCCGCTGGTCGATGCGGCGCTTGCGCCGGAAGACGTTATCGCGGCGGCGTTGCGGATCGTCGGAGAATAATCAGCCCGCGAGCCTTTTAAACCCTTCGGAAAGGTCGCTCTTCAGGTCTTCGATGTCCTCGAAGCCGACGTGCATGCGGAGCAGCAGGCCTTTTTCCGTCCACTGCGTGGCGGTGCGGCTGGCGGAGGGCTGGTCGGGCAGGCAAAGGGATTCGTAGCCGCCCCAGCTTGCGCCCATGCGGAACAATTTCAATCCGTTGAGCATGCGGGCGTATTTGCCCTTGTCGCTTTCATGCAGGACGATGCTGAAGGTCGAGCAGGCGCCTTTGAAATATTTTTTCCAGTTTTCATGTCCGGGGCAGCCGGGCAGCGGCGGATAGAGCACCCGCTTGACGGCGGGCTGTTTTTCGAGCCAGCGCGCCATTTCAAGGCCGCGGCTTTCGTGCTCTTTAAGGCGGACGTGCAAGGTGCGCAGGCCGCGCAGGCCGATGTAAAGCTCTTCCGATCCGGCGCAGATGCCGAGCGCCATCGCCGTGGCTTTGACCTTGTGATAGGTCTCCTCCGTGCCCGAGACGACGCCGAGCATCGCATCCGAGTGGCCGGAGATGTATTTGGTGCAGGACATGACGGAAACGTCGATACCGTGTTCGAGCGGCTTGAACAACAGCGGCGAGCCCCAGCTGTTGTCCATGACGGTGGTGACGTTGGCGGCTTTCGCGGCCTTGACGAAAGCGCCGATGTCGCAGACCTCGAAGGTGAGCGAGCCGGGCGCTTCGATGAACAAAACCTTGGTGTTCTTGCGGAACTGTTTGCCGATGTCACTGGTGAGCGGATCGTAAAACTCCACTTCGACGCCGCAATGGCTGAGCATTTTCTGGCAGAAATTCCGGTTCGGGCCGTAGACGTTGTCGGGGATCAGCGCGTGGTCGCCAGATCCCGCGAAGGCGGTGATCGCCGTGACGATGGCTGAAAGCCCTGAGCAGGTGGTGACGCTGCCCGCCGCGCCTTCCAGCGCCGAGATGGCCTGCTCGAAGGCGGCGCTGCTCGGCGTGCCGCAACGTCCGTAGACGAAGGGCGGCAAAGGCTTCGCCGTGTAGTCTTCATAGGTTTTGAAGACGATCGTCGAGGCGCGGTGCACGGGAACGTTGACGACGCCGTCGTATTTCTCCGGATTGGCGCTGACGTGCGTGAGCAGTGTTGCCGTTTTTTGATGTTCCGTCATGATGCGCGCACTCCCGTCATTTTCGGCAGGACGGGCATGGAGCTCCATTCCGTCCACGAGCCGTCATATACTGCTATGTCCTTGCGTCCGAGCTCGAAAAGCGCCAGCGCGAGCACGCAGGCGGTCACGCCGCTCCCGCAACTACAGGTGATTTTCTTCTCCGTGTCGAGATGCGCCGCGGCGAAGGCTTTTTCAAGTTCGTCAACGGGCTTGAGGGTGCCGTCCGCGCCGACGAGCGCCGCGTAAGGGACGTTGAAAGAATCCGGGATATGCCCGTTTTCGAAGCGCGCGCTGTCGCGGGCGTCGACGAGGGAGAATTCCTTGCGCAGAAGGTTGCTGGCCACTTGCTCGACCTGCTTGAAAAGCGCGTTGTTCATTTTCGCCGTGAAGACAGCGGGCTTGGGCGCGGCGTTTTTGCGTGCGGTTTTGAAGCTGCCGGCCGTCCAGGCCGGCAGTCCGCCGTTGAGGACTTTCACGTTCTCGTGGCCGAAGAGGCGGAACAGCCACCAGGCGCGCGCCGCCGCCATGGAAAACCCGCTGCGGTCGTAGACCACCACGAGGTCGTCGTTGCCGATGCCGAGCGCGCCCGCTTTTTCAGCGAAGGTTTCCGCCGTCGGCACGGTATGGGCGAAAGGCGCGTCGGGGCTGGCGACGTCGTCGATGTCGAAGTCGACGGCGCCGGGAATGCCTTCCGCGGAAGGCGGCTGGTTGTAGCTCGCGTCGAGAATTTTGACGTGCGGCGCGCCGAGCATGCCGTTGAGTTCCGCCGCCGTCAGAAGTGCCGTCATTATTTTATCCCCCATTTTTTGCGCAGACGTTCATGGTGCCGTGCGAACCAGTTCATGCAGATCAGCGTCGCGCCGTTGACGATTACGCCTTCGTCGAGCATGCGGATGGCCTCCGCTGCGGGCACGAGATGCGTTTTGATTTCCTCGCCTTCTTCCACCAGACCGAAATGTCCCGCCGCGGCCTTGCCGATGCGCCCGCAATAGAGCATGTGCACCTCGTCGGTCGCGCCGGGGCTGGGATAGGACTTGCCGATGAATTCAAGATCGAGGATTTCCGAGCCGGTTTCCTCGACCGCTTCGCGGCGGACGGTTTCTTCCGGCGTTTCGCCCGGGTCGACGAGACCCGCGCAGCATTCGATGAGAAAGGGTTTTTCGTCTCCGGCGAGAAAAGGGCCGACGCGGAATTGCTCGTTGAGAAGGAGTTCGTCCGTTTCCGGCTGATAGAGCAGGGCGATGGCGGCCGTGCCGCAGATGTACATTTCGCGCGACATCGGTTCCGTCGCGCCGTCATGACGCAGGCTGGCGGGCTGGACGACGACCGTTTCAAGCTTGTGCCAGCCTTTGAATTCGAGTTTGCGGGAAAGGATTTTTACCTTGGAACGGGTTGTCATTTTCGCCTGTGAAGGAAAGCGTTAGCGGTGCTAAGAGACTAATCCAAAGCGCGTGATCCTTCAAGGCTTGTTGCGTCGCAGCAATCGGACAAAAAGGCCCTCTTTCAACCGCGCGCGGACAGGGCGGCGGCAACCAGCCGGTCGCTGGCGTCCTCGATGGCCCTTTCGAGCTGTTCCATCATCTGGAGCGGCGGCAGATCGGGCGCCAGCGGCGGCAGGAATTCGAACGTGATCGTGCCGGATTTCTTGAAAAAGGCGTTCTTGCCCCAGAAGACCCCTGAATTGAGCGCCACCGGAACGACCGGAACATGCACGTCGCGGTAGACCTTGGCGAGGCCGGCTTTGTAGGGTTTCTTCACGCCGACGGCCGTGCGCGTGCCTTGCGGAAAAATGATGACCGAGCGCCCCGCGTCGAGTTTCATTTTGCAGCCGGAGACGATGGAGTCGAGCGCCTCCTTGGCCGAGCCGCGGTCGATGGCGATTTGCCCCATGCGCGCGGGATACCAGCCCCAGAGTGGAATGCGCGTGAGCTCCTTTTTGAGGATGATCGCGGGATAGCCGAGGGCGCGCATGTAGGGCAGTTTCAGCGTTTCGTAGGCCGACTGGTGTTTGGCGGCGATGATGCAGGCGCCGGCGGGGACGTTTTCAAGCCCCCTGATTTCAAGCTTCAGCCCCATGATGTATTTTTCGATCAGCTTCATGTAGCCGCCGTAAAAATCGCTGACGACTTGCGCGCATTTGCTCTCGGGCAGGAACAGCGCGGGGATGAGAACGATGCTGCAGGCGAGCGACCCGCCGAAAAAGAAAATATTGAAGATGATGGAGCGGAGGATGTCCGTAACTTTTTTCATGACGGATACCGGAGGGAGGTTGCGACGTATTTCAGGTATTCGCGCGCGAGAAGCAGCCCGACGCTTGAGGATTTCCACCAGTCGCGGACGTTGAAATTGTCGGGCACCACCGGATAAGGCGTGATGAGGACGCCGGGCGCATAGTGATGGAATTCGAGCAGCGCGCGCTTCATGTGGTAGTCGGCGGTGACGAGATAGATGGAGCGAAACCCTTCTTTCTTCAGCCACGCCTCGGTTTCCACCGCGTTGCCGTAGGTGCTGTCGGCCTTGAAGCCGAGGGTGATGCAGCAATCGAGCCGTTTTTGCGGCGCGGCTTTCCAGCGTTTCGTCAGCTGGGCGATATCCAGTCCGCGGTAGACGCCGGAGATGAAGAGTTTTTTGCCGTAACCTTCTTTCAGCAAATTGAATCCCGTGCTGATGCGGTTGCTGCCGCCGGTCAGGACGACGATGGCGTCGAGCTTTTTCATCGGTTGCTGCGGTTGCGGCATGGCGGCGACGGCGTCGACGAAAAACAGGAACCCGGCGCCGAGCGCGACGACGGCGATGACGGCGATGACGGCGAGGGTTGCTTTCGTTTTGCGGCTGATCGTCAAAACGGCGGCCTCACGGCAGTTTCGCCAGTTCCCTGAGGACGGAGGCCTGCGCCGTCAGATGGGCGATCAGGCAGCCGGTCACGACAGGAAGCGTCAGCAGCATGGCCCATTGCGCGGGCATGAGCTTGAGATGCGGCAGAAAGCCGCTGTCAAGCAAATGCGTCACGTGGCCGAGCGCGAACAGCGTGGCGACGGTGCAGAGAACGCCGATGAGCGCGCCCTTCAGCGTGCCGCGCAACGTGTGCTGCCGGAACTGGCGTGCGATGTATTCGTCGCTGGCGCCGATGAGGTGCAATGTCTCGACTTCCGTCCTGTGGATGAGCATTTTCGAGCGCACGATGCCGGAGATCGTCACGATGGCGAGCACGCCGATGATGCTGGTGAGGATCAGCATGAAGAACGTGCCGGTGTCCGAGAGCATGCGCACGTTGTTGAGCGTGGCGCTCTGCCTGTCGACCAGCGCCGAAGGGACGATGGTGCGGATGTTGCGGGTCAGCAGGGCGACGTCGGCCTTGGGCGCGAGCGTGACGTCGATCAGCGTCGGCAACGGGATGGCGTCCAGCGCCGTGTTCTCGTTGCCTTGCCCGAGCCACGGCTCGATCAGCGCCTTGACTTCCGCGCCCGTCATCAGCCGCGCGCGCGCCACCGCCGGGCTTTTCTGCAGAAAGGCGAGGACGTTGTGCACGCCGGTCTGGAATTTCTGCTGCTCTTCCGCGGCGGCGGTTTTGTCGGTCAGCGGCAGCAGCGGCGCCTTCATCTCGACCGTCACCGTGCCGGAGAGGCTGGACATCCAGGCCTTGGCGACCGTCGAGAGGGAGAAGTTGAGCGCCAGCGTCAGCGTGGCGAAAAACACCATCAGGCCGGTGACCCAGCTGGTCATGCGCGCGCCGACGCCTTCGTCGAGCGAGATGTCATAGGTGTATTTTTTGTTGAAATGCTTGCGGGACATGGTGTTCAGGCTGCCTTTGCGGAGGTGTGTTGGCGGATTTCGAGGAGGCCGTCTTCAAGGTGCATCTGGTCGTGCGGGAAGCGGCGGACGAGCCCTTCGTTGTGCGTGGCGATGACGACGGTCGTGCCGTGGCGGTTCAGTTCCTCAAACAGGGTGAGGAGCTTGATGCCGATGTTCTCGTCGATGTTGCCGGTCGGCTCGTCGGCGAGGAGGAGTTTCGGACGCCCGATGATGGCGCGGGCCATGGCGATGCGCTGCTGTTCCCCGCCGGAGAGCGTCGGCGGGCGGGCGTTCATCTTCTCGCCGAGGCCGACCCATTCGAGCAGTTCGGTGACGTTCTTTTTGATCGCCGCTTCGCCCACGCCGGAGACGCGCAGCGGCAGAGCCACGTTGTCGAAAGCCGAAAGATGGTTGAGCAGGCGGAAATCCTGAAAGACCACGCCGATCTGGCGGCGGAGTTCGGGCAGCGCCTTGGGCGGCAGCGTCGCAAGTTCGCGCCCCATCATGGTGATGACGCCGCGGGTCGGCTTTTGCCCCATGTAAAGCAGTTTCATCAGCGAGGTTTTGCCCGCGCCGCTCGGACCTGTGAGAAAGTGGAAGGATCCGGCTTCCAGATCGAAACTGATGTCGTGAAGAACTTCATCGCCCGTGCTATAGCGCAAGCCTATATTGGAAAATCTGACCAAAGCCATAATGCCCTGCCTCTATACATTGTGATGTTTTGCATGTTATCCTGCTTTATGGTGCAATTCTACCGGTTTTTTTAAGCGGCGGAACGGTTTGAAAACATGATTTTGACGTGCCCGAAGTGTCAGGCGCAATACAAGCTGGATGCCGCCGTACTGGGCGTTGCGGGCAGGGACGTGCGTTGCGTATCCTGCAGCCACACATGGTTCCAGATTCCCGAAACGGCGGTTCCCGTAGCACCCGCGCCGCCGCAAGAATCGCCCGCGCAGATGGATATGTCCTCGGCGCAGTCCATCACCGACGCGTTGCAGTCGATTCTCGAAAAAGACGGCGCGGCTTTCGACGAAGTTTTATCCACAGTCGTCAACAAGGACAAGAACAGGAAGCCGCCGGATGAAAATAAGCCCGCGGCAGAAGAAAAACCGGATGTGCCCTCTGTCGCGCCCGCCGCGCCGCCCACCGGGAAAAAGCCGGAAACGCTTCCGCAGGAGACGGTTCCCTCCATAATTACGCATAATCCCGCAGGCATGGGCGCGAATGCATTCGGTGGCATGATCTTCCTGTTTTTGTGCTTCCTCACTCTGACGGTGATGTTCGCCGCGAAAAAGCCGATCCTTGACCGTTGGCCGCAAACGGCGCTGTTTTACAGGGCGCTGGGCTTTCACGTGCCGGTGGCGGGCGAGGGCCTGAAATTCAGCGGCCTTTCGGTTGAAAGGCGCATCGACGACAGCGGCAGGACGCTGGTGATTTCGGCGCAGATGGCCAACACGACCAGCCACGCCATCGCCTATCCGCCGTTGCGGGTGATCTTGAAGGCGAAGGACGGCACGGTCGTCAAGTCATGGGATCTCAAAACCGGCGTGACGCAGATTTCCGGCGGCGACATCGTTCCGGTCATGATGCAACTCGATGACGTGCCGGAGAACGGCTCCACGGTGGAGCTGCGCGTGAAAGGAAAATAGGCGATGGGCGGCAAAACCATACTTGTGGCGGACGACGAGCCTTCGGTGCGCGAATTCGTCGCGCGCGCGCTCGGCTACGGCGGGTTCGACGTGACGCCGGTGGCGGACGGCAACGCCGCTCTCGCCGCGCTGGCGGAAAAGCCGTTTGATCTCCTGCTGACGGACATCGTCATGCCGGATCTCGACGGCATCGCGCTCGCGCTGAAAGTCTCCAAGGATTATCCGAAGACGAAGATCGTGATGATGTCCGGCTACGCCAACCAGCGGCAGCGCGCGCACAATCTCGATTTTCTCGCGCATGAGGTGATATCCAAGCCTTTTACGCTCGACGATATCGTCACCCGGGTGAAGGCGGTTCTCGCCTGATTTTCCGCGCCGCCGCAGGGCGCGTGATTTTGACATGCTTCGCGAAATCGGCAAGGGACGCGAAATGCACCGCGGCCGCGCCGTCATGTCCGCCGCCCGTCGCGCCGGTTGTCTTGCAAATATGCCTTGCGATCGCGCTGGCGTCCGGGTCTCCGCCGGTGCGGATGCTCATGGTGACGGCGCCGTTTTTTTCCAGCCACCACATGAAAGCGGCGTTCGCGCCGCATGCCGCGCCGAGTTCGACAAGACGCGCGGAGATGGCGCGGCCATAGCCTTTGAGATGGCCGTTGACGACCGGCACGTCGACGGCGTCGGTGTCCGGCAAAAGCCGGATCCGCGCGACGGCGGCGTTTTCGAACAATTCATCGATGCGCGCGTCCTCTGCGGCGGCGATCGGCAGGCCTTTTTTCGCCATGTCGTTGAAGCTGAGCATGGCGAGGCCGCGCAATGTCTCCAGGGCGCTTTCCGGCGTCCGTATGCTCTTTGAATCGACCAGCGCGGCGGCGGCGAAGTCTTCCGGCGTTTTCAGGCCGTTCGCCGCGCCATCCATCAAATCGATCAGCGCGACGACGGCGGGCGGCGTTTGCGAAGGAAAAAAATGCGCCCAGATCATCCCCGCGGCGGACGGCGCGGCGGGATCGAACACGAGATGCAGGCGTGGCGCATTTTTGTCTTTCAGCGTTTCCGCCGCGCTTTTATGGTGGTCGAGAATGTGGATGTCGTTTCCCGCCGCGAGAAGCGCGTCGAGAAAATCTTTTTCCGGCGTGATGTCGGCGAAATAAATATCGCCGCCGGATGACAGCGCGGCGCGGATTTTATCTTCGCCGGCTGCCGGGTCGGCATGGTCGTAAGGGATGAAAAGCGCGTTGTTTTTTCGCGCGCCGTCTTCGATGCCCGCCGCCTTCGCGATGATCCAGGCCGAAGCCGCGCCGTCGATGCAGTTTTCGTGATAGACAATGATGACGGGCGGGTTTTTCTGCACGGCGGGTTTGTCTTTCTTGCGGGGCGAATCGTTCTTAATTATCATAATATAGAAGTCAGAACTGCTCAAGAAGCCTGTTGATGTAATTGCGCTCGATATTGCCGCGCGCGGGATCGCTCTCACGCTGCTGAAGTTCCTGGATAATTTCCTGCACGCGGCGCTGGCGGCTCTTGTCGGGGAGGCGCACGTCGTCGGCACGCCCGAGCGGATCGTAGCCCGCGCCATAGTTGCCGTCGCGCGACGCGCCGAAGGGCAAAAAGGCGCTCTGCAGGGCGCTGGCGATTTTCTTGATTGTTTTGTCGATGCCTTTTTGCAGGTTGTCGAGGGCGTTTTTTTGCGCGGCGAGGGACTCTTCGCGCAAGGCCTTGCCGAGCGCGGCTGCTGACTTTTTCATCGCCTGACGGGCGGCGGCGAAATTTTCGGGAACGGGCAGGCCCGCGCCGGAGAGCTTTTGCAGGGATTTTTGAAGCTCCGCGCGGATAGCGGCTTGCGCAGGGCGTTCTTTTCTCAAGGCGGATTTGCGCGCCGCCGCGTTCGTCTTGTCGTAGAGCGCTTGCTGGCGGTGGAGGATGTCTTGCAGGTTTTGCAAGGCCATCATCGCCTGCGCCTGCTGTTTTTGCACTTGCCTGAAGGCGTTGATGTCGAAGTGGTCGAGCGTGTTTTTCAGCGCGGCGGCTTCCTTCCGCAGGTCCTGCAGCGTGTCCGCGCGCGAGAGCGCCCGCATCTCCGCGAACAGCTTGCTGACGTCGATGCTTCTCATGATTTTTTCCGTCAGCTCCGGCGAAAGATGCGGCGTGTTTTTCCCTTGCGCGAGCTTTTGCGCGATCTCGCCTGCGAGCGTCGTCAGGTATTGCCGCATCGCCTGCCGCACGTTGTCGAGCAACTCCCGGATCTGTTGTCTGGAAGCGGTTTTGTCCGCGATCGCCTGCTGCATTTTGAGGAGCGCGTTTTCAAGCGCGTCGCGCGCGCGGGACAGGCCGCCGTCCTCGAGACGCAGCGCGACGTTCCACAAAAGGCCGGTGACGGAGGGCGGCGCGGCGGCGCGGCGGTCGTACAGCAATCCGTGCGCCGCGCTGGAGAGCGAAAGAAAGACGGTGAAATCGCCTTTGAAGTCTTGCGGCGCGTCGGCGATTTTGGCGAGGTCCGCGGCGACGGCGGCGTGAACGCCCGCGCCCTGTTCGCGCAGCAGGATCTTGCGGTCGAGGACGATGCGCTGCGCGAGCGGGTTATTGAAATGCCGTTCCGGCAGGGTGAAGGCGACCGGCGCGCTCGAGGTGATGTGCCCCGCGCCGTCTTGCGCGTCGAGCCACAGCATCGCGCGCATTCCCGCGGAGGGGTTCGCGGTCATGTCTTCCGTGTCGCTGAGGGGCTGCGGGCTTGTCGTCGGGGGCATGGCGAATTTATAGGCCTTGCCGTCCGCGCCGACGACGGCGGTCAGACGGGTGATGCCGTAGTCGTCGTCGGCGACGTAGGTGATCCTGACGGCGGCATAGGGCGTCGCCTCTATTTTCACGATGCGGACAGACGGCGGCCTGTCGGGCAGGACGGCGACGTTCCACGCGCCGATGCGCCGGAGGAAACCGCTTAAAACCAGCCTGCCGCTTTTTTCAAGCTTGAGATCGAGCGCGTAATTGCGCGGCGCGGCCTGCGTTGCGGGGATTTTTTGTCCCGCGTAGGAGACGCGCGGCGAAAAGCGCAGGCCCGCAAGACGCAGTTTCAAAACGCTCCCCGCGGGCACGACGACAGGGCCGCTTCGCTTTGCGATGCCCCGGTCGGCGGTGGAGAGGAAAACGGCGGCTTCATGCGTATAGGCGGGCGGCGCGATCCAGAGGTCGGGCGCGGGGCTTTGGCCGCTGGCAAAAACGCCCAAGTCCGGCGTGAAAGACCGCGCGAGGCGCGGCAGGGCATTGTTTTGCGCCAGCGCCAGCCCGAGCGCGAAAAAGACGGGCGCGGCATAGCGCAGTTTCCAGCGGTCGCGGCGCGGAACATCCGTTTGCGGACTGAAAAGCTTCAAGAGGAGCAGGGCTTCCGCCGCTTTCGCCGTGTGTTTGCGCCACAGCGGCTCCGCTTGCGGCGCGAGTTTTTCCGCCGGTGTGTCGCGCAAGGCTTCGAGCGGGCGGTGCGCGAGGCCGGAGGCGCGTTCCAGCCGCCGGTCGACGGCCGCGCGCGACGGAAAGACGAAAGGCGTTCCCGTTTTCAGGATGGAGAAGGCGAGCGCGGCGGCGTAAAGCGCCAGCATCAACGGATGCCAGACGCTCGCGGGCGGCGGGAGCAGCCCGCACAGGCCGAGCGCGGCGTAAAACAGGGTCAGCGTCGCGGGGACCCACAGGCGGCTCCACAGCCTTTCCCACAGCAGGACAAAAAATCCGCAGGCGAGGGCGAAGGCGTATCTCATGTCTGTCCCTTCAGGCCAGCCATTCGGGAATAACGTCGGCGGCGACGATGTCTTCTATCTTTTGCGGCGGGCGGATGACGTCGAACTGCTCGTCGCTGACGAGAATTTCGGCGGGCAGCGGGCGCGTGTTGTAGTTGGACGCCATCGACGCGCCGTAAGCCCCCGCGGTCATGATGGCGAGCAGGGCGTCGGGATCGGTGCGCGGCAGCTCCGCGCCGGCGCGGAAGGTGTCGCTGGTTTCGCAGACCGGCCCGACGACGTCGTAAGCCGTCATCACGGCATTTTGCGCGGGTTCGTTGCAGGACAGGATCTCGTGATGCGCGCCGTAGAGCGCCGGGCGCATCAGGTCGTTCATGCCCGCGTCGACGATCAGGAAACGCCTGTCTTCGCTTTCCTTGAGGTAGCGCACGCGGGTGAGCAGCACGCCCGCGTCGCCGGCGATGGAACGCCCCGGCTCGAGAATGACGCCGACGTTGAGCGGCAGGATGATGTCGCGGATGAGGGCGGCGTATTTCGCGATGTCGGGCGGCGTTTCGCCCTTGTAGGGGATGCCGAGCCCGCCGCCGAGGTCGACGGTGGTGATGATGTTGCCCTGTCTGCGCAGTTCTTCGACGAGGGTGGCAACGCGTTTGAAGGCCTCCGCGAACGGGGCGAGATCCATCAGTTGCGAGCCGATATGCACGGCGACGCCGGTGGGCGCGATCCCGGCCATGTCCTTCGCCTTGCGGTAGAGCGCGGGCGCGGATTTGATGTCGATGCCGAACTTGTTTTCGCTTTTGCCGGTGGTGATTTTTTCGTGGGTGTTGGCGTCGACGTCGGGGTTGACGCGGAAGGCGACGTGGGTTTTCGCGCTTTCCTTCGCGGCGAGGCCGGAGATGGCGACGAGTTCCGGCTCGGATTCGACGTTGATTTGCAAAATGTCGTTGCGCACCGCCCCGGCGATTTCCTCGGGCGTTTTCCCGACGCCGGAGAAGACGATTTTATCATGCGGGATGCCGGCCTTGAACGCGCGGTACATCTCGCCGCCCGAGACGACGTCCGCGCCCGCGCCGAGCTTGCCGAGCAGGTGCAGGATCGCCTGGTTGCCGTTGGCCTTGCAGGCGTAGCAGATGGTGAATTTGTCCTCCGGCATGATCGCGCGCAAAGCCGACTGATAGGCCTGAAAATTTTCCGCCAGCCGCTGGGTGGAGTAGCAGTAAACCGGCGTGCCGTGCTTTTGCGCGATTTTCTGCAGCGGCACGTTTTCCATGTGCAGAAGGCCGTTTTTATAAGAGACCGTGCTCATGGCTGTTGCGCGCTTTCCTGTTGTGAATTTTGCTGTTGCTGTTGCGCGGGCCGGGGATCAGCCGCGGGGGCGGGATAAACGCGGGGATAGGCGTTCTCCGGCGTGCCGTTCGGCGGCCAGAGATGGGCGGGCTTGACGCCGCAGCCGCCGAGCGCCGCCACTGCGGCGGCGAGCCCGAGGCAAAAGGTTAAGTCTGTCAATCTCATGCGTTCCCTCTTATACTGCGACGCATATAATGCGCCTTAATTCTTATTGTGGAGAGCCTTTCCGTGCCGGTAAAGCGTCAATTTCTGTTTTTTGTTTTCGTGGCGGCGGTTCTCGCGTCTTATGGACTTGTGCGGGCGCTGCGTGGCAAAAGCGGTCATGCGTCGCGGTTGCCCGCGGTTACGTTTTACGACAAACTTGATCGCACCGTCACGCTGGAGGATTTCAAAGGCAAGGTGGTTCTGGTGAACGTCTGGGCGACGTGGTGCACGCCTTGCGTCGCCGAACTGCCGTCGCTCGACCGGTTGCAGGCGATGATGCCGGCGGACAGGTTTCGTGTCGTCGCCATTTCAACCGACACGACCTCGCGAAAAACCGTCATGGCCTTCCTGCGCGCGCGCAAGATCCGCCATCTTGTCTTTTACTGGGACAAAAACCGCCAAATCCCCCTGCGCTGGCGCTACGCCGGGCTGCCGACGAGTTTCCTGCTCGACCGCAAGGGCGACGTTCTGGCGCGATTCGACGGGCCTTACGCGTGGGACAAGGGGAAACTGCTGAAAGAGATCAAAACGCTGGTTTACCAGTAACGGACGCGGCCCGTGTCGATATGGACGAAATCGCTGCGCGGATAATAGCCGACGCCGCCGGACTGGAGCCCGACCACGGTCTGGCGCAGGTGGTGCAGGCGCGTGCGCGGCTGGTTGAGGTCGATCGCCTGCCCTTGCATATGCAGGCTGCCGCGGGCGACGCCGTTGGAGGTCTCGCGCAGCATCTCGTTGGTGGCGGGCGAGCGGTAGCCCGAGAACACCGTGAAGGGGTTGAAATTGTCAAGGCGGCGCTGGACGACGAAGAGGATGTCCATCAGGCGCGGGTCGATCGGGTAGGTGGTGTCGGTGCGGAAATCGCGCAGGACGGTCTTGATCTCCTTGAAGGCGGCCGGAATGTAGCGCCCGTCATACCAGTATTCGCCGTCGAACACCTCGCCGGTGTGGGCGTTGATGAAATGCAGGTTGCGCCCTTTGATCGGCGCGGGGCGTTCCGCCGCTTTTGCCGTCGAGGGCAGCCAGAAGCCCAGGGCCGCGGAAAAAGCCAGCCCGTGCTTGAGAAAGCCGCGCCGGTCGGCGTGATAAGCCTCCGCCGCCGTCTCGTTTTTCTGCATCAGAAGATCATTCATGCGCGCGCATCTCCCCTTGATTTACAAACCCGATGTCGTTCCCCAAAACAAGGATAACAAAAAACGGATTCTCAGGGAATAAAAATTCCTGAGTTATAATTTAATGTTATCATGGAGATGGTTAAAAATCTTCGCTTGATCTGCCAGAAGATCTGGCTTTTCCGTGATCCTGGATGGATTTGGCTTCCTGAATGGCTTTACGGAATGATACGGGGTTTTCTATCAAAGCGGGCAAAATGACCTCGCCCACCCCCATGCCCCGGATAATGATCGTGCCGTAATCCCAAAGCCGACCCCAGACGCCCTGACTGACGGAAACGCCTTCGATGCGGTCGATCCCCAGCTCGCCGACGTGGCGGGCGACGAGGCCTTTTTTGTAAACGACGCGCTGGCTCGTCACGGCGATCTCGGTCGTGGCTTTGACGATCATCAGGTGAGCGAAGAAAAACAGCCCGAGCAGGAAGAATCCCAGAATGGCGAAGCGCAGCAACGCGGGCAGGGTCCATAAAATATGCAAATAACCGCCATGCTCGACAACGGTCTGGTGCCATGCAAGGTCATAATATTGGGAGGGGATATCGCCATAGCGCTGGCGGATTTCGGAAGAGACGATCCACCAGATGCCGCCGTAGCCGATGACGATGCCGAGCGCGAGGCCGAAGAGGATCCAGAAAACGGCGCGGACGGTATACATCCAGTGAAATCTCGCGCCTGTCAGAAGTTCTTCATCTGGCCCCAAAGACTGCTGGACGTAAAGCATCGGAAAATTCCTTAACTATAGGTTCAGTCTGCACAGAGGGATGTTCAGCGATCCATCGCGCGGCGGGAAAGTTTTTCGACTTCTTTCTGGACGGCCTTCTCGATGATGCCGGGGAGGTTTTGATCGAGCCATGTTTTAATCAGCGGTTTCATGAGGCTGCGGGCCATTTCTTCAAGCGTTACTTTATTTTCGTGACCTTCGTTTTCAATGGGAACGTTGCTGGTCAGCAGCTTGGCGAGGGAATCCGTCACCGCATTGGCTGTTTCAGCCGACATCAGGGCATCGGCCGCGAGCGTTTCTTTTTGCACGGTATCCGCCGAATCTTCATGTTCAGGACTTTTATCTTTTTCTGCCATTTGGATATCCATCATTTCTATTGCGGATTGTGAAGAAGATTCGGGCGCGGCTTGCTCCGTCAGGTCGAGCGGAGCGGGCTTGTCGACCGGTTCCGCGATATCCGGCGTCAGCGAGAGAGGCGCGGCTTTACCGGTCGCTTCCGGCGCGGGCACGAGGGAAAGGTCGGATGGCGGGATGGCGGCTTCGGTTTCGCCTTTCAGCGTGAGATCCGACGGCGGCACGGGCGTTTCTTCCGCGCCCTTGAGTGTAAGATCTGAGGGCGGAACGGGCGCTTCGGCTTCCGGCGCAAGAGAAAGGCCGGACGGCGGAACGGCGTCTTCCTTCACGGCTTCAAGGACTGTTTCCGCAGGCGCGGCGTCTTCTTCCGTATCCTCGGAGATGATCTGGCGGATGGATTCCAGAATTTCCTCGATAGACGGTTCCTGCTCTGTTTTTGCTTCAGCCATAGGCAAGCGATCACCCGATTCACGTAAATGTTATAATTATAGGACGTTAGGGGATTACGATTGAAAAAGCGAGTCAGTTTCTTCACTTATCTCCATGAAACCGCCAGACAAAAAATCTATTATTAAAATTCTGGAAATGATTTGCGCCGCCGCGCGGCATTTATGGCAGGGACGAGACTGCGAAGCTTCGCATGTCGGCCTTGATATCCTCGGGCGTTTTGCCGCCTTCGCGCAAATGCTGGAGCGTGACGGACTGGTTGCGTTTGGCGAAGCGCTTGCCTTCGGCATCCAGCAACAGGGGATGGTGGTGCCAGACGGGCACGTCGAGCCCGAGGAGATGCTGTAGCAGGCGGTGAAGGTGCGAGGCGTGAAAAAGGTCTTCGCCGCGCGTGACGCAGGTGACGCCCTGCAGATGGTCGTCGACGGTGACGCAAAGGTGATAGCTCGCGGGCGCGTCCTTGCGGGCAAGGACGACGTCGCCGAGTATTTCCGGATGCGCTTCCTGTTTTCCTTTGGCGAGATCCTCCCACGCGAGCGGCGCTTTCAGACGCGCCAGCGCCGCCGCCATGTCGAGGCGCAGGGCGTAGGTTTCGCCCGCGGCGATGCGGTCCTGCCGCACGCTTTTCGCAAGGGCGCGGCAGAGCCCGGGATATAGCGCGCCCTCGGGGCCGTGCGGCGCGGCGGGCGCGCGGGCGATTTCCTCCTGAATATCCTTGCGCGAGCAAAAACAGGGATAGAGCAGGCCTTCGCCCGCCAGTTTGTCGAGCGCGGCGCGGTAATCGTCCATGTGTTCGGATTGCCGGCGCGGAGGGCCATCCCATGAGAGGCCGAGCCAGCGCAAGTCTTCTTCAATGCCGGTCACGTATTCCGGACGGCAGCGCCCCGTGTCGATATCCTCGATGCGCAGGATGAAGCGGCCGCCGCTTCCGGCGGCCTTGTCATGCGCGAACAGCGCGGAATAAGCGTGGCCGATGTGCAGGCGTCCGGTCGGCGATGGCGCGAAGCGCGTGGTCGTTGCGGGGTGCATGCGCCCTTGCGCAATCAGCGTTGCGTGTTCAGGGCGATCCGGACGGGGGCGTTGGCGCGTTCCGCGACGCGGTACGTGCCGTTGATCGCGCGGATGTGCCGCCGGAAGGCGACCAGCGTGCGGCCGTGCAGGCTCTTGCCGAAGTGCGGCAGGGGCACCGTCAGCGGATCGCGCTGGCGGCCGTTGACGAGGATTTCGAAGTGCAGGTGCGGGCCCGTGGCGTGACCGGTCATGCCGACATAGCCGATGACTTCGCCCTGCTTGACGCGCGAGCCGACGTGCAGGCCTTTCCTGAAGCGCGACATGTGGCCGTAGGCCGTGGCGAGATGGCGCGTGTGACGGATGCGGATGTAGCGACCGTAACCGCCCCACCAGTGGCGCTCCACGATCACGCCGTCGCCCGCGGCCATGATCGGCGTGCCGGTATCCGCGGCGTAGTCGACGCCGGGGTGAAAGCCCCTGTGCCCGGTGATGGGATCGACCCTGGGGCCGAACGGCGAGGAGATCCACGCGCCGCGGATCGGGCGGCGCCAGATGGATTTTTGCGCAGCGTGGCCGTGCGCGTCGTAATAGCCGACGACGTTGTGCGCGTCCCTGTAGCGGTAGAGCGGCATGTCCTGATGGCCGAGCGTGAGGTCGGCGTAGATGATGTCCGCGCCCTTGGAGGCGTCGATCGTGCCGTTGTCGCGGGCGTATTCGCGGTAGAGGACCTTGTAGCGGTCGGACGCACGCACGCCGCGCTTGAAGTCCACGCTTTGCGCGTAGAGCTTGATCATCGAAAGGATGACGCGCGCGGGAACGCCCTTGTTGCGCGCGGAGACGTAAAACGAATTGCCGATCCTGCCGCTGAATTGCCGCACCACCGGGTGGAGCTGCACTTTTTGGACGCGCGACGTGAAGCTGCCGTCGCCCGCGCGCGCGACCGTGACGGTGCTGCCGTCGCGCTCGGTGACCTTCATGCCCATGAAGACAGCGGCGCCGGCCTTGTTTTCAAACAAAACGGCGACTTTATCCTTGGCGCGCATGTCGCGCGGATCGTAAACCTTTTTCAGCGCGGTGAGGGCCTGATAGGCGGCGTGGCCGTCGACGCCCGCCTTTTTGACCAGCACGCCGATCAGCGTGCCGCCTTTGCCGAGGGCGATATTTTTTTGCGATATTGCGCTGGCTTCGCTTGCGGCGGGAACTTTCACCACCGGCGCGGAGGCAACGTTATTTTCCGCCATATCGGACGGTTGCGGGTTGTTTGCGGACGGTTGCTGTGCGGTTGCGGACAGTTGCGGTTCAGCTGCGGCCTCGAAGGGTTCGCCCGCCGCGGGGGTGATTTCGCTCAGGTTTTCAGCAACTTGCTGGTTGTTTGCGGCGATTTGAGCCGTTGCGCGCTGGCTCTTTGTCAGCGCGACGGAAATCAGGTGCGCTTTGGGCATCACAAAAGAGGACAAAGCTATCGTTGCCAGAAAAAGACAAACGATTCCCGCGCCGAGAAAAAGCCGAGTATGAGGAATTTTATATTTTGTTTTGAGGGAGATAAGGCTTTCGATCTTCGATGACAAGGACTGCAAACCGGGTTCCTTTTTTGACATTACATTCCAGAAATAGAGCAGTAATTTTTCAGCAGGTCAACTTGTTATTTAATTGATTATACATAATTAATTAACGCGTCATGCCTTTGTCGCGGAACAGTTTTTTGTCCGCAAAGCCTCTTTTCAGGTTTTCACGTGAAACATTTTGAAGCCCGTTGAAGGCCTGATATCAACGATGAATGATGCAATGGTGCTGTTGGAGGGGATTGAACTCTCGACCTCACCCTTACCAAGGGTGTGCTCTACCACTGAGCTACAACAGCGTAACTATATAATTGGTTGATATATATAGTTTTTATTTTAGCCTTTTGAACCTCTGTTTTTTCTGGCGGCGGTTTTGGCGCGGTTATCGAGCGCGTCTGCCGCCTCTTGCAGGTAGTCGGGTGCATGGTGAGCGTAAATTCTCTCCGTTGTCCGGCTGTCTGCGTGGCCTATATACCGCGCAATTTTCGGAAAAGCAACACCTTCCTGCGTCATCCACGTCGCCGCCGTATGGCGCATCGTGTGCGGTGTGACGCCTGTGATGCCTGCCTCGGCCAGCGCGGCCGCAAATCCCTTTTTCAGGCTTTTAAACGGTCTTTGATTTTCATGGATGACCGGCCCCGCCGCCGTGCCGCGTTTTCGGGCGTATTTCATGATCATCCATAATTTGCGCGGCATCTTGATCAGCGGACGGCCTTTTGCGGTGCGTTCCTCGCCGGCGGGGTGAAAGTCTATCAGCCCGTTTATCAGGTCAACCTGATTCCAGCGCAGATCGAGGATCGCGCGATGCCGCTGCCCGGTATAAAGTCCGATCAGGATGAAAAGCGGAAGATATGAACCGGCGCGGTATTCTTTCGCGCCTGCTGGCCCGCGCCTGGCGGCGCGGATCAGCGCAGCGGCCTCATTCCGAGTTAGCCATCTATCCTTGCGCGTGTCCGGCTTTGGTTTCCAGACGGGAACGGGATGCGGCAGGCGGCGGCGGCGATAATCGTGATTGCAGGCAGCAGATAAAACGCCGAGTTCGCGGGCGAGGTGGCTCGGTTTGATCTCGCCGACAGGTTTATATTCTCGATCGAGGCCCGCGCGACGGTCACGCGCCATCAGATCGGAGAGAATTTTTTCTTTACGGCGTTTATATTGCACGGCGCGTTCCGTGCAATATTGTCGGCAGGTTTCCTCCGTCACGGCGTCCGTCGTCTTTTCAGCCCAGAACGGCGATAGGGCTGCGACGGCATCGGCCAGCGTGCGCAGGCTTTTGACGAATTGCCCGCGTTCCTGCACGTAGTCGGCGAGAATGTCGCCGATCAGGCGGTTTTGTGGGTCTGCCCGGCCAACGGCAGGGCGATGACGTTCGACGATGTATTCGCCGAGGATTTTTTCAGCCTCTGCGCTGTCTGCAACGCCCGTTGAGTAGCACGTCCGGCGTCCGTCGGCGTAGGTGACGATCTCCCATACGCCGCGCGCGGCGCGCCATTTGAGGTGTGGCCCTTTGCTTTTCTTTGGCATTTACGGCTTTCAAAATAATCGATTATGTCTTCACGAAATATAACGATTTTCTTCCTGCCCGCAAGGGTATGGGCTATTTCCTTGTTTTTGCACATTTCCCGTAGCTTTTCCGGCGACACGCCGATGACGCGGGCGGCATCAACCGCGGTGCATTTTTCCGGTATGCTGGCGTAAAAGGCGGTCATCCGTTCATCTTTCTGACTTTTATTGTGGCTTCGCCTAAAAGCCCGCAAAGTTTTGCGCTATATTTGCGCCATGCTTCTTCTTTTTCGGGCCATTTAAGACTGTAATATCCGCCTAACTGGTCAGGCGCATCAACGGCGCGGCCTATGCATTCAGCTTCGAAAACATCAGACCACTTCATTTTTCCCTCACTTCAATGCTGGAATATTTTGTGTCGCGCGGCAAAAGCCCCATGTTTACCGCCCATGTGACGGCATAAGACTTGCACGGAAAGGTCGGAATCTGCTGTCCGTCTTGCGGCTGCGGAAGTCCGATCCAGACGAGAGCGCCAAGGTATCCGCGGCGCAGATAGGGGAAAAGTTCGGTCATTTTACCTCGACGATCTTTATGCCATTTGGGAAATTGCTCATGATCGATTTAACGATATATTCGGCGTTTTGCTCACCGATAACGCCTGCGGTATTCAGAATAAACAAGCCTGCGCTTACTTCCTTCGGTGAATCTGCCGCATCATGGCGAACGTATTTTATCCCCGCGCAATTCGGGGTATTGCATTTAGATAATCCCCAATAACGACCATAGTTTTTCCATGCAAAAATTTCTTTCGGCATTTCATCCATAGGCCGCGCGGCGTTATCTTGTTTTGTCATTTTTCCTCCACGATCTTGATGCCGTTCGGGTATTTTTCGGCCAGAAATTGCAGGACTTCATAGGATGTCGACTCGTAAAAGTCGGTATCGTCCTGCGAGTTTTTCATCATCTTGTGTTCGCCGTATTCTTCATTCAGGGGTTCGATGAAGACTTCGGATATGCGTTTCTCTTGAGTTGCGGCGATGAGAGTTTCGACATCTTTGCGGGTCGCTAGAATTAGCATTGGGTTATATCCAGCCATGCCGCGCAAGCAGTCTTTGAGGCGTATAATTGCATCAGCGATCTTTTTATCAGAGATCATTTTATTTTCCTTTTTTGCGCCGCTGTTAGTTTGACGCCATAGGCGGCCAGAACGGTGTCTATATGTTTTCTGTCGTGACGGATGCGCTGTTCTTTGTCATTCGCATCGATCTGGTCGAAAAGTTTTTCGCCAATGCTTTTTGACAGGATTCCCAAGCGCATCAGCGCGAAAATAAGCTCGCGCTGCCACGGCCAGCGTTCGAATGATGCAGGAAACGCCCATTTTTTAACGTCATTCATACCCCTGCAAATTGCAAAATCCCTATCGTTTACCTTGAGAACGGTCACATCGCCCGCGCGATATGCCGTCACGGGTACGGGCTTGCGCGAGGGCAATTCCACAAGAGAGACGATTTCAAGTTCTTTGTGCATTATCATTCCCATTATTCAACCTCCGAAAAAACGCGCGCAGTTAAAAAGATCAGTCCAAAACGCGGCATTGTCATCGCTCTCCATGCGTATAATTTTGCCATCCAGATGAACGGAAATTTTTTAGACCATAAAAATTTACATTCCGGCTTTTCGTTCATAAAAAGCGCATAAAAGTCGTAACTGTAAACCTTTACCGTGTGTCGCATTTTCATGAAATCCTCATGAACTCAATGCGGTTGACGATGGTGTCATGCTCGCATTTGGCGTGCTGCATGAGCATGGCGACGAACTGGTCTGGCGTGAAGTGGGGGAAGCCTTCGCGGATGCAATCTTCCTGCGTGATGGCGTAAAGCGGTTCCCTGCGGACGCTGACGATCTCGATCACGCCGAGTTTCTCGATCGGCTCTCCCTTTTTGCGGCCTTGAGATTTGCGCACCGCCTGCAGCAGGTCGCCCGGCTTCAAGGTCCACCATGCAAAGCGCCGCGTCACGTCTTTGGTGCCGTTGAGAAACTGCTCTGTCGTCAGGAAAAAGGATATATTGCGCATGGTTATTTTTCCTTTTCCGTAGGAGTTAAAAGCCACGATGGAATTTCAGGCGCGGGATATTCACATCCATTCACCATGACGGGCATTATCGCGCCATAAAAAAGCGGTGATCTAAGCAGGACGAACGCAGGATCTACATTATTTTCATGATCATCCTTTCCGCCTGACCAGTACATTTTTATATGGGGTGAGATACGCCCTGTAAGGATTTTTGCGGCGGCGGAGAACTTGTTTAAAATTTCAGTATTGACGGCAAAATATTTTAATTCTGCACCAATCCTGCATTTGTCGAACACCTTTCTGATATCAGGGAATGTGCCGTCAAGCGTATCGCATTTAACAGACTCAAGGATTCCGGAGTTGCGATGTTTAAAAATGATAGCCATCCCGTTTTCGATTATGATGTTGTCTGCAAGATCAAGTATCTCGGTTACGGTTTCTCCATCAAAATGGTCGACCGTTATATCCTCTGCAAAGGCATCGAGTAGCACCTTTGAAATTATACGCGTCTTGTTAATTTCAAGGATGTATTCCTTATCCGCTTCGCCGTCCGCATCGTAGATAACGCCGAGCGCATGCCCGTCAGTGGCAGCTATACGAATCCCGCCTTCCGGCATCGGCTTGACGTTTATGCCGTTTAAATAATAACGATTCTCTTCCTCTGCAATAAAGGGAATGAGCGCGGCGAGATATCTGGCTTTTGTTTTAATGAACATATTTTTTCTCCGTTCTAAAAAATTAAACCCTCATCGGCATCAGGACGTAATAGATGTCCGGATTGTCTTCCGCCGTGATCTTTGCGGCGCTGGCGGGGTCGGTCATGGCGATGGTGAACGCGCCGGGGAAGTGGCCGGTCATTTCGGCGAGAAAGTGGGCGTTGAAGCCGATGTCTATCTTGCCCGCGCCGGTGCAGTCGATCTCGTCATCGGCCTGCCCGATATCGACGCCGTTGACGTGCAGCCCCAGTTTGCCGTCGGAGAATGACAATTTCACACCGTTTGACTTGTCCAGCACGGTGCCGACGCGCTCGACCGCCTCGCGGAACGGCACGGTAGCGACCTCGAAGCGGATCGTTTCCGCCGTTTCCAGCGGAACGATGCGGGCATAGTCGGGGAACATTCCGTCGATCAGCTTGGTTTTCATCGTCACATTGCCGCAGCGCAGTTGCGCGCGCGCGGCGCAGATAACGAGTTCTATCTCGCCCGCAGGTTTATCGACGATGCGGCGCATTTCCGTCACGGCTTTACTGGGGATGATGACCGGCGGCAGGTCTCCGGTGATGTCGATGATCGGGCTGCTGCAATATGCGAGGCGGTGGCCGTCCGTCGCCACGGCGATGATCTCGTTATCGGGATTCTCTGACGATGAATGCAGGTGGACGCCGCAGAGATAGTAACGCGTTTCTTCCTTCGACTGTGCGCCCTTGACGGCATCGAGCATCTTGCGGAATTCCTCGCTGTCCATGCGGATATGGCATTCGGCAGCCTTTTCATCCTGCAATTCGGGGAAATCTTCAGCGGGCAGCGTGCCGAGGACGAACTTTGCGCCGCCGCCGGTGATCTCGATGCGGTCTTCCTTGCGGGTGATCTCGACCAGGTCGCTGCCGATTTTCTTGCATATCTGCGCCAGCGTATGGGCCGGAACGGTGATCGTGCCGTGCCGTTTGACGTGCGCGGGCAGCCATTCGGATATTTCCATGTCCATATCCGTCGCGCCGAGGCGTATCTTGCCTTCCGCCGGTTTCTCCGCCTCCGGCACGTCGAGCAGGATATTCGCCAAAATCGGCACGGTGACGCGCTTTTCTGCCACGCCGAGCAGCCGCGCCAGCGTTTCGTTGAGTGCAGCTTTGGGGATAGAGAGTTTCATATATGGCTCCATTGATAGCAAGATTCTATTGTGTAACAGCCTTTTGCACAAAACAGTTCTGTATGCTGCTTAGTGCATTTCCAGTCTGATTTTTGAAGGGAAAATGTTGGGCTTTGGGCGTCTATATAAATCGATGCAATCAGTCCGACCATTACAAGAACTGAGAAGATGATTGTCACTGCCATAAGTAAACGCGTTAAAAATTCGCCAAAATCGAACATCAGAACATCTCCATTTGCGAGGTTGGCTGATTTGCCTTTGCCCTGACCTCGCGTTTCAGGGCTTTGGTGGTGCGTTTTTTCGCTGCTGCCTCGTCATGGTGCTTTTTGCGCGTGTCCATGCGCGACCTGCGCCGCTGGCGGATGCCGTGGATGGTGATCATGACTGCAGCCTCGATGCGATCAGGAACCTGCGGAAATCATCCCGCGTCAGGTCGGCGATCGTCCTGCGGTGGATGATGATGCCGATTTTTTTAAGCAGCGCGGTGATCATGGCCTATTCTCCGAACGGGTTGCGCCAGACTTGGCATTTGAGACGCTTGACGATCTTCTCGCCCTTTTCAGTCAGGACGATATTGCGGCCCGTGGTCGAGTTCTCTGGCCGGACGGGGATTTTGTTGATTTCCTCGTTCGTCAGCGTCGGCACGTAGCGGCAGCGCTGTTTTGAAGGGTCTTTTTTAGGCATTAGGCCTGCTCCGGCTGATAGGCTATGTCGCGTTGCAGATGCAGCGCCTCGGAAAATCCGAATGTGCGTTCAGGCATATCAGGATGAATGAAGACGATCCCGCCTGTCGGCACGTTGCGCACGATCCACCCGGCTTTTTCGAGTTCCAGCACGGCGGCGCGCGCCGCCGGATTGCGGACGATCTTCGCCGGAATAGCCGCGGGCAGGCCTGCGCAGGACCGCGCTATATGTCGGGCGCGCTGGCAGACGTTCTCCACGCTGAATTCTGCGGAGCGCAAGGATTTACGGATGTTTGGAAATTCGATGACGTTGCTCATTTCGTCCTCCGCTTGATGCAGGCGGTGCGCAAGGTCTTTGCAGACCCGCGCGCCGCTGCTATGCTGTTGATCTCACTCACACAGCAAAGGACGTTAAAATGAAGCTTCCCGAAATCGTTGCCCTTGGCCTTTTTTCCACACTTGCGGAAAAGGGAATTATCGACCCCAAGGAATTCGGCAATTATCTTCTTGATATGGTCGCAGAACTCGATATGGGCGCAGAAACCAGAAGCGCCCGTGAAACGGAGATCAAAGCTCTTTGCGCCAGCGTCATGCTGGATGCGGCCAGATGAATAGTCCCGCATGAATTCAAGGAAATGGCGATTTTTTCTATTCGCCCGCTTTTTATTCGGAAGATTCGCTTTTGTTGACATTTTTTACCCCTGTTGAGTTGGTTGCAGGGGTAAAAATATAACTAATGTTATATCACGTCAATAACAAAAAATAACAAATGTAATGTTTTTTTATTGCGCGGGTTCAACGTCCAGCACGAAAGACGATATCTTGTCTTTTTGAGTCGCATACCAGAGCAGGTATAAAAGCCCCGGCAGCACCATGATGAAGCAAAGGATAATGAAACCGAGCAGGGAAAACGGGGTTTTCGGGATCCGATATTGCACAAGTCCGATATCCTGATTGAGAATTACATTGCCTTTGACGGCGAGTTCTTTCACAAGATCGCGGCGGCGATCTGCCTCTGGTCTGCTAATATCATGAAGCAGCGCATTCATTTTTTTTCTGTCGCGCGAGGCCTGAATAAATGGAAAAACGAGGATGCGATAGAGAATATAAAATGCCCCTAAGGTCAAGCCCAGTGAAACTACGGTTAAAAATATATCGCTAGAATTCATCACTTATGACCTTTATTCGTTCTTTCGCCATTGTGTATGCCATCAACAGACGGCGGCTCTTTTTTTTCGAGATCCTGCAAAATCATCAGTTTTTCCTGCTCAAGCGGTGAAAGCTTGCAGAATTCGTCGAGCAGATCAAGGATTTTTTCCCGTTTTGACTGGCGAGGCACATCTTCAAGGCCAGAGTTCCGTGCCGGTTGCTTGTATTGCAGATTGATCATGGGGCCGTGGCCTGAAATCAGCCAATCATAGTTAATGCCGAGCGCGGCCGCGATGTCGGGGAATTTTTTGCTGGCTCCGCGTGAAATAATCTGCGAGATCGCCGTTTGCGTTACCCCGATATTCTCCGCAAGCCATTTCTGGCTCTTGCCGAGTTCTGCAAGACGCGCCTCAATGCGTTGACCTATCAGGGGTTTTTGGTTTTTTTCCATGCCTTAATTCCTATCATTTATGGCTTATAAAATCGCCATAACAAAAGTATTGACCGCAGATAACAAAAGTTATATTTTGTTATCCATGACGGAATTAGAGGCATTACAGAGAGCTATAGCGATCGCGGGCAGCCAAGGAAAACTCGCCAAAGCATCCGGCTACACGCAGGCGGCTATATCTCAAATGTTAAAACGCGGCAGAGCCTCTGCCGCAGCAGCTATCCGCTTCGAGATTGCAACTCAAGGCGGAGTAACATGCCGACAACTAAGGCCAGACCAATTCAAACACCAACAAAGCCCCTGATAGGGGCTTTTTTAATGCTCAAAACGCAATAACCATAAAAAAGAAAGAAAGGAAAGTCAAGGGGAATTAAGGAGTACTTAAAACTGAACTTTAAAACAACCAATTCCAGCCAAAAGCCGCGTTCTGCGGCACCGAAGCGAAAAACAGAGGGGAAGCTTTGAAAAATCAACCGGAAAAGATGTCCGATCTCACAAGTGAGGAACGCGAGATCCTGCTCGAAATGCAGCGCCTCGCGGGAATCCGCGCGATCGAGGAAAACCCGATTTTGATCGAATACCTCACGCGGCAGGTGACGGCCGCAAACGGCAACCGCGTGCCCGCCGTCGTCAAAAGCCTCGCGCTAAAAGGCTATCTCGGCCAGCGCGTGCAGAAAAAGGTATTCGAGCAGCAACTCGAAGAAATCGCCAGCGACAAACCAATGAGAACATTTCAATGGGGGCCGAGGTGAAAAACTATCAGATCAAACTTGAGAGCGAGATCATCGTCGACAACTTCGCCGGAGGCGGCGGCGCGAGTTGCGGGATAGAGCAGGCGCTGCAGCGTCCTGTCAATATCGCCATCAACCATGACCGTGAAGCGATCGGCATGCATGAAGTCAATCACCCGCTGACGCGGCATTATTGCGAGGATGTCTGGCAGGTGAACCCGTTGCAGGTCTGCGGCGGCCGCCCGATCGGCCTCGCGTGGTTTTCGCCGGATTGCAAGCATTTCAGCAAAGCCAAAGGCGGGAAGCCAGTGGAAAAGAAAATCCGCGGGCTGGCGTGGGTCGTCTTGCGGTGGGCATCGCTTCCGCAGGATATCCGCCCGCGGGTGATCATGCTCGAAAACGTCGAGGAATTTCTGACCTGGGGTCCGCTGCTGCCGAACGGATTGCCTGATCCGGCGCAAAAGGGCCGCACGTTCAATTCATTCATCAATGCGCTGAAACGGCATGGCTATGCCGTTGACTGGAAAGAACTCAAAGCCTGCGATTACGGCGCGCCGACGATTCGCAAGCGGCTGTTTTTGGTCGCCCGGCGCGACGGGCAGCCGATCGTCTGGCCGCAGCCGACGCACGGGCCAAAGGGCAGCGGTTTGAAGCCATACCGCACGGCGGCGGAGTGCATCGACTGGTCCGTGCCGTGCCCGTCGATCTTCGACCGCGCGCGCCCGCTGCGCGACAACACGCTGCGCCGCATCGCACGCGGCCTGAAACGGTATGTTATCGATGCCAGCGAGCCGTTTATCGTCAATCTGACGCACGGCGGAAGGATCGAGCCCGCGGCGCAGCCGCTGCGCACGACGACATGCGCCAAGCGCGGGGAAAAGGCCATTGTGACGCCGTATATGGTCGGCGCTGGCGGTCCTGCCCGCGCAGGCGAGCCGAAGTCCGTTGAAAACCCGTTCATAACCATGACGACGCGGAATCATGCGCAGGTCGTCTCGCCAACTCTGATAGAGATCGGCTACGGAGAACGGCCAGGGCAGAATCCGCGCGTTCCCGGCCTCGATCGTCCGCTCGGAACCGTTGTCTCCGGCGGCAGGAAACACGCCGTCGTCGCCGCGCACCTGCAAAGCATGTACGGAACGAGCGTCGGCACCGATCTTGCGGATCCCGCGCCAACTGTCATGGGAAAAACAAAGACCGCCATCGCCATCGCGTATATGGCGCAGCATAACACCGGCGTCACGGGGCATTCGATCGAGGAACCGGTTTCGACGATCGTCGGGCGCGGCACGCAGCAGCAGCTCGTCGCCAGTTACGTCACGAAGATGCGGGGCACGAACGTCGGGCATCCGGCGGACGAGCCGCTGCACACGGTTTCCGCGGGCGGAATGCACCATGCGGAAACGCGGGCGTTTCTGGTCAAATACTACGGCACCGAAAAAGACGGCCAGAATCTCAACAATCCAGCGGGCACGGTGACGACGAAAGACCGCTTCGGCCTTGCGACCGTGGAAATGACCGTGCCGCCGAGCCTGACGGACGAGCAGCGTTATACGGCATGGTGGACGGTGCGCCTGATGGAGAAATTCGGCGAGATCGACAGCGCGATTCCGCCCGTGCCGTGTCCGCGGCCTGCGTTCATCATGGTTGGCGCGTATATCATCGTCGATGTCGGCATGCGGATGCTCATTCCGCGCGAATTATACCGCGCGCAGGGCTTTCCGGACGATTACATCATCGACGTGACGTCCGACGGAAAACCTCTGACGAAAACGGCGCAGGTGCGCATGTGCGGAAACTCGGTTTGTCCGCCATTGTCGCGCGCGATCGTCGCGGCGAACATGCTGCAAACGCGGCTTTTCGAGAGGAAAGCCGGATGACTGAAAATTTAACGCAAGCGCAGCGCATTGTCGGATCTAAATCAAAAAAACGTGAAAAAGACGATTTTTATCCAACGCCGCCCGCGGCGACAGAGGCATTGCTTTCTGTCGAGAAATTTTCAGGAGCTATATGGGAGCCGGCATGCGGAGATGGCGCAATTTCAGAGGTTTTGAAGCGGCACGGCCATGATGTCTATTCAACTGATCTCGTTTTTCGCGGATATGGCACGTCAGGCATTGATTTCCTCATTGGGTATCATAGCCATGTCGCAAACATCATCACAAATCCGCCCTATAAGCTTGCCGTGCCGTTCATAGAAAAATCTCTGGCCTGCACGACGGAGAAAACGGCCATGCTTCTACGGCTTAATTTTCTTGAAGGAAAAGCGCGCCGCAAAATGTTCGAATCAACGCCTCTGGCGCGGATTCACGTCTTTTCAGAGCGCGTTCAATTCGCCCGCGATGGAAAAGACATCGGCCGCGGCGGCGGCGGTCTGATCGCCTTTGCATGGTTCGTATGGGAACACGGATATTCAGGCAAGCCGACGGTGGACTGGATATGACGCAAAACGGAAACGATTTATCAGCCGCATTCTCAAAACTTCATGCCGGACATAGGCGTGCCGCAAAATCTCTAATGCAGGAGATTTTGATCGATCATATAGATGCAATTATCGGCGCGCATTGCGATGAAATTGCAAAAAAGGCTGATTTTAAAATCGTTGGTCCGTTTGTCGCCAAGCATCCGCGCGGACGTCACGGTCATCCGTTGAATCCGCGTGGTGAAAAGCGGAAAAGGCGGAAAAAATGATCAACCTGATCGGCTTCCGCTTTCATATCGGCGATTTTCTGAATGACGGCATGCAGATGGACGCGACGGAATTCGGTGCATACGTGCTGTTGTTCGTGACGCACCTCAACGAAGCGCGATCAGGAAATACCGGGCTGGAAGACGATAACGAGCGGCTGGCGCGGTCGGCAAAAGTGACGCCCCACGTCTGGAAAACACGGATCAAACCGAACGTCCTCGAAAAACTTTTCGAGAAAATTGACGGCAGATGGGTCAGCAAAAGGGCTGTGGATACATGGAAAAATATACAAAAAAATTTGAGCAATTTAGACGATAACCCATTGAATTTAGAGGACGCCGCCGAAATTTCGGACGCTCCATCCCTTCAACCATCTATCCCTTTTGATGATTCAAACATCAACCATCATCCTGTTCCTGTTTCCGCGCGCGAGACAGGTTCAGTGCCTGCCGACCGCGTCGGCTATCGCGTGCAAGACTGGCTCACTGACGAGGAAAAGCGGATTGCTGAAAGCGTTGCCCGCGGCAACGGCTGGAAAGGCATCGAAGACCTTTTTGCGCGGTTTAACGAAGACATCGCCAAGGGAAAGCGTGAAATGCCGCACAATCCACAGCGCCCGCAGAAGTTCTTTTTCGGCTTTTGTCGGGTTTACAAACGGAAAAACCGCCAATGATCGCCAGTCAACAGCATAACCAAACCATCGAAAGGCTCGGCAGGGGCGTGCGTGCGTCTGCATCTGGCCGGAAAGGATGTTTCACGTGAAACGGAAGGACGATGTCAGGCTTTGTCCGACGTGCGCACCTAAGCGGCGCACGCCGTCAAAATACCGGCACGGGTTTTGCCACTGGCATTTTCAGCAATTACCGGAGCATTACCGCACCGGAATAACAACGGCCTTGCAAAATAAAAATCTGCTCGAATACGCACGGCTCAAAAGCGAAGCGATGAAACTTTTAAGGGAGAAATTCGGATGACGAGAATGGAGAAAATGGCGGACGTTCTGCAACGCGAAAAAGACCGGATCGCATTCGAGGAAAACCAGCCGAAACTGCACGCCCGCGATCCGCAAAGCGGCGTTGTCGTCACGGCGATCGGCGAAAGGCCAGATCACGGCACGTTCGAGGCGACACAACACAGGCCGATCGAGCGCGTGGCGGAAAACGTCGACGGCCAGCAGAAAACCGTCACGCGCACGGTTTCGACCTGGCGGCGCATGATGCTCAACGGTGAAATCTCGCTCGAAATGTGCCTTGAAGCGCAGGAATACAAGGATATTTTCGACAAGGCTATGATGGATCCGCGCCGTGCCTCGCCGATGGACGGCATGCCGCGCGGCGGCGGCAAATACCGCCAGCCGGATGAAAGCACAAGCGTTTTCAACGCCCGCGCACGGCTGTCGGAAATCCATCACATGCTCAACGGCCCCGAATCGCGCATGAGCAAAGCGATGTATCACGTCATCGGCATGGAAAACGGGTTCGGCGGCCGTGAAATGCCGTTGCAAATTAGATTGGCTTTAAAATCGAGTCTGCTCAATGCTTTAGAAACACTCGTCTATCATCGGCAGCGTCCGAAGAAAAAAAATCGTTGACGCGGTGTAACACCGATTGTATAAATTCCGATAGTGAGTATAAATCTCACAGAGAAAAACCGCCAAGGCCTGCGCCGAGGCGGTTTTTTCATGCCGGAAACGCATTTTCCTCTGTTGGTGGCGTTATCCGTGGATGCTGTTTGGTTGGCAGCGTCATCGAAGCGGCGCGGCGGCGGTATCAGACGTCGCCGCGCCCATTCGCGGGGGAAACATGCTTGAAGTGGATTTTCAGTCAGATATCGCGCAGGCCTTGAAAAAGCTGAACACGGTATCGTTCTCCGAAATGCCGAAGATCGTGGCCCATGCGCAAAACAAGACGATGGCGACGATCAGATCGCAGGAAAAAAAGCGGATCAAGGAAGTCTTTGACCGCCCGACGCCATACGCGGTAAACGCGCCTTACACCGTTCCGGCCACGCCGGAAAGGCTCGAGGTCACCATGCGGATGCGGGATTTTTCCAGCAAGGGCGTGCCGGCCGAAAAGTTCATGGCGCCGGAAATCTACGGCGGCCAGCGGTCAATGAAGGCCAGCGAAAAGGCGCTGCGGGCAGCAAACATACTGCCGCCCGGCATGTTCATCGTGCCGTCAAAGGAAGCGGAAACATACGGTCTGCTCGATCGCTACGGCAATCTGCGCGGATCGTTCATCAACCGCGTCCTGTCTTATCTGCGCGCCAATCGTGACGGAACGCAAAACCGCGCAGGAAAAGGAAAAGCGAAGAACATGCAGTTCTTTGCTATTTCAAAGCCGAATCCGAGGCATCTGCCGCTCGGCATCTATCAACGCTGGCGCGGGTCTTTCAGACTCGTCATCGCTTTCGTCAAGGAACCGCACTACAAAAAGCGCTACGACTACTTTGAAACGGCGGAAAGCATCACGCATAAATACTTCCTGAACGATCTCAAGGCAGCGATCGATTACGCCGTCGAACATGGAACAACCGTCTTCGCCTCGGCAGACCTGGCGGCGATCCTATCAGCTTTCAGCGACCAATAAATCCAAGGTACTTCCTCACCTTTCGCCGCGCGGGGTAATTCGAACCCCGAAAACGATCTAGGCAAACGGAAACTGGCAAGTTACCGCGAAGTTACCAGATAAAATTAAAGGAAATCAATGACATGGTTAAGTCCTGCCGCCTATGGGGCAACCAGAGGGGTAACCAAACAGGCGGTATTAAAAGCAATAAAATCAGGCAGGTTGCCGACTTCTTGCCGTCGCGTTGACGGGAAGCGGTGGGAGATCAACCAGCAGGCGGCGGACGCCGAATGGGATGAGAACACGGCGGGCAGTAAATCGGCCAGTTTGATCCAGCCGCCGCGCGCAGCCGAGCAGCCGGAATTTTTTCATCCGGATTCGGGCGAAGTTGCCATGACGTTGATGGCGGCGAAGCGGTTGAAGGGCGAATACGACGCCAAGCTGGCAAAGCTGAAATATGAACAGGATTCCGGCCTGTACGTAAAGGTCGAAGACGTAAAGGCGGAGTGGTTCTCTATTGTCACGGCTGTAAAGACGAAGCTTCTGGCGATACCTTCAAAAGCAAAGTCTAACCTGCCGCACCTGACGCCCGCTGATATCGACATGCTTGACCGTCTTGTGCGCGAGGCATTGGAAGATATTTCGCATGAACTCAATTAAGGGTTTGCGCCGCGAGGTTATGGCGGCCTGGGCTCCGCCGCCGCGGATGACGCTGGCGGAATGGGCCAATGAAAACGCCTATTTGAGCGCGGAATCCAGCGCCGAGCCGGGCAAATGGCATACGCTGCCGTATCAAACAGGCATCATGAACGCCTTCAGTGACCCGACGATCGAGCAGATCACGGCCATGAAGTCGGCGCGGGTCGGCTGGACGAAGATCATCAACGCCGCCATCGGCTATTACATGCATTACGACCCCTGTCCGATCATGGTCGTGCAGCCGACGATCGAGGACGCGCAGGGCTATTCCAAGGAAGAAATCGCGCCGATGCTGCGCGATACGCCCGTTCTGCGCGGGCTTGTGGCGGAAAGCAAGGCGAAGGACTCCGATAACACGATCGTCGCCAAGCAATTCCCAGGCGGATCGCTGACGATGGTCGGCGCAAACAGCCCGCGCGGTTTCCGTCGTGTCTCCCGCCGCGTCGTCTTGTTCGACGAGGTGGACGGATACCCGCCATCGGCCGGAGCGGAAGGTGACCAGATCAAGCTCGGCATCCGCCGGACGGAATATTACTGGAACCGCAAGATCGCGGCGGGCTCGACGCCTACCGTCGCCGGCGTATCGCGGATAGAAAAGCTTTTTGCTGAATCAGATCAGCGCAGGTTCTTCGTTCCTTGTCCGCATTGCGGTGAAATGCAGTTCCTGAAATGGGGCGGAAAGGACAGCAAGTTCGGCATCAAGTGGCCGGAAGACAATCCGCGGGAAGCGTATTACGCCTGCGAGAAAAACGGCTGCATCATAGATCACGCCGACAAACGCGCCATGATCGAGCGCGGCGAATGGCGTCCGACGGCTCCGGGCACGGGCAAGCATGCTGGGTTTCATATCTGGGCGGCGTATTCTTACAGCCCGAATGCGACATGGGGCGACCTTGCCGTCGAGTTTCTTGCCGCGAAGGACGACCCGAACGCGCTCAAGACGTTCGTCAACACCGTTCTCGGCGAATGCTGGGAGGATGAATATTCCGCCCGCGCCGACGCGGAAACGCTTTCCGCGCGCGCCGAAGAATATAACCGGCTGACAGTGCCGGACGGCGGCCTGATCCTGACGGCTGCTGTCGACGTGCAGGACAACCGCCTGGCATACGTCGTCCGCGCATGGGGCAGGGACGAAGAATCGTGGCTCGTCGACCGTGGCGAGATATACGGCGACCCGTCCGATCTTTCGACAACGGGCCCGTGGTCGCAGGTCGACAGCGTCCTGCAGCAGGAATACGCGCATGAAAGCGGCGCAAAAATGAAGGTAAACGCAGCGGCTGTCGATACCGGCGGCCACTTTACGCACGAAGCCTATATGTTCGTCCGCGCGCGCAAGGCGCGGCATGTGATAGCTGTCAAGGGATCCTCGCAGCCGGGCAGGCCGGCCATCGGCAAGCCGACGCGTCAGGACGTGAATTACAAAAACCAGACGATCAAGTCCGGCGTCGACCTTTGGCTGATCGGCACGGACACGATCAAGGCGACCATTTTCGGGCGGCTGAAAAGGGAAGACGCTGGCGCGGGGTGCATGCACTTCCCGATCGGCATCGAGGACGAATATTACCGCCAGCTGACGGCGGAAAAACAGATCACGCGCTACACGAACGGATACGCGAAGCGCGTTTGGGTTAAAAAGCAAAACGCGCGGAACGAGGCGCTGGACTGCGAAGTCTACGCCTACGCCGCGCTGCAGTATTTCTACACGCGGCTGAACCGCAGCAAGATATGGGACGTCGCGGAAGACGCGCTGCGCCGCCATGCTGTTGCATCGGAGAATAAACCGGATCGGCCTGCGCCGTCTCCGCAAAGGCCGCAACGCCGCCGCGGGCGGTCATCGTTTGTGAAAGGTTGGAAATGAGCGGAGAAATTCCGAAGACGGAGCCGTCGCAGATCGTCGCCGGCGACAGCGTCCAGTGGCAAAAGACGTTCGAGAACTATCCTGCGGGAACATGGACATTGTCCTATGTTCTGGTCAATGCGACGAATAAATACACTATAACGGCGACGGCATCGGCCGAGGATTTTCTCGTCTCTCTGGCGACGACGGATACGTCATCATGGGCTGCCGGCCATTACGCATGGCAGGCCTATCTGACGGCGACCGGCCAGCGCATCACGATCGAGCAGGGCGAGATAGACATCGTCACCAATTTCAGCGCGGCGGCCTCGTATGACACGCGCTCGCAGGCGCAAATCACGTATGAGGCCATCGAGGCGGTCATTGCAGGCCGCGCGACGAAGGACCAGCAGATGTACATGATCGGCGGCCGCCGCCTGCAGCTGACGCCGATCCCCGATCTCATCGTCCTGCGCGATAAATACAAGGCGATCTGGAACAGCGAAAAGAACGCCGAGGGAATCAAGAACGGTTCCACGCCGAAAAACAAAGTTTTTGTGAGGATTTAAGCCTTGTGGATTTCAAAGAAAAGGTTTGATGCCGTCATAAAAGCGGCGAAGCGGTCTTTCGCCGTTTCCGCGTTCAATGCCTCGAAAATAACGCGCCTGACGGCCAGCATGGCGACCGTTTCGCAGTCGATGGACTGGGATCTTCGCCAGTCTCTGCAAATCATGCGCGCCCGCGCGCGCAGCCTGTCGGTCAACAACGATTACGCCAAGAAATTCCTGCAGATGTGCAAAACGCATGTCGTCGGGCCGAACGGATTTCGCCTGCAGCCGAACGTTTCGGAGGTTTCGACCAACGGAACGATGATCAAGGACGGCCTTGCCAATCGCGCGATTACGGATGCATTTCTTGACTGGTGCAGTCAGGGGCAATGCGACGTTACGGGGCAGCATTCTTTCTTCGATATCTGCAATCTTGCCATTGCATCCGTCGCCCGCGACGGAGAAACGCTGATCAGAAAGGTCTATGGACGCGGAAAATACGGATTTCAGCTGCAAATCCTCGATATCGATCGCCTCGACATCCTGAAAAATCAGGAACTGACCAACAACGGCATGATCAAGATGGGCGTGGAGACGGACAAATACGGCGCGCCGGTCGCCTATCATGTCCTGCGCCGTCATCCTGGCGATACGCCATATTATACGATGGAGGGCAGCTTTTGGGAGCGCGTTCCGGCCGAGGATATGTATCACCTTTTTGTGGCGGAGCGGCCCGAGCAACATCGCGGCATCCCGTGGATGCACACCGCCATTCTGCGCCTGCAGAATCTTGGCGGATACGAGGAAGCCGCCGTCGTCGCCGCCCGCGTCGGCGCGTCGAAAATGGGGTTTTTCACGACGCCGGACGGCGACGCGACGCCGCTGATGGATACGACGGACGATACTGCGACGCCGATGACCGAAGCGGAACCCGGCGTTTTCGAAGTGCTTCCGAAGGGGACATCCTTCGAGCCGTTCAATCCGGATTACCCGCACCAGCAATTCGGCGATTTCGTCAAGGCATCGCTGCGCGGCGTGGCGTCAGGCCTCGGCGTTGCCTATAACACGCTGTCGAACGATCTCGAGGGCGTCAACTTTTCGTCCATCCGCGCAGGCGTTCTCGAAGAACGCGACAACTGGATGGCGATACAGAAATGGTTTATCGAGAATTTTCTCAACGACCTTTATTCGACATGGCTTCAATACGCCATGTTGAAAAAGGCCATCGTCATGCCGAACGGATCGCCTCTGCCGATCTCGAAGCTTGAAAAATTCGATAATGCAAAATGGCACGGCCGCCGCTGGCAATGGATCGATCCGCTGAAAGACGCGGAGGCGAACGTTCTCGCCGTCAATAACGGATTCAAATCGCGAAAAAAGGTCGCCGCAGAAAGCGGAACGGACTTCGAGGAAACGCTTTATGAGCTTGCCGACGAGGAAAAGCTGATCAAGAAACTCGGCGTCAGCATAGAACAGCCTGCGGCCAAGGTAGCGCCGCAACAAATAGGCACCGCAACACCGGCCAAGCCCGGAAAAGCTCCGCCTCCGGATTCTCCGGAAGGCGAATAACATCAATCAAACCCGCTTAAAGCGGGTTTTTTCATGGGGGAATCATGCCACCGAAAGAAGATCGAAAAAAGGAAATCAGGGAAATCCAGTATCGTGAATTTCAAATTCCGACATCGGCAATCAATGTCGCGGAACGCACGGTCGAACTCGCTTTTTCCAGCGAAGCGCCCGTCGAGCGTTTCTTCGGCGATGAAATTCTCGAGCATAAACCGTCGTCCGTAAGGCTTGATCGCCTGAACAACGGCGGCCCGCTGCTCGTGAACCATGATCCCAATCAGCAGATAGGGGTCGTCCAGTCCGCGGAAATCGGGTCTGACCGCATTGGTCGTGCGGTCGTTCGCTTTGGGAAAGGCGACGATGCAGACGAGATTTTTCAGGACGTCGTCGATGGCATCCGTCAAAAGGTGTCCGTCGGCTATCAAATCCACAGCATGGTTTTGAACACGAAAGATCAGGACGGAGATTCATACCTCGTTACTGATTGGGAGCCGTTCGAAATCAGCATCGTGGCAGTCCCCGCAGACGACTCCGTCGGAGTCGGGCGGTCCATCGAACTTCCAACATCAAAAAAGGAAAAGAACATGCCTCCTGTCGAAGAAAACCGTGCGGCTGACGTTGAAAAACAGCCCACACAACAACCCGCCGCGCAAGCGACGCCCTTCAACGCTGATGCGGAACGTGCCGCAATCCGCGACAAAGAACTTGCCCGCATCGACGATCTGACCAAGATCGGCGAGCGTTTCGCCAAGTTCGGCGGCGTGGAACTCGCCCGCCAGATGATCAACGACCGCAAGAGCGTTGACGACCTCAACGCCGCGCTGCTTGCCCGCGTCCATGAAAAGGCACCGAATCCGGTCGAAACGGCCGGCATCGGCATGACCGAGCGTGAAATCGGGCAATACAGCTTCGTCCGCGCCATCCATGCGCTGGCGAACCCGCGCGATATGCGGGCGCAGGAAGCCGCCGCTTTCGAGCGTGAGGTTTCCAACGCCGCGGCCAAGAAGTCGAGCCGCGAAGTTCGCGGCATCATGGTTCCGTTCGATGTCCTGCGGGCCCAAACCCGCACGCTGAACGTCGGCACCGGCACCGCTGGGGGCGATGCCGTGGCGACGAACCTGCTCGCGGGCAGCTTCATCGACATCCTGCGCAACAAGATGTTGATCAGCCAGCTCGGCGTCACCACGCTGAACGGCCTGCAGGGCAACATCGCCATCCCGCGCCAGACGGGTGCGACGACCGCCTACTGGGTAGCCGAGGGCGGCGCACCGACGGAAGGCGATCAAGCGCTTGATCAGGTCACCATGTCGCCGAAGACGGTCGCGGCATATACGGATTTCAGCCGCAAGCTGCTAATCCAGTCCTCGATCGACGTCGAGGCGCTCGTCCGCAACGACATCGCCAAGGTCATCGCGCTCGAACTTGACCGCGTCCTGCACTATGGCTCCGGTTCCTCGAACCAGCCGACGGGCATCAAGAATACGACCGGCATCGGCACCGTATCTTTCGCCGCCGATACGCCGACGTTCGCGGAGCTTGTCAGCCTCGAAACCAAGCTGGCAGCAGCCAACGCCGATATCGGCAACATGGCGTATGTCACCAACGCCACGCTGCGCGGGGCGCTGAAAACCGCGCCGAAAATCGGCTCGACCTATCCGGTCTTCATTTGGGAAGACGGCGAGATCAACGGGTATCAGGCGAAGATATCTAACCAGATCACCGTTGGCAGCTCCACGGGTCAGGACATCTTCTTCGGCAACTACGAAGATGCGCTGCTCGGCTTCTGGTCCGGTCTGGACATGCTGGTCGATCCCTACAGCAACTCGACCAGCGGCGCGATCCGCCTGACCGCGTTCCAGGATGCCGATGTCGCCGTGCGCCATCCGGTGTCCTTCGCCCGCGGCAACCACAACCTGTAATAAAAGATTGCGGGGCGGCTATAAAGCGGGCCGCCCCGCAGCTTTTTAAGCAGAAAACAATTCATTCAACATTCAAATAAGGACTAAAAAACATGAAAGTCAAAATCCTCAAGGATACGGTTCACGGCGGCGGCAAGCACGTCAAAAAAGGCGACACGCACGATGTTAGCGAGTCCGATGCGCGCATTCTTATCGCATACGGGCTTGCCGAACCGCATGACGGCGGCAAAAAGGCCGAAACCGGCAAGGACGACGGCAAAAAATAGCCGATCCTGAACGGCGACAGGAAATCAAACTGTTCAAACTCTTTCTGGAAGGAAAAAAACGAAAATGTATCCCAATATCGGAAGCCATTTGACGCAACTCTCTCTCGTTCCCGCCGCCGCGCTCACCGCGACCGGCAACGGCGCGGCCATCGACCTTCTCGGCGATATAACCGTCAGCCCGAGCGCGGCCGTCAACTATGACGGAGATCTCGTCTGCCTGCTTGACAGCGCGGCGGGCACCGGCACCACGCCGACGCTCGACATCAAGCTGCAGCACAGCGACGACAACTCCACGTTCACCGACGTCACGAACGGCGCGTTCGCGCAAGTCACCGGCACGGGCAGCCTGCAAAAGCTGACCGTCGACGTCGGCGGTCTAAAACGCTACGTCCGCGCCGTGCATACGCTCGGCGGCACCACGCCGTCGTTCGTCGCCTCGCTGCAAGCGGTCGTGCAGAATAAATACCCGGCTTAACTAAACCCATGAAGCAGTAGAACCATGTTCAGCGAGGACCTTAGCGTTTTCTTCAACGATTTCGCGGTGAATGCGACCTTTGGAGCGGAAACGCAAAAGGTCCTCGCTGATCTGCCTGACGAGATATTCTCCGGCGACCAAATCGTCAGCGGAAAATACAAAATCACCTATCAAACCGGATTTTTTAACGGGCTGAAACACGGCTCTGCCATCACCGTCGACAGCGTGAACTATACGGTGAACGAAGTGACGGCGATCGATGACGGCGCATTGACGGAGGCATATTTAAGCAAGGTATGACGACAAAAACAGAAGCCATTCTCGCCTATGTGGCGACGTTGCTGGCCGGAACGGCGGCCATCGCGGCGGGGAATATATACCGCAGCCGCCCGGAACCTGTTTCGCGCGATGAATCGCCCGCTTTGCTGATAGAAAAAATCGGAGAAACTGCGGACTATTCAAATCTTGCCTATCTTGACTGGACGCTGCAATTCCGCATCGCCATCGTCACCCGCGGCGCGGTGCCGGACACATTGGCGGATCCGATATTGACAAGCGCATACAGCCTATTGATGGCGGACAGGACGCTCGGGGGCCGCGTGTTCGATATCCTGCCGCATTCCATCAATTTCAGGGTTTTGGAGGGGGATCAGCCGGTCGGCATCACGGACTGCATCTTCACGGTCAAACACAGGACGGATGCCGCAGACCTGACGACCTATACCTCATAATCAAAGCAAAGGACAAGAGACATGAGCAAACTTACCCGCCGGCGCGCCATTCTGGCGAAGATCGAAACGACCTACGGAACGGATTCCATTCCGACAGGCGCGGCCAATGCCATCCTGATCAAAAACCCTACGATCACGCCCCTGTCGTCCACGCTGGTCGACCGCAATAACATCAAGCCTTATTTGGGCGAAAACCAGCAGTTGCTTGCGAATACGCACGTGCAGGTCAATTTCGAGGTGGAACTTGCGGGCGCCGGCGCGGCGGGCACGGCTCCGGCCTATGGGCCGCTGCTGCGCGCCTGCGGACTTTCCGAGACGGTCACGGCCCTGACGGATGTCGTTTACGCGCCGATTTCCGACAGTTTCGAAAGCATCACGATGTATTACAACGTCGACGGTGTGCAGCATTCCATCACCGGCATGCGCGGCACGGTCGATCTCGATGTCACGGCGAAGCAGATTCCGTTCCTCAGCTTCAAGATGACCGGCATCTATAACGGGCCGACGGATGTCGCGCTGCCGGCGACGACTTACACGGCTTTCCAGTTGCCTCTCGTCGCCAACAACGCGAATACCACGGGTTTTTCGTTGTTCAGCACCTCGGGCCTTATCCTCAATTCTCTGAAACTGTCGCTGAACAACACGGTCGATTTCCGCGCGCTGATCGGCAGCGAAAGCGCGCAGATCATGGAGCGCAAATCGTCCGGCGAGGTCATCTTCGAGGCGCCGAGCATCGCAACGCTCGACGTCTTCACCAAGGCGGTCGATACGGCGTCCGGCGCGCTTGCGCTGACGCACGGCACCGCCGCGGGGAACAAGGTGGTGATCGGCGCGACAAACATCACGCTCGGCAACGTCACCTATTCCGACGACCAGGGCGTGACGATGATTACCGCGCCGTTCTACGCCATCCCGACGTCTGGCAACGACGAACTTTCAATCACTGTGGAGTAAAAAGATACCCATGTTTATCATCACAAAATCGGAAACCTATAAATGGCCGGTCACCATCACCGGCATCGATCAGGACGGGAAGACAGTAAAGCAATCCTTTACGGCTATATATCACAGGCTTTCGCAATCCGAACTCGAAGAAATGAGCGTCACGGGCCTGACTGACCGCGAATTCGCGCGCAAAGTCCTCGCTGGTTGGGAAGACGTGCAGGATGCGGACGGAAACGAGGTTCCTTTCTCGTCCGCTACATGCGAACGCCTGCTGGATAATGCAGGCGTGGCGGCGCAGATCGTCATCGAGTTCACGGGGTCGATCGGCGGGGCGCGCGTAAAAAACTAAAAGACGCCGCGGTTTTTTGGGTAAATTCTGCGGCGGAGATCGATGACCGGCCTGATGACTGCAAGGCGCTCAACATCCGCCTGCCGGAAATGCCCGGAGAAAATAAAAAAATCTTCCATGTTTTCGAGGAAAACGCGCCTGCGGTCGAAATGTTCGTGCGCTGCGATACGCAATGGCGGACATCTTTCAACGGCATCACGGGGCTTGATTATGCCGCGGTGAAGGCCGTCCTCGAAATCTTCGAGGTGGAAGACAAGAAAAGGCTGATGGACGACATCCGCATCATGGAAGTCGCGGCTCTCACGGAAATCAACAAGGAAAAGGCCTGATTACATGGCGACGATCGACACGCTATATAAAATCACCGCGATGGTAAAGGGCGAGAGCGCTGTCAAGGGCCTCACGGATTCCATCAAGAAAACGCAGACCGCCGGCGAGAAGATGAGCCGCTCTTTCACGCAGGGCGCGCTCGCGCTCAAGGCGCTGGCGACGTCCGCCGCCGCGCTCGCCGTGGGGGAATTCGTCAAGTCGAGCGTCGAACTCGGCGATCAGATGGAAAAAGCATCCAAGAAAACGGGCGTGCAGATCACGATGCTCGACAAGATGCGCAAGGCCGCCGCCCTGGCCGACGTCGACCAGCAGACGCTGATCGATGGCCTCGAAAAGCTGGATAAAAACGCCACGGCGGCGGCGGCGGGGCAAACGCTGGCGGCAGATGGTTTTCAGGCATTGGGAATCAGCCTGCGCGATGCAAACGGCCACATGAAGACGACCGGCGAGTTGATGCTGGAAACGGCGGACAAGTTCAAGAAATTCGCCGACGGGCCGCAAAAAACGGCCGTCGCCATGGCGCTTTTTGGCCGTTCCGGCGCGGAAATGATCCCGTTGCTCGATGAAGGCAGCAAAGCGATCTCCGGCATGTCGAGCGTGATGACGGAGAAGTTCGGTAAATCTGCCGAGCATTTTATCGATCAGACGACGTATATGAAACTTAGCTTTCAGGATATTGGTATACAAACCTCAAAAACGCTTTTGCCTGCCTTAAATGATGGTGCCAAAGCCCTTGAAAATATGTTCTCGCAAGGAAGCGCAGGCGAGACTTTTTTGAAAGGGCTTTCTGATGGATTCCGGGTTGTTCTTATTTCAGTCAATGCCGTAGTTGGAGAGATAAAAAATGCGGTAACCGCTATTGAGGAAGTTGGAACATCTGCGTATGGCCTATATGAGATCGGCGCTGGGTTCGTGACGCATAATTCAGCAAAGATGCGGGAAGGTCGTCAGGTTTTATCACAAGGTTGGGGAAATGCGTCAAAGGAGATTTTAAACAGGCAAACTGCAATAGATAATTATACCGCAGAGCAACAGAATAAATCATTTTTCCTTGTTCCGCATCATGCCGGAGGAATAACCCCTGTTTCCGGTAAAAATATCAGCACATCAATGGCGCACACTGGTGTTGCAAAGGCGCAATTAAATCTCAACCAAGGCAACGCCGCGCACGTATTCTCGCAGCAGCGCAGCGCCTATGAGGGCGGCCAGAAATGGATCGCACAGCAGAAGGATGCGCTTAAAACGCTGGCGCAGGAATCGGATTATATCGGAAAGACGACGGTCGAGATTCAGAAGATGAAAGATGCCCGCCAGATGGATGCGCAGGCCTTGAAAATGACGCTGAATATGTCGCCGCAGGCGAAACAGGCCTTCATGGAGCAGGCGGACGCCATCAAGAAACAGCGCCTTGAAATGATCCAGATGAATTACGAGCAGTCGCGCACCTTCGGCGCGGGCGCGAAAGACTTTTTCGCATCCTATACCGAAACGGCGACGAACGCCGCCGCGCAAACGAAAAAGGTCTTCGGCGATGCCTTCAAGGGCATGGAAGACGCCTTTGTCCAGTTTGCCGAAACGGGCAAGATCAATTTCAAGTCTATGGCGCAGTCCATCGTCAGCGATCTTATCCGCATTCAGGTGCAGGAATCGATCACCGCGCCGCTGGCGAAGGCGATGAGCGGCGCATTCAACGGCACGTCTGGCGGTTCGTCCATGCTTTCCGGCCTGTTCAGCCATTTTTTCGCCGACGGCGGCGTGATGACGGGCATGGGGCCGATCCCCTTGCGGAAATATGCCGCGGGCGGCATCGCCTCGACGCCGCAGATGTCCGTTTTCGGCGAAGGCTCTATGCCGGAGGCTTATGTGCCGCTGCAGGACGGACGCACGATCCCCGTCAGCATGCGCGGCGGCGGAAAGGCCGTCGTCATAAACCAGTCGATCAACATCGGCGCGGGCGTGCAGGGCACGGTAAAGGCGGAAATCCAGAAACTCCTGCCGCAATTCAAGCAGCAGATGATTTCCTCGGTGCATGACGCGCAGTTGCGGGGCGTGATCTGATGCCGACATATCCTCTCACATTCCCAGCCGTCGGTCTGACGCAGGCGAAATTCCGGCGCAATGTCGTCGCCTCGCAGAACGAATCCATCTTTTCGATGGCGCAGCAGGCCTATAAGTTCCCCGGCGAAAGATGGGAGGGCGATGTCACGTTCACGCCGATGAAGCAATCGGAAGTCGCGGAAGTACAGGCCTTTTTCGATGACCTTTACGGCGTCTACGGAACGTTCCTCTATGGAGATCCGATGTATCTCGCCTTCGGCAAGCGCGGCGTCGGCGGCGGCGCGCCCGTCGTCAATGGCGCGGGCCAGACGGGAAACACGCTCAATATCAGCGGATGCCCCGTCTCGACGACCGGCTGGCTTAAAAAGGCCGATTATTTCCAGCTCGGCAGCGGGGCGACGGCGCGGCTCTACCGCCTGAATGCCGACGTCAATTCAGACGCGTCCGGCAACGCGACGCTGACGTTCAATCCGGCGCTGCGGTCCAGCCCGGCGGATCTAGCCGCGCTGACGATCGACAATCCGATGACGGTGATGAAGGCGGCGAGCAACGTCAGCGAAACGGATTCCTACAACCCGAAATTTTACACGGCCTCGTTTTCCTTTATCGAGTCGCTGCCATGAGCCGCAGCCTGACATCCGGCATGGTGACGGAAGTCACCGGATCGGCCCTGACGCCGATCTATCTGGTCAAGGCCTCGTTCGACAGCGGCAATCTCAACTTGTGGTCCGGCATCGGCGATCTCGTATGGGGCGCGGATACCTATACCGGCGCGGGCGACCTGATCAACATCGGCGATATTCAGGAAACGAACCAGATGCAGGCGCTGAACGTGACGTTCACGCTGAACGGCCTAAATTCTTCGGTCATTTCGAGCGCCTACAACGAAAACTATCAGCAAAGGCCGATTTATTGCTGGCTCGGATGCCTTGACAGCGCGGGCGCGCTGATCGCGGATCCCGAACCCGTCTTTCAGGGACTGATGGACGTGATGATCATCACCGAGGCCGGAAACACGGCCTCGATCGGCGTCAGTTGCGAAAGCCGGACGATAGACATCAACCGCATCCGCGAGATCGATTACACGAGCCAGGCGCAGCGCGCGCTTTATACGGGGGATACGTTCTGCGATTTCGTCGCGCAGTTGCAGGATCAACAGATTTATTGGGGCAGACCGGCACCGAAATGAGAAAACAAAACTGGCCCGAACTGCTCAAAAACGGAATTGAAAGCTGGAAAGAGATTCCTTTCCAGTGGGGAACGGCGGATTGCGTGCAGTTTGCCTATCGCGTGGCGGCGGAATATGTGGATTACGACCTGCCGGAACGCCTCGGCGCGGTGGATTTTACCGATGAATATGACGCGCAAAAATATTTCATGCGCGAATATGGCGGCAAGCTGGAAAATATTTTTGATCGCGCACTGAAACGCCGCCCGTCGGCGTTGCACGCGCAGCAGGGGGATATCGTGATAGCGCAAAACGAAAATCAGGATATTTCCGGCATCGTCGCTCCCGGCGGCAGGTTCGTCGCCGTCAAGGCAAAGAAAGGTCTGTTTTATCTGCCGTTTTCCGCTGTGAAAACAGCGTGGGCGGTTGAATAATGCCCGCCGCCGTCCTTCCCGCCATCATCAGCGGCGTCGCCGCGGGCTCGTGGTTCGCCGGCGGGTCGCTCGTCGTCGGATTTAGCTGGCTTTCGTTCGGCTCGTCGCTCGTCCTTTCCGGCCTCGGCAAGCTGGTGGGATCGGCGAAGAAATCCGGCGGCGCATCCGCAGGGCAGCAGGGCATCACGCAGACGATCCGGCAGGCGGCGGTTCCGCGCAAGCCGGTTTACGGCGAAATGCGGGTCGGTGGCGCGCTCGTTTTCTTCAACGTGACGGGCAGCAACGAATATCTGCACATGATCGTCGCGCTTGCGCCGCATGAAGTCGCGGAAATAGGCGAAATCTGGCTGGACAACTATTCCATTCCGGCGGATTACCTCGATTCGTCCGGCAATGTGACGCAAGGCCTTTTTTCCGGCGTTTGCCGCATCAAAAAGCACCTCGGCGTCTCCGGACAGACGGCGGATAGCGATTTTGTGGCGGAAAACGCCAATGTCGATACGAATTTTCGCGGGCAGGGCATCGCTTATATCTATGTCCGCCTGAAATGGGATCAAAGCAAATGGCCGAACGGCCTGCCGAACATATCGGCATGGGTGCGCGGCAAAAAACTCTATGATCCGCGCACGACAAACACGGTCTTCAGCCAGAATATCGCGCTGATCGCCAACGATTACCTGCAAGATCCCACCTTCGGTTTCAACGCCTCTTCGGCGATGGTGGATCAGACGTTCCTCGCCGCCAGCGCGAATACCTGCGACGAATTCGTGACGACCAATGCCGTCGCGACCAACGTCAGCGCGATCGATGCGGCGACGGGCATCATCACGCTCGTCACGCCGACGATCGATACGGTGCAGGGCGTCATTCTGAACTATATCCGCGGAGATCAGGTGCAGGTCACGACGACAGGAACGCTGCCGACCGGAATAGCGGCGGCGACGAACTATTACGTCATACCCTATCAGCGCGGCACGACGCCGCGCATCCAGCTTGCGGCGAGTTATGCCGACGCGCTGGCCGGAACGGCGATCACGATCTCCGACGCGGGCACCGGCACGCATACGGTCACCAAAAACGCCGAACCGCGCTATGACGGCGCGTATCTGGTCGATACGTCGCGGGCCATCGGCAGCAACATGACGGATATCCTGACCGGCATGGGCGGACAGCTCGTCTTTACGGGCGGAAAATACCTCATTCAGGCGGCGGCATATCAGACGCCGACGGTCTATTTCGACGAAAACGACATCATCGGCGCGATGACGATCAACACCAAGTTGAGCGCGCGCGAGCGGTTCAACAAGGTGCAGGGCACCTATATCAGCCCGGTATTCGACGGCCAGTCCGTCGACTATCCCGAAGTGACGAACACGACCTACATCACGCAGGACGGCTACGAGATCCGCAGCAAGATAGACTATCCCATCACGCAGCGCCCCGGCACCTGCCAGCGGCTTTCGAAAATCGCATTAGAGCGCATGCGGCAGGAAATATCATGGTCGGCGGATTTCAGCCTGACCGCGCTGCAGGTGCGCGTCGGCGATACGGCCTATTTTTCCAATGTCCGCATGGGCTGGACCGACAAGGTTTTCGAGATCGTGTCGTGGAAAATGGCCGTGCGGACGGATGCGAACGGCGTTGCCGTGCCGTATATCACGCTCGGCCTGCGGGAAACCGCCAGCGGCGTCTATAACTGGTCGAACGGAGAGGAAACGACGGTCAATCTCGCGCCGAACACGACTCTGCCCGATCCCTTCACCGTCGCCGCGCCGACGGGGCTGGCGGCGAACAGCGAAAAGGTGATGACGACGACAACGGGATCGTACGTCTACAAGATTCTCGTTTCGTGGAACGCCGTGGCGGACCAGTTCGTCTCCAACGGCGGCAGGATCGAGATTTCTTACAAGAAGTCATCCGATTCGACATGGCGTCCGACCTATTACGTGCCGGGCGACACGACGTTCACGGAAGTCACTCTGGCGGCGCAACTGAATACGGATTACGACATCCGCGTGCGCTCGGTGAACAGCTTCGGGATCCCGTCAAGCTGGTCGTCAATCCTCGGCTATATAGTCGGGTCGAGCGGCGGCGTCGGAACGACAAACGATTGGGGCGATTTCGTCAGCACGCCCGCGACAACGCAAGACTGGGGTGACTTCATCAGCACGCCTTCAACAACACAAGACTGGGGTTACTACACATGACGGCAACACAAACGCAAATCCGCCGCGACAGCGACACGAACCTGACGGCGGCGACGCCCGCCTTGGGCGAGCTTGGCTACAACACGACGAAAAAGCGTATCCATGCCGGTGACGGCACGACGCCCGGAGGCATTATCCTGCCGAACGCGTTTGACATGCAAAACATGTCGTTCAATGCGGTGAACGATACGGGCGTGGCGGACGCGATCGCGCTTTCCATCGCGCCCGCGCCCGCGGCTTATTCGGCATATCAGACGTTCGTCTTCAAGGCGGCGGCGACGAACGCGACGACAACGCCGACCATCACGGTCAACAGCCTTGCGGCGGTCACCTGCAAGAAGGTGACGTCTTCCGGCGTCGCCGCGATGGCTGCGGGTGACATTCAGGCGGGCGCGATTTACCGCGCAGTCTATGACGGAACATATTTTCAGATCGAAAACATCGCCTCCGCGGGGGGTGCCGGAGGCGAAACGGTGCTGCTCGGCACAGCGACCGCCGCGTCCTCTGCAACGCTTGATTTCACCAGTTTAATTTCAAGTTCGTATGCAAAATATAGTTTTGTTTTTAAAGACATCGTTCTGCCGGGGACGGGATCTCCATCCCTCAATATTCTCTTGTCAAGCAACAATGGCTCAACATGGAGTGTGGGAATAGCTGCCTTAGGATATCTTCAAGTAAACTTACCTTCTGGGGCTACTCTTGGTGGCCGGACTTTAACTAGTTCAGGTATGGTAATCTGGTCAAAATATTCCGGCACAATGTGCGGCTATGGAGAATTAATAGTGGGATCCGCTGGACCTGCGCGCGGTGCGTTCCGAACTGGAGATTTTTACGGCGGGATTGCGTATGGGAACTACACTGATCTTCAGACTAATGCTACCGGCGTGAATGCAGTTCGTTTTGCGGCGTCGGCAGGGACACTTAGCAGTGGAACTATATATATGTATGGAGTGAAAAACACATGACCTTAAATAAAGTAGTTTGCACGCCCAAAGGTTCTGAAACTGTCGCCCTGACCGCACAAGAAGAAACGGCGTTCCTCGCACAGCAGGCAGAAGCGCAAAGCGCCGCCGCGACCGCCGCGCTCATCGCGCAAGCGCAAACGGCACTTGATAAATCAGACATCACCGTCCTGCGCTGCACGGAGAACGGCATCGCCGTACCTGCGGATTGGGCGACATATCGCGCATCCTTGCGCACGATCGTCAAAAACGGAAGCGGCACGCTCCCCGTCGCGCCGGCGTATCCGGCGGGCACCTAAGCGCCAACCATTAGGAAATTCCGAAGACTTCAAAAAAACAGGGTGAAAAATGCCTGAATTGACTGACGATCAACTCGACCGGATGCTTGAACAGGCAGCCGAGCGCGGAGCGGAACTTGCCTTGAGAAAAGTCGGTCTCGGCGACGACAAGGCGATTACGGACGTGACGGAACTGCGCGAATGGATCAGGGCTTTCCGCCTTGTGAAATCCGAGGCGCTGCGCTCGTTCGTCAATATCTTCATCAAAATCATCATTCTCGGCGTGTTGATCGGCCTCGGTCTGGCGGCGGGCGTGAACCTGAAACATCTGTAAGGGGAAAACATGGATAACGAACTTCCGCGCGGCATTCGGCTCAATAATCCCGGCAATATCGATCGCACGGAGATCGCATGGCTGGGTGAATCGACGATGCAGGATGATCCGCGCTTTATACGCTTCAACGAGCCTGTTTTCGGCCTGCGCGCGCTGATGAAGATACTCTATAACTATCAGGAAAAGGACGATATCGAGCATTTGCGCGGCATGATCAACCGCTGGGCGCCGCCGAACGAGAACCAGACAAACGCCTATCTCAACGACGTTTGCGCCCGCTGCTCGGCCAGCCCGGACGAGTCCTATGACGTCAGTAACAAATACAACCTGATGAACCTCGCCAAGGCGATCGTGCATCACGAAAACGGCGCGCCGCCGGCGGGGCGCGCGCCGGACTGGTATCCGCAGGATATCTACAATCAGGCTGCGGCAATGGTGCTGCTGCCCTAACCAACGGAAAGGAAAAACCATGAATCCGTTCGAGGAACTGAAAGCGGCCTGCACGCGGGCCGAGGAAAAGCTGAAACTTGAAAAAGACGCGCTGATCAGGGAATTTCATGCCCTTGTCCTGCGCATCGAGGGCAAGGCAGAGAACGACGTCGAAGGCGCGAAGGCGCATGTCGCCGAACTGGCCAACATCGCGGCGCAGGACGTGGCCGATGCGGGGCACAACGTCGGCGACGTCGCCGAGGACGCGGCGGCGAAAATCTGATGCACCGGCAGGGCGGAAAACACGAATTGAGATATCTGCGCATCGTCGCGGTTTTTTTCGCTTTTTGGGGTTTTCTCGCCCTGCCGCTCGTGCTTTTGCACTACTGCGTTTTTTACAAGGCCCCTGTCGATCTCTGCATAAAAATCCTGACGGTCGTCGACGGGCCCGCGCTGATGTTCATCCTCGGCTGGCTGTTCGCGGAACATAGAAGCAATATTGCCACAATTCAAAACGGAGCAACGCAAGAATGACCGGATTCAGATTATACGCCATGATCGGCCTGATTATTGCGGGCGTTTCCGGCGTGGTGGCCTATACCGCCTGGCAGCGGCATGACGCCGTCGCCGCCAGCAACTTCAAGGCCGTCGTCAAAAAAGACATCCAGGTCGATAAAGTGGAGAAAAAGAACGATGAAATCCGCAATGCTGTCCATGATGATGCTGATCTCGTTAAGCGCCTGCGCGCCGGCGTGTGGTAACCTCACCGCCGCCGACATTAAAAGCCTCGCGCCCGACGTGCCGAAAGTCTCGCGCGCCGTGCAGGCGACCGCAGCGGACGAGGTGCAAAGCGGGAAATGCCCGGCACTATCGAACCTCGCCAGCGTCTGCGAAGTGACGCGCGACGAGGCCCGCAACGAACGCGGAGAATCCGTCCCGAAATGAAGGAAGCGACATTCGGCGAAAAGGCGGCGGATTTCATCGTCGACAAAATCGGCACATGGGCGTTCGTCCTTTGGCAGCTGACGGCTTATGCCTTGTGGATCGCTTTCAACGTATCCGCCTATTTTCACCATTACGACCCTTATCCGTTCATCCTGCTCAACCTCGCGCTGTCTTTTCAGGCCGCGCTGGCGACGTCCTTCGTCCTGATCAGCTAGAAACGGCAGGCCGAGCGCGATCGGGAAAAGCTGGACCGGATGATCGCAATGGAAGAACGGATCCTGCAAAAATTCTCTGAAATGGGGATTACGCTCGCCGATATCAAGGAAATGGTCAACGACATCGCGGAATATCTGTAGGGGGACATCATGAACGTGAAGTGCTTTCTTATCGAGGAAACTGGCGAAATAAAGAGATATTTGCGCAGATACGCAAAGGGTCCGTGTCCAAACATGCCGGGCAACGGCGGATATCATGACATGATGGTGGATTTTGATATCATCCCCAAAGATCATGACAGAGAAGACGCTGCCCTGCCGGAAAACGATCAACGGTGGCCTTCGCATTGCGCTTGCGGGTATGAATTCGCAAAATCAGACAAATGGCAACTGTTTACGCAGCGGTTATATGCCAGAAAAGATACTGGAGAGGTCATGACACTGCGCGATGCGCCGGTCGGGGCGATGTGGAATGCGGACTGGTATCCCGATGTCTGGAAGGGCAAGGACGGCATGTCGCTCATGGTGAGATGTCCGGACGGTCATGATTGGTGCATCGATGCCCGCGCGTCAAACTGCGGATTGCCAAAGGACAACGATCATCGCTGCTGGATCAGACATGGTGTTGCGCCGAATATAACGGTCAATAAGGCCTGTCCGGGAGATAATGCCGACAGAACATGCAATGCCGGTTCCGGAAGCATCCAGACGGGCAAATGGCATGGTTTTTTAAGGAACGGAGAATTCGTCCGCTGTTGATCGATAACTGTAATGGTGTAGCAGGATGAACGACAACATCACGGAATTCCCGAAAAAGCAGCCCGTCAAAAGAGAACCGCTGGGCGTCAAGGAAATCGAGTGTATCGGCTTCCTGAATACCCACGACCGCGAAATCTGGATCGATGACCCCGTCTCGATCGCCAAGATTTGCGCCTTCATCGTGCGGGAAAAAATCACCCTCAAAGAAGAACTGCCCTAAAATCCACCCTTTGCCGCCAGCGGCGCGAGAACGCGCCCTGCGGTCAAATTTCGGCGTTTATGGGGGTGCGTTATTTAAAACTGTTTGGCGGCGGTTATGGCGCGGTAAAAACCGCGTTTTCTCGCTTTGTTCCGGTATTTTTCGAAGAAAAAATATATAAAAATCAGTTATTTAGCTTTAGATCATTCCCTTACCAAGGGTGTGCTCTACCACTGAGCTACAACAGCGCTGGCATAATGCCGACCGCCGTCATGGATAGAGTAAGGCCTTTTCGTTGTCAACAGGATTGCCAGAACCATCACGCGATAGTTTCAAAAAACTATTGACGCCCACCCTGCGGGCATTTCATATTTATACATTATCTATCAAATAGATAGCCTGATGATGGCGAAAGGGGATGGCGTGACGTCTTTTTCTGTCGATTTCATGAGCGATCTCCATGCCGACTTACATGACAGTCCCCTTGATTATGCCGCGCTGAAAAAGAACGATATTGCCGTCGTGGCGGGCGATGTGGCGTCCGACCCCGCGACATGCCTCGCCGAACTCAAGAAAATCGCCGCCGTTTATGAAACCGTCCTTTTTGTCGATGGCAATCATGAGTTCCGAAGCGGAAAGAAAGGATTCAGGTACAATTTTGACTTTGCCGCCGTCGAGGAGACGTTGCGCGAGGGGATTGAGCAGATGCCGAACGTGGTTTATCTGCGCGACAAGCCTTTCGTCAAGGACGGCGTCGCGATTATCGGTCGCAACGGGCACTGGGATTACAGGATCCTGAAGGGCTATCCGTGGCGGCAGGCAGTGAGGGAAGGACTTGGCCTTTTGGGAGCGGATTTCAACAAGGCCGCCTCGTTCTCGAAGATGGCGCGGCGTGATTATTACGCCTTGCGCGACCATATCCTGCAGTTTAACGGCGACCCCTCCATCCATACCATCGTCGTGGTCACGCACACCGTGCCGCGTGCAGAGCTTATTGATTTCAAAGCGGATTCCCGTAAGGCCAAGCATGCGCAGAAGGGCTCGTGGCTGATGCGCAATTTGTTGCGCCATGATATGGGCAAGAAAGTCAAATTCTGGCTGTTCGGGCACCAGCATGCCGCAAAAACCCAACAGATAGACGGCGTTCTTTACCACGAAAACCCGCGCGGCCATGATGTGCAGGCTGCCAGGACATACCGTCCATCGGTACTGAAATTTGGCACATAAAAAACATATGGTTATAGCATTTTCGGGTTTGCTTACTGTAGCTTATCGGAAAAATTCCTATTTATGTGATTTTTTCTTGACATAATATTTACAACCTATTATCTTTAAAAACACAATAAAGAGAACGGATAAACGCGGACAAAAAGAAGACATCATATGCGTTCATTAAAGAAATTGACTCCGATTTTTCTGGCAGCGGCTTTGGTCGGATGTCATAGCCAAACGTCTGCACCGCCAGCCAATGCGCATCATGCATCGAGTTCCGTAGATCGGGGAAGCAAAACGTCCATTGCCGGAAGCAGCAAACCCGGTTCTTCTGTGGATCGGAAAAGCGGCACTGGAGGTCTTTGCATGCCTTGTGTCGGCCCTCATCTTAACCTCATGAACGGAAAGATATCTTTCATCAGTATGGGGCCGGGTATCAATTTTTAACGGCATCGTGCGGCTGAACCCTGATCTCAAGCAAGCCCCGCTTGCGGTCGAACCCGCTTTTTTATGCCTACTCGTTCGCACTGATCGTTCTTAAGGCCTATATCTGTTGACAAACATCGGGCTGCGGCGCATTTTATCGCTGGTCCTAATTCAAAACTTTAACAGCAGAAAGGGTATTCGCAATGTTAACTGTGGGTCAAAAATTTCCGGAATTCAAGCTAACGGGCGTCGTCTCCTCCGATGACGATACCAGCAAGTCTTTCAAACAAATCACAAACGAGAGCTACAAGGGCAAGTGGCTGGTTGTCTTCGCGTGGCCGAAGGACTTCACTTTCGTCTGCCCGACCGAAATCGCCACTTTCGGCGAGCTTAACAAGGAATTCGAAGGCCGCAAGGCGCAAGTCTTGGGCATGAGCACGGACAGCGACTTCGTACACCTCAACTGGCGCAAGAGCCATCCAGATCTGAAGAACCTGCCGTTCCCGATGCTCTCGGACATCAGGCACGACCTGTCCAACGCGCTTGGCATCCTGCATGGCGGCGCGGGCGTCTGCCTGCGCGCGACGTTCATTGTCGATCCGGAAGGCGTCATCCGTCATGTTTCCGTAAACGACCTGAGCGTCGGCCGCAACGTCGAGGAAGTTCTGCGCATTCTGGATGGCCTGCAAAACGGCGGTCTTATCCAGTGCGGCTGGAAAAAAGGCGACAAGCCGCTCGCGGCATAAAGCCAGCGCGTATAGCGATAAAAAGGCGCACCGCTAAGGTGCGCCTTTTTTGTCATGCGCGCGCATTCTTCTGTCATGTTGCGGTGCGGTATTTTTTGCTTGCACGACAACGTTTTTTTTCTTACTGGCTATTTTAACTCTTTCGATACTCCGCTACCTTATGATGATCAGGCAAAAGGAGTTCTTAAACGCCATGTCCGCATCCCATTCATCCGCCGCATCCCGTTCCCGCAAACAGCACGCACAGCTTTCCGAAGGAAAAAACATGAGCAAAAACGAGAAACAGTCCGGCAAAAAAACGCTCGCCGCTTATTCAAAGGCTTTTTATCAGCGCGTTCCGGTCGAAGACCTGGAAGGATGGAACGCAAAGGACCTTCACCATGTGATCGCATCGCTGTCCGCGGCGGCCGAGACCCGCAAATCTGGCAAGCGCAACGTGCGGGTGTTCACGCCGGAGCAAAAGCGCGACGGGTGGCATGCGCCGCACAGCGTCATCGAACTTGTCAACGACGACATGCCGTTCATCATCGACTCGGTGACGGCGGAACTCGCGGCGCAAAACCTGACGGTCGAAGCGCTGTTCCATCCGATCCTGCAGGTCGCGCGCGCCAAAGGCGGCAAGTTGAAAGACGTCGTGGCGGAAAAGACAGGCGGCTACCTCACGGAATCCCATGTGTACATCCAGCTCGAGCAGATGCTCTCGCAGGAAAAAGCCGACAAACTGGCCACGCGTCTCGACGACATTCTCGACGATGTCCGCGCGGCGACCGGCGACTGGAAGAACCTCATGGTCCGGATGGACGACGTGGTGCGCAGCCTCGAGGCGTCATCGAACGATCCGGCGCGTCCCGACGATTTGAGCGAGGCCTATGATTTTTTGAAGTACCTGCAAAACGGCAATTTCACTTTTCTCGGCTATCGCGCCTTCAAGTTTTCGGGCGCGCGCGGCAAAACCCGCTCCGAAGGCGTGCAGGGCACGGCGCTCGGCGTGCTGAAGCGCGGCAAGACGTCATGCTTCGGCCGCGGCACGGGCTCGCCCGAGGTGGAAGCCATGCGTCAGTCGAAATCTCCGGTGATGATCAGCAAGCTGATCGACCAGTATTCGACCGTGCACCGTCGCGCGCCGCTCGACGCCGTCAGCATCCGCGTTTTCGACCGCAAGGGAAATCTTTCCGGCATGCACCTGTTCGTCGGCCTGTTCACGTCGGGCACTTATTCCTGCCGCACGGGCGAGGTGCCGATCGTCCGCCGCAAGGTGCAGGGGATCATCAAGCAGTCGGGCTTCCATTCCGGCACGCACGACCGCGCCGCTCTCGAGCATCTGCTGGAGACGATGCCGCGCGACGAACTGTTCCAGACCGCCGTCGGAGATCTTTACGAGACGGCGATCGGTCTGCTCGGCCTGCAGGCGCGTCACCGCGTCGCGCTCTTCACGCATACCGATCCGATGCAGCAGTATATGTCGTGCCTCGTCTATGTGCCGCGCGACCGCTATAACACCAAATTCCGCGCGCAGGCAGGGCTCATTCTCGAAGAGGCCGTCGGCGGCGAGGCCACGAACTATTTCACCAATCTCGACGACAGTCCGCTGGCGCGCATCCTCTTCACCATCCGCTTCAACGAAGGTTCGCGCAAGCGCTTCGATCAGGCAGAAACGGAGCGCAAGCTCATCGAGCTGGGCCGCGAATGGGACGAACGCCTGCGCCAGGTGCTGATCATCACCCACGGCAAGGCGCAGGGCGTGGCGCTGGCCGACGCCTACGGCAAGGCCTTTACCGGCGCGTATCACGAATCCGTCGATATCACAAACGCCATCCACGACATCCGCCGTCTCGAGGATCTGCTGGGCAGCGACGACAAAATCTGCGTCGATTTCTACCGCCTGCAGGGCGAGCCGGAAAACACCGCGCGGCTCAAGGTCTATCACAAGGGCGCGCCGGTGTCGCTGTCCGACATCCTGCCGGTGCTGGAGAACATGGGGCTGAAAGGCCTTTCCGAGATGCCTTATGACGTGCATCCGCGCGACCGCGGCGGCCAGCCGGTCTGGATTCACGATTTCACGCTGATGAGCGTCGAGAAGATCAGGATGGACCTCGTCAAGCTCAATTTCGAGGAAACGTTCCTGCAGGTCTGGAAAGGCCGCGCTGAAAACGACGCCCTCAACAGGCTCGTCTTGAGCGCCAACCTGACGTGGCGAGAGGTCATCATCCTGCGCGCCTACAACAGGATGATGCGCCAGCAGAAGTTCCCGTTCAGCGTCGCCTATATCGAGCAGGTGCTGGGCATGTATCCGAAGATCGCGCGCGAACTGGTCAATCTCTACCTTGAAATGCACGATCCGAAGCTGAAGATGCCGCTGGAAAAACGCGGCCATAAAATCTCCGCGCGCATACTCGACATGTTGCAGGACGTGCAAAAGCTCGACCATGACCGCATCCTGCGCGGGTTCGTGACGCTGATCGAGAATACACTGCGCACCAACTATTTCCAGACCCACGCCGACGGCACGCCGAAATCCGTCCTCGCCGTCAAGCTCAACAGCCACAAGATCCCCGATCTGCCGCTGCCGCGTCCGCACGTGGAGATTTTCGTCTATTCCTCGCGCGTCGAGGCGGTGCACCTGCGCGGCGGAGAGATCGCGCGCGGCGGCATCCGCTGGTCGGACCGTCACGACGACTTCCGCACCGAAATTCTGGGGCTGATGAAGTCGCAGATGGTCAAGAACGCCGTGATCGTGCCGGTCGGCGCGAAAGGCGGCTTCGTCGTCAAGCAGCCGCCCAAAACCGGCGGACGCGCGGCGTATCAGGAAGAAGGCATCGCCTGTTACAAGATATTCATACGCGCCTTGCTCGACCTTACCGACAACAACGTCGGCGGCAAAATCGTCCGTCCGAAGGACGTCGTGTGCCACGACGGCATCGACCCTTACCTCGTCGTCGCGGCGGACAAGGGCACGGCGACCTTCTCCAACATCGCCAACGCGCTGGCGGCCGAGGCCGGCTTCTGGCTCGACGACGCCTTCGCGTCGGGCGGGTCGGCAGGCTACGACCACAAGGCCATCGCCATCACCGCGCGCGGCGGCTGGGAATCCGTCATGCGCCATTTCCACGAGATGGGCAAGAACACGCAGACGCAGCCCTTCACGCTGGTCGGCGTCGGCGACATGGCGGGCGACGTTTTCGGCAACGGCATGTTGCTTTCGAAGCAGATGCGCCTGCTCGGCGCGTTCAACCACGTCCACATCTTCTGCGATCCAGATCCGGACATCGCCAAAAGCTATGCCGAGCGCCAGCGCCTGTTCAGGGAGCGCGGCGGCTGGGACATGTACGACAAGAAGAAACTCTCCGCGGGCGGCATGATCTATGAGCGCTCCGCCAAGACGCTGAGACTGACGCCGCAGATCAAAAAATGCTTCGGGCTTGAAAAAGACAGTGTCACGCCGGACGAGCTGATCGTCGCGATCCTCAAGGCGGAAGTCGAACTGATCTGGTTCGGCGGCATCGGTACTTACATCAAGAGCTCGAAGCAAAGCCACGCCGACGCCGACGACAAGAGCAACGACGCGATCCGCATCGACGCCACGGAGGTGCGCGCGCGCGTCATCGGCGAAGGCGCCAATCTCGGCGTGACGCAGCTGGCGCGTGTGGAATACGCGCGCCTCGGAGGACGCATCAACACCGACTTCATCGACAATTCCGGCGGCGTCGACTGCTCGGACCACGAGGTCAACATCAAGATTCTTCTCGCCGACGTCATGGCCAGAGGGAAAATGACGCTCGCGCAACGCAACAAGCTCCTGCAGAAGATGACGAAGGAAGTATCGGCGCTGGTCTTGCGCGACAACTACCAGCAGACGCAATCCTTGAGCCTTTTGCAATTCAGGGCGAAGGAAAATCTCGGCATGCATGCGGAATTCATCCGCGACCTTGAAAAGGCGGGGCTGATCAAGCGCTCGCTCGAAGGCTTGCCGGACGAAGAGACGCTGACGCGTCTTGCGCGCGAAGGACGCGGCCTCACAAGGCCGGAGCTTTCCGTTCTGCTCGCCTACGCCAAGATGACGCTTTTCACCGAATTGATGAAAACGGATCTTCCCGACGATCCGGCGCTGGAAGGCATGCTGTTCGATTATTTCCCCGAAGAGCTGCATAAATACGCCAAGGAGATCCGCAATCACAAGCTGAAGCGCGGCATCATCGCGACGCAGGTCGTCAACGTGCTGGTCAACCGCATGGGGCCGACGTTCGTGCAGTCGCGCATCCTGAAAGTCGGGGCGAGCGGCGAGGAGGTGATCCGCGCCTTCATGATCGTGATGGAATCGTTCCGCGTGAACGAGCTTCTCAAATCGGTCGAAGCGCTGGACGGCAAGGCGCCTTATGCGGCGCAGATGACGGCGTTCTACGAGATTTCGCAAATGGTCAAGCGCGCCGTCACGTGGTTCCTGCGTTTCGGCGGCGGCCACTTGCAGGTGACGGCGGGCATCGCCTCCTACAAGCCGGGCGTGGAAATGCTGCGGCGTGAAATCCGCCGCGTCATCCCGCAAGGCATCGGCGAAGGGCTTGCCCGCGCCGAGGCGCGTTTCATCGACAAGGGGCTGCCGGTCGAGCTCGCGGAAGGTCTTGCGGTCCTCAACCTGCTCTCTTCGGCAAACGACATCATCACTATCGCCCAGCGCACGAAATGCGACATCCGCTCCATCGCGGGAGCCTATTTCGAAACCGGTGAGCTGCTCGGCCTTGATTGGTTGCGGCGGCAGGCGGCGCATATCGAGCCGCAAAGCAGCTGGCAGGCGCGTGTCGTGAGCGGCCTGACCGATGATTTCTACAGCCAGCAGGCGGCGCTGACGTCGGCGATCCTGCAGGCCGGCGGCAGAAAACCGAAAGGCACGGCGGCGCACATGCAGAAGAAGCGCATCGACGCGTGGTTCGAAGGGCATCAGGACGTCGTCAGCAAGATCGTGCAGATGGTATCTGACCTCAAGCGCGAGAAGGACGTCAGCCTCGACATGCTGACGCTTGTCAGCCAGCGCATCGGGCAACTGGTGCATCAGGCGCGCGGTTAGTAGGCGCTCGAGGTTAGGACCAATCGACATATAGGATTCCAATAGAACATTGGATGTGATTCACTGACCTTAACCGAGGGAGGTTTTGATGGTGAAGCGCTATGAAGTGTCTAATAAGCAATGGAAAAAGATAGAGGGTAT
>JAJZVA010000006.1 GCA_021845905.1 Pseudomonadota bacterium
TACCCTCTATCTTTTTCCATTGCTTATCAGACACTTCATAGCGCTTCACCATCAAAACCTCCCTCGGTTAAGATCAGTGAATCACATCCAATGTTCTATTGGAATCCTATATGTCGATTGGTCCTAGGACCAATCGACATATACCGCGTGGATTTTGCGGGAAAGCAAAAAAGCGGCATTCGCTATGAAGAAAACGCAGCGCATAGCGGGGCCATGGGCAAGTTTTCTGAAGACGCGAGGCCGCTGCGAAACTCCTTATTCCGCTTCACTGTCCTTGCATCTCGCCCGCGCCGCCGAGGAAGATATAAACCTCCTCATTCTCCTTGTGCGCGTGGAAATAAGGAAGCGTTTTCCCCGCCGCCAGCGCGTTGAGCGAAATTTCGCACCCCGTGCTGCCGACAATGTCCTTGAGAAACCGCTTGCCGAAAGCCGTGCTGCCGTCGGGCCGTTTTGTTTCGACGCCAGCCCACTCTTTCAGGGCGCCGGAAGCGAAAACCGGAAAGTTCTTCTCCCGCATGCGCGTCTCATTCAGAACGAGATGAACAGGCCGCCGTTGGCCGAGATGTTCGCGCCGGTGATGTAGCCCGCGCGCCTGTCGGCGAGGAAGCCGACCACGTAGGCGATCTCCTCCGGCTCCGCGAGGCGCTGCATCGGCACCTGATCGACGATGCCTTTCAGCACGTCGGCGGGGATGGCCTTCATCATCGCGGTGTTGGTATAGCCCGGCGAAACGCAGTTGACCGTCACGCCCTTGCGCGCCGTTTCCTGCGCCACCGCCATGGTGAAGCCGTGCATGCCGGCCTTCGCGGCGGAATAGTTGGCCTGGCCGAACTGGCCCTTCTTGCCGTTGACGGACGAGATGTTGACGATGCGGCCAAAACCCGCTTCCGTCATGCCGTCGATGAATTGCTTGGTGACGTTGAAGACGCTGTCGAGATTGGTGTGCAGCACCGCCGCCCAGTCCGCCTCGTCCATCTTCTTCAAGGTCTTGTCGCGCGTGATGCCCGCGCAGTTGACCAGCACCTGCACGGTGCCGAATTTTTCCTTGATCGTTTTCGCCATTTCGACGCAGGCTGCGAAGGACGACACGTCGCCGACGACGATGCCGATATCGAGCCCTGCGGCCTGCCATTCCTTTTGCTTTTCCCGGGCGCGCGCCTCTTCAGACGGATGATAGCCCGCGAGAACCTGATAACCCCTTTGCACAAGTTCCGCGCAAATGGCGGACCCGATGCCGCCGACGCCGCCTGTGACCAGAGCGAGTGTTTTTGTTGTCATTTGATTGCTCCCTTAGCGTGAAAAAAATCATTCCGGACATGGAAAGATCGACGACCCGCCATATCCGGAATGATATATCCTCTGCAAAACAGCACGAGGGCTGTTAAGCTGCCTTGCGGCCTTTGCCGGCGGCGGTTTTCGGCGCGGCGCCGTTGGCGGCCTTCAGCGTCGTTTCGAAGAGGCTGGTGTAAACCTTGCCCGCTTCGGCGACGATGTCGGCGCAAGCGCGACCGCTTTCAACGACCTTCTTGGCGCATTCCTGCGCGAGTTCGGCCTGCCAGGACGCCACGTCCTTGAGGTCTTTCGCGTCGGCGACGTCTTCGGCCTTCTCGGAAGCCGCTTCGATCAGCGCGTTGGTCAGTTCGACTTGTTCCTGCAACAGCTTTTCGCCGATCAGCAGGTTGGTTTCGCCGAGCTTCTTGAAGTTTTCAAGGGAAAGCTGGGTGAGTTTCTGGAAGTTCTCGAGAATGTCTTTTTGCATTTTCAGTCTCCTTCAATAAGGTCTAAAGAATCAATGCTGCACCGCACCATTGTTGCAGTGCACAATGCGCCTTTTTACGCGCTTTGTCAAAGCTATTTTTATTCTGTATATAAATCAAAGACTTAAAAATGTTCATTTTTAAAAATTATGTAAATATAGTACAATGAAGAAATACCACGATAGAATATAAAACAGAGAGGCAAAATGCTGACAGAAAAAACCAGTGGTGGTATCGGCCTTCCTGGGAGCATTTCTGAAAGCTTGTGCCCAGCCATCCGGCGACATTCCCGGCGCCTGCTTCCGTGCGGCGGGTTTTTTGACCTTGATCAGCCTGGAGGCGGAGGAAGATCTTAAGATGACGTTTATCGCGTCAAACTCTTATCCGTTGGCCTTCCTGCCTTCCGCGACCGCATAGGCGCTGCGCATCGTCTTTGCCGCGCCGACGAGGTTGGCAAGGCAGACCTTCGTTTCTTCCCATTTGCGGGTTTTGAGGCCGCAGTCGGGGTTGACCCAGATCTGTTCGGGCTTCAGAACGGCAACGGCCTTTTTGAGGAGTGATTCCATCTCGGCCTGCGGCACGACGCGCGGGCTGTGGATGTCGTAAACGCCGGGGCCGATCTCGTTCGGATATTTGAAGTCTTCAAACGCGCCGAGCAGTTCCATCTGCGATCTTGACGTTTCAATGGAGATCACGTCGGCGTCCATTTCCGCGACCGCTTCGATGATGTCGTTGAACTCGGCATAGCACATGTGCGTGTGGATCTGCGTTTCGTCCGCCACGCCCGCAGAGCTGAGACGGAACGCGTCCACCGCCCAGCGGAGATAGGCTTTCCAGTCCTTGTGGCGGAGCGGCAGACCTTCGCGCACGGCGGGCTCGTCGATCTGAATGACCTTGATGCCGGCCTTTTCGAGATCGGCCACTTCATCGCGCAGCGCAAGCGCCAGTTGACCCGCCGTGACGGCGCGCGGCTGGTCGTCGCGGACGAACGACCACTGCAAGATCGTCACCGGCCCGGTGAGCATGCCCTTCATCGGTTTTTTAGTAAGGCTTTGGGCATAGACCGACCATTCCACCGTCATCGGATGCGGGCGCGAAATGTCGCCGAAGATGATCGGCGGCTTGACGCAGCGCGAGCCGTAGGACTGCACCCAGCCGAACCTGGTGAAGGCGTAGCCGTCAAGCTGTTCTCCGAAATATTCGACCATGTCGTTGCGCTCGGCTTCGCCGTGAACGAACACGTCAAGCCCGATCTCTTCCTGAATCTTCACGCACTCGGCGATTTCCCGTTTAAGAAAATCGTTGTAGGCGGCTTCAGCGATGGTTTTCTTTTTGAAGTCGGCGCGGTGCTGGCGGATTTCCGGCGTCTGCGGGAAAGAGCCGATCGTCGTCGCCGGGAACAGCGGCAGGCTTAAGGCCTTGCGCTGCGCCGCGACGCGTGTCGCGAACGGATGCTGGCGTTTCAGCATTTCCGGTGTGACTTTGCGCATGCGCTCTTCCACCGCCTTGTTGTGGATGCGCGGCGAGGTTTTGCGCGATGCGGCGGCCTTGTCGGACGCCTCAAACACGGCGGCGTCTCTCTTGCCGTTGGCGACGGCGGCGAGCGCGGCAATTTCCGCGAGTTTTTGTTTCGCGAACGCCAGCCACGATTTCAACTCCGCGTCGAGCGCGGTTTCATTGTCGAGATCGACCGGCGTGTGCAAAAGCGAGCACGACGGCGCGACGATCACGCGGTCGGAGCCCAGCGCGGCCATGGCTTTTTCAACCGGCCTGAGCGCTTTCGAAAGATCGGCGCGCCAGATGTTGCGGCCGTCGATCACGCCGAGAGACAACACTTTGTCTTTGCCAGCCGCCTTGAGCGCGGCGTCGAGTTGCTGCGGCGCGCGGACCAGATCCACATGCACGCCCGCAACGGGCAAACCGAACACGGCGTCCATATTTTCTTCCAGCGCGTCGAAATAGGTCGCGATCATGATTTTCGGTGCGACCTTGGAAAGACGGTCATAAGCCTTTTTCAAAGCAACGCGCGCGGGTTCTTGCTGATCGAGCACGAAGCTTGGCTCGTCCATCTGCACCCATTCGGCGCCGAGAGACTTCAATTTCGCCAAAACTTCTTCATAAACCGGCAGCAACGCGTCGAGCAGATCAAGCGCGTTTCCCTCGCCGCGTTCCGCGGCTGAATTATCTTTAGACGCAGGAACCGCGTCGTCCTTCATCTTGCCGAGCAGCAGGAACGACACAGGGCCGAGCAGCACGGGACGCGTCTGGATGCCGAGTTTCTTCGCTTCCTCGTAGTGGCGGACGGCCTTGTCGCAGGCGAGCACGAACTTTTGCCCCGCCGAGAATTCGGGGACGATGTAATGGTAGTTGGTGTCGAACCACTTGGTCATCTCCATCGCGCCGACTTTTTTATTGCCGCGCGCCATGGAGAAGAAGGTGTCCAAATCCAGCTTACCGCCTTTCCATTCGTAACGCTCCGGCACCGCGCCGACCATCGCGCAGGTCGAGAGCACATGGTCGTACATGGTGAAATCGTTGGAGGGAATGTGGCCGATGCCTGCCGTTTTTTGCAGCGCCCAGTGGCGCGCGCGCAATTCCGCGCCGACCTTGTTCAGCTCTTCCAGCGGAATTGTTCCCGCCCAATAGGCTTCCTGCGCCTTTTTCAGTTCGCGCTTCGCGCCGACGCGGGGGAAACCGAGATTTGCCGACAAGACCATTTTCATTCTCCTTTTGTTGAAAACTCACGTGTTGATTTTTTGGCGCATCGCCGTCGATTTCGCGCGCAGCCCCAACATGTGACAGATGGCGAGCGTATGCTCCGCGCGGTTGAGCGTGTAAAAGTGAAAATGCCGCACGCCGTTGGCGTAGAGCACGCGGCAAATCTCCGCCGTCACCGTGGCGGCGACGAGCTGGCGGGTGTTCGGCTGGTCATCGAGCCCTTCGAACAAGGTTTCCACCCAGTCGGGGATGCGCGTGCCGCAGGCACGGGCGAACTCCACCGCGCGGGCGAAATTGATGATGGAGAGAATGCCCGGCACGATCGGCACATCGATACCCGCGGCGACGGCACGGTCGCGGAAACTCAAAAACGCCTCCGGCTCCATGAAAAACTGGCTGATGACGCGGTCCGCGCCCGCATCGACTTTCTTTTTGAGGTTGGCCATGTCTTCGAGCGCGTTGGCCGCCTCGGGGTGCGTTTCGGGATAGCCCGCGACGCTGATCTCGAACGGCGCGATCTTCTTCAGCCCCGCGACAAGATCGGAAGCATATTGATAGCCGCCTTTGACCGGCACGTAAGCCTCGCCCTTCGGCGGGTCGCCGCGCAGCGCGACGATGTGGCGGATGCCGCTCTCCCAATATTTGCGGGCGATGTCGTCGATCTCTTCCCTGGTCGCGCCGATGCAGGTCAGGTGCGCGGCGGCGGGTATGCCGGTTTTGGCATGGATATTGGTGACGATCTCATGGGTGCGGGTGCGGATCGTCCCCGCCGCGCCGTACGTCACCGAGATGAACTTCGGCTTCAGCGGCGCGAGCACGCCGATCGACTGCCACAGCACCTCCTCCGTCTTCGCGGTGTGCGGCGGAAAGAACTCGAAGCTCACCTCCAGATCGCACAGCCTCGGCGATATGAACGGCAACGACATGCGCGATCTGTCTTCCTGTTGCCACATTTTGTAAAATCTACCCCCGCAAAAACAATTTTGTGCAGAGCATCATAACGTTTTGTTGCATAAAACCAAGCGTTATTCGTCTCATTTCTTGAAAGTGCAGCAGAAAACACCGATACTGGCGCCATTCCATTTTAAAAGCAGAAAGAGGCAGTCATGGCTGATTTATTCGAGAACCCGATGGGGACGGACGGTTTTGAATTTGTTGAATACGCGCACCCGCAGCCGGAGGAGCTCGACAAACTTTTCACCGGCTTCGGCTTCAAGAAAGTCGCCACCCACAAGTCGAAGAAAGTTTCGCTCTACCGGCAGGGGCGCATCAATTACATCATCAACAGCGAGCCGAACTCCTACGCCGCCAAATTCTCCGGCATCCACGGCGGCGGCGCCTGCGCCATGGCGTTCCGCGTGAAAGACGCCGCAAAAGCCCATAAAAACGCGCTTTCAAAGGGCGCGAAGGCGGTCGACGTACCCGTCGGCGCAGGCGAGAACAAACTCTTCGCCATCGAGGGCATCGGCGAGACGGTTTTGTTCCTCGTCGACAAATACGGCGATAAAGGGGATATCTATGAAGCGGATTTCAACTTCATCGACAAGGCGCCGCACAAGGGCGCGGGCCTCACCTACATCGACCACCTGACGCACAACGTCAACCGCGGGCGCATGAAAGTCTGGGCGGATTTCTACACCGATCTCTTCAACTTCCGCGAGATCCGCTATTTCGACATCGAAGGCAAGCTCACCGGCCTCAAATCCAAGGCCATGACCAGCCCTTGCGGCAAGATCCGCATACCATTGAATGAATCTTCCGACGACAAATCGCAGATCGAGGAATTTTTGAAGCGCTTCAACGGCGAAGGCATCCAGCACATCGCGCTCGGCACGGACGATATTTACGCCACGGTCGAATCCCTGCAAAAAACCGGCATCGACTTCCAGACCACGCTCGACACCTACTACAAGCGCGTCAACGAGCGCGTGCCCGGCCATGGCGAAGACCTCGCGCGCATGCAAAAGCTCAACATCCTCGTCGACGGCGCGCCGACCAAGGGCCAGGGCCTCCTGCTGCAAATCTTCACCAAGGACGCCATCGGCCCCGTTTTCTACGAAATCATCCAGCGCAAGGGCAACGAAGGCTTCGGCGAAGGCAACTTCCAGGCGCTGTTCGAATCGCTGGAAGAAGACCAGATCCGCCGCGGCGTTTTGAAAGCTTAAACCATGTCGCGCGCATATCAATCCGGCTTCGGCAATACGTTTGAAACAGAAGCCGTCAAAGGCGCGCTGCCCCGCGAACAAAATTCGCCGCAGCAACCGCCGCACGGGCTTTATGCCGAGCAGCTCAGCGGCTCGGCCTTCACCGTGCCGCATAAAAACCAGCAGCGCACGTGGCTCTACCGCATTCTGCCGTCGGTGAAGCATCTGCCGTTCACGCTTTATCAAAAGCCGGATGAAACGCCCACCCCCGCAACGCCGAACCAGCTCCGCTGGGACCCGCTGAAGTCGCCGACAAAAAAAACCGACCTGATCGACGGCTTGATGACCATGGCCAAGGGCGGCGATCTGCACAGCTGGGCGGGGCTCGCCGCGCACCGCTATGCGGCGAGCGCGCCGATGAAGAACCGCACTTTCTACAATGCCGACGGCGAGATGCTGTTTGTACCCGAGCAGGGCGGGATAATTTTCCGCACCGAAATGGGCGTGCTGGACGTCAAACCCGGAGAAATCTGCATCATCCCGCGCGGCGTCAAGTTCGCCGCAGACCCGGCGGAGAAAACCGCCCGCGGTTACATTTGTGAAAATTACGGCGCGCCGTTCACCCTGCCCGACCTCGGGCCGATCGGCGCGAACGGCCTCGCCCATCCGCGGCATTTCCTTTATCCCGTCGCGGCCTATGAAGACAAAAAGGGCGACTTCGAAATGATCGCCAAGTTCGACGGCGCGCTATGGACGGCGAAGATCGACCACTCGCCGCTCGACGTCGTCGCGTGGCACGGCAATTACGCGCCGTACAAATACGACCTCGCGCTGTTCAACGTCATGAACACGGTGAGTTTCGATCACGCCGATCCGTCGATCTTCACCGTGCTGACCTCGCCGAGCGGCACGGCCGGCGTCGCCAACGTCGATTTCGTCATCTTCCCGCCGCGCTGGTCGGTGGCCGAGCATACCTTCCGCCCGCCCTATTTCCACCGCAACGTCATGAGCGAGTTCATGGGGCTGGTGCACGGCGTTTACGACGCGAAGGAAAGCGGCGGCTTCGTGCCCGGCGGCTGCTCGCTGCACAATTGCATGTCGGCGCACGGCCCTGACGCGGGCGTGGTCAGGCATGCCTCAACCGTTGACCTCAAACCGATGGAGATGAAAGATACCCTCGCCTTTATGTTCGAGAGCCGCTACGTCATGCGCCCCACCGCAAACGCCATGAAGGATACGTTGCAAAAAGACTATTACAAATGCTGGCAGAGCCTGCAGAAGATGTTCAAGGAAAAAAAATGAAACTCGCTTCACTGAAACAGGGTCGCGACGGCAAACTGGTCGTCGTCAGCAAGGATCTGGGCAAATACGCCGACGCAGGCGCCATCGCGCCGACGCTGCAGGCCGCGCTCGACGACTGGACGGCGGCAAGCCCGAAGCTCGAAGCGCTGTATAAAGATCTCAACGCAGGCAAGGCCGCCGCGTCTGATTTCGACCCCGCCGCATGCGCCAGTCCTCTGCCCCGCGCCTATCAATGGCTGGACGGCAGTTCGTATGTCAACCACGTCGAGCTGGTGCGCAAATCGCGCGGCGCGGAAATGCCACCGAGCTTCTGGACCGACCCTCTGATGTATCAGGGCGGATCCGACAGTTTTCTCGGGCCTTGCGACGATATCGCAATGCAGAGCGAAGACTGGGGCATCGATTTCGAGGGCGAAGTCGCCGTGATCACCGACGACGTGCCGATGGGTACGCCCGCCGCCGACGCGGGCCAACACATCCGGCTCCTTCTGCTGGTGAACGACGTCTCTTTGCGCGGCCTTACCAAGGACGAACTCGCCAAGGGCTTCGGCTTCGTGCAATCCAAGCCGTCGACCGCGTTTTCGCCCGTCGCCGTCACGCCCGACGAACTGGGCGACGCCTGGAAAGACGGCAAAGTCCACCTGCCGCTGGTCTCGACGCTCAACGGAACCCCGTTCGGGCGCCCGAACGCCGGCATCGACATGGTGTTCGATTTCGCGCAACTGATCGCCCACGGCGCGAAATCCCGCCCGCTCTGCGCGGGAACGATCGTCGGCTCCGGCACGGTCTCGAACGTCGACCGCAGCGCGGGATCGTCGTGCATCGTCGAGCGCAGATTGCTGGAAAAGATCAACGACGGCGCGATCAAAACCCCGTTCATGAAATTCGGCGACAGCATCAAAATCGAAATGTTCGGCGCGGACGGCGCATCCATCTTCGGCGCGATCGACCAGACGGTGAAACAATATAAATACGGCAGTTAAACCAACCCGCGTTTTTTGCACGCCCGCAACGCCCATGCGGCGTATGGCATTATTTTAGGATGCGCCAGCGCGGCGTCAACCGTATCGAAGGTGATAGGCTCGGCTTCGTAGCATCCCGTGATGGTTTTGCCCTTGTCCTGCCAGAAATAAATATGGATGATTTCGCTGTGCTGCGTCATGCCTTCGGTCACGGCGTCAATGAAGACAAGGTCTTCCGGCGCTATTTTCGCGCCCGTTTCTTCGTTCAACTCGCGGATGACGCCCTGCTCCGCCGTTTCGCCCGCTTCCACATGGCCGCCGAAAAGACTGACGACGCCGGCATGGCTACCCCAGTTTTCCGGCCTGCGTTGCAGATAAAGCTTGCCGTCGTGCGTCAGCACGACGCAATCGGCCAAATGCTTTTTGTAGGATTTCAAATCCGCCGTGGAAAGATCGACGCGTCTGATCTCGTCCAAAGAGGCTTAAACCTTCTCGACCTGCGTGAATTCCAGTTCGACCGGCGTGGAACGCCCGAAGATCGAGACCAGAACCTTGAGGCGGCTCCTGTCTTCGTCGATTTCCTCGACCGTGCCGTTGAAGGAGTTGAACGGTCCGTCGCAGACGCGCACCTGTTCGCCGATGTCGAACGTGATGCTCGGACGCGGACGCTCCGCCCCTTCGACGACCTGCTGCAAGAGGCGCTGGGCCTCGCCTTCGGTGATCGGGGACGGCTTGTTACCGCCGCCGCCGAGGAAGCCGGTGACTTTCGGCGTGTTCTTGACGAGGTGCCACGCGTCGTCGTTCATCTCCATCTTCACCAGCACGTAGCCGGGGAAGAACTTGCGCTCGGCATTGACCTTCTGGCCGCGGCGCACTTCGACGACTTCTTCCGTCGGCACCATCACTTCCTCGATGAACTGGTCGAGGCCGCGCTTTTCAGCGGTTTCCTTGATGCTCGCGGCGACTTTCTTTTCGAAGCCGGAATAAACATGCAGTACGTACCAACGCTTGGTCATCATTTCGCCCCTAATGCAAGAATCAATTTGACGGCCTCGGAGATCACTCCGTCCGCCGCCATCAAAATCATCGCCACGATAAAGATCATGATGAAGACGATCACCGTCGTCACCACGGTTTCCTTCTGCTTCGGCCAGGTGACCTTGCGGCCTTCCTGCTTCGTTTCGCGGAAAAACTCCGCCAGACTCTTCGACATCCTTTATCGTTCCTTTTCTCGTCTTTTTCGTGGCAGGGGCGGAGGGACTCGAACCCGCAACATCCGGTTTTGGAGACCGGTACTCTACCAATTGAGCTACACCCCTTTAAGTGCCTTGCTCCCTGTTAGCAAACCTCGCTCCGAAAGGCCGGATGTGAAGATTTTCTAATTGTCAGGGGATATGACCAGTTTTTTAACCCAATCACCGCAGGAAAGCCAGAAAAATATAGAAACAGGCGAATATTTTATTTTCAGCGCCTGAAAAATATTCTGATTATATTATTCATAATGTTAAATTATTGTTTTAGATATTCGATTAAGTAAAGAAGATATTTACAATGCCTTTGTCCATGGCGCAGTATTTCAAGACAAACCCGTTATAAAAGGAGGATGTGATGTCCGATCTGGATCCTTTATTTGATAACAACCGCCGCTGGGTCAGTGAATGCCTGCTGGATGATCCGGACTATTTCAGCCGTCTCGCCGCGTTGCAGGCGCCCAAATACCTGTGGATCGGCTGCTCGGACAGCCGCGTGCCCGCCAACCAGATCATCGGGCTGATGCCAGGCGAGGTCTTCGTTCACCGCAACATCGCCAATCTCGTCGTCCATACGGACATGAACGCCCTCTCCGTCATCCAGTTCGCGGTGCAGTATCTCAAGATCGAACACATCATCGTTTGCGGCCACTACGGCTGCGGCGGCGTCCGCGCGGCGTACGAAAACAACCAGCTCGGCCTGCTTGACAACTGGCTCAGGAACATCAAGGACATCTACCACGCGCACAGCGAGGAGCTGGAAGCCATCGCCGATCCGCAGCAAAAGATGAACAGGCTTTGCGAAATCAACGTGATGGAACAGGTCAGCAACGTCTGCCACACGACTTTCGTGCAGAACGCCTGGACCAATGGGCACAAGCTCTCCGTTCACGGCATCATCTACGACATCCACAACGGCCTGCTGCGCGACCTTTCGATCCGCGTCAACGGCGCGGCGCAAATCGACGACATTTATCAGATGTCGCCAAAAAAAAAGACCGCGTAACGTAAAATAGCCTTGAAAAAGCTACATTTCCATTACCTTGGTCATGTCAAGACCAAGACGCGGAGAGACCACCTTGCGCACCAGCCAGATGGACGCCAGCGCCAGCGCGACGCCGCCCCATAAATCCGCGAAGTGATGCCCGCCGATGGCCGGTGTCGACAGAAACAGCAGGATATTGATCTCCAGAAACGTGATGAACAAAATGGGGAACCCGCGCGCGGCGTAGGTCAGCAAGATCGCCAGCGCGACGTGAAATGACGGAAACTGGATGATCCCCTGTATCGGCTGGTTGCCGATGATCTTGATCGCGCCGTTATGCAACCCCAGAAAAACCTGCACATAGGGGCGGTTCGCCTCGATGTGATAATAGCCGAAAGCCCCCGCGGCGGGCCAGATCGCCGAAAGGATCAGGCACCCCGTGCAGGAGACGACGAAGAGCCAGATCACCTCCCAGCCGCGCGCGCAAAACCCTTTGAAATTGAGCATCATGATGACGAACAGCAACTGCGGGATCAGCGACGCATAAGCCGTCAGGAACAGCGCCTCGATATGCGGGTGCGCCGCGACCCAGCGGTAGCAGGCAATCCAGTTCAGCCCCAGCGCGCGGTCCGCCGCGGCAAGCTGGGCATCGAACAGCGGGCGATGAACCGTCGCTGCGATGTAGCTCGCGATCGCGCCCGAGCAGGTATAGGCGAGAAGGATCGCCATCATGTGCGTCATCTCGGCGATGCGCGGGCTGCGGCGCACGCAGCTGTAAATGAACGATATGCCCATGATGATCGAAATCGCGGCGACGTTGGCGATCAGCGCGTGCAACACAAGCGACATGCCCTGCACCTTCAGCCCGATGGCGTCGGCGACGATCATCAGCCCGATCACCGACCAGATGGCGCGGGCATTGGCCGGCATCTCCGTTTTGAAGACATGCGTTTTTTTCCAGTCTTTCAGTTTTTCGAGCATGGCGAAGTTCCCTGTTCCCATATGCAGCCGTCCGGGCGCGATTTTTCAATCCGCCTCAAACATGATACAGTCAAAAAACGGAAAACGGCTAAATATTCTTCTGAAAGGCATAAAATGGGCTATATCGAAAAAGACCTTCTCGATGGCGAACAGATCATTTACAGCGGCCACCTCCACTGGCGGATTTACGTGCCGGGATTTTTCCATCTGATCATGACGTTTGTGCTGTCGGTCGGCGCGGACAAGCTGCGCATGCCCGTCCTTTACCTGCTGGCGGCTTTTTTCCTGCTGTGGTCGGTATTCTCGCTCGTCAACGCCGCGATCACCAAAAGCTCGACCGAGCTCGCCGTCACCAACAAGCGCGTCATCTTCAAAACCGGACTCTTCAGCCGCCGCACCATGGAGCTCAGCCATCACCGCATCGAAAGCATCAGCGAAAACCAGCCGATCATGGGGCGGATTTTCAACTATGGCACGATTCTCGTCGAGGGCACCGGCGGCGGACAGGAATGGCTCGACAACATCGCCGACCCGCTGACGTTCAAAAAACACGCGCAAGCCGCGGCGGAAGACGCCGTGTCGTCCAATGGCGGAAAATAAAGATTTTACCGGCGCGGCGGTTTATTTATGCGGCGCGCTGCCCAGTTGTTTCTGCCAGTTCGCCAGAGCCGAGAGCATTTTGGCCTTTTCAGCCTGAGTCAGCGCGGGATCGTTCTTGATCTTGTCCGCCATGGCGCTGAACTTCTGCGCCCGCGAAAGGCCCGCGTTGTTCTCGATCGCGCTGAAGCTCTTTTCCAGCTTCGCCGCCGCGGGGGACTTGGCGATGTTCTTCGAGATGATCTGCGACGTCTGAACGCTCACCCCCGCGCCCGCTTCGCTCAGGCCCAGCTTGCCGTGAACGCCGACGGTGCTCTTTTGCTCGATCCCGCCCTTGGCGTTGACGCTGGCCTGTCCGTCCGCGCTGAGCTTGCTGCCCTGCAGGGTGGTCTTGCCGCCGGAATTGATGGTCAGATTGCCGCCGCTGCTCATGTCCGTTCCGCCGTAGCTCGAGTTCCCGCTCGCGCCGAGTTGCGAAAGCCCGCCTCTGGTCTTGCTTTCCGATTTGCCGCCGTTCGGAAGCTTGGGGTTGTTGGCCTGCGACGTCGTGGTCTTGCTCGCGGCCACGCCGATGCCGATGCCGCCTTCGAAACCGTGGCTGTGCGTGGCTTCGAGGTTGACGTTGCCGCCCGCGTTGACGGTGGTGTCGCCCTGGCTGCTGGTCTTCGTTCCGACCAGCGTGGTGTCATTGCCGGAATTGATGTTGATGCTGCCCGCGTTGATGCTGCCGCCGGTCTCGTCCGTCTGGTTGCCGCCCGAAACGCCGAAGCTGAAGGACCCCTTGTTTTCCTTTTCGGTTTTAGGCTGGCTGCTGGACTTGCTGTCGCGCGACGTCTTGGTCGACGTGCCGCCGCCGATGCTGCCGCCGACGCCGAAGGAATGCGAGGTGTTCTTGGTCGCGGTGAAGTTGACGTTGTGCTTGGCGCTGAGCGACGTTTCGCCGGTGGAGGCGATATTGGTGCCCTGCAGGTTCACGTCGTGGCCGGAGCTGATATTGACGGAGCCGCCGGAATTGATGTTCGAGGCCGCCTCCATGGTGCTGCCGCTGTTGTTGTAGCCGCCGCTCAGGGAGAAATTTCCGCCCGAGGAGTTTTCGCTCGTGCCCTTGTTGGTATCGGACTTGGTGCCTTTGCTGCCGCCGATGCTGCCGCCGACGTTGAAGCCGCTGGAGCTGGAGGTGCTTTTGGCCGCGTTGAAGCTGACGTCGCCCTTGGCCGCGACGCTGGCGTTGCCGCCGGATGAAAGGTTGGTGCCTTCGAAGGTGGCGTTTTTGCCCGACGAAACGCTGAGGTTTCCGCCGGATGTGATCGAACCGGCGACGGCGTCGTTCTCGCTGCTGGTGGAGGTGTTGTAGCCGCCGCTGAGGCTGAAACCCTGGCTCGATCCGCTCTTGCCGCCGTTGCCGCCCTTGGAAGCGGAAATGCTGCCGCCGACGTTGAAGCCGTTGCTCGTGCTCGTTTTGGTGTCGTGCGCGGCGCTGAAGTTGACGTTGCCGCCGGCGTTGATGCCCGCGTCGCCGCCCGCCGCGAGGTTCGTGCCTTCGAAGTTGGCGTCGCCCTTGGTGTTGACGTGCAGGTTGCCGCCCGCGTTGAGCCCGCCGACGACCGCGTCGCTCTCGCTGCCGGAACTGCTGTCCTGCCCGTAGCTGCCGCTCAGGCTTCCGGTGACGGCATGCGTCGCATCGACGCCCACTTTAAGGTCGGCGTTGATTTTGCTGCCGGAAGTCGTGTAGGAGGACGTGTTTTTCGCCGCCGTGTAGTTGAGCGTGCCCGCGTTCAGCGTCATGTCTCCGCCGGAAGACATATTGGTGCCCTGGAGCGACGCCGTGCCGCTGGTATTGGTCGTGACGTTGCCGCCGGCGTGGATATTCGAGACCACGGCATTGCTTGTGTTTGAAGTGCTGGCGCTGTTGCTGCCGGAATAGGACGCCTCGAGACCGGCGGAGGCGTCGGCTCCCGCGTTCGTATCCGCGCCCGTCAGGTCGCTCGCGCCCGCCGAAGCGCCCGCGTTGGCGTCCGCATAAAGGCCGAGTTTCGCCGTGTTGGTGTCCGACGTGCTCGACGAGAAGCTGGTGTTCTGCGCCGCCGTGCTTTCCCATGTTTTCGAGGACTGGCTGAAGTTGCCGCCCGCGTTGATTTGCGTGCCTTGATCATTGATGTCGTTCGAGGCGTTGCGGGTCAGGTTGCCGCCCGCGCTGATCATGCTGGTCTCGGCCGTGGTCGTGCCTTCGACGCTGCCCGTGGTGGTGTTGGTGCCGTAAAGCCCGACGCCCGCGTTGGCGTCCGCGCCCGCGGATGCGTCGGCGTTGGCGAGCATGCCGTTGGCGTCCGCGCCCGCGCCCGCCTGCGCGTTGGCCCCGGCCGAGGCGTAAAGGCCGACGGAGGTGTTGCTGTCCGTCTTCGTCTCGGTGTGGCTGTCCTGCGCCGCCGTGAAGCTCATGTTGGTGGCGTTCAGCGTCGCGTTACCGCCCGCGGCCAGTTTGGAGCCGTTGACGTTGAGGTCGTTCTGCGCGTTGAGGTTGAGATTGCCGCCCGAAGTGATGCCGCTGCCGGTGTGCGTGATGTTCGTCACGTCATCCGTGCTCTGGTCGTTCTGCACCAGAGCGAGCGTATTGTCACTGTTGGCGTTCGCGCTCGCATTCGCGTTCGCGCCCGCCGAGGGGTTGCCGTTGCCGCCCTGCGCCGCGTCCGCGTTCGCGCCCGCGTTCGCGTCGGCATTGTTGTCGCTGGTGCCGTAAAGGCCCGTCTTGGTGTCGGTCGTCGTCGTCGTGGTCGTGTCGATGTTCTGCGCCGCGAGGACGTTGACGTTCCTGGCGTTGACGTTGGCGTCGCCGCCCGCATTGACGTTCGAGCCGACGAGGTTGACGTTATTCCTGGCGTTGATGTTCATGTTGCCGCCGCTGGAGAGCGAGGAACCGGCCGCCGTCGAGGTATAGTGCGTCGTCGAGGTCGTGTTGGTGTCGGAGAACGTCAGCCCGCCCTGATCCGTGTTGCCGGCGTTCGCGTCGGCATTGACGCCCGCGCCGGCGTGGCCGCCTTCATCGGCGTTGTTGCCGCTGTCCGAGCTCGCGCCCGAGCTTGCGCCGGAGCTGTTGCTGCTGGTGCCGTTGTCGACCTTGAGGAAGCTGGTGGTGCTGGTGGTGGTCGTGTGCGTTTCGGTGTTGCGTCCCGCGAGGACGTTGACGTCGGTGGCGTTGACGTTCATGTCGCCGCCCGCGTGCGCGTTGCTGCCGCGCAAGGTCAGGTCGCCGCCCGCGTTCAGCGTCGCGTTGCCGCCGAAGTTGACGTTGGAGGCGACGCTGGTGCCCTTGCTGTCCGTATCCGTCGTGGTGCTTGTGCCGTAAACACCGCCGCCGACGCCCGCGCCGCTCGTCGTCGAGCTGCTGGACGTATCCGACGTGTTCTGACCGTCAAGAATATTGATGTTGCCGCCCGCCGTCACCGAGCCGTCGCCGGTTACATTGACATTACTGCCCTGGATGGTGGTGTCGCCGCCGCTGTTGCTGGTCAGGTTGCCGCCGACGGTGAGGCCAGAGCCGATGTTCGTGCCCGTGGTCGTCGTCGTGCTGCTGCTGCTGGAATCAAGGCCGGAACCGCTCGCGCTGCTGGTCGAGCGCGACTCTTTGTCCTCGATGTTGGTAAAGGTGATGTTGCCGCCCGCGTTGAGGCTCGCGTTGCCGCCCGCGCTCACCTGCGCGCCGGTATTCGTGATGTCGTTCTTGGCGTTCATCGAAAGGTTGCCGGTCGAGGAGATGCCCGCCGTCCTGCCGATGACGGTATGCTCGTCGCCGGTGCCGCCTGTCGTCGTCGCCGTCGTCTGGTTGATGATGCTGCCGTCGGTCGAGGCGAGGCTGACGTTGCCGCCCGTGATCGTGCCGTCGGTATTGGTGATGTTGCCCTGCGACTGGATGTTCAGGCTGTTGCTGCCCGAAATCGTGCCGCCGGCGTTGTTGAGCGAAGTCAGATTCATGTTGGCGTTGGCCGCCGCGATGACCGTGCCGCCCGCGATTTGCGACTGCGTCGCCGCGCTTAAGTAAACCACCGGCGCGAGGACGTGCTGGCCGTCGACGACCGTGTCCACCATCCACACCATGTTGGATTTCAGCCCCGCGAGCTGCTGTTTCGTCGGCGCGACGCCGATCGTGAGGCCGAGGGATTTGCCTTGCGTGACGCCGTTGTCCATCAACTGCTGCATGGCGGCGGCCTGATCGCCCGTGCCGAGGATCGCGGCGGCGCCGTCGTTCAGCACCTGCGTTTTGATCAGGCTGGCTTCGTAGTTCGCGTCGCCGAGGCGGCGCTCGACGGAATCCGGATCGACGCCGTAGGCCTTGATCATGTAGTTCGAACCAAGGAACGACGAGCCGACCTGATACATCGGGTTCGTCTCGATCAGCGGACCGATGCCGGGGTTCGGATTGACGATGAAATAGCCGTTGGGATTGGTCGGCAGCGTGATGCTGATCCCGCCGAGGGAGAAGGTCGACGCGCCCGAGGTCGACGACACGCTGCCGGACAATGTGTCGGAGTTGGTGGCCGTCTTCGTGCCCGCCGCCTGCGGCGTGGTCGAATTCGTCGTGTTGCCGACGTTGTCGAGCGAGAAGCCGCTCATGTTCAGCGTGCCCGCGTAGATGCCCGTGTTCGGCGCTGTTTCGCTCGATGACGTCTCGGTGGGCGCATAGGTCGTCGTATCCTCGTTGTAAGTGAAGCAGAGCGTGCCGCAATAGCCGTGGTACGTCGTTTGCTGCTGCCAGTTGTCGGTCGTCAGGCCGTAATCGTCATTGGTGAAGGTCGCGCCGGGCTGCGTGGTGGAAATATTGACGGTCTGGCCGGAGATGATGCCGTAGAGGTTGAGGCCCGTCGCGAAGTTGCTGATATTCAGCGTGCCATCCGCCACAAGCTCCGGCTTGTGCGTCGGCGCAGTGACGTAATACTGTGCGTTCGACCAGGTCGTGGTGTCCGTTTTCGTCGTGTTGTTGGTGCAGAGACTTGAGGAACTGCACCAGTCGCCGTTCGACCAGCCCGTGCTGGATGTCGTATTGTTCTGGTTGTAGCTCCAGGCGCGCTGGTCGCCTCCGGTCGGTTCATTGAAGAAATAGGGCGCGTCGACCGTCAGGTTGCCCGTCGCGTCGATATTGTTGTTGTTGATGAAATCGTAACTCGCGGAAATGCTGATATTGCCGCCGTTGATCGTGCCTTGGTCTTCGTTGGTGAAGGAATTGCCGACCGATTTCGCGGTCAGCGAGGCGCCGCCGTAGAGCGCGCCGTAGTTCAAGAAGCCGCCGCCGTTTGCAGTGACGATCAGGTTGCCGGTGGCGGCGATGCCGCCGGTCGTCGTGTTGTAGATGTAGGGCGCGGTCACTTCAAGGTCGCCGCCCGAGAAAAGCGCGCCCGCGTTGGTCAGCCCGCCGCTGAAAGTGTACGCGCCCGTGCCGCTGCCCGATTGCCCCGCGATCATCGCTGAGCCGGAGCCGCCCATGGAGATGAAATCAACCGTTGCCGTCAGGTCGTGACCGGCGATGACTTTAGCGTTGTTGGCGAGCGTCAGCGTGCCATTGGTGACGTCGAGCGTCATGTCGCCGTTCGACTGCAGCGTGCCGTTGTCGACCAGCTGGCCTTTTGCATCGATCGTGCCGCTGCCGGAAGACGAATTCGCGACGTTGATAAGAGCGCCGCTGTCGTTGGTCAGCGTGCCTGCCGTGGTAATCGAGCTTGTTCCGCTGCCGCCCTGTATCGTGCCGCCGTTGGTCAGCGTATCGATGCTCATGCTCAAGGCATTGCCGAGCAGCGTGCCGTTTTGCGTCAGGTCGATGTTGTTGAAGCCCGTGCTGTCGTTGATCTGCAACGTGCCGCCGGACTGAATTGTCGCGCCGCTGTTGTTGGTGATGCCGAGCGTCGCGCCGTTCCATCTGGGGGCGATCGAGAGATCGCCGGAAGCGAGGATTTTATAATCGTTGACCAGCGTGTTTTTGACGTTGAGGATCAGCGCGCCCGCGGATTGCAAAATGCCCGTCGCCGCGTTGGTGACGGAATCGGCATTGACCGTTCCCGTATCGGAAGCCGTCGTCGACGCGATCAGCTTGCCGCTGTTGACCAGCGATGTGAGCGTGAAGGTCGAATTCGTCGCGGCTTGCAGGCCGCCGCTGTTGGTCAGCGCATCGCCCGTGATCGACACGTTGCCGTTGGCGACGATCGTGCCGCTGTTGGTGATGTCTTCCGTTCCGAATCCCTGATTGTCGGTGAAGGTGACGGATCGCGAGGCCTGCATCGTGCCGCTGTTGGTGATTCCGCCGCCGGAAGCGATGTCGACGTTGCCGTCGTCCGCGCTGATGGCGCCCGCGTTATCGGTCGCGCCCGCGGAGGTGAGGAACACGCTGCCCGCCGAACTGTCCAGACCCTGCCCGAACGCGGAAGATGTCGTGATCGCGGCTGCCGAAGTGAGCGTCAGATTGTTGGTTCCCTCCAGCGTCGCGCCCGCAAGCGCGATATCGCCGACCGTCGTCGTGGCCGTGATAGTGCTGCCGTAGAGCTTCTCGCCATCCGCACCGACCGTCAGCGATGCGCCGTTGATGTTCATGTCGCCGCCGGAGCCGAAGCTGGTGTCGTCAAGAGTGATGTCGCTACTCTGCGCGAGCGTCATGTCGCCCGTCGCATAACGCATGTTATCGTTCTTCATGCCGTTCGCATCGCCCTGATCGTTGAGCAAAACGGAGGTCAGCGTCATGTTGCCTCCCGCGGTCAGCACGCCGCCCGTCAGGCTGATATCGCCGACGCTGTCGGTCAGGGAAAGGTTGCCTTGCGCGCTCAGCGAGGCGTCAACCGTTTTGATCGCATCCGCGCCCGTGGCCGTGCCTGTCACGCCGATATTGCCGGCTGCGGAAACGTGGCTTTCAATGTCGACCTGACCCGCGGAAGTGAGCGTGAAGTCGCCGGTGCCCGCGGCGGCGTCGCCGAGCATTTTGACGCCGACGCCCGCTTCCGTCGCGATCAGCACGATGCGGTCGGCGTACATGCCGCCGAGCAGGGAGGAATCGATCGCCAGCACCGGCGCTGTTCCGGTCGGGGTTTGCGCGGTAACGGCCTTGGTCGCGTAATCGATGCTGTTCGCGCCCGCCGCGATGTCGAGCGACTTGGCGTTGATCTGCCCTTCGATTTCAAGCGAGCGGGCGAACAGGCCGAGATAATTGTCGCGGCTGGCGTCGAGGCCGTTTCCGGTGATCAGGATGTCGCCGTTGGCGACGCCGATGCCGTCGAGCGCGCCGGTCGTCGCGTCGATGTTCGGATGACCGGTGGTCAGCGTGACGTTGGGGATGTTGATGAAGCCGCAGCCCGAGCAGGTGATGCCGTTGGGGTTGGCGACGACGACGTCGGCCTGGCCGCCCACGACTTCCGTATAGCCCGCGAGGGTCGAGCGGTTTGTGGAGGTGACCTGGTTGAGGATGACCTTCGCCTCGGTCTTCAGGTTGGTATTGGCCGCCACGGCGCCGGCGAGTTGCGACTGGATCTGGATCGCCTGCGTCGTGCTGTCGTTATTGAGCACGAGGCCCTTGCTGTCGACGTTGTAATTGGTGAATTCGTTGTTGGAGAGACCGGCGCTGTTCGGGTTGGCGATATTGACCACCGGCACGCCGTTCGGCGCCGCCGTCACTTGGGTGTTCGTCGTTCCCGCCGCCGCCAGAGGAGGAACCGTCGTCGCCGCGGTCGCCACGCCCGGCAACATCATGATGCCTGTCATCATGCACGTTCTGAACACAATCATGCGGAAATTTTTCGATGCGGATTTGAACATGGCGCGCCTCTTTTAAAACGTAACTGATAATTGTCCGAGAAGATTGAAACCGGGATGCCCCACCGTGCCGGGATAAATCAGCGGGTGCCCGGCCAGAAGGCTCAGATTCGCGGGGCCGCTGGCGACGTTCGCGCCCGCCGCCGCGCCGACGAGCATGCCGTTTTGCGTTCCCGCATGCACGCTGCCCGCCGCGCCGACATCGAGCGCGACCAGGGGCCTTATGCTGAACGTGCGTCCGCCGACCGTGGCGCTTTTCAACAGCGTCACGTCGTTGCGGAGATAAAAGCCGTCGTCGTTGGCGATCTCCTCATCAAGAAAGCCGCGCACCGTGTAAAGCCCGCCGATCGAAAACTGCTGGCTGCCGTAGAGCGCGTATGGCGCGTACTGCCCGCTGAACTGCGATGAAAAAACGAAATTCTGCCTTTCCGCCGAAAAAGGCCGGCTGTAGCCTGCGGTCAGCGTGTATTTGTCGAACTGCGCGTGCGGCACCGCGCTGCTGATGGTCGAAGCGTCATGCAGCGCGTTGAAAAAAGGCAGTCCGCGTGCGTAAGCGACGCCCGTGTTGAAAGACCCGCCGAGAAGCCGCGTGCTGTAGTTGGCGGCCAGCGTCAGGTACGTCAGCGTGCGCGAGCTGACGTTGATGAACTGGTTGTCGATATAGGTATCGGTGACGTCGTTGGTGAGCGCCGCGCTCACATCCGCCTTGCTGACCCGGTCGCGGTAAACCACGCGGTCGAGCGTCAGCGTTCCTGAATTGTCCGTACCGTTGAGGTGCAGGTTGCTCGCGCCGGAGAGGATCGTGCTGTTGTAGTTCGACTTGCTGTAGTTGAAAGTTATCGTCGAATAGCCGAGCGGCAGCGACATCAAAAGGCTGTAGGCCGTGGCCTCATGATAGCCGTTGTTCCACGGAATGGTCTTGTTCACCGTCAGGCTGGTGAAATCCTGCAATCCGGCGAGATTGTCGAAGCTCGCGGCGACGCTCGTCTGGTCGCGCCCCGTCGTCGCCGAGCCGTAATCGTTGTAGGACGCGGTGACATGCCAGGGCTTCGACGGCCTGTTGTCGATGGTGACGACGCTCTCCCCGGCCTGCGCGCCCGGCGCGATCTGCATCGTCGCGTTGTTGGAAAGCAGGCGGTTGATCTGGTCGATCCCTTCCTCGAAATCGCGCAGGTTGAGATCGTGCCCGACCACGCCGGGGAAAATGTTTCCAAGGTAGTTGATATGCGTTTTGGCCTTGTCGGTCTTGATCTCCTGCACGATGCCCGGCACGATCTGCAGCTTGAGGATGCCCGTAGCAAGATTTTGTCCGGGCAGATAAACCCGCGTCGTCACGTAGCCCTTGTTAATGTAAAATGCGGTAATGCCAGACATCAGCTTTTCGATTTGATCGACGCCAAGGCATTTGCCTTCGAACGGCGCGGTCAGCTTCCGCTGCTCCGCCTTCGGCATGTGCACGGGGTCGAGGAGTTCGATCTTCCTGATCATCCGGCAACCCTTGCCGTGCCCTTGCTGCATCTTTGGCAGCGGTACGCTGATCTGCGTTTGCTTGCGCGTGCGCAAGGCCTTGTCCATCTCGGACTGCTGCTGCAACTGCTGCTGGCGCAAAATCTGGTCCGTCTGCTGCTGCGCGCTTTGAATTTGCGCGTTCGTCAGCGCAAACGCCGAAGTTGCGCCCATAAGCGTCAGAGCCGTCGCAAAGCCGGAAAAAATCATAAAACGACAAAAAAATGCTCCAGCCCCGTTCATGCGTTCAAATCCGTTTTATTCTGAAAATATGATTGGGAGATCTTATACTTTATCAGTACTTTATTTGCAAGTTAAAAATTGGCATAATTATTCATATTTTTGTAAATGTCGTTGTTTTTACTATGTTTTGTAAACAAACATCGCTTTTGCAGAGGGGGCATTATTGGCCGGGCATCGGTCAAGATCATCGAATATAAAACGCTTTAGACATCGAGCGCCGGGGTAATCATTTTATAACCAATATGCCTGATAATCAACCGGCGGGTATTTATACCTTTTCCGGCATTTCCCGGGGCGCGCACCAAGCAAAAAGGACAAATCAATATGCAAGACGCGAAAACACCATTAAACGGCAAAAACCTTCCGACAGGCGGCCTGCGGGAAGCGCTCGCCTCGGGCACGGCGGAGAGCGTCGTCCAGGCGCTGGAAAAAATGATAGAACGCAAAGAAGGCGAAAACGAAAACTGGCACGCGCGTTCCGTCTCATTGCTTCACTCCATGATCCCTCCTCTTGTCTGGTTGCGAGACAACAAGGGCTTGCAAATGAGCGACCTCGGCGGGCTCAGGGAAATGATAAGCTTCACAGAGGCCGTCAAAATGAGCCGCAACGCGGAAATACCCGCCCCGGCGCGTGAGACATTGCAGGAGTTTTTGCGCACGCTGTCCGATTACGATGACAGTCACTATGACGAAATCGGCGTTTTTATTGCCGCCTCAGGCGGAGACGAACAGGCGACCAAAACGCAGTTCAATTATCTTTCAATGCGCCTGCAACGCGAACTGATAACCCTTCAGCAGGACGGCATGGAATAGATGCCCAAGGAAATGCCCGCGCGGAGGACGGCACATCGATATCGTTCGCCGCCGCCTCTATCTGCACGCGCAGTTGCCTTTAATCGGCTTTTGGCGCTTTGGAATTTTTTTCACTCGCGCAAGAACGTACATAGATACGGCCCGTCAGGAAAGATTTCTTTGTCCTGCCTATTACCTCGGTAAATTCGACTAACCTTTTAATTTTATATAAAAATCTGGCGCGCCCGGCGGGATTCGAACCTGCAACCTTTGGCTTCGGAGGCCAACACTCTATCCAGTTGAGCTACGGGCGCGTGCAAGCTCCTTTATCAGGCAGAATGCATCTTCTGTCAATTTTTCTGTGCGCGTGGCCAGCTTAATCTTTGCTGAAATCGCCTGACTGAAAACCACCTTCTGCCTTGGGCAATGCGAACGCCGGGGCAAGTTCTTTCTGAATTTTGCTCTGCTTTTCACTGAGGTAAGCCGCGACGCTGTCGACGTTCCGGCGCGAAGCCTTTTCCGCCTCGGCCAGCTGCTGTTCCCTTTGCAAAAGCTTCATGTTGGTGTCTTTCATCCGGGAAGACATCATGCGAATCAGGCGCTTATACAGGCTTTCGGAAGCTTTCATGGAGGTTGTCAGATCGTGCGCGGGAATGCCGATCAGCACGCAATCCGCCTTGGTGCGCACGCTGGCGCTGCGCACGCCTTCGGACAGCGCGGCCATCTCCCCGACCATCGCGCCGGCGCCAAGCTCCGCTAGCAAAGTTTCGCTGCCATTCGGGTTTCTCACGAAAACCTCGACCGCGCCGCTTTCAATCAAAAAGGCGCGATTCCCTTGCGCGCCCTGCTCGATCACCAGCGTGCCAGCCGGAATAAACTGCCTGTCCAGAATTTTCGTTCCATGCGCCATAAATCCAAACACTCCTCTAACTACAATTATATATTATATATATTAATCAATTTGTTAATTTTATGTAAAATTATAGCGACATTGCATATTTCAGTAACAACATTGCCATAAGGGTTAAATATACTTGACAGGAGCACGACGAAACATTTATATAGCAACCTCTTGGATATCAGTCGCGGGATGCACGCGCATCGCGGCGTAAACGTAATGGAGATTGAACGTGAAACGTACATATCAACCCAGCAAGCTGGTTCGCAAACGCCGCCACGGGTTCAGAAGCCGCATGGCGACCGTCAACGGCCGCAAGGTTCTCGCCAGCCGCCGCGCAAAGGGTCGCGCACGCCTCTCGGCATAACGGGTTTTGCATCCACGCGCGGCTTGCCTGTTGAACATACACTGTTGAACATATGGCAACGCTTTCTTTGAAAAATTCCGCAGACTTCAAACGCCTTTCCCGCTCCGGAAAGAAGTGCGTCCTGCCCGCCTTCATCCTGCAGGCCGCGCGGCAAGGCGATGCCTGCGCACCGTTTCGTCTCGGCCTCACCGCCAGCCGCAAAGTCGGCAACGCCGTCACCCGCAACCGCGCCAAACGCCGCCTGCGCGCCCTCGTGCGCCTCTATGAAGCGCCTGAAAAGCTCGCCGGCTGGGATATCGTACTGATCGCGCGCACAACGGCAGGGGAGCGCGATTTCGCGCAAATGCGGCAGGATTTCCGTCAGGCCCTGGAAAAACTTGGGCTGGAAAAAGCGGGAGCCCCGGCATGAGCCTCGTTTCCCGTTTTCTTTTGCTGCTCATCCGTGTATATCATTACACGATTTCACCGTTTACGGGGCGGAGCTGCCGTTATTATCCTACCTGCTCTTCCTACACGGCGACGGCCATCCGCCGCTTTGGCGCCCTGCGCGGGAGCCTCCTCGGCATCAAAAGGATCTGCCGCTGCCATCCCTACAACCCGGGCGGCTACGACCCGGTGCCCGAAAAGAAAGAAAGCGAAAGACAATGAACACGCCTCCATCGAACGACCAGCAGGACAACGGCCGCATGATGATCGCGGTGGTGATTTCGCTGCTCATCCTCGTCGCCTATCACTTTCTTGTCCAGAAACCGCAGGAAGCGGAATTGCAGCGCCTGCAGCAAACGCAGGCGCTGGCGCAAAAAACGGCGTCTTCGGCGACATCGGTTCCGTCCGCGGGAAAAACTGCGGTCGTCGCGGCCAAAGCCGCGGCGCCCGTTGCGCGCGCCAAGGCGCTGCAGGAAACGCCGCGCATCGCCATCCGCGGCGACAAAGTGACGGGGTCGATCAACCTCGCCGGGGCGCGCCTTGATGATCTGACGCTTAACGACCAGTACGTGACCATCGCCAAAAAGAAGCACGTCGCCCTGCTCTCGCCCGACGGCACGCAGGGCGCCTATTATGTCGAAGGCGGATGGACCGGCGGCAAAGGCATCGCCCTGCCGGGTGAAAAAACCGTCTGGCACCTCGCGCCCGGCAGCGCGAAGGAGCTGGTCTCCGGCGGCAGCGTCACGCTGCAATGGAACAACGGCGCGGGGCTTCTCTTTACCCGCAAGATCAGCCTCGACAAAAACTATCTCTTCACCGTCGTGCAGACCGTCAAAAACGAGACGCGACAAACCCTCTCGCTCAGCGCCTGGCACCTGATCTCGCGCCACGGACAACCGGGGGGATTCCATACTTACTACGTGCAGGAAGGCCCGATCTACGATCTTGACGGTTCGCTCAAGGAAATCTCCTATAAAGACCTGATCGAAGGCAAGAAATACAAAGAAAGCGACGCCAGCGGATGGATCGGCATCACCGACAAATACTGGTTCGTCGGCTTCTTCACGCCCAAAGGCGAGAAATTCGACGCCCGCGTCCTCGGCACGCCCGCCGGTAAAAAGCACGATTTCCAGACGGACATCGTCTCTCCTTCGCAAACGCTCCAGCCCGGACAGACGATCACCGACACCAAATACGTTTTCGCCGGCATCAAGCACATGCAGATCATCAAGGCCTATGAGAAGCAATACCACTTTCCGCACATGGACCTGATGATCGACTTCGGCATTCTCTCGTTCATCGTCAGGCCGTTTTTCACGTTCCTGCACTTCCTGTTCCGGATCACCGGCAGCGTCGGCATGGGCATCATCCTGCTCACTATCATCCTCCGCGCGGCGGTGTTTCCGCTCACCCACAGGGGCTTCCACTCGATGGCGCAGATGAAAAAAATCCAGCCGCAGCTCAAGAAACTGCAGGAGCAATACGGCAAGGACCGCGAGAAACTGCAAATCGAGATCATGGAGCTTTACAGGAAAGAGAACGTCAGCCCCTTCGGCGGTTGCTGGCCGATGCTGGCGCAAACCCCGATCTTCATCGCCCTTTACAAATCCATCCTGCTCTCGGTCGAAATGCGCCATGCGCCGTTCTGGGGCTGGATCCACGACCTTTCTGCGCCGGACCCGACCAACGTCTTCACGCTCTTCGGCCTGGTGCACTGGAACCCGCCGCCCCTGCTCCACGTCGGCGCCTGGCCGTTGCTCTACGGCATCACCATGTTCCTGACGCAAAGGCTCTCGCCGCCCGCGCCCGACCAGACGCAAAACAATCTCATGAGCTTCATGCCGTTTCTCTTCACCATCATGTTCGCGAGGTTCTCGTCGGGGCTGGTCATCTACTTCACGATCAGCAGTTTCGCCGGGCTCGTCCAGCAGTATTACATCATGCGCCGGAGCGGCGACAAAGACGTCTCGCTGCTCCGCGGCCACGGCGACCGTCGCAAAAAGAAGGCGCCGCCGCACGCGCACAAAGCGAAGAAATAATGGCAAACGCCCAAACAGGCGCGGGCGAACGCCTGTTCCGGCGGGAGTGCCGCTTCGCCACCGCGGCTTCGGTTTCCTCCAGTCTTCCGCCGCCGGAGATCGGCGAGATCGCCTTCGCCGGACGCTCGAACGTCGGCAAATCGTCACTCATCAACGCGCTCACCGGACGACGGGGACTTGCGCGTGCGTCCAATACGCCGGGGCGCACGCAGCAGATCAATTTTTTCGACCTCGACGGCGCGGTTTATCTCGTCGACCTGCCGGGCTACGGCTACGCCGCCGCCGCGAAAACAAAAGTCCACGCCTGGAACGACATGGTGCGCGGCTACCTTCGCAACCGTCAGACGCTGAAGCGCGTCTTCCTGTTGATTGATTCGCGCCGCGGGCTCATGGACATCGACCGCGAAACCATGGATATGCTCGATCAGGCCAATGTGCCCTATGCCGCCGTGCTCACCAAATCCGACAAGCTGAAAAACGCGGAACTTGAAGACACGCGCGCCGCGCTCGCGCTGGAACTTGAGCAGCACCTCTGCGCCGCAATGCCGCCTTATGTCACCAGCGCGGAGAAAAAGCTGGGGATTGCTGAATTGCGTGATTTCATTGCATCCGAATTGAATTTATGACAACCGTGCATTGGCATGGCCGCAAAAATCAATACTCGAAAAAATTTAAATGTTACGAAAACACTTCTTTCGCGAAGAGGACTTAACTATTCTGCTTTTTGACATTAAATGCTATACAGTTCTTTAAGTATATTACTTTATAACTTTTTCTTCAGGGTAGGCCATAGAATGAAAAAAGCACCACGTTTCCGTAGCGTCTTGAGTAGCCTTGCAGCTTTCCTGACGGCGCTTCTCGTCAGCTCACCCGCTTTCGCCGTCCTCGGCCAGCCGGTTCCGGGCGCCATCGGGTTGCAAGCGCCGGGATCGCCGATGAAAATCCGCCAGGATGCCTTCTTCAACAACCTGCTGTTGCCCATCGCCGCGGGCATATGCCTGCTGGTCTTCGTTCTTCTCCTGATCATCATCGTGCGCTTCAACGCCAAAGCCAATCCCGTGCCGTCGAAAACCACGCACAACACACCGCTGGAAGTCGCCTGGACGCTGATTCCCGTGCTGATCCTCACGATCATGGCCGTACCCTCGATCAAACTGCTCTTCTATCTCAACAGCACGCCCGACCCGCAGATGACGCTCGAAGCCACGGGCAGCCAGTGGTTCTGGACATACACCTACCCGCAGAACGGCGATATCAAGCTGATCAGCACCATCGTGCGCGGCAAAGACCTCAAGCCCGGCGAACCGCGCCTGCTCACCGCGCGCAATCCCGCCGTCCTGCCGATCGACACCAATATCAGGATACTGACCGCCGCGACGGACGTGATCCACTCCTGGTCGGTGCCGTCGCTCGGCGTGAAGCTCGACGCCATTCCCGGCCGCATCAATTCCACATGGGTGCGCATCGACAAGGTCGGCACCTACTACGGCCAGTGCTCGCAGCTCTGCGGTCAGGGCCATGCCTACATGCCCATCGAGGTCAAGGCCGTGACAAAGGCCGACTTCGTCAAATGGCTGCATCAGGAAGGCGGCAAAACAGTCGGGGAAATCGCGGCTGAAAAGACAGCGGCGGACGCAAAAGCAGCCGCACCCGCCGCAAAAGAACACAAGAAATAAGCAAACAGGAGAAAGACATGTCAGGCACCGCTCACGCCGTCGCGCACAACGATGATCACGCGCACGACCACAAGCCCGGGTTTTTCGCCCGCTGGTTCTGCTCGACGAACCACAAGGATATCGGCACGCTCTACCTGTTCTTCGCCTGCTTCGCGGGGATCATCGGCGGAGCGATGTCGATGCTGATGCGCGCCGAATTGCAAAAACCCGGCCTGCAAATCGTCGGCCGCGGCGACTTTCTCAACAACCTCATGCACGGCGGCACCGCGGATCCGGGCCAGCTGTGGAACGTGCTCGTCACGGCGCACGGCCTCACCATGGTGTTTTTCGTCGTCATGCCCGCGCTGATCGGCGGCTTCGGCAACTGGTTCATCCCGCTGATGATCGGCGCGCCCGACATGGCCTTTCCGCGCATGAACAACCTTTCGTTCTGGCTGCTCGTTCCCGCTTTCCTGCTGCTGATGGGCTCCGCTTTCGTCGGCATGGGCGCAGGCACCGGCTGGACGCTTTATCCGCCGCTGTCGAGCTCGCTCGGCCATCCCGGCCCGTCGGTGGACATGGTCATCTTCGCCCTGCACCTCGCGGGCGCGTCGTCGATCCTCGGCGCGGCCAACTTCATCACCACCATCTTCAACATGCGCGCGCCCGGCATGACGCTGCACAAAATGCCGCTGTTCATCTGGTCGATGCTCGTCACGGCGTTTTTGCTGGTGCTGGCGGTTCCGGTGCTGGCCGGCGCCATCACCATGCTGCTGACCGACCGCAACTTCGGCACCGCCTTCTTCAAGCCCGAGGCGGGCGGCGACCCGCTGTTGTTCCAGCACCTCTTCTGGTTCTTCGGTCACCCTGAAGTCTACATCATGATTTTGCCCGCCTTCGGCATCATCAGCCAGATCGTCTCGACCTTCTCCAAAAAGCCGATCTTCGGCTACCTCGGCATGGCTTACGCAATGGTCTCGATCGGCTTCGTCGGCTTCGTCGTCTGGGCGCACCACATGTACACCACCGGCCTCGGCGTCGACGTGCGCACCTATTTCACCATCGCCACGCTCGTCATCGCCGTGCCGACCGGCGTCAAGGTCTTCTCGTGGATCGCGACGATGTGGGGCGGCTCGATCGAGTTCAAGACGCCGATGCTCTGGGCGGTCGGGTTCATCTTCCTCTTCACCGTCGGCGGCGTCTCCGGCGTCATGCTCGCCAACGCGGGCGAGGACATCGTTTTGCACGACACCTACTTCGTCATAGCGCACTTCCACTACGTGCTGTCGCTCGGGGCCGTCTTCGCCATCTTCGCGGGCTGGTACTACTGGATCGGCAAAATGTCCGGCCGCCAGTATCCCGAATGGGCGGGCAAGGTGCACTTCTGGACGACCTTCATCGGCGTGAACATCACCTTCTTCCCGATGCACTTCCTGGGGCTTCAGGGCATGCCGCGCCGCATCCCCGATTACCCGACGGCCTTCGCGCACTGGAACGAGGTCGCCTCCTACGGCGCCTATATCGTCGGCGCCTCGACGGTCTTCTTCATCTTCATGGCCGTCTACACGCTGGTCGCGGGCGAAAAGGTCGGCGGCAATTACTGGGGCGAAGGCGCGAACACGCTGGAATGGACGGTTTCCTCTCCGCCGCCGTTCCACCAGTTCACCACCCAGCCGATCGTGAAATAAGGAACAATGACAACGCTCGCCGCACAGACGGAAACCAAAGCAGACACGGGAACGGTCTCCGACTTCTTCGAACTGCTGAAGCCACGCGTGATGACTCTCGTCGTCTTCACCGGCGTGGCGGGCATCGTGCTGGCGCCGGGCGGCATCGGCTTCACGGGCGATGCGCTGCACCCGTTCCTCGCCTTCGTCGCCGTCTTGTGCATCGCCATCGGCGCGGGCGCGGCGGGCGCGATCAACATGTGGTACGAACGCGACATCGATGCCGTCATGAGCCGCACGCAAAAACGCCCGCTGCCGCAAGGCCGCATCGATCCTGACGAGGCGGTTTCCTTCGGCGCGGTGCTGACCGTTCTCGCCGTCTTCCTCATGGGCGTCGCGCTCAACTGGGTCGCGGCGGCGTTGCTGGCTTTCGCTTCGTTTTTCTACGTCTTCGTCTACACCGTCTGGCTGAAGCGCCGCACCCCGCAGAATATCGTCATCGGCGGCGCGGCAGGCGCTTTTCCGCCGATGATCGGCTGGGCGGCGGTGACGGGACATGTCTCTCCCGAATCCATCATGCTCTTCGCGCTGATCTTCCTGTGGACGCCGCCGCATTTCTGGTCGCTCGCGCTCTACAAGAACGCCGACTACAAAAAAGCCGGGATTCCGATGCTGCCCGTCGTCGCGGGCGCGCGCGCCACCCGCCAGCAGATTCTGCTCTACAGCATCATTCTGACACCCTTCGTCTTCGCTCCTTATTTCATGCACCTCTGCGGCATGGTTTATCTGGCCGGCGCGGGCGTCTTGCAGGCGCTTTTCATCTTTTCCGCCGTGCGCGTCCGGCTCGACAGGGGCTTCAAGTCCGCGAAGGTCATGTTCGGCTATTCGATCTTTTACCTCTTCGGCCTCTTCGCGCTGATGATGATCGGGAAGGTCTGACATGCCGCTTGATCCGCTCCACGAACAGAAGAAAAGAAAAAACTACGCCGTGCTCATGGCGTTGCTCTGCTTCGCGCTGATCATCTTTTTCGTCAGCATCATCCGCATGAAAGAGCGCGTCCGCGACAACATGCAAAAGTACCCGGGCCTGCAAACGGCCGTTACAGCACCGCACGCCGCAAAACCTCCCGCGGCATCATCCCAGCAAAGGAAGGAATGATCCCATGTCGAACGAACCTGTTTACGACCTGAAAAGCGGCAAGCAAACTCCGTTTTTCGTTCCCAAGCCGAGCCCGTGGCCGTTCCTGGGCGCGATGGCGGCGGGCACGCTGGCCGTCAGCGCGGTGCTTTACATGCACCACATCAAGCTCGGCGGTTTTCACTTCGGCCTCAAGGAAGTGGGGCTCGGGTTTCTCTGCGTCCTCGCCGTGATGTGGGTGTGGTGGCGCGACGTCATCAAGGAAGCTTTCGTAGACAAATCCCTCACCAAAGAAACCACCACCGGCCTGCGCTACGGCATGGCGCTGTTCATCTCTTCGGAAGTGATGTTTTTCGTCGCCTTTTTCTGGGCGTTCTTCAATTCAAGCCTCTTTCCCAAAGCGGCGATCGACTTCACCTGGCCGCCCAAAGGGATCGCCGTCACGCCCGCGTTCGACCTGCCCTTCATGATGACCATGATCCTGTTGCTCTCGGGCTGCGCCGTCACCTGGGCGCACCATTGCGTGCTGGAAAACAAGAAGGATGAGTCGGTCAAGGCGCTGGCGGTGACCGTCGGCCTCGGGCTGTTCTTCACCTGCTGCCAGGCGTTTGAATATTATCACGCCACCTATCACTTCACCGGCGGCATCTATCCTTCGACCTTCTTCATGGCGACGGGCTTTCACGGTCTGCACGTGATCATCGGCAGCATCTTTCTCACCGTCTGCCTGTTCCGCGCCGCCAAAGGGCATTTTTCCAAGGAGCGCCACTTCGGGCTTGAAGCCGCCGCATGGTACTGGCACTTCGTCGACGTGGTATGGCTGTTCCTCTTCATCTGCATCTACTGGTGGGGCAACAGTTGAGCCTTTTCGCGGATCTGGCTTTCGCGCTCAAGGCGCGTTGCCCCGTCTGCCGCGAAGGCCGCCTGTTCAAGCCGTGGTCGGTCGATCCGGTCGATGAATGTTCCGTCTGCCATGCGCGCCTCGGCGAAACGGATGTCGGCGACGGCGCTTCCGTCTTCCTGATTTTTCTGCTCGGCGCGACGATCGTGCCGCTGGCGCTGGTGGTCGATCACTTCTTCAGCCCGCCGCTGTGGGTGCATGCGGTTTTATGGGGCAGCGTGATGCTCGGGCTGATCATCGTCATCCTGCCCGCGGTCAAATCCTATATCATCCTTCTGGAATACCGTCACCGCCCGAAGCGCTGAAAAATGCCGGGAAAACTTTTCCGCCGTGCGTAAGAAGGGTCTTTCAGAAACTTTTCCAGCACGGCCTTGAAGAGCTTTCTTTTTTCGCGCGCTTTGGCGTCGTCGGTGCAATATCCGGTCTGCCGACGCCATTTCAGCAGATAATAATCCTCGATGATCGCCGCCTGCTGTTCCATGTCGTAATCGGTCAGGTCTTTTTTGGGGTCGAGTGAAAAATAATAGGCATCGGCATAATTGAACTTGTGCTTCAGCTGAAGCCTTGCCGCTTCGACAACCGGCTGAAGTATCTTGTTCTGGTACTGCCAGACATGCGTCATCTCGTGCATGAAAAAGGCGCGCCGCGCCAGCGGCTCGGCGGCATAGTCCGCGCTGTAGCACCCGTGGGCGTATATCTCCCCGTTGGGCGTCATGCCGGAGTTCTTCGGCTGGAACCTGACGCAGGGCCGGTCGTGAACTTTCACGGCGGCGTAATCGATGGAATCGCCGAAGAGACTTTTGGCCAGTTCGATTTCGCCTGAAGTCAGCTGACGCGATGGATGCACTGTGTTTTTCCTTTTGTTATGCCAACTACAAACTACTCAATTCCGTAAAAAACGGCAAATGAAATCTACCGCTTTCGATTTAAAGATTTTATCATGCGGACATGAAGACATTCCGCCCGCCATTGCCTGCCGCCGTCGCCTCTTTGCTGACATTTGCCTTTCTCGCCGGTCTCGGCGTCTGGCAGGTTCAGCGCCTGCACTGGAAGACGGCATTGCTCGACAAAATCCATACCCGCATGGCGCAAGCCTCCGCTCCCTTGCCGGAGAAAATCAAAAATCCGCAAAACTGGGAATTCCGCCGCGTATCCATGGCGGGGCGTTATCTTTCCGGCCATGATTTCCTGCTCATGCCGCGCACCTATCACGGGCAGAACGGGTTTTATATGATCGTGCCGTTCCTGCGGCTCTCGGGCGGCACGGTGCTGGTCAACCGCGGCTGGGTCTCGAAAGCGCTGCTGCCCAAGGTCACGCGCCCGCAAGGCATCGTCGAGCTGCACGGCATCATCACGTTGCCGCATAAAAATTCCTTCACGCCCGCCAACGTGCCGCAGAAAAACGAATGGTACTGGCCGGATATCCAGGCCATGGCGCGAACGGCGCATTTGCAAAACGTCGCGCCGGTCATCTTCACGCTCGACAAGACGCCGGCGGGCGTTTATCCGGTCGGCGGCAGGGCGCGCACCCGTTTTCCCAACCACCACCTGCAATACGCGATCTTCTGGTTCCTGATGGCGCTGGCGTCGCAGGTGGCCTTTGTTCTGCGTTTCCGGCAGGAATGACACTCTCATACATCAGCACGCGCGGAAAAGCGCCCAAGCTCGGCTTCACCGGAACGACGCTGGCCGGCCTTGCGCGCGACGGCGGGCTTTACGTGCCTGAAACCCTGCCTGCCTTGCCTGATATCTCCGGTTTGCTTTATGCGCAAGCGGCTTTCAGCGTGATGGCGCCGTTCGTCGGCGATGACATTCCGCCAGCGGATTTGAAAAACATCATTGATGCGTCTTACAAGGTTTTCTCGCATCCCGATATCGCGCCGTTGCATCAGCTGGATGACAACTTTTATCTGCTGGAACTGTTCCACGGGCCGACACTGGCGTTCAAGGATGTCGCCTTGCAGTTCCTCGGCAATCTTTTCGATTTCATTCTCTCCCGCAAAGACGCGCGCGTGACGATCATCGGCGCGACCTCGGGCGACACGGGTTCCGCAGCCATCGAGGCCTTCAAAGGCAAGAAGAACGCGGATATTTTCATCCTTCATCCGCGCGGCCGCGTCTCCGAGGTGCAGCGGCGGCAGATGACGACTGTGGATGCGACGAACGTCTTCAACATCGCGGTCGAGGGCAGCTTCGACGACTGCCAGAACATCGTCAAGGCACTGTTCAACGACGAAACTTTCCGCGACGATATGGCGCTCTCCGCCGTCAACTCCATCAACTGGGCGCGCATCCTCGCGCAAGTCGTCTATTACGCCCACGCCGCGGCGCGGCTTGCTAAACCCGTGACCTTCTGCGTGCCGACGGGAAACTTCGGTAATATCTATGCGGGGCACGTGGCGCGCGGCCTGAAAAAGCAGGTCGGTGGCGCGCAAATCGAAAAGCTCATCGTCGCCACCAACCGCAACGACATCCTGCACCGCTTCTTCGCAGGCGGCGAGATGAAAACCCACGCCGTCGCGCCTTCGCTCAGCCCGAGCATGGATATCCAGATCTCCAGCAATTTCGAGAGACTTTTGTTCGAGTTGCAAAACCGCGATGGCGCAACAACCGGCGCAACAATGAAAACCTTCCGCGAAACAGGCGCGTTCAAAGCCCCGGCCGGGATCATGGCGCAACTCAAAAAAGGTTTCGCCAGCGGACGGCTGGATGACGCGGAAACGCTTGCCACAATCAAGGCAACCCATGATAAATACGGTTATACCGCCGACCCGCACACCGCCGTCGGCCTCGGCGTCGCGGAAAACTGGCGCGCAAAAAATCCCGAAACCGCGCTCGTCGCGCTGGCCACCGCCCATCCCGCCAAGTTCCCCGATGCCGTCAAACAGGCCACAGGCTTTGCGCCCGCCCTGCCGCCGTTTCTGGCCGACCTTTACGACCGCCCGGAAAAATGCGACGCCCTGCCCGCCGACCCGGCCGCCGTGCAAAAATATATGCGGGAACGGGCGCATAAACGATAATTTTATTGCTTAAAAACTGAAATGCCCGCTGGAAATATGCCGCCGGAGCGGGTAATGTCCAATATCGCACACACATGAACAGGCCGAAAACGCAACCCGCCATGGCGCAGAAAACCTATAGCAATGTCAACCGGCTGAGCCTGTTCGAGCGGCCTCTGGCCAGCGGCAAGGCGCCGGAAAAATTCACTTTTTATAATTATCTCACCTTCCGCAACATCGTTGTCGGCCTCGGCATCGTCGCCTTGCTGGTTTTTCTGGCGAACGCGGTTTCAGGTCGCGTCGCCTTCATGACCGGCGCACTGATCGCCTTTGCGCTGCTGGTGCTGGCGGAAATGGCCTCGCGCCGCCGCTGGGAAAAAGACATCCTCGAACAGCTCCAGCATATGGGCCGCGATTACGACCGCCTCGTGCGCGACGTCGCCCGCAACCGCAACGACACCGCGCTTTTGCGCAAAGACCTCTCCGTCGCGGCGGCGACCGTCGCGCGGAGCTACGACAGATCGACGGACGAGCAGATCGACCAGCGCATTCTCAAGGGCCTGATCGACCAGCTGGCCAAACTCGATACCCTGCCCGCCGCCGATCAGGAGGAAATCGACATCATCCCCGAAGAAGATTTGGGCATCACGGAAGGCGCGGATCCGGAGAAAATCGGCCTTCACCTCACCGAAACGCAAGTGCTGCAACTCGTCCAGAACGCGACCCGCCAGGACCGCGTCGACCTTTTCCTGCAGCCGATCGTCGGACTGCCCCAGCGCAAGGTGCGCTTTTACGAGATGTTGTCGCGCATCCGCATCAAGCCGGAAACGCATTTGCCCGCCAGCCGCTATATCGGCATCGCCCGCCGGCAGGAGCTCATTCCCATCATCGACAACCTGTTGCTGTTGCGCGGCCTGCAGATCATCCGCAAATCCGAGGAAAACAACGCCGGCAACGCCTTCTTTTTCAACATCACCAGCCCTACTCTCAACGACCCGAAGTTCATGGGCGACCTCGTCGAATTCATATCGCTCAACCGCACGCTGGCGCCCCGGCTGGTTTTCGAGCTCGCGCAGACCGATATCGCAGGCATGAGCGCGGACGTCCTGCCGATCCTCGACGGACTCTCGAAGCTCGGCTGCCGCTTCTCGATGGATCAGGTGCACGCCCTGAAATTCAACCTCGAGCAGCTTGAGTCGCGCCATGTCCGCTTCATCAAGGTCGAGGCCGCCGTGCTGGTGCGCGAAATCAGGGATGACAGCGGCCTGCAGCGCCTCAAGCGCCTGAAAGACGAATTCGACCGCAACGGCATAGACCTCATCGTCGAAAAAATAGAAACCGAACGCCAGTTGCTCGAAATCCTCGAGATCGACGTGGATTACGGCCAGGGCTATCTCTTCGGCAAGCCCGCGCTGTACGAGAAAAAATGAGCACGGAAACGCATCAGCCGCCGAAACACATATCCGGCCTTTCAGAAGTCGCCGGGCTTTACGACGGGCTCATCCTCGATCTGTGGGGCGTCGTGCATGACGGCGTCGCGCCGTTTCCCGATACCCTGCCCACGCTCGCCGCGCTTCAAAAAACAAAGAAGAAAGTCTGGCTGCTTTCAAACGCGCCGCGCCGCGCCGCCATCGTCGCCGCCAGACTCGAAGAAATGGGCATCATGCCGGACATGTACGGCGGCCTGCTGACCTCGGGCGAAGCAAGCTGGCAGGCCTTGCGGGACGGTCTGCTCGAACAGTGGGGAAACCGCTGTCTGCACATCGGGGCGCTCTTGCGCGACTCCAGCCTTTATGAAGGGCTCGACGTCGAAATCGTCTCCGATCCCGCGCGGGCGGATTTCATCCTCAACAGCGGCGTGGAGGATTTCTCCGATACCGCCGACAAATACATCCCCCTCCTGAAAAACTGCTTCCTGCACAATCTTCCCATGCTATGCGCCAACCCCGACAAAATCGTCCATGTGAAGGAGCAACTGGTGGTCTGCGCCGGCACGCTCGCCGAAGCTTATGCGGCGCTGGGCGGCGAAGTCGTCTATTTTGGCAAACCCTACCGGAACGTCTACAGCCGCTGCCTGCGCGATATGGAAACCGCCAACGTCCTTGCCGTCGGCGACGCCATGCAAACGGACATAGCAGGCGCCACCGGCGCGGGGGTTGATTCCGTCCTTGTCACGTCGGGCATTCACCGCGACGCGTTTTCTCCGGCTCAAACGGAAGCCACGCAGCATAAAGACTTTTTTGCCGGTTATCTTTTTCGGCCGCAATATACAATCGATAAGCTGTTCTGGTAAATAATAATTAAAAATCAAATACTTACGGTTATTTTTCTGTTCCCTAAAATTTTTCATAAATTACGAATAGTTTGACGATTTTAAGAAAAAGACATATGATGTAAGAATAGCTGTAGCGGGTTCTTTTCCGGGGGAAATTCATGAGCGATTCGTCAGGTCAGCACAAGGCGTCGTCCGTCGCCGCTTTTCTATTTTTGCCGCAATTCGGACGCATGCTGAAAGGCGCCTCGCATATCGCTCCCATCTTCATACGCACCATCGCGGGCATTCTCGTGCAGGCCGACCTCCTGCCGCCGACCCACCCGGCGACGCTTTACGGCGATCCCGGCGTTGAAAAATGCAAATTCACCCAGATGCTGGGCGATGCCTGGTATACCCTGCGCGCCGACCATGCCACCCCCTATCAGTGGAGCGTTTTCTGCTCGGTCGGGCTGATCATTTTCTTCGTCATATCCTCCGTCATTATGACGGTCGTCAACCTCGCCTCGGTTTATATCGGTAGCGCGGCGGCGCAGATATTCACCAACAATGCGGGGGCGTCGGATTTCGCGTCGCTTAAGGCGGACACAACAACCGGCGGGCTATGGGACAATGCTTTTCCGGTTGCTTCAAACGCGACCAACGGCGCGCACGGCACGGACTATGCCATCATCTTCCTCGACAAGATGCTTCGCCTCGGCGCAATGAACGGGGGCACGCCGATACAAAACGCCGTCGGCGCAATGATGGAAGTTTACAATACGGGCATCATGGTGATCGCCGGGGTGATGATTTTCTGGCTGATCGTCTCCGTCGTCATCGACGCCGCGCGCACCGGGCAGATCGGCGGCGGCCGCCATAACCTCGTGTGGGCGCCGATGCGCATCATCTTCGCGCTCGGGCTCATGGTTCCGCTCGGCGCGAACGGCTTCAGCACCGGCCAGTTCATGGTGATGAAAGTCGCGGAATGGGGCAGCAACCTCGGCACAAATACCTGGGATGCCTATCTGACAAGCCTTAACAACAACATGCTTTATAAGCTTCCGTCGCAGAAAAACCTGATGGGGCTCACCAACCAGATGCTCCGCGCATGGGTCTGCGTCGTCGCCGCGAACGGCTATTCGGATCAGGCAGAAGGCGCAAACCTGCCCAACGAACAGATCGTCGCGCGCTACGACAATACAGGCATCAATACCGCCACAGCCGGCTACAAAAGCTATTCCTACCGCAAGCAGACCGGCTCCAACGAATGCGGCACGGTCACGTTCCCCGACCCGACAGATCCATTGCTGACACAACAGCTGGCAGCGGCAAGCGCTCCAAATCCCATAACAGGCGGGCCAAACGATGCTCTGGAAGCTGCTAAGATACAGTTCGAAATCACCATGGCCACAGACTGGAAGACCCTGTTTTATGCCGGACCCAGCAATCCGCCCGCGGCAGGGGGGCTTGACAGCCCGGATGGCAGCAGTCAAACGCAAATTGAGCAAATCGCCAATGCTTTTGCCTGCGCCTTCGTCTCGCAGCATATCTGGGGTACCGACCAAAACAATCAGGATGTCCTGCACCTGAATTGTTCGGATGGCGGAACGGTCGGCAACCCGGAAACAGCGGGCGGTATTAACTGCAACGGCCCCGGCGGAAAACCTGCCAGCGGCATATACCCTGACATGTCCTGCGTCGAAGATGGAAATCCGAACTCAAACAAAGCTCTGGAAGATTACATGCAAGGCGAAATCCTGCGCGATGTTACGGCAGCTTATACCACATACGACAACGCCGTCACCAAGGCAATCGGTAAGGGGCACGGATGGGCGGATATGGGGAGCTTCTTTGAAAATCTCGCCTCCATGAACAGATTCGTTCTCTCCCAATCGAAAATCCCCGTCACCATTACAGCCGGATCCGTCCCCGAAGAAGGAGGCTTAAGCGAAAAAATCAACGAAGTCCTCAACAAATACGATGAATGGTGGCAAAAAGTGCCTTTATCGGCCTCCGCAAGCATAACAACTGCGGGCTCAACACAGGGGGGTAGCGCATTCACGCGCAACGTGAATACCGGCGGCAACAATCCCGGCGTCTCGACCAGCAACGGCGGGAGCGGGAGCGGCGGCGTTGCTAATTTTATCAGCCATATGCCTCTCGTCGGCGCCGTTTTCGGCGGCATCGAAGCCATCGGCAAGCTTGTTAACTTTTTTGTGAACGCCGCCAAATCGGTTGCGCAATTTGCAAAATCTCCCTCAGCCATGATTGCACAGTACATTGGCAACAGCATTCACTCCAATCTGCTTGATCTGGTACAACCCGATATTCAGGACAAAACAGCCTATCCTCTGACCATACTGGTAGGTCTCGGGCATGAGCTGATCGCTTTTGGTCTCGCCCTGCACCTCGCGATTTTGGGATTTTTGGTGATTGCAGGAGCCATTCCGCTGACAAGCCTCGGCTCGGCAATCGGCTCAAGCAGCCTAATGACGCTCCTGGGTTCGATCGCGACGATGTTCCTCAGTTGCGGCGCCATCCTGTCTTTCTGGCTGCCGCTCCTGCCGCTGATCCGCGTCGCCTATGCCGTTCTGACGTGGGCCGCGGTGGTTTTTGAAGCTGTGGCGCTGGTGCCGATCGCCGCCCTGTCGTTCCTGTCCACGACCGGCGAAGGCTGGGATGCCAAGCACGTCTTCATGAACTGGCTGGACGTCTTCACCCGTCCGGTACTGACGGTGGTCGGCTTCGTCGGCTCGCTGTTGCTGTTCAACACCTTCTTTGACTACCTTTACACCGTTTTCAAGGGAGCCATGCACACGCAAATCACCAGCCAGACAGGCATTACCGGCTTGCTGTTCGGCCTTATAGCCCTGCTTGCGGACACGGTCGTTTTCTTCATGGTGATCTATACGTCGGCAAACACCTGCTTCAAGCTGATCAGCTCGATCCCCGACGCTTTCTACCGCTGGGCGCCGATCGGCGGCAGCCGCTCCGGCTCTGAAATGGGCGACGGCGGCGACTTTAGCGGCGGCGTCGGCAAGATGGGCAGCATGTCAGGAGAAGCCATGGCCGGCGCCGGACAGGCAGGAAACAAACTGGCGAGCACGAGAAGAGAAGCAAGAGAAAGTGCGGATAGAGAAGCTAAAGCAGATGCAAAGAGCGCGGCATCAGAAAGCAGAACACAGGCACGGCACGATGAGATCATTGGTGCGCTCAAAGGACCCGGAGATGATAACCTTCCTCCTGGCGGTTCCAGATATTAAAAATCCCAAAACCCCGCTCCGGCGGGGTTTTTCTTTCCATTTATGCACCTTGTAACGCCCTTGCGCGCAGAGTAAACTGTTGGCGTCTTTATCTTTTTTCAGGAAAATCGCATGCTCGGAAATCACATGTCCAGACTGGCCGCCGTACTCGTCCTCGCTTGCACCTTTATGCCGCCGCGGACAGCCCGTGCGGATATCGCCGCAAAGCCCGAGCCCGCCATCGCCATCAGCGGCCAGCCGAAATACCATCCCGGCTTCAAACACCTTGACTACGTCAACCCCGATGCCCTCAAGGGCGGCGCGCTCCGCCTCGCCCGCGTCGGCACGTTCGACAGCCTCAATCCCTTCGTGCTCAAAAGCACGCCCGCGCCGGGCCTGAGCCTCGTCTACCAGACGCTGATGGCAAGCACGGCGGACGAGCCGTTCTCCGAATACGGGCTGATCGCAAAATCCATCGAAGTCGCGCCCGACAAAAGCTGGGTCGTCTTCACCTTGCGCAAAAACGCGCGCTGGAACGACGGCACGCCCATCACCTCCGCCGACGTGGTGTGGACGTTCAACACGCTGATGAAAGACGGCGCGCCGTGGTTCCGCGTCTATTATGCCGCTGTCAAATCCGTCGTCGCTGAAGGACCAGAGCGCGTGAAATTCACCTTCAAAACGAAAAACAACCACGAGCTTCCGCTGATCGTCGGTCAAATGCCCGTCCTGCCCGAACATGCCTGGAAGGGCAAAGACTTCGCCACCACCACCACGATGATGCCGCTTGGCAGCGGGCCTTACAAGGTCAAGTCCGTCAAGTACGGCCGCCGCATCGTCTATCAGCGCGTCAAAAACTGGTGGGCGAAAGACCTGCCGATCGTCAAAGGCATGTATAACTTCAACACCATCAGCTTCGACATCTACAACGACGCGACCGTCATGCTTCAGGGGCTGTTCGCCGGGGAATACGACCTGCACGAGGAAAATATCGCCAAAAACTGGTACACCGCCTACGACAAGCCCGCCGTCAAAAAAGGCTACATCGTAAAAAAGCTGATCCCCAACCACATGCCGCAGGGCATGCAGGCCTTCATCTTCAACATCCGCCGCCCGATGTTCAGGAACAGGCTGGTGCGCGAGGCGCTCAATTACACCTTCGACTTCGCCTGGTCGAACAAGCAGTTCGCCTACGGCAGCTACAAGCGCACCACAAGCTACTTTGAAAACTCCGTCTTCGCCTCATCGGGCGTGCCACGGGGGCAGGAACTGAAGATTCTTGAAAAGTTCAAGAACCAACTGCCGCCGGAGCTCTTTACCAAGCCTTTTACTCTGCCTACAACCCCCGGCACCGGCTACGGCGTGCGCGGCAATCTGCTCACCGCCGCGAAACTCCTTAAAAAAGCGGGATGGAAAATCGGCCCTTCCGGTCTCCTCGAAAAAGACGGCAAGCCGTTCAAATTCCAGTTCCTGATCTATCAGGCCGCCTTCGAGCGCTGGATTGAACCCATGATCAACAACATGCGGCGGCTCGGCATCAAGGCCACGATCCGCCTCGTCGATCCCGCGCAATACCAAAAGCAGATGGACGATTTCGACTTCGACATGACCGAAGGCGGCTTCGGCGAGTCGCTCTCTCCCGGCAACGAACAGCGCTCCTATTGGGGCAGCGCCTTCGCCGACGTGCGCGGCAGCAACAACCTGATCGGCATCAAGAACCCCGTCGTCGACAAGCTGGTCGACATGATCATCCACGCGCCGGACCGCAAGGCGCTGATCGTCCGCACCCGCGCGCTCGACCGCGTTCTGTTGTGGAATTACTACGTGATCCCGAACTGGTATCTGGATGCTTTCCGCGTCGCCTACTGGAACAAGTTCGGCCAGCCGAAAACCGCGCCCGAATATGCAGGCAACGTCACCGGAACGGCGATAGACACCTGGTGGTACGATCCGCAAAAGGCCGCCACAATCCCGCGTAAATTCCTGCAAGCGCAATAGGCGGAAAACAATGGCCGCATACATCGTCCGCAGACTGCTCCTGATGATCCCGACGCTGTTCGGCATCATCCTGCTCAATTTTCTGATCGTGCAGATCGCGCCCGGCGGGCCGGTCGAGCAGATGATCGCGAAATTGCAGGGCATGAACGTCTCCGCGACGCAGAACTTCAACGGCTCCGGCGCCGATGCGGGGCTGAACACCCGCTCGTTGCAACAGCAGATGAACATCTCAAGCGGCGCCAGCGACTATCGCGGCGCGCAAGGGCTTGACCCCGCCTTCATCGCCTCCCTCAAAAAGCAGTTCGGGTTCGACAAGCCGCCGGGCGCGCGATTCATGCTGATGCTGAAAAACTATCTCACCTTCAACTTCGGCAGCAGCTACTTCCAGAACAAGAAAGTCACCAGCCTCATCCTCGAAAAACTGCCGGTCTCCGTTTCTCTCGGCTTATGGTCGACGTTGCTGGTCTATCTCGTTTCCATCCCGCTCGGCATCAAGAAAGCCGTGAAAGACGGCTCTCAGTTCGACGTCTGGACGAGCGGCGTGATCGTCGCCGGTTACGCCATCCCGGGCTTTCTTTTCGCCATCCTGCTCATCGTCCTCTTCGCCGGCGGCACGTATTTTCAGATCTTCCCGCTGCGCGGCATCGTCTCCGACAACTGGGCGTCGCTCGACTGGCCGCACCGCATCCTCGATTATTTCTGGCACATCACGCTGCCGGTCATCTCGCTTTCGATCAGCGGATTTGCGGGGCTCACCATTCTGACCAAGAACTCTTTTCTAGAAGAGATCAACAAGCAGTATGTCCTGACCGCCCGCGCCAAAGGCCTCGCGGAAAGCCGCATCCTTTACCGCCACGTCTTCCGCAACGCCATGCTGATCGTCATCTCCGGATTTCCCATGGCGCTGATGAGCATCTTCCTCACCGGCTCCGTGCTGATCGAAACAATTTTCTCGCTCGACGGCATCGGCCTGCTCGGCTACACATCGGCGATCAACCGCGATTATCCCGTGATGTTCGGCACGCTTTACATCTTCACGCTGATCGGCTTTCTTATCAAGCTTGCGAGCGACCTGACGATGACCTTCGTCGACCCGCGCATCGACTTCGAAGCCGAGGGGGCACGATGACGCTCTCGCCCATCACGCGCCGCCGCGTCGAACAGTTCAAGCGCAACCGCCGCGCCTGGTGGTCCTTGCGCATTTTTCTCCTGCTGTTCACGGTGTCCTGTTGCGCCAATTTCGTCGCCAACAACAAGCCGATCGTCCTCGAATACGACCATCATTTCTATTTTCCCATCTTCACATCCTATCCGGAAACGGCCTTCGGCGGCACATTCCAGACACAGGCCGACTACCGCGACCCTTACGTGCAAAAACTGATCAAGGCGAAAGGCTGGATGCTCTGGCCGCCGGATCGCTATTCATACCAGACGATCAACTACAATCTGCAACAACCCGCGCCGTCGCCGCCCTCGGCGGAGAACTGGCTCGGCACCGACGATCAGGGCCGCGACGTCTTCGCCCGCCTGATCTACGGCTACCGCATCTCCATCCTCTTCGGCATCACGCTCACGGTTTTGAGCAGCGTGATCGGCATCACCGTCGGCGCGCTGGAGGGATATTTCGGCGGGCTGTTCGATCTTCTTTCGCAACGCTTCATCGAAATCTGGGGCGGCATGCCGGTGCTTTTCCTGCTCATCATCATGTCGAGCGTCATCACGCCGGGGTTTTTCTCGCTGCTCGGACTGATGCTGCTTTTTTCATGGATGACGCTGGTCAACTACGTGCGCACGGAATTTCTCAAGGCGCGCAATCTCGATTATATAAGGGCGGCCAAGGCTTTGGGGGTCTCGACGCCGGTCATCATTTTCAAGCATGCCCTGCCCAACGCCATGGTCGCGACCGTCACCATGATGCCGTTTATCCTCACAGGATCGATCGCCGCGCTGGCCAGTCTTGATTTCCTCGGTTTCGGACTGCCGCCCGGCTCAGCCTCGCTCGGCGAACTTTTGTCGCAGGGTAAAAATAACTTGCAGGCGCCTTGGCTCGGCATCACGGCATTCCTGGCGCTGGCAGTTTTGCTCAGCCTGCTCACCTTCATCGGCGAAGGCGTACGCGACGCCTTCGATCCCCGAAAAATATTCAAAGGATAACGCGATGGCATTGCTCGACATCAAAAACCTCTCGGTGGATTTCAAAAACGGTCAACAGGTCACGCACGCGGTCAAAAGCGTGTCGTTCTCCATTGAAAAAGGCGAGATCCTCGCCGTGGTGGGCGAAAGCGGATCGGGAAAATCGGTCACGGCGCTTTCCGTCCTGCAACTTCTGCCTTATCCCAGCGCCGAGCATCCCTCCGGCTCGATCAGGTTCAAGGGCGAGGAGATGATGAAAGCGCCGGAAGCCGTGTTGCGCGCCATACGCGGCAATAAAATCGCCATGATCTTTCAGGAGCCGATGACCTCGCTCAACCCGCTGCACTCGATCGAAAAGCAGATCGCCGAAGTGCTGTTCATCCACAAGCGCATGGCGCCGGCAAAGGCGCGCGCGCGGGTGATCGAGCTTCTCAACCTCGTCGGGCTTGAAAAACTCACCACGCGCCTCAACGCCTTTCCGCACGAGCTTTCCGGCGGCCAGCGCCAGCGCGTGATGATCGCCATGGCGCTCGCCAACGAGCCGGACCTGCTGATCGCCGACGAGCCGACCACGGCGGTCGACGTGACCGTTCAGGCGCAGTTGCTCGCGCTGCTGAAAGAGCTGCAACAAAAAACCGGCATGGCGATCATGCTCATCACCCACGACCTCAGCATCGTCCGCAAGATGGCCGACAATGTCGCTGTGATGTATCAGGGCGATCTGGTCGAATACGGCACGACGCAAAAAATCTTCGCCGCGCCGGAGCACGACTACACCAAAATGCTGCTCGCCGCGCAGCCCAAGGGCATGCCGGAACCGTTCGACACCAAAGCACCGGCCATTTTCAAAGCCGAAAGCCTCAAAGTGCATTTTCCCGTCAAGGCGGGCGTGTTCCGCCGTACAGTGGATTATGTGCGCGCGGTGGACGGCATCGACATCGACGTCCGCCCCGGGCAAACCGTCGGCGTTGTCGGTGAATCCGGTTCAGGGAAAACCACGCTTGGGCTTGCATTACTCAGGCTGATTCAGAGCAAGGGCACGATCCGCTTCAACGGCAAACCGATTGATGACATGACGGCAAAAGATCTGCGTCCTCTGCGCAAGGACATGCAGATCGTCTTTCAGGACCCTTATGGCGCGCTTTCTCCTCGGCTCTCCATCGCGCAGATCATCGAGGAAGGCCTGCTGGTGCACTTTCCGCATATATCCGCAGAGGAGCGCGACAGGATGGTCGTCTCCGCGATGCGCGAAACCGGACTCGACCCCGAGATGCGCCACCGCTATCCGCACGAATTCTCCGGCGGGCAGCGCCAGCGCGTCGCCATCGCGCGCGCCATGGTCTTGAAACCGAAATTCGTCATTCTCGACGAACCAACCTCCGCGCTCGACATGTCTGTGCAGGCGCAGATCATCGACCTCCTGCGCGGGCTGCAGCAAAAGCACAACCTCGCCTACATGTTCATCAGCCACGACCTGCGCGTGGTGCGCGCGCTCTCCCACGACGTCATCGTCATGCAAAACGGCAAGGTCGTCGAGCGTGGGCCGACGGAACGGATCTTCAACAGCCCCCAAGAGAGCTACACCAAAACTCTGCTCGCCGCCGCGCTGAATATCGCCGTGGCCACTCCAGACGCGGTTAATCAATAAAACTATAGTTTATCAATAACTTATATTTGTTCATAATATTTATATTGACATATTAATTAGCCTCTTCTATAGTGTCGGCAATATTTTTCCGACACAGAAGACACATATGTTTGGCAAAAAGAGCATCAAAAAAAATCATCCGCGCAGGCGATCTCCCTGCCCTCGAACGCGCGCTGGAGGAGCATCCGGACTGGCTCGATAAAGACGTTAGCGGCTTTGACAGTCACGGAACCAATCTTCTTCATTTCGCGTCTGAATGCAATCAGCCAGATATCATCACGTTTCTCGTCAAAGAAAGAGGGATGGACATTAATCAAGGAGACTTATCTCGGGGGAAGTTTACGCCGCTTCATTATGCAGTCTCCAACGCCAAAGAAGCAGTGGAAAGACTTTTAGAGCTGGGCGCAGATGCTGACCGCCGCTCTGTATTCGGACACAAACCTGTCGATGATGCAAAAAAACCGGAAATAAAAACGCTCTTTAGACCGGATTACAGGACAATCAATGCCGTCAAATCCGGAGATTTACAGACGCTAAAAGCCATTATCGCCAAAGACCCGGATACTATTTACAAACCTCTCAAATGGGACGGCGACGAATACAGCGGAAATGTCCTGCATTTGGCCGCATTTTACGATCAACCCGAGGTCATTGAATATCTCGTCAAAGAAAAAGGCATGGATGTCAACAACCAGAATTCGCGGCAACGCAACACCCCGCTACATTATGCGGCCTTGAATGATGGGGAAAAATCAGCCGCAAAACTCCTGAAATGCGGCGCAAAACCGGCCTTGAGAAACAAAGAAGGCATGCTTGCAACGGACCTCGGCAAAAACATCCGTCTCAAAAAAATATTTGAAAAAAGCAGCGAAAAAAAAAGCGCCGCAACCCGCCGCAACGCCGCGCATCAGAAACTACGATCTCTTGAAAAATTTTTTGCAGTAGCCCGCCGCCGCGTCAGGCAGCCTGCTTTTGCGCGTCTGTCGGCGCGTTGATTTTCTCCAGCAGTTCGGCTTCGCGTTTTTTCGCCGCCTCGATATTCTTGAGTTTCACGTGCCCGTAGCCGCGGATATGCTCCGGCAAAGAGGCCAGCTCGACCGCGAGATCGTAATTCTCCTTTGAAAGCGACGGCAGAAGCTTTTCAATCGCCGCTTTGTATTCGCCGATCATGCGGCGCTCCATGCGGCGCTCTTCCGTATAGCCGAAAATATCGAACACCGTGCCGCGCAGGCCTTTCATCTTCGCCAGCAGGCGGAACGCGGGCAGAACCCAGCCGCCGAATTCCATTTTTTTCAACGTGCCTGTTTCTTTGTCGCGCTTCGCCAGCAACGGCGGCGCGAGGTTGAACCTCAGGCGGATCTTGCCGTCGAACGTCTGTTTGAGTTGTTCGAGGAACTGCCCGTCGGTATAAAGCCGCGCCACTTCATATTCATCCTTGTAGGCCATCAGCTTGTAGTAATAACGCGCGACGGCCTCGGTGAGCCTGCCGGGTTTGCCGCCGAGTTTTTGATCGGCTGCGGAGACGGCTTCAACCAGCGCCTTGTACCTTTCGGCATAAGACGCATTTTGATAACCGGTGAGCGAAAAAATGCGGCGCGCGATCACTTCATCTGCGCTCTTCGAAAGCTCGCGGTGGCGCTCAAGATCGCCCATGCCGCGCGGACGGGCGATTTCCTCGACTTTTTCGATGTCAAACGCGGCGCGACGGCCCCAGAGGAATGCCTGTTTATTCATCTTCACGGCCGCGCCGTTAAGCTCGATGGCATGCAGGATCGCTTCCGGCGTCAGCGGAATATACCCTTTCTGACAGGCATAGCCGAGCATGAACATGTTGGTGGAAATCGAATTCCCCGTCAGCGCCGTCGCGATCTGGGTCGCATCGAGCGTGGAAATATTGTCCTTGCCGCACAGTTCCGCCACCGCGTCGACGACCTTGTCGGCCGGGATGCGCCATTCCGGATCGTGCGTGAAAGCGCCGGTCTGGGTTTTGTGGGTATTGAGAACGACTTTGGTCTTGCCGGGATGGATTTTCGAAAGCGAACTGCCATCCGCCGTAACCAGCATGTCGCAACCCAACACCACCGTCGCGCCCGCTGTGGAAAGGCGCACGGTATGGATGTCTTCGGGCGTTTTGGCGATGCGCACGTGGCTGGTGACGGCGCCGCCCTTTTGAGCGAGGCCGGTCTGGTCCATCGTCGTCGCGCCTTTGTCTTCAAGGTGCGCGGCCATGGCGAGGATTGCGCCGATGGTCACCACGCCCGTGCCGCCGATGCCGGTGACGAGAATGGAGAACGGCGCATCAAGCGCGGCGATTTGCGGCTCCGGCATCTCCTTGAACAGGGCATCCACCTCGTCGCCGAGTTTGGCGCCCTCGGGCTTTTTCAAACCGCCGCCGAGAACGGTGACGAAGCTCGGGCAGAAGCCCTTGACGCAGGAATAATCCTTGTTGCAGCTCGACTGGTCGATCTGCCGCTTGCGGCCGAATTCCGTCTCTACAGGCGCGATGGACAGGCAGTTGGACTTTTCGCCGCAATCGCCGCATCCCTCGCACACGCGCTCGTTGATGATGATGCGCTTGGCGGGGTCGGGATAAAGACCGCGCTTGCGGCGGCGGCGTTTTTCTGCGGCGCAGGTCTGGTCGTAGATCAGAATGGTCACGCCTTCGGTTTCGCGCAAAAGCTTCTGGATTTCGTTGAGGTCGTCGCGGTGGCGTACATGCGTGCCGGTCGGGAAGTTAGCCTTGCTGCCGTATTTCCACGGCTCGTCGGAGACGACATAGATCGCCTTCACGCCCTCGGCTTCGACTTGCCGGGCGATATCGACGACGCTGAGATGCCCGTCAACCGGCTGGCCGCCGGTCATGGCGACGGCGTCGTTGTAAAGGATTTTATAGGTAATGTTGATGTTCGCGGCGATCGCGGCGCGGATCGCCAGCAAGCCGGAGTGAAAATAAGTGCCGTCCCCGAGGTTGGAGAAAACGTGCTTTTCCCTGGTGAACGGCGCCTGACCGATCCACGGCACGCCCTCGCCGCCCATCTGCGTGAACATGTAGGTGCGGCGATCCATCCACATCGCCATGTAGTGGCAACCGATGCCGGCCAGCGCGCGGCTGCCTTCCGGCACGACGGTGGAAGTGTTATGCGGGCAACCCGAACAATACCACGGCATGCGCACGACTGGAGAAGGCTTGCCCTTCAGGTCGAAGTTTTTGTGAATGACCGCCATGCGGTCCTCGAACGGCTTGACGTCCGTCAGGCTCTTCAGCCGCTTGATCAGCGCGTCGGCGATCAGTGCGGGCGAAAGCTCATAGGTTTCGGGCAGCAACGGAACGCCTTTTTCGTCGGTCTTGCCGGTGACGCGCGGACGCCTGTCGGCGGCGGTGTGGAAAAGGATTTTCTTGATCTGCGATTCGACGAAGGCGCGCTTTTCCTCGACAACAAATATCTCTTCCGTTTCAGCGGCAAGCTTGGCGATGCCCTTGCCTTCCAGCGGCCAGACGAGCGTGACCTTATAAACGGCGAGTCCCAGCTCTTCCGCGCGGCTTTTGGTGATGCCGAGGTCTTCGAGCGCCTGCATGGTGTCCATGAACCCCTTGCCGGTGGCGACGACGGTCAGGCGTTTTTTATCGGGATTGAGGACGAATTTATCGAGACCGTTGGCGCGCGCATAGGCCTGCGCGGCGGGCAATTTCAGCGTGACGAGGCGTTCTTCCTGCGCGACGGGCGGATCGTACCAGCGGATATTCAGCCCCTCCGGCGGCATGTTGAAATCGACCGGCGTTTTGAATTCCAGCGCGGCGGGATCTGAAAAGACGGAGGCCGAGCTGTCGGCGAAATCGCTGATGACTTTCAAAGCCGTCCAGCAACCGGAATAGCGCGACATGGCGATGCCGTGCAGGCCGAGTTCCAGCGCGTCGGCGATGCCCGCCGGATTCAAAACGGGGATCATCGCATGGACGAAGGCCTGCTCCGACTGGTGCGGGAACGTGGAGGACTTGCAGGCATGATCATCGCCCGCCAGCGCCAGCACGCCTCCATGTTTGCTACTGCCCGCGGCGTTGGCGTGCTTCAGGGCATCCAGCGAACGGTCCACGCCGGGACCCTTGCCGTACCACATCCCGACGACGCCGTCATATTCCGCGCCGGGACCGAGGTTGAGTTGCTGGCTGCCCCAGACTGCAGTCGCGCCGAGGTCTTCGTTCACGCCCGGCACGAACTTGATATGGTTTTCATCAAGATATTGCTGCGCCGATTGCAAGGCCATATCCAGTCCGCCCAAGGGCGAACCCCGATAGCCGGAAATGAATGTCGCCGTGTTCAGCCCGGCCGCAACGTCGAGCTGGCGCTGCATGATCGGGATACGCACCAGCGCTTGCAGGCCGTTCAAATAGATGCGGCCGGATTTTTCGGTATATTTATCTTCCAGTGTGACCTGACGGAGCATATGCCTACCCTGATCTTTTTTGCGCTAAAGGAGTAAGTTAATGGACGAGCATGGGGAGGCGCAACTTAATTTCATTTAACGTAATGCATAATTGACTCTTCTGCATATCCTGTTTAATAATCTCAAACTACTTTTTTATTTTTATGAAAGGAACAGTTATGCCCGAAAAACGCAAAAACGCTCAAAATGACAAAAAACGCCTTGAAAAAATCGGCAATGCTCTCGATTACCATGTCACCATTTCCATCAAAGAGCACTTCAACAAAGTGGGGAAAATGGATCAGTTTGTCAAAACCGTGACACCGGAAGAAATCGCCGAACAAAAAGCCGCCATGCGGGGAATGTTTTATATGACAGAAGATCAGATGACGCTCGCCACGCTTAAAACAACAGATATCTTCATGCGTGCCGCCCGCAGGGTTGCAACCGATGACAAAGAGCTTGCCGCCTTTCTCCCCGCCGGAAAATTCGAGAGAGAAGACGTTGAAATCCTTAAAAAAAATGGACTTAAGTCTCTTTCTGCCGTTGTGAAGGCGCATCTTGCACCTTAAACGCGAAACTTAAGATTCAGCTTTCCCTTTCTTATGGGGCATGCTACAAACACTTAGTTATTAACCACTGGATTATGAATAGAAAGGGGTGATTACCATCGTACAGGTCGTTGTACGCGATAACAACATCGATCAAGCCCTCCGCGCATTGAAGAAAAAGATGCAGCGCGAAGGCCTCTTCCGTGAAATGAAGATCCGTCGGCACTACGAAAAGCCGTCCGTCAAAAAAGCACGTGAAAGATCCGAAGCCGTCAGGCGTTATCGTAAGCTGGAGCGCAAACGTAAAGAACGCGACGGCGAATAAATATCGGGTAATCCGCTTTCGATTACTAAAAATACAATATCGCCGTCATTCCGGATGCAATTCGGGGTGGCGGCGATATATAATTTGAGAAAGCTTATTTTTAAAAGGAGTCGGAGATGTCATACAAAGGCGACGCGCACCTTGCAAAACTTCTCAAAGCCGCAGGCGAAACCCGTCCGCTCGACGAAATAAAGTCGGTGCTCAAGGGCATTATCGCCGCACCGGAAGACATCGCCGCACCCGGCCTCTGGCTCTCCCTCTTCAAAACAGATAAAAACGCCGCCGAACAACTGACCGCGCTGAAAAACGAACTTGCCGCAGAAAAACCCGCGCCGCAACAGGATAAACTCGCCGCGCTGCGCGATGAAATGAAAAAACGCAACATCGAAGGGTTTTATATTCCCCGCGCGGACGAGTTCCACGGAGAATACGTGCCCGCGCGCTCCGAACGCCTGGCCTGGGCGACAGGCTTCACCGGCTCCGCGGGCGTCGCCGTCGTCTTGAAAGACAAAGCCGGTTTCTTCACCGACGGCCGCTACACGCTCGCCGCGCGCAAGCAGGTGGACAAGAAAGATTTCGACATTTGCAGCACATCCGACGATCAGGACCCGACGCCGACCATGAGCCCCGTTGAATGGATCGAAAAGAACCTCCAAAAAGGGCAAACTTTCGGCATCGATCCGTGGATCATGAGCGCAAATGAAGTGAAAGCCGTCAAAGGCGCGGTGGACAAGGCCGGCGGCATCCTCGTTTACGTCGACAGCAATCCGCTCGACGCCGCATGGAAAAACCGCCCCGAAGCGCCGCTCTCGCCCGCCGTGCCGCAACCGCTGGAATACGCCGGAAAAACTTCCGAAGACAAGCGCGAGGATCTCGCCGACGCGCTCGCCGCCAAGGGCGCCGACGCGCTCGCCATCGCCCTGCCTGAAGAAATCTGCTGGTTGCTCAACGTGCGCGGCGGCGACGTGCCTTGCACGCCCTTCGCGCTCTCTTACGCCATCGCCCACAAGGACGGCAGCGTCGACTGGTACATCGACCAACGCAAACTGACGGATGAAACCAGACAATGGATCGGGGCGGATGTGCGCGTTCATGACATCGCCGCATTCGAAAACGGCCTTGCCGCACTCGGCAAGAACGGCAAAACCGTCTGGATCGACCCCAACACGGCGCCGGTCAAGGCGCAGAACACGGTCACGGACGAAGGCGGCAAGGTCGTCTCCGAGCGCAGCCCCGTGCAACTCATGAAAGCGCTTAAAAACCATGTCGAGATCGAAGGCATGGCCGCGTGCCACATCCGCGACGGCGCCGCGCTGACGCGCTTTCTCGCCGCCGTTTCCGAGCATGGCGCGGCCGCGAAATACGATGAAATTTCCGCCGCCGACCTGCTGCAAACATTCCGTGCGGAAAACGACAAGTTCCGCGGCCTCAGCTTCGACACCATCTCCGGCGCGGGCGGCAACGGCGCGATCATCCACTATCACTCCACGCCCGCAACCAGCCAGAAGCTGGATGCCGGCCCGGTTTATCTCGTCGATTCCGGCGGGCAATATCTCGACGGCACGACGGACGTCACCCGCGCCATCGCCGTATCCCCTCCCACCGACGAGATGAAGGAAAACTTCACCCGCGTCCTCAAAGGCCACATTCAGGTCGCCATGGCGGAATTCCCCGCCGGCACGTGCGGCGACAAGCTGGACGAAAAAGCCCGCGCCGCCTTGAAAGACGTCGGTCTCAATTACGCCCACGGCACCGGCCACGGCGTCGGCAGCTATCTTTCGGTGCATGAAGGCCCGTGCGGCATCTCCGACAGAAGCACGACCGTGCCCTTGCAACCCGGCATGATCCTGTCGAACGAGCCGGGCTATTACAAAGAAGGCGCTTACGGCATCCGCATCGAAAGCCTCGTCGTCGTCGTCGACACCGGACGCAAGGACGGCGCCGGACGCGACCTGCTGGCCTTCAAGACGCTGACCATGGCGCCTATCGACCGCAATCTGATCGACGCCGCGCTGCTCAGCGCCGACGAATTGAAATGGCTCAACGACTACCATGCCGAGGTGCAGAAGAATCTTCTGCCGCTTTTGGAAAAGAAAGATCCCAAGGCCGCCGCATTCCTTAAAAAAGCCGCCGCCCCGATCCGCAAGCCGCCGCCGAAGGCCAAAAAAAATCCGCATTTCTTCCTTTGAGAGGGTTTATGTCCGCGCAAGAAGGCATAGGAAAGGGGTCTGCTGAAGACCTTATTTCTCCGGAAGCCGGACGCGACCTGCGGAAAAAAGACGTCAGATTGCAAAACATGACGCGCGCTTATCTTACGGCCTTAAGCGTCATCGCGCTGATTTCGATCCTCGGGCATTTTCTTACCGCGCACATCACAAGCCGCCAGCGCGAAAACGCCAACGTGACCTTCATGATCACCAACCTGCGCTCTCTGGCCGACGAAACCGCCGCGCAAGCCTCGACGTTCCGCGCCACAAAAAATTCATTTGACGACAACCTGCTCGGCGGGGATATCGACGAACTCAAGAACAAGCTGACGCAGATCGAAGCCTCCGGCAATGGCGCCATGCTGTCTCTTTTTCACGACCCCCGCTACATGCTGGGCGAAAGCGTGCTGAAATTCACCGGCATGGCCGCTCAGGTCGGCATGTTCGTGCGCACCGCGCAAGCAGCAAAAGCCGCGGAGGCGCTGTCCGATCTCGCGGACAAGCAGAGAATTCTCGACCTCAACCTCGATCAGGCGCTCAGCCAGTACCGCGCCAACGTCATCGGAGAAATCAACAGCGCCTACAGCCTGCAATTTTACGGCGTCATCGTCATTCTGGCCGTCCTTGCGCTCGAAATGCTCTTCATCTTCCGTCCGCTCGTCAGGAACCTTGAAGAATATCATGAAAGCATACTCCATCTCGCTCTGACCGACATGCTGACGGGAATCAACAACCGCCGCGCCTTCATGCAGCTTGCGCGCGCGGGCCTCGACCACAGCAAGAGGCACAAAACGCCATTCGCTCTCGTCATCATGGATCTCGACCATTTCAAATCGGTCAACGACACTTACGGACATAAAGTCGGCGATCTTGTGTTGCAACACTATACCGGTCTGATGCGGAAAACGCTCCGCTCGCACGATACGCTCGGGCGGATCGGCGGGGAGGAATTCGCCATCTTTCTCCCGCAGACGACGCCGGAAGAAGCCCTGCTCGTCATCGAACGCTTCCGCAAATGCGTCGCTGAAACGCCCTGCCCCTATACGGATGCGAACGGAGCTCCGCAAAAACTATCCTACAGCTCAAGCTTCGGGATCATCGCCACCGCGCAAAGCGCGCTAACCCTCGACGAACTGATCATCAAGGCCGATGAACAGCTCTACAAGGCCAAAGACAGCGGGCGCAACCGCGCGATCATGGAAAAAATCTAGCCCGGTCTTTCCTAAACGACTTTCTCGCCCCATTTTTTGACGAGCGCTTCCTGTCGCCTGGCAATATCCTTCAGCCGCCGCTCGTTTTTGGCCTGCACGACCTTGGCGACAAGCGGCGTGATTTTATTGTATATCATCCAGCCGACGAAGGCCCCGCCATAAGAAAGCAAGAGCATTTCCGGCTGCAACACGAGCTGGAACGCGGCGTGGAGCGTTTGCCCCCTGTCCATCAGCGCGCACCATACCGGCACGGTGCCCGCCATGTTCATGGCGCCGATCGTCAGCCAGGCCGTCTTGCGCGGGTGATTGTCGACAATCGCCGCCACCACCGTCGGAATCATGCAGACGAAAAAGACGAGCGTGAACGACCGGAATATCACCGCCGCGACAAGCACCACGAAAAACGCGAACCGCGTCGAGAAAGACGTTTTGGATTTTTTTCCCTCTGCCGGTGCATCATCGTCCATCGCCATCCTCCTTATAACACCCGCATCGCCCGCAACAAAAGATAGCCCGCGACGATCATCGCGCCGAGCGCGCAAGACACAAGCATGGCCACTTGCCGCCCCGTCGCCGCGCCGACATACTGCCGTTTGGCAAGCAGGCTTTGTATATGGTTTTTCTCCGCGACCAGCGCGGCGTACTCCTGACGGGCGTAGGCGAATCTTTGCGCGTCGTTGCGGATCAGGTTCGTATCGTCGACCAGATCAAGCAAGGCGGTCAAGTTTCCGGTGCCCTGCAGGGCGTTGACTTTTTTCGTCATGACCTGACGCAGGTCGCGGTCGTTGTAAAGGTCGATCATCGGGGCGGTAAGAGAGATCAGCCATTTGCACAGGCCCGGCACGGGCGGCGCGGAAAAGCGCCGCTGGATCGCCGCCAGCACGCTGATGATGCCGATCACCTGCTGCCCGCGGTTTTGGGAATTGACATAGCCGAAATAAGGGTCGATCATCTTTGGCTCGCGCACGGAAATAAAAGCCGCGATATGCCGGTCAAGCACGGTATCGTTCGGAGAGCCCGAAACATCCTCCAGCGCGAGCAGGACGCCCCGCACCGAGAGGACAAAATGGTTCTTAAACATCGGGCTCATGCAGGGCGCCTCGACGTTCAGCATATAAAGGACCCGTTCAAGGCCGTATCCCGGCATTTTCTGCACAAGGGCGCTGCGGCATTTCTCAAGAGTGGAGAGCAATCCCGCCGCATCCGGCACATCGTCGAAAGACTGGCTGATCCATACATTGAACAGCTGCTGCTGTATCATCTCTCCATAGGGCTGGGTTTCGACACCGGTTGAAACCGCGCCGGAGAGAGCCGTTCCGAATCCCTCGGGAAAAATGGAGAGACCTTTATAGCGCACAGGCCCAAGCGGATCCATCGCCATGCAAACGCAAGACACCAGCCTTTCGCGTGAAGCTTCCTTTTCCTTGTCCCACATGCGGCCGAACCGGGCCTCAAGCCCCTTGTCATCGAAATTGCGCTTGAGCCAGACGTCGAACTGTTCCTTTTCTATTTCATCAGCCGCTTCGGAAACGTTTTCCGAGAACATTTGCGCCAAAGACCGCAGATCCCAAAACTTTCCGCCATGAAAAGTTATCGGCCGGGCGGCTTTCAGCGTCACGCGCGGCTGCTTTGGGCTAAGCCTTTGGCCGTCAAGCCAGGATAGCGCCGAGTCAATGCCCCAGCGCTGGTCCGGGTCGTCGCTCAGCACGCCGCGCAGGAACTCAGACAGTCCGCCGGGAATGCGTTCCTTGCCGATGATCATCGCATACGAGCCATGCTCTATCTTCTCATGGATAAGGTCGCGCGGCGACTTGCCTTGCAACAGGTTCATGCCGCGCGCCACCATCGCCACGCAAACGCCCAGCGCGTAAAGGTCGTCGACAAGCATGCCCGGCCCGCGCCCGGAAGGTTGCGCCGCGCCGCGCGCGATGGTCTCGTAAAGCGGGCTTTGCCGCAGCGATGGCGCGGTGGAAAGGCATTCGCCGAGAACGACGCGTTCCGCGCCCTCTGCGCCCGTCATATATATGTTTTCGGCGTTGATCGCCCGGTGGACGAACTCGACGTTGCGAAACTCCGCCAGCAACCGGATCATCGGCTCCACCAGCACGGGAATGATCTTGTCTTCGGATATCCGGTAGGGCGGCGCATCGGGCGCGTCGATTATTTTTCTTCCCAGCGGCTTGTCGAAAATAAAAGCGAATTTCTGGCTCCTGTCGGCGGGCCATTCGACGATACCCGCATCATGAAGTGTCATGAGATGGGGGCTTTTAATCGCCTTGTAAGAGCCGATATGCGTCACGCGCGGCATCGCCCGCCAGTCGCAGAGCAACGCGAACTGCTCGCCGGTCTGGCGGCGGTCTTTCGCTTCATAAGCTTGCGTGCCTGCAACGCCGCTGGCGAAAGCCGGGCATTCCCTGTCCGGAAAAATCTCGCTGTCCTGATTGACGAACAACCGGCCATCGGCAGTGGTGCGGCTGATGATGGAATAATAACTCGACTCAAGGCGCTTCTTGTTCGCTGCCTGACTGTCAACGGCGGACGCATCTCCCTGCCCGGACACCGGTTCCTGCCCTGAGGATTCGCTATTGCTCTCGTCTTCGGCCATCAGTCTCCCCCGATTCCATCATAACGCCAATCAGGGGTGGCTTTCAGTAATAAAAATTTTAACAGAATATATCTCTACAGGCCGCCGTGGGCGACCAGCTTGATCTCAAGATAGTCTTCGATGCCGTATTTCGAGCCTTCCTTGCCGATGCCTGAATGCTTCCAGCCCCCGAACGGCGCCTGGGGCGTGGCGATGGAGATGCTGTTGGCGCCGACCATGCCATATTCCAGCGCCTCGGAAACACGCCAGATGCGCGCCGTGTCGCGGGTGAAGAAATAAGCGGCAAGCCCGTACGACGTGTCGTTGGCCAGTTTGATGGCTTCCGCCTCGGTCTTGAACTTGAAGAGCGGCGCCAGCGGCCCGAACGTTTCTTCCCTGAAGCATTGCATCTGCGGCGTCGCGCCTTTCAGCACGGTCGGCTCGAAAAATGTCTTGCCTTTCGCATGGCGCTTGCCGCCGGTCATGAGTTTCGCGCCGTGCTCTACGGCGTCTTGCAGATGACGCTCTACTTTTTCAAGGCCTTTCATGTTGATCATCGGGCCGACGTCGACCTTGCTTTCCAAACCGTTGCCGATCTTCATCGCCTTGACGGCGGCGGTGAACTTCATAGCGAACTTGTCGTAGATGCCCTCCTGCACGAAAATGCGGTTGGCGCAAATGCAGGTTTGCCCCGCATTGCGGAATTTCGACGCGATCGCGGCGGGTACTGCGAGCGACAGATCAGCATCGTCGAAGACGATGAACGGCGCGTTGCCGCCAAGTTCCAAAGACACCTTCTTGACCGTCGGCGCGCACTGCGCCATCAGCGTTTTTCCGACGGCGGTCGATCCGGTGAAGCTGAGTTTGCGCACATGAATGTTGTCCGTCATCTCCTTGCCGATCGGCTGCGGATCGCCGGTGACGATATTGAACACGCCCTTGGGAATGCCGGCGCGCGCCGCGAGCTCCGCCAGCGCCAGGGCCGAAAACGGCGTCAGCTCCGAAGGCTTGATCACCACGGTGCAACCGGCGGCCAGCGCGGGCGCGGACTTGCGCGTGATCATCGAGGAAGGAAAATTCCACGGCGTGATCATCGCGCAGACGCCGACGGGCTGCTTGTACGTCACCAGCCTCTGCCCGCTGTTGTCTGGCGGAATGACGTCGCCGTAAACGCGGCGGCCCTCTTCGGCCATCCATTCGACGTAACCGATGCCGCTCGTAATCTCGGAGCGGGCCTGATCGTAAGGCTTGCCCTGCTCGCTGGTCAGGATGCGGCAGAGATCGTCAAGATGCTCCGTCTGCAAGGCCGCCCATTTTCTCAAAATCGCGCAACGCTCTTCTGCGGGAACCGCCCGCCAGACATCCCACGCCATGCGCGCCGCCTTGATGGCGATGCGCGTCTCCGCCGCGCCAAGATTGGGAACCGTGCCGAGAAGCCCGTCCGTCGCCGGATTGAAGACATCGATTGCCGCGCCCTTCGCCGCAACCCACTGGCCGTTGATGTAGGCCTGCTGACGGAACAGCCCTTCATCCTTGAGCTTGATGGCGGGCGTGTAGGATTTCTTTCTGGCGATGGAACTGCGCATGACGTTCTCCTTCATTCAAATTTTCAGGATCTTATATTAACGTGTCAACGCAGCAGACGGTATGATTCTAAAACAAGGCTATAAGAAAAATAGTGCATTACCGCAATACAGACTGAACCTTATGTATATTAAGGAATATGGCTACGTGGCATTCGGAAAAGTTTAAACGGCGGCGAGCTTCGCTTCGGCAATGGCGATATCGCGGGCAAGATCCGCCTTGGCGACGTCATCCACGGCATCTGAAGCCGCACTGCGCAATTCTTCAAGCTTTTGCTCGACTGCGACGCTGTCGATATCATTCACGTTCACCGCTTCCTCGGCGAGCACGGTGCAAAGCGCGCCCGTCACGTCGGCGACCCCGCCCGAGACAAAAATGTGCTTCATCTCGCCCGACGGGTGCTGCACGGCAATCACGCCCGGGCGCAGGCTCGATACCACCGGCGCATGATCCGCCAGAACGCCGAATTCGCCCTCGCCGCCCGGCACGACAACCATCGTCACGTCTTCCGACGCGAGGATGCGTTCCGGCGCAACCAGTTCAAACCTGAATGTTTTGCTGGAGAGCGGAGCCGTCATAATTTTAAGCCGCCTTCTGTTGCAGTTTCTTGGCTTTTTCGATCGCCTCTTCAATGGTGCCGACCATGTAGAAGGCCGCTTCCGGCAGATGGTCGTAGTCGCCCTTGACGATGCCTTTGAAGCCCTTGATCGTGTCTTCCAGCGCGACGAACACGCCCGGCGTGCCGGTGAAGACTTCCGCCACGTGGAACGGTTGCGAGAGGAAGCGCTGAATCTTGCGCGCGCGGGCGACGGTCAGCTTGTCGTCTTCCGACAGTTCGTCCATGCCGAGGATGGCGATGATGTCCTGCAACGCCTTGTAGCTTTGCAGGGTCTTTTGCACGTCGCGGGCGACTTGATAGTGCTCTTCGCCGATGACGCGCGGATCGAGAATGCGGCTGGTCGAATCCAGCGGGTCGACGGCGGGGAAGATCGCCATTTCGGCAATCTGGCGGCTCAGGACCGTCGTCGCGTCAAGGTGGGCGAAGGAGGTCGCCGGCGCAGGGTCGGTCAGGTCGTCGGCCGGCACGTAAATCGCCTGCACGGACGTGATCGAGCCTTTGTTGGTCGAGGTAATGCGCTCTTGCAACGCGCCCATGTCGGTCGCCAGCGTCGGCTGGTAGCCCACGGCGGAAGGAATGCGCCCGAGCAACGCGGAGACTTCCGCGCCCGCCTGCGTGAAGCGGAAGATGTTGTCGACGAAGAAGAGAACGTCCTGTCCTTCCTGATCGCGGAAGTATTCCGCGACGGTGAGGCCGGTGAGGCCGACGCGCGCGCGCGCTCCCGGCGGCTCGTTCATCTGGCCGTAGACCAGCGCCACTTTGGAGCCGGGGCCGTCAGTCTTGATGACGCCGGATTCCATCATTTCATGGTAAAGGTCGTTCCCTTCGCGGGTACGCTCGCCGACGCCGGCGAACACCGAGACGCCGCCGTGCTTCATGGCGACGTTGTTGATCAATTCCATGATGGTGACGGTCTTGCCGACACCCGCGCCGCCGAAGAGGCCGATTTTTCCGCCTTTGGCGTAAGGCGCAAGCAGATCGACGACCTTGATGCCCGTGACGAGCATCTGCGTTTCGGTCGACTGGTCGACGAATTCAGGCGCCGCGCGATGGATGGGATAATGTTCCTTGGCTTCGATCGGGCCGCGCTCGTCGACCGGCTCGCCGACGACGTTGATGATGCGCCCCAGCGTTTCGGGGCCGACCGGCACGCGGATCGGCGCGCCCGTATCCGCCACCGGCTGACCGCGGACGAGACCTTCGGTCGAGTCCATCGCGATGGTGCGGACGGTGTTTTCACCCAGATGCTGCGCGACTTCGAGCACGAGGTTCTTGCCGTCGTTTGAGAGCGTCAGCGCGTTCATAATCGCGGGCAGCTTGCCTTCGAATTGCACATCGACGACGGCGCCCATGACCTGCGTCACCTTGCCCGTTGCACCTTTGTTTTCTGCCGCCAGTTTTACCATCGTCGTTTCTCCTTTATGCGAATTTTTATTCGCGTTTTTCTATTTATACGGCTTCCGCGCCGGAAATAATCTCGATCAGTTCCTTGGTGATGTAGGCCTGACGCGCGCGGTTGTAGCGCAACGTCAACTTGTTGATCATGTCGCCTGCGTTGCGCGTCGCGTTGTCCATCGCGGTCATGCGCGCGGCCTGCTCGCCCGCGGCGCTGTCGAGCAACGCGCGGAAAATCTGCACCGAGAGGTTGCGGGGCAGAAGATCCTTGAGAATCTCCTCCGCATCCGGCTCGAACTCATAAACGGCTTCCGGCTCCGCCGCCACTTCTTCGTCTTTCTCGGGCACGAAGAAAGGGATCAGCTGCGTCGACGTCGGCACCTGCGCAATCACGGACTTGAAGCGGTTGAACAACACATGACAGACGTCGAACTCGCGGCGCGCGCCCATGTCCATGATGAAGCGCGAGACCTCCATCGCGTCGGCGAACGTCAGGCGCTTCTTGCCCAGACCTTCGAAAGTATGGATGATCTTGCTTGCGAATTCGCGCTTCAAAACATCGCGCCCCTTGCGGCCGACGCAGATGATTTTCACGTCCTTGTTCTCGTCGAGCAGTTCGCGGATTTGCGCGCGCGCCTTGCGGACGATGGAACCGTTGAAACCGCCGCAGAGGCCACGGTCGGACGTGATCACCAAAACCAAATGCGTATCCTGATTGCCTGTTCCCGCGAGCAGAAAGGGCGAACTGTCGTCGATGTTGATCTTGGCGACAAGACGGCTCAGCATGTCGAACATCTTGGTGGCGTAAGGCTGGCTTGCCTCAGCCTGGATCTGGGCGCGACGCAACTTCGACGCCGCGACCATCTTCATGGCCGAGGTGATCTTGCGCGTGGACTTCACGCTGGCGATCCGGTTTCTGTATTCCTTCAAAGAAGGCATCTTACATCATCTCCCAGTGAACCACACCCTTGCATGCCTTCAATTCACGCACGATTTCCTCACCGACCTTGCGTTCCACCCCTGCGAAAAACTCGCCCTCATATTCATGACCTTGCACAACTTGCGATGGTTTCATCTTGAGGCTGCGCTTGCTGAAAACATCGCTGACCGCTTTCAAATCCGGAGCGCTAAAATCACCGCTTCTTGCCGCATCGACAAGATCTTTACGCAATCTGATAAAGAGGACGGTCTTTGACATTTACACCACCTTCTTCCCCGAAACGAACGTGGATGCGAACTCGGCGACAAAAGCGTTGAGTTTCGCTTTGGTGTCGTCGGTGATTTTCTGCTCGTCGCGGATGGACTTCAGCAAGTCCGCGCCGTGGCTGCGCACCGCTGTCAGCAGTTGCGCCTCGAAGGCGTTGACGTCGGAAACGGCGACTTTATCAAGATGGCCGTTGACGCCCGCGAAGATCGACACGACCTGCTCTTCGAACGCGAGCGGGCTGTATTGCGGCTGTTTCAGAAGCTCGGTCAGGCGCGTGCCGCGCGCAAGCAGCTGTTGCGTCGAGGCATCAAGATCCGACGCGAACTGCGCGAAGGCCTCCATCTCGCGGAACTGCGCGAGGTCGAGCTTGATGGTGCCCGCGACCTGTTTCATCGCCTTGGTCTGCGCGGCGGAACCGACGCGCGACACCGACAGGCCGACCGAAATCGCCGGACGGACGCCTTTGTAGAACAGGCCGGTTTCGAGGAAGATCTGGCCGTCGGTGATCGAAATCACGTTGGTCGGGATGTAGGCGGAAACGTCGCCCGCCTGCGTTTCGATGACCGGCAGGGCCGTCAAAGAGCCCGCGCCGAGTTCGTCGTTCAGTTTCGCCGAACGTTCCAGCAGACGGGAGTGGAGATAGAACACGTCGCCCGGATAGGCTTCGCGACCCGGCGGACGGCGCAGCAGCAGGGACATCTGGCGGTAGGCAACGGCCTGTTTGGACAAGTCGTCATAGATAATGAGCGCGTGCATGCCGTTGTCGCGGAAATATTCCGCCATTGTGCAACCGGTGTAAGGCGCAAGATATTGCAGCGGCGCGGGTTCCGAGGCCGTCGCGGCGACGACGATGGAATATTCCATCGCGCCGTTGTCTTCGAGCGTCTTGACGAGTTGCGCGACGGTCGAGCGTTTCTGTCCGACGGCGACGTAAACGCAATAGAGCTTTTTCTTCTCGTCGCCCGACTTGTTGATTTCTTTCTGGTTGAGGATGGTGTCGATGGCAATGGCGGTCTTGCCGGTCTGGCGGTCGCCGATGATCAGTTCCCGCTGGCCGCGGCCGACCGGCACCAGCGCGTCTAGCGCCTTGATGCCCGTTTGCATCGGCTCATGCACCGATTTGCGCGCGATGATGCCGGGCGCTTTGACGTCCACGCGGCGTTCTTCCGTCGCCTTGATCGGGCCCTTGCCGTCGATGGGGTTGCCGAGCGCGTCGACGACGCGGCCGAGCAGGCCCTTGCCGACGGGCACGGAGACGATTTCGCCCGTCTGGCGCACGGTGTCGCCTTCCTTGATGTCGCGGTCGTCGCCGAAAATCACCACGCCGACGTTGTCGTTTTCGAGGTTGAGCGCCATGCCTTTGATGCCGCCCGGGAATTCGACCATCTCGCCGGCCTTCACTTTATCAAGACCGTAAACGCGGGCGACGCCGTCGCCGACGGAAACGACCTGCCCCACTTCGGCGACATCGGCCTCGGCGCCGAAATTGGCGATTTGCTCTTTCAGGATGGACGAGATTTCTGCGGCGCGGATTTCCATGGTTTTAAGCTACCTCTCTCTTTTTCTTTTTATCTTGCGATGCGTTTGAATTTTTCAGGGCGCGGTGCAGGCGGTCGAGCTTGGCGCGCACGGAATTGTCGATCAGCTTGGATCCGACCTTGATGATCAACCCGCCCATGATGCTTTCATCTTTCTTCAGAACGACGGCGACCGTCTGGCCGAGGGATTTCTTCAGCGCGTCGGCGATATGCTGAACCTGCGCGTCCGTCAGGTCCTGCGCTACGATGACTTCGGCTGTAATCTCGCCCTTGCTACGTGCGATCTCCTCCAGCAATGCGGCGACGATCCCCGCCAGCATCGGCAGACGGCGCTTGTGCGCCAGCGTGCCGAGAATCTTTCTCGTCAGCGGACTGAACGCGGCTTTTTCAGACAAGGCGGCGAGCGCCTTTTCCTGATCCGCGCGGCGCAAGGTGGGATTGTTGAGAAATTTGCGGAGATCAGCCGATTCTTCCAGCATGCCCTGCAGGGCCTTCAGATCCGCGGCGAGCGGCTCGAGCTGATTGCCTTCACGCGCAAGGGAAAAACACGCATGCGCATATCTCCTTGAAATATATCTATTTTCTGTATGGGCCGTCAATTCTTCCTCTTGAGGTCCTGTGGTTGATGGTCTGTTACAGAGCTTTTTTTATTTTGCCCTGCAATTAACACATAAATTCATATGTAAGCAACAAAAATAAACGGCTATTATTTTACATAACCTATAATCTCTGCCAACATGGCCGACGGAGCCGTACCCGGGTCAAAAACCGTCACAAGCTTGTCATCCGGCGACATCAGGTAAACATAGTCCGAGTGGCTTTCAAGCGACCCTTTGCCTCCAGCATAAACGTGATAGGCCTTTTCGACCGACGCGATCTCGTCCGCCGTGCCTGTCAGCCCGACGAGATACGGGCTATGAAAACGGGACAGGTAGCGCGCCATCACCACGACGGTATCCCGCATCGGATCGACGGTAATGAACAGCGGCACGATCTTCGCCGCCTCTTGGGAGCCAAGCTTTTGCATGACGCCGTCAATCTTCTGCAAGGTCGCGGGGCAGGTATCGGTGCAATGGGTATAGCCGAAATAGACCAGCTTGTATTTCCCCGGCCACGCATTCTGCGTCACCGCCCTGCCCGTCTGATCGACGAGCGAGAACGGCCCGCCGATATGCGCCTTTGACCCGGGTTCCGGCATGGACGTCACCGCGCCTGACTCGGCGAATTTCGGCGGCGCGAAAGAAGCCCTGTGATGCGCGTGCCATATGGCGATTTCACCGCCGAGCAAAAACCCCAGCACGGCGACGGTCAGGAATGCGAAAAAAGATTTCATGGCTTTTTATACGTCCGCCGGAGCGGCGCTTCAAGTTTTGATTATTTCCTGCCGTTCAGCGCCTTGACCTGCGTCTTGAGGTCGTTGACGGATTTGACGAGCGCGTTGATTTCGCCCTGCTGGCGGTCAAGCGTCGCCTGCTGTTTGGCGATCGTGACCTGCTGGGCGGCGACCGTCTTTTCCAGCGGGTTCAGGCGGTCGAGGATGGCTTCGACCTTATGCGCCAGCGCCGTCACCTCAGACGACAATTCCTGAATGGCTCTCACGATCGGAGAAAGAAGTTCGGTATACGTCATGTGATAGAGCTTCTTGCCGGTACGGTCGCGCTCGACCATCGCCATGCTCTTGCCGTCCGGCTCGTCCTCGATCAGATAGGTATATTTTTTGCCGAGCGCGCTTTCGACCTGCTGGGCGATGAAACCGTAGCGCAGGACATTCGGGCTGCTGTTGAGGCGGTACGACTTGGGATGCAAGCGGTTGATGAAAGCAAGGCCGAGATTGTCAGGCTTGATGTCATGCTTCTCGCGGCGGTCGGACAGCACCGTCCAGGCGACCTGTATGTTGGCCTTCGCAACGCTGGCATTGCCCAGGTCGATTTCATTGCTGGCCGTCGCGGACGACGCCGCGGAGCCGTAGCCGATGCACGTGTCATTGGCGCCCGTCGTGACGTTGGAGCAGGCGCCAGCCCCGAGCGCCGTATTGTTGCCGCCGGTGCTGGCATACAAAGCCGCCTGCCCCATTGCGGTATTGTTGCTCGACGTCGTGTTGTTATAAAGCGCCTGCTCGCCGTTCGCCGTGTTGCTGCCGCCCGTTGTGTTGTCAACAAGAGCTGACAGCCCGGTCGCGGTGTTGTAAATTCCCGTCGTGTTGTTCAACAACGCCCACACGCCCACCGCCGTATTGCTGACGCCCGTTGTGTTGGACTGAAGCGCACTACCTCCGACCGCTACGTTATCGTTACCGGATGTGTTGGTATAAAGCGCCGAGCTACCAATCGCCGTGTTGCCAGTGCCCGTGTTGTTAGCGGGTGTGGAGCTACCTGCCAGCGCGCTCATGCCGACGGCGGTGTTGTAGCTCGTGAACGCCGTCGCGCTGGGGTTCGCATTGTACATTGCGCCATCGCCGATGGCCACACTGCCGCTGCCCGCGACGTTGCTGCCGAGCGCGCCCTGGCCGATGGCGATGTTGCTGCCGCCTATCGTATTGTTTTGCAGGGGGGTTTGATTCGCGCCGCCGCCGATGGCGACGTTGTCGCTGCCCGTCGTGTTGCTATACAAGGTCCAGACGCCGACGGCGGTATTATCAGTACCCGACGTATTGGCGATCAGGGCCGAGTGGCCGATGGCGGTGTTGTCCACGCCGCTATTGGCAGAGGACGTGGCCCCGCCTTGCAACGCGTAGGCGCCAACAGCGGTGTTGTAGGTAATATAGCCAGCTGTTGTCGTGTTATAGGCGTTAGCCATAGCATTATAACCCAACGCTGTGCTTTCGCTCGCCGCGTCATTGTTATAAAGCGCACCCTGCCCATCGGCTGTATTGTTGTAGCCTACCGTATTGAGATACAACGCCCATGCACCGGACGCGGTATTCTGATATCCTGTCGTATTGTAATTGAGCGCGGCATATCCATTGCCCACATTGGCATTTCCGGTTGTATTGGCTTGGAACGTATAAGTACCTTCGCCGGTGTTATCTCCGCCTGTCGTATTGCTGCCTAGCACCCCGAAACCAATCGCGGTATTATTGACCCCTGACGTGTTGGCATACAGCGTACTGTTGCCAACACCGACGTTGGTAGAGCCGCTTGTGTTATTCAAAAGCGACTGATAGCCAATTGCTGTGTTATCGGAACCGGTCGTATTGCTTTCCATCGCCGAGTCGCCGATAGCGGTATTATTTGTTCCCGATGCATTGGTATAAAACGCATAAGCGCCGACGGCGGTGTTGTAGAGCGTCGCCGTCGTCGTGGGGTTGGCGGCATACATCGCCTGATAGCCGATGGCCGTGTTCTCTTGGCTGGCAAGATTGGTATACATCGCCTGATAGCCGATAGCGGTGTTGTATGCGCCCGTGGTGTTGAGATACATCGCCTGATAACCATCCGCGATGTTGTACTTGCCGGTCGTGTTGGTATAAAGCGCGCCCACGCCGTTCGCCTCATTGTAAGCGCCGGAGGTATTGTTCATCATCGCCCCGAAACCGACAGCATTGTTATTGGTGCCGGTGTTTGAGGAAGCTGTCGCACTGCCCTGCAACGCATAAGCGCCGACGGCGGTGTTGTAGCTCGTGAAGGCCGTCGTCGTGCTGTTGGCGTAGTACATAGCGTGATGGCCGACTGCCGTGGTTTCCTTGCCCGCCACGTTGCTGTAGAGCGCACCTTCACCGATCGCCGTATTGTCGTATCCTATCGTATTATTATTCATCGCATTTGCGCCGACAGTCGTATTCTGATATCCCGTCGTGTTGTTATACAATACGCTATAACCGATAGCGACGTTGTTATACCCTGTCGTGTTGTTATAGTTGGCATACCCGCCGTTTGCCGCGTTCTGATATCCTGTCGTATTGGCATACAACGCGCCCTTGCCGACAGCATCGTTGTAGTTTCCGGTCGTGTTCGAATAAAGCGCATCGTTACCGATCGCTACGTCTTCACTCCCCGTTGTGTTGCTTAAAAGAGAGTCATTGCCAAGTGCGTCATCATCCGTGCCGGATGTGTTTGCTGTAAGCGCTGAATAGCCGAGAGCCGTGTTTTTCGTGCCCGTATTCGCCGAAGCCGTGGTACTACCCTGCAAAGCGTATGCGCCGACGGCGGTGTTGTAGCTCGTGAACGCCGTCGTCGTACTGTTGGCGTAGTACATGGCCTCAAAACCAAGCGCCGTGCTGCCGTTGCCCCCCACGTTGTTTTCAAGCGCATAAGTACCAACAGCCGAGTTGCCGGTGCCGATGGTGGTGTATTCAAGAGAGTTATACCCGCTTGCTACGTTAAAGCCGCCTGTCGTGCTGGAATAAAGCGCGTTCACGCCAGTTGCCGTGCTGTAATCACCGGTTGTATTGTTATTCAGTGCGCCATACCCGAAGGCAGAATTATAATAACCGCTCGAGTTGTAAAAAAGGGCATCCGATCCGATAGCCGTGTTATTATAACCGGTTGTATTAAATTTCATCGCCCCATCGCCCATAACAACGTTGACGGAACCTGTCGTATTGTTCTGAAACGCGTTGGTGCCCACCACGGTATTGTATGTTCCCGTTCCTACGCTCGGCTTTGCTGTAGCGGCCGTACTGCCGAGGATAACGTTGTAATTGGTATAATCCGCCATCGCGTCGGAGAGGCTGTTGATGCTGCCGGCACTGCCGGAAGCATTCACGGCGGTTGAAGTGGTCAACTGCACCCAGCTGGTGCCGTTGCAGAAATAAAGCCCGGGGGTGTTGGAGCCGCTGGTATCCGTCTCCCAGCGCACGCCGCCCGTTTCGCTCGCGGTGCAGGTTCCGCTCCCGCCCTGAACATAGGTTCCGTTCGGCACCACCAGCGCGCCCGTGCCCGCCATAACTTGCAACGTCACCGACGTATTGCCGAACACCATCTCGTTGCTGTCCGTCGCCGTCAGAGGCTGTGCGTTGTAACCGATGCAAGTATCGTTGCTACCCGACGTCACCGTGCTACACGCGCTATCGCCCAGCGCTGTATTTTGAATACCGGTGTTGTTGGCGGGCGTCGCGCTGCCTTCCAGCGCATAAGCGCCGACGGCGGTGTTGTAGCCCGTGAAAGCCGTCGACGTGCTGTTGGCGTAGTTCATCGCGTTATAGCCGATTGCCGTGCTTTCGCTCCCCGCAACGTTGCCGGACAGCGCACCCACTCCGCTCGCTTCGTTGTTGCTGCCTGTCGTATTGCCACTGAGAGCGCCCATGCCGCTCGCCTGGTTATTGCTACCTGTCGTATTGCCGTTGAGCGCCCATGCGCCGGTCGCCGTATTCTGGATCCCGGTTGTATTGGCAGTAAGAGCGGAATAACCGTCTCCGGTATTGGAATATCCCGTCGTGTTGGAAAAAAAGCTATACGCACCCGTTCCCGTATTTTGAAATCCCGTCGTGTTGCCATATAACGCGCCGCCCCCGAGCGCGGTATTGTTGTCGCCCGTCGTGTTACTATAGAGAGCGGTATTACCGACAGCTACGTTATTGCCACCGGTGCTTTCGTTTAACATCGCGCTGGAGCCGACCGCCACGTTGGAGCCGCCTGTGGTATTGTAATCCAAAGCGTTCGAGCCGACCGCCACGTTGCCGCCGCCCGATGTGTTGTTCATCAGTGCGGAATGACCGACAGCCGTATTATATGTGCCCGTGTTGTTGGCGGGCGTCGCGCTGCCTTCCAGCGCATAAGCGCCGACGGCGGTGTTGTATGTCGTAAACGCCGTCGTGGTGTTGTTGGCATAGTACATCGCGTTATAGCCGATGGCAGTGGTTTCATTGCCCGCAACGCTCGAATAAAGCGCATTATTGCCATACACCACGTTATGCAGGCCTATCGTATTGCCATAGGACGCCGACACGCCACTTGCCGTATTTCCGCCTCCCGTGGTGTTGGAAAAGAGCGCATTATAACCGCTTGCGACGTTGGCGTTTCCCGTCGTATTTGCCGCCAGCGCATAAGCACCGCTTGCCGTGTTGTAGCCTCCGGTTGTATTGGCATAGAGCCCGTGTATGCCGTTTGCGACATTCGAAACCCCTGTCGTATTGGTATAAAGAGCACCAGCGCCGCCTGCCGTATTGCTATCACCCGTCGTGTTGGAATAAAGAGCGTAAAAACCGTTCGCCGTGTTGTCGTATCCCGAGGAATTGCTGTACAGCGCCTGCACGCCTTCGGCCGCGTTTTGATATCCCGTCGTGTTTTGAAGAAGCGCGCTAAAGCCGATCGCCGTATTGTTATACCCCGAAGTATCCCCATTCAACGCGTTATAACCGACGGCCGTATTGGAAGTGCCCGTGTTGTTTGCGGCAGTCGTGCTGCCCTCCAGCGCATAAGCGCCGACGGCGGTGTTGTATGTCGTAAACGCCGTCGTGGTGTTGTTGGCATTGACCATCGCGTCGTAACCGATCGCCGTGCTGCCGTTGCCCGCGGAGTTATTCAGAAGCGCATTGATGCCGACAGCGGCATTGTTATTGCCCGTCGTGATATTCCACAAACTGCTGTCGCCAATACTGACATTGTTGCTCGCCGTGGTGGCGTTGAACATCGTGTGAAAGCCCACGGCGACATCGTCCCCGCCTGTCATATAAGCGGCGCTCATGATCTGACTGCCGATAGCTGTTATATAAGTGCCGCTGGTGATCTTGGATCCTGCTTCACCGCCGATAATCGTATTGTCATTACCCGTCAGGTCTGGCGCCGCATAAGCCCCGAGAGCCGTATTGCGCGAGTTCGTCGTATTCGCACCGAGCGCCCCAACGCCAAAGGCCGCGTTTTCATACCCCGAGGTATTGGCCGCCATAGACCCCCAGCCAACCGCCGTATTTTGCGATCCTGTATTGGCGGAAGCCGTCGAGCTGCCCTCCAGCGCATAAGCGCCGACGGCGGTGTTGTATGTCGTAAACGCCGTCGTGGTGTTGTTGGCGTAGTACATAGCATAATACCCGACCGCCGTACTAAAGTTACCCGCCACATTCGAATACAGCGATTGGTCGCCGACAGCCGTATTATCAGAGCCGACCGTATTGCCCGCCAATGCATTATACCCGAGAGCGGAATTGAACGTACCCGTTGTGTTGACATACAACGCACCCGCCCCAACCGCGGCATCATTGCCTCCCGTCGTATTGGATGACATTGCATTCAAGCCAACCGCTACATCATCGTTCCCCGAAAAGGCAGAACTAAAATTACCAACGATTGTATTGCCTGCCCCGCTGCCAACAGCCGGCTTCGTCGATGCAGCCGAGCTTCCAAGGATGACATTATCATTCGTATAATCCGCCATCGCATCGGTCAGGCTGTTGATGCTGCTCGAGCCGACGCTGGTGAGCAACGGCGTATAGGCAGCGCCGTTCTCCGAAACCATGAATTCGTTGGCCGTCGAGTCATAGTAAAGCCTGCCGGTGCCCGTCGCGGAAACGGCGGGTTGGGTCGCCGTCGTGATACCGAGAACGGTGGTGAAGCCGTTGATGCCGAGCGCCGCGCCCTGGCCCGTGCTGGGCGCCGACGTGATGCTGTTGCTGTTGGTGAAATAGCCGCCGTAGCCCGTGTTCGTCGTATCGGTGTTCGCGCCATAGACGCCGTAGCCGCTGTTCGCCGCGCCGGTGATCGCGCCGGATACCGCCGCGCCCGCGCCGGTCGTCGCGTTGGTGACGGCAAGCGTCGTGTCCGCGCCGCCGGAAGCGTTGCCCGCAGCAAGCGTCATGCCCGTGCCGGTCAGCGTCGACCAGTTCCACACCTGCCCGTTGCCGCCGCTGTCGATCGTGTTCGTGCCCGTCGCGGCGGTGATGCTGTTCAAAGCCACGGTTGTAGTGGTGGAACCCGCGGTATTGATTGCCGTCCACGCCGCGCTTGTGCAATTACTGTTCCCGTTGCCGCCGCCGGTGCACATGCAAACCTCCGCCGTGCCGCTGGTGCCCGTGGTGTAATCGTAACGGAAAGCACCAACGGAAGCAGGCGTGCAGGTCGTTGAATCCGGCCCTTGCGGACCACTGGTCGTGCTGCACGTCGCGCAATAGTATCCCGTTTGCAGGACGCCGCCGGTGGAGGTTATATCACCCGACGCGGTGAGGCCGAGCGCCGTGATCAGACCCGTGCTGCTGTTGACCTGAAAGCTCGGCGTCGTGGCGGTCGGGCTTGAAAGCACCTGAATGTTCTTGGCGATGAAGGCCGTGGTGGAATCCGACGTCTTCAGCGTCCAGAGAGACGACATCGCCGCCGCCGCTTCCTGATAGGTGTAGGTTTGCGCGACGTCGTCGCCGCCGAGGGTGAATTCCTGCGCGCCTGACGTGGTGGAATAGGCGGCGCAGGTCGATTCAAACGTGCGGTTCGGGCCCGCGGAGACGATGGCGATCACAAGGTCTTCGGCGGGATTTGTGCTTGTGGCCGGATCGTCGCCCGCCAGCATGTTCGGCGCCGTGCCGCCGCACTTCGTTGTCGTCGTGCCATCATCCCAGACGCAATAGCCATAAGGCGAGCCCCAGGGGTCGGTCGTCGGCGCGCCGAAAGTTTGCGGCAGGTAGCCCCCGCCCGTCAGCCCGGGCGCGGCGGTCGTCCATTGCGGCGGCTCGATATAGCCATCGGCATCGCAGTCGCCGTTGACATACGGCGCGGTGTTGTTATTGACGGAATCCATAATGACGATATTGCCGATCGTCTCCAACTGCGTTTTGGCAGAGGTGGCATTGCTCACATGCACCATGCTCGACATCGGGCCGGAAATGGTCTGATACATGATGACGCTGAGCGCTCCGGCGATTGCAATTCCCGCCAGAAGAACGGTGAATATGCTACCGGATTCAGATCGTTTTTTTGGTTTATGCGTAGAACCCACCATTTGCCCCGCATAGGTGCATGAATTCTTTTCCCAACTGAAAAAAGAACATACACAGATTACCTCATATTATTGTATAGGCGATAGGATTAATTTTAAATAAATTCTTATAAAAACAACGGGATAACAAGTTACGTTAAAAGTTCAATGCGATAATGTCTCCTTATCCATTAATAAGGCGTTAAGTTTTTTCGTATGATGGCAGTAACGCGACGGACAATCCGGCCTTCAAACCGGCGGCGGGTTGCGCTTGGCAAAGCCGCTCTGGTGCCAGTAAGGATAAGCCAGCGGGCGGGCGCTCGCGGCATCGAGCGTCCGCACCTGTTCCGCCGTCAAGTTCCAGCCGACCGCGCCTAGGTTCTGCTTCAACTGTTCGGCATTGCGCGCGCCGATGACGATGTTGCTGACGCTCGGGCGCTGCAAGAGCCAGTTGAGCGCGACTTGCGCGACGGTTTTGCCTGTTTCCTTCGCCACGGCGTCGAGCGCATCCACCACTTTATAAAGATATTCATCCTCGATCTGCGGGCCGATCGCGCCGCCGCCTTGGGCGATACGGCCTTCTTTCGGCTTCTCGCCACGGCGGATCTTGCCGGTCAGGCGTCCCCAGCCGAGCGGACTCCACACCATCGTTCCGACGCCCTGATCGAGCATCAAAGGCATCAGTTCCCACTCATAATCCCGCCCGACGAGGGAATAATAGCCCTGATAAACGACATAACGCGCAAGACCGTAGCGTTCCGACGTCGCCAGGGCTTTCATCAAATGCCAGCCGGAGAAGTTGGAGCAGCCGATATAACGCACCTTGCCGCTTTTGACGAAACCGTCGAGCGTGGAGAGCGTTTCCTCCACCGGCGTCAGCGCGTCGAAACCGTGCATGAAGTAAATATCGACATAATCCGTAGCCAAACGCCGCAGGCTGTCTTCCAGCGCGCGGGTGAGATGAAAACGCGACGAGCCCGCGTCGTTCACGCCTTCGCCCATGGAAAACGTCGCCTTGGTGGAGATGAGCGCGCGCGCGCGTTTTCCTTTCAGCGCCGCGCCGAGAATTTCCTCCGACGCGCCGCTTGAATAGATATTCGCCGTATCGAAGAGATTCATGCCCGCATCGAGGCTGATATCGATCAGCTGGGTCGCTTCCTTGACGTCTGTCGCACCCCATTTCCTGAACATCTCGCCGACTCCGCCGAAGGTGCCGGTGCCGAGGCTCAAAACAGGGACTTGCAGGCCGGAGCGGCCCAGCTGACGGTATTCCATGATCTCTTCCTTTTTGAGGTTTAAGCGAGTTTCGCCGCGAATTCGGCCACGCGCTCGCCGAGCAAGCGGGCGGTTTCAAGATCGCCCTTGCGCGGCGCCTCTTCCGGCGAGGCATCGGACGGTGAAATGGCCAGCGCGCCGCCGAAACCCGCGCTCCAGTTCACGTCGTCCGGCCCGTGCGCCTTGGTGTTGGACGGCATGACGCCCGTGCCGACCCAGATCTGGCTGTGCTGTTGCGACAGCGTCCAGAAATATTCAATGGTCGAGAACTTGTCGCCGTTGACGGAGGCGGAATTGGTGAAACCCGCCGCGACCTTGTTTTTCCACGCTTGTGTGAACCACGGCTTCGACGAGGCGTCGGCGAATTTCTTGAACTGCCACGCGGGGCCGCCCATGTAGGTCGGACTGCCGTAGATGATCGCGTCGGCCTTGCCGATGGCATCCATCGCGCCGTCGGGCAGGTTGCCTTCCTTGTCGATGGCATAGAGCGTGGCGGTGGCTTTTCTCGCCGCGCCTTCGCGCACCGCTTCCGCCTGTTTCGCCGTGTGGCCGTAGCCGCTGAAATATACGATAGCAACGTTTGTCATGATGTTTTTCCTTTTCTGGTTGTTAAATTGTTCAGGCCGCGCGGGATTCCTTCAACCCCGCCGCGTCAAGCGCTTTGAAGTCCGCATCGGAGAGGACGATCCCCGCAGCGGCCGTATTTTCCTCAAGGTGCTTCACCTTGCCCGTGCCGGGGATCGGCAGCATGACGGGGCTGCGCTTCAACACCCAGGCCAGCGCGATTTGCGACGGCGTGGCTCCCGTTTTCTTCGCCAAGGCGTCCAGAACGGTGCCGGGTTTGGTCAGGTCGCCCGCCGCGAGCGGGAACCACGGCATGAAGCCGATGTTGTGCTTTTCGCAATAATCAAGCACGTCTTCATGCACGCGGTCGACAAGGTTGTAGCGATTCTGCACCGTGGCGACGGAGAAGAACTTTTGCGCGGCCTCGATCTCATCGATACTCACTTCGCTCAAACCCACGTGACGGATCAGCCCTTCTTTTTGCATGTCGCGGATGACGGCGAACTGCTCGTCGCGCGGCGTCTTCGTGTCGATGCGGTGGAGCTGCCAGAGGTCGATCGTTTCGACCTTCAACCGGCGCAAGCTCATCAACACCGCCTGACGCAGATATTCCGGACGGCCCAGCGGCGTCCAGACGCCGGGGCCGCCGCGCACAAGTCCGCCCTTGGTGGCGATCAGCATGTTCTTGAAAGGATGCAATGCCTCGGTCAGCAGGTTTTCGCTGGTCTCGGGGCCGTAGGCATCCGACGTGTCGATGAAATTGACGCCCAGTTCCGGCAAACGTTTCAGCGTGCGAAGCGCTTCCGCGCGGTCTTCCGGCTCGCCCCACACGCCCGCGCCGGTGACGCGCATCGCGCCGAAACCCAAACGGTTGATCTCGATGTCGCCGCCGATTTTGAAAGCGCCGGATGAGGATGCGTCGATATTTGTCATGATCTTCTCCTTTTTAAACGTGACCCGCAACATTGTGCGGAATGTAGAGTTCCTCCAGATAAGCGACCTCATCCGCGGACAGCTTCACATCAAGCGCGGCGACGGCATCGTCGAGATGCTTCATCTTGGTCGCGCCGATGATCGGCGATGTCACGACCGGTTTGGTCAGCATCCATGCCAGCGCGATTTGCGCCTGAGGCACGCCGTGTTTCTTGGCCAGTTCCCCGACGCGGCCGATGATTTGATTGTCGGCCTCCGCCGTTTTGTCGTACACGGTATGACCGATCTTGTCGCCCTTGCGGCGCTTGGTGTCTTCCGCACCGACGGGACGCGCCAGCAATCCCCGCGCCAGCGGGCTCCACGGAATGACGCCCACGCCCTGATCGGCGCACAGCTTCAACATCTCGCGCTCTTCCTCGCGGTACATCAGGTTGTAGTGCGGTTGCATGGAGACGAAGCGCGTCCAGCCGTTGAGATCGGCGAGATATTGCGCTTTTGAAAACTGCCACGCATGCATCGAGCTCGCGCCGATATACCTTGCCTTGCCCGCCTTGACGACGTCGTGCAGCGCTTCCATCGTTTCCTCGATCGGCACGTTGTAATCCCAGCGGTGGATCTGATAGAGATCGACATAATCCATTTGCAGGCGTTTCAGGCTGTTGTCGATTTCGGTCATGATCGCCTTGCGCGAAAGGCCGCCGCCATTCGGCACGTCGCGCATCTGGCCGTTGACCTTGGTGGCGATGACGAGGTCTTCACGTTTGGCGAAATCCTTGATCGCGCGGCCGAGAATCTCCTCGCTCGCGCCGAGGGAATAGATATTGGCGGTATCGAAGAAGTTGATACCCTTGTCGAGCGCCGCCTTGATGAACGGACGGCCCTCCTCTTCGGTCAGCACCCAGTTGTGCAGCCACTTCGCGGGATCTCCGTAGGTCATGCACCCAAGGCAGATGCGCGAGACTTTGAGGCCGGTTTTTCCGAGATTGACGTATTCCATGGCGGGATCCTTTTGCAAAATGGACGGCGGAACTTTTTGGTAGTTCGTAATAACAGAACTTAAGAACCTGTGTCAAGCCCCGTTCCGCGTTATTGTGGACGATTGAACCTTTCCTGAAAATGCTCTATATTGGTAATATGAAACCTTTGTCGCACCCGAAAATGGAAGACGTCACGGTCGAGGGCATTCTTTATGCTTTCTCGAACCCCATCCGCATACGCATCTATGCGGAGCTTGCGTCCGCCGAGTGCACGCAGATCTGCTCGGCCTACCGCGACATCACCGGCGCAAAACTGCCCAAATCAACGCTCTCGCAACATTTCGCCATTCTGCGCGAAACCGGCCTGATTTTGAGCGAACGCAAAGGCACGGAACTGCACAACAAAACCCGCTGCGCAGAATTAAAGAAACGCTTCGGCCCGATGATCGAATCCATTATCGGCGCCTATATCGAGCAAAACGCGCGCAATAAAAAATCTGCTAAAAAAAAGAAGCGTATCTGACTTTTAATTTTTATAATAAAATCAAATATTTAAATATAAATACCTCTTTTCTCGAGTTTATTATTGACATAACATAAACAACTTGCTATATTATTATAAAATACGTATACAGTTATAAAAAACAAACTCGGGGAAATGAAAAATGCAAAACAGCAAAACTCAAAAAGGATACCTCTCACACGCCTGGCAAAAAGCGATGGCGGGATTTGCAGCCGCAGTAACAATTTCATCCGTTCTCGCCCCCACGGCGGCGGAAGCGCAAACATATGCCCAATCCACTCAAGAGCAAGTGCAACTGGATCAGTGTCGAAATCAGTACCTCGCAAATGAAAGAAATCTGAACCAAAGCACCTACTATAACTGGCAGCAAGTCCAGTCTTTCGATCAAACGTATAGAGATACTTATAACGCCTGCGTCGCCCGCACGCAGAGCTACTACGGCAACACGCCATCCTACACGCAGCCTTACACGCCTTACTCGCAGTCGCAAACATATCAGGCGCCGCAGTCTTCCTACTATCCGCAGACTTTCCCGCAGCAACCGGTATACCAGCCGCCGGCATATCAGCCGCCTGCCGTCGTGTACGCTCCCGCGCCGCCTGTCTATCAGTCCTATAACAGCGCTCCCTCGATCATCCCGGAAATTATCGGTGGCGTTATCCTCGGCGGCATCATCCATCACGCCATAGAAGACGGACATCATGATCGTGGCGGATATCGTGGCGGCGACCGCGGCGGATATCGCTTCAGACGTTAAACCAGCCTCTCAACTCATCCTTAACGATTATACATTCGTGTATAACCCCGCAATATAAGTGTGGTAGCGCTGACCGGAATCGACCGAGGCTCCGCCGCTGAATTTTAATTGGCTCCGCTGCTGAATTTTAATTCGAGGTTCGATCCGGTGAGAGTATTGCTCTCAAAATTCGGATGGTGGCCCTGACCGGAATCGAACCGGTACGCCCGAAGGCTCACGATTTTAAGTCCTCTCATGATAGTCCTTACACATTGAATTTATTATACAATTCACCATCAAAAAGTCAACCGTGTAAGAACCCGTGTAAGTTTTGAGAAGATTTTGAGGCGAGAATCCATCCTTTTTGCTCCCATAAAATGGCTTTGCGCCGCAACTGTAGAGTTGCGGCGCAAATTTTTTAGCCTCTGGCTTATGAACACCTGTAAACCAGCCGCGTTCCGGCGATTTCTGCGGTGCTGTAGTCGGCCTCAAGGTCGCGGGCGATAAGGTCATAGTCCAGATAATAGCGGAGGGACTCCGGTATGAGCGCAACCTGAAAAAGCGGGATGCCCGCGACGGTAGCGGTTCGCGCTACCTGCTGGGGTCGCTGTATTTGCTGCTGGACGACAAGCCTTGTTGAACCAGTATATCCGCCAGTATGCGGAATTGCAGGTCAGGCAGGAAGAGGAAGCCCGCAAAATCGAAGCCAACAGGCAGTTCTATTCCATCATCATGAATATGAGCTACGCCCTCAACGGCGTTCCGCTCTGGCCTGTCACCGTCATGTCGCCACCGCCGGAAAAACGCCTTGACGAAAAGGCGTTCACAGCGACATTGCGCCAGAGAAGCAACAGCGAATTGCTTTCCACCGTCACGCGGCGATACGTCAGGCCGAAAATCGACCCGCCGATGGCGACGGTCAACCTGCGCACAAGCGTCCTTGAGGTCAAAGAAATCCTCCGCCGTGCGGGGTTACAGCCCGATGGAGGGAAATCCACCTTCGACCCGAAACAGAAAATCAAGGTAACGACGCCACCACCCAAGGCGTCTGCACGGTTCAACGCGAGGAGATAGCGCATGGCATGGACACAATCAGGCGAATTCGTGGAATCCGACGTTGTGGAATGGACGGAAGCCATATGGCCTCCCAACCGTTCCCGCCGCCGGAAGAAATCCCGCCCGTGGGGAAAACAAAAGGTCACGGCGCAAATTACAGCCATAGACGGCGATTTTGTGAAACTCACCGTCTTGCGCTCCGCTATCGTCGAAAACACTATCGGCTCGGCATTAAAACTCCACAAGGTCGGCACAACCATTACCAAGAAACGCCAAACCCTCCTGCGCGGCGAACCGGAAAGGCTCTTGTGGTCGGAAGAGGATGTACGAAAGGTACTTCTCCATCCCCAATAATAAGACAAGCATATGATAAATATAATGTTTTCTGCTATATTGCATGAATTTTAGTCTAAAAAATTGACATTTCTATATGGGTAAGCTATGATTAAGTTAAAGGATGGAAACAATGGCAAGCGTCAACGAACTCAAAAAATATCTTCACTCCGGCAGGGTCTACCGCCGCGCTGATTTGGCGCGGTGGTCGAAGTCGGTTGACCGCCATTTGCAAGCACTGGTCAGGGACGGCACAGTTAAAAAGCTTTCCGGCGGCATCTACTACTGCCCAGAAAAATCGCGCTTCGGCGATTTACCCCCGCACGATGCCGACCTTATCCGCGCTTTTTTGAAGGACGACCATTTTTACATGGCCTCTCTCAACGCCTATAATTCCTTAGGCGTTGGCGCAACTCAGCTTTACAATGAAACGCTGGTTTATAACAACAAGCGGGATGGACGTATGCGCTTGAACGGGCGTCCCTACTACTTCATAAAACGACGCTTTCCCAAAAAAGGAAGTCGGGAATTTTTAATGGTTGACCTTGTGAACAACTTGCATCTGATGGCGGAGGACACGGAAGAAGTCCTCAAACATGCCGCAAGAAACGCGCTTGAAATGGACAGGGATAAACTGATGCACGCCGTTCATGAATACGGCGGCGCACGAGCAAGAAAATTCTATGAAGGCGTATTCAGCCATGCCAGCTAAAATATATCTTCACCAGCATCCGGAATTTTCCGACCTTATCCGCGTCGTCGCGGGCGAGAAGAATATAGACCCTTACCTTGCCGAAAAAGACTATTGGCTCATGCACTGTCTTTACGGACTGAAAAAGGCCGGATACGATTTTCAGCTTAAAGGCGGTACGTCGTTATCCAAGGGATACGGCATTATCCACCGCTTTTCCGAAGACATCGACATTCAAATCACTCCGCTGGAAAGCTTGAATGTCAGAACGTCCAGAAACCACGACAAGGACAAAGACCGCCAAGGCCGCAAGGATTATTACGATTATCTTGCGGCGCATATTCGCATCGACGGCATTGTGAAAGTCGTGCGGGATACTGATTTTGACTCCCTGCCAAAATACTATAGCGGTGGAATCCGCCTTCACTATGAAGCAAAATTTTCTTCGGACGGTAGTGTGAAGGAAGGTATTTTACTGGAAGTCGGTTTCGATGCCATGACGCCGAACCAACCGCTTAACATCGGATCATGGGCTTTGCGGCGAGCATTGGAGGCAAAGCTGGATGTGACGGACAACACGGCCTTGCAAATTCCCTGCTACGACCCTGCCTATACGCTGGTCGAAAAATTGCAGGCCGTCGTCACCAAACACCGCAACCTGCAAGAAAAGGGCGGTGCGTTCCCAACCAATTTTATGCGGCATTATTACGATATTTACTGCCTGTTGCAGAATGACCATGTGCAAAGCTTCATTGGTTCGCCGGAATACCTCGCGCACAAGAAACGCCGTTTTCCGGCGGCTGACCAGCAAGCGCCGTTAAGCGAAAACGAAGCATTCTTATTGCATGATGAAGGCAAGAAGGCGCTTTACAAGAAAGAGTATGAGCGTCGCGCTTCGCTCTACTATCAAGGCCAACCGCCGTTTGAGGAAGTATTGACGGTTATCCAAAAGAATTTAAGGCGATTGTAATTTGGTGCAGGCGGGGGGACTTGAACCCCCACGGGATTGCTCCCCACGGATTTTCATACCACTTCGGCTTTCGCCGCCACCGTCCGGTGTTCGTGGTCTGGACTATACCTTCGCCATACGGTTTGGATTTCGGCGTTCGCCTCATCTTCCGCTTAGACGCTGCCCGTCTAGTCTCTACACCTTCCCCTGTTCAGGGGCTTGGCTCGGGATTGCCATGTGAAAGGTTTCCCCGAGTTTGGGCAGTTCTGCTCCTCGGGTTTCCCACGGGGGCACTCAATTTCGTTCAAGTCCGTTGCGTATACCGTTCCGCCACGCCTGCTTAATGAACTGGAATTGATTATACTCTACAAATCTTCATCTTCAAGAAGCGGTTTTTTGGCCTTTTTGCCCTTTTTCTTGCGCCGCGTATTGATGGCGGCGGCATCAAGGCTGGTTTTGATGTGCGAGGCGTAGTAATTTTCAATCATTTCCACGCTCGTCCGGCAGTTTTTGGCGATTTGATAAATATCCGCCCCTTCCATGAGGCGTAGGCAGATATAGGTATGGCGCAGACTGTAGGCCGTGCGCCTGCTCCCTTCCCTGTCGAATTTGAAATCCAACTCATTCAGGATGCGGTTGAACATTTCCCGATGTCCTTTGGGGAAAAGCCTGTCGGTCGGCTTGGGCTTTGCGTTCATTCTCAGCCTGTCCCTCAGGCGTTTGAAAGGAATGACCGCGCCTGCGGTGCTTTTACAATAACCGACACCACGCTTGCCGCGTACTTCGATTTCAAGGATTGTCTCGCCCGAGTCCTCGTCCTCGACAATGGTTACGTCCCGAAACTCAAGCCGTGAGGCTTCATCGGGACGCAGGCCAGTATTGGCCATGAACAGCACATAGTCGTGCAACTGTGCTGACTCCCAAACCCAGCGTTTGCGCTTGGGTTTTTCCGCGCGTTCGCGCGTCGCCTGATAAAGGGTTTTATATTCCTCTGGTGAAAACCATGCGCGATGCGAGAGTTTTCCAGTTGTTTTATACGGTTCTGAAAGGTCAGGCAGGTGTTTCAACCAATCATGGCGCAAGGCTGTTTTCAGCACTTGCCGCAAGGTGACGATTTCTTGGTGCATCGTATTCCGCGCAGGCGGCTTGCCGTTGCGCTCCATGCCTGTTTTACGTCGATGGATGCGGTATTCCTGCAAGCGTCCTGCGGTGATTTGAGAAAGCCCCATATCTCCGAAGAAAGGCAACAGGTGGACGGCCAGACGTTGTTCGTGTCCCTTCACGTATACCTTGTTCCGGTTACCCTCGGTGATAATGGGATATTCTTTCAGGAATTGCTCGGCGGCCTCGTTGAAAGTCTTCTCCTCGACAAGCTCGCCGCGCTTGTGCTTGCCCCGCAGTTCCAGATACCAGTCCTCGGCAAAGTCCTTGGCTTTGCCAAGGCTCTCCTCATGGGTCGTAATGCGGAAGTTTTTCTCATTAAGGAAAGCGGAACACTGCCAATAGCGGCTGTCGTCGCGCTTGTAAACGTGGATACGTCCGTCAAAAATCGTGTGGCTCTCGGTCATAGCACCTCCGGTAATAAAGTTTCAAAACCGTGTAAGTACTGTGAAAGTGAAAATTCGTGGTTTATGTCATCTTCAATTATACTAACTAATTGAAAATAAAGTCTTAATTTCCGCTAAGACCTTATAATATCACGATTTTAAGTCCTGTATATGATTTTATAAGCTATTGATTTTATTGACTATTATAGGATTTTACCGTGCTAATGTGTTAGCCAATGTGCTAATTGCTATGTTTCCGCTCTCCCAAGGAGCTTGCCCAACGGGTGAAAAAGCACCGGATGCGGCGTCCGCGATGTGTAAGAGTAAGCTACTGTAATAGCTACATAATTCTAATAATCGGAGAGCGCCGTGTTAGCCCTGTGCTGATTTTTGCGCTAGCAATCCAAAAACTGCGGCTAGGTACCTATCGAATGGGGTTACTGACGCCGGTCCGCCTGGCCCATGGGGAGCATCATTCCGCTAGTCGCCACTTGCCCCACCCCCGCCGATCTTCTGCGCGGCACCGTTGACACGCTAAGGATATCTATTTTGCATTTTGATGCACAAAACTAGGCAATATCCCTTGTTTTGATGCATAAACTGTTGCGGACGGCCAAGCCAAGCAGAACCTGCGCGTCAGCGTCACGCGAGGCAAGCGTCTTACAACCATTTTGAGGCCGTCGTCACGGTAGTTGAACACGCCTCCGTCACGCAATCAGGGACGCGGCTGCCTCGGCTTGTTCGGTCAGGTAGTGACGGAGTTCGGCGAGCAATGCGCGTTCCGTGGGACTTACACCTGCGAGTAGATCGTCAGCCTCTTCGATCGCCTTAGGAAGGGTCAGCCAGGGCACGGTCCCGTCCCCAACCATGAGACGGCGGGCAATGGCGATCTCGTAATCACGGCGGGCGGCATGGGGCATGACATACGCCGCCTCGACGAATACGAGACGCTGGCCGAGCGCCCGCAGGCGCCCATCGCCGAGCCGGCCGATCAGCGGCGGGCGGTGGTGCCATTCCAGATCGTGAAACCGGTCAAGCAGCGCCTGATCGTCATTGCCGGTGAAGCCGTCATAAATCTGCTCCTCGACATGGGGCGACGGCTCTTTTTCTTCGCGCGTCCGGCCAAAGGCGGCGATAAGGCGCGCGGCCAGATTATCATCGGACAGCGCGGCGAAATCGTCCGGGTCCTGCGAGAGGTCGAAGACCAGCATTTCAGAGCCGTTGTCCGGGTTCATGCCGATGCCGGTGACGAACCACGAGTATCCCTTGCCGTAGAAAAAATCTGTGAGCACGAAGACGTCCTCGTCGAGCGCGAAATCCGCGACCGCCGCCTTCTGGGCAAAGCGCACGAAATTCGACCAGTGCTCCGGCACGCGCTCGGCGATCAGGCGACACATATGGATGGTCGCCTCCACATCGCCCATCGCATCGTGCGCGGCGCTGTGATCGAAGCCGTTGGCAGGCGCGAGCCGGTCGAGCTTGAAGACGGGCCTGCCGCGATCATCGAGCGGGATGCTCAGGGTGTTTGGCGCGAACCGTGCGACTGCCTGAATCATCCGCAGGCTGTCGGTGCGGCAATTTCCGTTCGTATTGGTCAGGTAGGGTGCGTGCAGGGTCTTATACAGCGCCTGGCGCAACAGGTGCTCGTCAAAGCCGAGCGAGTTATGCCCGATGAATATCGCGGGCGACCATTCGGCCATCTTCGCCCTGATCGCGCGCACCATCCGGTAGTGGCTCGGCAGCGCGGGATCGGTAAGCCGGCCGATGCCGATTCCCGTGACGCGCACCGCGCCAGGCGACGGCACGACGTAAGGTAAAAGGCGGGAGCGGATTTCAAAGCGGTCCAGCTCGTTCAGGTCGTGATCCGTCCTGATTGCGCCGAACTGGAGTATCTGGTCGAAGGCGGTGTTGGTGCCGGTCGTCTCGGTATCATAAAACACGAAACTCATCGCTGGCCCTCCGCCGGCTGGAATTAGGCAAACAGATTTCCGAGCCTGAAGCGCATCGCCGCCGTGCTGACCTTGTATTCCTTGGCGAGCGCGCTGACGGCGCCCTCGTCGTCAATGTCGAATGACTGCCCCTGCAATGAACGCGCAAGAAATTCTTCGGGCATCAGAAGTTCGGCGGCGAAGAAATTGGCCTCGATCTCCATTTCATCGATTCCGGCCGAAGACACCGAGTCGCGCATCAGCATCGGGAAGCCCTTATCGACGTGGATTTGCTTTGTGATCTCGGCGCGGTGAAGCACGAGATGCCCGACTTCGTGGGCGAGCGTAAATCTTTGTCGGTTGGGATGATGAAGGGCGTTGACGCCGATTATCGGCGTGCCGTCCTTGACATAGACCATGCCCGAGAGTTCGTCGTCGAGCGGGGAAAACCGCAACTGCGCCTCAAGCCCCTTGGCGATACGCTCGACCGGAACCGGGGCCGCCATGATGCCCTGCTCGTCCCGTAATTCCTTTACGCGCTTCTGGATCGCGCTGCGCCGTTTCGTATTCATGCGTTCTCCCTCCCGTTGTTGGCGCCCTGCTGCATGGCATCGCCCATCAGGCTCAGGACCTCGCGGCGCTGTTTTTCGGTCAGCCCGTCTTCGGCAAGCGGCAGCGGTGACGAGGCGCCTGCCTTCGGTGCGCGCGCCTGCGGCGCGAGCAGGAGCTGCGCCGGCGAATCGAGTTGCAGAGCCGACGCCAGCGCAAACAGGTGGTGGACAAGCACCTGCTGCCGCCCCGCCTCAATATTGGCGAGCGAGGCGCGGGATATGCCGATCTGCTTTGCGAGCTGGTCCTGGGTCTGGCGCAGACTTTTGCGCAAGTCCCTGATTCGCGCTCCTAAACTTTGATAGATGTGGCCGGCTTCCATAGGTTTTTCTACCATGCAAACGGAAGCGGCGTCAAGATCGCAAACATAGACGTTTGCATTATAAACTTATTAAACGATTGCATTTTTGACATTTCCGGCGCGCTGTGGCATAAAGGAAGGGTCTGCGGGGCCGTCGGCGCCGCGCTTTCTGAAGTACGGTGTAAGGAGATTCCGATGGCGCACGAGCATCAACACGAGCATCAACACGAGCATGGACATGGTGGGCATGGCGGGGACGAAGTCACGCTTGAGGTTGGCACGCCCAAGGGGCTGTTCACTGGCACCTTCCCGAAAACAGCCAAGATTGAGGACGTGATCGCGGCGGCTGTCGAAGCCAAGGGCATCGACAGCGGCGAATCGCTAGAGCTTGTCTATAACGGCGATGTGCTGCAGCCGGTGCAGCGCACGCTCGTCAGTTTCGGCCTCGCCGGTACAGTGAAGCTCGAACTGGTTGCGACCGGCTCCGGGGTGTGAGCGATGGCCACCGCAGGCGAGCTGGTTTTCGAAGAGCAATTCGGTCACCTGCGGGAGAACGCGCAATCCCGCGGGTGGCCGCTGGAGCGGGCCTTCATCCTCGGCATGAAAGCCCGCGATGATTCGCAATACTGGCTGCTCGCCGATTGCAGCGACTACCCGGCCCTGCCGCCGGCATGGCACTGGTACAACCCAGCGACGAGGCTGCTCGACCAGCCGGCCGATACGCCGAAGGGAGGGACGTTCTTTCACCCCTCCGGCCGAATTTGCGCGCCTTGGAACCGTCTTGCCTATACCAAGGTCGATCCCAAGGGGCCTCATGGCGAGTGGGATCTCGCGAACTGGATCACGAATCCCAAGACCGGCAACTGCACCACGCTGTCGGCGATGGCGCTGCGAATTCATGTCGAGATGAAAAGCGCTCACTACCAGGGCCGGATGGGGTGAGACGATGCTGAATGCCCTCAAACGCCTGTTTGCAAAGAAGCCGCGCTACAAGCCGGGGCCGCCGCCCCCGCCGCGGCTCGTGATATCGCAAGGCTGCATCGATGCGCTTGCCGCGTGCCTTGCCCCGGAGATTCGCGACGGACAGGAAGGGATCGCCTACCTGCTCGGGCAAAGCGACGGTACGACCACGGTGGCGCTCGCCTCGATCCGCCCCGAGGCGCAGGTCACGCGCAGCAGCTTTGTCGTGAGCGCGTCGGCGATGGCGAAGGTCGTGCGCGCCGCCGTCGATCGCGGCCTGCAGGTGGTCGGACAGATTCACACCCATCCCGGCGATGCCTATCACAGCGGCGGCGATGATGACGGCGCGCGGATTGCCTTCACCGGTTATGTATCGATCGTACTGCCCGATTACGGGCGTCACCTCCCCGCGCTGACGCGCTCCGCCACCTATGTCTTTCAGGCGGGCAAGGGATTCGTGCCGCTCGGCGCCTCGAACATCGTTATCGTTCCGGGGAGGGTCGCGTGAAGGATGAGGATTATTATGACGTGCGCGATGACCGGTTGTTTCGCTATCCCGACGCGCGGCGGCTTGACCAGTCGCGCTGGATTGCGATCCGCGCAGCTCCCGATTACCTGCGCAGCTATGCCGGCCAGGTCGCCCTGCTGACAGCGGCCAACCTGCTCGGCCGCATGGCGCGGCGGGTTGCGCTCGACATCCTGCCGACGGACATGGTCCAGCCCCTGCCCTGGGCGGGCGAAGACATCGTCGGCTTTGCTCTCGCGCAGATGCAGGCCGCCGATCCGCGCGGCGAATATCTGATCCGCCCCGCGCATGATTCCGATCACATCGTGTTTCTTGGCGCGTCCGGCGCCCCGGTCGTGACGCATGGCGCCGGCTGGCTCGCCTATACCGGCCCTGCCCCGTCACCGCTTCCCGCCGACGACGCGGCGAACCCCATCGGCGCGGCGCTCGCGGTCATTGCCATGGCGGCGCAGCTTGCTGCACACGGTTTCGACGGGCCGCCGGCTGCGGTCATGCTCAACAGCTTTGACTGGACTCACGAGTTCGGCGCGCCATTGCCGGCGCTGCCCCTTGGCGCCGATCTCGGCGCGCTATGGGCGGTCGGCGCCGGTTCCGTCGGCACGGCGATCCTTTATTTCCTGACGCTGGCGACGCGCAATTTTTCCGCGCTGCTGTTCGATCGCGACAAGGTGAAACGCGAGAACATCACGCGCTCGCCGGTATTCGCCGATGAAGATATCAAAAGCGATAAGGCGCAAGTGCTGGAAGCCTATCTGAGACGCTGCGGGATAACGGACATGGCGCACGAGCCGGTGATGCTGCATGAATCGCGCAAATGGACCGACCGCGCGAGCGGAACGCCGGACCTCGTGATCGCGGCAGCCAACGAGCACAATGTCCGCCACCTGATAGAGTCCCTGTTGCCGCCGGTGCAGATTTACGGCACCACAGGCCGCAACTGGCAAGCTTCGGTCATCCGGCATGTGCCGATGGTCGATCCGTGCTCATGCTGCCTGTTCCCGGAAACCTCCTATACGCCGACCGGCTGCGCAACCGATCCCGAGGCAGCGCCTGCCGACGGTCAGCAGGTCGATGCCGCGCTGCCGCACCTTTCATTCGCCGCGGGCCTGATGGCCGCCGCGGAAATCCTCAAGCTGAGCCTGCCGGGCTACACAATGACGCCGAACCGCTCCCTGCTCTATACGAAGCCGGAGCTGCGGCTGGCGCGGGCCGGCGTGAAGCTGCGGCAGGGTTGCGTGTGCGGCGCGCGTAGCCGCGCCGTCCATGAGAAGATGATCGCGGGCAGCCGGTACGCAGCGCTGTCGGGTTAGCGGTCCGATAGGCTGGCATTGGCGCTAGGCCCCGATTCCTTGCAATTCCGGCGGCTAGCGCCGGAATTGCAAGGATGATACCGCGCCAGAAAACTGAAGTAGTTCTTGCCCGCCTTGGCCAGTTTCCGACCGTGGCGCTGCTCGGGCCGCGGCAGGAGGGCAAAACCACGCTCGCCGAAGGGCGAAGGAGTCGAGGTTATCGGTCTCAAGGAAATGGCGTCGCTTGTCGCGGGCTCCTAGAGCGGCCCATGGCGTCAGCGATGAAGTCGGTTTCAATTGTTTCCAGGAAGAAGGACGCAAGGGTCATTCTTCGGCGTCAAAATGGTTGTAAGACGCTTGCCTCGCGTGACGCTGACGCGCAGGTTCTGCTTGGCTTGGTCGTCTGCATGATCCCGTGAATTGAAGCGCACAATGCGGTCCGCGTTGTAGGGTGGCTGGCCCTTCCGTTTGATCGGCCAGCCCTCGAAAATAATAACTTCGTCGAATTGCTTACCTTTCGCTTTGTGCATGTTCATCACGATAACGCCGGACTCCGGCTTGACGTTTGTCGAAAAGTGCTCCCGGACGAAAGCCTGTCGCGTGATCGCCAGCGCATTGGAATAGCCGCCGTTGTCACGCCAATCCCGGGAAAGCTCCTGACGAAGTTGGGTCCCGCGCTCCAGGATACGGACGTTGCGAACCTCATTCGCAATCTCATTCAATCTTTTGCAAGCTCCGTCCTGGAGGATGTGCCGCATGGCCAGCCAGTCGTTATCGGGGTCGCCCACAAGCACGAGCGCACGTGTCTGGTCGTACACGGCGAGCATGCTGACGATGATGCTGTTCTTCCGCACGGCTTTGCCTGACGCATGACAAGTCAAAAGCTCTTCGTAGGCTTTTCGGATGCCCGCCGCCTCTTTCAGTGCTCCTTGCGTGGGTTCATCGCCGCCTTTGCCATGGAAGTAGTTGCACATGAGTTCGATGAACTGTTCAAAGTGATGGCGATCCACGGCAGGCTGCAACAGATGTGCGATAACTTCCGCCCCAAGGATTGCCGCCTCCATTTCGATGACCGCGGAATGCGGCACCTCAATCATCCCTGCCGGAGGTTGACGCAAGGCATCTGACACCAGGCGCGTCATCTTCTTTGTCGGGACGAGAATGGCCAGGGACCAGTCGGTGACGCCTTGGCTGACCAAGCGCCCGCGCGCGGCATAGGTCGTCGTAACTAGCTTTGTCATCGCTGGATCGGGAAAGGGGTCAAAGACATCGAACGCGATGCCCTTATACGTGTTCTGACGGAATTTCCCCGTAAGCAGGTCGTTGCCGAACATGCCGATCTCTGTCCCGGCGCTTCGGTGATTGTCTGTGCTCAGGTCTATCTCTGTTGGGGTGAACGTCTCTCGGAAATGGTGGAGACGCGCCGGGTCGGCACCAATCCAGTCATAAATGCGCTGTTCCGGGTCGGCGAGAGCAATCAGCCGGCAGAACGCGCCCAGCGCCTGAACGACCCGCCATTGCTGCGCATTCGTGTCCTGAAACTCGTCGAGGATGATGATCGGGTACATGGTCCCAATCAATCTGCGAATGCGATCGCTGCCGTGAAGGATTTCGCCGACATGGGGGGCATAGAGATCGAAGCACACAAGCCCCTCCGCGTTTGCGAGGCGGATGCGCTCTGTCTGCTCAGCGGCCTTCTTGGCCACCTTCTGCTCGTCGGAGAGGTTTCTGGCCGGGAAACCGGATCGCACCGCGGAGAGGGCGATCGCCTCGCCGGACGGCGTGAGGATACTGAGCCGCCGCGGCAGCCCGATGAGATAACCATGAGCCTTGAGGATACGCCAAAAGAAGGAATGGTAGGTCTCGACATCGATGAGCTGCTTCTGGGCACGCGGGATTTTCTGCTCATATTCGATAGCTTCTACCACACGCGAGACGGTGGCGCGTGCGAAGCTCAGAAACAGTATCTTCTGGCCGGGCCGAAGTTGATGCTCTGCCAAGTGGGCCGCCTTAAGAATGGAAACGGTTGTCTTTCCGGAACCCGGCCCTCCCGTGACAAGAAGGTGGCCATCGGCGTCCATCGCCTCAAGCTGCTTTTCAGTCAATTTCATTTACACCGGCTCCCGGATCAGCGCCCGCAGCGACGGGTTCGACCGCCGCATTGATGGCGGCTGGGGCGGGTGTGCAGGCATCTTTCAACTGGACACACGCATTCCGAAGCCATTCGGGAATCTCGGACTCACTACATTGAGCCAGAAAGTCAGCGATAGCCCAATTTCCTTTGGCCCCTGCAAAATACTCCGAAAGCGCAACCGTGGCCTGCGCTCCAGGATCAGGGTACTTGGCCTTGAGGTGCGGAGGCCACGTGATGAGGTTCACGAACCGTTTTAGAGCCGCCTCGGTGGTGCCTTTCAGCACCATGGCCTCGAATCCTTTTTCCTCGTGCATCAACGACAACTCGACGTGGGCTTCAATCAGGGCCTTGTTCCCGTCCTCCTGCTTGTCGCAAATCGCAAAGGTGCGTTTTCCGAGGGCGCTATAAAACTGCGCCATGCCGGGGATGTTACTTTCGCTGCCGGCATCGACCGTGCAGATACCGAGTGCTTCAAGGGAGGAATAAACCTCCGGCTTTATCTCTGAAAGGCGACGGCATACCACCGGAAAGGCCGACGCCTCCGTAGCTCCTTCAGCAATGAGGATACGGCGGGCGAGCAAACCTTCGCAGAAGCGGGTGCGGAATTCCTGCCGGTAGCGCTTGAGCTTCACGTTGTCGGGCAGCGCTATGATCTTGCGGGCGAGCATCCCTTCTGTGTCACGCCCCAGAACGACGGTCTCCTCAAGGGCGAACTCCTCAAGCACGTATGGCGAATGCGACGTGAAGAGGGTTTGCGATGCCAGCTTCCGAACCTCGTGAACGATGCGCTTTTGGGCATAGGGCGGGATGGCCGTCTCCGGCTCTTCCATGGCAAAGATGACATTCTGCTTGTCTTCAGCGATTTGTGAGAGCATCGCCAGGACCAGCATGTTGATGGTGCCCGTCCCTTGTCGATAGAAGGGTGCGGCGTGATCGCCGTCTCCTGTGGCGATGAACGCCGTGATCACCTTCCGCAAGTGCTCACGCGTTAAATTGGACACCTTAAGATGGGGCTTTACGCCCCATTCCTTTGGCACGTACTTCTTGAGCGCGACGCTGATGCTATCAAGTATCGGGGAAATACCAAGTTTCGGATCACTCGCAACCGAGATTCCAGACAGCGTTCCAAGTGTGTCCTCCCACATCTGCGGCCTGACTTCTTTGAGCCGCAGAATGATATCAAGCAGGCTGCCACGCTCTAAACTCAATGCGCGGGTGCCTGTCCGGAGGGAGCGGAGGTAAAGGAAGCCACATACCTGCTTGTGCCTCTTTGAGAACAGCTCTGGCGTGTCACCTTCCGTGAGACTGCGGGTAAAGAAGGTCCTGCCCTCGAAATCGTCCTCTTCCTCTTCGTACCAACCGTGGAATGTGACGCGCAGCGCTTCGGTGATGGCGGCGCCGTCGACTCCCGCCGGGTTTGGTTCGTTGTAGAACTGGTCTGTCGCCGCGTCCCAAAACTCCGTGTAGTCGCCAAACTTTCCCTTCTGCTCGTCGGTAAGGTCCGCAACTGTCACCTCAATCTCGATTCTGGGAGCATCGGCCGCTACCTTGGTATCGTTGGCGGCGGGTTCGCCGTTATCATCAGCAGCGGGTTCAGCCGCTCCATCAGCCGGGGCCGCAACGGGCTTGACGGTATAATCACCTCTGAAAAAATCGTGCTCGTCGATGGGTGGTTGGCGGTTGAGACGATCAGGCCCGAGCACCAGATCGAGTGCTTCGAGAATGGTCGTTTTGCCGGTGTTGTTATCGCCGATCAGTACCCCGTGCTTTGGTAACAACAGTGTTGTTGCCTTCACACCCCTGAAATTCTTGATGATGAGGCGACACGCTCTCACACTAAACTCCTTCTAATTGTTATGCTTACGGAGCGCCGTCACTCCTCCTCAAATCCTACCTTGCCGGTATCCAGCTTCAGGTCGCGCACATTCGCCCGCACGACATCGACAACATCGTCGGGATAGCCGGCGGGCGATGAGGCGTCGATCTCTAACGTCAGCTTTACCGTGGCTCCGTCGGCGCGGCTCAGCTCGAACAGGATTTCCTCGGCGATCTTGGCAACCTGGAGGCCCGCCTTATCAGGGTCCAGTGGAATCGAACCGTAGAAACGCCGCGGCTTCCCGGTTGTCGTTGCGGTTTTACCGGACTGATCGCCTACTCCCGTTGCCGTCGGACCGCCAGTGCGAGCGGAGGTTCCAGCACCTTCTGTCTTGCCAGTGGCTTCGCGTTCAGGCAATGCGCTGCGCCAGACCAGAATGCCGGTAGCGATATTGCTGCCCAGACCGGCGGACCAGAGGGAAACGCGTTGGTATTCGCCGGACGCCTCGTCGAAGCCTTGGGCGAACGCCACGGGCGCCTCAATCTTGGCGACAAGTTTTTCAATCGCCAGGGTGAGCGTGGCATCGTCCCGCAGGCGCGGCAGGTAGACATAAGAGGCGAACCAGTCGAGCAAAGTCGCAACCTCGATGTGCGGCTTGCTCTCTTCCCAGACCTTGCGCAACTCGGCCATGAGCGTGTCCGGCCCCAACTCATCGACGATGACGCTGTTGGCCTTGAGCTTGTCGTAAACGACCTGGGCAATCGGCTTTCCCGGTGCCCGGTTGACAACCGAGGTATGCTCCAACTCGAAACCGCTGGCCGGACCTGTACCGTTGCCACCGTCCTGCGTGGGCACCGGATAGAGCACATGAGACCAGGTGCTGCGAATGCGCTGCGCGAGTCCTTCCGCGGATTGACGCATGCGGGCGTTGGCGTCTTCGATCTGCGCCTCGGTGAGGCCCTTCCTCATCTCCCTGTCTTCGACGATCGATTTCCAGGCAAGATACTTCCGGGCGATCTCGCGGCAGGTATCGAGTCCGCTCTCATCGGGGGCAACGAAAACCAGCGCGTTGCGAAACTTGCGCTGTCCGGTGCCGCGCCGTTGCAGCGTATCCGAAACGATGCGCTGCGCCGGGGTCCGTTCGGGACTCTTCAGGGCGTGTGGATATGTAGGCGGAACAATGAGAAGCGCGATGGCGCGCGCATCCTCCACGTCGATCAAGCTGTCGGGCGCGGCATGTACGCGGTGGAAACTGCCCCTGTGGCTCTGCTCTTTGCGAAGAATAGAGATGATCTCAGCATCGGCGTCATCGGCGGCAACGTCGTTGGCGCGCTCGTCGGCAATCCGGTTAAGCGTCGGCTGCGTTGAAAACCAATAGCGGTCTCCTTCGCGGTAAAGATAGGCGGAGCGCTCCGACAGCTCGCGCAACGCATCGCCGAATATCGAAATCTGATCGCCGGGCTGCGCACAAGCGAGACGGAGCGAAGGCCCGGTCAAGCCGCCGCGCGACGATCCGCGATGGGGCGCGGTCGCAAGGAACACGGCCCGCGCGGCCCGCGTCACAGCGATGACATCGCCAAAGCGCTTACGCGAAGCCTCGATCTTGACCGGCAGGGCGAGTTCGCCATCGACCTCGCCCTGAAGGATTGGTCCATAAGAGCGGTCGAGCGGTTCCAAAATGGCCGTGCGCACCTTGTCTTCGGCCAGGGGTATCAGCCCGAGGTTAATCAAGGGCGCGGTGCTCTGCCCGCGCCATAGCGCATAGATGACGTTGGCCATGATCTTGAGAATACCGCGGGTGCGCTGAAATTTTTCCAGCGTGGACCAGTCCTCGGAAAAGCGCTTCAGCAGCTCCGGGTGGATCGGATAAGCGCGCTTCATCTCCTCACGATAGGCGGGCTCCTTCACTTCCGCGGGGAAGTCGGAAGCGTTGTCACGATAGAGCTTGCTGAAGGCTTGTATGGTCGCATCGCATGCTTTCTCGCCTTCCTCGTCGAGGGGCTGGAAGAGACGCCGTCGCACAATCTCGAAGGTCTCCATACCGCTCGCCGGGGTCCACGCGGATTGCACGCGGCCGAACAGTTTTTCGAGGCGGTGGAGAGCGGCAACGCCGCGTTCGTCGCCGACTTCCATGCCGGATTCCGGGAGCGAACCAACGACCATGGCGCCAGGCACGGCCGCCGCGGCTTCCGTCAGCGATTGAATGAAAGCGTGGAAAGACTCGTTTTCCTCACCCCGGAGCTGCTTGGCGAAGGCAACCACTTCGTCAAGCAAAATGAGACAGGGCGAAGCGAGTTCCAGAATCTGGATGAGCTTCTCGGAGCCCGGATTGGTTCGACTGGCTTCGGAATCGGCAATGTGGTCCACCGCGTCCCAACCACCGAGCTTGTAGGCGATGTAACCCCAGGGAGTGCGGATTTCCCGGCCATCGCTCGCATGCATGACCTCGCTCGGGCCTTTGTGCGTGCCGACGAAGACAGCGCGCTGGATCGTCGGCAGCGTCGAAACCCCGGCGGCGTCGAAGATGCTTTTCATGCCGTGCAGGATTTCAGGCTTGTATCCGGCTTGCGCCGCTCCCGCCAAGTGATAGAGGGCAAGCATGGTGTGGGTTTTGCCCCCGCCGAAATTGGTTTGCAGGCCAACCACGGGATCGCCGCCTTTCTTCGCAAAGCGTTCAATCGCATCGCGCAGAACGCGGCTCAAGCCCTCGGTCAGATAGGTGATGCGGAAGAAGGCAAGCGGGTCGGTGTATTCTTCCGAGCCGACGCCTTGGTCCACATGGGCGAGGTTCGCTGCAAATTCGGCGTCCGTAAAGCGCGCCTCCAGAACATCGGGATGGGGCTGGGCGACCTCGCGCCAGGGGCGGAGCTTCGCCGGCGGTGGCGGTTCGTCGAGCTGCCTCGCCCCCGCCGTCGCTTCGGCTGCCGCCTCAGGGCTTGCGCGTTTCTGGCCTTCGTACAATTTATCCACGATGGCGACCTGCTCTTTGGCGCCGATGGCATCGAGCAACTCGCGGATGGCGTCGAGATAACGAAGCGCCTCGCGATCCTGCATCATTCCGTCGAAATGCGAGGTCGCGTTGCGGGCATCCAGTGCGAGGGAGACATAGCTGCGCGCCTTGCGCATCCGGGCGTCATGCCGGAACACCTCGCTATAGTTATCGAGGATTGTCTTGAGTAAGCCGTAGCCATCCAGCTCCGAACCGGTATCGCCGCCGGTCGCACGGCTTACATATTGACGCCAGTGATTGCCATGGCGCTGTTTCATGCGCTCGGCCACATAGGGAGACAGGCCGACGCGCAGCGCCTCAAGGGCCTGATCGACTTTCTGCTTCGCGCCGTATGCATCGCTCATGACCGCGCCTCCCCAAGATCGAACGTGCCTTGCGCTGGCCCGATCTTGCCCTGAAAATCAAGCGCCGCCTGTTCGAGGTGGGGGAATTCCTCCGCCAGAAGATTGTAGACTTGTGCCTCCTGCGCCCATCCCTTCTTTTCGCAGATGTCGTAAAGGCGGTAAGCGAGCGCCCGCGCCGCCTCGGCGTCTTCGGAACTCATTTCGGCGATCAGCGCGGCGGCGGCGGCGGTGCTGCCATCCGCTGCCTCCAGTACGCGTATCAAATGCTGCGTGCATTCCCAATGCGTAAGAGTGCGGTCCGTGCTCGGCCGCCAGCCCTCCTGCATCTCAGCACGCTTCAGAAGGCGCGCCACACCTCCCTTAGCATAGAACACGCCGGCATGTTCCAAATCGCCAAGACCAAGATTGTAAGCGTTCGCCATGCCGATGGCGTCGCCGGACTTGCCCTGCTCCACGCCGAATGCCTGAAACCAGTCGATACAGAAACGTGTCGCTGGATCATAATGCGCATCTTCTTCGCCGAGGATTTCCTCTCGCACTTCGTTGATAAGTGCGATGGCTGTGCGCACGGTCATCTCGGAATCATCAGGCTCCAAGACCTTCGCGTAGCTGGTGAAAATGCCCATCCCCGGCCCAAGCGCCGACTGCGCCATATCGACCGGCCCGACACCGGCCTCCTTGATCTTCTGGAGAGCATTTGGCAGGTCTTGTTTTAAGCGCGCGGCAAATTCCCGACGGGTACTGACCGCAGCGGTCACTGGGCGCTTAGTACAAACAAGGACAATTGATGAGGCCAAAGCATTTGAGGCTTGTCCTACCATGCGACTCGCGTTTTCCGTTCGCACCGGCCAAGTCCCATCGATTATGTATCCAGCATTAACGACACCCTGTAGAAAAGAAGCCCATCCAGCCGACGTGAGTCCGTCATCAGCGATCTCGGACTGCTTGAACGCGTAGTAGATGGCAACCGGCACCTCATCTGTCGCCGCCTTGTGTATGTTCTTCAGTGCCTTCGAAATGCCCTCCATGAAAAACTGTTCGGCTTTTTCCACAGAGCCGTGGAGGTGACGCGTTGCTACGAGTTCTTCTTCCTTCGGCGTAAGAGTTCGTCTAAATAAGTCAGGCCAAATCTGTCTTAGTGACGGCCGCAGCCAGTTATAGAAGAAATCGGCGAGAACTGCGTAGCCAATATTATCAAAATATGGAGGATCAGTACAAAATACGGAATCTGGGTCGAATGTATTTTCCTGCGCGGCCTTATTGGTAATCACTCCCTGAAGGCGATTTGACTGCCAACACAGCGTAGAGGCGAGCGCCTTGCACTGGCCATCCAACACGGTAAGGAAGCTGCCGGACCTTTCTCCTAGAATATTCGACTCTGCAAAGTCCCATACCATCGCCATACCCTGTCGCGCAAAGAGCTGACGTGGACATTGAGCAATTGGCTCCCATCTACAAAGGTTGTTGTTGAGGTCAGCAGACTTGTCTATGGCAAACGCTACATAGGTAGCGACTGCATCAGCATATGCTTCGGCGCCACGTCCACCGCTTGCCAGCGAAACGTCGTCAGGGGTCAGACCATTTCGTTGAGCGGCGTTAAGTACATTTGTCCGTAGCTCCTGGATTAAGCCTGATAACGTTGCAAGTGCGATAGTCTGCCGATCTGTGAATAGGTGCCCCCAAGTGCGTAGACCATAGGCGGAACAAACGCCTCCTGTAATCATCGCTCTGGTTGGTGTTGCTCCAGATAAAAACCGCTCTCTCGCATCGGCGACGACATCTTTCCACTCATCGGCCAGTGTGGCTCGCTCATGTAGGTTATCCGGTGCGATGTATTGTCTTCCTCCAGGTCCATCTGCAACGACTGCCATTAGTCGAACCGACAGCCTATCTGCTTTGCCTTCTGTCTGGATGTAACTTCTTGGGATCGGCGCTCCCGAGAGCAAGCAGAGGAAATCTTGTGCTTTACCGGCCTTGGTGCCTAGTTTCTTGTTCTCCTCTACCTCCTTCGTCAGGTGCCCAGATTTGATCTCAAAACGCCAGCCGTCTTGTGCAGCGGCGTCCCGCACCACCTCGACCCATGCTTGCTTGCCTTTCTTCGCCGAGAGCATGAATGAAGAAACAAGCGGCACATGCGCACCCTTTGCCATGGGGTCGGGCGAGGCAACCGTGCGCGCCCACAACCATGCGATGACAGTCGCCTCGCTGCCGTCCGGCAGTGTCGCTTTGGGATAGAGATGCCCGATGCGTTTCTCGGCCTCGCCGCGCATCCATTGGCCGTAATAGCGCATGTCCTCGGCGAGTCCCTCCGCGCCCTTCCAGGCGCGGTGGGGATCGCGGTCGGGATTTACCGGCGGGCGGCCGGCAAACTTCGGCGGGATTTCCACCAGCGCCTTCGATATCAGCACTGCCACCGGGTTGAGGTCGGAGCCGTAGGCGCGAAGCCCGAGCCGTTGCGCTTCGAGCGGGATTGAGCCGCCGCCGCAGAACGGGTCATAGACCGGCGGAGCTTTCTCTTGCAGATATGCGACAACGGCATCGGCGTCGGATTTCGCCGGCGGTTCCTCGCCCAACCCCCAGGCGACGGAGCGCGCGATCTCCCACCGGGCATTGTTGAGAATGTGCGCGTTGGTCGAGGATTCCCACTGCACAAGCCCACCCTCATACCGACCGGTTTTCGGGTTCTTGTGACCTGCGATCAGGTCGTGAAGACGCTTTCTTTCCACGTTCTGCGCTTCTTCTGTCGGGAAGCGGTCCGGCCAGGATGACGGGTCATCGACAAGCTGGGCGAACAGGACGGCACGACACGCCGCGAGCGGTCGCCGTGCCCACCAGAGATGAAGCGTGGAAGGGTGCCCATGCCGAATGGACTTCTCCCGCGCGCTCGCCTCGTTGATGGCTTCGAGCGGGATCGAGACTTCGATGAGCTTTTTTCTTCTTACGGGTCCGCTCATGCCGGCGGCCCCCCTACGGTCAGAATTTTTGTCAGGTTCAAATTTCGTGAGACCTCCATGAATCCGGGTTCAGCACCGAAAACGCCGGTGGGGCTTCGCACATAAATGGGCGGCCGGGCGAATCCGGCTTCGACCTGCACGACGGCAAGGATGTAGGAAAGCTCGGAGTCTTCGGTGTTGAAAGCCGTCAGCATCTCGTTGCGGGTGACGGTGATGGTATCGGCGGCCTCCGCGCGTCCCTTCACCTCAATGAAGATCAGGTCGCCGGTCTTCGCATCGCGGCTTTCGATGTCATAGCCGCGATTTTCGGCGGACACATCGCGCGGGTCGCGCCCAAGTGCGCGCTCCGCGGCCATGACGGCTTCCATCGCGAGCTGTTCGATTTCTGCGCGGTCTTTTGCGAGTCTGGTTGCCGGACCGGACGGCTCGGAATATTTGGCGAACCAGCCGATCGGAACCACCAGCGCCGCGCCCTGTATCTCCGGTGGCAAGGGCGCGATCTGCCGTTCCTTGGCAAGCTCGGAAAGGCGCTTGTCGAGCCGGTCGGTCAGCATCTCAACATAGCGCCGCGCATTCTGGGAATTAAGGCGTTGCTGCTTGCCGGCTTTCTCCTGCCGTTCGAGTTCGAGCGCCCGATGCTGCCAATGCAGAATTTCGCGGCGCAGGCGTTCCTTTACGGCCGTCTCGATCTTCTGAATTTCTTGCAGCCGCCGGGACTTAACCTCTTCCAGGTGGTGCGGAACGAGTTCCGTGATGGCATATGAACGAACCGCGTCCTCGATGTTGCCGGCGAGCCAATCCTCATGCAGGAGCGGCTCAATCTGCTGTTTCTCGTCTTCCTTAACCGGCCGGCAATCGAGATAAGGCGCTGCGCCGCCGTCCATGGCGCTGCCATTGCGGTCGAGATAAACGAATTGAAGGCGCTGCGAGATTACGCGCGGGCGTCCGTTACGCCCGACACGGCCATCACGAATACCATGTTCCAAATACACGAGGACACGGGGCTGTTCACCGCTATCGTTCTCATCAACCAGGACTGCACCCTGGCCTAACAGATTGCGATAACGATCCAGCGTCAAATCAACAGTGGCATCCAAGAGCGGGTGGCCGGGCGCGACCAGCATGGCCTGGTGCTTGCCGGGGATATCCCCCTTGTCAAAACAGATTCGTTCATAGCGCGGGAGTACAGGATCGCCGCGACCGATGAGCCGGTCGCGGTCCCGGAGGATGGCGGGCACGCGCCTGACTTCATAGCGACCCTTTTCCCGCGGGCGCATAACGCCGCCGACTAGCGCGAACGCCTCCTCGAAAAACGAGCGGATGTAGCGCGGCTGCAAACGGCGTGCCTCTGCGCGCTCCATCTCCTCTTTGAGAGTGGTGATGGTGGCGGGATCGAGTCCTTCTTTGGTGAGCTTGCTGCGCGTAACAATCTCGTCGATATGCTTGCGGTCGATGGCGCCGTCAATCGCTGTGAAAAGTCGCTCGCGCACTTCGGGGCTTTCGCCATAGCGGATTGCTTCCATGAACATGTCGCGGAGCGCGCGCGCCTCGAACAGCTCGCCGAGCACGTCGTAGACTTTGCCGCCGAGGGTCTCGCGCGCAGTCTCCAGCTTTTCAAGCAGACGGGCATAAACTTCGCCTTCGCGGGTTTCGCCCGCGATAAGGTTCCAAAGGTGGCATACTTCAGTCTGGCCGATCCTGTGGATACGCCCAAAGCGCTGCTCCAGGCGGTTCGGATTCCAAGGCAGGTCGTAATTGACCATAAGGTGCGCACCACGTTGCAGATTCACACCTTCGCCAGCGGCGTCATTGGCGATCAGAAAGCGGACCCTCGGATCGTCGTTGAAAGCGGCGATCGCGGCGCGACGGCGATCGCGCGGCACACCGCCGTGAATGATCGCAACGGCCTCCGCCTCGCCAATTCGCCCGCGAATACGTGTGGCGAGATATTCCAGGGTATCGCGGGATTCAGTGAAGACGACGATCTTCCGGTGTACATCGTTCGCAGGGTCGTAGACGATGGGATCGTCCAGAATGCGGTCCAGCTCGCGCCACTTGGTATCTTCCCCCGAACGGCGCAGCACGCGGGCCAGCCCCTCAAGCTCTTTCAGGGACTCAATCTCAGCTTCGAGTTCGGCGATGGTGCGCGCGGCTGTCGCCTGATCGACAACCTGATCTTCGAGGTTCTCCAATTCGTCCTCGGGGGCCTCATCAACGTCTTCGTCGTCCCAGGTTGGAATGTCTGTCTTCGTTGACAAAACACCTGCCGCCTCATGGCCGCGCTTGAGCAAGCGCTCCTCCTCAAGGCGGGCTTCGAGCCGCGCAAGGCGCCGCTTCAAGGATTCATGGATGGCGGCCGGAGACGATGCGAGCCGTCTTTGGAGAATTTGCAAGGCGAAGCCGACATTATTGCGCCGGCGGTCGCCGCCGTCCTGTATCTGGTCGGCGCGGTTCATTTCGTCGCGCACGTAACGGGTCACCGCTTCATAGAGCACGGCCTCCCGGTCCGAGAGCTTGTAGGAAACTGTGTAAGCCTTGCGCTCGGGAAAGAGCGGCGTGCCATCGAAGCGTTTGAGTTCTTCCTTGGTCAGGCGGCGGATCATGTCCGAGATATCGACCTTGTGCGCTCCCTCGCGGAAGCGGCCCTCAAAGCGGTCGGAGTCCAAGAGCCCCATGAAAAGCTGAAAATCCTCCTCCTTGCCGTTGTGGGGCGTGGCTGTCATGAGGAGAAAGTGGCGCGCAAGGGAGCCAAGAAGCTGTCCGAGCTGATAGCGCTTGGTGTATTTGACCTCACCGCCGAAGAAGTTGGCGGACATGCGATGGGCTTCGTCGCAGATGATAAGGTCCCAACCAGGCGCAGCCTTCAGTCGGTCCTGAAGGTCCTGTGCTCGGGACAGCATGTCGAGGCGGGCAATGACTCTCTGGTGTTCGGCGAAGAAATTTCCGCTTGCAGAAGCTTCAACCTGATCGCGCGTCAGGATGTCGAAGTCGGTCGAGAACTTATCACGCAGTTCATCTTGCCACTGTTCGACCAGACTTCCAGGGGCGACGATCAGGCAGCGCTCAAGATCGCCCCTGATGAGAAGCTCCTTGATGAGCAAACCGGCCATGATTGTCTTGCCCGCGCCGGGATCGTCGGCGAGGAGAAATCGTAGGGGTTGGCGTGGCAGCATGTCCTCGTAGACGGCTGTCAACTGGTGGGGTAATGCCTCGATTTGGGACGAGCGGACCGCGAGGAACGGATCGAAAAGGTAAGCGAGCCGAATGCGCAAAGCTTCCGAAGTGAGACGTAACAGATGACCATCACCATCAAAGGCGAAACGGCGCGAAGGGGATGCTAGTTCCAGCTCCGTCTCGGAAGACCGAAATAGAACGGTCTGTTCGACGCCGCCGGTGGATTTGTAAGTGACCTCGACCGCATCAGGACCGAAGGAGCGCGCGGCGATAACATCGACGAACTCGCCGCCGGCGATCCCACGTATCCTGCTTCCTGCTACGATCTCTTCCAGCCGCATCATGCCTTCTTTCTCTCTGGCCAGATTTCGACACCCGCGGCAGGCCCCTTTGCCTGAAGCCGTTGCGACGAACCGCGTTCTTCGGCCGCGTCTTTGTATTCCGGCACGTAATCCCGCATGAACTCTCGGGTGACCTGCGCGTCGAGCAGCGTACCAGCCAGCTTCGCGGCATCCGCCACGGAATGCAGCCGGCTCAGCTCATGTGCAAATAGCTTGGCGTGGTATTCGGTTATCAAGCCTTGCCGTCCCTTCTTTGCTCCTCGACTTTGCGCTTCATCCAGTTGGCGATCTCCTGCCGTTCAAACCGCCAAGACCCGCCAACCTTGAAACCGGGAAGTTTGCCTTCTGCGGCAAGCTTGTAGGCCGTCTTCTCGTTGATCTTGAGAAGCTCCGCCACTTCCCGGATCGTGAGAATCTCGTCGGTCATATGCCACCCGGAATTGCCAACCGGGACAGTATAGGAAAAAAACTGGAAAATCCGAGAAAAAACTTACTTGAGTTCTGGGTCAGGCACGGACGCTTGAGGCATGTTCGGGAATTGGACGTGCTTCGGGGAAACAAAGGAGTTATGGTATTCACTAATCAATTGCGTAAAGTATCAAAAAATGATACCTTGCGCACATGAGTAAGGATTCTCCTCCCCTGCACGCCAGGGGTTATATAGAGGCCCTCGCCTCCCGCGGACGCTATCAGTTCGGCTCTGAAGAGGCCCGCAAGGCACTCGGGGTTTCGGAGGCTGCGGCCAAGCTGGCGCTGAACCGGCTCGCCCGACGGGGCCTGATCGCCAGCCCGGCCCGCGGCTTTTACGTCATCGTGCCGCCGGAATACCGCCGTCTCGGCTGCCTCCCGGCCGACCAGTTCATTCCGTCCCTGATGCAGCGGCAGGGCCTTGCCTATTATGCCGGACTGCTTTCAGCAGCCCAGTTTCATGGCGCCGCCCATCACAGGCCACAGGAATTCCAGGTAATGCTCGCCAAGGCGCGCCGCCCCATTCGCTGCGGGCAGATGCGCGTCACCTTCCATATGCGCAAACGCCTCAAGGAAGTGCCGGTGCAGACCTTCAACACGCCGCGCGGCACGGTCCTCGTCTCCACGCCCGAAGCGACGGCTCTCGACCTTGTCGGCTATCAAGAACAGGCAGGCGGACTTGACGTAGTTGCGACCGTGCTTGCGGAGCTTGCCGAAAAAATCGATCCGGAAAAACTGGCGGCGGCGGCGCAGACGGCGCCGCTGCCGTGGGCACAGAGGCTGGGCTATCTCCTGCACAAGATCGGCGCCGCGGACAAAGCAGCCGTATTGAAAGATTACGTCAGGCGGCATGCGCGGCAGAGCGCCGCGCTGCTGCCGGGAGCGCCTGCCAAAGATGCGCCGCGCGATGCGGCGTGGAAGGTGATCGTCAATGCCGATGTGGAGGCGGAACTGTGATTCCGCGCGACTACATCACGGAGTGGCGGGCGCAGGCGCCCTGGGTGCAGGACTTGCAGGTCGAGCAGGACCTTGTCATCAGCCGGGCGCTCGTGGCGATCTTCACCCATCCTCTGCTTGCACGCGCGCTCGCCTTCCGCGGCGGGACGGCACTTTACAAGCTGCACCTGAAGCCGCCGGCGCGGTACTCCGAGGATATTGATCTCGTACAGGTCAACGCCGAACCCGCGGGTCCGATCATGGACGCGCTCCATGAGGCGCTCGATGACTGGCTTGGCAAGCCGCGGTACAAGCAAAGCGAAGGCCGGGTGACATTTTTCTATCGCTTTGACTCGGAAGACATGCCGCCGATCCCGCTCAGGCTCAAGGTCGAAATCAATTCGCGGGAGCATTTTGCGGTTTACGGTTTCGCGCGCCTCCCGTTCGCCGTGTCCTCGCGCTGGTTTGAAGGCGCCTGCGAGATCGCGACCTATGCGCTTGATGAGCTGCTCGGCACGAAGCTGCGCGCCCTTTATCAGCGCAAGAAAGGCCGCGACCTTTTCGATCTGTCCGTCGCGCTCAAAGAACCGTCTGCCCATCCTGATCGCGTGATCGATGCGTTTTCTCGATACATGGCGCATGGTGGCCACCAGGTGTCGCGCGCCGAGTTCGAAGAGAATTTTGATGCGAAACTGCGCGACCGGCAATTCACCGCTGATATCGGCGCGCTACTTGCTACGGGTTACGCATGGGACATTGACGCCGCCGCCGAAATCGTATCCTCGCGTCTGATTGCGCACCTGCCGGGCGAGCCGTGGAAGGGCGAAGGAAAAAAATGACGCGGTGCGAGGATCGGCCAGTAGACCGCCGTTCCGATGACGACGATGATCATGATGATAACAACACGAAAGGTCACCATCATGTTGGCGGGCAGGCCGAGCACACAACGGCTACTGCAAAAGAAAGGCCGTCTTAAGCGGCGGCCCTCTCCTCGGCTTGGGATTCTGCGGTCTCCGCCTTCGGCTGCAAGCTGTGCAAGAAGGCGGCGGCGCGTTCGGCGTGGGCGGCGGCGGTGAAGACAGCCCGCTTGTCGTTCTTCAGTACGCGCAACCAGTTCTCAACGTAGCTGGCATGATCAGCGCGGGGTTCCGGTGTCAGAGCGAGGTCGGCACAGAGAAACGCACTGCCGAGTTCCGCCACCAGTTCCTCGGCGGCGTAAGCTTCATCTCCCCAGCGTTTGCGGCCAAACTCGCGGGCAAGGCGCTTTTCGTGTTTCGTGGCGTGCGTGCATTCGTGCGCCAAAGTGGCGTAATAGCTTTCCGCATCCCTGAACGTCTCGAACGGCGGCATCTGCACAACGTCGCGGCCTTCGGCGTAGAAAGCCCGGTCTCCACCATGCCGGATGTCGATTCCGGTCGCGGCAAAGAAGGCTTCCGCGTGGGCGATGCGCTGCACGGGATCGATCGTCGGCGCGGCGGGTGCCGTGAAGTGCGGCGGCAGATTGTCGATCTGCTCCGCGTTAAACACGGTGTAGCCTTTGAGGAAGGGGATTTCGCGCTCGGTATCTTCTCCGTTCTCGGTCGTCTCGGTGCGCGTGATCTTGCTTGCGAACACGACAAGCTCGCCATGCTCTCCCTTGCGCACCTGCGCCCCGAGTTCCCGCGCTTGTTTATAGGTCAACCAAGTCGGCGAGACGTAACCGGATGCGGTAGCCGTCATCCAAAGCGTAATGACGTTGATTCCGCGATAGGGGATTCCGTTGTGGCGTAACGGGCGGGTGATGCGTCCTGCGGCATGTTCTGCGTTCCAAGGTTTCACCCAAGGACGGGTGCCCGTCTCCAGTTCCGCCACGATGCGGTTGGTGATTCGCGTGTAGATGTCTTGCTTTTCCATGATCTGCCTTCCTTTCCGGGCTTGGGGTTCAGCGCGCGTCTGAACCCTTGCCCGTCGGCGAGACCGGGGTGTGCAAGCGGAAAGGGGCTTCGCGGGGAACCGGCTGCACGGAGCCGGCGCCGCTTCGCGCGGGCGGAGGAAGCTGGGCGGAAGCCCCTTGCAGCGCGCTGAGGGGCAGCGCCCCTTCCATGTCCTTTTGCAAGTAATATTTCGTGCGTCAGCACACCGCATAAAAATGCCGTGCTGAAATGGGGTTTTTGTGTTTCTGTTGGGTCGGAAGCAGGGCGGCGATGGCGACGGTCGATCAAACTTCCATACGCGGGTCAAAAACCGCATGAATGCGTGTCGTCTTGGGCCTACCTCGGACTAAGTGCGAGCATCGGCATTGTGCCTGCTCATAGGGGCCTCGAGGATTGCCTGAACCGTCCGCCCTGCCCCCGGCCAAACAGGCCAGGAGTCGAAGATGCCTATGGCATCACCGGTTTCACTTCCTGGCCAATCGCCCATATGAATCCGGATAGTTCTCGCGCGATAGCGGTAACCACCACTGTTGGCTTCTTGTTTTTGGCCGTCAGTTTCCGGTAGCGGTCGCAGAGACGAGTCTGAGCCTTCCAGGCGATATCTCGTACCACCTTGGGCAACTCCATGATGATTGCGACCTTGCCTGTAGCGACGCGGGCTGGATAGCGATAGCTCCACGACGCTTCAACAAGCATCCGTCTGGCTTCAAGGTTTCCCGTTTTTGTGATGCCGCTGCGATGGATGCGCGCACCGCTGGAATGTTCCGAAGGGACGAGACCAAGATAAGCCATGAGCTGGCGGGGATTCTCGAAACGGGTCAGGTCGCCGGTCGCGGCCACGAAAGTGACGGCGGAGATAAGATCAATCCCGCGCAAGCCTCGGAGAGCTTCGACAAGTGGCGCGAGAGACCAGCCCGAAGTCAACGCAACAATCCGTTCGACGAGTCGATCCCGCCGCTCCTGACCTGCAGCGACAGCTTCGACGTAATCCTGAAAAACGATTTGATGCGCCGGCTGATCAAACGTCTGGCTGGCAAGCCAGAGATAGTGTTTTTTTGTCCAGTGCTTGAGCCCCTGCTGATACGTTCGGCCATGCCGAAGCAAAAATGCAAGAAGCTGTTGCCTGGCACGCGTCAGGTGCACGACAGCATCCATTCGTGCACGGACGAGATCGCGCATTGCCTCATGCACCTCGTCCGGCACCCAGACCCGCGTGAGATCGCCTGAGCGATGCAAGATCGCGAGCCGTTGGGAATCTCTCCGGTCAGTCTTGATCTTGTCTCCCGCCATGGTTGGGATTTTTGAAGGCGCTACCACCATGCAACCATGGCCGAGATCGGTGAGTTGGCGGTAGATAATGTAACCGCAGCACCCGGCTTCGTAACAGAACTCAAGGCGACCGCCGTCTTTTGAAAGTTGCTTGGTGAGCTTCTCGATGTCATTGGGGGTGTTTGGGATAGCACCGATGAATCTGATCGGGCCGTCTCGACCGTCCTCGGCAACGGTTACCGAAATGCTTGCCTTGTGAACATCCAACCCAACATAAAACGTCTTTTTCATATACTCTCCATCCATTGAATATTTTTGCGTGCTCTCGGCACGATCACTTCAACAGTAGAGAACTGAAGGCAAACGTCTACGGCGCACCCCTTAAGGACATACAGACTAAGCTGCGCGCCATGCGCGCTGAAGGCCGCGTCTGCGGCCGAAAAACTCACCTTGCCCGAAGGATCGTCACCTCTGGCCGAGACGCGCATGTCGCGGCTGGGGGAGGGCGTCTTCGCCCGAGTAGAGCGTGGTCCTGCCGGTGGCAGGACGGGCCATTATTTTGGCTGTGGTTTTCGTGCGGTCTATGCGTCGTTAACGCCGTCAGATCGTTTATCCCACCGTGCAAGTTGCCATTGTCCGCCTTGATCCGACTGCGCAGGTTGTCGTTCTCTGCTTTGAGACGATCAATCTCGGCTTGCTGCGTGGCGCAATCGCACCCCCGAGTCGGAATCCGTTGCGATTCAGTTTTCACACGGTCTGTCTGAGTCTTTCATTGGAGATTTTGGCTGCATGCGGGAATGTGGGCTACCGGAAGGGGGCTCGGCTGCGCCGCCACTACAGTGTGACTCCGGACGCCCCGCCGACCGCCGTACAAAGTATCGCAAAACCGGCTTGAGGGTAGCGCCACAGCCCTGTTCTGGCTGATCGCCGGCATCTACCTTGCATGCTGGATGATCGTCCCGACCTTTGCCATCGCCAGCGTGCCAATCGACACGCTTGAAGCCTCACCACTTTCATCGCCATTAGCACGACTGATGTCATCCGCAACATGTGGGCGACACCAGACTGGAACGTTATCGGCCTTTGGGCGGTGTTCAGCTTCACTCCGGCGTTTTCCGCCTCCAATCTGCACCGTTTTGGCAAGGTATGGACGTTCCTTTTCCTCATCGGGCTGATCGGCTTTATCTATAGTCGAAGCGCTCGCACCTGGCGTCACGCACAAAGTCAAAAGAAATACTTTTTCCATAAACTTATTTACATACAAATAATTCTCCGGAAAAAACTACAAACAGCATCGCTAGAGATCATGATTCCAAAAATCCATGTGGCGGGGTGGACACTCTACATATACTCTGAAACGATGAATGCTTCTCTTTTCTATACACAACGGATACACGCGCTTTACGGATTCAGAAAGGCTTCTTACTTTCTATTACAAACGCGGCTCAGGCCAAACCTGTTCGCTCGCTGGTTCGAGTTTGTGGACGCGGCCCTGCCGCCTGACGTAACGGAGATTTATAAAATCAGGCTGGCGATGCGACCGGCCTTCCGTTTCATGAACCCGCGGTTTGATGCCGTTGACCGGGTGAACGCCCTCACCCATCACTTCACGGTGCTGCGGGAAAAATTCCCCGCTCCCGTCCGCCTCACCATGACACAGGAAAGAACCGGTTACAGGCTGGCGGAGGTGACCGGGAAAAGCGGGAAAAAATACGCGTTCGAAACGCGCGGCGAAGTCACCAAGGAAGGAGGGATCAGGATCGTCTTCTTCGATGCCGAAAAAGAAGACGGGCTGGCTTTGCTGGCGGGCATTCTTGCAACGGACAAACATGGCAAACAGATTTTCAACATCGGCATGCTGCGCGGACCGAACAAGAACAACAAGGAAATCATTATCAAGGCCACAAAGGACCTGAACGGCCTCCGGCCCAAACAGGCGGTTTTGCATGCAGCCGCCGCGCTGGCGGCATGGCTAGGCGCGGAAGAAATCGTCGCACCCTCCTCGGAAAAAGAAATCGCCATGAAGAACCTGTTCAAGGGGCACAAGGTTCTCGCCAACCACGACCCCTTCTGGCGGGAGTTCGCGCAATCGCCCGCAGCCGACGGCATTTATCACCTGCCGCTGCCCCTGCCGCGCCGTGACGAGTCCGAAGTGCAGCAAAAGCGTCGCAAGGACTGGCGCGCGCGCTACGAGCATATCGACGCATTTTCGACAGACATCAAAAACGCGCTGGATGCGCTTTCGGGAGAAGAAAATGGCAATACGTATTAAAAAAACAATCTACAGGGAATGGCACCGGGCGCTGTTCCGCCTGCAGGAAACCTGCGGAGCCGCTTCCGTGAAGCATTGTCCCGCGCAAACGGTTTTCCTCCATGTGCCAAAGTCGGCGGGATCTTCAGTCACGGAATATTTCGCCTGTTTCATCGGCAAAAGCGGGTCGGACAGGTTCGTGAAGATGGAAAAATTCAGGGGCGGCGACCCGCACGCGGATGTCAGCGCGGAAGGCGTGCAAAAAGCCCGCAACGGCAGGTTCGTGACGGGGCATTTCGACTGGCATACGCTCGAAGCCGTCCGTCAGCCGCACGCCTTCGTGTTCACGTTCCTGCGCGATCCCGCCGCGCGCCTCCTGTCGCTCTACCATTATCTGCATCATATCGACGAGAACACGCAGCCGGAAGAAAGCATGAAGGAATGGTTCCGGCATATGAAATCTCTGACTCTTGAAGAATTTTTTTCCAGCAATGACTCCAGAGCTCTGTACGAAACGAATAATTTCATGGTGCGGCAGTTCTCCGGACAGTTAAACGGCGGCGCGGGGGTGGATGCGCCCTTTGAAACAATGCTTGAACAGGCTCTGAGAAACCTTGAAACATTGAACTATGTAGGTTTTCAGGAAACATTCACGGACGACTTTGCCGCCCTCGTGAAAAAAACCGGTTTCCCGCAGCGCCTCATGCCGGCTGAAAACATGACGCATAAAAAGGCCGCCTATCCCGGCGCGCGCTATGCCGCGAAAGCGAAGAAGGAGGACGTCCTCGCCCTCGCCGGCGCGCGCATCAAGTGCGATGCCGAGTTCTACCGGCGGGCGCGGGCGCGGGCGCCGGAAATCAACAGCCGCCCGTACGCGCACGGCTAAGGAGGAAGTTGCGTTGAAGATCAGCATCGTCGTCCCGTCGCGCAACGGCGCGCCCTATCTGCGCCACTGCCTGGAGACCTGCCTCGCTTCGCCCGACCGCGATCTCGAGGTCGTCGTCAGCGACAACGACAGCGCCGACGACACGCGGGAAATGGTCGCGACCTTTTCCGACGGCCGGCTCCATTATTACAATACCGGCGAAAGCCTGAGCATGAGGCGGAACTTCGAGTTCGCGCTCGGCAAGGCCACGGGCGACTACATCATCTTTATCGGCGACGACGACGGCGTTTTGAAAGACGGCCTTGCTACTCTCCGCCGCGTTCTTGAGAAGTACCGCCCCGACGTCGTCAACTGGCGGCATATCACCTATAAATGGCCGCATGTCGATTATCCGGACAGTCCAAGCGTGCTCAAGTTCCGCCCGCAGGACTTTTTCGGCCCGCTCTACAAAAGGAACGCGCGGAAAATGCTGGACGCGTTCTTCGCGGGCGCGCGGACAAGCTACCGCGACGCGGCGCACATCTACCACGGCGCCGTTTCCCGGCAACTGATCGAGAAAACGCGCGCCAGGACCGGAGATTATTTCATGGGGCAAAGCCCCGACATCTATACGGGGTTCGCCAACCTGACGCAGATGGACGATTTCATCTGGATCAGAAACCCCGTCACCATCGGCGGCGAAAGCCCGAAAAGCAACGGCGCGGCGTGCCTGAAAGACGGAAAGCGGTCGTCGGCGCAAGCGCAAATCAATAAAAGCTTCATCGATCTCGCCGGGCAGGACGACGTCGTTCCCGAGACGGACTTAAGCCTGCGCTGCCTTGCGGCGCACGTCTACGCCAACCTGATCCGCGTGAACGAAACGATCCTGAACGGCGCGGGCGAAATAAACCACCGGAAATGGCGCGAAACCGTTCTGGCCGCCAACGACAGGCAGGAACCGGCGGTGCGGCAAAGGCAGAAAGACATCCTTCACGCGTTTTTCGCCAAGGCCGACCCGCTTTACGTCCCGCCGCCGCCGCAACCCGCCGCGGAGATCGCGCCGCAACCCGATGAAGGCGCGGCGACATCCGCGCCGCCTGCAAAAAACAAAGCGCAGCGGCCCGACCTGCTCACCGTCGAGGACGCCCGCAGGTGGATCGACGCCGTGACGGAGGAGGGATACCTGCCCCAAAAGTTTCTGCCGCTGGCCTTGCCCGCGCAGGCCCTTCACGCTTTTCGCCTGCGCGGCAGCATGCGGAAGAACAGCTATCAATTGAGAAAAAGAAGAAAGGCAGAACAAAAATAATGGCTGATATTGAGCAACAAATGTACGACTGGCCAGATAGAGTGACCTTTACTTCTCGGTCGGCGACAGGCAAAAATTTTATGAGCAAGAACGGGTATAGCGACCCACATACTTTTAATCTCCCTTCGGAAGCCTACTACGTTAGAGAATTTTTAGATAACACCGAACGAGAAGATTTGACTTTTAGCTATGTTCCCTAAGAAGAAGAAAAACGGTAGGTCACTTGCGCCGCGCCGCGCGTGAATCTCTGCTCTATCGATGCGCTGCCCCTGCCCTGCGCTGGCGGCTTCGAGCGGCGGAGCGGCTCTTTCACCTGTAGCACGTCCTGACGCAGGGCGACGGTTGCCAGTTCAGGCCGCCGCGCCACGGTCGGCGGCGCGAGAACATGGCGCAATAACTCGACGTTGCTTTTCTTCTGGAGTCTGCTCTCGTAGGCGGCCTCGGTGAACTTCGCCGCCACGGCGATTTGCAGGGTGATCTTATAGGGCGGGATGCCTTTAAGCCGCGTCGTCATACTCTGCACAGCGGTGATCAGCTCCCACGCCTTCACCGCGGCTTCCTGCTGCTCGCCGCGTCCATGGCGCGTAAGCCGGAGCCAAAGCCCTCAACGCGGACTTGCTCATCAAAAGCGCAAAGGGCGGACTCTGCCCACATGGCGCGGTTAAGGTTGGTTATTTTTGGAGAGGTCATTTGGACCTCCTTGCCGCCAGAGTGGCGGCGGCCTGCAAGAGGGCGGGCCGATCTTCGGTGATGCATTCGGTCCAGCGGGCGGCTTCGGCGTAAACCGACATGGGATGACCGGCAGTGAACGACAGGTCGCGTTCAACGGGCAACCCGAGCTTGCCGCGAAGGGAACGGAGTTCGTCGAGGCTGACGCAGCCGAGTTCGGGGAAACGAAGGCCGAGGTCGCAGAGACCGAAGGCGATGTCCGGCTCTTCCGGATCGATCTCAGAGAGAAGCCAGGTACAGCCGGCGTCCGGCGTAAAGAGTTTCACGACCGGCGGATGGTCCTGATCGCGATTTCGTCCATTGGCGAGCAACTGCTCGAACTGCGCTTTGGTGAAAAGGTTCATGTTCATTCTCCTTGTGTTTGCTTACGCCCCGAAGGGACAGCGCAGCCAAGGCCGGGCGCGAGACGCAGCGTCACACAGGAAAATTGGGGGCGACCTTCAGGGGGAACCAAGGCTTCCTGTTGACGCGGGAAGCGTCTGCGGCTGGCACGGTCGCTAGACACTGCCGTTCGGGGGACGGCAAGCACGGAGAGAAGTTGAACCGCCAAAGCGAAGACAGTGCTACACGCTATCGCACGATCAAAACGGCCTGAAATGCCTCCGCAGCTTTCGCCGTGGCGGCGCGCGACGCAGGAACATTGACCGAAGCTGCGGCGCGCCCGGCGGCGCCGGCGATGGCGGGGGCGGCGCTGGCGGCGGAGGAGGTTTCGCGAGAAGGCGCTCGATTGCTGCAATCGCCACGGCGATCCTGCGCTGCGCCAATGCCAGCATGCGCAGCATGGTTCCGGTCAAAAACCGGGAACCCCAATTGGAAAGCGCGGCAACCTTTCTGGTGAGGAAGCGGCTCGGCTTTGATTGCAGGAAGCGCGAACCGCTTAGCGTACACGTGGTGGCGGATCGGGTCCGTCCCTGCTTCGCCCATGTTCGTCCTTGAGCTGTTGTTCGAGGCGACGGCGCTCCTCGATCTCGGCGAGGAGTCTTACGGCGGCTTCGTGCTCGCGCAAATACCGGTCGCGTTCCTGCTCGTATTTGGCGTCGTGTTCGCGGCGCTGTTGTTCGTGGCGTTCGGTCAGCTCGGCGAGGTCACTTGCCCGTTCGGCCTTGAGGCGCGCGACCCGGTCAGCGCGTTCCTCTTTCTGTCGGCGCAAGAAGGCGTCCTTCGCGTCTTTGCGGTCGCGGGCTTTGTCGGCCATTAGTTGCGGATTGAGTCTTTCTTTGATCGCTTCGATGAAAGCGGCGATGCCGGTCTTTGCCCGATAGGTGTCCCGGAAAAACTGCTCCCTCGCCGCCTGTTGCAGGGCGTCGAAGTGACCGAGCTTCTCCCGGGCTTCCTCTGTGAGGACCCGCGCCGTCTGTTTGTATTCAGCCTCTTGCCGGAGGCGCATCTGGCGGCCTTCCTCCGCATGGCGCTCCTTCAACGCGGTTTCAAGGGCGGCGATTTCTTCCTTGGTGGGGTCTTGCTTGGCGGGGCTGTCCGGCGCGGGGCTTTCCGACGGTGACGGTGGCGGTTGGGGCGCGGGCTGTTGGTGAGCTTCAGGGCTCTCTGGCGGGGCTTTCTCCGGCTCCGGTTTCCGGGCGCGCTCGTCCTGAAGCGCCTTGGCCTGATCGATGGTCGGGATCACGTTCCGGTCGATGTCGGCCATGAATTCCCGCAGCTCTTTGGCGTTCACGCCTTTGATCTGCCGGGCGAGGCTATAGACCTGGTGATGTTCGTCCACGATCACGTAATCGCGGCGGTCGCCCCTGGCGAGGACGTAGCCCTTTTCTTCAAGGGCCGCCTTGAAAGCCTGTCCATTGTCGGATTGCTCATAGAGCGCGGTGATGGCGGCTTTGAATTCCCGCGGGTCGATGCCGGTGCGTTCGCCCTGCTGCCATTCGGCGTGGTTGAATTCCTGCCGCGGGAACTCCGGCTGCTTCTCCCGATCGCGTTTGGCGTGCTTGCCGGGAACGTGCTCGTGCCCGAATTCCTTTTCGAGGGCCATGCTCGCCCGCTCGTGGGCAAGGTAGTTCCAACTGTCGGAGCGCAGCGTCATCGTGTCGATGTCGGTGCGCTGCCAGACGACGTGGATGTGCTCGCGCCCGTGCTTTTCATGGAGGACGACGGCGCGGGGCTGGTCTTCCAGGCCAAGCTCTTTTTCGAGGACTTCGACGGAGCGCTGCCACTGCTCGGGCGTCATGGCGTAGTCGCCGTGCGGGTCGATGTTGGCGTGATAGAGCCCCCGGCTCCCCAGAGTGCCTTCGGTCAGAAACTGCCAGTCGCGAAAGCTCTCCTTGAGGCTGTCGTGCGGGGACTGGATTTCGAGGATTTTGACGCGCTCATTGGTGTCGGTGCGGAGAAGATGGCGGGCGAGCTGGTCAGGGCTGCCGCGGCTGCTACCCTTGATGATCATCAGACCCCTCCCCGGCGGGTTTCATGCCGAGGGCGGTGAAGATGGCGTCGCGGATCATGCGATAGGCGGCCAGTGCCTCCTTGATTTCAGGGAGGGGGACGGTTTCGCCCTGGTTCAGCCGGCGGGCGATCTGGTTGATGTTGTTGCCGATGCGCCCGCACTCGCCGAGGAGCTGCCGCAGGGTCCGATGGTCGGCGGTGGGCCGGCGCCTGGCGCGGGGGCCGGCATCGCCGAAGGCGGCGGCCCGCATGAAAGCGCCCGCGGCCATGCCGCTGCGGGAGGACAGGGTTTCAAGGGCGGCGCGCTCGTCTTTGGTCAGACGGACGGTGACAGTCTCGCCCCGCTGTCGTTTGTCGCTCCCGCTCGTCATTCCACCCCTCTTGCGTGCGTCGGCACGCGGGTTTCAAGGGGCCTGTCTTGGCGGGGCCGGCGCGGTGGGACCGGCTCTCCCGGGCGGTTCTTGTCTGCCGCCCCGCAGCCAAGGGCGCAAAATGCCCCTGGTCGTCGCCGGGGCCGAAATCCCCGGTCATGGGTTCCATAGGGAGCACGAAGGCTCCCTTGGTCGGTGCCGGGGCCGAAACCCCGGTCAGAGTGCAGGGGCTCGAAGGCCGCCTGCTCGTGGGTGCCGGGACGCGAAAGTCCTGGCGAGTGGTCAAGGGCGCGATAGCCCTTGTCAGGGTCCAGGGCGGAACGCCCCGGCCATGGGTTCCTTAAGGGAGCACGGAGGCTCCCTTGGTCGGGTCCAGGGCGGAAGCCCGGTCTGGTCCAGGACGAAGTGCCTGGTCTGGGTCCACGGGGCGAAGCGCCCTGGTCCTGGGGATGCAACGGGGGTGGACAACCCCCTTGCCAAGCCGCGCGGTGTGACCGCGCATGGCTTGCACTTCACGATATCAGGATATCACGAGTTTCCTTAATGTGGGATTAAGAAAGTCCGGTTTGCGGTGGGAGGCCTCGGCTAACGCCGATTCTCCCGATTCGATATGTAAATTATACCACGCACGGCAGAGTTCGGGGACAATGCTTTGAGACGGAAGCTCATCGGGCTTCCGGCACGGCCCTATCGGGCCGTCCCGCAATCCTTGGCATAGGGCACATAGCAGGTTTGAAGCAGAGTGCCAGGCTTGAGACCTGTATGGCCGAGGTCGGAAATGACCTGTCTCCGATCGAGAACGGGGGCCACGTCGAGCCCGCCGCCGCCGGTTTCGAGAACCGACGGCGGCGTCATTGTTTTTTTCAGGAAAAACAATGAGTTATATGGATGACCTTTGAGAATTAACCGATAAATCAGTGGGTTATGAGATAATCAAGAATAAGAGCAAAACCCGAGAATGGAGCGGGCATGACGGTCTGGATGCCCGTTGGGGACGGGTTCATTGAAGCGGATGTAATCCGATGGACGGAGCCGGTGTATAGGGACCGGCTGCGTGGAAAACCTGTCCGGGTCGGTAAGCGGCTGGTGACGGCGGAGGTCCTGGAGGCGGACAAAGACGGCTGGACCCATCTGCTGGTGCGTGGCGCCAAGGCGGTATCGGCGAACTTCGGCTGGAACCTCCGCGACGTTCTAGTCCCACCCAAAGACGAAGAAACAAAACGGAAACGGACGACCATTACCAGAGGCGGTGCCGAGCGGCTGCTGTGGAGCGATGAGAGCGCCCGCGCCCTCGTCGCCAGCCGGTTCCTGAACGAACGAGACACGGCCCCGCCAGTGTCCACCGCCAAGCTCCGTCGTCCATCCCGACCCGCCCGTCATTCCTCTTCCGGGAAACACAAGAGGCGCATTCGCGATACCGGATGGAAACCGCCTCGCCCGCGATTTTGAAGGGGGCAGGAAAAGCTTCTCGCGAAAGGGGGCGCTACCTGAAAAGGCCGAGACGGCAACGCTGGCTCGGTGAGGCGCGGAGCCGCCGAATAGCACCCGGCCCGCCACTGGCCAGGCCTCGGGTTCGCCCGGAACAAATCCACACTCGTTCCACCGTCAACACTGGCCGTGTCTCACTGCCCTAAATTCGTTCACGTCCTGACCTCTTCCGGCCCGGGAATGTCGGCGGCGACGAGTTGCTTTAGGTCCTCTATTCCTACGTCATGCGCATCCGCCAGCCTCGTCGCCTGTCGTTCCATGCAGACTTCGAAGAGATTGCGCACCGCGCGACCGTTGCCGAACCCCTTGCCACGCCCTGTATAGAGCGCATGGATAGTTTTCTTGAGCTTCGGGGGCGCCTTTCCGGTCAGCTCCATGCCGTTCCGGGCACAAAGCCCCCGGAAAATCTCCATCAAGTCTGACGGTTCATAGTCGGGGAAATCGATGAACGTCTTGAAGCGCGATTTGAGGCCGGGGTTGCTGTCCACGAAACCCTGCATTTCTTCGCGATAGCCCGCCGCGATGACCACGAGACGGTCCCGGTAATCCTCCATGAATTTGAGCAGCGCCGTAACGGCCTCGATCCCGAAATCGTTGTTCGAGTCTGACGAAATCAGGCTGTAGGCTTCGTCGATAAACAGCACGCCGTCCAGGGCCTGCTCCACGGCCTCCGCAACCTTGGGCGCGGTCTGGCCGATATATTCCGCCACCAGATCGCCCCGGCTTACCTCGATACAATGGCCTTTTTTCAGGACCCCAAGATCGCGATAAATCCGGCCGATGATGCGCGCGACCGTCGTCTTGCCCGTGCCGGGGTTGCCCGTAAAAACCAGATGGTTCGACCTCTCGGGCACCGGCAAGCCTGCCTTCCGCCGTGCCTGGTTGACTTTCTCCAGATTGGCGACGGTTTCGACCTGCTTTTTGACGGGCGCGAGACCGGTCAGTCCGCGCAGGTCCGCGAAGGGGTCTTGCTTCGTCTCGACCGGAGCGGGCGCTGCCGGTTGCTTTTCTCGGGGCGGCTTCGGCGGAGGCGATGACGGTTGCGGTGGCGGTTGCGGCGGTTTCTGCTGCCCTTTGCTGAAATAAGGATTCTCGTCGTACTGAAGCGGCGGCGCCTTACCCATGTTGTACGGATACATATGCTTGAGATGATCGTAGGCACGATCGAGATTCCAGTAGTCGATGGGTCTGAGATACTCCGGCAAACCGCGCGGGTTGAGCAGGATTGCCACGTCCCGCCCGAGATTGAGAATCTCGTCGGGCATCAGCAGCGGGCGTGCCATCTCGCCGAAGTTGGTGCTTTCCCCGGATGTGGCGCCGCCCTTGGTCTCGCCGGAGGACATGGATGTCGCCACGGTGCGCACGGTCGCCTTGCCGAGGCTCTCGCTGAGATATTTGGCGGTGTCGAGTTCGTTGACGAAACAGAACCACTTGAAGGCGCAATTGCTGAGGATCGTTCCGCTGGAATCGCCGTAGTGATCCTTGAGCTGGTCGAGCCCCTGCACGATCAGCGTGAAGTCGAGCCCGTAGCCGCTCATCAGCGCGATATCGCGCGGAATGTCGTCGATGCGCCCGATGGAGCCGAACTCGTCTATCAGGAACATGCAGCGACGGCGCGGCACGCTTGTGGCCTTGTGGCTTTTCATGCCCTGCATGGCGGAGGCGATGACCAGCCGGAGCCAGGTGGCGTGGGTTTGAATCCGGTCGTGCGGGATGACGAGATAGACGGTGGTCGCTTCCTCCCGGAGCTTCTTCATCGAAAACGAAGACGAGGCCGTCGATTGCTTGATCTGCGGGTCCGACAGGAACTTGGTGTTCTCTGCCAGGTTCGACATGATCCCGCTGTAGGTTTCCGGCGCGAGGTCGATGTACTGGCTGACCATCTCGCTGACCGCGCCGTGGTAAGCGGTTGAAGCCGTCATCTTGACCAGAATCTTGAGAAACTCGGCCCGGCTCATGGTCACGATCTGACGGGCGCGGGCGAGGGTCTTTTGTTCGCCCGGCGCGTCGGCGATCCAGAGAAAGACGCCCGCGAGCACGTTGGCCGCGCTCCCCTGCCAGAACGACTCCTTGCCTGTCGCGGGCGGGCAGATGATTGCCGCGAGCGATTGGGCGAAGGCGACGGCGTTGGGATCGTTGCGGTCGAGCGCGTCGAGCGGGTTGAAAGTCGCCCTGGCGAAGCCAAGGCTCCGGTAACGGCTCTCCATTTCTCCCCACGGGTTGACGATATGGACCGTCTGCTTATGCCGGTTGCGGCGCGTGCGCGCCGTGATCGCCGCGTTCTCGCCTTTGGGGTCGATGACCAGCATCGAGCCTGTGTAATTCAACAAGGTCGGCACGATAACGCGGGTGCCCTTGCCCGCCCGCGTGCGGGCCACGATCAGCGTATGTGTTTCCGGCGATGACGTGACGGGGGCGCCGGGAGCATCGGCAGGGATGTCAGGTCTGCTGCTTTTACCGAAGTTGACGCCCTGGAACATATTCTCCCCGCGACGCTCCACGATCCGATGTTCGGCCCAGTCGGCGGTGCCGTAGTTGTCGCTCAGCGGCGGAAGGGAATCGTCCGGCTCTTCTTCACGTCTCAACATCAGCCACCCAAAAAACCCGATCACGAACGCGCCGCCACCGTAAACCAGAACGTAAGCGCTTGCGGTGATCCAGGGATTCGGCTTGACCGAAGACCCCGCGTTCGCGGAAGAAACGGGGTTCTGGCCCCGTCTTTGCGCCTCACTCTCCCAATTGACCTGCGCCGCCACGTATTCCGGCGCAAAGTAGCGCCCGAGCACGTCACGCATAAAATCCGTGTTGGCGCTGTAGGCGTATTCCTTCTCGAAAAACTGCGGCCGGATGCAGCTCTTGCCGGAACAATTCCCGTCGTTGAATTTGAGGCCATAGGGTTTCTCGCCGAAGGCGCGGGAGTATTCCCGAAACTTGGCGGCGGCGCGGGGCGGCATCGACCTGATGTCCAGGGCGCCGGTCCAAACCTGAATCGCGTTGCGGAGGATTTCGAAAGCTGCGGCCTGCCGTGCGGCCGTATCGATTTCGTTCGAACCCCGGACGTCCCTGAACACTTGCGCGACCGTGGGAGCATGGGCGATCCATCCGTCGCTCATGGCTGCGGCGCGGCAGGTGGCCGGCACAGGAGCAAGCGCCAGAGCGAAAGACAGACAGAGCAGACGAAAGCGCATCTGAATCAGTCCCCGGGGCATCGCCACAGGCGGCTCGATGGCAGACAAGGCCGAAAGCTCTGTAGTCCGTCCGACGCCAGAAGCGATAGTGCTGCGGAAGTATTGCATACGCCAGTCCCTGAACCTCTGAAAAAAGCGCGTTGGAGACCTGCCGCTTTGATTGTGTCCGCGCGGTAATGATTCAAATCCATGATCTCCCCCCCTTTTCAGGGAGCCCCGATTCCGGACTTCGATGGTGCAGCGTTAGCACCGGCGCGCCTTTGGGCGCTGCAAGCTTGTTGCCAAGCTCCTTCTCTTCGTTGCGGTCCACTCATGTTGCGCATGCACAGCATGGTGGATGCAGCTCAAGGCGGCCGTCGCTCTCCACGGCTGCGTGAAGTCCGCGATCGGCGCGGGCAGAAGAAAAGGAGAGACACCATGAGAGTCATCACCGCAGCAGAACTGGCCAACAAAACGAATTTCCAACTGAGCGCCCTTTACGCGAGGCTCAAGGAGGAACTGTCACGCACAGAACCGGGCAGCTACGAGCACGAAGTTTTATCCATCTCGCTCGAAAACGTCCGCCGCGCATACACGACGACTCCCAAGTTCAAGCCCCCGAGGATGTAATTCCCGGCCTCCAAAACAAGGCGCCCCGACCGGCAATCGCCGGTCGGAGTTTCGGCGGAGCAGGTGGCACGGGCGAACCCCGCTCGCTCACGCGCAACGATAAACAAGCCGCGTTCCGGCAATGGTCGTTTCGCTGTAGTCCATGCCGAGGTCACGGGCGATGGCGTCATAGTCGAGATAATTGCGGATGGGTTCGGGGATTTCTCCGAACAGTCCTTCATCGACAAATTGCTCGGCGAGTTCGCGCAGGCTGTCTATTTGATAAAGATCAACGTCGAAGTCGTCCGGATCGCCGGAAGCCAGGTCGAAGCGGTATCCGCATTCGCCGACGGCGATGATGACTTTCTGCTTCTGATTATCGTCCCACGCGTCGCAGGCGTCCAGAAATTGCGGGAAGTTGCCTTGGTTGACGCCGAGCGCCTCGAACAGCTTCGCGTCGATGCTTTCGCCGTCGATGAATTGCAGTTCAAATCCCTCCACGGGGCAGCCAGCGGAATTGCGTAGCTTCGCGGCTTTCTCCGCGTATTCGGACGCGGTTCGGAAGTAGAAGCCCGTGGCGCTGATGTCGTAAGGTTGTGCGAATAATTCGGTCATGGCTGCCCCCTCACGCTGCCAGTAGGGTTTCGGCTTCGAGCATCACGTCGATGTAATCGACGGGACCGCCGGCGGCGGTGATGATCGAACGCGGCAGGGCGTGCGCGTAAAGCCCGCTTGGCGCGATGGGAAGCGGTGCGTCGGTGGGATAGATGCTCCGCACCTGAAGGTGCGCGAAGTCTTGTCCGGTGACGCTGGCCGGAAGCCAGTCGGGCTCATAGGTGATTTCCAGCAAGTGGCCCTTCCAGTCCATGCGGTGTATTTCGGTCGTGCGTTTCATCGGCGTTTTCCTTTTTTCTGTTTGAACGATCCCCTTCGGGATTGAGTCCCCGCCTCACGCGCAAGGGCGCGGTGTCACACAAGAAAATCGGGGGGAACCTTCAGGGGGAACCGACCCCTGAACGAAGTTCGGGGCCTGTTTTCTTGTTGACGCCAGAAAGCGCCCGCGCGTGATAAAAGGGGCCAGACCGACACTGAAGGGGCGTTCAAAACCTGAGAGAAAAAGGAAAACGCCGGTCGCGTGAACGACCGGCGTCATGGACGGCGATGCGTCCGTTGATGATTACCGGAGGATGTCCGGCAACCAGCCCGTGCCGGCGATTTCACGCTCAGCAAGTGCGGCCAGCTCGGCCTTCTTGAGCTTGTCCCATGCGGGCGCAACCGGCTGCTTGCGCGCGTCTGTCAGGGCATCGAGGATTTGCGGTTTGCTGATGCGGCTGAAATATCCCTCGGCCGTCGGGGTGAACCACGCCTTCATGTCGAGCTTGACCGCGACGGAGAGTTTACTGGCATGGTCCAGTCTCGGGCAGTCCGGACGATCCGTCTTGCGCTGCACGGCATTGACCATGCAGGCCGCGCAGAATGTCAGGAGATCGAGTAACACGGACTGATCCTGCTCCAGACACCAGTTCCAGAGATCATCCGGAGTACCGGGGATACGTTGGCCCCAGGATTCACGGGCTCGTTCAAGACGCTGGAAAGCAGTCGAGCCTTCGACAAGATTCAGCGGCTGCGTTTTGCCGGAAAGTTCAAGGGCCGTAGCGTGTCCTTGATCGAATGTGTCCAGCACAAGGGCGTACACGATCGTGGCAAGACCTTTGTCCGGTGCGTCCAGCAAGGTTGCGGCAAGCGCTGCCGACCTATGGGCGGTCAGGCTCTCGACCAGCGCCGCCGACAATCCGGGAGTCTCCGCTTCAACGGCTGCGGTATCCGCATCGCCGGGAACGCCAGAGACTTTTGCCTTTTTGGACTGTTTCGGCATGTCCTCCGGCTTCACAAAACCGCGCTCGATCTTCACCTTGCCGGCGTGATCGAGGGATACCACGGTGCCCGCGATCGCAAGCTGTTCCGGCGTCCAGACGCCGTCGCGGTCTTCGATGTCGGCGATGAGCTTCTCCAGCTCGTCGAGACGTTCCGGCGCTTCGCCCGCGTCGGATGCGTACCACGCGTCATTCAGGGCGGTGTATTCCGCCTGAAGGCTGTCGAACCGTTGCTGTTCGTCTTCGGTCAGGGGAACGGGCTCGGGATAGATACGCCTGTAAGCGGAACTTTGCGCGTATCCGAACTCGGGCATGACTTCGATCCATTTCCAGCCCTCGGCGCGGACCGGCTTGGCCTTCTTCTCAAGCTTCTCCGTCACAAGGCTGTCCAGCAGGGCGGCGTCTTCGATATAGACGCCGTTGTCGTCGTCGCTGAACAGGTCGCGCTTGAGATTGCCACCGGCCTTTTCGTACCCGTTCAGGGTCACGAATTTCACGCGCTTGTCGGTTGCGGCGATGTCGTTCTCCGTCAGGGCGTCGCGGATGTCGCGGGCATCGTTGCGTTCGGGGTCGTAATCCGCCAGCACGCGTTCCTGCGCTTCGTGGTCGTCGGTCACGGCGAAGGCCATGACGCATTCCAGCGTCAGGTCGCCGTCCCGGTACGCCTTGATGATGCTCGGGCTGACACGGGCCAGTTTCAGGAGCTTCTGGACGTGGGCCTCGCTGCATCCGAAACGGGCGGCAATATCCGCAGCCGGCATACCGTCATCGGTCAGGGAACGGAACGCCTCGAACTGGTCGGCGGGGTGCATGTCTTCCCGCATGACGTTCTCGGCCAGGCTCAATTCCGTTGCGTTGTCGGCCGCCGTGATGCGGCATGGCACCGGAAATGTCGCCTGTAGATCACCGGTCTTGGCGAGTTGCTGCAAGGCTTTCAGGCGTCTGCCGCCGGCGACGACGGCGAACTTCTTGCCGTCCTTGCGGACGACGAGATTTTGCTGAAGGCCGTGGGCTTTGATGCTGGCGGCCAGCGCGTCGATGCCGTCCTTGTTCCGGATTTTCCGAACGTTGCCGGACCAGACGGTCAGCTTGTTGAGCGGTACATTTATAATGTCGGTCATGATGGTTCTCCCTTCTGAAAAGAAGAAGAGCGCCGTTAAGCGCTCTTCCCTTCCGTTTCCTCGGGTTGCACAGCGGCTTTTGCTTTGGGCGGAAATGCCGCGTAGCGTTTGCCGGCGATCAAGAGGGTGAAGCCGTTGCCCTTCTTGTGGGCGAAGCCTGCACCTGCGGGTTTGCCGGATTTTTCGCCGTTGGCTGCGTTCTCGAAGATGTAGAAGTCGGGAACCTGTTTGGTTTTGGCCGTTTGGTTTTCAGTGGTCGTTGTCATTTTAGTCTCCTTCGTTTGCATTACCCTTTCGGGCGATGCCTCCGATCAGCCAGCAGCGGATGCAGCGTCACACAGGAAAATTGGGGGAGACCTTTAGGGGGAACCGAGGCTTCCTGTTGACGCGGGAAGCGGCCGCGCATGGCAGGGGGCTCGAACATGCACGAAGGGTGGATGCAAATAGCGGAAGGAGATGATGTGCTGACAACGCCGGAGAACCACGGCTCGCAAACAGGAACGCGTCATCATTCCTGAGAAGAACGGACGCGCGGAAAAGACCGTTTGATCACCCGTTCGCTCCACCACGGCAGATTAGGTGAACCGATCCCGTAGATCGCATCCGTCAACGTTGCGGCCTCCGGCAAGCAGCCGCGCAACCTCGTTTGGATACGGAAGGGAATGTCGATAACGGGTGTGCTCACACTTCCGAAAGGAAAGCTCGGCGGCGCCCCCACAGCGCAACGCCCGAGCTGCTGATTGTCAAATGAGGAAAATGTCGAACCCGGGAATCGTCCGATCCGTGTTCGACGCGGCACGCGCAACGGTCCCGTAGCTTTATCGTGCCTGTCGCCGTTAGGCCGTTCGGCCCGGCTCCGGAGCGCCGTCCAGCGCTCCCGACAACTTGAAGATTCTCAAGCAGGGAAAGGAAGATGGTGCGGGCGGCCGGACTTGAACCGGCACAGGCCTTTCGGCCCTACGGATTTTCATACCACTACGGCTTTCGCCGCGTTCGCCGCTGCGCCTCTCGGCACAGGACGCTTTGTGGTCTGGACTATCCCTTCACCATAGCCGTTGCTTTAGGTGCTGCCCGTCTAGTCTCTACACCTTCCCGTTTCCGGGCTTGGCTCGGGATTGCCATGTGAAAGGTTTCCCCGACTTTGAGCAGTTCTGCATCGCGGGTTTCCCCGCGCGCACTCAATTTTCTGGTTTAAGTCCGTTGCGTCTACCAATTTCGCCACGCCCGCGTGGTACATCCACCTATAGCCGCAACCCACTTAACAACCAAGAAAAATCGAGCATTTCTGCGGATTCCGGCATTACGGAAAGGCAGGGTAGCAGCCTTCGCCGCCTGAGGTTTTGGCTAGCATAACACAATAGGAGTCGTACCTGCTCGGCGCGCAGACGCCGATGCGGCACGCCTGTACGCGTCCGCCTATCTTGCCTTTGGGGGCGGAGTCCGCGGTCGCGGCTTGCGCACGTTTATGGCTCCGGCATCGATGCTGTCTTTGATGTGAGAGGCGTAATACTTCTCGATCATCTCGACACTGGTACGGCAGTTTTTCGCGATCTGATAGATGTCGGCGCCTTCCATGAGCCTCAAGCTGATATAGGTATGACGGAGGCTATAGGCGGTTCGCTCGTTGCCCTCCCGGTCTGTCTTGAGATCGAGTTCGTTCAAAATGTCTCTAAACAATTGCCTGTGCGTTTTCGGGAACACCAGGTCCGTCGGTTTCGGAAGGACGGTTGTTGTGTCCGGCTCCTCGTTCGATGCGCCTGACGAAGAAGATGATCGAAGGCTTTCGCTCATCTTTGCCGGACGCCGGCGCTTCTCCAAGCGCCTGAAGGGCTCTACTGCGCCAGGCATGCTTTTGCAGTAGCCGACACCACGCTTGCCGCGAACGGTGATGACAAGAATGTCGTCTTTGCCGTTTTTGGCGCTTCCGGACTCGATTTCCACGTCCCGAAACTGAAGCCGCAGCGCTTCGTCGGGCCGCAGTCCGGTGTTCGCCATGAACAGCACAAAGTCATGGAGTTGCTCGCACGACCACTTCCAGCGCGGCTTTGGAGGATTCTTGGCGCGCGTTCCCGTTGCCGTATAGAGCTGCCTGTACTCTTCCGCAGAGAACCAGGCGCGATGGGATACCTTGGATGAGGATTGGTATGGCGCGGATAGATTGGGAAGATGGTCAAGCCACCCCTGCCGATTTGCAGTTTTCAGTATCTGACGGAGGCAGACTATTTCCTGATGGAGGGCGCTGCGCGATGGAGGCTTTTGCCTTTCAAAGCCCTTGGACGAACCGTTCTTCTTGATATGCGCCGCAAGCTTGTGTTGGTCCGTACGGGACATTCCCGTCTTCATGCGGTGTATGCGGTAGTCCTGAACCTTGCCTGCCGTTATATCGCTGAGAACCAAATTGCCGAAGAACGGATTCAGATGGTTGTTGATCCTGTCCTTGTGGCAGGCGACATATACCTCGCTTCTCTGCCCTTCGGTAATGGTCTCGAATTCATCGATGAAGCGTTCGGCTGCTTCCCGGAAGGTCTTCCCTTCCTTCAACTCGCCGGCTCGATATTTTCCCAGGAGGCTTAGGTACCAGTCTCGGGCTACATCCTTTGCGCGGGCGAGGCTTTCTTCTCTCGTCGTGGTGCGCCGCTGGCGTCCGGCCACTGAACACGAGCACTGCCAATGCGGACTGTTCTTCCGCATGTAGAGCTGGACGCGATTGTCCATAAGGGAGTGGCGGGTGGTGTCCATCGAAAGGCCTGTAGACGCTTGTTTGTGCTAGATATGTGCTAAGTATCTATAGCGCCAAATGCCTGAATATACAAGGAAATATTATTTTACATAGGATTTTAAGTCGTGTGCGTCTACCAGTTCCGCCACAGGGCCCTGCTTTATAAACCGTCTCCAGAAATTACGTGAACACCCAAAGATATTCAAGGTTTTAACGATATTTTCACCTTTCCTGCATATTATGGATACATAACATTTGCACTTCAACACGGGAGAAAATGATGTCTCTTTCCATGGATCAGCTTATGCCGCTGACCGAAGCCTCTCAACTCTTCGACAAGGTTGAAGAAGAACTCCGCCGTAGCGGAAAAACCGCCATCGCTGATGATCTTTTAAAATTACAGCAAGATGCCGGCATAGAGCTGGAAAAAGCCTTTGGCATCTACGATCCCGCCGCGGGCGAGCAAACGGCAAAGCTTGACGCCGCTTATAAGGAAGTGACGCTGACGCGCGTAAGCAGCATTCTTCAAGACGCGCATAGCGCTCTTGGCGCGGGCGGCCTTAAGGAAGAACTTGGCCGGTTGAAAAACGTACTGGTGCCGGAAACGGCTCCCGCTCCGGTTGCGGTCAACCGGAAGAGGCCGCGCCTGTAAAACTTTCCTTACCCAAAACGGCTCATTGCTTATAAAATAGAGCCATGAGCGAAAAATCGAAATTGCCAAAATCGAAACTGGCGGGCGCGCACGTCATTGAATCCTTCGTCAAAACCCTGCCCGGCAGCCCCGGCGTGTACCGGATGCTGGGCGCCAAGGGCGATATTTTGTACGTCGGCAAGGCCAAAAACCTCAAAAAGCGCGTCACCGCCTACACGCAGCCGTCGAAACACCCGATCCGTATCCAGCGCATGATCGCGCAGACGGAGACGATGGAATTCGCGCTCACGCACACCGAAGCCGAGGCGTTGCTCCTCGAAGCGAACCTTATCAAAAAACTCAAACCGCGCTACAACATCCTTTTGCGCGACGACAAATCCTTCCCCTACATCCTCATCACCGGAGATCACGACTTCCCGCAAGTCTTGAAACATCGCGGCGCGAAGACGCGCAAGGGCGAATATTTCGGCCCCTTCGCGTCCGGCGCGGCGGTCAACGAGGCGATCGAGACGTTGCACAAAGTGTTTTTGCTGCGCAACTGCTCCGACTCCATTTTCAGCGCGCGCACCCGCCCCTGTCTGCAATACCAGATCAAGCGCTGCACCGCGCCGTGTGTGAGTAAAGTCACGCAAGAAGCTTACGCCAAACAGGTCGATATGGCGCGGCAGTTCCTCTCCGGCAAAAGCCGCAAGATACAGGACGTCTTCGCCCGCGAGATGATGGCGGCGAGCGAGCGGCAGGAATTCGAAACCGCCGCGGCCTACCGCGACCGCATCAAGGCGCTCACCCACATTCAATCGCATCTCGTCAAAGGCGTCGACAATGCCGACATCCATGCGCTTTATCAGCAGGACGGCATGACGTGCATCGAGGTCTTTTTTTTCCGCGCGGGGCAAAACTACGGCAACCGCGCCTATTTCCCGCGCCATGAAAAAGACGAAACGCCGGAAGACATTCTCGCCGCCTTCATCGCGCAGTTTTACGCCAGCCGCCCGGTGCCGAAGGAAATCCTCGTCAACATTCCCGTCAGCGACAAGGCCATGCTGGAGCAGGCGCTCAAGACGCATATCCTGAAACCCGCGCGCGGCAACAAGACGGCGCTTGTCGAGATGGCGTTCAAAAACGCCAAGGACGCTTATCAGCGCAAACGCGCCATCGACGCTTCGCAAACCGAATTGCTCGAAGGCCTCGCCGCGCGTCTCGGGCTGGAGGCGCCGCCGGAACGCGTCGAAGTCTACGACAACAGCCATATCGGCGGCACGCACGCCCTCGGCGCGATGATCGTCGCGGGGCCGGAAGGCTTTCGCAAAAACGCCTACCGCAAATTCAACATGGACCGCAAAGACGACGCGAACAAAATCACCCCCGGCGACGACTTCGCGATGATGAAGGCCATGCTCATCCGCCGGTTTAAATCGCTCACGAACGACGAGACCGCTATCCGCCCCGATCTCCTGCTCATCGACGGCGGCGCAGGGCAGCTCAAAGTCGCGCTGGAAGCGCTTTCCGATCTCGGCGTGTCGGACATCCCCGTCGTCGCCATCGCCAAAGGCACGGAAGCCTCGGGCGGCGGACGCAATGCCGGACGCGAGCGGTTTTTCCTGCCCGGCCGCGAGCCTTTCCGGCTTGAACCCAACGATCCCGTGCTCTATTTCCTGCAACGCCTGCGCGACGAGGCGCACCGCTTCGCCATCACCTCCCACCGGGCGCGGCGCACCCGGGCGATCACCTCCAGTCCGCTGGATGATATCGGCGGAATCGGTGAAAAGCGCAAAAAGGCCCTGCTCCTTCATTTCGGATCAGCGAAGGCGGTTGCCGAAGCGGGGGTCGCCGATTTGCAAAAGGTAGAGACCATCAGCCGCGCCGTCGCGGAGAAAATCTATAATTTCTTTCACGAACAGAGATAAAAATTCACGTTTCTAGAAAGTGATTTTGGCCATAGGCGCCCGCGGCGCGGTGTGCGGCGTTTTTGCGCCGCTTTCGTGCCTGTCGAGAAATGCGCGCGCAGGCGACGTGATGCGGCTATTGCCGTCCGCTGTCTCGATAAAGGCTTTTGCCATGATCCTGGCCGCCTGCGGATCTTTTTTCGCGAAGCTCTCCATCGATTTGGGCAACTGTTCCGCGGCAATCGCCTTCACCCCCTCGTCCAGACCTTTGATATCAAGCATGCTACGGCACATGCTTGCAACGGCATGCGGATCGTATTTATCGAGCGTTGCGAGATTTTTCTTCAACCGCGTCATTTCCTCTTCCATCATGTTCGGGGCGACCGTACCGTCTATAAAGCCCTGTATCGACATGCCGACCATGCCGCGCGAGGCGTGCGGCCGTGATCGACCCGAGAATGGTGGCTGCCACCGCCTCGGGAGAGGCGTTTTCCGCTGAAAAATGGGTTTCTATCTGGTCAGGACGGATCGTCTGCTGCCCCGCCTTGCCCATGGGATAGCGGTCCTGATCGTCCGCGGCGAGCGACATGTCCTTCACCAGCATGAAATGCGACGTACGCGTGTCCTTGAAACCGTCGTCCTGCATAGACGCTTTGACAAATTCCTCAATCTTTCGGCGAAAACGGTCCACCAGCTTGTCGGCATTTTTTTTCGATGACATCGTTTAAAAGCCATTTACTGCGCCCGGATGCTTTTTCGTCGTTGGTCAGAAGCGTGTCGAGACGGGAAACGGCGATCGCATCCCCGTGCAACGGCCCCTCCAGATGCTTTTGCATGTGCTCCGTGCTGCTGACATGGCGCAAGCCGTAGCTGTTATTCATCAGGAACAGGATATCGTCTTTTGAAAACGCCCCGGCTGGAGATTTTTGATCCATGTTTGCAGTACCGCGCTTCCCATTATTATACTTGCATGATACATATTTTAATATGTAAATATTAATAATCCTTTAAAACCTCTTTATACGGCAGCGTATCCATTGTATTTTCAAGAAAATTATCCTTTCCTGAACCTGCGAAGACACTATGCCCAAGTCTTTATTCAACATACCCAATCTGCTCTCCTTCTACCGCATCATGGTGGTGCCGTTGCTGACGATCTTCTTTTTCATCGGCGGCGAAACGGCGACGTGGATCGCGACGTTCCTCTTCTTCTGGGCCTGCATATCCGACTATCTCGACGGCGTCATCGCGCGGCGGACGGGTCAAAGCACCATCTTCGGCAAGTTCATCGATTCCACCTCGGATAAAATCCTCATCGGCAGCGTGATGATGCTGCTGGTGTCGTTCGGCCGCCTGACGGGTCCGTGGATCCTCTGCGCGCTGCTGATCTTCATCCGCGAAATCCTCGTCGCAGGCCTGCGCGAGTTTCTCGGCCAATACAACGTCGCCGTGCCCGTCACCTGGATGGGCAAATGGAAGACGGCCACGCAAATGTTCGCCAGCGGTTTCGTGATGGCCGGCAATTACGGGCCGAAGCTCGTGCCGCATTCCTACGCCATCGGCAAAGGCGCCTTCATCATCGCCACGCTGATGACGCTGATCTCCGGATGGGATTATTTGAGCGCCGGAATAAAAACGCTCCGCCGCCTGGAAAACGAAAAGGCCAGAGAAGTTTAATCCTTCAAACGCCCGGCTTCAGCATCGTCCGCCGCGTTTCGTGGCGGATGAGATAGGCGCCGGAGGCGATCAGCAACGCCGCGCCGACCATCACCTGCATGCCGGGCACCTCGCTGAAAATGTAATATCCCAGCAGAGCGCCCCAGATGATCTGCGTGTAATGGCACGGGGCGATGGCGGCGGAGGACGTCGCGTGCTGGAACCCGTAGCCGATGCACAAAAGCCCGAGACCGTTAACGATGCCAAGGCCGATGAAGATCAGCCATTCCGCGCCCGTCAGCGGCGCATAGTGTCCGCCGAGAAACGGCACGGCGACCACCACGTTCATCACCGCGCCGACATTGACCATCAGGAAGCGGCTCTCGTGCGGGCCGATGCGGCGGATGACCAGCAACTGGCAGGCGAAGGCCAGCGCGTTGAAAAGGATCAACCCCGACCAGATGTTGAAAAGCCCGCTGCCCGGCCGGAAGATGAACAGCACCACGCAAAACCCGAAGATGATGACGCCGATGCGCCGCCTGTCCGCCGCCTCCTTGAGCACGACGATCGACAACAGCGCCACCCAGAAGGGCGACGTGAAAATCAGCGTGTAAAAAACCGTCAGATGGATATGCGGGAACGCGAACAGGCCGCACAGCGTGCTCACCTGCCCCAGCGCCGCGCGCGCCAGCATCAGTTTCGGCTTGTCGGTGCGGAAGGCCTTTTTGCCCTCCTTGATCGCGCCATACATCGTCATGAAGACGATGCTGACGGCCGCCGACACCAGCATCACCTGCATTGAATAAAGATGATATTTCTCCAGCAGGGCCTTGGACCCCGCATCGCCAAGGTTGTAAAAAGCATAGCCGAGGCAGGCCATCAGGATCGGCACGACGACGCTTTTGAACGACGAAGGCGCCGAGTCCGATTGCGTCATGTAAAAACCCTTTTGCGGATGAGTTCAGGCGGCGGCGCGGGCGCGTCCGTCATGGCATCAGACAAAACCTTCGCCATATGATTGAAATCCGTCTGCGTTTTCGCGTGGATCGTGGCGAGCGGTCTTGCGCCCCTGCCGACCTCCTCGCCGATCTGCGCCACGTTCGTCAGACCCACGGCATGGTTGACCGTATCCGTGGGCTTGGCGCGTCCGCCGCCGATCTCGACGATGCCGATGCCGATCGCCCGTGCGTTGACGGCGGAAACGCGGAAATTGCGCGCGGGATAAAAATCCTTCACCACCGGCGCGGACGCGAGATGCCGCGCGGGCTTGTCCATGAAATCAGCAGGGCCTCCGAGCGTCGCCACCATGCGCGCGAAATGCTCCGCCGCCTGTCCGTTTTTCAACACCGTTTCTATTTTCATCCGCGCCGCGCCGGTATCCTTCGCCAGTTTGCCGATGACCAGCAGCTCCGCCGTCAGCGCCAGCGTCACCTCGTGCAGGCGCGGATCGATGTTTTTATGTTGCAGGTATTCCACGGCTTCGACAACCTCGACCGCGTTGCCCGCCGTGCGGCCCAGCACCTCGTTCATGTCGGTGAGCAATCCCACGGTCGGCAGTCCCGCGCCGTTCGCGACATGCACGATGCTCTCCGCGAGCGCCACGGCATCTTCGTATTTCTGCATGAAGGCGCCGGTGCCGAACTTCACGTCCATCACCAGCCCCTGCAATCCCGCGGCGAGCTTCTTCGACAAGATCGACGCCGTGATGAGATCGAGCGATTCGACCGTGCCCGTCACATCGCGGATGGCGTACATGATGCGGTCGGCGGGCGCGAGATCCGGCGTCGCGCCGATGATCGCGCAGCCCGTCCCGCGCACGGTCTTTCTGAACAGCGCGATATCCGGCTGCGACACGTACCCCGGGATCGCGTCCATTTTATCGAGCGTGCCGCCGGTGTGGCCAAGGCCGCGGCCCGAGAGCATCGGCACGAAACCGCCGCAGGCCGCGACGATCGGCGCGAGCATCAGCGACACTTTGTCTCCGACGCCGCCGGTGGAATGCTTGTCGAGCACGGGGCCGGGAAGATTTTCGGATGTCCACTCCATCACCGTGCCGGAACGCGCCATCGCCGCCGTGAGCGCGACGCGCTCGTCCATGTCCATTTTTTTCAGCAGCACCGCCATGCAAAACGCGGCGACCTGCCCCTCGCTCACCGTCTTCGCCGGAACGCCCTTGATGAACGCGGCGATCTCGTCGGCGGAGAGTTTCATCCCGTCGCGTTTTCTGCGAATGATTTCCTGTGGCAGCATGCTCAATTCGTCCTGTTTCCGCGGCGCGGCAAAATCGCCACATCAGCATACAGAAAATTCTTTAAAAAAATGAGTGGCTTCAATAAATTTTCGGATTTTTTATGTCTAACCAGCGCGTTCATTTTGCTTCATGCTTATGATATGCTAGTTTTCATGCCTGTTCCGGTTTCATTCCCTTTATAAAAGAAAAGGTGCATCCCATGTCCGCTTCGCAATCTTCCGCCGCGCAAAAACCCGCCGCCGGCAACCTCGAACCCTTCTGGATGCCTTTCTCTGCCAACCGCAACTTCAAGAAAAATCCGCGCCTGTTCGTCGCGGCGGAGGGCATGCATTACATCACCGACGACGGGCGCAAGGTGCTCGACGGCACCGCCGGTCTCTGGTGCAGCAACATCGGCCATTGCCACCCGAACGTCGTCGCCGCCGTGCAAAAGCAGATCGCCACGCTCGACTACGCCTCCGCCTTCCAGATGGGCCACCCGAAAGCGTTCGAACTCGCCGGGCGCGTCGCCGACCTCATGCCCGGCACGCTCGACCACGTGTTCTTCACCAACTCCGGCTCGGAAGCCGTCGACACCGCCCTCAAAATCGCCCTCGCCTACCACGCCCACAAAGGACAGGGTAGCCGCACGCGCTTTATCGGGCGCGAGCGCGCCTATCACGGCGTCGGCTTCGGCGGCATCTCCGTCTGCGGACTGGTCAACAACCGCAAGCTCTTCGGCCCGTTGCTGCCCGGCGTCGACCATCTGCCACACACCCACGGCCTCAAGGAAAACCTTTTCAGCCGCGGCCTGCCCAAACACGGCGCGCACCTCGCCGACGAGCTTGAACGTCTTGTCGGCCTGCACGGCGCGGAAACCATCGCCGCGGTGATCGTCGAGCCTGTCGCGGGCGCGACCGGCGTATTGCTGCCGCCGGAAAGCTATCTCAAGCGCCTGCGCGAGATTTGCACCAAACACGGCATCCTGATGATCATGGACGAAGTGGTGACCGCTTTCGGGCGCCTTGGCAACGCCGCGACGGCGTCGGAACTCTTCGGCATCCAGCCCGACATCGTCACCATCGCAAAAGGGCTGACCTCCGGCACCATCCCGATGGGCGGGGTCGTGGTCGACAAGAAAATATACGACGCCTTCATGCAAGGGCCGGAAAGCGCCATCGAGTTCTTCCACGGCTACACCTATTCCGGCCATCCGGTCGCCGCCGCCGCAGGGCTTGCGACGCTCGACGTCTACCGCGACGAAAAACTTTTCGCCCGCACGGCGGAGCTCGCGCCCCACTGGGAAAACGCGATGCACGCGCTCAAGGGACTGCCGCATGTCGCGGACATCCGCAACTTCGGGCTCATCGGCGCGGTCGAGCTGGAACCGGTCGCCGGAAAGCCCGGCGCGCGCGGCTTCGACACTTTCCTCCACTGCTTCGAAAAGAACGTGCTGATCCGCGCCGCGGGCGACATCATGGTGCTCTCGCCGCCGCTGATCATCTCCAAAGAACAGATCGACGAAATTTTCGGCACGCTCGCCGACGCGCTCAAAAAGCTGGCCTGACATGACGGATGGAGAGATCAAGCCGAAAGTCCTGCTCATCGAGGACAACCCTTACGACGCAAAGCTCCTCAAAATCTACCTTGAGGGCGACGGCTTCGACATCATGCACGCGGAAAGCGGCCACAGGGGCATCGAGATCATGGCCAACACCCCGTACGCCTTCAACGCCGTCCTGCTCGACCGCGTTTTGCCGGACATGGACGGGCTTGAAACCCTGCGCGCGCTCAAGTTCGCGCCGCGGGGGTCGAACGTGCCGGTCATCATGCTGACGGCGGCGATCTCTCCGCGACAGGCCGAGGAAGCGCTGCTGATCGGCGCGCATGCCTGCCTTGCGAAGCCTTACAACAAAGATGAAATCCTCGCGACGCTCAACGCCCTGCTGAAACGCAAAAGGCCGTAAAACCGTTTGCGCTCCGGTGAAAACCGGACTGAAACGATATCCTAAATTGCTATCCATATATCACGCATTCTTCATAAATTTATGGCATCATGATGGAAGTGGAGGGGCATTATCCAAATCATGTATGCAGTTAAATCAATCATTTAGATCTGGCACGACTATTGCTTCATGTCTTCGTGTAAGGCATTTGTGCCGCATTATCGCGTGGGGGTTGCATGAAAAAGACACCGGATGATCCATTGACGAAACTTTCGTGGCCCGCCGCCTGGGGCGGACTTGCCGGTTTTCTTCTCATCGCCAGCGCGATCGCGCTCAGCACCAACCACCTCGTCGCCTTTTTCAGCATCGAAGGGGTGATGATCGTTTTCGGCGGCGTGATGGCCGTCGCCTTCATGAGCTTCGGCGTGAAAGACGTCAACGCCGCGCTGCACGCCATCCACACCATGTTCCGCGAGTCTCCCGCCACTGACGACGAAATCCGCCACGACGTCGTCGACATCCTCAACTGGGCGCGCATCATCAAGGACAAAGGCACGCTCGGCCTCGAGCGCAGCATCAACCAGACCAGCAACGCCGACCCGTTCGTCGCCTTCGGCCTGACGCTGGTGGTGAGCGATTACGCGCCGGAAGAAATCCACGCCATGATGGAGACCGCCGCCGACGCGCGCTACGAGCGCGACAGCGGCCCCGTGCAGGTGCTGCACGCCATGGCCAGCCATGCGCCCGCCTTCGGCATGGTCGGCACGCTGATCGGCATGGTGACGATGCTTTATAATCTCAGCGGCAACCCGACCGGCATCGGCCCCGCGCTCGCCGTCTCGTTCCTTTCGACCTTTTACGGCGTCGTTTCCGCGCGGATGATCTACATGCCCGCCGCCGCGCGCCTGACGCTCAAGCTCGACAGCCAGCGCTTCCGCAACCTTTTGCTCACCGAGGGCATGGTGCTGCTCGCCTCGAAAAAATCCTCCGTCTACGTGCAGGACAGGCTCAACAGCTTCCTTTCCCCCGAAATGCGCAACGGCCTCGTCGACATCCTGCACGAGCGCGCCCTCAAGAACATGAAGAAGGCCGCCAGCGCATGAAAAAAAGCTACCGCCATAAAACGCCCGCGCAGGACGCACACGTCAACGACTGGCTCCTCACTTATGCCGACATGATCACGCTTTTGCTGTGCTTCTTCGCCGTGTTCCTCTCCGTCTCGGTGACGAAGCAGGATATGCTCCGCGTGCAGCAGCAGTCGCTCAACGGCTGGGGCGCGACGGATTATTTCGGCAGCAGCCGGACGGCGGGAAAACAGCCCGTTATCGCGCCCGCCAGCGAAATGATCGGCGACCGCATCATCGCGCTCAAAATGAGCAGCCGCCTGTTCTTCGCAGCCGGCTCCGCGACGCTGACGCCGCAGGGCAAAACCATCCTCCGCAAGGAAGCCGCGATACTTCTGTCCCCGCAATACAACGGCTATGAAATCACCGTCGAGGGCCACACCGACGACACGCCGATCCACACCGCCGAATTCCCCAACAACTGGGTGCTCTCGGCGGCGCGCGCGGGCGCAGTGGTGAGCTATTTCATCAGGCAGGGCGTCAATCCGCAAAACCTGCGCGCCGCGGGCTACGCCGACGCCTTCCCCGTCGCCCCTGACCGCGACGCGAACGGCAAAGCCATCCCCGCCAATCAGGCGAAAAACCGCCGCGTCGTCATCAAATTGCAGAAAATCGGATCGGCGGAGTAAACCGCTACTCCCGCTCCTTGCGCCGGAAGCCTTCAAGGCCGATCTCGTCGAGTTCCTTCGACTCTTTCAATGCGCGTTCGGCGGCTTCGAGGCGGTCGCGCTCGGCCTGCGTCATCTCGTATTTCTTGAGCTCGCTGAAGGTCTCCATCATGCTGTCTTTCGCCGCCTCGATCTGTTTTTCCAGCCCGGCTTTCTGCGCGTCCAGTTCCTCCTGCCGCTGTTTGACTTTCGCGGCATAGCCGGTGAAAGTGAAATTGACGTCGCCGCTCGCGCGCACCAGTTCCTTCTCGCGTTCGAAATCGCGGTCGAGGTCGCGCCGCCGTCGCTCCACATCCTCCACCGCCGTATAAAGGACGGCGAGCGCCTGACGCTTCTCGTCAAGTTCGTGCTTGTGCAGGCGGATCAATGTCGAAAGGTCGGCCATGGCTGTTCGTTACCGCTATTGTTTCCGTGCGGCGTCGAGCACCTGCGCCAGCCTGTTGTAGCCCTCGTCGAGCGAGGTTTTCTCATCCGGCCGCTGGGCGAGGAACGTGTCCAGCGCTGGATAAATCCTGATCGCCTCGTCGACCTTCGGATCCGAACCCTGACGGTACGCGCCGAGGCGGATCAGTTCCGCCATGTCTTCATACGTCGACATGATCTCGCGCCCGCGCCGCACCAGATCGGCCTGCTCCTGCGTGAGACAGCGCGGCATGGAGCGCGAAATGCTGCGCAGGATATTGATCGCGGGATAGCGTCCGCGGTCGGCGATCGCGCGTTCCAAAACCACATGGCCGTCGATGATGCCGCGCACCGCGTCGGCGATCGGCTCGTTGTGATCGTCGCCTTCCACCAGCACGGAGAAGAACGCCGTGATGTCGCCGCTGTTGTTCACGCCCGGGCCAGCGCGCTCCAGCAGTTTCGCAAGTTCGGAAAACGTCGTCGGCGGATAGCCCTTGCTGGTCGGCGGCTCGCCCGCCGAAAGGCCGATCTCGCGCTGCGCCATGGCGAAACGCGTCACGGAGTCCATCATGCATAAAACCTGCTTGCCCTGATTGCGGAAGTATTCCGAAATCGCCAGCGTCATGTACGCGCCCTGACGGCGCATCAGCGGCGCTTCGTCTCCCGTCGAGACGATGACCACGCTGCGCTTCAGACCTTCCGGCCCCAAATCTTCTTCTATAAATTCCTTCACTTCGCGGCCGCGCTCGCCGATCAGCCCGATGACGCTGACGTCCGCCGCCGTGTAGCGCGCCAGCATCGACATCATCACCGATTTGCCGACGCCCGAGCCCGCGAAGATCCCCATACGCTGTCCGCGGCAGGTGGAGAGAAAACTGTTGATGGCGCGGACGCCCAGATCCAGCTTGTCGCCGAGGCGTTTGCGGTCGTGCGCCGCGGGCGGCGGACTGCGCAGCGGCATCGCCACGCTGCCGGTCATCAGCGGCCCCTTGCCGTCGATCGGCTCGCCCATCGCGTTGATCACACGGCCCAGCCACGACGGATCCGGAAACACCGAAGCTTGCGACTCCGCCACTTCGGCGCGGCAGCCGAGCCCCACGTGGTCGAGCGGCTTGAACGGCATGACCAGCGCACGGCCCTGCCCGCCCTCGGCGCGAAAGCCGACGACTTCGCACGGCACCGGCGCGGCGCCACGCGGCGTGAGCGTGCAGCGGTCGCCGATGGAAAGCTCGCGCTCCACCCCGCCGACCTCGACCAGAAGCCCGAGAATTTTCGTCACGCGCCCGAAAAGCCGGTATTCCGCCAAGCCGTCGATCCGCGCCGCCAGACTGTCGATGAACTGCTGTCCCGCCATTTAAAATACCCCTGTCTTCCATTATATATCGGAATGCGCGGGAAGGATAGTGGCCTGTTATGCCCTTATTTATGCGTTATTAAGGTAGCGGACGGCATCGCCTGAAACTCACCACTTTCAATTTTCCGCTGTCGTCGCGCACCGTCACGCGCGACGCTTTCAAAAACGCCTTGCGCAGGACGGTGGTCAGCTTTTTCTGGTCGTCGTTCGCCGCGCCCCAGAAGGTATCGGCCAGAGACGGGCGCAAAATCTGTTTCAGCAGAATATCGGGAGACATCTTCGCCAGATAATTGCCCGTGCCGGAAAAGCTCCGTCCTAGGCTGAGGACGCTTTGCATGTCATCGACGTCAATGCCGGGCGTAAACCGTGAAACATAGGCCTGAAATTCGAAATTACGCCGCGGCAAGTCGCCCGCGTAAACGCCCCATGCACGTCCGAGCCTCTTGCTGCAAGCATCCCCATAGTAGACAGACGAGGTTTCAAACCATTTTTTGAATTCGGCTATCAATATGCCATTCGTATCGCGCAAAGACTGCTCCTCGAACTCAAGCGACTCCCGACGCCGCATGCGTACGACTTCGCGTATGCGCTGGCGGTTTTCTCTTTCACGCGGGGATTTCAACGGCGGCTCTTTTGCTTCAGCCGCCTCGATTTCTTTTATAGCCTGCTTTCTAAAAGCCAAATTCATTTGCCGCCCCACCAGCCTGCCATAGGCCTTGGCATCGGCCTCGTAGAGTGCAACCTGCAAAAGTTCCCTGCTGAATTCACTGATGAGGATATTCCGTTTTATACCGATATACCCATGATAGTCCTGCCAGGCATGGCGTATCTCGTGCCCCATCACCTCGAACGCGAAATCCTCCATGGTCTCGGGAGACGCGTATTTCGCCGCGATCGCCACAACACCTGCGCCGGGCGTATAATATCCGCCGCAGTTGACAGCCGTGCGGTCGATAAAAAATTTGATGCCGTGCGCGCGCGCCCATTTTATTTCCTCGGCAAGCAGGGGGGATGCCGCAGCCATTCTAAAAATCTTTCGCAAGAGCTTTCCGTCCTCGGCCTTGCGCTCCGGCGACCATGTGACGCGCATCTTTTTATACGCGCTCTGGTCCCATCGGACTTTCGGTTTGTACGGTTGTTTTTCTGCCACGCGCGATTCTCCTGTTGATAAGGCGTTCATTATAGTTATGTATTTTTATTATGTCTATATTTTATATCTAGAGTATTGAAAATAATGATAATTTATGCCATTTTTTGCCTATACATTCACCAACGGGGGATTCGATGCAGCAATATCTCGACCTGATGCGCCATGTGCTTGAAACCGGCGTCAAGAAGCACAACCGCACCGGCGTGGACACCATCGCCGCCTTCGGCTACCAGAACCGCTATGACCTGAGCGAAGGGTTCCCGCTCGTCACCACCAAGAAGGTGCATCTGCGCTCCATCATCCATGAACTTTTGTGGTTTCTGCAGGGCGACACCAACATCAAATACCTCAAGGACAACGACGTCTCCATCTGGGACGAATGGGCGGATGAAAACGGCGACCTCGGCCCCGTCTACGGCCATCAGTGGCGCTCCTGGAGCACCAGGAGCGGCGAGACGGTCGACCAGATCAAATGGCTGGTGGACGAGATCAAAAACAACCCCGACAGCCGCCGTCTGATCGTCACCGCGTGGAACCCCGCCGACATTCCCGCCATGGCGCTCGCGCCGTGCCACTGTCTCTTCCAGTTCGCGGTGACCGAAGGCAAGCTCTCCTGCCAGCTCTACCAGCGCTCGGCGGACGTTTTCCTCGGCGTGCCGTTCAACATCGCTTCCTACGCGCTTCTGACGCTGATGATCGCTCAAGTGACTGGGCTCCAGCCCGGCGACTTCATCCACAGCTTCGGCGACGTGCACATCTACACCAACCACATTCCGCAGGTGCAGCTGCAACTCACGCGCAAGCCCTATCCGCTGCCGCAAATGAAGATCAACCCCGCCGTCAAAGACATCTTCTCCTTCCGTTACGAAGATTTCGAACTCGTCAATTATCAGCACCACGAGGCGATCAAGGGCAAGGTCGCGGTATGATGCGCGATTATCAAAAGACCTCGTTGCACGATGTGGCTCTCGACGTCCGCATCGGCATCCTCGACTTCGAGCGCAAAAAAAAACAGCGCATCATCGTCGATCTCGACCTTTTCCGCTTCCGCGGCGCCTTCAAGGGCAAAAAGATCGCCGACTGCCTTGATTACGACGCTCCTTTTCAATACATCACCAAAGAATGGCCGAAGCGCGCGCATACCGACCTGATCGAGACGCTCGCGGAAGACCTGATCGCCTTCTGTCTCAAAATGAAAGGCGTGGAGGCCGCGCGCGTCGCCATCCGCAAACCCGACATCTACAAGGGAAAAGCCACGCCCGCCGTCGCGTTCTTCCGCATGAAGTCAAAAAAATGAAAATCTCCCTCATCGCCGCCGCCGCCGAAAACGGCGTGATCGGCATCAACAACACGCTCCCGTGGCACATCAAAAGCGAATTCGCCTATTTCGTGCGCATGACGAAGCACAAGCCGGTCATCATGGGGCGGAAAACCTTTGAATCCATCAACGGCCCCTTGAAAAACCGTACGAACATCATCGTCACCCGCGATACGTCCTACAAAAAAGAAGGCGCGACCGTCGTCCACACGCTGGAAGACGCGCTCGCCCGCGCGCGGACCGTCGCCGCCGAAACCGGCGCGGATGAAATCATGATCGGCGGCGGCGCGGACATTTACAAGCAGTCGCTGCCATATGCCGACAGGCTTTACCTCACCGAAATCCACGCGCAACCCGAGGGCGACGCGCATTTTCCCGCCTTCGACCGCGCCGACTGGACGGAAACCAAATCCGAATTCCACAAAGCCGCCGAAGGCGAAAGCGCCGACTACACCATTCGCGTTTTCGACAGGAAGAAATGAAAAAGCCCGCGAGACATACTTCGCGAGCTTAAGTACATTCAATCAAAAATGATCCCCGCGCGTCAACGGAAATATTTTTCCGCGCATAGCCGCGCCCCGCTTTCGCGTTGAAAAGAAAAAGCAATCGGACGCAAAAAAATTTTAAAAAACCTGGGCACGCGTTTCACGCCGTTTCAAGGCGTTTCGTCGCGTTTCCACGGGGATTTTCTTTACATTCCCGGCCCTTGATTGCCTTTGCGCTGCGATGCGGCTTTTCGGCCCGGCACGGCGTTTTGATTCGCGCGCTTCTCCGTCGGCACGGCATAGGCGAAGCCTGTCATCACGCCGTCTTCATATTCGCACACCGCGGGCACGGCGTTCGGCACTGTTCGTCTCATGCCTGGCCTTTCCACGCCCAGCACGATCTCGAACGCGCGGAGCACCACATGGTGCGCGGCGACCAGAACGTTTTCTCCGCGCAGGAGACGCGGCATCAGCTCTTCGTCATAAAATTTTTGCACGCGCGCGACGACGTCCTCCACGCTTTCGCCGCCCGGCCACGGCACGGTGTCGGAGGCAGCCAGGCGCGCCGCCACGTCCGGCTCGTCCTTGCAGCGTCCGGTATAGTCGCCGTTGTCCATCTCGACGAGGTCCTGCCGCTTTTCGATCAGGAAAGCGCCGTCCGCGCCGCAGAGATGCGCCTGCGTGCCAGCCGTTTCCAGCATGATCACGGCGGTATTGAAGGCGCGGCGCAAAGAGGAGCTGTAAACCTTGTCGAAACGGATATCGCGGATCATGCCACCCGCCGCACGCGCCTGCTCTTCGCCCGTCGCGTTGAGCGGGATGTCGCGCTGCCCCGTCATGATGCGCTTCACGTTATAATCCGTCTCTCCGTGGCGGACGATGACCAGTCTGGCTTTTTTCATGACTTTCTCCTTATAAACCGCCCTGCGGGCCGTTGCGTTTTTTCGCGGGCTTTTGTTCTTCGTTCCGGTTCGCGGCGTGCGGCAGCGCCTTGGGGTTCTCGACGTAGCGGAACCCCGTCATCACGCCGTCTTCGTAATCGTAGATCGCGGGCGCGGCGTTCGGCACGCGGCGGGTACTGCCCCGCGGCTGCCCGTCCGCCGGTTCCGCATCGATGCCAAGCACGATGTCGAACGCGCGAAGCACGCCCGAGTGCGCGACGATCATCACGTTTTCGCCCCGGACGAGACGCGGCAGCACCTCCGCTTCGTAAAACGCCCGCACGCGCGTCACCACGTCCTTGTCGCTCTCGCCGTTCGGCGCGCGCTTGTCGTAGATGCGGCCGTGGGCGAGAATTTCGGGATCGGTCTTGTGGTCGCGTCCGGTGAAATCGCCGGTGTCGCCCTCGATGATCTCGCGGCGTTTTTCCACCGGCAGCTCCAGCCCCGCCGCCTTCAGCGCCAGCGCCGCCGTGTTGAAGGCGCGGCTGAGGGGCGAGCTGTAAACCTTGTCGATGCCGAGGCCTTTGATCAGGCCGCCCGCTTCGACGGCCTGCTCTTCGCCCGCCGGAAGCAGGGGAACGTCGCGCTGCCCGGTCATCAGGCTGGCGACGTTGTAGGCCGTCTGGCCGTGGCGGAGGATCACGAGTTTGGCTTTGGTCATTTTCACCCTTTCAAATTCCCGGACGGTTGCACTTTTTGTTTTTATGCGCGGTCTTGGGCACACGGGGCTGCGACTTGGCGTTGTCGAGATAAGTATGGCCGCGCATCACGCCGTCTTCGTAATGATAGATCGCGGGCGCGGCGTTCGGCACGCGCGTGGCGTGCGAGGGCTGCCCGTCCCTCGGCTCCGGCACGATGCCGAGCACGATCTCGAACGCGCAGGCCACGCCGTAGTGGGCGACCACCATCACGTTTTCTCCGTTGGCGAGGCGCGGCAGGATGTCCGTCTCGTAAAACGCCCGTACGCGCGCCACCACGTCCTTGTCGCTCTCGCCGTTCGGCATCGGCTTGTCGTGTGCGCCGCCGTGCGCGAGGATTTCAGGATCCTCCCTGTAGCTGCGTCCGGTGAAATCGCCCGCGTCGGTCTCGATGATCTCGTGGCGCTTCTCGACCGGCAGCCTGATGCGCGCCGCCTTCAGCGCCAGCGCCGCCGTGTTGAAGGCGCGGCTGAGGGGCGAGCTGTAAACCTTGTCGATGCCGAGATCCCTGATCAGCGCGCCCGCCGCGCGCGCCTGCTCCTTGCCCTTGGAGGTCAGCGGCGCGTCATGCCGTCCGGTCATCAAATGGCCGACGTTGTATCGCGTCTGGCCGTGACGCAGGAGGACGAGCTTCGCTTTGCGCTTTCCTTTTTTCATCAGGCGGCTTTTCTTTGCAATTTTCCGTCAGCGTATTCGAATATCAGCGGCACGCCGGTGGCGATCTCCGCCGTGTTGATGTTGTCCGGCGTGTTTTCGCCCAGCACGATCAGCATGGCGCGGAGCGTATTGCCGTGCGCGGCGAGCAGGATGTTTTTTCCTGCCTGAAGATCGGGCAGGATGTGCGCCTCGAAATAGGGTTTCACGCGCGCGACGACGTCTTTCAGGCTTTCGCCGCCCGGCGGGTTGACGTCGTAGCTGCGCCGCCAGATCTGCACCTGCTCGGCGCCGAACTTCCGGCGCGTTTCATCTTTGTTGAGGCCGGTGAGGTCGCCGTAATCGCGCTCGCGCAAATCATCGTGCTTCACCACCGGCGGGTTCTGCCCCGCTTCCTTCATCACGATCTCGGCGGTGTGGTAGGCGCGCATCAGGGTGGAGGTGTAAACCTTGTCGAACTTGATGCCTTTGACCGCCGCGCCCGCGCGCTTCGCCTCGGCGACGCCTTTGTCGTTCAGGTCGATGTCGGTAAAGCCCGTGAAGCGGTTTTCCTGATTCCACTGGCTTTCACCGTGACGCATCATCACAAAGCTGTTCATCGGGGCACTCCTTGAAAGGTGAGGATGCCCTATTTTAGGTCATGTTGTCAGAATATCAAGAGGCAATTTCCGCCGTCAAAACGGGCGGTCGTGCCACATCAGCAAGGACCGGTCATACGTGCTGGTCGGCCTGGCCTCCGGCGGGCTGTCGCGTAAGGCGGCTTTTTTCTTTTCCAGCAGCCCCTCGACCAGCATCCTGAAAGTGGCGAAGCGCATATGATTGGCCCGCAGCATCTCCTTGGGCACGAATTCGGCAAGCCCGAAATCGATGACGGCGGAGAGCTTCTTCGTTTCGGGATCGACGAGAATGTTGCCTTCGCGCAAATCCCCCTGCGTGGCGTAAAGCCCGTCGTGCCGCGGCAGCGCGCGCGCCATTTTGATCATGAAGTCGGAAACTTCCTCGGCGAGCGCCTGTTTTTGCCCGAACGTCATGTGGGGAAGCTCGGTCTCCAAAGTCACGCCCGGCATGCGCGTCATGCCGTAGAAATAGCTTTCCTTGCCGACGCAGGTGACCTCCGGCACGGGCAATCCCCTGCCCTGCAGCAACTGCAACATGTCCGACTCGTTGTCGAACCATCTCGCCACGTTCGCGCGCGGCCCCTTGAAGACTTCATTGCCGATGAAGATGGTGAAACCGAATTGCCCCTGCGCGGGGAAATAGGCGGGTTTTCCTTTGAGATCGGGGCGCTCGCGCAGGATCGCCTCGAGGAAATCACAGTCCGACAGCTCCGGCCTCTCCGCCGCGCGGGAGAAGGCTTTCATCAATCCTGTTTCGTATTTTCCGACGTTTTCTTTCATGATCACCAGTCCGGCCCGGCATGCAAATATGGATCCGACGGCGCGTAGCGCGATTTTACCGTCGGCGGGCTGTCCGGCAAAACGGATTTCTTTTCGGCGAGCGCGGCGTTGATCATCTCCCTGAACGGAAGGTTTCTCGTCCATCTTGCCGTCAGATCATCCTTGGTGACGTAACAGGTCAGGCCGAAATCGACGATGCCCGTGAGCTTTTTCGTTTTGGGGTTAATAAGGATGTTCGCTTCTTTCAAATCGCCCTGCATGGCGTAAAGGCCGTCCTTGCTGCGCGGCAATTTACGCGCCATCGCCACCACGAAATCCGCAACCTGTCCGGCGAGCGTCTGCAATTCATCCTGCGACAGCTTGTCGTAGAGGCTTTCCAGCGGCGCGCCCTTGATCCGCGTCATGCCGTAGAACACGGCGTGCCGACCCCGGCAGGTGACGCGCGGCACCGGCAGGCCCTTGCCTTCGAGCGCCTGCAGAACGTCGGCCTCCCTGTCGAACTCCCTGACGTATTTCTTCATGTTGCGGATATGCCACGGACGGCGCGGCGCCTTGAAAACTTCATTCTCGAAGACCAGCGTATAGGCGAAAGCCCCCTGTTGCGGGGCATAGGCGGTTTTTCCCTTGAGATCGGGCCGCTCGCGCAAAATCGCATCAAGAAAATCGCCGCCGGACAGCTCGGGCTTGCCCGCCGCGCGTGAAAAAACCTTCATCAGCTGTTTTCTATTATAAGGTTTCATGTCCAGTATTTTTTCATAACTTTAAAAAAATAGCAAGCCCGGATGTAAAAATGCGTTTTTAAGGAAAAAACCACTTGTTTTTAAAGGAATTCCTGACGCGGCGACGGCTTGCGCGGGCATCCGGTCAGCACCGCGATGTGACGGTCGCAGGCGCTCTTCACCAGCGATCCGATCCCGTCGTAGAGCTTGTTTTTGGCGATATCCTCCAGCGGGCGGTAGCCGGTCGAGCCGAAATCGATGACAGCCGTCAGCCTTTTCGTTTGCGGATCGACCAGCACGTTGCCGGAATTCAGATCGTCATGATAAAAATATTTTCCATCCACCGGCGGCACGGCTTTCGCCAGGCCGATGATGACGCCCGCGATGTCTTCCGCAAGGGCGAGCTTTTCATCTCTCGTCATCTTTTGGGCAATCAGCGTCAGCCGCACGCCCGGCATGCGCGTCATGCCGAAGAAATGCGCCTTCTCCCCGACGCAGGTGACGCGCGGCACAGGCAGTCCTTTGCCTTCGAGCTTCCTCAGCGTTTCGATTTCCCGGTCAAAATACGCCAGCGTGTCGCGCGACAACGGCATCTTGAAAACCTCGCCGCCGATAAAAATGGCGAAACCGAAGGCGCCGCGCCCCGCGATATAGGCCGTCTGGCCTTGCAGGTCAGGACGCTCGGCGATCACGGCTTCATGAAAATCATTGCCCGACCAGCCTTTCGGCTTCGCCGCGGAGCGCGTGAAGGCGTGCATCATGTTCGCCTTGTATAAAATCAGTTTGTTATGTTCCATGCCGTTTTTTCACCATGCTGCCGCACGCGGCGCAATTCCGCTTTTCTGGCCGCGAAAATCTCCGCGACGGGACAGGCGGCCGGCAGGCTTGCACCCGTGCACAATTTGTCTTCGGGGGCGTATGCGAAACTTCCGAAATCGATGACTGCCGACAGCCGCCTCGTTTGCGGATTGACGAGGATATTGCGCGTCGAAAGGTCGCCGTGACAGGCATATGTTCCGTCTTTGGACGGCAGAGCCAGCGCCAGCGCGATGACGAAGCCGGCGATATCTTCCGCAAGGATACGCATTTCCTCCGCGCTCAAGGCATGGGAAATTTGATCAAGCTCCACGCCCGGCATCCGCGTCATCCCATAGAAGACGGTGTCTTTTCCGCGGCAAGTGACTTCCGGCACCGGCAGGCCTTTGCCTTCCAGCGCCTGCAACACGTCTGCTTCGCGGTCAAAATTCTCAAGGTCGCGCAGGCTTTGCGGCCCTTTGAAAAACTCCTTGCCGATCAGGATCGCATGGGCGCACCCGCCCTGCTCCGGAAGGTAGACCGTTTCAGCCGCAAGATCATCCCGCTCGCGCAGAACAGCGCCGGCAAAATCGTTCCCGGACCATTTCACCGGCTTTGCCGCCGCGCGCGAAAAGGTGGGCATGATCGTCCAGGCGCTTTTTTTGCAGTATTCCATGCTGTATTTTTATCATAATTATGAAAAAATAGCAAGAGAGAAGAAAGCGCTTCGAAAATCTTAAATAATTAGTTTTATCAAATGTTTAATAACGTCTATGGGACAACCGCGGTGATCCGGCCACGGACTGAGACCCGGGAAACTCATCTTTCCTGTCTTTGTAGGCTTCCTTGATCATCTCCCAGAAATGCCACGTACTCAGGCCCGGCACCGTGCAATCATCGATAGACCAGCGAAAAGTAAGAAATTTCCGGCATTCATCGCGCGTACATGCTTCCGAAGTCGATCACGCCGGTGAGCCTTTTTGTTTCCGGATCTATCAGCACGTTTCCACCGTGCAAATCACCGTGCATATAGAATGTTTCTCCTTTGACAGGCAAGGACTGCGCCAGATGGATGGAAAAATCGACGATATCTTTCACGAGGCACCGCACATGATCTTCGGTCAGTCTGACAACTGATTGGACCGGCACTCCCTTCATGCGCGTCATACCGTAAAAAAAGCTCTTTTGCCGACGCAGGTCACGCGCGGCACCGGCAACCCCTTGCCTTCAAGGCTTTGCAAAATGCCGCATTCTTCATCATGCGCCTTTTCATCGCCTGCACCCATGACGCACGGCCCCTTGAAAACCTTGTCGCCGATAAAGACGGTATGCCCGAAAAGTCCTTGCTCCGGCACGTAAACAGGTTTCCCCTGAAAATCGGGGCACTCGTCGAGTATGGCCTCCACAAAGTCATTGGAAGACAAACCTTCCGGTTTCGCCGCCGCGCGGCAAAAAGCCCTCATCAGATCTTTCGTGTATTCTTTCATGATATTTTATTAACATAATAAACTAAAAAATAGCAAGAATAAATTATGTTTAAACAATATGCGTCTAACCCTTTGACTTTTCGCCCTCAAAATGCCATTTTCCACCTGTAAAATAAGGTGAAAAAGCAAGTTAAAGGGCCTCAAGCAGACCTTATGGGCGAGAGGCGATATCACGGCAGTTGCCGTATAGAAAGTAAAAGGACTAAAACAGATGTTTAATATCACTAAGAAAGAACTCAACTGGGCCGGCAAAAAGCTGACCCTCGAAACCGGCAAGATCGCGCGGCAAGCCGATGGCGCCGTGATGGTCACCTACGGCGAGAGCACCGTGCTCGTCACCGCCGTGGCCGCCAAGAAACCGAAGCCGGGTCAGGACTTCTTCCCGCTCTCGGTGCACTACCAGGAAAAATTCTCCGCTGCCGGAAAAATCCCCGGCGGCTTCTTCAAGCGCGAAGGCCGCCCGACGGAGCGCGAGACGCTGATCTCCCGCCTCATCGACCGCCCGATCCGCCCGCTGTTCCCGAAAGAATTTTTGAACGAAACGCAGATCATCGCGACCGTGATGTCCTACGACCTGCAACATGAAACGGATATCGCCGGCCTCGTCGGCGCCTCCGCCGCGCTGACCATCTCGGGCGTGCCGTTCATGGGCCCCGTCGGCGCCGCGCGCGTCGGCTACATCAACAACGAATTCGTCCTCAACCCGACCAACGACGAAATGAAGAACTCCAAGCTCGACCTCGTCGTCGCCGGCACGAAAGAAGGCGTTTTGATGGTTGAATCCGAAGCGCACGAGCTTCCGGAAGACGTGATGCTCAACGCCGTGATGTTCGGCTGGCGCGGCTTCCAGCCCGTCATCGACATGATCATCTCGATGGCCGAGCAATGCGCCAAGGAACCGTGGGACATCCCCGGCCCTGCCTATGACGAGAAGACCCTGGAACAAAAAGTCCGCGACATCGTCGCAGAAGAGTTCAAAGCCGCCTACGCCATCAAGGAAAAGCAGGAACGCTACGCCAGAAAAGACGCCGCCAAGGCCAAGGCGGTTGAAGAGCTCGCTTCTTCTGAAGAAGGCTCGCCGGTCACCAAGTCGGTAATTGAAGCAATCTGCAAGCATGTCGAAGCCGACATCGTCCGCAACGGCATCCTCGACACCGGCAACCGCATCGACGGCCGCGACACCAAGACCGTCCGCCCCATTCTGGCGGAAGTCGGCGTGCTGCCGCGCGTGCACGGGTCGGCGCTCTTCACCCGCGGCGAAACGCAGGCGATCGTCGTCACCACGCTCGGCACGGGCGATGACGAACAGATCATCGACGCGCTCGGCGGCGAATACAAACAGGCCTTCATGCTGCACTACAACTTCCCGCCCTACTCGGTCGGCGAAGCGGGCCGCATGGGCTCTCCGGGTCGCCGCGAAATCGGCCACGGCAAACTCGCCTGGCGCGCCATCAATCCGCTGCTGCCGCCCAAGGAGCAGTTTCCCTACACCATCCGCGTGGTCTCCGAAATCACCGAATCCAACGGTTCGTCTTCCATGGCGACCGTCTGCGGCTCGTCCCTCGCCCTGATGGACGCGGGCGTGCCGATGTCCAAGCCGATCGCAGGCATCGCGATGGGCCTGATCAAAGAGAAGGACAAATTCGCCGTTCTCTCCGACATCCTCGGCGACGAAGACCACCTCGGCGACATGGACTTCAAGGTCGCGGGCACCAAAGACGGCGTCACCGCCCTGCAAATGGACATCAAGATCACTTCGATCACCGAAGAGATCATGAAGATCGCATTGCAACAGGCGCATGACGGCCGCATCCACATCCTCGGTGAAATGGCCAAGGCGCTCACCAACGCCCGTTCGGAACTGAACCAGAACGCGCCGCAGATCGTCACGCTGACGATACCCAAAGATAAGATCCGCGACGTCATCGGCTCGGGCGGTTCGGTCATCCGCGAGATCGTCGCGCAGACCGGCGCCAAGATCGACATCGAGGACGACGGCACCGTTCAAGTCGCCGCCGTCAACGCCGACAGCATCAAGGCCGCCGTCGACTGGATCAAGGGCATCACCGCCGTGCCGGAAGTCGGCGCGATTTACGAAGGCACCGTGGTCAAGATCATGGAGTTCGGCGCTTTCGTCAACATCCTGCCCAAGACCGACGGCCTCGTGCATATCTCGGAGCTTTCGACGCAGCGCGTCAAGCAAGTCTCCGACGTCGTCAAGGAAGGCGACAAGGTGCGCGTGAAATGCATCGGCCTCGACGAGCGCGGCAAGATCAAGCTCTCGATCAAAGCTCTGCAAAAGGAAGAAGACGGGCAAAAAGAAGCCGTCTAAACTTTCAGCTTTTAAAATCAAAAACGGCCATCGGTTTCGCACCGGTGGCCGTTTTTCTTTTAATATCAAACGATTAATTAATTATTTACATAATTATATAAGTATGATAGACTGTTCCCATTGCTGAATGCAGGGAAACAGCGATGTACCAAAAAATTAAAAAGCAGAACGGCGAGAAGTTCGCGCAAGTCATCCGCAATTTTCACAACGGCATCTTCGAGATTCCGGAGATCGACGTGATGTTGCGCCACGCGGGGCGTGATGCGGAAGATGCGGAGAAGTTGTTGCCTTATCTGATGACGCTGATGACGCTGCTGACGACAAACGACGATGCGCCGCCGCCCGAACCGCAAAATCCATTCGATCTTTTGGAGCAGGCCGGATATGACGCCTTCACCGCCGACACGCTGGAAAAACAAAACAGCATCAAAAAATATTTTCAGCCGGGCGAGCTGCTCTGCACCTTCAACGACGCGTCGCGCCATGAGAAATATCACATCGTCCACGCCGTTAAAAAAGACGTCAGGCAAA
>JAJZVA010000017.1 GCA_021845905.1 Pseudomonadota bacterium
TTTGCAGGCTGAAGCACTGCCGTCGCATCGCCACCAGATATGACCGAAAAGCCCTTTATTTTATGGCCTTTCTCTATCTCGCCGCCGCTCATATCTGGGGATAATTCAAATGTCGATTCGTCCTAGGCAATAATGTCCGGCAGGAGCATGCTCTCTATTTTGGAAATAGAATCCTTCAGGAAGAGCTTGCGCTTCTTGAGGCGGTTGAGGCGCAGGAAGTCGACCGGCACCGTCTCGGAAAGCTGCTGGATCACGATATCGAGATCGCGGTGCTCGGTCTTGAGCTCCTCAAGGGCCTTCTGCAGGTCTTCCTGTTCTTCCGCGATCATTTCGAAAATCCATCCTTTTTCCGTCGAGGCAGGATAGCAGAAAAAGCGTTACGTTTTAAGCTTTATTTGTTGCATTATTTGGCGCATACGCGCACCTTACGGAAGGCGCGGACTTGCATACGAAGGATACGGAGAGTGAGCGATAAACCTGCCTTGAAAACCGGACAAAAACGCATCGGCATCCTGACCAGCGGCGGTGACTGCGCAGGCCTCAACGCCGTCATCCGGTCGGTCGTTTATGCCGCGGAGCGCCTCGGCTGGGAAGTCATCGGCATCGAGGACGGCACGGCGGGCTTGCTCGACCGCCCCGTGCGCTACAGGGTGCTGACGCGCCGGATGTTCGACGCGACGGTCATGCGCCTCGGCGGCACGATCCTCGGCACGACCAACAAAGGCAATCCTTTCAAGTTTCCGCTGCCGGACGGTACTTTCAAAGACCGCACGCAGGATATCATCGACGGGTTCAAGGATCTCGGCATCGAGGCGCTGATCGGCATCGGCGGCGACGGCAGCATGGCGATTTTGAAAACCCTGGCGGAGCGCGGCGGCATCAAGCTCGTCTGCATCCCGAAGACCATCGACAACGACGTGGGCAAGACGGAGAACTCCGTCGGCTTCGTCACCGCGGCCTACGTCGCGACCGAGGCGCTCGACCGTCTGCAGCCGACCGCCGCAAGCCATGACCGCGTGATGGTGCTGGAAGTGATGGGGCGCGACGCGGGCGCGATCGCCATTTCGGCGGGCATCGCCGGCGGCGCGGACGTCATTCTCATTCCCGAGATTCCTTACGACATCAACAAGGTCGTCGCGAAGATCCGCGATGTGCGCGACAACGAGAACCGAAAATTCGCGCTGGTGGTCGTTTCCGAAGCGGTCAAAACCGCCGATGGAAAAGCCCTGCAGGTCGAGCACGCCGGCGGCCAGAAGCGCTACGGCGGGATCGGCCACTACATCGGCGACCAGATCGCGCAGAAGACGGGGTTTGAAACGCGCGTGACGGTGCTCGGACACGTCCAGCGCGGATGCGCGCCGATCCCCGAAGACCGCCTCATCGCCGCCGCCTTCGGCGTGCACGCGGTGGAGCTCGTCGCGGCGGGGAAATTCGACCGCATGGTCGCCTGGTCGAACCGTCAGGTCATCGATGTGCCGATCGCGGACGCCATCGCCAGCCAGCAGGAAGTCGATCTCGGCGGCGCGCTTGTCAAAACCGCGCGTTCATTGGGAATTTGCCTCGGAGATTGAATGCCATGCGTAAAGTTCTGATCTGTGCGCTGACCGTCCAGTTGACCTGCATGAGCGTGGGCGCCCGCGCGCAGGTTTTCTCCATCAACGCTTTCAAGGCGCCGCCGCCGGTCGTCGTCCTGCCGCGTCCGCGCCCCGCCGGTCTGGCGCCTGCGACGCCGGCGCTGACGCCTCGCGAAAAAATCGCCGCGCCGGTGAAAGCCGTTGCGGCGAAGACGCGGGCCGTGAAAAAAGACGCCGTCAAAACGCCCGCCGCACCGGCTGTAAACAAAACCGCCGCCGTGCCCGATAAAACCGCCGCGGCGAAAGGCGCCGTTTCGAAGAACAGCCCCTTTTACGATCCGGACGCCAATCCGCCCCCGATCGTCGATGTCAACGAGTCCCTGCCTCTGCCGCCCTATCCGCCGCACGCGATCGTCTCCGTCGGCAAGCTCAGGACCTACACGCTCGGCGAACAGGACACGCTGCCCGACGTGGCGCGTTATTTCAACATCGGCTATGTGGAGATGCGCGCCGCCAACCCCGGCGTCGATCCGTGGACGCCGGTGCCGGGCTCGAAAGTCGTCATTCCGTCGTTCAAGCTGGTTCCGCGGACGCCGTATCAGAGCGGCATCATCGTCAATCTCGCGCAGATGCGGCTGTTTTACTTCAGCAAGCCGGGCCAGCCCCCCGTCACTTACCCGATCGGCATCGGCCGCGACGGGCTGACGACGCCGCTCGGCCACACGACCATCATCCGCAAGGAGGCCGGGCCTTACTGGTATCCGACGCCGCGCATGCGCGTGGAGGAACCGTTTCTGCCCGCTGCCGTGCCGCCGGGGCCGGACAATCCTTTGGGCACGCACGCGCTCTATCTCGGCTGGCCGGAATACCGCATCCACGGCACCAACCTGCCCTGGGCGGTCGGACGCAGCGTCAGCTCCGGCTGCATGCGCATGTACGCGCGCGATATCCTCAATCTCTATAACACCGTTCCGGTGGGCGCCAACGTGACGGTCGTCGACCAGCCCATTCTCGTCGCCTGGGTGGGGTCAAAGCTTTATCTGGAGGCCGATCCGTCCAAGTCGCAGGAAGTGGATATCGAGATCGACGGCACGCACAAGATCAAGCCGCTGACGCCCGGCCTGAAGAAGGTCATCATCGCGGCGGCGGGGCATGACGCGGACAAGATCGACTGGGCTGTGGCAAAGCAGGTCGTGGACGAGCGGCTGGGCTATCCCGTCGCGATCGCCAATCTCAAAGGGCCTGTCGTTGAGCCGAAGCCGCCGGTCAAAGAGAAGCCGCGCCGCGACCTCTTCACGCCATCGACCGTTACGCGCTACGATTTCAACGAGTAGAGTCCGGCACAGCGAAGGTCCGTCTCCGCCTGCCGCGAATACGCCTTTAAACGCGCATGAAAAAACCGCGCCGGGATGCGTCCGCGGCGCGGTTTCTTGTTTCTGTCAGGGCAGGCTTACTTGCGCAGGGCCTTGCTCATGGCGCTCTCGGCGCGGTGATGGCGCCAGTGATGGACCACCTTCTTCTTCGCCGTAGTCATCGTGGTTTGCGCGGTGCAGGGGCCGGCCATGCGACCGTTGCAAGCGGGCTGGCCGCCGCCGGTGCCGTAAGCGCAAGCCGAAAGACCCAAGATCGCGAGCACGGAGAGTGCCAAATTAAAACGTTTCATTTTACTTCCTCTTTGATAAAAAGCCCCCGGACGGAGACCGTTGACGACGTTGTAGCGTTAAAACCTTTACTATAGGACGTATCAAAAGTCCATAGTCCAGTCAGTGGCAGAATAGCAGTTCATGCGCCCTTTCACAATACTTCACTTGCGGGCTCAGTGAGATTGAAAAGCGTTCATTTTTCGGAAGTAGGCGTTCACCCCGCTGGCGATGGCGGCGGCCATGCGATCCTGAAATCCGGACGTATTCAGCAGTTGCGCCTCGCGGGGGTTGGAAATGAAGCCGGTTTCGATCAGCACGGCGGGGACGTCCGGCGCGCGCAGGACGACGAAGTTGGCCGAACGGTGGGGGTGGGGCATCAGCAGGCGGATGTCATGGTTTTCGAACGAGCGGATCAGCATGTTGGCGAACATGTTTGATTCGTTCATTTTTTCCCGCATGGCGAGGTCGATGAGAATGTTGGCGACATCGTGGCTCTGGTTGCTCATGTCCACGCCCGCGATGTAGCCGGCGTTGTTTTCGCTGTCGGCAAGCATTTGCGTTTCCTTGTCCGAGGCTTTCTCGGAGAAGCTGAAAATCAGCGCGCCGCGCACCCATTTTTGATCGTATTTATTGGCGTGGATGGAAATGAACAGGTCTGCGTGGAGGTCGCGCGAGATCTCGACGCGCTTTTGCAGCGTCACGTAAACGTCCCGGTCGCGGGTGAGATAGACCTTATAGCGTCCGGTGGCCTCAAGCTGGCGTTTCAGTTCCTTGGCGATGGCGAGGGTGATGTATTTTTCAGTGACGCCGTTGGCTTGCGCGCCCGGATCGTGCCCGCCGTGGCCCGGATCGACGACGACGATGTATTTTCTGTGATGCTGAAAAACCTGCGGCGCGGGGTTTTGCTCCGTTCCGGGGTTGGCGGCGCGGATGTCGCTGTCCTGACTGGAGGCGAAGGTGTCGGCGTTGTTGTCGGGTCTCGCGCGCGTGCCGGCGGGCGGCGCGAGGTTGCGGTTGCCGATGACGTTGTTCTTTTCGGCTTCGAACGTATTGGCCGAGCAGCGGTCGATATCGATCACCAGCCGGTTTTTCTCCATGCCGCTGGCGGGCAGGTTGAAGAGGTCCTTGATGACGGCGGGCCTTTTCAGGTCGAAGATGACGCGTGTCAGCCCGTCGGCGAGCGTGCCGCTGCGGTAAGACCTGATGGCGCTGTTGTCCTCGACGAATTTCGCCTTGAACGTCCGCCACCCGGCGGGCGGCAGGTCGAGCACCAGCCGGTCGGGACGGTCGAGCAAAAAGGCGCGGAAATCGGTTTTGCGGTTGATGTCGAGCACGATGCGCGTGCTGTTGCCGCTAAAGCCGAAGCGGATGTCGTCGATATGCAGGCGTGAAGACGTGGCGGCGTAAAGCGTGGCGGGCAGCAGAAGGACGGATAAAAATGTTATGAATAATAGAAGACGCTTCTGCACGCAGACCCTGCCCCTTGAACTTGAACCCCGAGCTCAAGTATAGGCGCAAGCGGCGCCTTTCTTCAACTCCGCTATTCAGGGGCGGGGCGTTTTGGGTGCGGCCTGTCGCCCTTTGCCTTTATATATCTTTTGGAATTGCGCTTCGGTCGCGTTCCATTCCGGAATGAAAATATTCCCCTGAAATGCATAGCCGCGCTTTTCGTACATTCTGCGGGCGAGCGGATTGGCCGTGAACAGCTTGACATTCAGCGCCCGTTTTTGCGGATGCGCGTTGATCCAGTTCTGAATGTGATTTTCCACGTGGTCGAAAATGATGTTGCCCAGCCCCTGTCCGCGACAGTGCCTGTCAACCTGGACAAAGCCTATGAACGCGTCCTGCCCGAGGTTGTTGTTTTTGCCGACGCCACGGTCGTCGTCGCAAATCGTCGCCGTGGCGAGGATCTTGTGAGAATTTTTCGCCGTGACGATAAATGTCTGGAAAAGGCCGTCTTCTACCTGCGTCGGATAGTGCGTGTGAATCCAGTTCAGCGCGCCGCGCGGCCCCCAGCCTTGTTCGCCGTCGTTATCCCATGTCAGCGCCGTCACCCAGTGTTCAAAGCTTTGCGCCAGGCGCGGCGCGGTTTTTACGGCCTCGGCATAAGGCGTGATCGTGCAGGGAGGGTTGAAATGAGGCGATAATTTCTTCACTGAGTTTAACCTTGTTCTCCGTCTTGCAATATGAATATTATATATGAAATTTATTACTTTTGCAAATTTTAATATTACGGAAAATATTAAGGGATGTACGTTCCTGAATAAACAGAGATTAACGTGGGCAAGCCTGTTGAACGGGTATGTTTATAAGATATACATTATGTCTAAAAATTAGACGTTGCAGAGAATCTGTCGGCACGCGTATATTGGGAGCGCGACAAAGAGCGTCTTTATTAAAAAAGAACGGTTACGTATAATCAAGGCGCTCCCGTCAACGAATTTTGAGGTTGGTCCGTTTTCTATACCTCCTGCCGCGAAGGCAGCGAAACGGGCCCGGCGATAAAAACTGGCTATAACTTGGCAGCGTTGAATTTCTTTTTTGTAACGCGCCCCGACTGTCAAAACGGACGGAAGCCGGTTCCACAGCGCCGCAAGCCTTGAGAAGAACAAAGATGCGCCGCCGCTCCCCGATTGTCGCTCAAGGGATGCAGGGCAGGCAGCATCGGCAAGGATTTTAAAATGACGAAGCGTATGCTGATTGACGCAACCCATCCGGAAGAGACGCGGGTGGCCGTCGTCTCCGGCAACAAGCTTGAGGAATACGATTTCGAGACGGTCGTCCGCAAGCAACTCAAGAGCAATATTTATCTGGTCAAGGTGTCGCGGGTCGAGCCCTCGTTGCAGGCCTGTTTCGTGGACTTCGGCGGCAACCGTCACGGCTTTTTGCCGTTTCCTGAAATCCATCCCGATTATTACCGCATACCGATCGCCGACCGCGAGGCGCTGATCGCCGAGGAGCGGGCGCTGGCCGCCGAGCAGGCCGCGCGCGAGGACGCCGAGGACGAGGCCGAACTCGCCGCGTCGGGCGAGAGCCTTGACGATGAAGACCATGACGAAACCGCGGACCCGGGCGATGGGGAACACGAACCCGTCGCGGCGGAGATGGAAGCCGAAGTCGTGGTCGACGAAGCCGTCATCGATGTCGCTGAAGACGACGTCGCCGAAGAGACGGGCGACGCGGCGGCGGATGACGGGGACGAAGTTTCCGCCGATGAAAATGAAGTTGCCGGGGAAGACGAGCCGGCATACGACGCGCAGGGCGACGACGCGGCGGATGAAGACGGCGGGCATGAAGACGGACAGTATGAAGAGAGTCGCGCGGTTGCCAAGGACGAAGACGTCGATATCGTCGGCGGCGACGTGGTCGATACGCCGGTCTACCGCTCCAGCATCAAGCGCAAGTATAAAATTCAGGAAGTCATCAAGCGCAACCAGATCATGCTGATCCAGATCAGCAAGGAAGAGCGCGGCAACAAGGGCGCGGCGGTGACGACCTATATTTCCCTGCCGGGCCGCTATTGCGTTTTGATGCCGAACAGCCCGCGCGGCGGCGGCGTGTCGCGCAAGGTTTCCAACGCCAAGGACAGACAGCGCCTCAAGAAGATTTTGCACGAACTCAACGTGCCCGAAGGCATGTCGGTGATCCTGCGCACGGCGGGCGTCGCCCGCTCGACCGCGGAGATCAAGCGCGACCTCGATTATCTCCTGCGTCTGTGGGACCAGATCCGCGAATGCACGCTGAAATCCTCCGCGCCGGCGCTGATCTATGAAGAAGGCAACCTTATCAAGCGCTCGATCCGCGACCTTTACAAGCGCGATATCGATGAAGTTTATGTCGCGGGCGAAGAGGCCTACAAGGGCGCGCGCGAGTTCATGGATCTGCTGATGCCGAGCCATATCGACCGCGTCCACCTTTATAACGATGAAACCATGCCGCTCTTTTTCCGCTATCAGGTGGAAAGCCAGATCGACGCCATCCACAACCCGACGGTGCATCTGAAATCCGGCGGCTACATCGTCATCAACCCGACGGAAGCGCTGGTCTCGATCGACGTCAACTCGGGGCGCGCCACCAAAGGCCGCCACATCGAGGAAACCGCGCTCAAAACCAACCTCGAAGCGGCGGAAGAGATCGCACGGCAGCTCCGCTTGCGCGACCAGGGCGGCCTTGTGGTCATCGACTTCATCGACATGGAGGAAAACCGCAACAACCGCGCGCTCGAACGCAAGATGCGCGAGTGCATGCAGAATGACCGCGCCCGCATCCAGATCGGCCGCATCTCGGCCTTCGGGCTGATGGAATTGTCGCGCCAGCGGCTGCACCCCAGCCTTGTCGAGACGAATTTCGAGGTTTGCAAGCATTGCTCCGGCACCGGCCTTGTCCGCACCATCGAGACGACGGGGGTCATCGTGCTCCGCGCGATCGAGGAAGAGGGTCTGCGTGGCCGCGCCTCCGAGATCAAGGTCAGCGTGCCGACAGAAGTCGCGCTCTATATTTTCAACAACAAGCGCGAGCATCTCGCGACCATCGAGAAGCGTTATAACATGCGCGTCAGACTCGAGGCGGATGATGAACTGCTCAAGCCCGACTACAAGATAGATATCCTCCGCGCGGCTGGCTACGTTCCGTCCGACCGGCCCAAGCAGCGCTTTGCGCCTGTTTCAACCGTCGATATGTCCGATCTTCCTCCCGTTTTGGAAGACGCGGAAAACGAACCGGCGGCGGAAGATTTTTCCGTCGATGAGGAAACCGCCCCCGATGAAGGCGAAGGAAACCGCGGCAGACGTTCCCGTCCGCCGCGCGCCGACAGGGAAAGGGATGGCGGAGACGGAGAAAACCGCCGCAGGCGCGGACGCCGTGGCGGACGCAATCGCGGGCGCAATCGCGGGGGCAGGGATGGCCGCGGCCGTCATGGTTCCGACAGCGAACGCGGATCTGAACCAGGCCATGCGGAAGCGGAATCCGGCGACGCGCCGATGGCGCAGGGATCGGAAACTGTTCACGCCCGCGCGCATGAAGAACACCGTCTTCTGCCCGATCCTGCCAACACGCCGCAACCCGACATTTCCGGCGACCAGCCGCAACGCAAAGGCTGGTGGAAGCGGCTGACGGACGCGTCTTAAGGTCGAAGGTTGAACACGCTTTATATCATCCAGGGATTTCTTGGCGCGGGGAAGACGACCCACGCCAAGGCGCTTGTGCGCAAGACAGGCGCGGTGCGTTTGACAGCCGACGAATGGTGCGCGGAAAATTTTCCGCCCGAGAAACTATCGACGGCGTGGAATGCTTGCTTTTCCGAAGCGATAAAAGCCCTTTGGCGGGAAGCCGAACTGTTGTTGGAAAAGGACAAAAGCGTCATTCTTGATTTCGGGTTTTGGAACAGGACTTCGCGGGATGAGGCCCGGAAAAAAGCGAAAAAACTTAATGTCCGCTGCGAACACCATTATATTTATGCGCCGGATCATATTCTTCTCGGGCGGCTGAAGCGAAGATCCGGTGAAATCGCCATGAAGAATATTCAAAATTTCACCGCCTGCAAAAAGCTGTTCGAGGAACCCGCCGAGGATGAGCGGGCGCTGTGGATCGAAAGCTCCTCGCCACGGCTTGAAGGGGGAATGTATGATGGCAAGTTGTTTTGATTCTGAAAATTAAATATCCTTAAAACCTCGACAATGTTCTCAAATCTGCTATAAAAGTCCGACAAACCTGAATGCTGGAGACGTGGCCGAGTGGCTGAAGGCGACGGTTTGCTAAACCGTTATACGGGGTAAACCCGTATCGAGGGTTCGAATCCCTCCGTCTCCGCCATTATCCTGTACCCTACAGTCCTATAGGGTTTCTCAAAGTACAAAAAACCATTTATTTTATGACGTTATTTGTACTTTTGTGTTTCTCCGTGTTTTTCAGAGTCACTTTACATCCCGCCGAAATGGGGGTATCATAGGGGGTATAATGTTAATTTTCCCGCGTGGAGATACCCCCAATGCCCTTGACGGATACAGCCTGCAAGAACGCCAAAGCTCTAGAAAAAGCCTATAAAAAGGCAGATTCTCAAGGGCTATATCTTCAAATAATGCCCAATGGGGCTAAATACTGGCGCTTAAAATACCGATTCCACGGCAAGGAAAAGGTGCTGGCGCTAGGGGTATATCCCGAAGTTTCGCTGGCCGAGGCGCGGTTCAAAAAGGACGATGCCCGTCGCCAACTGGCCGAGGGGCTTGATCCGTCCCTTGAAAAACAGAAGCAAAAGCAACTGGCCTCGATAAGCGCGGAAACGACCTTTGAGGCCGTGACCCGTGAATGGCACGCGCTGAATACGGAGAAATGGTCATCGAACTACGCCGCCGACCTGTTGCACCGGATGGAAAGCGATATTTTCCCCGCTATCGGCGCTGTACCCATAGCGTCGATTACCGCACCGCACCTGCTATCCGTTATGAAACAGGTTGAAAAGCGCGGGGCGTTGGAAATTGCCCGCCGCCTTTTGCAGACATGCAGTCAGGTATTCCGCTATGCCATTGTTACGGGCCGGATGGACAGGAACCCCGCCGCCGACCTGAAAGGAGCTTTGAAGCCGCCGAAAAAAGAACACTATGCGGCGCTGGAAGCCAAAGACCTGCCGGAATTTTTGCAGGCGCTTGAACGGAACGATGCCCGCCTATATCAATACACGCGCCATGCCATCAAGCTGATGATGCTGACATTTGTCCGCACAAGCGAACTCATTAACGCAAGCTGGAAAGAACTTGATTTTGAGGCGAAGCAATGGAATATCCCTGCTGAACGCATGAAAATGAGAAAGCCGCACATCGTCCCGCTTTCGCGGCAGGCGCTGGAAGTGCTGGAAGTCCAAAAGGAACTGACCGGAAAATGGCAATGGGTATTCCCCAATCAGGTGCGCCCCATAAAATCCATGAGCAACAATACAATCCTCAAAGCGCTTGAGCGCATGGGTTATAAAGGCCGCATGACGGGCCACGGCTTCCGCGCTCTGGCTATGTCCACGATCAAGGAACAACTGCATTACAGGCATGAAGTCGTTGACCGTCAACTGGCCCACGCGCAGCGCAACAGCGTTGATGCCGCCTATGACCGCGCCAAATTCCTCGTTGAGCGCAAAAAGATGATGCAGGACTGGGCCGATTATCTCGATGCCGTGGCCTCGCAGGGCAAAGTTATTGTTGGTAAGTTTTGTGAGGGGTAAGCTATGCAGAAACACAGGAAAACAGAAGTTTAACCACCGTCCGGTATCTGCTACCATACCAACATGAATGACAACGCGCTCCACGTGATGTCGGGTAAATTCGCGCTTTTCTCGTAGGGTCATCTTACCGACCCCTTTGAACACGGATAAAGACGGGCAGAATAAGTATTGCAGAGTCATGAACTCGAAACGAATTAAATATGACACAAACAATTGAAAAGCCAAACATTATAAGTTTTTTCCAGACAATGTGGGGAATTACGGGCTCAAAAATGAGCGGAATTTTTTCTGTCCCCTTCGCGGCGCTGGCCGTTTTTTTGCCAGATCATGGTCGCCTTATATGGACTGTTTTGGCCGTAACGTCGATTGTTATTGCTTTCTATTTAGCATGGGTGGAAGAAAGAAAAAAAAGTTATTGAACTTGCCAATCGCCTTAACCCCAATATTCCTATGACGCTGCTATGGCCGGTGGCCGCCGAGGATGGCTTTAGAGTGGCCCTATTGCACGTTGTAAATGACAGCGGACAAACGGTAGAAAACTGTCAAGTAAGTATGCAGGGAAGCTATTTATGCCCTCCTTTTAACTTGAGGCCCGGTGAAGCGAGACACATTCCGATAGTCCATGAAGGGCTGCGAGAAGATAATCACCCCTATATAAGCGTTCATACTTACCGCAAAGATCACGATGCGTGGAGAGAAAGCGAAGTAGGCTGGGTACCACGTGAAGGCAATTATGATATAAGGCTATTATCAGATCACCTTCCGCCTGTAGAAGGCAGAATCAGTATTTCATATAATGGAAAGTGGCTCATTGAGCAGTTACAGCTATGACTTCTTAAGAAGTTCAGGAACGTACAGGGGCAGCCAGACTTTTTCAGCATAAAACTGTGTATATATTTTCTTGTTATCTATAAAATAAACACAAACATTCAGTATCTTAAGCGAAAAGTTAGGCTCCCTCCGTCCCGCCATCGCTTTGTCCGGCACATTCGAAAAGCGCCTAAGCCATTGCATTCAGGTTCGTTTGCGCGGCATTGCCCGTATCCGTAACGGCACGGTTGCTTGCGAGAGAGGTTACGCCGGCGCCTTTGCCGTGCATATGGTCATGCTGGCGGTGCGGCTGACCCTGTATCTGGTTTTGGGCGACTGTCGGTGGCGTTGTCGTTGTAGTGGTCGTGCCGTTTGCATAGGTTGTGATGGTTATGGTCGAACCGTCGGCGTTTGTTTCCACGGTGACTTGCGGCTGGGCGTTCGCCGCCGCAGAAGCGGATGCATTTTGTGCTCCGCCTGATCCTGAGGCATTGGAGCTGCTTTGGCCGGTCATCGCTTGCAAGACATTTTGCATGGACAGGCTGGATGTGGAAGATGATGCGCCGCAACAGATGCCGCCGCCTGCCTTGCCCGCATTGGGCGTTGAGGCCGAAGCGGATACGCCCTGGCTTAAAAAACTTTCGATCATTTGCAGAAGATTTGCATCTGACGTCGCGCTGCTCCCTTGCGCGGAGGAGGTGTTTTGCTGCCATGCCTGCGCTTGCGCGAGATAACTGGCAAGACTGTTGATGTGTGTCATGAAAAACTCCGTTTATGGCCAGACCTGCCGCTTATCAAAACGTGAAAGCATCAGGCGCATGACAGGAACCCGGTGCGCCAAGGGATGTATATGCAAGTATCATGCCGCGCGGCGTCTTTTTAAATTATTGATATATATTGATATTTCAGGAAAAGAAAGAACGCCTGCGCGGGCATAAATTGCCGTACCCGGCAAAAGTTTTCTTTTAAAAGATAAAACCGTCTTTCATCGTATCTTTCTGGACAGAAAAAAATGCCACGGTATATTGAGCATACATGCGCATATATGGTGCAACAAAAGATGACGACCCAATCCTGCATTGAAACATCTCTTCCCTCAGACGGGGAAGAAACGCTGGTCCGCAAGACTGAACTGATCATCAGCAACGTGTTGCGGGGCGGCGTGTTGCTCAGCGTCGCCGTCATTGTCACAGGCATCGCCCTGTTTCACGTCAGAAAATTTTCCGGCGGCGCGGGTTTTTTTACCTATCCCGATACGCTGGGCGGACTGTTGCAAGGGCTGGCGCAGGGCAGGCCGCTTGCCATCGTCACGCTCGGGCTGGTTCTCCTGCTGGCGACGCCTGTCATACGCGTCGCCGTTTCCATCATCGCCTTCGCGCTTGAGGGCGACCGCGCTTATGTCTTTATTACAGCTCTCGTTCTCGCAATACTGCTTTTCAGCATTTTCAGCGTCGGTTCGTGGCAGGGACATCCGGGGCCAACCGCCGTGCATGACGACACGCTCGAATTTTTTGTTATCGTCTTGTCGAGTTCGCTCTTTGCGGGCCTGGTCGGCGCGCTGGTCGGCCTTGGCGGCGGGGTTTTCATCGTGCCGATTCTGACGCTCGGCTTTCACGTTCCCTTCATGCTGGCGGTCGGCGCCTCGATCGTTTCAGTCATCGCCACATCGAGCGGCGCGGCGGCGGCTTACGTCAGAGACCGCATGACCAACCTTCGCATCGGCATGTTCCTCGAGATCGCCACCACCACCGGCGCGATTCTAGGCGCGGTTCTGACGGCCTACCTCAACGCGCAAATGCTGTTCATCGTTTTTGGAATCGTGCTTCTGGTTTCCGTCCTGCCGCTGGTGATGCGTTTGGGAGAGGAATTCCCCGTCGGGGTTAAAAACCACAAATGGGCGGAAAAGCTTCGTCTGCCCTCGACCTATCCCGACCGTCGCACGCATACAAACATCCCTTACAATGTCGCTCATGTCGGGGCGGGATTCTCAATGATGTGTCTCGCGGGAATCATTTCAGGCCTGCTCGGCATCGGCAGCGGCACGTTCAAGGTGCTGGCGATGGACACGTTCATGCGCCTGCCGATGAAAGTTTCCACCACGACGAGCAATTTCATGATCGGCGTGACGGCAGCGGCGTCAGCAGGCATCTTTTTTCAGCGCGGCGACATCGACCCGGTGATCGCGGCGCCCGTGGCGCTCGGCGTTCTGGCTGGCGCGACGCTTGGAGCGAAGCTTCTGACCCGCATGTCAAACAAGAATATCCGCATGGTATTCGTTCCAGTGATCGTGCTGGTCGCGCTCAACATGCTGGCGCGCGGCCTCGGCTGGTTCTGAGCCTAGAGAGATAAAAAAGAGATATTGCGCGCCCTGTCGCCCAGCATGGACTTGATTTCGTCCGTATAGTTCGGGTTTGTCAGCACGATGGTCGAAACGCCGTCTGCGAGCGCCGTTTGCCATTCCGCGACGCGGTGTCCGGTGATGGGGATATGCCTGTTTTGCTTGAGCGGATTGATGTCTATGAGGCAATGGACGAAGGCCGCTTCCGGATCCGTCTCCTGCACGAACGTCGCGCCCTTGGTGGAAGCGCCCCAGACAGCGACTTTCTCGCCGCGCGCGGAGAGGGCGGACAGTGCCGCGCGCCATTTTTCAAGATGCGCCGTCACGGCCGCAGAGAATGCCCTGACGTTTTCCTCGTTCGGCGCGCTTGTCTGGTTTTCGGCGCGGGGCGCGACGGCGGCTTCGATCCACAAATACTGCCCGCCGAAGACGGAAGAAACGTTCAAGGGTGAAAATCCGGCGTGGCGGAATGCGTAAGCGAGCGTTTCCGCGGTGAAATAAGAGCAATGTTCGTAGCATAAATCCCAGAACGCGTTGTTCCTGAAGATCCAGTCGATGCAGGGCGTCTCGAAAAACACCCGCGCTTCGGGCGCCAGCGCCAGCGCGTCTTTCACCGCGTTGAGAAGATCGGGAGGATTCTGTATGTGTTCGATGACATGGCGCGAAACGACGGCGTTGGGGCGGAAGGAAAGTCTTTCCAGCGTTTCCTTGCCGAAGAACTCCTTATAAATATGGCTCTGCGGCGTATCCGCGCCGGTATAGCTCGGGTCGAATCCGGCGACGAGATCTTCGCCGCATGCGGAAGTCTCGCCGAGCAGGCGCAGGAAATGTCCCTGTCCGCACCCGATTTCAACCGCGCGGAGCGGCGCGTCGCCGATGGCGGCGCGGACGCGGGAGGCCATGTCCTTCATGTGCGCGAGAAACAGGCCGGAGTTGCTTTGGTTGTTCTCGTAGTGGTCGCCGTAAGGGACGAGCGAAACATCGAAGGCGGCGTTGAAGACGAAGCCGCAGGCACGGCAAAAGAGGATGTGCAAGACGCCTGCGGGCGCGCGCAGGGCTTCATCGCGCGTTTCATAGAGCCGGTTGGCGCTGGTCATCGCTTTCGGGTGGTGAAGCACTTGCAGGAAATCCGCATGGCGGCAAAGAGGGCAGGATGGCATGTGACTTAAAACCTCCGGAGCGGGGTTGCGCGGAGAAGTTTCACAGACGTTTTTCCCGCATATAAAATTTACGCCGCGTCCGCCAAAAATAAAAGGGCTGAATGCGGCGGCGGCGATCTCTTTTCCTGAAATATGGTGAATTGCAATTTAAGGCATGAAAGGCCTTCGGAAATATTGTATAAAAGCAACCATGCCGACAGAAAGCGCGCCAGCGCATGCAAAGCTGTTCCGGCGCGTATCTTCTAAAAACATGGAGCGGAAAATCATGATCACCGAAGGCAAGACGGGCGTTCCTCGCGACAGGTCTGTTCTGAAGGCGGCCGGGAAACGGGCATCTGTCTTGTTCCTTCTCGCGGCGGCGGTTTTGTATGGCATTTCCGGCATGGCCGGGGCGGCCGATGCCGGCGCCCGTACAGGCGGGAACGTATTGCGCGCCACGCTGAAGAACGGTCTTCAGGTCGTGATCGTCCGCAACGCGCTCGCGCCCGTCGTGACGACCGTGATGAATTACAAGGTCGGCTCCGACGAAGCGCCGGAAGGATTCCCCGGCATGGCGCACGCGCAGGAGCATATGATGTTCCGCGGCAGCCCGGGGCTGAATGCCGGACAGCTGGCGGACGTGGCGGCTGGCATGGGCGGAAAGTTCGACGCCGACACGCAGCAGAGCGTAACGCAATATTTCTTCACCGTTCCGGTCGCCGACCTTGATGTCGCGCTTCACATCGCAGCCATCCGCATGAGCGGCGTTCTGGATACGCAGAAACTCTGGTCGGAAGAGCGCAAGGCCATCGAGCAGGAAGTGGCGCGCGACCTTTCCAATCCCGAGTATGTTTTCTATACCAAGCTTCTGGCCGCGATGTTCCGCGGCACGCCTTACGCCCATGACGCGCTCGGCACCAAGGCGTCTTTCGACAAGACGACCGGCGCGATGCTTCACAAATTCTACGACAGGTGGTATGCGCCCAACAACGCGATCCTCGTGATCGTCGGCGATGTCGACCCGAAAGCCGTTCTCGCGGAAGTCAAAACGCTGTTCGGAAGAATTCCGCCGAAGAAACTCCCGCCGCGGCCCGCGTTCAGGTTCGGCGCGGTCGCCGCCGAAACGCTTCGGTTGAAAACGGATTCGCCTTACGGCGCGGCGTTGATGTCATACCGCATGCCGGGGACCGACAGTCCGGACTTCGCCGCCGCCGAGGTGCTCTCCGACGTGCTCAGTAGCCAGCGCGGCAGCCTCTATGCGCTGGTGCCCGAAGGCAAGGCCCTGTTCGCGGGTTTCAATCTCAATGCCCTGCCGAAGGCGAGCCTCGGTTACGCGATCGCGGGCTTCCCCAAAGGATATGACGGCGGCAAGCTGGTCAACGATATGCGGCGCATTCTGGCGGAGGATCTTGAAAACGGCGTGCCCGCCGATCTCGTCGCCGCCGCGAAGCGGCACGAGCTCGCCAGCGCGGCGTTCCAGAAAAATTCCGTTTCCGGGCTTGCGATGGTGTGGTCGAACGCGCTGGCCGAGGAAGGCCACAGTTCGCCGGAAGAAGACGTCGCCGCCATCCAGAAAGTGACGGTGGCGGATGTCAATCGCGTCGCCCGCGCCTATCTTGCCGACAGCCGTGCGATCACCGCCGTCCTGACGCCGGAGTCTTCCGGCAGGCCGGTCAGTTCGAAATCCTTCGGGGGGCAGGAGTCCTTTTCGCCCAAACACACGCGCTCGGTCAGGCTTCCTGTTTGGGCCGCGGCGGCGCTCAAGAGACTTTCCATTCCCGAACAGACCGTCAGGCCCGTTGTCAGCCTGTTGCCGAACGGCATCCGGCTGATCGTTCAGCCCGAGCATATCAGCGATACCGTGAGCGTCTACGGCCATATCGACAACAATCCGAAACTTGAGGAACCGAAAGGGCAGGAAGGCGTCGCCGATGTGCTCGATCAGCTGTTTTCCTACGGTACGACGAAGCTGGGCCGCATCGCCTTTCAGAAGGCGCTGGACGACATCGGCGCGGACGAATCCGCCGGAACGGACTTTTCCCTCGACGTGCTGTCAGGCGATCTCGACCGCGGCGTTGCGCTTCTCGCGCAGAACGAGTTGCACCCCGCGCTGCCTGAAGGCGCTTTTAAAATCACCCGCGCGCAACTTGCCGCCAGCGTGGCGGGACGCTTGCAAAGTCCGGATTATCTCGCGGGCAGGGCTTTGCGCAAGGCCTTGTTTCCCAAGACCGACCCGACTTTGCGCGAAACGACGCCGCAAACCGTTTCGGCGCTCAGCCTCGATGATGTCAGGGCTTACTACGGCAAAGTATTCCGCCCCGACATGACGACCATCGTGGTCATCGGCAGGGTTGATCCTTCCGCCGTCAAAATGCTAATCGAAAAATATTTCGGCGCGTGGAAAGCCTCCGGCCCAAAACCGCCGACCGTGCTCCCGCTTGTTCCGGACAATGCGCCGGCTTTGGTCACGGTGCCTGACAAAAGCCGCGTGCAGGACAGCGTCACTTTGGCGGAGACGCTGCGGCTGAACAGGTTCGACCCCGCTTATTACGCGCTGACGCTCGGCAATCACGTGCTGGGCGGCGGCTTCTATGCCACGCGTCTTTATCACGATCTGCGCGAAGATACCGGGCTGGCCTATTACGTCGATTCCTCTTTTGAATTCGGCAAGAAACGCGCCGTTTACATGGTGAATTACGGGTGCGACCCCGGCAACGTCGCCAAGGCGCGGAACATTATCGTCCGCGACTTGAAGCAAATGCAGGGCGCCCCCGTCAGCGCGCGTGAGTTGCGGCAGGCCAAGGCGATGTTGCTCCGTGAAATTCCGCTTTCGGAATCAAGCACGTCCGATATCGCCATGAGTCTGATTTACCGCTCCGTCATGGGACTGCCGATGAACGAGCCGCTGATCGCGGCACGGCGTTACATGAAAATGACCGCGCCCGAGGTGCAAAAGGCGTTCGCCAAGTGGATACGGCCCGGTGGCCTGGTCGAGGTCACGCAAGGCAAGCCGCCGCGCTAGAAGACAGGGCGTGCGGCTGACTGCCTCATAAGGACCGGACAGTTTCGGCGCAATGAATATAAAGCTTGGCAGGCGTGCGCCGAGTTTGCTAAGCTCGCCGATCAAATAACATCTTCAAGACGGTATTTTTACGTGAAATACAGGCGTGAAATAGATGGTTTGCGGGCTTTAGCCGTTATTCCAGTAATTCTTTTTCATGCCGGCGTTCCGGCTTTCAAGGGAGGCTTTGTCGGCGTCGATGTGTTCTTCGTTATCAGCGGCTACCTTATCACATCGGTTATCATCGCTGAAAAAGAAGCGGGCACATTTTCCCTCGTAAATTTCTATGAACGCAGAATGCGGCGTATATTGCCCGCATTATTTCTGATGATGGCGGTTTGCATTCCCTTTGCCTGGCGGTGGCTGCTGCCGGCCGAGATGCGGGAATTCTCAGAGAGCATTACAACGGTCTCTTTATTCGTATCGAACATATTTTTTCTTCACAGGGTCGGATACTTCGATACCTCTGTCGAACTGAAGCCTTTGATTCACACGTGGAGCCTGGCTGTTGAAGAGCAGTTCTATGTTTTGTTTCCGTTGTTCCTGATGTGGGCGTGGAAATGGGGCAAAAAGCGTATAATTGCAATACTGGCGGTGTTGGCCGTTATCAGCCTGGCCGGCGCGCAGTGGGGCGCGTACTATAGGCCTGAAGCGACGTTCTACCTTCTTCCGTCGCGCGCGTGGGAGCTTATCATCGGCGCGTTTATCGCATTCTACTTTTCCGGCCATCCTGACGGGGTTTCCTGCAACCGGCTCGTTCGGCAATGCGCCGGTTTGACTGGCCTGGCGCTTATTCTTTATGCGGCAGTTTCTTTTGACAAAGGCACTCCCTTTCCCAGTCTCTATGGGCTTGTGCCGACGTTCGGCGCCGCCTTGATTATCATATTTTCATCTCCAGACACATGGGCGGGAAAGCTTTTGGGGAGCAGGCCGTTTGTCGCCATAGGACTGATAAGCTATAGCGCTTATTTGTGGCATCAGCCCATATTCGCCTTCGCAAGATACAGATGCCTGACCGAGCCGGGTCTCCCCATGATGCTGGCTCTTTCTTGCGGCTCGCTCGTTCTTGCTTATTTCAGCTGGAGGTTTGTCGAACAGCCGTTTAGGCGGAAAGGCCTGATCAGCAGGACAAGAATATTCAAGTTTGTTATCATCGCGTCCGCGGTCTTTATAACCTTCGGTACGGCGGGGCTTTCATACAACGGTTTCCAATTCCGCTTTGGGAAGAATTCGGCGATGGCGCAAGACTTCTCCCCGAACAAGCTGGAGACATACTGCAGGGGCGGCCATCACTATCATAGAAATAAATGGTATATAAAGCCCTGTATTATAGGTGATAAAAACACGAAGTCCGCCCCCTCTGTCGCGATATTCGGCGACAGCCACGCGCAGGCGTTGTTGCCGGCATTCGACGCATTGGGAAAAAAATACCATGAGGCCGTCGTTTTTATGGGCTTTGGGGGCTGTCCGCCGTTGCTGGGCGCCGATGTCATGAAAGGGAACTTCGATATCGGCGCTTGTGACGAGCTGTCAAGAAAGCAGTACGCGTATGTAAAGAAAAACAATATCAAAAAAGTTTTTCTGGTCGCCCGTTGGAGCCTTTATACGGATGGAGAATACGATACAAGGATGACGAAGTTTTTCCTTGTGTCAAAAAACAACAGGACACTTTCGGAAACGGGTTCCCGCAAGGTATTCATACGGACGCTGGAAGCCACGGTCAGGGCATATAAGAAACTTGGCGCTCAGGTGTTCGTCGTTCTGCAGATTCCACAACAATCCGCCAACCCGAAATATCTTTATGCGCGCATCCAGGCCAACGGAATTACCGGTACGCGGGAGGCCGCTGAGGAAGTCAGAAAGTTTTCTATCCCGCTTGATAAAAATCTCGGTTTGCAATCGTTTGAACGGGCTGAATTCAAAAAATTGACGGATAAAAAAATGATCAAGGTCGTGGATCTTGACTCTTTTTTTTGCAAGGCGTCCATTTGCCTGATGGGTAATAAGTCTGAATCTTATTATTTGGATAGAAATCATTTAAACACGAACGGCGCAATGCGTGTCATGAGCGGCTTGGAGAGATATTTCAAGTAATCTTTACGGAGGTTGTCTTAACAGCAATCACGCCGTTATCAGCGTTATCTTTGATGAAATATATGATTTTCAAAGGAGAAAACCCATCAAAGGAAATAAGATTGCTCAGCCACCGCCTCCAACATGGGATACCTTCTAAAACATCATTCTTCCCTCGCGCTAGGCGTTCTTCGTTATCGCATATAGCAACCAACAACGTCAGGAAGGTCGGTTCATCCTTCTCAATTAAAATCCGCTCAGCCGTCCATTTCGCAAGATTATTGGCTGTGGACTGGCCCAACTTCATATCTTTAAGAAGAAAAGAAAACCGTTTCAAAAGAGCGTCATACTGTTGACTCTTTCTGGAGAACCCGACAACTAAATCGCATGATGCTGAAACCGCAACAATAGCTGACAGCCAGATTGCAATGTGGTGACTATCTCCCGATAACAGAGCGGTAACAGCCGCGCTTCCGCTAATAGCAGAAATGGCATCTGACCCGCAATGCAGGTTTTCAAAGAATCGCCGCCGTTTGGAATGATAACGGATTGACTTACTTACAGCAAAATCAAGATTACTTATGCCTCGATCTATTTCTTCTTGTTTACCGGTGGCACTCCCTCCGGAGGAGGTCTTGTGTCCGCTATTCTGGGGCATGCTGAATCCTGACCTATATGTGACTCGTCTATCTTACGCACTGACGGTTTAGAATTTTCCCGCGGCTTTGCTGGCGGCTGACCTTGGCCACCTTCTCTATTACCTTTTGTCATTGGCAATTCCTTTATATTAATGAACTGACGATAAGTAGCGGGGCGATTTTTGTCAATTAGAAGTAAGCTCATTACCTTCAGAGCAGCATCTCACCACGCTCAAATTGTAATTTATTGCCAACACTCCTCTTTCTGGTAAAGTATTGTCACGACTGTGTGGATTCCATGCCGAATCAGGTATGAGCGTCTGCACTGTCTGGAGCTTGAAAACTCCGCATCTGGCGGTTTTGTGAACCGCAAAATCACTCCTCGACTATGGTCGGGGAGGCATACGTTTATATAACAGCTCGCAAGAGTGAAGGCGTATGCGGTCACCCAGATGTGGCTTTTCAACTCCCCGATCACCAGAGGGATACCACATGAAAAGCCGTTCTTATTTTTTTATTATTTGCATCTGCGCCATACTCTTTTTGCCAAGAATTTCTCAAGCGCAGACAGACTTCCAGCTTAGAACAATGCCGGATGGAAGCATTGAACAATACGATGCCACCCAAGGCCGTTGGAATTTTAGAATTTGGCCAGATGGACACTCGGCTATGTTTTTCCCCTCCGATAACAAGTGGACGATAAACCCAGCATCAAAAAACTCGTGGAAAGTTATGCCTGACGGTACCCTTGAAGGAGTAGATGGAGATGGAAAAACGATAAGGCAGTTACAAAATGGAAATGTTGAGGTTCTAAAAAAAGTTTCCATTCTCGGTATTTCACACAACAAATGGGAATTACTCATGACCGCACAACAGCGGAGACAGCGGAGAAACGAGGCTCAAGAAAAATGGCATCAACAGGAACAAGCAGAAGAAAATCGCGAATACCACCAAAAAATGCTTGCAATTCAGGAAGAACAACTGCGCCAAATGCGGATGAGAAATTTTATGCAGGCCGTGCCACCTCCAACGATGACTAATTGCAACCCTGCTATTGGTGGTGGTGTTAGTTGTACATCATGGTAAGGAATGTTGTTGAAGTTACCTGCCCTTCTTGCGAAGTCTGATAAGCATTTTCAATTTTGACTGTGGCCTGAACGGTATCACTCTCAACCACACCGACATAGTATTTTTCTAGCATTTTAAGGCTACTCCAACCCATCAGTGCCGCAAGGGTTTTAGGCGGTACCCCTGCGCTTGCTGCGTATGTGGCACAGGTGGCGCGTAGATCGTGTATCCGTATGTCTTTAATGCCCGTTTTGTCTCGTAACCCATCCCAAGCTCTTGACAAGGTAATCACAGGATAAAGCCTGAAAAGGTCTTCCAGTTGCTCCCAAGTGAAAGATACCAGCTTTCCGGCCTTTATTTCGAGGTATGAGCCAGCTTTATAGCTTTTGCATTGGTATACAGCCCCGTGTGGTAGACGTATTTTAAGCCATGCTGTAATGCCCCGTTCACCTGCGCGTATACCAATGCCTCGGATATAGCGTGGACGGTTTAAAGTCTGCCCTTTGATAGAGTTAAGCAGTTCATCGTATTCGGCATACTTACGCTTTCTGCCTTTCGGTGTTTGTAGTTCCATATTTATCCTCCTTGCGGAGGATCACGAATGTCTAATTCAAGTTCATTCTAGCACATCAACGATTCCAAAACCGTCAAATGCACACGAAATGCACACGAATAACGAGGAAAAAACCCTGTATCAGCCTATAGCAGCAGTAACGCCGTTATCAGCGTTATCCTTGATAAAACATAGGAAATAAAAGGAAAAAATGGAGCGGGTGAAGGGATTCACATAAATAACTATAAATAAACAATATTTTCTGCTATACTTACCTATACAGAACCTACACAGGTACGGCAAAACAAGCACTTACGCCGCCAATCTGCACAGTTTCTGCACAGTGGGAGGTGAAGAGATGCAGTTCATTATTGATAAGGAGCAGTTGAAACCAGGCCTTATCATCTTCCGACGCGGCGATGTCGGGCACGACAATTATTATTGCCGCGTGAGAATCCAGAACGAGGACCGCTACAAGACCGTCTCACTGCGCACGGCGGACCGGCAGACGGCGCGCGACTACGCCCTGGATCAATATGCAGACATTCGCTTTCGGGTGAAGCACGACGTTCCCGTATTCAACCGCCCCTTCTCGCAGGTAGCGGAGGAATATGCCGAGGCGCAGCAGCGTCGTGCCAACGCCGGCGAGGTGAGCCAGGCGCGCGCGATGAACGTCAAAAACAAGATCGATGGCCCGCTCAATGCCTATGTCGGGACCACACAGGTGCATCTCATCACACAGGAGCGCTGGGCGGATTATCCCCTCTGGCGCAGGGAGAACGGCAAGGGCCGCCGCAATGGCATCATCAGCGATGCCACCATTCGTATTGAAATGGCGATCTTCGCCGCCATCATGAATTATGCAATTGGCAAACGCTATGTGCCCGCGAGCCATCGCTTCGAGGGGATGCCCAAGCTCAAAACCAACCGGCGCGACGAGTTCACGCTGGAGGAATACCGGGCATTACACACCAAAGGCCGCAAGTGGATCAGGGAAGCGACCACGCCGCAGGGCGAATGGTATCGTCAGATGTGCTACAACTTCATTCTTATCATGTGCAACACCGGGATGCGCCCGCCGGAAGCCAAGAACCTGCGCTGGCGTGACATCACCGGCGCCAAGGACAAGGACGGACAGGAAATCCTCGTCATCTATGTCCAGGGCAAGGGCAAGACGCGCAAGCTGATCGCGCCCAAGAGCGTCGGGAAATATCTGGATCGCGTCCGCAATCTTTCCAAGGCAACCAAGCCGGACGACCCCGTGTTCACGATCATCAACGGCAAGCCTGCGAAGTGGCTTTACCGAGATACGGTCGAGGAACTGCTCAAATACACCGAACTGCGCGAGGGACCGAGCGGCATTCCACGTACTACTTATTGCTTCCGCCACACCTATGCCACGCTAAGGCTTTCCTCCGGGGTGGATGTTTATATCCTCGCCCAGCAAATGGGCACTTCGGTCAAGATGATCGAGCAGCATTATGGGCATGTGAATACCATCAAGCATGCCGACCGCGTGCTCATGGGCATCGGCGGATGGGAAGAGATGCACGCCGAAATGGATGCCGAGGTCGAGGCAGAGGAGAAAACGGCAAAAGCCGCGGCCTCCATCAAGGCGAAACAGCCGGTGAAACCGCGCCGCCCCAAACGCTAGCTGCGCATCGTCATAGCCGTCGAGTTCGATGGCCGATGCATTAGCGCTGGCGTTGCCGGAGTCGCAAAGCGCCGCTGGCGCTCCTTGTTTGTGACCCCGGCCCAAAGCGTGGCATGGAAACAGGTGTGCAGAGCTTCAAACACCCCATGCCTCGCATCATCGGTCGCCCGACGTGCCGCTGGCACATCTCAGTCAGACGACTGGCACGTGCGCCGGTCGATCAAAGATGCGCCGGGCTCCGGCCATCCCAACTGGCGCGCCCCTTATCCCGCGCCCGGCTCGGGCAACTGAGCGGGATGCCCTTCCGCCACAGCGCCGCTGGCGCGGTCGCCTGTCATGATGTCCGAAAGCGTCCTGAACAGGGCGCGGATAACGCATACTCTGGCACATAGCGGTGCAACCGTGCCATTTCACGGCAGTCAGGGAGCCTTTGTGACGAGCATCCGTGAAAGAAAACCGCGCCGCAGGGGCGGCGCGGCTGTGAGGGAGCGCCGCGTTAGAAGCGCGGCGTATAAGGCCGAAACACCCGTTTCCTGCGGAGAACCGTCTGGATGTTCGTAAGCGTGATCGTCGTCAGCGGGCATTGCACCGCCGAGAGGTTGCGGCGGGTTAGATCGGCAATAATGCTGTGATACAGCGCATGCAGCTGCGCTTCGGTCATGTGTTCGAGCTCTTCTTTCGTGATGATAAACATTTTCTGCTCCTGTCTTTTCCGGCCACGACCATCGCGGCCTCATGCGGCAGACAGGGCAGCGCGTTCGGTTGCGCGCACTCAGGCGGAACGAAGTGGAGAAGCCCTTCAGGGCTTGCGTCGAAAACACCGAACCGATGCAGGATGCAAATGGACAGGCCGTGACGTGGACGGAGTATCAGGGGCAGTAGTGATCATCGCGTGAAAGAAGCGCTCACATTCTCTGCATGACGAAGCTCTGCGGCAGTCTCACGAAGCAATTTATGCCGAATAACCAGAACGCGTCGCCTTCTTGCGCTAATGACCGCTCGACGCTGTAGCGTCGCCCGTGCAACATCCGTGTCGGTAAAGCTTTCGTGACCTGTTTGCAGGGCCGTGCTCTGTAATCGCGGGTCAGGCCATTTCTCTCCTTATAAACATTTGCAATCATCCATGCGTGCAGGGTTCGAGCCTCTTGCCATACGCGGGCGCGAAGCGTGTCAACAGGAAAATCGGTTCCCCCTGAAGGTCTCCGCCCAATTTTCATGTATGACGCCGCGCCCGCTACATGGCGGACGGGAGGCATCGCCCGCAAGGGTCATCGCAAACATAAGGAGACTGAACATGACCACCACGACAGAAACAATGACTTCAAAAGCAAAACAGCCACCCGCCTTCTACATCTTCACGCAATCCAAGGACGGCAAGAACCAGCGCGTCGGCGCGGCCTTCCGCCACAGTAAGGGCAACGGTTTCAACGTCCTGATCGGCAACACCCGCTACGTGGCCTTTCCCCCGAAAGCGAAGTGAGGAGAACCGCCATGACACATCACGTCAAATCCGACATTTACACCCGCGTCACGGAGAAAATCATCGCCGCCCTCGAACAGGGCGAGCGCACCTGGGTTCCGCGCTGGAACGCGGCGCACCAGGCGGGGCCGGTCTCGCGCCCCTTGCGGCAGAACGGCATCCCCTACAGAGGCATGAACGTGCTTCTGCTCTGGGCGGAGGCGATGGAGAAAGGCTATGCCGCGCCCATCTGGATGACCTTCAAACAGGCGCAGGAGCTCGGCGCACACGTCAAAAAGGGCGAGAAAGGCGCTCTGGTCGTTTACGCCAACACCGTCGACAAGACGGAAACAAACGAAAACGGCGAAGACATCGAGCGGAGAATAGCCTTCATGCGCGGCTACACCGTGTTCAACGTCGAGCAAGTCGAAGGACTGCCGCAGCATTACTACGCAAAGCCTGCCGATCCCCTGCCGGTCACGGAACGCATGGCAGCCGTGGAGGATTACATCACGGCCACCGGCGCGGACATCCGCCATGGCGGAGACAGCGCCTACTACGCGCCCGGGCCGGACTTCGTGCAAATGCCGCAGTTCGAAACCTTCAAAGACAAGGAAGGCTATTACGCGACGCTCCTGCACGAGCTGGTGCACTGGTCCGGCGCGAAACGCCGCCTCGACCGCAGCTTCGGAGAAGGCAAGTTCGGCAACGAAGCCTACGCCCGCGAGGAGCTGGTGGCGGAACTCGGCGCGGCTTTCCTCTGCGCAGGTCTTAACATCACCCCCGAAGTCAGGGACGACCACGCCCCCTACATCGCAAGCTGGCTCGAAGTGCTAAAGCGCGACAAGCGGGCGATATTCAGCGCGGCTGCTCATGCGCAGCGGGCGGCGGATTATTTGGGTGGGTTGCAAAAGCAGTAGGTAAGGATGTAAAACTAGCCTCATTTACCGGTGAAAGGCTGGTTTATAGTGTGAGTAGAAGATTTACTTTTTGCTTTCTGGGAAGTTAGAAGTGTAAGTATAAATATTACCAGGATCTGTCTTGCATATAAGGTTAAATTTACCGTTCTCGTATTTTAAAAGAGTGTGGTGGTACCCTATGCCGCCTGAAGCTTCGATATAAATATCTCCGTTTATTTTTTTAAGATCGGCATCGGCGTCATAGCACTCTGCTAATTGATCCTCAATAGAGTCATTAATTGACTTATATATACCGTTCTCTCTGCCGCCTTTATTCCAGGCACGTATGCCGGAATATATGCATGCCGCCGCTGTAGGTGTCCATGTGAAGTGACCAAAACGAACTATTTTATCGCCTAGCTTTACCGTGGTAACCTCATCGTAAGATGCATAACCGCCTGCCGCTCCTGCCTCGTTATTAGCTGAGCCATTTTTGATGTTTGCAATGGGTGTCCAGTTTATGTTGGAAGGGTATGAGTGAGCCATCATCCCTTTGCAAATATCTGGATTTTTATCCACTATAAGATACGGTTTACTTTTGTTGCTCTGAAAGGAGCATACTTTTCCTTTATTTGGGTCGGTTAACTCCACGGGAACATCGTTCTCAGTTGACAGCGTATAGTATTTCCCGCGAAAGGGGATAAGATCTATAACGGTCGAACATTCTGACCATCCGCTGGCAATGTGAAAACCGTAGCTACTAGCGTCTCTCCATGGCGGCATTCCCACAAGCGCAATATCGGTACCACCACAAGATCCATCCCAGCCTTGCCGAACGTTTACTTTTTTTCCATCTGCGGAAATAAAAAACCCTTTTCTAGATGAGATAGCATCGCCATTGCTGTACCTGTAGGCTTGAGCAACATAATCGCACACATTTTTTGCCGATTTTTCGAGTTCTTTTTTATTAAATAGCGTGTTTGCAGAAGATGAAATCGGTGAGCACAAGAAGAGGCATGTAAATATTAAAAGTAAGATTGCTTTATTAATGGTAATTTTCCGGCTCATTTCCATTATCTCCTATGCATTTACTTTTAGATTACGGACGCGCGATATTTGGATGCCTGATAATACTATAATTTCTACTTTAATAAAGCCATCCTCACATCTTCCTCGCTCCAATGTAGCCGTTGCGGTTCGCCGCGCAGGAGGGTGGTGCATTTTTTGGTGATGACGGTGCCGACCTTGTGCGGCAGGAGTTCTCTGGCGACGGTGTTTTCGAGGAGCTCGGATTTCAGGACGGTGAGTTTGATGAAGTCACCGTCTATCTCGGTGATTTGCGCGGTGACCTTTTGCTTGCCGACGGGGCGGGGCTTGCTCTTGCGCCGCCTTGCTGTGCGGCGTGGCCAGATTGCTTCCGTCCATTCCACAACGTCGGATTCCACGAATTCTCCTGATTGTGTCCATGCCATGCGCTATCTCCTCGCGTTGAACCATGCAGACGCCTTGGGTGGTGGCGTCGTTACCTTGACCTTCTGTTTCGGGTCGAAAGCGGATTTCCCTCCATCGGGCTGCAATCCTGCACGGCGAAGGATTTCTTTGGTTTCAAGGACACTGGAGCGCAGGTTGACCGTTGCCATCGACGGATCGACCGGAGGACGCGGACGGGGCGTGAACACGGTTTTCAGAAGCTCGCTGTTGCTCTGCTGACGCAAACTTGCGCTATAGGCACGCTCGTCCAGCCGTTGTTCCGGGGGCGGAGGCATGACACTGACCTCCCATCGCGGGATGCCGTTCAGGGCATAGCTCATGTTCATGACGACGTCGTAAAACTGCCTGTTGGCTGCGCGTTTTCGCGCTTCTTCCTCCTGTCTGACCTGCAACTCCGCATATTGCCGGATATATTCATTAAATTGCGCCTGTCGTTCCACGTATTCGCGCTCTCTATCCTGTGCGCGTGTTTCCCGTGTTTTTTCTTCTGTCTTTTTGAGATGAAGCGTTTCAAGCGTAACCTCAATCATGCGCCGGATCGCCGCGCCCATATCGTCGGAGATGAGATTACTCTCCAGTGCAGATTGCAACATGGCAAGATTGCCGGAGAGCAGCGCGATTTTGCTTTGCACCTCGGCCATTTGTTCCTTGAGGGAGATAACATCGGCGGATTTAACGGTTTGTGGCTCCGTGGCCGTCGCCACATAGCCCGCAATCTCCCGCCGGATACGCAGAGCCTCGGCCTTTTGTTCTTCCTTGTAAACCTTGACGGTCTTTTGCAGTTCCTGCCGCTCCAGCAGGTGCGACCGCACGAGGTTATGAAGCTCCTGCCTGTCACGCTCCAGCGCTGATCGGGTCTCGGCCTCGTTTTGGGCGCGGACTTTTTTATACGCGCCTGAAGCCTTGTGCCAGATGCCGCGAAACCCGCGCGGCAGACGCGCCACGCGGGCATGCGTTTCCCGTGTCCAGCGTTCCTGTTGCCGGTCGATCAGTTCCTGACGCTCTTTGCGCTGCACCGCCACCATGGCGCGGATTTCGCGCACCAGCGGCTTGCGGATGTCTTTGGCGCGGGCGCGGGATTCCGCGAGATAGGTTTTTAAATTCTCGCTCATGCGGGCGGCGAGAAAATCCTTCGCCTGCCCGATGGCGGGCAGGTTTTCCGGTTTGCCAAGACGGGCTTTAAGGTCGCGCGTGCCGATGTCGAGCCATCTTGTGAGGGAATAGACGCCGCCTATAATGTCGAGCGCGACGAAGCCGCGCCGGTCGCCACGGGCGAGTAAAAAACCGCGCTCTTGCAGAGCGTGGGCAAAGGTTTCCTTGCTGTCGGACTGCTCCCACGCGCTTTTGAGCAGGGTTTTGAGCGCCTGCGGGTCTTGCGAGAAGCGCACAGCCTGCCTGTACTCATGGCGCGTCAACTGCCACGGGCTGCGATCAGACGCGCGTTGCATGCCCTTGGGCAGTTTCCAGCCATATTTAAGAAACAAAAAGCGCGAGATTTCCATGAGCTTCAGTTTGAAGTGACTCATGCGGATGGCGATCATCCGCTGCGCATGGTCCGACCATTTGAGTCGCGACCAGACGCAGTGGCAATGCCGCCGCCCGTTTTTCTCGTGAAACACGATGATGCGCGGCTGATCGACCAGACCCAGCTTTTTCTCTACGTCATCTATGGCAGATTCGAAGTCTTCGACAGGCACGTCGGCATATTCCGGCGGACTTAAAGAGAGCGAGAACATAAACTGGCGGCATTGCGTGCCGCGACTGATGGCCTCGATTTCCTGCAAGGCCCCCGCAAGATCGTCGGAGACGAAGCCGCGTATCTCGTGGACGGTGATATGGTCGTTTTCGTCACCATTCAGCAGGTGTTTGGCCAGTTCCCCGGTTCCTCTGCGCTGACTGGCCTTGAGGATCATGGCCGCGCCTCCGGCGGAGGAAAACCGAGCGCCTGAGTAATATTATTGCGCATGGTCCTGATGTCCGTACAGGCGGCCAGAATAGCGGTCTCCGCCTCCGTCGAGACGGGATAGGAGCCGGAGTGAATGGCTCTGGCGATCTGGTTCAAGTTCGAGGACAGGCGCGACTGGCCGAGCCCAGCCAGAACAGCGCTAAGAAGCTGCTCGTCCTGCACCGGACGGCGGCGGCGCACGGTGCGCGGAGATGGTGCGTCAAATAACTGCCCCCGGATATAATCGCCGATGGTTTGCGTGCCCGCAGCCGCATCGAGCTTCGCCCGCTCTTCGGGCGTCAGGCGAATGGAGAACGTCGGCGCATATTTGCGTCTTTCGTCCGTCATGCGCCCTCCTTTCGCTTCAAGGAAGGAGACCGGGCGTTAAATGTTAACGGATCAAAAATTGCCGGACAAAAGACCGTTCTTCACAGCCTTAAAATGCGCCTCTTTTTTCTCGCTTCCTATACTTTTAGCGTAGGCTCTGATTATTAACTAAAGTTTAAAGAAACCCTTGCGGCATCGCAACATTGTTGCGATGCGACATTGACGAATACATGTGGAACTGATACTCATTCACCTGTTGTTAAGCGCGTGAATCCAAAACCGGATTCCCGCTGAAACCCTAAGTAAACTGCGGCTTCAGCCGCCCCGCCAAAGGCGGTAATAAAGTTTCAAAGAATATTTTTCGCAAACGCCGCGCTCCCGCGCGAAATGGCAAGCTGTGCCCCGCAATACAAAACCTGCCTCTTCGAGTCGTTTTTGCTTTCGGGGCCGAGCTTGGCAAGGGAAGCCGCTGCGCGTTCCCGTTGCATCCCTCCAGCAAGGGTGTTCTGCCCGACACCCCATGCAATGCTCCTGAAGGTCGTATTGCATTCCCCCAAGGGCAAACGACTTGCCGTTTGATCACAAGGCGGAAGAGCCTTCAAGCTCCTCCCGCGCCACCATGACCAAAAGAGCGTTCCTGCCCTCAGGACACCTGACCAACCGTCCGCCGATTGGATGCGCGTGAAGGGTGTTACATCATTGCCGTGAAACCTGTAACAAGATGGCGTTTTTGCACATGTTGAACTCTGAATGATTCGCCGTAGGAGATGCGCGCGCATACACAACTACATACTATTGTATGATGATCTACCAGATTCAGCCGGCGGATTTATTGATCAAGTCCAAGCTTTCTGCCGATTCTTCCATTTTAAATAAAGTTTTAACCATCAGGGCATAGAATGAGGGGAATAACCACTTCGCTTTGCACCGGTGCATGTCTGCGCCTTCTTTGCGCTTTGTTTAAAATTTATACTGCGGGGAGAATTTTGATGGGCAAAATCTTTCATAAATTTTTCTGTTTCATTCGTTGTTTTCAGGGCATGGCATTTTCTATCGCCGTTTTTATATTCTTGTTCGCCACAGGTTCAGCTCACGCCATTATTCCCGCTTCATCCGGCAATGTTGCTTTTTTGGGCATAGGTGCGCTCTCGGGATCAGTCCCTCAACAAAACAATGCGGGTACCGGCATAAAAAGCTTTAGTGCGGTGCGTCCCGCCGCAACTAGCGGCGGATTAACGGCGATTCCGGGTGTACCTCTTTTTATAGCGAAGTATGAAGTGGTCAATGTATTCACTTGCGCGTCACTAGCCCCCGCATCCGCTAATGTTACAGTTCAGCCAACACATGGCGTCATTACGTTCAAAACCGTTGGCGGAACAGTGGATAAAGGCTTATGCCTTGGTCATACAGGAACATTCACCGCTGCTTATTACACATGGACTGATGTTTCTGCCCGTGCTGGAACAGCAGATTCATTTACTATCAAATGGTCGGATCCAGAGAACAGAATCCCTCCGTTTTATGCTGACTATTCAGTTGTTCTCGGCAGTAATGGTCTTGATATAGCTAAGGCCCTTGGCATCTGCATCCCCTGTCTTGCAACAAAACAATCTGCCTCAGGCACATATAACCCATTGAGCAATGGAACTGTTGGCGGCGGGGATCCTTTTAATATCGGCATCGGCAACCAATTCGAAGAAGCCACCGACTACACGACCTCTGGCCGCAATCCTTTGCGGTTCGTGCGGTATTACAACAGCATGGCGGCGGATACGACGGACGCGACGGAGCTGGGGTCGAAATGGCGCGACAATTACGACCGGTATCTCGATGTTTCTGGCGGCACCGTCACGGCGGAGCGCGCGGACGGTCAGGTGCTGACCTTCACCAAGGATGCAAGCGGCAACTGGACGAGCGACACGGACGTGGATTTGACGCTGACCAACGTCGCCGCCTCGTGGTACCTGACGGATCACAACGACACGGTGGAGACTTATTACCAGCCGTCGTCTTCGAGCACGGCTTATTTGCAGCGCATCGTCATGCGCGACGGCTACACGCGCGACCTCGCTTATAACGCGAACAATCAGCTCACATCGGTCACGGACAGCTTCGGGCGCAAGCTCGGCTTCGCTTACAACGGCACAGGGTTGCTGAGCCAAGTCACCACGCCGGACCAGCTCGTTTTGAGCTACGGCTATGATTCCAGCGGCGCGAACGGCAGCACGCTCGACCGTCTGACGTCGGTCTCCTACAACACCACGCCCGCGACGGACCGCATTTATTCGTATGTCAACAACTTCGATCTCGCCTCGATTACCGACGAAGACGGCAATGTTTACGCGCAATGGACGTATGACGACAAAGACCGCGCGACGTCGAGCCAGCACGCGGGCGGCGCGGGCAAAGTCACCATCTCCTATGACTCCGACACGCAACGCACGGTCACGGGGCCGCTGGGGCAGCAGACGGTTTATACCTTCCAGACATTGCAGGGCGTGCCGAAGGTGGTGAAGATCGCGCGCACGGCGTCGGGCACCGTTCCGGCGGGCATGGAGAGCTTCACTTACGATTCCAACGGCTACATGGCGAGCAAGACGGACTGGAACGGCAACGTCACGGATTATATTAACGACGCACACGGCGACCCGACCAGCATCACCGTGGCGGCGGGAACGGCGCTGGCGCGCACGACGACAATCATTTACGGCGGCTCGGACGGACGCCAGCCGGGGCAGATCGCCGAGCCGAATCTCACCGCCCACTACACTTACGACAGGCACGGCAACATGGTGATCTCGCAGGAGACGGACATGTCTTCCGCCAACCAGGGGTTCCGCACGTGGACTTACACCTATGACCTTCTGGGCCATATGCTGACCATGACCGACCCGCGCGGCAACGTCACGACCTATACCTACGACGGCGACAACCTCGCGACAATCACCAACGCGCTCGGGCAAACGTCGAAGATCACGTCTTACAACGCGAGCGGCCTGC
>JAJZVA010000007.1 GCA_021845905.1 Pseudomonadota bacterium
GCCCGCATGTACCGGCGGGTTATTGAACATTGTGAATATTTTTCGCGGGGGATGGCTTCACGCCATGCCGGACATGTTCCGGCATCCATTCGTCGATAAACCGTCTTGCGCGCACCTTCGCGTTAAAAAAAATCCTCCGTCAAACCAGCCGCGATTTCTCCACCGCCGCCCTGATGAACGACGTGAAAAGCGGATGCGGCGCGAAGGGTTTCGATTTCAGCTCAGGGTGAAACTGCACGCCGACGAACCACGGATGATCGGCGATCTCGACGATCTCGGGCAGCCGTCCGTCCGGAGACATGCCGCTGAAGGTCAGCCCCGCGTCTTCGAGCTGTTTTTTATATGTCGTGTTGACTTCATAACGGTGGCGGTGACGCTCTTCGATCTCGTCGGCGCCGTAAATCTCATGCACTTTCGAGTTCGCCGCCAGCCTGGCGTGATACGCGCCGAGGCGCATCGTGCCGCCGAGGTTGCCGCGCTCGTCGCGTTTCTCCAGCGCGTCACCCTTCAGCCATTCGGTCATCAGGCCGACGACGGGGTTGTTGCACTGGCCGAATTCGCTGGAGCCCGCGTCGTTCAGCCCCGCCTTGTGACGCGCGACTTCGATCACCGCCATCTGCATGCCCAAACAAATGCCGAAATAAGGTACCTTGTGCTCGCGGGCGAATTGCACGGCGTTGATTTTTCCTTCCGTGCCGCGCTCGCCGAAGCCGCCGGGCACGAGCACGCCGTCGACGCTGGCGAGGCGCACCGCGCAGTCTTCCTTCTCGAAATCCTCCGCGTCGATCCAGTCGACGTTGACTTTCACGTTGTTGGCGAAACCGCCGTGCATCAGCGCTTCCGAGAGCGACTTATAGCTGTCCAGCAGCGAGGTGTATTTGCCGACCACGCCGATCGTCACCTCGCCTTCGGGATGCGCGATATGCTCCATGATCTCGTACCAGCGCGAAAGGTCGGGTTCCTTCGCTTCGAGGCCGAAATATTTCAGCACCTGCGCGTCCAGCCCCTCTTTGTGATAGCTGACCGGAACCTGATAGATGCTCTTCATGTCGAGCGCGGGGATGACGCATTCTTTTTTGATGTTGCAGAACAGCGCGATCTTGCGGCGTTCGTCGTCGGGGATCGGGCGTTCGGCGCGGCAGAGCAAAATGCTCGGCTGGATCCCGACCGACAGCAGTTCCTTCACCGAGTGCTGCGTCGGCTTGGTTTTCAGCTCGCCCGCCGTCGGGATATAAGGCAGCAGCGTGACATGTATATAAAGCGCGTTCTCGTGACCGACTTCGTTGCCGAACTGGCGGATGGCTTCCAAAAACGGCAAACTCTCTATATCGCCGACCGTGCCGCCGATCTCGCACAGCACGAAATCCGCGTCGTCGTTATTCTCGCCGATAAATGATTTGATCTCGTTGGTGACGTGCGGGATGACCTGCACCGTCGCGCCGAGATAATCCCCGCGCCGTTCCTTCTGAATGATGTTGAGATAAATGCGGCCGGTGGTGATGTTGTCCGACTTGCGCGCCGCGACGCCGGTGAAGCGCTCGTAATGGCCGAGGTCGAGGTCGGTCTCCGCGCCGTCGTCGGTGACGTAGACTTCGCCGTGCTGATAGGGGCTCATCGTGCCGGGATCGACGTTCAAGTAAGGATCGAGCTTGCGCAGGCGCACTTTGAACCCGCGCGCCTGCAGCACCGCGCCCAGCGACGCCGACGCCAGCCCCTTGCCGAGCGAAGACACCACCCCGCCTGTGATGAATATATAGCGGGGCATCGGCGTTCTCCTGTTTTTGCGTTACTTCGAAATCGGCGCGGACGGTCTTTTCTGTTCGGGCGCGGGCTTGGCGGGAACGGCCTTCTCCGGTTCGGCCTTTTTGACCGGCACCAGCTTCTGAACGGTTTTTTGTCCGGTGCCGACGTCGAGAATGCTCTTCGCCGGGCCGTGATGTTCCGCCAATAGCGCCAGCGCCAAACTGGAAATGAAAAACACCGCGCCGAGATAACCGGTGATGCGCGACAAGGCATCGCCCTTGGTGCGCGTCGCGCCGAGGTTGGACATCGAGCCCGAGCCTCCGACGAAACCTGCGTCTTCCGCGGGCTGCACCAGAACGACGGCGACGATCGCGAGCGCCACGATCAGTTGAATGACGAGAATGACTGATTCCATGGATGTTTCCTCGAATCTTTTATTTATGGAATTATACGTCTTTTATGTCAGCTATTTCTAAGCGCAATCCGCCAAAAAATCCAGAGCTTTATATTTTCAATATGCCTTATGTCAATTTGCTGGCCGACGCGATCGCCATGAACTCCTCTGGCTTGAGGCTTGCGCCGCCGACCAGCACGCCGTCGACGTTGTCGATGTGGAGAATCTCCCGCGCGTTCGCCGCCTTGACCGAGCCGCCATAGAGGATTTGCATGCGCCCGACCTTGCCGCGGATAAAGGCATGCATCTGCCGGATATCGTCGTCGGAAGCCGTCTTGCCGGTGCCGATCGCCCAGACGGGCTCATAGGCGATGACGGTGTTTTCCGGCGACGCCGTATCTGGAATGGATTGAGAAAGCTGCTGCCCCACGACGCTTTCATGCTTTCCAGCATCGCGCTCCGCTTCCAGCTCGCCGACGCAGATGATGGCGACAAGCCCCGCCGCATGGGCGCTTTTCGCCTTGGCCGCGACGTCCGCGCTGGTTTCCTTGTGGCGCCCGCGGCGCTCGGAATGGCCGAGAATCACGAAGTCGCACCCCAGATCCTTCAGCATCGGCGCGGCGATATCGCCGGTGAACGCGCCGGACGCCGCGGCATGGCAATCCTGCCCGCCCCAGCGGATCGCCTTATCTTTCAGCTTCGCGCCCAAGGGGGCGAGCAGCGTCGCGGGCGGACAGACGACCATATGAAAATTATTGGACGAATCGTTTTCCACCGCCACGGCGAGCTTTTCGACGCGGGCAAGGCTCTCCGCCGCGAGGCCGTTCATTTTCCAGTTCCCGACGATCAGTTTCGGCATATCTTTCTCCTTTGCATTCGGCGTCATTTTCGCTAAATATCTTTTAATAATCAATCTTAATAAGGATACCCCATGCTCAAACAGATGCGCGACGGCGCCAAGTCCACTCTGGTGAAATTCGTTCTTTTCGGCCTGTTGCTGCTGGCGATGACCGGCCTCGCGCTGATCGGCGGGCAAGGCGTCTTCAACAGCGTGACCGGAAACGACGTGGTGGCGAAAGTCGGCGGCACGAAAATCCACTCCGAGGATTTCGAGCGCACGGTGCGCGACACGCTTGACCGCAAAAACGTCCGCGAATCCGACGCCATCCGCGCCGGAATCCCGCTCAAGATCCTGAAACAGCAAATCGACCAGCAGGTCTACGCCATGGCGGCGCGCGACGCCGACATCCTGCCGGGAGACACGCTCGCCGCGCGGCAGATCAGGGACATCATCGCGCCGCTGGTCAAAAAAGGCATGTCGCAGCAGGACGCGCTCCAGCGCCTCGAAGAAGCCTACAACATGCGCGAACCCCAGCTCGTCGCCACGGTCAAAACCGACATCGCGACCCAAATGCTGTTCAATGTCATCACCGCCGGCACCGCCGCGCCCGAGCAGCTCGTCGACGACGCGCTGAAGTTCCGCAATGAATACCGCAGCGGCAAGTATTTCATGCTGACGTCGAAAAACATCCCGCCGGTCAAAATCCCGTCTTCAGCCACGCTGCAAGACTATTACAATTCCGTCCAAAGCGACTACACACTGCCGGAATACCGCACGCTCAGCGTCGTCACGCTCAGCCGCAAGGCCGTCGCCGCCACCATCAAGATCCCCGACGCGCGCCTCGAACAACACTACAAGAACAATCTCGAAGCCTACAAAACGCCGGAAACCCGCATCGTCGCGCAAGCCATCGCGCCGGATGAAGCGACGGCGGAACGCATCTACAAGACCGCCGAAAAAGACCATGACCTCCGCGCCGCCGCCAGATCAGCGGGCGCCAAGGTGAGCTACGTCGCGCCGGAGCCTTTCAAGCGCGAACAGATCGCGCAGGAGTTGCGCCTCGCCGCCTTCGCCGCGAAAGCCGGAACGATCACCGCGCCGATCCAGACGCCGCTCGGCTGGCACGTGCTCTATATCAAGAAAGTCGAACCCGGCGTCGTCCGGCCGTTCAGCGCCGTGAAAAGCGAGATCGAGAGCAACCTCGCGCAGGACAAAATCGACACCGCCATCTACAACGAATCGAACAAGATCGAAGACGCCATCGGCGGCGGATCGACCCTCTCGGAAATCGCCAAACAGTTCAAGCTGCCTGAAACCGTGCTGACCAAAGTCGACGCGAACGGCATCCCCGCGGGTCAAAAGCAACCTGACGCCGCCGTTCCCAATCTCGCGAAAATCGTCGCCGCGGGCTTCAGCCTCGACAAGGGCGAAGCGAGCCAGATGATCGAAGCGCCCGGCGGATCCTATCAGGTCGTCAGCGTGCGCGACATCTATCCCGCCAGCCAGCCGCCGTTCAGCGCCGTCCGCGCCGACGTCCTCGCCCGCTGGATGAAAGACCGGGAGATGAAAGCCCTCGGCGACAAGGCCGACGACATCATCGCCCGCCTTCAAAAAGGCGCGTCTTTCGACAAGATCGCGGCGGAACTGCACCAGCCGGTGATGCAGACGGGAGAGATCAGGCGCGGCGAATCCTCCATGCAGGCCAAGCTCGACGACAACATGCTGAACGGCCTCTTCGCGCTTGACGCCGTGGGGCAGACGACCACCGTCACCGAAGACAACGCGCTCGCCATCCTCCGCCTCACCGGCCGCGAGATCAAAATGCCGCAGGCCCATCTGAAGGAAGACAGGCAAAACCTCGCCGACGTCATGCAACGGCTGATCGACAACGACCTCATCGAGCAATACCGCCAGAGCCTGTGGGCCAAATACGACGTCCACATCAACCAGAAGCTGTTCAACACGCTCTATGCGCAAAACGGTGCAGACGGTTCGGACTGAAAACGGACTTTCGCGCATCGCGCCGCGCCGAAAAATAATCCATTGATTTTTATATCAGGTTTTTATTTTCCGGAAAAACCTTGCTTTTTGTTTCCGCGTTCATTATACTCGCTCTCACCCATTGCAGAGGAGGATTGGAAACTTGAGACAAGGCCTGCGTATCGCTGTCGAAGGCAATATTGGCGTCGGGAAATCCACTCTGTTGCCGCGCCTCCAGCAAATTCTCTCCGGCGGCGCGCCGTGGGACGTGATGTCAGAGCGCGTCGATGAAGACCCCGAATTCAAAAACCTGCTCAAGGCCTTCTACGACGACCCCAACAAGCAGGTCCAGCTCCAGTCGTGGATCACGCACCGCCGCTTAAGGGAATTCCGCGCGCTGCAAGGCAACCCCACCAATTATATCTTCGAGCGGTCTTTCATGGGAGAACTGGTGTTCTGCCACGCCAATCTCGTCCGCCACGAAAAGCCCGAAGGCCCCTATATCCGCTTTTTCTACGACGTCGTCGCCGCGCTGAAGGAATGCCGCTACGATGCCGTGATTTACCTCAAAGCCGCGCCCGACACCTGCTTTTCGCGCATCAAGTTCCGCGCCCGCGACGCGGAAAACACCATTCCCTTCGAATACGTGCAATACCTGAACGCCTGCTACGAGGCCCACCTGCCGGAAACGGCCCGCGCCCACGACATCCCGCTGGTGACGGTCGACTGGGACAAGTTCGGCTCCGCGGAAGACGTGGCCGAAAGACTGCAAACAACGCTCGACTTTTACGGACAGGACAACCTGCCCGAAATAAAAGCGAAAGCGGGATAGGCGCATGGGTCGTCCACAGATAAAGATTTTCCGCAGGGAGCTTGCGCCGCAGTTCATCGCCGCCGCGACCAAAAAGCCCCAAAAGCTCCTGCCCCTGTTGCTCGCCGCGACGCAGCATGTGCGCGACGCCATCCTTCTTCCTTCGGCGCAAAATCTCGACGACATTCCCATCGAGCATAAAGACACCGGCGCGCAGCGCGACGCCGACGCCAAGACCTTCACCATCATAACGGACAAACAATGCGAAGCCGAGATGGCGCGCCTCCTGTCCGCATCCTTCCCGCAGGCGCTCCTGATCAGCGAGGAAAAATACGGCGACAGCGCGACGGCGGAAAAACAGCGCGTTCTCGATGAAGCCCTCGCGACCGACAGAATGGTCATCCTCACCGATCCGCTCGACGCGACGCGCGACTTCCGCACCGGCGGCGACGGCTACGGGACGCTGGTCGCCGTGCTGCAAAACGGGGAGATCACCGCCGCCGTCGCCCACCGCAGCACCGATTACGCCGACCCTTCGGGCCTCGGCCACACGCTGACCTTCGAAAAAGGCGACGGCGTGCGCCGCGACGGCCGCCTGATCTCGCCTTTGTCAGGCCGCGTTTTTCCCGACGACACCTTAAAACTGCGCGGCTACGCGGGCGCGGAATTCATCGCCCCCATGCGCCGAAAGGGTGCCGCGGACAAAACCGGCTTTCCCGACCTTGCGGGAAAATTCGATTCCCTGAGCGACCTTTGGACGTGTAGCAAGCTTCTCGACGACCTCCTCACCGGCACGCACCATTTCGCGCTCGTGCCGCCGCCGCCCGATCTCTTCGATTACCCCGCCGCGCTCGGCCTGATCAACGCCGCCGGCGGCACGGCCAGGTTTCTCGACGGCACGCCCGCCACGTTCGCGGAGATCGTCCGCCGCCAGAATTTCGACGGCGACGACAAGGCGGCGAAAGCGCTCCTCAACACGCTGGTCTTCGCCGTGTCGGAAAACGTTTTCAAAGCGGTGCAAAAGACGGTGTGCGACGCCGCGGGTTTGACGATACCCGCCAGGCCGTCGCCGCGCGAGATACCCAAACCCCGGATCCGGGACTTGCATAAATAAAGTATAGATCACGCCCCTGCGGGAACCACGCTGAACAGAGAAGAGACGGAACGCTCCTCGCTGATGCGCAAGACCGCCTCGCCGATCAGCGGCGCGACGGGCAGATATTTAAGCTTTTTGCAAGATTGCGCGGCGGGAGCGGCGACGATGCTGTCGGTCACCACCATTTCCGTCAGCGGCGACTTTTCGATGCGGTCTATGGCGCTGCCGGAGAGGACGCCGTGCGTCGCGAAAGCGCGGACGGACGCCGCGCCCTCCTTGATCAGCGCCGCGGCGGCGTTGCAGATCGTGCCCGCGCTGTCCACCATGTCGTCGATCAGGATGCACTCCTGCCCCGCGACTTCGCCGATGACGTGCATGACTTCGGAGATGCCCGCCTTCTCGCGGCGCTTGTCGATGATGGCGAGGCCTGCATCGAGCTGCTTGGCGAGCGCGCGGGCGCGCACCACGCCGCCCACGTCGGGCGAAACGACGGTCAGCGGCTTGTCCGATTTCGTCTTGCGCGCATACGGCACGAAAATCGGCGTGCCGGCGAAAAGATTGTCCACGGGAATGTCGAAGAAGCCCTGAATTTGCCCGGCATGCAGATCCAGCGTCAGCACGCGGTCGGCGCCCGCCTTGGTGATCAGGTTGGCGACGAGCTTGGCGGAGATGGGCGAGCGCGAGCCGGTCTTGCGGTCCTGCCGCGCGTAGCCGAAATAGGGCATGACCGCCGTGATGCGCCGCGCCGAGCCACGCTTGAGCGCGTCGAACATGATCAGCATTTCCATCAGATGGTCGTTGGCGGGGGATGACGTCGACTGGAGGACGAACACGTCCTCGCCGCGCACGTTTTCCAGCACCTCGACGAAGATCTCCTGATCGGCGAACCTTTTGACGTTCACCTCCGTCAGCGGGATGCCAAGATAAGCCGACACCGCCGCGGCGAGCGGCGGGTTGCTGGAACATGCTATCAATTTCATTTTTTTCTCGCCCATGGTTTTCCGGTTGCTCGTACGCGGCATTAAACTAGCCAATTTTCAGCGGGAAAAGAAGGGCTCTTTTAACCGCTTCATTTTATTGAAATAATCGAGATCTGCAGCCCGAAGCCTTTTTCGCCGTTCAAAAAAGCGCGGCGGTTGCTGAAGAAATCTTCCGCGTTCATGCGCGTATCCTGCCCGACGTCATGGATCGTTTCCACGCCCGCAAGCTTCAGCCGGTGCGCCACATAACCCGGCAGATTGAAGATCTGGTGCCCCTGTCTCGGCGCGGCCCTGAAGAAACGGGCGTTCCCCGCGTCCTGCGCCATGAACGGCAGGGTGAAGTCGTCGCTCACCTCGTATGAATCCGCGCCGATGCAAGGGCCGATGGCGACGGCGATGTCTTCGGGCGGCGCGCCGCGCTTTTTCAGCGTCGCGACCATTTCCTCCGGCATGCCGCCGAGCGCGCCTTTCCATCCGGCATGGCACGCGCCGACGATCTTCCTGCTTTTGGAGGCGAACAGCACCGGCACGCAATCCGCGGTGAGAACGCCGAGCCCCATGCTGCTTTCCAGCGTCACCATTCCGTCGGCTTCCGGCGCGTTCTTCGGCACCCACGGCTTTCTGACCGTCACCGCCTTGGCGCTGTGCGTCTGCCGCGCGATGACGAGCCGGTCGGAAGCGATCTCGAGCGCCGCCGCCGCGCGCGCGCGGTTGGCGCGCACGTTGGCCAGCTTGTCGTCTTTCTTGAATCCGCAGTTGAGAGAATCATACAGCCCCTTGCTGACGCCGCCGTGACGGGTGAAGAACCCGTGCCGCACCCAGGGTATGGAGGAAAGGTCAGTCGTCAGATACTTCATGCGCGTCTCCCTCGGCAAGCGCGAAGCCTGCCGGATGGATGCGGGCTTTGCGCGGCGTTAACGCAAGAACCTTGAACAGCCGCCCCATTTCCTTGGGCGCGACGAGGCGGCAGAGCGCCGTCATGATGTCCTCGCGCTGTTTTTCCGTGGCGTTTTCGCACAACTTCTGCGCCCGCGCCTCGATGCCGAGGCCGATCAAAAACGAACCCTGCGTCACCGGCCCCGCAACGGCGGCATGCTGCGCCGCGACCGCCTTGAGCGTGCCGAAATCGACGTGCGCGGTGATGTCGCGCAGGCCCGGCTCTTCCAGCACGTCGGCGTATTCATGCCGCGACACCGCCTGCAGCGTGTCGCCCAGCCCGGCTTCGGCGTGGCCGTAATCGAGGAACAATGCCGCGCCGCCCCCTGCGCCCTGCGCGTCCGGATCATTTCGCGCGATGCGCTCCGACACCTGCTTCACGATCTCCAGCGACGGAGGGCTGATCTCGAAAACGCTGCCTTCGGGCGCGTTCAGGAAATCCTCCGGCATCATGCCGTCGAGCGTGAATTCCAGCGGCGCGGTGGTGAAGAAAAAAGCGTCATGCTCGGCATCGTAATCGACGCGCCGCTCGCGCCAGCCGTCTTTGGTCTTTTTCAACTGGTGTATCGGCAGCGCGTCGAAGAACTCGTTGGCGACGACGAAGCAAACGCCTTCCGGCACCTCGGAAAAATTCTCGTGCCAGGTCGCGGGATAATCCTTCAGCGCGGCCGCCTGCAATTCCCTGAGGCGCGGGCTGGTCTCGACCAGATGCAGCGTCAGCGCGTTTTTGAAATCCGGCCAGCTGGAAACCGTGCGCATGACGTCCGCCGCGAGCGTGCCTCTGCCGGGGCCGAGCTCGACCAGCTTCACGTTTTCCGGCCTGCCCATCTGCATCCACATGTCAACGAGCCATGCGCCGATCATCTCGCCGAACATCTGGCTGATCTCCGGCGCGGTGGTGAAATCGCCCTTCGCGCCGAACGGCTCCTGCGTCTCATAATAGGCGGAAACCGCGCGCGCCATGTATTCCGCAACCGTCAGCGGCCCGCGCGCCGCGATGTCGTCCGCGAGCGCGTCGTGCACGGGGTTGGCCCCTTTAAGCTTTCTTTTGACGTTTTCTTGCATAGTGAATGATGTAAAGCCCAATGAAGATCATCGGCAGCGACAGCACCTGCCCCATGGTGAAATATTGAAGGATGAACCCGATCTGCGGATCCGGCTCGCGGAAAAACTCGACGAAGAAGCGGCAAAGGCCGTAGCCCGTCACGAACATGCCGAACAGCAGGCCTTCGGTGTGGCGGACGGCTTTCTTGCGCGCGGCGAGATAAAGCACGGTGAAAAGGCAGATGCCTTCAAGGAACGCCTCGTAAAGCTGGCTGGGATGGCGCGGCAGCGGCCCGCCCTGCGGAAAGACCATCGCCCACGGCACGGTCGTCACGCGGCCGAACAGCTCGCCGTTGATGAAGTTGGCGATGCGCCCGAAGAACAATCCGATCGGCGTCACGCAGGCGAGGATGTCGCCCAGCGCCCATGCCGAAAACTTGTGCTTGCGCGCATAGAGCGCGACAACGGCGATCACGCCCAGCAATCCGCCATGGAACGACATGCCGCCTTCCCAGATCGCCGGAATGCGCAAGGGGTGCGCCATGTAATAGTCGAAGTTGTAGAACAGCACGTAGCCCGTGCGCCCGCCGAGAATCACGCCGAGCACGAGCAGCGGCAAAACGTTGTCGATATCCTCGCGGTTCGGGCGGCGCCCCGGATCGCGGTCGCAAATGCGCCCCGCGTAATACCAGCCGCCGAGAAATCCGGTGAGATACGCCAGCGCGTACCAGCGGATGCCCGGAATGCCGTACTTGACGAGAAACGGAATATGAACGGCAATCGGGTCTATATTGGGATAAGGGATCATATTTACATAACCATATTATGTGTCAGATATGGCACTCACCTTAGCGAAAGTCTCGCGCCACGTCACGAGATTGCTATGCGCCAAACGAGAAAAAACATTAAAACATTGCATAACCTGCCCTTAGCATGATAATAAGGGCGGAAAACATGGTGAGTTATTATGAGAAGTACGCGCAACAAGCCCAAATTCATCGACGATCTGGGCAAAATGGGAAGTTTTAAAGATTTCGCCCGCATGGCCGGAGGCGCGGCGGAATCGCTCGGCGCGGTCCGCGGACAGGTCAAATCGGTGGTCAACGGTTTCCTCGCCGAGATGGATTTCGTCACCCGCGACGAGTTTGAACGGGTCGAGGCGCTGGCGCAAAAAGCCCGCGAGCGGCAGATCGCTCTTGAAAAACGCCTTGAAGAGCTGGAAAAACACCTCGGCGCGCGCACCCCGCAAACCGCAAAAACCAAGAAAGCAAAGAAATGATCGGCGCGCCGTTTGAACTTTCCCACGACAGCAACAACCCCGTCGACATGGTGGAGGAACTCGCCGAAACCAAAGGCTGGAAGTTCACCCGCCACGACGAGTGCACGCTCGATCTCTCGCTGCCCGGGCAAATGACCAGCATCAGCGTCGGGCTCGAATGGCAGGACGAGTTTTCGGCGTTGCTCGTCTCGTGCGCGATGCCGGTCAAAATCCCCGCCGCCAATTACGAGATGGCCGCGGTCGCGCTGGAAAAAATCAACCAGAACCTGTGGCTCGGGCACTTCGACCTGTCGCATCAGGACATGTTGCCGACCTTCCGCCACACCCTGCTCCTGCGCATGATCCCGAGCGGCATCGCCATCGATCTCGTCGCCGACGTGCTCGACATCGCCGCCGCCGAATGCAACCGCTTTCATTCGACCTTCCGCCTCGCCGCCGCGGGCGATGTGCGCCTTCACGACGACCTCAACGCCGCCGTCTTCGAAACCATCGGTGAAGCTTGAACGTCCTCCTCATCGGCTGCGGCAAGATGGGCGGCGCGATGGCGCGGCGCTGGCAGGATAAAAACATCTGCGAGAAGCTGATCATCGTCGATCCCGCCGCCTCGCTGATAAAGTCCTTCGCCGACATTCCCAAGAATTTCAAGCCGGACGTCATGGTGTTCGCGGTCAAGCCGCAAATTTTGCCGGAGATGATAGACGATTACAAAGCCTGGCCCGACGCGCTCGCCGTCACCATCGCCGCCGGAAAACCGATTTCGTTTTTTGCAGAGCGTCTCGGCGCGGGCGCGAAAATCGTCCGCGCCATGCCCAACACCCCCGCCGCCATCGGCAAGGGCATCAGCGTCGCCGTCGCCGGAAAAAACGTCAGCGGCGCGGAAAAGGACCGCGCGGCGAAGCTGCTCGGCGCGGTGGGCGAAGTGCTGTGGGCGGAAGAAGAATCCCTGCTCAATCCCGTGACGGCGCTCTCCGGCTCCGGCCCGGCTTACGTGTTCTTGCTGATCGAAACGATGGCGCGGGCGGGCGCGCACATGGGGCTCGATCCGTCCATGGCGGAAAAACTCGCGCGGCAGACGGTGATCGGCGCGGCGGCGCTCGCCGAAAACGATGCCGCGACGCCTGCCGATGTTTTACGCCAAAACGTCACCAGCCCCGGCGGCACGACGGAAGCCGCGCTGAAAGTTTTGATGATGGATCCGGGCATGCAGGACCTCTTCAACCGCGCGCTCAAGGCCGCAACGCGGCGGGCGGAAGATCTTTCGCTGTAAAAACTAAACCGGCAATCTCACAACGACGCGCAAGCCGCCCATGTCGCTGTCGGCGAGCGATATTTCTCCGCCGTGGCCGTGGATGATGTCCTGCGCGATGGACAATCCCAAACCCACGCCGCCGGTTTTCGGATTGCGCGATTTTTCGAGGCGGAAAAACGGCTTGAAAACATCCTCGCGCTGGCCCAAAGGAATGCCCGGGCCGTCGTCGTCGATGGTGATCTGCACGGATTCCGGCTCGGTCGCGAGGCCGATGCGCACGCGCGTCGCGTATTTGCAGGCGTTGCTGACGATATTGCCGAGCGCGCGCTCGATCGCCACGGGACGCGCGCGGAGCGGCGCATGATCGACGCAGTCTTCCGCGATGTCCGCGCCCTGCCGCCGCGCGTTGCCGGCGATGCGGGAAAGCACGGCGCGCATGTCCACCAGCGCCGTCGGCTCGTTGCCTCCGCCGCGCGCGAAGGCGAGATAGCCATCGAGCATCTTTTCCATTTCCTCGAGGTCCTGCCGCAGGTTGTCCGTCTCCGGCGAAGGCTTTTGCATGGCGAGTTGCAGCTTCATGCGCGTGAGCGGCGTGCGCAAGTCATGCGAAACGCCCGCCAGCATCGCGGTGCGCTGGTCGATCTGGCGGCGGATGCGGTCGCGCATGTCGAGAAACGCCCTGCCCGCCTGCCTGACCTCGCGCGCGCCCTCGACCTTGAACGTGGCGAGATCCTGCCCCTTGCCGAGTTTCTCGGCCGCGAGCGCGAGCCGGTGGATCGGGCGGATCTGGTTGCGCATGAAAACCACGGCCAGCGCCATCAGCACGACGGCGCTGCCGATCAGCCAGAGAATGAAAATATAGGTGCGCGGATCCATCAGACGGTCGTCGGAGCTGACGAACCTGACGACGCGGCTGTTGTCGATCTGCACATCGACCTCGAACTGCCTTTTCTTCGGATGGTCAATGATGGTGAACGGCTCCGGCAACGTCTTTTGCAGATATTTCTGCAACTTGGTCTCGACGCTGTACCACGTGATGCCGTCGAAGAAAATCGCGTGGCGGGCGGCTTCGCGCTTGCCCTCGATTGAGACTTGCAGGCCGAGATTTCGCCCCGCCAGGTCGATGATCCGCTGCACGTCGGATTTGGCAGGCGCCTGGCGGATCTCGCCGATGATCATCCGGATCTCGCCGGAAAGGGAAGAGACCAGCGCGTCGCTCACCCGCTCCCACGGCTGGCTGATGAAGATATAGGCGACGATGATCTGGATCAGCATGATCGGCACGACGATGATCATCAGCGAGCGCCCGTACAGCGAGCGCGGCAGCATCTTCTGCTTGATGGTTTTGAACGTATGCGCCATCAGTCGCGCCTCCTCAGTCCGCCCATAGCACATATCCTTTTCCGCGCACGGTCTGGAGATATTTGGGCATCTTCGGGTCCTCTTCCAGTTTTTTGCGCAGGCGCGTGACCTGCACGTCGATGGTGCGGAGGTTGGCGAGATCATCCGCGTCTATGCCGCAAAGACGAGCCAGGTCCTCGCGGCCGACGACTTCGCCCTTGCGTCCGGCCAGCGCTTTCAGCAGCGTATGCTCCGCCTGCGTCAGCGGCAGGCGCGCGCCGCCGCCGACCAGCTCGCCGCGCGTGAGATCGAGCGTCCATTTGCCGCAACGGATCGCCGCATCGGCGCGCGCCGGCGCGGCGGCGACGCGGCGCAAAATCGCGTGCAGGCGCAACAGCAGCTCGCGCGGCTCGAACGGCTTGGAGAGATAATCGTCAGCGCCCGCCTCCAGCCCTTCGATGCGCTCGTCGGTTTCGCCGCGCGCCGTCAGCAGCAGCACGGGCGTTTGCAGCTTTTCCGCTTTCAGGGATTTGGTGAGCGCAAGACCGTCCTCGCCCGGCATCATCACGTCCATGACGATCAGGTCGTATTCGAGATATTGCAACTTCCGCCTTGCATCCGCCGCATCCACCGCCGTCGTGACCAAAAATCCGCTCTCCGACAGAAACTGCGACAGCAATTCGCGCAGGCGCTCGTCATCATCCACCACCAGCACGTGCGGCAGTTCCGAAAGACGGTTGAGGCGTTCGCTTTGCGTCTCTTTATTGGACATAAAAACATTCAAGTTGGGGGTGGAAACGCATACAAATATCCTGTAGAAATTCATCATCAAATTTAGACAGGAAACATAATCATGGCAACCACTCCCGCAACAATTCCTTATGACGAGCGCGACGGATTTATCTGGGTGGACGGAAAAATGGTGCCCTGGCGCGAGGCGAAAGTGCATTTTCTCACCCACGCGCTGCACTACGGCAGCGGCGTTTTCGAGGGCATCCGCGCTTATAACGGCAAGCCTTTCAAGCTCCGCGAGCATAGCGAACGTCTGCGCGAAGGATGTAAAATTATGGATATGGAATGCCCCTACACCGCCGACGAAATCAGCGCCGCCTGCCTGGAAGCCGTCAAGGTCAACAATGTCGTCAACGGCTATATCCGCCCGCTGGCCTGGCGCGGCACGGAGCAGATGGGCGTTTCGGCAAAACTCACGAAAACCCACCTCGCCGTCGCGGCGTGGGAATGGGGCAACTATTTCGGCGCCGAGGCGCAGGAAAAAGGCGCGACCCTGAAAACATCGCGCTGGCGCCGCCCGCCGCCGGACAGCGCGCCGGTGCACGCCAAGGCCTGCGGCCTTTACATGATCTGCACGCTCTCGAAGCATGAAGCGGAAAATGACGGTTTTACCGACGCGCTGATGCTCGATTACCGCGGCCGCGTCGCCGAACTGACCGGCGCGAACTTCTTCATGGTCGTGAACGGCGAACTGCACACGCCGGAAGCCGACTGCTTCCTCAACGGCATCACGCGCCGCACGGTCATCGACCTTGCCCGCCAGAACGGCATCAAGGTCATCGAACGCGCCATCATGCCGGAAGACCTGAAGGCCGGGCAGGAATGCTTTGCCACCGGCACCGCCGCCGAAATCACGCCCATCGGCAGGATCGACAACACCGTTTATCAGGTCGGACCGGTCACGAGACTGCTCCGCGACGCCTACGGCAAGCTGGTTCGCTCATAAAATAAAACAATATCAATATCTTAAATTAACACAAAAAGAGTTGTTGATTTTATTTATTATCCATATAATAAATAAATATACAGGAGATATGGTATGAACAGATTACGCGCCCTCGGCCGAGCGGCAACGCTTATGGCTTATTTTCCCGCCGTCGTCGTCCTCGCGGCGTTGCAAAGCCTCGTCGTCGGCCCGCTGCTGCGCAACGACACGGCCATTCCGAACATGATTTACGGCGGCCTGCGGCGGATTTTCGGCTACAAGATCGTCTTCAACAAGGCGTCCGCGCCGCTGGTCAAGGACAAGCCCGTCTGGTTTCTCGCCAACCATTTGTCGACGGCCGATTTCATCCTGACAGGCGTGACGCTCAACGGCTCCTTCGTCGGCAAGGGCGACATTCTCAAGACTCCCGGCGTGGCGCAAATCGCGCGCGCGCTGAAATTCATCGGCATCGAGCGCAAATCGGCTTTCAACGCGCAGTCGCGCGGCAAGATCGCGCGGAACTTCAACGGCGGTCACAACACCATCATGTTCCCCGAAGCGACGACCACCGACGGGGAGGAAGTGAAGCTTTTTCACGCCGGCCTGCTGACGCTTTTGTTCGGCGACGCCGCCGTCGATAAAAAGAACCGCCCCACGCCGCTGAAAAAAGACGTCGTCGTGCAGCCCGTCGCCCTGCGGGTCAAATCCGTCGACGGCAAGGACGCCCTGCATGACAAGAACGTGCGTGAGATCTACTGCATGAACGGACACAAGGGCGGCGATGCGTCGCGGATCTGGAAGCGCCTGCATGTCAGGAGCACGATACTGGAAGTGACGGCGCTGGAACCGCTCGACCCCAGGCAATTCGCAAACGCGCAGGATCTGGCCAATGCCGCCGCGCGCGAAGTCGCCAGCGTCATCAATCCCGGGCAGACGACCTTCAAGAAGGCCGTCATCCCCGGAAAAACTCACGCCTGATCATTGATGCGGTAAAATAATATCCGTTCGCGACGCGAAACACTAACCGTTCGCGACACTGAGACCGCCCGCGCCCATCTGCTCGCCCCAGAAGGCTTCGAGATCGCGCAAGACCTGGTTCATGCTTTCAAGGCGCGTGCTCTGCAACCCTGCGGGCGCGAGACGTTCCTCGTGCTTCTTGTAAAGGCTGGCGAGCGCGTCGTCGAGCTTGCGGCCTTTGTCCGACAGCTTCACGCGGATCGAGCGCTTGTCGTGGATGGAACGCTCCTGCACCAGATATCCGTTCTCGACCATCTTCTTGACGTTGTAGGACACGTTGGAGCCGAGATAATAGCCGCGCACGGTCAGCTCGCCGACCGTCAGCTCGTCCGTGCCGATGTTGTGCAGGATCATGCTTTGCACGTTGTTGATGTCGAGGATGTTGGCGCGCTCGAGCTCGACCTTGAGGATGTCCAGAAACTGGCGGTGCAGGCGCTCGATCAGATTGATTGATTCATAATAAGGCATCATCGCGTTATGTCTCCCGCTATTATTCTCTTATTATAGTAAGACACCTGAACTTATAATACAAGCTCTTGCGCGCCGAGGCTCTGGAAACAGGCGGCAACGTCGGCGTCCTTCACCTTGTCAACCGTGGGCGGATTCCAGCGCGGCGTTTTGTCCTTGTCGATCAGCGCGGCACGCACGCCTTCATAGAAATCAGGCCGGTCGATGCAGGCCTGGCTAAGCCTGTATTCCATAGCCATAACGTCCGCGAAATCCATCTTCGCGCCGCGGCGGATCTGTTGCAGCGTGACTTTCAGGCTGAAGGGCGACAGCGATGTCATGGTTTTGAGCGTGCCCAGCGCCCACGGCGACGCATCGCGCTCCAGCGCGGCGAAAATTTCCGCGATGCTGTCATGCCCAAAACAGCTGTCGATCTTTTCGCGGTACGGAACGAGACCGGAGACGGGCGTGGGCGCTTGCGAAAATCTCTTCAGGATCGCTTCGAGCCTGTGCGGCGACGCGGCGATCGCCGCGCGCAAGTCCGCCATTTTCGCGCCCGGCACGAAATGCGTGGCGAAGCCGATGTAAAGGCTGTCGAAAGCGTTCGCGCGGCGGCTGGTGAGGCCGAGATACAATCCCGTTTCTCCGGGACAACGCGGCAGGAAATATCCGCCGCCGACGTCGGGGAAGAACCCGATCGTCGCTTCCGGCATCGCAAACACCGTGTTTTCCGTGACGATGCGGTGCGACCCGTGCGCGGAAACACCCTTGCCGCCGCCCATCACGATGCCGTCGATCAGCGCAATATAAGGCTTGGGGTAGGTGAAGATGCGGTGGTTGAGCGTGTATTCGAGGCGGAAAAATTCTCCCGCCTCTTTGCGCGCCGCCGCGCCATTCTTTACCATCTCGGCGACGCTCTTGATATCGCCGCCGGAGCAAAAAGCGCGGTCTCCCGCGCCGGTGATCATCACGACCTTGATCGCGGAATCGCCCGCCCAGTCGACAAGCTGGCGGTCCATGCGCCTGACCATATCGAAGGTCAGGGCGTTGAGCGCTTTCGGACGGCTGAGGGTGATCACGCCCGCGCCGCCTTCCACGCTGAAAATGATTTCAGGTTCGGTCATATGCTTTTTTCTCTTATTTTGCAGCCAAAAACCAGCATAAAAACCTGTTGACACAGAGGAGGAACTAAACTAGAACAAAGAGAGAATATTTTGAAAGGAAAAGCCTCCATGCTGACCCAAAAACAACGCGACCTTCTCATTTTCATCAATGATTACATACAGAACACCGGCCTTTCGCCGTCGTTCGAGGAAATGAAGACGGGGCTCGATCTCAAATCCAAATCCGGCATCCACCGCCTGATCAACGCGCTGGTCGAGCGCGGCTTTCTGGCGCGGCTTCCGAATAAAGCCCGCGCGCTTGAAGTCCGCAAACTGCCGGAAAACGTGCCCGCCGCGTCCAACAGCAACAGTCCCGCGGGTCGCGCCTCCGCCGCGAAAACGCAATCCGCGCGCAACGTCAAAAACCACGACGTCGAGGAAGTCGCGCAACTCCCGCTCTACGGCAAAATCGCCGCCGGCACGCCGATCGAGGCCCTGCGCAACGAACAGGAGATGATCGGCATCCCCATGGGCATGCTCGGCCTGCAACCCTGCTACGCGCTGACCGTCGAGGGAGACTCGATGATCAAGGCCGGCATCATGGACGGCGACATCGTCGTCATCGAAAAATGCGACCGCGCCGCGGACGGGGAAATCGTCGTCGCGCTGGTCGACGAGGAAGAAGTCACGCTCAAACGCCTGCGCCGCGAAATCGGCTCCATCGTGCTGATGCCGGAAAACGACGCCTATCAGCCGATCCGCCTCGCGCCCAACCGCGTGCGCATACAAGGAAGATTGCGCAGTCTGCTCCGTTCTTACTGACCGCGCCGGATAACACCCGAACACTCCCGCTCCCGAATGAAAAAACCGCCCCGTTCGAAAAAACGGGGCGGCTTTTCAAGGATTGTCTTTCGAAGCGTTATTGCTTGCCCGCTTTAGACGCGCGCACTTCCTCGATCTGCGTCTCCATCTGGTTTTCTGAAAGAATGCCCGCATCGACCTTGTTGCCGATCACGAACGACGGCGTGCCGCTGATGCCGAGTTGCTGCGCCAGTTCCTCGTTCTGCTCAAGCTGCTTCATGACGGAAGGCGCTTCGGCGTCTTTCTCGGCCTGATCGACGTCCATGCCGACCTGTTTTGCGACGCTCTTCAGCAGGTCATCGGTGATCGGCTCCCTGTTGTACATCATGGCGGTATGGAAGGCGAAATACTTGCCCTGCTTTTGCGCGGCGAGCGCCCATTTGGCCGCCTCTATGGAAGACGGCCCGAGGATCGGAAAATCCTTGAAGACGAAGCGGACGTTTTTGTCATCCTTCAGCAAAGCCTCGACGGCGGGATAGGAGCCCTTGCAGAAATGGCAGTTGTAATCGAAAAATTCCACGACCGTGACGTTGCCGTTGGGGTTGCCCGCTTCGGGAGAATTTGCGCTCAACAGCTCTTTCTTGTTTTTCTTCACGCCCTCGGCGGCCTGCTCGTTCGCCGCCTCGAAGCGGTAATTGTTTACCGAGTCCATGATCAGCTTGGGATGGTTGACGATATAATCATGCACGATTTGCTTGACCTGCGCTTCCGTCAGTCCCGCATCGCCCGCGCGCGCCGGCGTCGGGCCGAAAAAGGCGATCGCGGCGACAAGCATCGCTGACAGCGCCAATCCCGAAAGGGCAATTTTTTTCATCGACATGGTTGACAATCCTCTGCTGTTTACAAGTTGAATGTTTCACTCTGAATCTGCGGTTTAGGGGCGGTAAAAGCAATCTTTTTCTCGTTTTTTCATCCTTTTTTCCCTTCGTGCCCGAGCAAATCCAGAATATCCTCTGCCCGCTGGTAAGACGGCGTGCCTTTCTGGAGAAGCATTTTCGCAAGCGCCGCCTCGCGATGGGCGAAACTTTTGTTGTTTTCAAGCAAGGCCTCCTCGGCAAGCTGAAGGCGCGACTGGCCGATGTCGCCCAGTTTGCCATAGGCGATGGCGAGCAGATAGCGCGCTTCCGGATTCTGCTTTTCCGTTTCCAGCGAGAGGTTGAGCTGGCGTATGGCCTCGACCTCTCGCTGCTTCACGTCTTCATGCGACTGGAGCAGGCTCTGCGCGTATTCGATGCGGATCAGGCCGGACCAGGGCGCCAGCTTCACGGCTTCGGCGTAAGGCGGAATGGATTTTTCGATATGGCCGTTCTCGTAGAGGATCTGCCCCTTGAGCTCGCGGAAGAAAGGATCGTCGGGTTTTTCCCTGATCAAAGACGCCATGATGTCGAGCGCCTTGTTCGGGCGGTCGTCGCGGAACCAGGCGACCGCGTGGCCGTAGCGCGTCGCGAGGGAATTGTCGTGAATGGCAAGCTCCCTGTTCGGATAAAGATAGCCGCGCAGCTTGGCGACGATGCGCGCGTGCATTTCGTTCCAGCCCGGCGGAATCTTGCCCGGCGGGCCGGTGTCGACGGCGTGCTGCAAAGCGTCGATGCGGTCTTGCGTCAGCGGGTGGTCCTGCACGTAGGCGGATTGCTCCGACTCCGGCAAGAGCTCCTGCGACTGCAATTTTTTCATGAAGCTCAGAAAGCCGGTGACCGGCAGCCCCGCGCCCTGCAAAAAGCGGATGCCCGCGCGGTCGGCCGACCCTTCGAGCGTGCGGCGGTACTGGAGATAATTGCGCGTCAGCATGTTGTTGCCGCCCATGCCGATGGCGATGCCCGCGTCGGGGGAACGACCCGCGACGCCCACCACCACGCCGAGCAGGTCGGCAAGGATGGCTTCCGCCGACAGGTGCGAGGCGTCCATCGCGCCGCGCAGCAAATGCCCGTCGGCGATGTGGCCGGTTTCGTGGGCGATGACGCCGATCAATTCCGCCGCGTTCGCCGTATCGAGGATCAGCGTCGTATAAAGAAAGATATTCTGCCCGCCCGCGACGAAGGAGTTCATCTGGTCGCTTTCGACGATGATGAAGCGCACGTTGCCCGGCACGAGCCCCGCCTGCTTGAACAGCGGCGTCGCCATGATTTTAAGATCGTGTTCGGTTTCCGCGTCGCGCAGGATCGTCACGCCGTCGGCATAAGCCCGCGCGGTGCCGACGCAGCACAGCAGGACGACGCAAAAAAGAAACTTCCTGATGAACGACATTTTAATTTCTAGTTAAGAAACATGCCCTGCGCGGTATAGGCGCCCACAACGTCATGCGTGTGCCAGTCCACCAGGCTGACGTAAGAATAACCTTTCTTGAGATACTCTCTCTGGTCGACGAGCAATTTGAGCGTGCGGCGCTGGTCGAGGTCTGACAGTTGATAGAACGTCGGCCCCAGCACGACGGTCGGCTTCGTCCACGGCTCCAGCGCGGGGCCTGCCGCAAAGATTCCCGCGTTGTAGAATTTTTGAATGGCGATGTCCGGCGTCCAGCGCGGATTCCACATCGCCGGATTCCAGTCCTGTCCGTCCCATTGATGCGGATGCTGAGTCTCGGGATCGCTGTTGCTGACCAGCGGGGAAAATTCGTAATAGTCGGGCGTGTTGAACAGCCAGCCGGGCATCACGCTCGCGGCGGAAACGGACCTGTCCGCCGTGCGGTCAGGCTCGTTAAAGGCCGATTCAGGCGCCGTCGGCGCGCAGGCGCCGACCAGCGACGCGAAAAACACCGAAAAAACAAGTAGTAAAGCCGATCTTGACGTCAGTTGCATGATTCTGCCCCTCCTTAACCTACTATATAAACAAAAAGTTAAGGCTTACTGTATATAATGGTACTATACGCTAAAACGGGAGAATGGGCTAATGGTGGATGCTCTTTCGATCGCCCTCAGCGGGCTTATGGCGCAAAACCAGCGCCTTGCGACGTCGGCCAGCAATATCGCCAATGCGGGCACGATGGGCGCGTTGCCGACCCCGCAGGCGCCCGCCACGACCGTTTATAAACCGCTCACGGTCAACTATACGGCATTGCCAGGCGGCGGCGTGCAATCGACCGTCACGGCAAATCCGAACGGCTACAGCCCGGCTTATGATCCAACCAATCCTTATGCAAATAATCAAGGCATGGTTGCCGCGCCGAACGTCAGCATCAGTCAGGAAATGGTGAATTTGATTCTGGCAAAAACGCTGTATAAAGCGAATATAGATGTCATAAAAACGCAAGACAGCATGACGAATAATCTACTCAACACCATCGCGTGAATTTCATAACGTCGTAATTTATTTTTTCAGAAAAATTCGGGTTGACTCTTTCTCCATAACCGTATTCATTACGGCTATTGACGGCGCATAACGCCGTTTAAAAAACCCCAAACACTCTCAACGTGGAGAAGAATGATGAATCCCAATTTCGAAAAATTCCTTGATCAATTCAACCAGCACGCCCTGCGCCCGATCATCGCGGCCGGCAAAGAGAAACTCGACAAGACGCTTTCGTCCCTCTCTTCTTCCGACTTCCGCCGCGCGGCTGAAGAAGCCCTCAACATGATGGGCCGCAACAACGACATCGACGCGCTCATCGACCGGCTCGACGCCAGCGCGATCGGCCGCAGCATCGACACGATGAAAGACAAGCTGCAGGACCCGCAAATCTCCCTGCAAGTCGCCCAGCTGCTGAAGCAGTTCGCCGAAAACACGCCGCCGGAAAAAATCGAAGACCTCGTCTTCAAGTCCGTGGAAAAGGCGCCGCTGGAACAGCAATTCGCCGCGCAAATCCTGCTCGCGCAAATGATGCCGCTTCTGGAAGAGATCAAGTCCGCCAGCGTGGAAGATGTCGCGGCGCAAGTCCGCATGGTCGCCGATAACCTCTCCGGTTACCAGATCGGCGAGGAAATCAAGCAACTCATCAAGATGGGCGCAAAGCAGCTCGGCGACCAGTCGCTCGGCATGGCCAGCAAGGCCCTTCCCTCGGCTGATGAACTGGCCGACGCCGCCCGCCTTATCGGCGAAACCGCCAGCGACGCGCTCGGCAGAGCCGCCAACAGCTCCTCGTTCGCGGAAACCCTCGCGATCCTGAAGGAATTCGCCGAAAACGCGGATATCATCGCCAGAACCCTCGACGCCAAGACTTCCGACGGCCAGCAAGCGCCGAAAAGCCCCGCCGCGGAAGAACCCGCCAAGGACGCTTCGGTTGCGAAAAAATTCAGCACGAAAAGCGCTCCCGCGACGGAGAAGCCGTCGACGAGAAAATTCAGCACCCGGAAGCCGGCCGCGCCTGTTGCGAAAAAGCCCGTCGTGAAGAAAATCACGACGAAGCCCGCCGCTCCGAAAGTTGCCGCCCCGAAGAAAGCCGCTCCGAAGAAAGGCAAAAACGGGCCGAAAAACGGCTAACCTTAGATAGCTGAAAGCAAATTTCTTCTTTCCATTCCCTATTGGAAGAAGAGGTTGGACGGGCAAAGGCTTTGAAGTCTTTGCCCGTTTGCTTTTTGCCGTCACGGGACTATATTAGGGCTGCATTCACGATGGAAAGGAACACATCATGTCCGGCACGAAACTGAAAACGGCAACGGCGCCGCTGAACATCGAAGAGATCGTTGCCCGCTTCACGAACCATAGCGCGAAGATCGGCGTGATCGGCCTCGGCTACGTCGGCCTGCCGCTGGCCTGCGCGATGTGCGACAAGGGTTTCCACGCCACCGGCTTCGACGTCGACGCCTCCAAGATCGAAAAACTCTCCAAAGGCCAGTCCTACATCGGCAACATCCACAACGACCGCATCTCCGCCTTCGTCAAAGACGGAAAGCTCACGCCGACCGGCAAGTTCGACAAGCTTGCCGACATGGACGCGATCATCATGTGCGTGCCGACGCCGCTCGACCGCAACCGCGAGCCGGACATGACCTACATCGTCAAAACGACGGAAACCATTTCCCGATATCTCCGCCGCGGACAGCTGATCGTTCTGGAATCGACCACCTATCCCGGCACGACCAGCGACGTCGTGCGCCCCATCCTCGAAAACGCCACCGGCCTGAAATCGGGCGCGGATTTCTTTCTCGCCTTTTCGCCGGAGCGCGAAGACCCGGGCAATCCGGATTTTCACACCGCCATCATTCCCAAGGTCATCGGCGGCGACGGCGACGCGGCATTGAGGCTCGCGCAAACCATGTACGGCCAGTTCATGAAGAAGACCGTCACCGTCTCCTCGGCGGCGACGGCGGAAGCCGTCAAGCTGACGGAGAACATCTTCCGCTCGGTCAACATCGCGCTCGTCAACGAGCTGAAAGTCATCTACGACGCCATGGGCATCGACATCTGGGAGGTGATCGAGGCGGCGAAATCGAAACCTTTCGGCTACATGCCGTTCTATCCCGGCCCCGGCCTCGGCGGACACTGCATCCCGATCGACCCGTTCTATCTCACCTGGAAGGCGCGCGAATACAACATCGCCACGCGCTTCATCGAGCTGGCGGGCGAGATCAACGTCGCCATGCCGCAGTATGTCGTGAACAAGCTCACTGAAGCTCTCGACTCAAAATCAGCCAAAGCGCTCAACGGCGCGCGCATCCTCGTCATCGGCATGGCCTATAAAAAGAACGTCGCCGACATCCGCGAAAGCCCCGCCTTCGCCGTCATGGACCTGCTGAAACGCCGCAAGGCCGAAGTCGTTTTCCACGACCCTTACGTCGACGTCATTCCGCCGACGCGCGAACACGCGGCCTTTACCGGCCTGAAATCCGCCGCCCTGACGCCGGAACTGGTGAAAAAGCAAGATGCCGTCATGATTATCACCAATCACGACAACATCGATTACGCCATGATCGCCAAAAACGCCGCGCTGGTGGTCGATACGCGCAACGCGCTTTCCGGAATGAACGATCGCGGCAATATCGTCAAAGCCTGATAATAAAGCTTTTATTTCTTTTTTCGCACGGCTTGGTTAAACTGGAGACTGGAATGCATCCGGGGGGATCGGTCATATGTTTAACAAAAAGAAGCAGCCCGCAGGCGCAAGCGAAAAGGTCGAAAACGCGCGCCGCATGATCAAGGAAGGGTATTTCGACGTCAACGCCCCCTCCAAGGGCGGCGGCAAAGCCAGCTATCCCAGCCAGACCATTCCCGTCGCGGCGATTTATTTCATCGCGATCGTCATCTCCATCGTGATCAGCAGCAACAACGCGAATCCGCTCTCCGGCCTGCACATCACCGGCATCCCCGCGCTGGACTCCTTCATCACCGGAACGAACACCCTCGGCGTCACCGGCAATCCGCAGGAAGACAACCTCATCTCGATCTTCGCGCGCGGCACCGCGCTGTTCTTCCTCGCGGGCTTCGCGCCGATCATCGCCGCCCTGCTGGAGCGCCTGCTGCTCAAATACAAAGTCATGCCGCTGATCATCTGCTGGTTCGTCATCATGGCTGCCATGCTGGCCGGATTCGAAGGCCACAACATCGCGACCTTCTTCAACAGCATCTTCTGATGGCGCACGCACCCATGATGTGGACGGCCTTCGCGGGCGTGATCATCGCGCTGATGACGCTCGACCTCGGCCTCCTGCACAGGAAAAACCACGTCATCGGCATCCGCGAAAGCCTGATCTACAGCGCGGGATACGTCGCGGTCGGGCTTTTGTTCGGCGCATGGGTCTGGCACGAGATGGGCCGCGCCGCGGCGGCGCTTTACTGGACGGGCTTCATCGTCGAAAAAACCCTCTCGATCGACAATATCTTCGCCATCTCGCTGGTTTTCACCGCGCTCGCCATTCCGCGTCAATACCAGTACCGCGTATTGCTGTGGGGCATTCTCGCCGCCATTCTGCTGCGCGGCGCGATGATCCTCGCGGGCGCGGAAATCGTCTCGGATTTCCACTGGGTTTTATATCTCTTTTCCGCGTTCCTGATTTTCACCGGCGTCAACATGCTCTTCGCCAAAGAAGAGGCGGAAGCGGCGCCTAAAAACAAAGCGCTGCATTTCTGCAAAAAATACATGCCCGTGACGGAAAAGCTCCACGGCGAGAAATTTGCCGTCCTGCTTGACGGAAAATTCCTCTTCACGCCGCTGATGCTGGCGCTTGTCGTGGTGAACATCGTGGACGTGATTTTCGCCGTCGACAGCGTGCCCGCGATCCTCGCGCTCACCACCGACACCTATATCGTCCTGACCAGCAACATCTTCGCCGTATTGGGCCTGCGCGCGCTCTATTTCGCGCTCGACGCCATGCTCCACCGCTTCGAATACCTCAAATACGCGCTCGCCGCCGTGCTGGTGTTCATCGGCGGCAAGATTTTCGCGGTGGATTTCGTGCTGCACCGGCCGTTTCCGCCCGTGCTGTCGCTCGGGATCACCGTTTCCATCCTCGCCCTCGGCGTACTATACTCCCTTTATCAGACACGTCATCATCCGCATAAGGAGAAAAAGTCATGACCATTCAAAAAGCCGCCGTGATCGGCGCGGGCGTCATGGGCGCCGGCATCGCGGCGCAACTCGCCAACGCGGGGCTTGAGGTCGAGCTTTTCGACATCGGCGACCGCGCGAAAACCGCCATTGAAAAACTCCTCAAGACCAACCCCGCGCCGCTGATGCACAAAAGCTTCGCCGGACGCATCCGCCCCGGCAGCACCGAAAGCGACATCGCCCGCCTTAAAGAGGTGGACATCATCATCGAGGCCGTGTTCGAGGACCCGAAAGTCAAATCCGACATCTTCAAGAAAATCGACGCCAACCGCAAACCCGGCACGATCGTCGCCTCCAACACCTCGACCATTCCGCTCGCCGATCTCACCAGGGATCAGTCCGACGCGCTGAAAAAAGATTTCGTCATCACGCACTTCTTCAACCCGCCGCGCTACATGCCGCTGCTCGAACTGGTGACGTCGGAGCACAACGACAAGGACATGATCGCGGAGCTGACGCGCTTCATGGACGAAAAAATGGGCAAGGGCGTCATCCCCTGCAACGACACGCCGGGCTTCATCGGCAACCGCATCGGCACGTTCTGGATCCAGACCGCCATCAACGAAGCCTACAGCCGCAAGCTCACCGTCGAGGAAGCGGACGCGGTGATGGGACGGCCGATCGGCGCGCCGCGCACCGGCATTTTCGGCCTCGTCGATCTCGTCGGGCTCGATCTCATGCCGCACATCACCAAGAGCCTGACCACGCTGCTGCCGCCGGACGACAGCTACTGCAAAAACAACAAATCCTATCCGGTGATCGACAAGATGATCGCCGACGGCTTTACCGGCCGCAAGGGCAAGGGCGGCTTCTACCGTCTCGACGAACGCCGCAACAAGCTGGCCGTCGACCTCGACACCGGCACGACGCGCCCGTCCAAACGCGTCAAGCCCGGCAAGAAATCCTTGCGCGAACTCGTCTCCTCGGGCGACAGGCTCGGCGATTACGCCTGGGCCGTGCTGTCGCAAACGCTCTGCTATGCCGCGCAGCACGCGCACGACATCACCGGCAACATCACCGGCGTCGACGACGCGATGAAGCTCGGCTACAACTGGAAATACGGCCCCTTCGAGCTGATCGACAAAATCGGCGTCGATTATTTCATCTCCCGCGTGCAAAAGGAAGGCGGCGCGGTGCCGCAATTTCTCCAAAAAGCCGCGGGCCGCAGCCTCTACCGCACACACAACGGCAAACTGCAATATCTCGACCGCGACGGCGTCTATCAAAACATCGTCCGCCCCGAAGGCGTGTTGCTCCTTGCCGACGTCAAGCGCGCGTCGCAACCCGTCGCGCAAAATATTTCCGCCAGCCTGTGGGATCTGGGCGAAGGCATCCTCTGCCTTGAATTCCATTCCAAGATGAACGCGCTCGACTTCTTCAGCCTGCGCATGGCGGGCAAGGCCTGCGACATCCTTGAAAAACCGCAAAGCCCTTTCAAGGCGCTCGTCATCCACAACGACGCGGATGATTTCTCGGTCGGCGCGAATATCGGCGTCGCGCTCTATGCCGCGAAGCTCAAGCAATACTGGATCATCGACCTGATGGTGAAGATGGGGCAGAAAACCTACAAGCGCCTCAAGTACGCGAAGTTCCCCGTCGTCTCCGCGCCCTCCGGCAAGGCGCTCGGCGGCGGCTGCGAGATCCTTCTCCACTCGCACCACGTGCAGGCGCATGCGGAAACCTATCCCGGCCTCGTCGAGGTCGGCGTGGGGCTTTTGCCCGCCTGGGGCGGCTCGACCGAGCTTCTCACCCGCGCGCAACAGAGCGAAAAAACCGCCCATGGGCCGATGCCCGCCACAGCCTTCGTTTTCGAAACCATCTCGACCGCGAAAGTCGGACTTTCCGCCTATGAAGCGAAGGATTTTCTGTACTTGCGCGAAACCGACGGCGTGACGATGAACAAATCGCGCCTGCTCGCCGACGCCAAAGCCAAAGCCTTCGAAATGGCGCAGAACTTCACGCCGGAAAAACCGTTCGACCTCACGCTGCCCGGCCCGGGCGGCAAGGCCGCGCTCGACATGGCGGTGGACGGCTTTTACATGCGCGGCCTCGCCACGACATACGACGTCGTCGTTTCAAGCCGCGTGGCCAGCGTGCTGACCGGCGGCGCGCTCGCGGGTCCCGGCGTCAAACTGACTCAAGACTACGTGCGCCAGCTGGAGCGCGAGAACTTCATGGCGCTTGTGCATGACCCGCGCACCGTCGCGCGCATCGAGGCGATCATCAAATCCGGCAAGCCCCTGCGCGAAAAACCGGAGCCTTCGGTCAAAGCCGCGGATCTGCGCGCCGCCGCCGACCGCGCCGCGCCCGTTTCCCACACTGCCAACGACAACGGCGGACTTGTCGCCAACACCAAGCCGCCCTTCAACTGGCCGGATACCGCACAACGCTGATATACGTTTGAAATATAATAATATTTTGATGTTGTCATATTTGTAAAAGCATGTTAGTTTCCGTATGAAAGCATAACTTACGGAGATGGCTATGGGTTTTTTTTCCAGAGAAAAAAAAGAAAAGACGCGAACAGAGCAAGTGAACTATTTTGAAATCGGGCACACCGGTCAGGCATCCCAGTTCAGGGAAGCGCTGGAAAGCGTCTATGAACCCAGTCAACGATTCCTTGCGCTTGGCAAGGGCGCCATGCAGGCCTTCAATGAAGGCCGCCCCGAGAACATGCAGATCCTCTGCCATGCCTTGCATAAATTTTCCGAGCACTCATCGTTAAATATATTGTTGCAACTGATCAACAGCGCGCACAGCGAGCCAGCCGACGCCTTGGCGTCGGCCTTCAAGACAACATCGGAAGCAAACAGGAAAAATATCCTCACAAGGAGTCTTATCTACGTTTGTAACGCAGAAGACATAAAAAAATATGAAAGCTTTATCGAAGCGGCGCTTAAGAACGGCGCGGATGCAAATACCGTCGAGGACGGTTTCCCCGGATCGTTGCTTGCAAAAGCGGTTTGCGAGGACGCATCGCAACACATTACCGATCTGCTCCTGACATACGGCGCAGACGCCAATGGCGCGCTCGCAAGAGCCAATGACCGCACAAAGTATACAGACGCCCACAAAGATATCCTGAAAGGATACGTCGAAAAACAAAAAAAACTGGCCGCCGGAGTAAATCCCCTCACTCCCCGCCGCGTTTCCGCCGCGCAGGAGAGCGATATCCGGACAATACTCCGCCAGATGCAGGAAAACATCGCCGACCTCACGGAACAAGTGAGGGCCGTTGCAAAACAGACGGCATGCGTGCCGGGCCTTGAAGAAAAAATCGGCGATATCGGCCACAGCGTCGACGGACTCATAGAAGTCATCGGCTATCTGGTGGAAGACAAAAAAGAACAAAATGCACCGCGGGAAGACGGCGCACAACAAGCGCAAAACAACCCGCCCGCGCAACGCAGGCCGCCCGCGCCCTAATCGCGCTGATGGCTGCTGGCCACGGGTTTCGGGGCGGGCGCGAATCTTTTCCGCGCCTTGGCGGCGGCGGCGCCGACGGTTGTTCCGGCATAAAGCTGCTTGCTGGCCTCGACGATATTGACGCCGCCGAACGCGTTGAACAAAAGACTGCCGATTTTTTCCCACGCGCCGGAGGTGGTCAACACCGGCCTTGAGGCCGCGGGCGGAAAAAACAGCGCGCGCTCGGCGCGCTCCGGCACGAACATATGCTCTTTCAGCGCCTGACGCATTTGCGAGACGGAATAAGGCGCGCCGTGCCCGAACGGCGTATTGTCCATCCGCGCCCAGATGCCCGAACGGTTGGGCGCGATCAGCAGCAAGCGTCCCTGCCCGGTGAGAATGCGCCACGCCTCCTGCAGCACGGCATCCATGCCGCCCGCGCCGTCGAGCGCATGGATCACCAGCAGGCGGTCGACGGAATTCGACTCGATCGGCAGTTCTTCCGCATCGCACACCGAAACAAGCCCGTCGCCCTCGCGCGGCCAGAAAACCGCGCCCTGCTGCATCGGCATCAGCGCGACAAGCCTTTCGGCCTCGCCAAGGAACAGGCGCAGGTATGGCGTCGCGTAGCCGAGCCCGACCATGCGCTGCCCTTTGACATCCGGCCAGAAATTGCGGATATGCTGGCGCAGGATGCGCTGCACAACCTTGCCCTGAAGGGTACTGTAAAATTCCTTGAGATCGATGGCGCTGTTATTCATTTATGACAATAGCTCCCGCAAAGCAGGCAGAAGCGGCAGATCGGCGGACGGCATTTTATATTTTCCAAAATCTTCAGCACGCACCCAGAGAAGCGCCTGCCCCTCGCGCGCAGTGACATGTCCGCGCCAGACACGGCAGACATAAAGCGTCATCAGCAAATGAAAATCCTCATAACGGTGGGAGGAGAATGTCAGCGGCGCAAGACAGGATGTCGAGGTGTCGATATCCAGCTCCTCCTTCAGCTCGCGCACCAGTGCCTGTTCCGGCGTTTCGCCCGCTTCTATTTTGCCGCCGGGGAACTCCCACAGGCCCGCCATCTTTTTCCCTTCCGGACGTTGCGCCAGCAATACGCGCCCATCGGCATCGACCAGCGCAACGGCTGAAACCCAAACGGTCTTCAGCGGCGGGAGATTTGCGGAAGAAAGCTCAAAACAGTTTGACATCAGGGAGATGGCGGTTTTGGTTTATGTTGTTTCTTAAATTTATTATAATCCGCCAGAAGCTTTGGATAGGCGGCGGCGAGCAGTTGCGCGTCCAGCGTCGCGCTGTGGCCTTCGCGGTCGCGCTGAGAACGGTCGATCTTGTAGCGGTCGAGAATATTATCGAGATGCGCCTGATCGCTCCCGAACATCGCCTCCGCCCAGCGGCGGACATTGACCCACTGCCGGGCCGGAAAAGGCGCAAGGCCCGCTTTTTCCATCTCCATATTCAGCATGTCGATATCAAGAACATAGTCGCCGCCGTCATGATCCTTCATCGTGTAACAGGTGATGATAATCGGAGAAGCCCCTATAAAATCTTGCAATTCTTTTGCAACCGCCGGGAAGGCGGGCTTGTCCTTGACCATCTCGTCAGTAATGCCGTGGATTTTCGTGGTTGCGGCCGGAATGTCCCGCCCGGGATTGACGATGACGGAAAATTCTTTCCCGGTCGGCTTGCGGTCAACCAGCTCGATCGCCGTCACGGAAACAAGGCGATGCCCGTCGGCAACCAGAAATCCCGTCGTCTCCGTATCCAATACAATCTCGCGCATGACAATGACCCTTCTTTCGCTGATCACTTAACATATGGATAAAAAAAGGCGGGTCAACAGATTTTTATCCGCTGACCCGCCGTATTTTCATTCCCAGGCAATAAAAAGCGCCTGAGAAACATGGACATATTTAGCCTTTTTTAGATGCGGCGACAGGTCTGCCGTTCATGTCGAAGTGCTTGATATCAGCCTTGGCGCGCAGGCTGTTCACAAGGTTCTGAACCGCTTCCTGCCCCAGCTTGTTGCGGATGGCGGCCTCAAGATTCTTGAGCGGCGGAACCTTGATGGTGCGCTTGCCGACGACATAAATGACATGCCAGCCGAGTTGCGTGTGAACCGGCGTCTGCGAATAGGTGCCGGGTTTCAGCTCGAAAGCCGCCTTGGTGAAGGCCGCGAATTCGGGCGAAAGCTGGTCTTTGGTGAACCAGCCGACATCTCCGCCGTTGCTGGCCGAAGGATCGATCGACTTTTCCTTGGCGAGCGTATCGAAGCTGGAACCGTGGTTCAGCTCGGCGATAATGCGTTCGGCTTCGGCTTTGGTCTTGACCAGAATGTGACGGACGTGAACTTCCATCTTGCCCTGATTGCCGGCCTTGAACTTCTCATAGGCCGTCTTGACGGCGCTGTCCGTTACTTTTGTTTTCAGGTAGTTTTCCAGATAAACTGACTTGACGAGCTGTTCCTTGGCAAGCGCGAGCCTTTGCTTGTATTCAGGGCTATTTTCAACATCGGCCTTTTTCGCCGCTTCGGAGATCAGCTTTTCGTTGATCATCTCGTTGACGATGATCGGAAACGCCTTCTGGACATCCGCCGACTTGACGTTGTTTTGCTCCAGAGCGCTGACGACCTGGCTTTTGAAGATTTTGCTGCCATTGACGATGGCAACAACGGTTCCGTTTTCAGCCTTGGCGCGTGCCAGAAGGGGCGTAGCTATCACAGCTATTGCGGCAAGAGCCAGAACGGCAAAACCAGCCTTTTCTTTACGTGACAACATTACATATTCTCCGTGATTTTATATTTTACACAATCTTTCAGCGGCACTACCCATGCCTTAAAAGGCTTTATCATGGGTTATATAATGCTTTTCAGATTTTTTTATCAAGCGAAAAGGTTGCATTGACATAGGATTAATCTTCACTATATCTCACCTATGGCATATATATAGGCGCTGAACGTCTTCATCAAAAAGTACGGAAAATCATCACGATGTTTTCATCCCTGGCACGCAAAATCCTCGGCACGTCAAAAGACCGCGTCCTGAAAGAATACAGACGCACGGTCGGGCGCATCAACGCCCTTGAACCCGAGATCCAGAAGCTCAACGATATCGAGCTCGGCGCGCAGACGGACAAGTTCAAGCAACGTCTCGCCAACGGGGAGACGCTGGACGACATCCTGCCCGAAGCCTTCGCCACCGCGCGCGAGGCGGCGCGGCGCACGCTGGGGCAACGCCCCTTCGACGTGCAGCTGATGGGCGCCATCGCCCTGCATGAAGGCTACATCCCCGAGATGCGCACCGGCGAAGGCAAGACGCTCACCGCCACCCTCGCCATCTATCTCAACGCCCTCACCGGCAAGGGCGTGCACGCCGTCACGGTCAACGACTACCTCGCCCAGCGCGACGCCCTGTGGATGAAGCCGATCTACGACATGCTGGGCATGCGCGTGAAGTGGATCATCAACGGCCTCGACGACGACGGGCGCCGCGCCGCCTACGCCGCGGACATCACCTACGGCACCAACAACGAATTCGGCTTCGATTATCTCCGCGACAACATGAAGTTCAGCATCGACGACATGGTGCAGCGCCCGTTCTATTACGCCATCGTCGACGAAGTGGACAGCATCCTCATCGACGAGGCGCGCACCCCGCTGATCATCTCCGGCGCGATCGAGGACAGCGCCGATGAATACCGCGTCATCGACAAGGCCATCCCCAAGCTCGTGCCCGAGGACTACGAGAAGGACGAAAAGCACAAAAGCATCGCCCTCACCGACCGCGGCAACGAGCATATCGAGCAAATCCTCCGCGACATGGGCATCCTGACGCAAGGCAACCTTTACGACGCCAACAACATCACCCTCGTCCACCACGTCAATCAGGCCCTGCGCGCGCACAAGCTCTTCCAGCGCGACGTGGACTACATCGTCAAGGACGATCAGGTCGTCATCATCGACGAGTTCACCGGCCGGATGATGGAAGGCCGCCGCTTCTCCGAAGGCCTGCATCAGGCGCTTGAAGCGAAAGAGAACGTCAGCGTCAACAACGAGAACCAGACGCTCGCCGCCGTCACCTTCCAGAATTATTTCCGCATGTACCCCAAACTCGCGGGCATGACAGGCACGGCGCTGACGGAAGAAGAGGAGTTCGAAGGCATCTACAACCTGCGCGTGGTCGAGATCCCGACCAACCTGCCCATCGCCCGCGTCGACTACGACGACGAAATCTACCGCACGGCGGCGGAAAAATACAAGGCCATCGCCAGGCTCGTGCAGAAATGCCAGGAAAAGCTGCAGCCCGTGCTCGTCGGCACGACGTCGATCGAGAAATCCGAAATGCTCTCGAAGATGCTGCACAAGATGGGCATCAGGCACAACGTGCTCAACGCCCGCTACCACGAGCAGGAAGCGCACATCATCGCGCAGGCCGGCAAGCCCGGCGCCGTGACCATCGCCACCAACATGGCGGGCCGCGGCACGGACATCAAGCTCGGCGGCAACCTCGAAATGCGCATCGCCGAGGAAGTGCCCGCCAACCTGCCCGCCGAAGAACGGGCGAAGATGATCGAAAAAATCCGCATGGAGATCGACGAAGCCTACAAGATCGTCAAGGAAGCGGGCGGCCTCTATGTCATCGGTTCCGAGCGGCACGAATCCCGCCGCATCGACAACCAGCTCCGCGGCCGCTCCGGCCGTCAGGGCGATCCGGGCGCGTCGAAATTCTTCATCTCGCTGGAAGACGACCTGATGCGCATCTTCGGCTCGGAGCGGATGGACAAAGTCCTCCAGTTCCTCGGCCTCGAGGAAGGACAGGCCATCATCCACCCGCGCATCAACGCCACCATCGCCGGCGCGCAGAAAAAGGTCGAGGCGCTGCACTTCGAAAGCCGCAAGAACATCCTCAAATTCGACAACGTCATGAACGACCAGCGTCGCGTCGTCTACGACCAGCGGCGCGAGATCATGATGGCGGACGACATCTCCGGCACCATCCACGACATGCGCCACGAGGTGATCGACAATCTCGTCGCCGACGCCATCCCGCAAGGCTCCTACGCCGAGCAATGGGACGTCGACCTGCTGAAAAGCCGCAGCCTGCGCGATCTCGGCCTCGCCATACCTGCGGAGGACTGGGCGCACGAGGAAGGCATCGACGCCGAGGCCATCGCCACGCGCCTCAAGGACATGATCGACAGGAAAATCGCCGAAAAACAGGCGCACGTTCCGCCCGAAATCATGCATCAGATCGAAAAATCCATCCTGTTGCAGTTGCTTGACCAGATCTGGAAAGATCACCTGCTCAATCTCGAATATTTGCGTCAGGGCATCCACTGGCGCGGCGTCGGGCAGAAAGATCCGCTCAACGAATACCGCACCGAGGCCTTCCGCATGTTCGAAGGCATGCTCGACTCCCTGCGTGAAAAAGTCACCGGCGCGCTCTGCCTGATCGAGCTGCACGCCGAAGACGAGCCGCAGCCGCTCCCGCAACTGAAGCCGCCGACGAACACCATCCTCACGCATGGAGATGAGGCGGCGTTCGATCCGACACTTGGCCCCGCGTTCGGCCCCGAAGGCGTGCCGCATCCCTATGAAGTGCCGGAATTCGATCAGGAAAACCCCGAAACATGGGCGAAAACGCCGCGCAACGCCGCCTGTCCCTGCGGCAGCGGCAAGAAATATAAGTATTGCCACGGCAAAATCGCAGGGCAATAATAACCTCTGGACGGACGGAAAGCGCCGTCATACGGGGGAATATATGAGCGTCACGAAAGAGCAAGTCATCCTGTGCCTCTACCAGACCGTCCGCACCTTGTCGGATACCATCGGCTTGAAAGAGGCCTATACGCCCGGTCACCAGCACCACGTCGCGCAGCTGGCGCGCACCATCGGTCAGGTCATGGGGCTGGACAGCGACGCGGTCGACGGCCTGCGCATCGGCGCCATGTTGCATGATTTCGGCATCATCCGCATCCCGTCGGAAATCCTGAACAAACCCGGCAAACTGACGCAGGCCGAATACGAAACCATGAAGCAACACCCCGTCCATGGCTATCAGATCCTCAAAAGCATCGAATTTCCGTGGCCGGTCGCGCGGATGATTTTGCAACACCATGAAAGGCTGGACGGCTCGGGCTACCCCGGCGGCATCGGCGGGGACGACATCATTCAGGAGGCGCGCATCATCGCCGTCGCCGATGTCATGGATTCAATGATCTCCGACCGCCCGTGGCGGCGCGCGCTGGCGGTTGAAAAGGCGCTTGACGAACTCAAAGGCGGGCGCGGCACGAAGTACGACCCCGCGGCCGTAGACGCCTGCATAGAAATTTACACAAACCGCAGGGAACTGCTTGATCCGGGTTTCTATAACAGAAACGCGAGTTAAGATATTTTTAACCATTCCGCCGCTATAATGAAGCCGTGCAAGGGTTCCGCATGTTTGCGGGCCCGTTATCAAGAGGGAACCAATCGCGCGAGGGCTGCCAGAATGTGCAGCCCTCTCGTGTTTTTAATGCCCTGCCAGAATGTGCAGCCCTCTCGTGTTTTTAACGCCCTGCCAGAATGTGCGCGCCGTTCGTTTTTCTTGCATCCCTGGCGCAAAAAAACCCCGCCGCGCAGCACGCGCGAACGGGGTTTTGAAGAAGAAAAACAAGAGCCTTATTGCGGGCCTTGCGGCTTGCCCGCAGCCTTCGGCACCGCGGTTTTGGATTGCGCCGCCGCAACTTGCGCGGCAGGCTCAAACTCTTGCTTCAGGCTGATATAGAACTGCTCTTTCTTCTCGCGCGGCAAATTGGCAAGACCGTCTCTGACCGCATCCATCTTCTTGCGCTCGTAGCGCGCCGAAGGGGAACTGCGGTCAAAAGCGGCCGCCTCTTGAGCCAGTTGATCTTCGGTCAGCTTGACGCCCTTGAAGCTCGCCTTGGAGCGGCGGAAAGCCACCAGCAGATTGGCCGGCGCCAAAACGACAGCCGAATAAACCGAAGCGGCGGCGGCAAGAACCGTCGCGACCGCGATATTGCCCGCCGTGAAAACGGGACGGTGCAAAACAAGGCCGGCCGCCGCCGTGGCGATGGTATAGCCCGCGCCCGTGGCCAGAGCGCCCGTGCCGAGAGCGGCGGCGATGACCGGGCCGCCGAAAAAGGCGGAAGCGCCGACCGCGCCGAGAACGGCAAGGCCGCCCGCCGCGTTTCCGATCCACGCGTAACCGGTATCGCCTTCCTGATCGCTGACGTTATAAGCCGAGCGCGCGCCATTGCGTAGCACGATGCCGAGGGGCATGCCGATCAGCGACGCATTGCCGACCATCATCTTCTTGCTCGCGGTTTCCATCTTGCGGGCGACGGCGTGATAAATCTTGAACGGCTGTTTGTAGGTCAGGTAGTTGAACGCCGTCAGCAGTGCGCGCAAGGGATTGGAGATTTTTACCTCGCGCAGTCCTTCAAATTCTTTTTCTGTAAGCGTTGCAGGGGCTTTGGCAGCGGAAGCGTCTTTCTTGGCCATGATCATCTCTCTTCTATTAAATTTTTATAATATGTCGGTTGACAGGGAAAGATTAGGTAATCCTCCCCCTTGAGTCAATGTGCGTTTTGGAAATTTAGCTTATATTATGAAATTAAACAAGCGCCTGTTTCAGCGCATGACGCCAGCCCGCATAAAGGCTTTCGCGCGCCCCCTCGTCCATGGCAGGCGCAAAGCGCCGCGCGCACTGCCAGTTCTTCTGAATGTCATCGAGGGAGGAAAAAACACCCGCATGCAATCCGGCAAGATACGCCGCGCCGAGCGCCGTCGTCTCGACCACTTTCGGGCGCAGCACGGGCGTTGCCGTCATGTCGGCGAAAAACTGGCAGATCCAGTCGTTTCTCACCATGCCGCCGTCGACCCGCAATTCGCCGATGTCGAACCCCGCGTCGTCCGCCATCGCCCGCAGGAGATCGCGCGTCTGGTAAGCTTGCGCCTCGAGCGCGGCGCGGACGACATGCGCGGCCGTCGCGCCGCGCGTGAGGCCGACGATCGCGCCGCGCGCATGCGGGTTCCAGTGCGGCGCGCCAAGCCCCGTGAAGCCCGGCACCATGTAGACGCCGCCGTTGTCGGGAACCGAGCGCGCGGCGGCTTCGCTCTCTTCGGCGGATTTGATGATCCCGAGCCCATCGCGCAGCCACTGCACAGCCGCGCCCGCGACGAAGATCGCGCCTTCGATCGCGTAAGTGGTCTTGCCGTTCAGGCGATACCCGACGGTCGTCAGCATCCTGTTTTGCGAGACGCGGAAATCCGCGCCGATGTTCGCCAGCGCGAAGCAGCCGGTGCCGTAGGTGCTTTTGACCATGCCCGGCGCGAAGCAGGCCTGACCGACGAAGGCCGCCTGCTGGTCTCCCGCCATGCCCGCAATCGGCGTTTTTGCGCCGAGAATGCCGGTGACGCCGAAAAGGCAGCTGTTGTCGCGCACCTCGGGCAGCATCGCGCGCGGGACATCGAACAGCGCGAGCAGGTCGTCGTCCCAGTCCTGCGTGCGGATGTTGAAAAGCAGCGTGCGCGAGGCGTTGGCCGCGTCGGTCGCGTGGGTTTTTCCGTCCGTCAGATGCCACAATAAAAAGCTGTCCACCGTGCCGAAGGCGAGATCCCCGCGCCGCGCTTTCTCGCGCGCGCCGGAAACATTGTCGAGAATCCACCTGACCTTCGTGCCGGAAAAATAAGGATCCAGCAGCAATCCGGTCTTTTGCCGCACGGTCTCTTCATGTTCTTTCAGCCCCGCGCAAAAATCCGCCGTGCGCCGGTCCTGCCAGACGATGGCGTTGCATACCGGGCGTCCGGTCTTTCTGTCCCAGACGACGGTCGTCTCGCGCTGGTTGGTGATGCCGATGGCCAGCACGTCGGAAGCTTTTATGCCCGCCTGAGCCAGCGCCCCGCGACATACGTCCCGCGTGTCGCGCCAGATGTCTTCGGCGTTTTGCTCGACCCAGCCGTTGCTTGGATAATGCAGTTTCAATTCCTTCTGCGCGATGCCGCGGATATCGCCGCGCGGATCGAACAGAATGGCCCGCGTGCTTGTCGTTCCCTGATCGATGGCGAGCAGGCATGCGTTCATGACGTTTTCTTCGACAGGATGATCTTGACGGCGCGGCGGACGTTCGTCTCGGTTTCCTCGGAAACATGCAGGCCGAGTTTGGAGCGGCGCCACAAAATATCGTCCGCGGTCAGCGCCCACTCGGTATTGACGAGATAGGCGATCTCGACTTCGTAGACGTTGTCGCCAAGGTGCGCGCCGAGGTCGGCCATCCGCTTGAAGCCGCGCAAAAACTCGCGGCAGCGCGCGCCGTAAGCGCGGGCATAGCGGTGCGCCAGCGCTTCAGGGAGCCAGTTGAACTCGCGCCGGAGCGTCTTGTAGAACATTTCGAAGTTCGCCGCCGCGCCCTCGCCGCCCGGCAGCGGCGCATGCGCCGTCCAGCCGCCCTTGCCGCGGCCGATCAGCGCGACGATCCTGTCGCCCGCTTCCTCGGCCAGCCTGCGGGACGTGGTGATCTTTCCGCCGTAGACGCTCAATATCTTTCCGCCCTGATATTCCTCGACGTCGAGCAGATATTCGCGCGTCGCGGCGGCGGCGCTCGTCACGCCCGGCTCTTCGTGCAACGGACGCACGCCGCTATAGGTCCACTCCACGTCTTCAGGCGTCGTCTGCTTGCGGAAGTATCCGTTGACCGCGGCGCAAAGGTATTCCACTTCTTCCATGCTGATGCGCACTTCATCGAGGTCGCCGTGATAATCGACCTCCGTCGTGCCGACCAGCGTGTATTTCTTCTCGTAGGGAATGGCGAAGACGATGCGCTTGTCCGCCTGTTGCAAAATATATGCGTGATCGCCCTGATAAATCCGCGGCACGATGACGTGGCTGCCCTTGACCCAGCGCACCTTGAACTTCTCGATCCCCTCCGCCGCGAGCGACAGGATCCTGTTGACCCACGGCCCCGCGGCATTGACGACAAGCCGGACGTGCACGCGGGTTTTTGAATCCGTGATATGGTCGTGCAGCGTGGCGATCCAGCCCTGGTCTTCCGGATGCCGCTCCAGCTTGACGCATTCGGTGCGCGTCAATACCTGCGCGCCCTTTTCGTAGGCGTCGAGCGCGTTGACGACGACGAGCCGCGCGTCGTCCACCCAGCAGTCGGCATAGGAAAAACCATAGCGGAAATCCTGCTTCAGCGGCTGTCCCGCCCTGGTGCCGGCGAAGGGCATGCCGCGCGAGGCGGGCAATGTCTTGCGGCCGCCGAGATGGTCGTAGATGAAAAGCCCGAGACGGATCAGCCAGCGCGGGCGCAAGGCCTTGTGGTGCGGCAGAATGAACTGCAAAGGCCAGACGAGATGCGGCGCGGCGCGGAGCATCACCTCGCGCTCGATCAGCGCCTGGCGCACCAGCCCGAACTTCCGGTATTCAAGATAGCGCAGGCCGCCGTGGATGAGCTTGGTGCTGGCGGAAGACGTCGCGCCCGCAAGGTCGTCCTTTTCGCACAGCATCACGGAGAGGCCGCGGCCGGAAAGATCCCGCGCGATGGCGGCGCCGTTGACGCCGCCGCCGATCACCAGAACATCCAATGTCTTCATTTTCGACAAATCAAAAACCGTTTCGTTACTTTTAAAACCGCCGCTTCCCTGCGATTATGCGATAATCCGGCGCAGGCAGAAACAACAAATGTCCGGAAACGACATAACATCCGCTAAAAATTACTTTCGCAGGCTCTTGTCGAGGCTCTTGTCCGCAGCCGCGGGAGGCGGCGCGGTTTTGACCGGCGCGGGCGTGACCTGCGGCTGAAGCTCCTTCAGGACATAAGGCTTGCGTTCAGAGAAATTTTGCGGCGGCTTCGGCAGAAGGATCACGGTAATCTTGTCGGGATAGGCGTAAACGGAATGGCTCCAGACGTCGTAGGACGTGGCGACGAAACCGTTGGCGACATTCAGGGGCGCATACGGCGCGGAAAAATGCGACTGCACGATCACGGAAGCCGTGTAATAGCCGGGCTTTTCGCAAAGGACGGTCAGCGGATTGGGCGAACGGTCGACGATGACGTGGCGCGTCGACAGCACCATATACTGGTTCTTCTTCGTATAGAGATGGCAATAGGCGTTTTCGACGCCCGGCGTGCGCACAAGCAACGTCTGATACTGCTTGTTGTAATAGGTGTTGCATCCGGTGAGCAAAAGCACCGCGGCAATGGCGAGATATGAAAGGCGCATGCGATAATTCCCCCTTTTAAGTTAATACCCCAGATCGGGAAAAATATCAACCGCACGCCGCGCGGCGAACGCCTGCGCCTTTCAAAAATCACATTTCATAAAGCCGAAAGATCAGGGCTTTTGTTGCGGCGGCTTGCGGCCAGAAGACTTGACCTCTGATTTTTGTCCGCCTGACTTCTGCTTACCGGCCGTGACAGAAGCGCCGCCGGTGAAGGCTTCCCGCAATGCCGTGAACTCGCTTCGCAACGCGGCGAGTTCGCCACGCACCGCCGCAAGCTCTTTCAACATGGCGCCCTCTTTCGTGACCGGCTGGCCGGTGAAGGTTTCGCGGTAGATTTTCAGCTTCTGAACGGTATCGCGACGAGCATCGCCATCCCACTCACGGGAAAGCTGAACATGCTTTATGGCTTTATCAAAATCCGCGCCGTTTTCATGCAAGAGGCGGATAATATCCTCAGGCTCTTCTTCTGAAACAGCCTTGATCAGCAACTCGGTCGTCACTTTTGCGCCAGCCGCGATCAGGGCAGGATAATGAGATGAATCAAACGTTTTATTCAGCAGGTCATCAAGAACATTCTGCCTTTTTTCTTCAGGAATTTTTTCCATCAACAAAGCAAGGATGCTCTCTTGATCTTTCGTATCCTGCAGAATTTTTTCAACTTCACAAAATACAAATAAATGCCAATCAACGGAATCCGTTATGCCAAAAATCGTCTGGATATTCTCAGCCCTTCCCAATTTGAGCGCCTCAAGCGCTCCTTCTGACAATACCCGCTTCTGCACACCATCCATATCTTCACATTTATTTTTATCTAAAAACTCCATCAGTTTTTCAGATTTCCCTATCTCATAATAGGGATGTCCTGCGTATATGCTTTCATTTTGTTCAGACATGTTTTTTCTCCCAATGTATTTGTCAAAAGTAATTTACGGATATAGATATATGACGTAAATTCATATTATGCAATCGAAAAAATAAAAAAAATGACCTAATACAAGCCATTGAAAAATATAACAATACATATGATTTTCGGACGCCGCCTTGTAGAAATAACAGGCCGCGTCTTTGACAAGATTCAGATCCCGTGCGATCTTTTGTGCGGTGCAACAGATACAAGCCCGACGGACTTGAATGCCTCATCCGAACGCACATGACTGCCCGCCCATCGCAGCCCCGCCTGCGCCGCCGCGCGCCGCTTTTTTCAATTTTTCCGCAACCGACCGCCGTTTGGCGGTTTTTTTATGCCTGCGAAAAACAGGCCCAGAAAGGACATGACACGATGAACCCGGCCGACCTTCACGCCTTCGCCTACGAAACGGTTTTCATCTCCGACATGCATCTCGCCAGCGGCAAGACCGCCGCGCCTTACCTTTACGAGTTCCTGAAGCATCTTGATTTCACCAAGCTGAAAGACCTTTATCTCGTCGGCGACGTCGTCGGCGGGTGGGAGCACGAAGAAGGCAGGGCAAAGCCGATGCCGGAAACGGAAAAGCGTATCATCGACATTCTCAACTACGCGGCGGCGAACGGCGTCAGGGTGCATTACATCCCCGGCAATCACGACGAGAAGCTCCGCCCGCTGGTCGCAAAGCTGCAAAACCGCGAAGACTTCGGCACGTTCTCCAAAAACATCATCTTCGAAGCCGAGGCGATCTTTGAAACCGGCGGCCCCGAAAGCAAAAAATTCAAAGTTCTGCACGGCGACAGCCACGACCCCAAACTGTTCGCGAAAAACTGGTTCCGTCCCGCGGAAAAAGCCGTCAGCAACGGATACGACGATTTCGTGCGGCTCGAAAAACGCCTCGCCCGCAAAATCCACGAAGATCTCGGCATAGACCTTTCCGCCGCCAAGATGTTCAAGGACGCGCTCAAGAAAACCATCAGCTTCCTTTATTCGCACAAGTCGATCATCGCCAGCATCGAAAAGGGCCAGCTCGACGGCATCATCCTCGGCCATACCCACGGCGCGGGCGTGCAGGAGATCAAAGTCGCGGGCCGCGCCGCGCGCATCATCAACGACGGCGACTGGGTCGAGGGCGCGTCCTACGCCTGCACCGGGAAAAGCGGAGACATTCCCGAAGTCAGGGATTACAGGGAGGAACGTAAAAAACGCGGCTTCAGCGCGCTGCCGCTGGACACCGACGCGCACCCCGCGCACTTCGCCGCGCACCGCGAGCAAACCGAACGCCAGATACAGGCCCTGCACGCCCTGTGGCCGCAACGCGACCGGAAAAAACTTGAAGCCGCATATAACGCCGCGGCGGGCAAAACCCGCGACCTGAAAGAGAAAAACACGCAACTGGAAGCCGCGCTCGGCCGCCTCGGCCGCACCGGCAGGCTCGACGCCCAGTCGCGTCACCTGCTTGAAAAAGCCTCGGGCAAGGATGCGTTCAGGAAAAACCAGAAAAAACGCCTGGCCGACGTTTTCAACAAGCATGCGGCGGAAAAGCCGCTCTCCGAAACCGATGTCGTCTTCACGCGGACGCTCTTTCGCGAGTTGTTGCTGCGCAACGGGCGGCAACTGCAAAAAGAAACCGAAGACATGCGCGCCGCGGCCCGCAAGCTGGATTACAGACCCGCGGCGGGCTAGGCGCATTGCCTCTGCACCGCCGTCCTGCTAACATGGCGCGACGACGAGAAAGGACGCCATGCCCGCAAACGCGAACACACCTGCACCACGCCTCACCCTGCCGCGCTGGCATGATCTGCACGCGCATTTCCGGCAGGGCGAACTGCTCCGCCCGCTGCTCCGCGCGCACGCGGCGATGGGCTGCGCCGGCATCCTCGCCATGCCCAACACCGTGCCGCCGGTGGCCAAGGTCTTTCCCGGCGACGCGGCATTCGACTGCTGGAGCATCGAGGAATATCTCCGCATGATCCGCGACGCGGACGGCGGCTTTGACGATATCATCGTGCCGCTCTATCTTTCCGAAAACGCCACGCCGGAGATGATCTCCGCGGGCGCGAAAAGCGGCCTGTTGCGCGCCTGCAAATATTACCCGCCGCGCGGCACCACCAATGCGGAACATGGCCGCCCGCTCGACCATTACATGCAAAACGGCGTTTTTGAAGCGATGGCGGAACACGGCGTCGTCCTCTGCCTGCACGGCGAGGAACACGGGCTTGCACCCGAAAATTATTTCGACAGCGCCGCCAACGCCGAAACGTTTTTTTACCGCGAACGCGCGCCGCGTCTTGCCGAAAAATTTCCGGATCTCAAAATCGCCGCCGAGCATGTCTCGACCAAAGCCGCCGTGGATTTCGTTTTGCAGGCGGGCGAAAATGTCGCCGCCAGCGTCACGCCGCAACATCTGCTTTATACGGCGGGACATCTTCTGCAAGGGTGCAAATATCACCTTTACTGCCTGCCGCTGCTGAAATTCGACGCCGACCGCGCGGCCTTGCGCGCCGCCGTCACAGATCCGCGCAACACAAAGTTTTTCGCCGGCACGGACAGCGCGCCGCACGCCAGAAAAGCCACCGACTGCGGCTGTGCGGCGGGCTGCTTCACCGGCGGCGTCGCGCCGCAGCTTTACGCCATGGCTTTCGAGGAAGCGGGCGTCGATCTCTCCGCGCCCGTCGGACAGGGCATCTTCGCGCGTTTCCTGTGCTGCAACGGCCCCGCTTTTTACGATCTTCCGGTTTCAAAAGAAACTTTTACGCTGATAAAAGAAGACCGGAATGTCGCGTCGCTGGCAACGCCGGACGGAAACATCGTCACGCTCGCGGAAGGCGCCGGGCTCAAAACCCTGCCGTGGCGCATCGCATGAACCCTCTTCGTCTCCTGCCGCCGGAAACCGCGCACAAACTCGCGCTTTTTGCCGTCAAAAACAAGCTCGTCCCCGCCGCCGCGCAAGATGAGCCGCAAACACGCCTTGAACTGTTCGGAAAAACATTCGTCAACCCCGTCGGCCTCGCCGCGGGCGCCGACAAGAACGCCAAAGCGCTGGCCGGATGGGCGCGGCTCGGCTTCGGCTTCGTCGAAGCGGGCACGGTCACGCGTTTCCCGCGCCAGGGCAATCCGGCGCCGCGCCTCTGGCGTCTCGGCGACGGTCACATCATCAACTGGATGGGCCTGCCGAACAAGGGCATGGATCATTTCGCCGCGCGGCTGCGGGATTTTCAATCCGCACCCGAGCGGAAAAACCTTATCGTCGGCGCAAGCCTCGCTTCTCCCGAAAACAACGGCGACGACTTGCGCCTTCTCAGCACGGCAATCGCGCCGCTGGCGGATTATCTCAGCCTCAACGTCTCCTGCCCGAATGTCGGCGCGCACGAAGCCTCGCCCGTTCGGGAGCTTGTCAGGGCCGTCGTCTCCGAAGCGGGAAAAACGCCCGTCCTCGTCAAGCTCGCGCCCGAAGAGAGCAAAGACGCACTGCAAAAAACGGCGGAAGACGCTTTAAACGCAGGCGCGGCAGGCTTCATCGCCACCAACACCATGCCGTGGAATAAACGTGGACAACTCCGTAACACGCCCTTCGACTGGCCGCAAAAGGACGGCGCGCCGGTCGGCGGCTACAGCGGGCCGCTGCTGCTCGATACATCCTGCCGCATGGTGCGCGAGATCCGCGCGATCGCGGGCGCCGCCATCCCGGTCATCGGCTGCGGCGGCGTGCAAAGCGGCGACGATGCAAAAGCGTTGTTCAGCTCGGGCGCGAACGCCGTGCAGATTTACACAGGGCTGGTTTACAAAGGCCCGCGTCTGATCGCCGACATCAAGCGCGCATTCCGCGCGCTGCGGCGACAGGATCAGCCGCCTCCGTGATCGGCCGGCCGATCACCAGATAATTCGCGCCCGCTGCCGACGCTTCATCCGGCGTCATCACGCGTTTCTGGTCGCCCGCCGCACTGCCGGCGGGGCGTATCCCCGGAACGACAAGCAACGTCTCGCGCGGCAGTTCTTTTCTCAGCAACGCGATTTCGCGCGGCGAACAGACGATGCCGCCCGCGCCCGCGTCCACCGCCAGACGCGCCAGACGCAGGACCTGCGCCTGCGTATCATCGCCCTGCCCGACGGCGGAAAGTTCATTTTCATCCAGACTGGTCAGCACCGTGACGGCGAGGATTTTCGTCCCGCCCGCCGCCGCGGCCGCCGCGCGGATCATGGCATGCCCGCCGGATGCATGAACGGTCAGAAAATCCGGCGCGCACCCGGCAACGGCGGAACGCACTGCGCCCGCGGCCGTGTTGGGAATATCGTGGAACTTGAGATCGAGAAAAAATTTCGTTTCCGCGCCCGCCGCCGCGCGCACTTTTGCAACGCCCGCAGCGCCATGGGCGGTGAAAAATTCCAGGCCCAGCTTGATATCCACCACGCCTTGCAGATCCGTCGCCAGTTTTTCGGCGGCGGCGAGATCGGGCGTATCAATCGCGCAGAAAATACCGGCGGCTTTTCCCGTCATTACGTCGCCCCGGCGAAATCGCGGCGGGTGAAAAGCGCATCGAAGGGAATTTTTTCGGCGGCGAAGGCGGCGGCCGCGCCCTGCTCGCGGTCGACGATGGTGACGACTTTCACCACCTCGCAGCCAAGCTTGCGCAATTCGGCGACGGCCTGCAACGCGGAACCGCCGGTGGTCGTCACGTCCTCGACGATCACCACGCGGTCGCCTTTTTTCAGATCAGCGCCTTCGATCATCTTTTGCGTGCCGCGCGTCTTGGCCTCCTTGCGCACGTAAAATGCATTGAGCGGCGTTTTCGCGCCGAAGCTTTTCACGCAAACCGCCGACGCGATCGGGCAGGCGCCGAGCACCAGCCCGCCGATGGCCGTCGCGTTCACCCCGTCAAGACGTTCCAGAATGGCGTCGGCGACGAGGTTCGCGCCTTCGGGGTCGAGCACGGTCGGCTTCATGTCGAAGAAAAAGCTGCTCGCCGCGCCGGAGGCGAGCTTGAAATCGCCGCCGGTATTGTAGGATTTCTCATGGATGATGCGCTGAAGCCGGGCGAGATCCGTCATGCCGTTTTCCTTTCAAGATAATCCTGCAGCGGGCAGACGCCGAGCGGTCCCGCATTTTTAAGATAAACGATGGTGTCGACCGCCACGCGCGCGGCGGAGATCGTCGTATAATAAGGGATTTTGTTATGCAGGGCGGCGCGGCGCAGGTTGCGCCCGTCGACGACGGATTGCAGGCCTTCCGTGGTATTGAGCATCAGATCGATCGTTCCGTTGATCATCGCGTCGACGACGTGCGGCTGTCCTTCGTGCACTTTATTCACCTTGTGCGCGCGGATCCCGGCTTCGACGAGATGCCGCGCCGTGCCGCCGGTGGCGACGATTTTAAAACCCGCGTCGGCGAGCTTGGCGGCGAGCGGGATGATGCTGTTCTTGTCCGCATCGCGCACCGAAATAAAGACCGTGCCGGACAGCGGCAGCTTCGCGCCCGCGCCGAGACGCGACTTCGCGAAGGCGCGGCGGAAATCGCGGTCTATGCCCATGACTTCGCCCGTCGAGCGCATCTCCGGCCCCAGCGTCACCTCGACGCGCGGGAAACGCGCGAACGGGAACACCGGCGCCTTGACCGCGACATGGCGGAATACATGGTTATGCAGCAAGCCGTCATCGAGAAGCGCGGGAATTTTTTCGCCGAGCATCAGCCGCGTCGCCGCCGCGACCAGCGGCATGCCGGTCGCCTTGGCGACGAACGGCACGGTGCGCGAGGCGCGCGGATTGGCCTCAATCACGTAAATCTCGTAATGATCGAGGTTGGCGGGGTCGCGGCTCGTTTTGATGGCGTATTGCACGTTCATGTGGCCGACGACTTTCAAGGCCAGCGCGAGTTGCACGGTCTGGCGGCGCAGGTCCTGAATGACGTCATCGCGTAAGGAGTGCGGCGGCAAAACGCAGGTGCTGTCGCCGGAATGGATGCCCGCCTCCTCGATATGCTCGAGAATGCCGGCGATGAAAACGTCCTTGCCGTCGGAGAGCGCGTCGACATCCACCTCGATGCAGTTTTGCAGGTATTTATCGACGAGAATGTCTCCCTCCCCGATAATCTCGGCGTTCTCGGAAATGTATGTTTGCAGCGCCGCCGCATCATGGACAATGCGCATGCCGCGCCCGCCGAGCACATAAGACGGCCGCACGATCACCGGAAAGCCGATTTTCTCCGCCAGGCTCGCGACATCTTCCGTGCTGCGCGCGATGCCGCCCGGCGGCTGGCGCAAGCCGAGATCCCGCAGAACTTTGGCGAATTGCTCGCGGCTTTCGGAAAGGTCGATCGCGTCCGGGCTGGTGCCGAGAATTTTCACGCCCGCTTTTTCAAGGGCACGACAAAGCTTCAGCGGCGTCTGCCCGCCGAGCTGGACGATCGCGCCGAGAAACCCGCCTTTTTCCTGCTCCGCGCGGATGATATCGAGCGTTTTCTCGATCGTCACCGGCTCGAAATAAAGCCGGTCGGACGTGTCGTAATCGGTCGAAACCGTTTCCGGGTTGCAGTTGATCATGATGCTTTCGATGCCGCGCTCTTTCAGCGCGAAGGCGGCGTGCACGCAGCAATAATCGAATTCGATGCCCTGCCCGATGCGATTTGGGCCGGAGCCGATGATGACGGCCTTCTTTTTGTCCGACGGCGCGGACTCGCAGGCATTGCCCCATTCATAGGTCGAATACATATAAGCAGTATGCGAGGAAAATTCGGCGGCGCAGGTATCGACGCGCTTGAACACCGGATGCACGCCCGCGGCATGGCGCGCTTTTGCGATATCCGCTTCCGTCTTGCCCGTCAGCGTGGCGATGCGCGCGTCGGAAAAGCCGAGTTGCTTGGTTTCCATCCAGCCCTCGGCCGATTTTGGCGCGCCGTTTTGCTTCAAATCTTCCTCGTGTTCGACCAGTGCGGCGATGCGCTCCAGAAACCAGCGGTCGTATTTGCTGCAGGCCTGCACTTCATCGACCGTAAAACCATGACGGAAAGCCTGTGCGATGACGAGAATCCTGTCCGGACGCGGCTGCGAGAGCGCGGCGATGATATATTGCCTGTCAAACTCAGCGCCCTGCGGAACAAGGTTCATGTCCTTCAATCCCGTGAGGCCGGTTTCCAAAGATATAAGCGCCTTTTGCAAAGACTCCTCGAACGTGCGGCCGATGGCCATCACCTCGCCCACCGCTTTCATCGAGGTGGACAAAAGCGCCTCCGTGCCCTGGAACTTCTCGAAATTGAAGCGGGGGATTTTCGTCACCACGTAATCGATCGCCGGTTCGAACGAGGCGGGAGTGACTCCTGTAATGTCGTTGCTCAGTTCATCCAGCGTATAGCCGACGGCAAGCCTGGCCGCGACCTTGGCGATGGGAAAGCCCGTCGCCTTCGACGCCAGCGCGGAAGAGCGGCTGACGCGCGGGTTCATCTCGATCACCACCTGCCGCCCCGTTTCGGGATGGACGGAGAACTGCACGTTGGAGCCGCCCGTTTCGACGCCGATGGCGCGCAGAATATCGATCGAGGCGCGGCGCATCTGCTGGTATTCCTTGTCGGTCAGGGTGAGCGCGGGCGCGACGGTGACGCTGTCGCCGGTATGGATGCCCATCGGGTCGATGTTTTCGATCGAACAGACGATGATGCAGTTGTCGTTGCGGTCGCGCACGACTTCCATTTCGTATTCTTTCCAGCCGAGCATGCATTCTTCGATCAAAACCTGCGAGACAGGCGACGCATCCAGCCCCGCTTTGACCACGGCTTCATATTCCTCGCGGTTGTAGGCGATGCCGCCGCCCGTGCCGCCGAGCGTGAAGGACGGCCGGATGATCGCGGGTAAACCGACGTAATCGAGAATCTCCAGCGCTTCGGCAAAAGTCTTCACCGTCTTGCCGCGCGCGCACTCGAGGCCGATTTCCTCCATCTTCCGTTTGAAGAGGTCGCGGTCTTCCGCAAGCTCGATGGCGCGCTGTTTCACGCCGATGAGTTCGATGCCGAGCGTCTCCAGCGTGCCGTGATCGGCAAGCGCGAGCGCGACGTTGAGCGCCGTCTGCCCGCCCATGGTCGGCAAGAGCGCGTCGGGGCGTTCTTTTTCAAGGATGCGGGCGACGACGTCCTCGGTGATCGGCTCGATGTAGGTCGCGTCAGCAAGCGCGGGATCGGTCATGATCGTCGCCGGATTGGAATTGATGAGGATGACGCGGTACCCTTCGTCCTTCAGCGCCTTGCACGCCTGCGTGCCGGAATAATCGAACTCGCAGGCCTGACCGATGACGATCGGCCCCGCGCCGATGACGGCGATGGATTTTATGTCGGTGCGTTTTGGCATGAGTTAAGCCGCCTTCTGTTTTGCGTCGCGCATCAGCGCGGCGAAACGTTCGAAAAGATACATGCTGTCCTGCGGCCCGGGCGAGGCTTCGGGGTGATATTGCACCGAGAAGACCGGACGGTTTTTGAGGCGCAAGCCTTCATTCGTGCCGTCGAACAGGCTGACGTGCGTCGCTTCCGCCGCATCCGGCAGGCTGGCGGGGATAACGTGAAAGCCGTGGTTCTGGCTGGTGATCTCGATTTTTCCGGTAGAAAGATCTTTCACCGGATGGTTCGCGCCGCGATGCCCGAACGGCAGTTTTTCGGTTTTGCCGCCGAGCGCGATCGCCAGCAGTTGATGCCCGAGACAAATGCCGAATAACGGCAGGCCGGATTGCAACAGGTCTTTAATAACCGGCGCGGCGTAAGACGCCGTCGCCGCCGGATCGCCCGGGCCGTTGGAAAGAAAAACGCCCTCGGGCTTGAGCGCGAGGATTTTGTCGGCAGAGAGGTCGCACGGCACCACGGTCAGCCTGAACCCCTGCGCCGCGAGACAGCGGAGAATGTTGCGCTTCACGCCGTAATCGACCACCACGACATGGCCTTGCGTTCGCGCGCCGACGCCATAGGCGTTCGCTTCCGCCGACCAGACCGACTGATCCCATGTATAGACGTCCTTCGTCGAAACCAGCTTCGCCATGTCGCATCCGGCCATGGAAGGGATTTCCGCGGCGCGCTGGCGCAGGGCGGAAACGCCGATGTCTTTTCCGTGGCAGATGACGGCGTTTTGCGCGCCGTGACTGCGGATGTGATGGGTGAGCGCGCGCGTGTCGATGCCGCAGATCCCGGTGAGATTTTTTTCTTTCAGCCAGTCGTTGAAGTGACCGCCCGCGCGATAGCTGGACGGCGCGGTGATGTCCGCTTTCACGACCAACCCGCTGGCGAAAGGCCCTGCCGCTTCATCGTCATCGGCATTCGCGCCGACGTTGCCGATATGCGGAAAAGTGAACGTGACGATCTGCCCCGCGTAGGACGGATCGGTCATGATCTCCTGATAGCCGCTCATCGATGTATTGAAACAGATTTCGCCGCCCGCGACGCCTTCCGCGCCGATCCCGCGTCCCCAAAAAACGCTTCCGTCGGCGAGAATCAGCGCCGCGGTCGCGTGGCTGGGACGGTTGGTGTCGTTCATTCCTTGAATCCCGGAACTTATAAGTGGACTTGAAATGGAATAGCACAATGACGGCAAAAAACAAAGCGACAAAAGCGGCGGCGCACGGTATTCTTTGCGAAACAACAAGATAGAACAGCATGTCCACACTTGAACATAACAACAAAACCGCGCCGGAATCGCTGTCTTTCCGCCATTTGCTGAGCGCTGAGGATATTTCGCGCGAGGATCTGGAGATGATTCTCGACCGCGCGGCGCAATACCATATCGATGCCAAAAACGGCGCGCCGGTCGGCCAAACTTGCGCGGGACGCATTCTCGCCACGCTGTTTTTCGAAGCCAGCACGCGCACGCGTTTTTCGTTCGAAAGCGCGATGCTGCGCCTCGGCGGACAGGTCATCAGTCTGGAACAGGGATTGTCGTCCTCGGTCAAGAAAGGCGAATCGCTCGCCGACACGGGCCGCATCGTCAGCGCTTACGCCGATCTCATCGCCATGCGCCATCCGGAAGCGGGCAGCGTGGCGGAACTCGCCATGAACGCGCGCATCCCCGTCATCAACGCGGGCGACGGCATCAACGAACACCCGACACAGGCGCTCGCCGATCTTTACACCATTCGCCACGACAAGGGCAGATTGAACGCGCTCACCGTCGGCATCGCGGGGGATTTGAAATACGGGCGCACCGTGCGCTCGCTCGTCCGGCTGCTCTCGCTTTATCCGGACATCCGTTTTGTCTTCATCTCGCACCCGTCGCTACGGATGGACGCGCCGCCCGCCGATGCCATGATCACGGACAATATTGCGGACGTCATCGGCGATCTCGACGTGCTCTACGTCACCCGCGTGCAAAAGGAACGTTTCGCGGATGCGGCGGAATATGAAACGGTCAAAAACGCCTTCACCCTCACGCCCGAAAGCCTCGCCCGCACGAAAAAAGACATGATCCTGATGCACCCGCTGCCGCGCGTGAACGAGATCGACCCCGCCGTCGACGCTCTGCCGCAGGCGCGCTATTTCGAACAGGCGGCGCGCGCCGTCTTCGTCCGCATGGCGTTGCTCGCGCTGATGCAGGCGCCCGCACCGGTGACGGATTAAAATTTAATTGACATAATTATAAAATAGTGCTAGAGTACCCTTAAAATAGCCATTTACAGGGGTGAGTATATTTATGTCCGCATTAAACGATAAAATCGTCGAATCCATGACCGATGGCAAAACCTCCGCGGAAAAGCCTTCTTTCATCGTCATCGGCGGCGGCATGCAAACAGGGCAAGCCGTCCTGCAAAAAATGATGACCGACCGGAATTTTATCGATCAGGCCTCCACTGTCGTGATCGCGCCCGGAAAATTCATCACGATGGAAGGCTTCGACGCGCACAAAAACGTCCAGCATCCGGAAAAATCGCCCGCGCTCGTCGGCGCGTATCAGGATATCGTGCGCCAGACGGTCGCCAAGGCCGTGGAAAACGGTTGCTCCGTCCTGCTCGTCGACCACGCCGAAGACAAAGACTTCATCCTCGGCCTGCAGAAAGAATGCGCCGAAGCCGGATACGAAACTCTGCTGGTCGGCGTATCTTCCACGCCGCAATCCTATTTCGACTACGCCAACTACACCGAAGCGACGCAACACCGCGCGGCGGATCATCCGCGCGGATTTCAATTTCTTGCCGCATTCTCCGAAAATTTCAAAAGCTACATCGAGCGTTTCGACGCGGCCACGCTGTTCAAAAGCAGGTTCTCGATGAACAATGGAGAGCCGGACATTGCGATTGAAAAAGTGGCGGAATTCCGCCGGGCGCGCGTTTCCGGCGCCGTGAAAAAAATCTACGACCCCGTCGCGTATGGCGCATTTCTCGACCGCGCGCATCTCGACCGCAACGCGACGACGCCGGAAGACGCCGTGCGCGGCCTCTCTCCGTCCGCGCAAGGCGGGGCGGAAACTTCAGACAAAAACCCCGGCGACAGTCTCCGCCCGTCGACGCTTGCGGAAGCCTTCAATTCGTTTTCCGGCAAAGGCTTCACGGCCGAAGCCTCCGCCCAATTCAAAAAAATCATGGCCAAAAGAAACGGCGCCGCGCCCAAAGCGCCTTAAAAGGCTCCGGCGTTTTGTTACCGCGCGAAAAATAATGCGTAACCCCGGCGTAACCCGAAGATTTTTTTAAATTCCCGAATATGCGTTGAGCGCTTGAAAAATGGTGCCAGACGCGCTACCTAACCAGCGCAATAACACCATGATTTAAAATGAATATTTCTGTTAAGTTTTTTGCAGTACCCAGATCGGTACCCACCGTCCCGTTTGCTGCACTTTTCTGAACCAGAGGATAGCCCGAGAATAGCCCGAACGGGACAATTTTTCAAGCCGCCGCCATCGCCCCTTGCACGATTTCTTCCATGTTCAATTTTTCCTGTTTGAACAGGGCACGGAAGACAAGATTCAGATTGTGCAGGCTTGGATTGCCCTTGTTGCTAAACATTTGCATGAGGCTTTTGTCGGGGATACCCGTTTTCTCCGCCAGCTTCTGAAAGCCCAGCGTTGCATTGATATAGTCGCGGATACCGGAGCGCCCAATAAATACATCCTCATCATCCCTGCCGAGCATGAGATGGATAAAGCCGTTCACAAGCATAAGCTGGCGAAATTCCTTATCTGCCTTGGCGCGCTCGATCACAGTTTCCCTGAAACTGCGAGTAATGGGCATGGCATTTATCCTTTCCTATTCTCTTTAATGGTAATATATATATTACCATTAATCAAGGGGCATTTAATAACGCATTGATTTTATTTAATTATTTTCCTTATATTCTTGCCAAAGTTCCTTGGCCTTCGCAATATCACGATCTTGGCGGGTCTTTGAGCCTCCCGCCAGAAGGATAACAAGCTCGTCGCCGTCCTTGCCGAAATAAACGCGAAGCACAGGATTGTGAATACGATGCTCAAACACCCCACCGCCAACGCTTTTATAATCTCCGAGATTCCCCGCTTCCATGCGGCGTATGGCCTGCACCACTTTATCCGCATGTTGCGCAGACAGGGCGAGAAACCACTTTCTAAAATGGTTTTTTCCGTTCTCGCTTTCGTATTCGACAACTTCGGTCATGCTGAAATTATCCTCAAATTACGAAGGCAAAATATGATGCGCATGAAAATAGGGGATGTTCCGAAGAACAGAGCCCCACGCGTTTACAAGAAAAACTTGTAACCTTATCATAGCAACATTCCCGACACGGCTATGCTATGTGCGTAAGTCGCATGTTGCAATCACGGATTGTTTTTGTCAATCTATCATTCAAAAGTTTTTTACACGCAAGGATTTTTATTATGGGATATATTCTGGGGCTTGATGTAGGTATTGCGTCCACTGGTTTTGCCGGAGTAACGCCCGAAAAACAAAAAATTGATTTCACGGGCGTCCATATTTTTGACTCCGCTGAAAATCCGAAAGATGGTTCTTCTCTCGCCCTGCCGCGCCGTAAGGCGCGGGGTTTACGGCGCGTTATTCGCCGCCGCGCACAACGTAAAAACAATATCCGCAAGCTGCTTTTAAAATGCGGTTTTAGCAAACAGGCAGTTGATAGTATTGATTCCTCTCGAACAGAAAATATCTCCGATGTTTGGCAACTGCGCGAAGACGCCTTGAAAAGAAAATTAACCGACTCGGAATTTGCGCATGTCCTGTTTCATATCGCCAAAAGACGCGGTTTTCAATCAAACAGCAAAAAAGCCGCCGAGAATGACACGGAAGGGAAAAAAGCCCTTGAAGGCTCCAAGCATCTTCAGGAAAGAATGACTGAAGCTGGCGCAAGAACGATAGGCGCATTTTTAGCAACACAAGACAAGAAAAGAAACGGGCATGGCTCATACGAAAATTTTGTTGTCCGCAGTCTTTTGCGCGAGGAAGTAAGAGAAATTTTCAGGCAACAGGAAAAATTCGGACAGGATAAGGCTACCCCCGCCCTGCAAGAAAAATATGAACAAATCGCGTTCACGCAGCGCCCGCTTCAATCCAGTGAAAAACTCGTGGGCTTTTGCTCTCTTGAAGAAAATATAGGTAACAAAGTAAAACGCGCCCCCAAGTTTTCTTACTCCGCAGAGCTTTTTGTCTTGTGGTCAAAGCTGAATAATCTGCGCATTAAAGAATACGGCGGCAGCGAACGCCCCTTGACCCAAGATGAAAAAAATCAAGTCGCTGAGCTGGCACATAAAAACAAAGACGTGAAATACAAACAAGTCAGAAAACTTCTCGGCATGACCGATGAGGAACGCTTTAATATCAGCTATAGAAAGACGGATGACAAAGAGTCGGATTGGGAAAAGATCAGGGATTCCGTGGAAGGCCGTTCCGTATTCATGGCTTTGAAGGGATATCATGCCCTGAAAGACGCCTTGGGACACAGTGAAACGGACTGGCAAAGATGGATTGGCAAAGATATTGAAAAACTGGACGAGATTGCGCGGGTTTTATCATTTCACGAAGACAGCGAAGAAATAGAAAAACTGCTTTCGGGCATTGGCGTAAACGCCACAGACAGGCAAGCATTGTCAAAAGTAACAGACTTTAAAAAGTCTATAGACATTTCAGCAAAAGCGGCACGTAAAATCCTCCCCTTCATGAAACAGGGCATGACGTATGATAAAGCCTGTGAAGCAGCGGGATATAGTAAGCAGGAAAACAAGGGACTTCGCTTTGTTCCAAAATTCGATTCAACTCGTAATCCTGTTGTTGACCGCTCTTTGTCTCAAGTCCGAAAAGTTGTTAATGCAATCATTCGCAGACATGGCCTGCCGGAAACTATCATTGTTGAAGTTGCAAGCGAACTCGGAAAATCTTTTCAAGACCGCAGAGACCTTGACAAAATCAGGGCAAAAAACCAGAAAAACAAAGAAGACGCCGCAAAACACGCGGAAGAAATCTTAGGCCATGAGCCGAATGGCGAGGAACTCCTGAAATATCGCCTGTGGATGGAGCAAAAAGGATTTTGCATTTATAGCGGCGAGGAAATCAGGCCGGAATTGTTGCGCGATCCTGTCGCAACTCAAATTGACCATATATTGCCTTATAGCCGTTCATACGATGACAGCTACATGAACAAAGTTTTGTGCTTTACGGATGAAAACCAGAGAAAAGGCAATAAAACCCCGTATGAATATCTTAAGGGCACGCAAGCATGGGAAGCGCTGGAAAATAATTTTGCGCGGCAATTGCCCCGCGCCAAAGCCGAACGCCTCTTGATGCAGGATTTTGACGCGGAGAAAGAAGATAAATGGAAATCCCGCCACTTGAATGATACGCGCTATATCACGCGCCTGCTTAAAAACCATCTTGAAAACAGCCTTGACCTTGGCAAAGGCAACCGTGTCCAGACCCGCAACGGCGCATTGACGGCACACCTGCGCGGCGCATGGGGTTTCCCCGATAAAAACCGCAGCAATGACAGGCACCATGCGCTTGATGCTATCGTTCTGGCCTGTTCAACGCAAAGCATGGTGCAAAAACTGACAAACTGGAATAAATACGAAGCCCGCAAGAAAAATCCAGCTGAAAGGCCGCGCCCGCCTTTGCCGTGGGAAGGCTTCCGCGAAACGGCCAAGGAAAAGATAGACGGTATATTCGTTAGCCGGATGCCGTACCGGAAAATCACGGGACAGGTGCATGAGGAAACGATCCGCAGCATACGCCACAATGATGACGGGCAGCGCATAGCCGTGCAAAAAGTGCGTTTGACGGCATTAAAACCCGCCATGCTCGAAAATCTTGTGGACAAGGACGGGCGCAACGAAAACCTTTATAAAATACTCAAAGCCCAATTGGACGAACACAAGGGCGATCCGCAAAAAGCATTTGCGGAACCCGTCAAACTCGTCGGCAAAGGCGGAGAAGAAAAAGCCGCCATCGTCAATTCCGTGCGCATTGTCACAAATGAAAAAAGCGGCGTCGAAGTAAATGAAGGGTTGGCTAGCAACGGCAACATGATTCGAGTGGATGTATTTAGAAAGGACAGCAAGTATCATCTTGTTCCTATATATGTTCATCACTGTGCCATGACAGCCCTTCCAAATCGTGCGATTGTTGCCTTTAAGCCAGAGGATGAATGGACTGATGTGAGCGATGCAGAGTTTCTTTTTAGTCTTTATAAAAATGACTATGTACGGATAAAAAGCAAAAAAGAAGAAGTTGAAGGATATTATTTTGGAACCCATCGCGGGACTGGGAATATCAATATTCGCGCTCACGATAGAGACCCTTCTTTTGGCAAGGGCGGAGACAAAGAGGGGTTGGGAGTAAAAACACTTCTTCTATTTGAAAAATACACCGTGAATTACTTTGGAGAAAAGCACAAGGTGAAGGGGGAAAAACGTCTTGGCTTGGCGAAATCTGCTCGTGCAAAATCCGGCGCGTCTGTCGCTGAAAAACGCACAGTTGCAACTGGAGAACGATGAAGGGGTTTTTTCTGTCGCAGTCGAGGACTTAACCTGCGTCATACTGGAAAGCCATCATATCACTGTCAGCACGGCTTTGCTGGCAAGCTGTCAGGAACAGGGCGTTTGCATCGTCACGTGTGATTCCGCGCATACCCCGAATGGCGTTTTGCATCCCTTTCATGAACATTCACGGCAAAGCAAGGTTGCTCATTTACAAATCGGCTGGTCAGAACCTTTCAAAAAACGCTGCTGGCAATCCATTATAAAAACTAAAATAACAGGGCAAGCGGACGTGCTTGAAATATATGGCGACAAAAACGCCGCAAAGGCTCTCCGCGCCATGCGCCAGCATGTCACGTCCGGCGACGAAAAAAACGTGGAAGCGCAGGCAGCGCGGGAATATTGGCAAAATCTTTTCGGCTCTGATTTCCGCCGTCATGCAACGGACACTATTAACGGCGCTTTGAACTACGGCTACGCCATCATGCGGGCGTCCATTGCCAGATCGGTTGTAAGTTTTGGGCTGTTGCCCGCTTTCGGTCTGCACCATGACAGCGATCTCAACGCCTTCAATCTTGCAGATGATGTTATAGAAGTGTTTCGCCCATTCGTGGACAATCAGGTTAAAACAATGCAACTGGCGGGCGATCTGTCGCAAAATGAACTGTCAAAAGAAAATCGCCAGAAACTGGCGGGCATTTTGACAACAACCTGCATGTTGTCGCAGGAAGTGCATACGCTGATGAACGCTTCGGACAAAGTTGCGGAAAGGCTGGTTGTCGCTATCGAGAAAAAAGACCCGCAGGAAATGATCTTTCCCGAAATCCAAAAAACCCTGCTATGACGGCGGCACAGGATAGATTTATGTGGCTTTTTGTGTTCTTTGATCTCCCCGTCAAATCAAAAGAGGAACGTCATACAGCAACGCGCTTTCGGAATTTTTTGCTGAAGGACGGCTATATGATGATTCAGTTTTCGGTCTATGCACGTGTCTGCAACGGTCAAGAAAGAGTTGACAAACACCTTTCAAGATTGCATAATTCAATACCCTCAAAAGGCAGCGTCAGGGCGATTCAAATCACTGACAAGCAATATGAGCGCATGAAGATTCTGATCGGAAAACAGAAGATTCGCGAAAAAACAAAGACCGAACAGCTCCTTTTGTTTTGAACTGCTCGGTCTTTTTCTAAGTAATATCAAATCATTACAGTGTATGTATCATAGCATAGCCGTGTCGGGGGGGAAGCTATGACATATCAACGATACCCGCATAATATTGTATAATCATAGCATAGCCGTGTCGGGGGGGAAGCTATGACATTCCAGACAAGACAGGTGCAGCCACTGACATCATAGCATAGCCGTGTCGGGGGGGAAGCTATGACCCCTCCGACAAGCGGGGATTCCAGCTTGGAATCATAGCATAGCCGTGTCGGGGGGGAAGCTATGACGCACCACAGGAAATGCACGTACACACGACGATCATAGCATAGCCGTGTCGGGGGGGAAGCTATGACCCGTTGGCATGGTGTACGGCCTCATATCCAATCATAGCATAGCCGTGTCGGGGGGGAAGCTATGACTTCCGTTCTCAATGCTCTATTTTACAAGCAATCATAGCATAGCCGTGTCGGGGGGGAAGCTATGACTGTCGGGTTCGCTTTATCAATACCTCCCCTATCATAGCATAGCCGTGTCGGGGGGGAAGCTATGACCATTCGACATAGGCCTGCACGCCTCCCTGCATCATAGCATAGCCGTGTCGGGGGGGAAGCTATGACACCAGTTCACCTTGCAGGATATGGCACCAGATCATAGCATAGCCGTGTCGGGGGGGAAGCTATGACATTTCAGGCAGAATATGATAGAATGTTTCAATCATAGCATAGCCGTGTCGGGGGGGAAGCTATGACGTAGAGCTTGCTGCGATTGAAGTAGTACCTATCATAGCATAGCCGTGTCGGGGGGGAAGCTATGACGCATCACAGGAACCGCCATGCTGTTGCCGGATCATAGCATAGCCGTGTCGGGGGGGAAGCTATGACGCTTTAGCCATTTTAGTTTCCTTCGATAGAATCATAGCATAGCCGTGTCGGGGGGGAAGCTATGACGTACGGCTAACCGTATTGACACGAGTTCCGATCATAGCATAGCCGTGTCGGGGGGGAAGCTATGACTAGCGGAGTCGGCGATCTTGACATCGTTGAATCATAGCATAGCCGTGTCGGGGGGGAAGCTATGACCTCTGTAAGCCTTTGGCACTAATAAGTGTAATCATAGCATAGCCGTGTCGGGGGGGAAGCTATGACTACACGGAAAAGGATCTGGTTGTGCAGATTATCATAGCATAGCCGTGTCGGGGGGGAAGCTATGACCAGCGTCTGCATTTGCGTCCAGTGGAGCGAATCATAGCATAGCCGTGTCGGGGGGGAAGCTATGACGATCATTTGCTACGCCTGTCGGCATTTGAAATCATAGCATAGCCGTGTCGGGGGGGAAGCTATGACGCAACGCCCCGAATTCCTTGCTGGCAATTCATCATAGCATAGCCGTGTCGGGGGGGAAGCTATGACGTGTTTTGATTGACTTGCCGTTGTAGGTCTATCATAGCATAGCCGTGTCGGGGGGGAAGCTATGACATCCATCAGGCCGAAGGTCAGAAGAAATTGATCATAGCATAGCCGTGTCGGGGGGGAAGCTATGACAAAGCGGGGAGGGGTCTTTTCAAAAAATCGATCATAGCATAGCCGTGTCGGGGGGGAAGCTATGACCTCTCGACATTCGCCTCGATCAGTTCCTTGATCATAGCATAGCCGTGTCGGGGGCGAAGCTATGATGCACAAATGCTCCTGAATCTGAATGACCGGACAGTTTGACACCACCGACACCCTCACGCCGTCAGATTGAATGTTTCTCATCATGAACTTTTTCTGTTTGTTTCTTTCTCGCCCTTGCCGCCCCGCTACGCTTGCCAAGTTCTGACATGGTTTGCCGGATCATTTCTTTTTGAAATTCTTCGTCACTCATGGATTCATATGGATCGGAAGCGTCTGTTTCGTCATCGTCAACTGTTGTTTCAACCGTTGCGGAGCCGTTCGACGGCGATTTCTTTTCCGGTTTTTTGCCGCTTTTGACAACCGCATAAACGGCATACACTGCCAACCCGAGAACGCCGACAAAAAGCCAAGCCGGATTAATAGCTGTCTTCAATGCTTCCAGAAACGCGGGCTGTTTTTCAGTTTGCTGAATAGAGCCACTTATACTGTTATTAAAGCCGCCGCCTGTGCTGCCGTTCATACCGTTACCAATTCCATTATATATCATGATACTTCCCTTTCCTGATTAACCGTTAAAATCTGCGGGGCGGCTTTCGTGAATACGCGCTGTCATCCATGCGTTAATTTCACTTTCAAGCCAACCGACAGAACGCGCCCCCAAACTCACGGGACGAGGGAATATGCCGTTTGAAATATTCAAATAGATCGTGCTGCGGCTTAAGCCTGTGCGAGCTTTTACGTCCGCCAGTCTTAGGAACCGTTCTTTGTTTGTGATGTCTGTGTTCATAGCGTCCTTCCTGATCTTGTTAATCGCAAATTTATTTTGCCCTTTCATCATGAAAGAAAATGTAGCTTATTCACACGGGTCAAAACGCAGGTCAAAACGCATTCCAAGCGCTACCCCAAGAACTGATATAATGATTTAATGAACCGTTGCCGAACCGTTCGTAACCGTTGAAATAGCGCATTTGTAGCGGTTCGCTTAACCGTTGACCTAAGCCGTTGAACCGTTAATTTAACCGTTCCTGTAGCCGTTCCCCGAACGGTTCCAACGGTTAATTGAACCGTTCATTTTTTATTTTTTACGCTTTTTTGCGGAATTTTCCGGCAATAATTTTTCCATCCGCCGCAATCTTATCAATATAGTCCGCCCATTCCTGCATCATCTTCCGGCGCTGGGGCAAATACTCGGCGCGGTTATAGGCGGCACGGATTTTGTTGCGCTCGGAGTGCGCCAGTTGCCTCTCGATAACATCCGGCGGATACCCCTGCTCGTTCAATGTCGTGGACGCAAGGGCACGGAATCCATGGCCTACCATTTTCCCTTCATAGCCCATGCGTTTAATCACCATGTTTATCGTGTTCTCACTCATAAGCATATGTTTCCGGTGCTGTTGCGGCGGAAACAGAAATTCGCGGTGTCCGCTTATTTTGTGCAGTTCCTTGAACAATTCAATGGCCTGCTTGGAAAGTGGAACAATATGCTCGTCGCGCATTTTTGTGATTTCCGCCGGAAGCCGCCATTCCTTGGCCTCAAGGTCAACGTCTTTCCATGTCGATTTCCGCAGTTCTCCGGTGCGGACAAACGTCAACAGCATAAGTCGGATAGCAAGCTTATTTTGCAATGTGGTTTTCGCCTCATCCAGCCGTTGCAGAAATTCCGGAAGTTCCTTGGCCGTGATTGCCGGATAATTTTTGGCCTTATGCGGTTTCAGGGCGCGTCCATCCCGCAAAGGATAGGCGGGATTAATCGCCATGCGCTCGGTCACAATGGCATAGTTGAAAATGGAGCTGGCCGTTTGCAAGACGCGGTGCGAAACTTCCGTCCCGCCGCGCCGTTTCAGGTGCCCGTCCCCGCGTGTAATTTTCTGGGTTTCAACCTTCCTGATCGTATTCAGCAGTTCCAGCGTGGAAATGTCGGCTATCGGACGTTTGCCCAGTTCCGCGATAAGATGGATTTCAATGCGCCGCCAGAGCCTGTCCGCATGTTCCGGCGTCCATTTGGACTTGTTGTTCTCAAACCATTCCTTGGCTACCCCCTCAAAGGTGTTTTCCGCATTGAAAACGGCGCGGCGCTTTTCTTCCTGCTTGGCCGCGCCGGGGTCTATGCCGTTGGCAAGGGCTTTACGTGCCTCATGGCGCTTGTCGCGTGCCTCGGCCAGCGAAATTTCAGGGTAAGCGCCCAGCGCCAGCATCTTTTCTTTGCCAAGGACGAAATACCGGAATCGCCAGAACTTCCTGCCTTTGGGCGTCACCTGCAAATAAAGCCCGTCCCCGTCCGCAAGGCGGTACATTTTGGCCTTGGGCTTGGCGCTCTTGATCTTTAATTCCGTTAATTGCATGGGTATCTCCTAGCTGGGTACTTTTATCCGGTACCCAGCATGGTACCCAGCTTCGTGCCGGATGTCACGGAATCCTTGCGGAAGCCATAGGACGCTAAAATGGCTGTTTTCTTAGGTTTTTATGATGCTTTTGGATTTTGCAGGATGTCTTTGGAGGAAGAAATGGTGCCCAGACGCGGATTTGAACCACGGACACGATGATTTTCAGTCATCTGCTCTACCAACTGAGCTATCTGGGCATGCTGATTTACAGCGAAGGACTTTATAAGCAATAAAAAGGGTTATGTCCAGCGGTTTTTTGGCCGCCAAGTCTTTTATTTCGCTAGGTTTTCAGCAAGACTGCCCGCGCGGCGGCGACGGGTGATCTCAACCATACCAAGCCGCGTGAAGCCGTGCACCTGCGTATTGGCCGCATCCTCGCCCACCGCCGCCTGCAGCTCTTCGAGCAGACGGTGGCGTTCGTCCTTCTTCTCCATATTTATAAAGTCGACGAGAATGACGCCGCTCAGGTTGCGCAGGCGGCACTGGCGGGCGACGCTTTGCGCGGCGGAAAGATTGGCCGCGACGATGCCGGACGCCGCACCCTGATTGACGTCGATGACCGTGAGCGCCGCGGTCGGCTCGATGACGAGTGACGCGCCCGAACTGAGATGCACGACATTGTCTTCCAAAGCTTCAAGCGTGCCGTAAATGTCGTGGGCCTCGAAAAGCGCGGCGGCGTTTTTTTCCGGCTTGAACAATCTCAGGCGCTTCGAGTTTGCCAGCGCAGGCTGATGCGCCGCGCTCCAGTCGGTCAGAAGCGCGAGGACCCTTTTGTTGCCCGCGCGGATATGCCCGAAAGCATCGGCGCCATAGTCGGTGAGCGCGCGCGCCACGGCATCCGGCCCTTCTTGCAGCAGACCGGGCCTGTCGCCCATGGCCTGTTTGTCGGCGAGGATGCGTTGCCATTCCGCCTGCAGGCGCGCGGCTTCGGCCTCGATGTCTTCCTCGGACGCTTTTTCCACGGGGCTGCGCACGATCCATCCGCCCGCGCCTTTCAGGTTGGCGGTCAGCGCGAGAATGTCTTCGTTCTCGATCTTGCGCGAAATGGTCACCTGCCGTGAAACGGGGCTGTAGGCAAGAAAGAGGCCGGAGAGATAAACCTTCATCGTCAGCCGCGGCATTTTCTCGTTTTCATCGCGGCTGCCCGCGCGGCTTTCGGATTTGACCTGCACGACGATCATCTGCCCGCCGCTCAAAAGTTCCGCGATGCCCGAGCGCGTTTCGGAGGCATCCGCGCCGGGCGTGCGCACGTGCTTGGCCGGCAAAAATCCGGTGAGTCCGCCGCCGAGGTCGACCAGCGCGGCCTGCAGTTTCGTATCGACCTTGACCACTTTGCCAAGATAAAGCGCGCCCCACCGCGCGCGCGGCGCGCCCGCGGGGGCGTCGGCGTAAAGATCGTCCGCAACGCCGTCCCTGACGATGACGGCCATCAGGCGGCCGCCGATATCATCCGCTAAAAGTTCAAGCTCGCTCATGGTTCAGGCTCCGCAACATCCGGACGGTTTCATGCAAAGGCAAACCGACGATATTCGTGTACGATCCGCTGATGAACGGAATCAGGATAGCAACTTTGCCCTGTATCGCATAGCCCCCTGCCTTGCCCTGCCATTCGTTCGTGGCGATGTATGCATCCGTTTCCGCGGACGTGAGGCATTTGAAACGCACCACGGAAGACACCAGCGCCTGCCTTTCGCCCGTCGGAGACTTAATCGCCACCGCGGTCAGAACCCTGTGCCTGCGCCCGGACAAAAGACGCAGGCAGGCGCGCGCCTCGGCTTCCGTCTCCGCCTTGGGCAGAATGCGCCGCCCGCAGGCGACGACCGTATCCGCCGCAAGCACATGCGCGCCGGGGTGCAGGGCAAAAACCTTTTCAGCCTTGGCATGGGCAATGCGCGCGGCATAGGCGGCAGGCAACTCGCGCGGACGGGGCGTTTCGTCGATGTCCGCGGGAACGATGCTGTCGGGAACGATGCCCGCCTGCTTCAGCAGTTCGAGGCGGCGCGGCGAGGCTGACGCAAGGACAAGCACGGAGCTTATTTATACCGGAATATAATCCGGCCCTTGGTCAGGTCATAGGGCGTCATTTCGACGGTGACCTTGTCGCCTTCCAGCACGCGGATGCGGTTTTTGCGCATTTTTCCGGAGCTGTGGGCGAGGACAACGTGATCGTTGTCGAGCTTGACGCGGAACATGGCGTTCGGGAGCAACTCCTGAACGACGCCGTCGAAAGTCATCATATCTTCTTTTTCAGACATAGTTTCTCTTTTATACGTAACGATTGAGACGAGGCTAACTTAGGCCGTTATGGCAGTAAATTCAAGGGGTTCAATATATTTACGAAAGATATTGACATAAACTGTAACGGAAGTATCATAAATGTCTCGAAAAACGCATGATTTGAGGAGCCAAAGCGTGAGCCCCGAAGACAGAGAAAAATTCGCCGCCGCGTTTAGGGCATGGATGGACAATAAATCCGACGCCGACACGCCAGGCTATATGGCGCGCGACGGCCGCCTCATGACGCCCCGCGAGGCCATGGAAGACGAACTGGCCTCCGGCGCCGCCTTTCTGGCCGCGGAGCTGGCGCTCGCGCAACGCCCGGGAACGACCGTCGACCAGCTGATCGACAGGGTTTTCAGGCAACAGCCCGCGCCGCAACCAAACGCAATTCAACCGCCCGACGCTCAAAAACATGAAAAAACGGAGTACGCCATGACGCCGCAGGACAAAAAAAAGTTGGAAGACGCCTACAGGGCTTTCGTGGCGCGTCATCCGAAAGCCGACGCCCCCATCGAAGGCAGTTTCGACAAAAACGGAGCGCCCATGACCTTGCGCAAAGCTTTTGAAAAAACCATCTCCAGCGGAAAGCTGGAGATGAATGTGAGAAAATACCTGCGCGCGCATCCGGGCACGACCGTCGACGAATACATCGCCCTGCTCGATCAGCTCTATTCCGTCACGTCGGCGAAAAGCGCGCCCGGCAAGCCGCCGCGCCGCTGGAGAATTCCGGCTGAAAAAAACGCCCCGAAACCGCCGCAGTAAACAATCAGTCCTCGCCGTCGTCCTTGAGCTTTTCGAGCTTCGCGCCGACGGCCTTCAGCTTGCCGACGATGTTCTCGTAGCCGCGCTCGAGGTGATAGATGCGGTGGACGCTGGTCGCGCCTTCGGCCACCAGCCCTGCCAGCACGAGCGACACGGACGCGCGCAAATCGGTCGCCATGACGTCCGCGCCCTTCAGCTTTTTCACGCCGCGCACCAAAGCGGACGACCCGTGGACGGTGATGTCCGCGCCCATGCGGAGCAGCTCGGGCACGTGCATGAAGCGGTTTTCGAAGATCGTCTCCGTCACCATGCCCGCGCCCGTGGCGATGGTGAGCATCGACATCATCTGCGCCTGCAAGTCGGTCGGAAAGCCCGGATAAGGCTCGGTCATGATGTCGACGCCGCGCAAGACATCCTTCACGCGCCGCACCGAAACGCCGCCCGCAACTTCAGCGATGTCGACGCCCGCCTTGTGAAACGGGTCGATCATCGCGCCGAGATGGCCGATCTCGGCGTTCTTGAGGAGCAGCGCGCCGCCGGTCATCACGCCGGCGATGGCGAAGGTTCCTGCCTCGATGCGGTCGGCGATGACGCTGTGCGCCGTGCCGCGCAGGAAGGATTTTCCGCGCACGGTGATTTTGTCGGTGCCGAGGCCTTCGATCTCGGCGCCCATTTTGACAAGGCAGCCTCCGAGATCGACGATCTCCGGCTCGCGCGCGGCATTGTGCAGGACGGTCACGCCCTTGGCGAGCGTCGCCGCCATCATGATGTTTTCCGTCGCGCCGACGGACGATTTGGGGAAATGGATCTCCGCGCCGACGAGGCCTCCGGGCGCGCGGGCGTGAATGTATCCTTCGGCGAGTTCGATCTCCGCGCCCAGCTCGCGCAAGGCGTCGATATGCATGTCGACGGGGCGCGTGCCGATCGCGCAACCGCCGGGCAGGGAAACTTTCGCCTCGCCGTGCCGCGCCACCAGCGGCCCCAGCACGAGGATGCTGGCGCGCATCTTGCGCACCAGGTCATAGGGCGCAAGACATGAAGACAGGCGCGCCGCATGAAGCTTGAGCGTCTTTTTTTGCGCATCGTAAGCGCAGGCGACGCCGAGCTCTTCGAGAATCTCGATCAATGACGCCACGTCGCGCAAATCCGGCACGCGGTCGAACTCCAACGGCTGGTCGGTCAGCAGCGACGCCGCCATCAGGGGCAACGCCGCGTTTTTGGCGCCGCTGATCTCGATCTCCCCGTTCAGCGGCAAGCCGCCGGTAATGCGAATTTTGTCCATAAGCAATTTGTCTCATGCCGGACACGGGAGTTCAACAGGAATCTTGTCTTCCGCATTTCCGGCAAGGCATTGGCTCGTTAGAGGTTGAAAACGAGCCGGTGCTGCCCTTGCGGCAAATGGACCTTGAGCATCTCGATGGCGGACGTTTCCTGAGCCGGCGCGCGCGCGGCGTTTTTGTTGAAAACGTCGCTCAAGGTCATGGCTTCGGCGCGCGTTGCGATCATCGCCGTGTATTTATGTTTTTCAGCATCGGGGATTTGATAGATTTTATCCCCTGCCCGAACGCCTTCGGAATGCAGCAGCGGCTGGAATATTTTCGCGCCGATGTAAAAAGTGAATTTATCCGGCGACGCAAGGCAGGTTTTGGAGACGAGGTCATATTTTTTAAGACCGCCGCCCTTGAATGCAACCCGCGCGGCGGCCAGCGTTTCCGGAGACGGCGTCCATTCCTCCGCGTAAGAGCGGGCGCGATCGACAATCTCCGGCGGCGTCAATCCGGAGAAATAATTTTCAGCCGCGCCGTCGGCAATGATTTTATCGAGAACCGTGGTGGTAAGGTGTTTCGTATGATCATATGCAATGGCATCGTAAGCACGCATCCAGCTCCACATGGACAGGACGGGAACAGCCTCCTGTCCGAATTTTTGAAAAAACCGCAACGCGGCATAGGCGTCTGCGGCACATTCCTGATAAGGATGTGTTTTGTCTACCGGATCGCCCTCCTGTATAAGCGCATGGCCGGTTTCGTGGTAAAGGGCAAAAAGCCGTAAAGCGTTCTGATACGCAGGGCCAAAAGAATTGAAAAGATCATCATCCCTTTTGAAACAAATAAGGCTGTAAATAGGAATGGAAAACAGAGTAGTCTGAACATGGAATGAAGACAGTTCCGGGTCTTTAAAATATCGCTTTTTGATATAGCTTCGCATTTCTGCCCCAAACTCTTTTCTTATTTCCTGATCGGCGATAAAGTTCCGCACGACGGCCTTTCCCCTTTTTTTCCTGAAATAGCGCGGGAAAACATCCACCTCGGCGAACATGAGTTTTCGACGCAGATCTTGCGGAAGATCGTCGCGCAACAACTCCACGTCCCGCTTGAAATCAAAATCATAATTTTTAATGTCTTCGACCGTGAAAATAAGCCTGCCCTGATTGTGACATTATTATACATATTTAATATACATAACATTATACATATTTAATATACATAACGCAAAAAAAAATAATAACCGCACGCACTTTGCTGCATACTATTGTATGTAACGCATTGATTTTACTTAATATTAAGGAGCGAAAAAATGCAGACACATGCGGCTCAATACGGGCGGGATACGGCCAAATGCAGGCAGGTTTCAGGCAAATGCGGGGTTAATCCCGTCAAATACGGACAGAAACTTTATATTTATGGGAATAATTTTCGCCCTACATGCGCGGCAGCGTGACGCCCTTCTGGTCCATGTATTTTCCGGCGCGGTCGGCATAGGACACCTCGCAGATGGTATCGCCCTTGAAGAACAAAAACTGCGCGATGCCCTCGTTGGCGTAAACCTTGGCGGGCAACGGCGTGGTGTTGGAGATTTCAAGCGTCACCTGCCCCTGCCATTCCGGCTCGAGCGGCGTGACGTTGACGATCAGCCCGCAACGGGCATATGTGCTTTTGCCGAGGCAGACGACCAGCACGTCGCGCGGCACCTTGAACGTCTCGACCGTCCGCGCCAGAACGAAGCTGTTGGGCGGAATGATGCAGATGTCCGTCTTGCGGGTGACGAAGCTCGCGGGGCTGAAGTTCTTCGGATCCACCACAGCGTTGTCGACGTTGGTGAAGATCATGAACTCGTCCGAGAGGCGGCAGTCGTAGCCGTAGGACGAGAGGCCGTAGGAAATGATCCCCTCGCGCTTCATCCGTTCCTCGAAAGGCGCGATCATGCCCTGCTTCGCCTGTTCGCGTATCCATGTGTCCGGCATGATGCCCATTTTATTTCTCCTTCTTGTCGCTGCCCCGCGCGCGCGTTTGTTGTTTGCGCTTCTGCAAGTTCTGCCGCAAGGCATCGGCGCGCTTTTTGTCTTGCGCCCTGTTTTGCGTCGTTGCGGTGCTGCGTGGTTGTTTGTGATCCATGCCCTCGAAAGTAAAGTTCCGGCAGGGCGCGGTCAAGACGCAGCATCGAATGCCATAGTATTCATAAAGCCTGAAATGGCACGATCATTGCAACATTCCGCCTGGAAAAGAGGCGGTAGATGCAAACAGAGCACACTCAAAAAAACCAAGGCCGGAGACAACTTGCAACTGATGGCTTCAGCCACGTCAGCCACGGCATCGCCTTCGAGGACATGACCCTTGTCCGCAACGAACTGGCGGAATTCCTGCGCCTGCGCGGGGTCGGCGGCGAATATATCGGCAACGCGCAGCTCATCATCACGGAGATATTGTCGAACATCGTCAAGCATCCGGAGAAAAAGGCCAGCCGCGTGGAAATCGGCGCGCATGTCACCGACACGGAGATCAGCCTTTCCGTATCCGACGACAGCACGCCTTTTGCAAATTTCGATGCAAAATGCGAAAAGGCGCTCGATGTCCTGCACACAGGCATAACCGGCGCCGAAACGGGCTACGGCCTTGGCTGCATCCTCGCGCTTAGCCCGACGGCGTGCTACGTGACGAAAGACAACGATCCCGATAATCTCAACCGCTTCACCGCCGCGTTGCAAATCGCCCCGCAGGTCAAGCCGGAGATGCGCAAAAAAATATTCCTGATCGACGACGATCCCGTATCGCTGCATATCCATCAGGCCATGCTGAAGGACGTTTACACCGTCGTCAGCTTCGAAAAAGCCCAAGACGCGCTCAAAGCCTTCGCGGGCGAACGGCCCGACGTCATCATCTCCGACCTTGTCATGCCAGACATGGACGGCATCGCGCTGCGCAAGGCGCTGGCCGGCATCGAAAACGGCAACACCACGCCGTTCATCTTTCTCAGCGGCCGCGGCACCAACGAGAGCAATCCTTATATCAGCACGCTTGGCGTCGATGATTTCCTTTGCAAGCCCGTCTCTGCCGTAAGACTGCGCACAGTTTTGTCGCGTGTGCTGAACCGCTCGCACCAGATCCGCGACGCCGTCGAAAGCCGCTTTCATCAGGACATCACCGAGCTTTTGAAGCCTTCCCTGCCGGGAGGCTTCGGGTCCTGGCGTTTCACGACGCGGCACAGGCCGGTGGAAGCGGGCGGCGGCGATTTCATCCTTCATCAGCAAACCGAAGCCAGCTTCATGGGCGTGCTGATCGACGTGATGGGCCACGGGCGGCAGGCGAAATTCTTCTCCTACGTCTACGCGGGCTATTTGCGCAGCCTGTTCCAGATGTACGCAGGTACGCTCGACGCCTCGCATTTTTTACGCTATCTCTCGCAGTCCGTCGCGGGAGATCCTTTGCTCGAAACCACGATCATGACCTGCCAGTGCTTCCAGTTTCTGCCTGAGGGAATTTTGAAAGTGGCGTCGGCGGGGCATCCCTGCCCCATTCTCGCGCGCAACGGCAAGGCGGAAGTGCTCGACGTGAAGGGCCCTTTGCCCGGGCTGGTCGGCGACAGCCTCTACGACATGAAATCCTTTCAGATGCGGCCGGGCGACAGGATCCTTTTCATGACCGACGGCTTTCTCGAAGCCTTCGACCGGCGCGGACACGCCGCGGAAGCGCTGCTGTCCTGCATTGAAGATTGCCCCGGCGGCGCGCTTGACGCCTATCTCTGGAACAAGTTTGAAACCAAATCCGAAAAGCAACGCAACAACAAGGACGACGCCACCATCATCGTCGCGGAATACGGAGGAACGCCATGAACATCGGACACAAACTCGAGATAGAACTGAACGACGCGTTTTCGACCATCCGCTTCTTCGGATATGTCGACGCCGCGACGACGGAAGACGCGCGCGGCGTGATCGCGGCGAAGATACCCGAAAACTCCGGCAATATCGTCATCGATCTCGCCCAGGTGGAATTTCTCGACAGTCACGGCGTCGGCCTGTTCGTCTCGCTGCTCAAAAAAGCGCACAAGAACGGCGGACGCCTGTTCATCATCTCGGCGGAAGGCCAGCCCGCCTCGGTGCTGAACATCGTCGGCTTCAACAACACCCTTGTCACCTACTGCGAGAACATGCAACAGGCGAAAGGCCTGATCACCGGGAGAAGATAAGCCCGCGCTCAGTCTTTGCGGGAGAAAACGCCTTTTCCGCTTTCGCGCGCCCAGACGCCGAGCAGGCCGCCGAGCACCGCCAGAAGCAGAAAGGCGTTGGGGAAAAGCGCCGCGCCCTGCACCGCCTCGACGACGTAAGCGCCGTTTCTTTTGACGCCAATCCAGTCCGCGCCGCCGAAAGACCCCGCGGACGCACCGACGCTGCGCAGCGAAAACCGCGGCTGTTCGTCATACCAGATCATCGCGCCATGGGTTTTTTCGACCAGCGGGGCGAGTTTCTTCTCCGTCGTGCGCACGTCGGAAAATTCGCGGCTGACGCCGGTGCCGACAATCGCAAAGGCGCTTTTCCTGCCATTGCTGAAACGGTAAAGGCCGTTGCCGCCTGCCGTCACGGCGGCGCTCACCCAGCCTTTTTTCGCACCTGCGGACATCGGGACGTTTTCCGTCTTTCCATCGGGACGCGTCAGCGTGACGGGCAACGGCGGCGGCGTCAGCGCGCGCTCGGAAACGGTAATGACGCCGCCATGAACCTCCGCCTTGATATAATCGGACGCCAGCGACGGCTCTTTCATCAGCCAGTGGGCGACGCGGCGGAGCAACCCGACATAAGGCCCGCCGCCATCCGGCGCGAAGGCGCCTGATTCAAAATTTGGATGCGAAGCATCCAGGCCTTTCGCCCACATCCAGGCATTGTCGGAGGCCAGCACCGCGACGCGCCCCTTGCCGACCTTGTCCACCACCAGCAGGGGTTTTCCGTTCAATCCCGTCATCAGGGTTTCGCCGCGCGTCTTCACGACATCCTCTTGCGTCAGCCAGCGTCCCCATGGCGCGCCGTTTCCGTCATTCACCGGCAATCCCGCGGTGACGGGATGGCGCTTGCCGATATCCGTCAGCTGCGGCACGTAAGGCCCCTGCAGAAGATCGTCCGGCTGCGGCGCGGGCGCGACGGGAAGGATAGAGGCAAGATCAGTTTTGAAAAGACCTTCCGCGCGCCTGTCCGCGCCAAGTTCCATCAGGAAAGCACCGCCGCCGCGCACGTATTTGGCAATGTTGGCGAAATATTGCGGCTGCAGCAGGCCGTATTGCGCGTAATCGTCGAAGATGATGAGATCGAAGTCGTCGATCTTCTTTTCGAACAGTTCCTCGACCGGAAAAGCGATCAGCGCCATCTGGCTTTCCGGCGTCGGATCGAAGGAATCCGGAGAGCGCAGAATGGTGAAATGGACAAGGTCGATCGACGGGTCGGACTTCAAAAGGTCGCGCCACGCCCGCTCGCCGATGTGTGGCTTGCCGGAGACGAGCAAAACCTTCAGCCGGTCGCGCACGCCGTTGACGATGACGTCGGCCGTGTTGTTGAGCAAGGTGAGCTCGCCCTTCGCCGGCGGCACCGAAAAGGAGAAGACGTTCTGGCCGGGATGCTTCAATTTGAAAGTGAAGCTTTGCACCGCGCCCGGCGCGACCGTGGCCGCGCTGACGGGTTTTCCGTCCTCTGCAACGTCGAGCGGGATTGTTTCTCCCTGTGCGCCGTGACTGACGTCGACCTTGACCCTGATCGTCACCGGCTTGCTCAGCAATCCGTATTCCGGCGCGGAGACGACGCTGACGCGGCGGTCGAACGCGTCTTTCTTTCCGGTCAGCACCACGCTGAACGGCGCGAGCTTTTCCCACGGGCCGATATCGCGCGGCACGTCGTCAACCTCGCCGTCGGTGATGAGAACCGTGCCCGCGATGCGCGACAAAGGCAGGTCCGCAAGACGTTCGCGCAGGACGGAGAAGAGTTCCGTGTCCTGATTGCGCACGCTCGCGGGATCAAGCCCCGCATGCACCACGACCGGCTGGACGTTCGGCATGGATTTCAATTCGTCTTTTATGCGCGCGAGGATTTTTTCAGCCGTCTTGTCGCGCCCGGCGATCTTCTCGCTCGGCGAGTCGTCGACCACGACGACAAGCTTGTCCGGCAAAGGCTTGCGCCGCTCGCGAATGACGGACGGATCAAGCAGCAAAACCGCCAGCAGGGCGAAAAACAACGCCCGCGCGTAAAAATCCGGCGCATGCTTCCAGCGCGCCGTCAGCGCGACGACGACGGCGAAGCCTGCCGCCACGGCGAGCAGCGCATAAGGCAAAAGCGGCGAAAGCTGGAACGAAGCGTTCATTGCCCGAGCCTCTTCAGAATGTAAGGCGTGTGGATCTGGTCCGCCTTGTAGTTGCCGGTGAGCGCGACCATGAGAAGGTTGATGCCGAAGCGGTAGGCCATCTCGCGCTGCGCCTCGCCGCCGGGCTGCACGGGATAGCGCGCGCGGTCGCCATTGTCCTCCGTCCAGGCCGCCGCCCAGTCGTCGCCGCCGATCAGCACCGAGGTGACTCCGTCATGCAGGGGGCTCGGATCTTTTTCCGTCCAGAGCGTGCCGCTGTCGTACTGCCCCGGGAAATCATGAAGCAGATAAAAGCTTTTGGTGAGTATGTCGTTTTTGCCGACCGGCGCGAGCGCGGGAATGTCGATGTCGCGCGTCAGGCGGCGCAGCGCGCGCAGGCCGGGCGTGGATGTCGCGCCATTGAATTGTCCGTCGCGCGTGTCGAACAAAATCAATCCGCCCTGATTGATGTAGTTCTGTATGTTCGCGGCCGCGCGCCGGTCGAGGTCCGGCTCGGCGGACGTCATCGGCCAGTAGATCATCGGGTAATAGGCAAGATTGTCCTTGTCCGGATCGACGCCGACGACGCCTTTCACTTGCGCCGCTGTGCGCAGGGTGATCTCCTCGCCCAGGCCTTCGAGCCCGTCGCGGCTGAGATGATCGACGGCGGCATCTCCGGTTTTGATGTAAGCGAGAAAAAGCCCCGAGACGAGATCGGCGGGCGTCGGGGCGGCGGCGTACGCGGGCGTCACGGCAAGAAACAGCGCCATCAACGCCATCAGCCCGCGCAGACGGAACGTCGCCAGCGTATCTGCCAGCAACAGCAGAACGGCCCACTTCAGCAACACCGTTTTCAAATCATGCCCTCCGGTCTTGCCATACGTCTCGACCGTTGCCGACGCGGGAATGTTTCCAAGCGGTTGCACGGGCAGCAAGGCGTCGCCGAGGTTGAACGCCGAAAAATCCAGCGCGCTGCCGTAAAGTCCCGGCGGCGTTTGCGGCGATGGAAAAAAATTCCCGTGCGGCGCGATGTGCCGGACGATGGCGTTGTCGTCAGGCGGCGCGAGATGCCCGAAACCATCCATCAGCGCCAGCGGCGGCAAAGTCGTTTGCGCCCTGTAATCGGTGATCCCGTTGCTTAAATCCACCATCCGCCGCAAGGCCGCGACATAGAGGCCGGAATAGCAGAAGTTCGACCATGAAGGCCCCGCCGTGGTGTGCACGAGGACAAGCGTGCCCTTGTCCATCCGGCTGCCGGTGATCAGCGGCGTGCCGTCGGCAAGCTGAAGCCAGGTTTTAGCGAACAGGCCGGGCGTCGGATCGGCCAGCACCTGCCGCGTCACGGTCGTGTCCGGCGACGCGGGCAGGCCATAGAGCGGGCTCTGCGCCAAGATCGGCGCGAGATGCAAAGGTTTCTCCCATGTCATCGCGCCCTGCATCGCGCGCGCGCCGGAGCGCAAGGGCACGGGCAGCAGCGGATCGTCGTCGCTGTGCGCGGCAAGGTTCGGCCCCGAAAAGCGGATCAAAAACCCGCCCTGATCGACCCAGTGGCGCAGCTCTTCTTTTTCCGGCATGGTCAGCGCCGCGCTGTCCGGCCATACCAGCACGGCTTCGCGTTTCTTGAAAAGATCGGCGAGACTCCCGACCGCGATTTGATCTTCCGGCTCCAGCGCGCGGCGAATGTAATAGGCGCCGCTGAGGAAATCCCGCGTTTCGCGCGCCGCGGTGGCGGAGATGATGCCGACGGGCCGCTTTTTCCATTGCGTATTGGTAAGAAAAACAGCGGACGCCATGTTCACGCCGCTGACGGAGAGCCGCGCGATTTTATTGCGCACTTCAGGCAAAATGTTCCACGTGAAACATTTATTTTTGTCTCCGGCGGGAAAAACAACCCTTGTTTCATCGACAATATCTCCGCCCGCAGTGTAAGCCGCGACGGTAACCGTTTCAGGGTGTTTCATGGCGTGCAAGCGCTCGATGCAATAGCGCGCATCCTCACCATGCCGCAAAATGACCGGATCGTTGACACGGCTGTCCGTCACCACCGCGTTCATGTTCTTGAGCAGGTCCCGCGAGTCGAGCGCGTCGGGCGTGATGCCGTCGCTGAACAGCACCGCATAGCCCGGCCGTTTTTTCTTCTCGATTTTGCCAACCAGCGCGGCGGCCTTCGCGGGATCTGTCGGCCACGGCTGCGGCGCGAGCCGCTCCGCCCATTTCATCGCCTGCGCCGCTTCCATCGGGCCGTACATGCGCACATGCCCGTCCTGCGCGGACGGCGCGGTCGGGATGACGATCACCGGCCTGCCGCTCCGCCTGATCTGCTCCAGCATGTCGTCGAGCTTTGCGATGCGCGCCTGCCAGTGGCTGGCCGACGCCCAGCCGTTGTCGAACGCGATCAGAACGTCGCCTTCGGTTGAGGAAAAAACCGGCGGCGCAGGATGCAGCACCGGTTCGGCAAAAGCGAGGATGAACAAAAGAGCGGCGAGAACGCGCAGCAGCAACAGCCACCACGGCGCGCGCGCGGCGGTCTTGCGCTTCGTTTCGATATCTTTAAGAAGAAAAAACGCCGGAAACTTCACCGTCTTCGGCCGGGGCGGCATCGCGCGCAGCAGCCACCACAGCACGGGCAGAACGGCAACGGCGCCCAGCAGCCACGGGAACAGGAATGTCATTCCCTCAAGCATGCGTCCCCAGCACGCCGCAAAGCTGCGCCAGCGCGGTTTCCGGCTTCACGGCGGTCGAAAAGCTTTCGAACCGCCAGCCGGAGCGCCGCGCCATTTCATCCAACGCCGCCTGGTGCGCGGCGAATTTGCGCGCGTAAACATCGCGGATCGCCTCGACCTGCGCAATGTCCGCCGCATCTATCCCCTCGATATCCTCGAAGCGCACGCGGCCTTTGTAGGGCAGGTCTTTTTCGGCGGGATCGAACACCTGCACCAGCGTGCCCGTCACATGACGTGCAGCGAGGCGCGCGCAAAAGTCGCGCACGTCCTCAAGCGGCGCATAGAAATCGCCGATGAGGATGACATGTGAAAAAGCGGCGACGGGCCGCGCGCCCTCGGTCATCTCTTTTTGCGCGGGCAGGGCCGCGAAGATGCGCTCCACCGCGGCCACGCCGGTTTGCGGCGCAAGGCCGGAGCCGAGCAAGCCCGTCTGCTCGCCGCCGTTGAGCAAGACGATGCCGAGCGCGAGCAGAAGCGTTTCCGCGTATTCTTTTTTGATGCCGAAATCCATCGAAGCGGAGGCGTCGCGCCACAACCATGCCGTCTGCGCCGCTTCCCATTCCATCTCGCGGATGAACACCCCGCCGTGTTCCACGGCTGAATCAAAACCTCCGCGCTTGGCCGTCTGCCGCCAGTCGATGTCGCGCCGCGCGTCGCCCGGCGCCCAGGGACGGAACTGCCAGAAGGTTTCGCCCGTGCCGGTGCGGCGGCGGCCATGCACGCCTTTCATCACCGCGTGGGCGACACGCTCCGCCCTGAGCAGCAGATCGAGATTGCCCGCGATCTTTCCGGCCCTGGCCAGCCTGTCCGTGTCTTTGCTCATGATGCGGTTTTGACGAGAGCCGCGGCGAAAAAGCCGTCCGTTCCGTGCTGCAGGGGCGTGAGCTTCAGAAAATCGCCGGAGACGGAAAATTCCGGATGCGCCGCGACGAAGGCCGCGACCTGATCCTCGTTTTCATCGTTGAGCAGCGAGCATGTCGCGTAGACCAGGCGCCCGCCGGGCTTGACGAGCCGTTGAGCGCCTTCCAGCACGTCGCGCTGCATCCGCAAAAGCTCTTCCAGCTTCGGCCCGAGCTGCCGCCAGCGTCTGTCCGGCTCGCGCCGCCACGTGCCGCTGCCCGTGCAGGGCGCGTCGACCAGCACGAGGTCGAAATAATTTTTATGCCGCTTCGGCCATTTGTCGCCCGCTTCTCCCAAGGCATGCGTCTCGATATTGTGCACGTCGGCGCGGCGAAAGCGCAATTTGGCCTTTTCGAGCCGGTCGGCCAGCACGTCGAGCGCGACGATGCGCCCCTTGTTGTTCATCGCCGCCGCCAGCGCCAGCGTTTTTCCGCCCGCGCCCGCGCAATAGTCCGCGACCTGCGTGCCGGGCCGGGCGTCGGCGAACACCGCGATCATCTGCGAGCCTTCATCCTGAAACTCGATCGTGCCGTCCTTGTAAAATTCATGCTGCGAAAGTTGCGGGCGGCCCTCCACGCGGATGGCGACGGGGGAAAGCTTTCCTGCTTCCGCGGCGAAGCCGTCTTTTTTGAGCTTGGCCAGCGCGTTGTCGCGCGTGGCTTTGATGGTGTTGACGCGCACGTCCACCGCGCCGGGCGGCGCGTGCAAGGCCGTCATCTCCGCCTCATACGCCGCGCCGAAGCTCCGTTGCAGGCGCTCGAACGCCCAGTCCGGGCATTCCGTCTTCTCGCGCAACGGCAGGTGCGGATGCAAAAGATTCTGCCGGTCGAGCGCCCTGACGAGCTTGCGCTCCCCTTCCGACAAAGGCTCCGGCGCGAAACGCTCGCCGGAGAAAAGCAGTTCCATCGAAGCGGGGCTGTGCTCGCGCTCGAACATCAAATCGGCGATGACGAGGTTGCGCGGATTGACCTCCGCCCCCGCCCGCGCGATATGCCAGCCGAGCCGGTGATACGTGCGGATGACGCGGTAGGCGCGGGTGTTGATCGCGGCGCGGTCTTTCGAGCCGATAAAGCGCCGGTTGCGGAAATACGCGCTGACAAGCGCCTCCGCCGGACGATCCGACGCGGCGATCTCCGCCATAAGCTCGATAACCGCCTCGATGCGGGCCGCTGGAAGCATGATTTCAATCCCTTCGCGCTTTAAAAGTTACCGGCGCACGAACTCCGCGTTTTCGATCATCGCGGGAACGTCCGCCGCTCCGGTATAGGCCATGGCCGCCTTCAGCCCCGCGACCAGATGCTTCACCGTGTGCGCGACGGGGCCGCGATACGGCACGGAGGTGTCGACCGCGTCTTCATCGAGCGCATGCGGATCGAGCGCCGCCGAGGAAGCCGCCGACGGGCGGTGCTGCGGCTTCGCCGCCGCATTGACGACCTTGTAAACGCCGCCCTCATAGCAGACGACCTCACCCGGCGCTTCTTCCGTGCCTTCGAAAAGAGAGTCGATGATGACCGCTTCCGCGCCAGCGCCGACGGCTTTGGCGAAAGACGACGGACTGTCGACGCCGCCGCTCGCGACCACCGGAACGCCCATCAAAACGCATTGCTCCGCGACTTTGACGATCGCCGACAGTTGCGGCACGCCCACGCCCGCCATGCGCCGGCTCGCGGAACGGTCGCCGCCGCCGACGCCGACCATCACGGCGTCCGCACCCGCGTCGACCACCGAGCGGGCGGCCTCCGGCGTCGCGACGTTGCCCGCCACGATCTGCACCTCGGACGTCCGCTGCTGGCGGATATGGCTGATGGTGCCGAGCACGTCGCGGCTGTGCGCGTGCGCGACGTCGATGAACAAAACGTCCAGCCCCGCGTCCGTCATCGCGGCGGCGCGGTCGATCGCGTCCTTGCCGCTACGCACGCAGGCGCCGACGCGCAAGCGGCCGTGCTTGTCGCGCGTGGCGTCCGGGAAGCGGGCGAGCTTGTCGATATCCTTCACCGTCACCAGACCCGCGCAACGGCCTTGCGCGTCCACCACCACGATCTTCTCGATGCGGTGCTGGTGCATCAGTTTTTTGGCGGCGTCGAACTGGATGCCGGTTTGCGCGGTGATGACGTCCTTGCTCATCAGTTCCGAGACCGGTTTGGCGTAATCCTCGAAAAAGCGGATGTCGCGCCCCGTGATGATGCCGACGACCCTCTGCGTGCCGGATTCCGCCACCGGCAGGCCGGAGACCCTGTAATTGGTCATCAAATCGACGGCTTCGGCGACGCTCGCCTCGGGAGAAATCGTGATGGGGTTCAAAACCATGCTGGCCTCGGCGCGCTTGACGCGGCGCACCTCCTCGACCTGCTTGCCCGGCGGCATGTTGTGATGGATGACGCCAAGACCGCCGAGATGCGCCATCGCGATCGCCATCGCGCTTTCGGTGACGTTGTCATGCCCCGCGGAAATGAGCGGAATATTGAGCTCGACCGTCCGCGTCAGGCGGGTCCTGGTGCTGACCGCCGCGGGCTTGACGTTGCTTTCGTTCGGCACCAGCAGGACGTCGTCGAACCCGTAAGTTGCGTTGATCTCAGCGTTCTCTTTCATGGCAGCTTCCCCCTTTTGCGCCGCCCCTCGAGGCGACATCAAAGTTTATCCCCTGAACCCCAGCGCCACAACATACATTTCCGATGAATCGGCACGGCTGGCATGGGGTTTGACGTGTTTCACTTTGGTGAAATCGCGCTTGAGGCTATTAAGTAAATCCTTCTCCGCGCCGCCCATGAAAACCTTGGACAGAAAAACGCCGCCGGGGATCAGCACCTCGCGGGCAAATTCATAAGCCGCCTCGGCCAGCGCCATAATACGCAGGTGGTCGGTCTGCTTGTGGCCGACGGTCGGCGGCGCCATATCGCTCATCACCACGTGCGCGCGCCCGCCGATCAGCTTTTTCAAAATCTCCGGCGCGGCATCGTCCATAAAATCAAGGCAGATGAATTCCGCCCCCGGCACTTCCGGCATGTCGAGATAATCGATGCCGACGACCTTGCCGCCGGTTTTGTCCGGCTGGACGATATCGACTGCGATCTGCGTCCATCCGCCCGGCGCGGCGCCGAGATCGACGACTTTATGTCCTGGTTTAAGAATGCCCAGTTCTTCGTTCATTTGTATAAGTTTAAAAGCGGCGCGGCTGCGGTAGCCCTCGCTCTTCGCCGCGGCGACGTAAGGATCGTTCAACTGCCGCTCCAGCCAGCGCGCCGAGGAAATGGAGCGCTTCTTGCGCGTCTTCACCCGCACTTTTTTCTGCGCGCCTTTTGGATTGTTTTTACGGGTGGTCGGGGGCTTTTTTTCCGTCATATACGGATATTACGGTATTTTTTAGAGCTTGGGAACGATGATGATGCCCGGTTGCGGGTTTTTGAATTCAGCGGCGCGGGCTTCGACGGCCTGACGCAACGCCGCCCATTCCGCCCCTTCGGGCTTGGGCATGCGCTCGCCGTCCTGTCCGATATCGCCCTCCAGCACAGCGTTCAATATCGTCTTGCCCCATTTGTATTGTTCGGGGATTTTCGTCTCCAGCAACACATCTCCCAGCGCGCGCACCGGCGCGAAATCACGGATCCACAGACTGCGCGCGTTCAGGCCCAGCGCATAAAAAGCATCCGCCATAAAACCGACCATCTGCGGTTTCTCGCCGTATTTTTCGGCATATTCCACCGCGCGGGCGACGGTTTGTTGCGGAGACAGCGCGGAAAAATCGACCGTTTTCGCATCGGCGATGATTCTTTCCACCACCGGCAGGGTGAAGTGGCTGGCGTTTTCGCAAAAAAGCATCTCCACAGCCCGCATGGCAGGCAGGTTTTTGATCTCTGAATCCGCGCCAAAACGCTGAATAAGACGAATAGCCGCATAAGCATCCGCAATATATTCTTTTTCCAGTTCCGCGCCCTTGTTGGATCCGCCGGGGCAGACCATATGCCCTATTTCATGATTGAAACAAAAAAAGTTAACGACATCCTGAGACGCGGAACACCCCAGCGGCCTGACGTTTTTTTTATTACACGGCAATTTCAGCAGAACGTAATCATAGCCTTCAGAGACACAACGCAAAGCCTGGCTGAAACCGCTCTTTTGTACCTGCCCCACAGTGGCGCAAAGGGCGGGATTGTGCCCGAGCAATTCCGCCACCTCGTCCACGTCGTCCTCGTCGCCGCGGCAGATTATTGTTTCCTCTCCCGCTTCGAGGAAGAAAAGCGTCTTTTTCCGCTCCGGATGGTCGCGGTAAAACGCCGCGACTTCGCGGTCATAATCGAACACATATTTATCGGCGGCGGTTTTGAAAGCGTGGGATGCCATTTTCGCTCCTGTTTTTTGAATTTACATATTATTACAAAATACAGGGGGAGTCAACCCCCAATCGATGGACTTGGCGCAACTGCCGTGATAGCAAAACAGACGCTCAATCGGTTTCATGGATCAAACCACATGCCGGATTTTTCATTCGAAGATAAATATGACGTTCCCGTTTGCGGCATCGACGAAGTGGGACGCGGGCCGCTCGCCGGGCCGGTTGTCGCCGCTGCCGTCGTCATTCACCGTGACCGCGCCCCTGCGGATGTTTTGAGCCAGATCAACGACAGCAAAAAGCTCACGGCTAAAAAAAGACTCTATTTATTCAATAAGATATATGAATTTTCGGATGTATCGGTTGCGGAATGCTGCGTCGAGGAAATAGATAAAATCAATATCTTGCAGGCCTCCCTGAAAGCGATGCAGAAGGCCTATCAAGGCCTCGGCGCGCGCCCTGCCATCGCTTTAGTCGATGGAAATAAAGCGCCCAAACTGCATTGCGAAGTTGAGACAATCGTTCAGGGCGACGCGAAAAGCCTTTCTATCGCCGCGGCCTCGATCATCGCCAAGCATTACCGTGACGAGCTCATGATCCGCATCGCCAATGATTTTCCACACTACGGCTGGGAGCGCAATGCGGGCTATGGCACCGCACAACATCTGAAAGCGCTGGAAATACATGGCGTTACCGTCCATCACCGGCGCAGTTTCGCCCCCGTCCTTAAGCGATTGGTTCAAGAATCTTCTGCAAATAACTGATTTATTTGATTCTTTAATGCAGATTTCTGTTGACGGCGAGTCCGCGATGAATCATGATTCGAGGTATGAAGACGCTTGATAAACAAATTGCGAAATCGCAAAAAGCATCCCTTCCCCGCAATGAAATTCTGTCGGGAAGCTGCATCGAAGTCATGAAGTCCCTGCCCGCCCGTTCGGTCGATCTGATCTTCGCCGACCCGCCTTATAACCTCCAGCTTCAGGGCGACCTCGCGCGTCCGGACAACTCGAAGGTCGCGGGCGTGGATGACGACTGGGACAAGTTTTCAAGCTTCAAGGAATACGACAAATTCACGCGCGACTGGCTGACCGAAGCCCGCCGTCTCTTGAAAGACGACGCCGCGATCTGGGTGATCGGAAGTTATCATAACATTTTCCGCCTCGGCACGATTTTGCAGGACCTCGGCTTTTGGATTTTGAACGACGTCGTCTGGCGCAAGACCAACCCGATGCCCAACTTCCGCGGCCGCCGTTTCACCAACGCCCACGAGACGATGATCTGGGCCTCGAAATCTGAAAAATCGAAATACCGCTTCAACTACGACGCCATGAAGGCGCTCAACGAAGACCTGCAAATGCGCTCCGACTGGACGATCCCGATCTGCACCGGCGGCGAGCGTCTCAAGAAGTCCGGCGGCGGCAAGGTCCACCCGACGCAAAAGCCGGAAGCTCTTCTCCACCGCGTCATCCTTTCATCGTCAGACGTCGGCGACACGGTGCTTGATCCCTTCTTCGGCACGGGCACGACCGGCGCCGTCGCCAAGAAGCTTGGCCGCAACTACATCGGCATCGAACGCGAGCAGGAATATATCGCTTACGCCAAAGAGCGTCTCAAGGCCATCAAGTCCGGCGACGATGAAAGCCTCCTGAAGGCCATCGAAAAACGCGCCGAGCCGCGCATCCCGTTCGGGCAAGTCGTCGAACAGGGCATGCTCACGCCCGGCACCGTATTATTCGACCACACGCGGCGCTATACCGCCCGTGTCCGCGCCGACGGCAACCTCGTCGCCCGCAACCATCAGGGCGACCACCGCGGCTCGATCCACAAGGTCGGCGCGGCATTGCAGGGATTGCCGTCCTGCAACGGCTGGACGTTCTGGCATTTCGAGAACAAAGGCAAAGTCTGGCCCATCGACGTGCTCCGGCAGGAGATCCGCGCGCATATCCAGAGCGACTGACGCCGCGATACGCGAGGAAAGAGCTATCGTATCACGATCGCCTGACCGACCGGCTCCGTCAGTTGACTGTCGAGGAAGAAGTCGACAGAGACAACCTTCCCCGTCAGCACCATTTGCACATAGTTGTCGGCGGACACGTTGACGCCTTTTTCCGCGCCGGTCACGAGAACGCGTATCCGCGCGTAAACCTTCCGCTTTTTGTCGCGCCCCTCCACCATGCGCGCCATGATTTTGGCGACGTCTTTCTCCGGCAAACTGAAGCCTTTGATCGTCAGCGGATTAGCCGTCTTCAACGTCACGCCCGCCGTGAAAATCAGGTTGCGCCCTCTCAAGCACGGCGACGACGCCGAAGGCTGTCCGGAAAGGCTTAAATAGCCGACATTTTCAAAACTCTGACGCGACGCGATGGGGAAATACTGTTTTTTGAAATCGTAATGCCCGATATCGAAGGGGATCACCACCTGATAGCGAACCCTGTAATATTCTTTTTGCTTGAGGAAACGCGCGACGATCTTCTCCCTGAACTGCTTCCACAGCATGTCATTGCTGAATTCTTTTTCGTAGATGCTGCAATAGACGATCTTGCCGTAAAGATCGGTGACTTTGGGATCGGTGATATCGAGGCCTTTCAACGCGACGAACGTCTGGACAAGCTCCTTGAACGTCGGCCAGGCGTAGCCCTCGCCGGGAAGTCCGGCAAACGACGGACGCGCCGAAGCCAGCAAAAATACAGCCGCAAAAAGAGCCAGAATCCATCGTTTCATTTTTCTTCCCTTAACGTTTGAAGCCTGCATTTTACGGGCAAACGCCGCCGCGCTCAAGCGGTCTTTGAATGGAGGCACATCTTGACGACCTTGCGCATCAGCGACGGCAGGGCATAGTTTTCAAGATCTCCGGCGGAAACGAACCTTGCCTTGCCGGGCTTGAATGCCGCGCCCGCACGCGCCGTCCATATTTCCAAAAGAAGATCGAAGTGCGTGAAACTGTGGCGCACGTCCGCGCCGAGGCGCTTGAAACGCAAACGTTTGTCATGGTTTTTCCGCCGCGCTTTCGCATCATTCGTCCAGTCCGTCGTCGGCAACTGGTAAAGCCCTTCATAAAGGCCCTTGCCCGCGCGCTTTTCGATCAGGAACTCCCCGGATTTGTTTTCGATCCAGAACACGCGCCCGTAGCGCACCGGCTTTTGCTTTTTGCGGGCCTTGCGCGGCAGATCTTCTGCGATGCCGAGACGATGCGCGGCACAGGACTTTTGCCACGGGCAGGAAGCGCATTTGGGCTTCTTCGGCGTGCAGACGGTCGCGCCGAGCTCCATGAAGCCTTGCGTGAAATCACTCGAGCGCGGATTGTCCTTTGCGAGGCGCGCCGCCTGTGCGCGGATGTTATCTTTTGATTGCGGCAACGGCTCTTCAATTGCGAAAAACCGGCTGACCACGCGCTCGACATTGCCGTCGACGGCGACGGCGGGACGGTTGAACGCGATCGAAGAAATCGCCGCCGCCGTGTAAGGCCCGATGCCGGGCAGCTTGATCAGGTCTTCTTCCGTGTCGGGGAATTTTCCGCCGAACTCCTTCACGACGGCTCCGGCGCATTTGTGCAAATTCCGCGCGCGCGCATAATAGCCCAGCCCCGCCCATGCCGCCAGAACATCGTCCAGACCGGCGGCGGCGAGTTTTTCAACCGTCGGCCATTTTTTGACGAATTTCAAAAAGTAAGGCCCGACCGCCGCGACCGTGGTTTGCTGCAACATGATCTCGGACAGCCAGACATGATAAGGATCGGGCGTCTTGCCCTTGGCCGCGCGCCACGGCATCACGCGCCGGTGCGCGTCGAACCACGCGAGGAGCTGTTTTTGGAGATGCGCTTTCTTATTCATCTAACATTTTAAAAAATATGGGTTTTTTGTATTTTAAGCGAATTCAGCACGGGTTTGCCAAATAAAAATATCATTTTTTCATAAAAATAATTGATATATTAAATTTACGTAACTATAATAAATTTAAACTTTGAGGGATAAACGTTTTTAAAAATATACAGGGAGGAAATCATGAAGTTAGATTTAGCTAATATATCAGACACGTTAGAGCGCAACCAAACTATTGTAAAAGTGGCCAGTTTTCTTGATACGGTTAAATATGGCGGTTTCATTGGCGGCATCGTCGCACTGTGCAGCGTTCCCCATTTCGGCATAGGCCTCGCCGCACTGGCAGGTGCAGGCACAGCTTTAGGAGCATATGTAGGTTCCGCAATTGCTGGCTATAGTTCTCTGCTTGTAGGCGGAATAACAGGCAGCGCTTTAAGTCTGTTGCGCAAAGGTAGAAGCCTTGAAAAAACAGTGACGTGGGGGCAACCGGTCTAACCTATCTTGGCTTGGCAGGGGGCGTGACAGGCGGTGTTATTGGCTCCATTAAAGGATACGAAATGGCGGTTCCTGCCCTTCAAAGTCTGGAATGTTCAAACATTTTCAACAAACAAGCCTGCGCGAACTTTAGTAACAAAACAAAAACCATGCGCTACGAGAAGAGCACAAATACCCTTCATGTCGCGCCCAAGCCTATGGCTTAAATCAAAAAAGCTAAATAAAAAAGCGTCGGCTCCGCAAAGCCGGCGCTTTTTTATTTGATAAGACACTGTGGACAATTGCAGGCAACAACAGATACTCTCGCCAAATGTCAAAGCCGCGCCCGATCGCCAATCTCGTTCCCGCCCTGACCAAGGACATCCTTGGCAAAAAGGGCATGCTGTTCGGCAAAATGCTCGCCGAGTGGCGGCACATTGCGGGCGAGGACATCGCCGCCAATACCATGCCGCTGGATCTGAAATACGCCAAAAAACTCGACCAGAAGAGTCAGGCGGTGTTGCACCTCGCCGTGCGCAGCGCCTATGCGCTGGAGCTGAGCTATCAAAAATCCCTGCTGATCGAGCGGCTCAACGTCTTTTTCGGATACCCTGCCGTCAAAGACATCAAAATGGTGCAGCAGACAAATATTACGTCAAATAAAAAACCCGCGCCGGTCAAAAACCGCCCCCTCAGCCTGCCGGAAGAGCAGGCTCTGGACGAAATGGTGCGCCCCATTCAAGAAAACGATTTACAAATCGCGCTAAAAAATCTAGGAAAAGCAATCACCTCGCGTAAATCGTAAAGCATCAGAAAGCTTAGAACATGAAAGTCGCAGCTAACACCCTCCGCAAAGGCCACGTGGTCGAATACAACAACAAGCTCTGGATCGTGATGGAAAACGAACTCCGTTCCCCGGGCAAAGGCGCCGCCGTGGCGCAGGTCGTCATGCGCGACATCGTCGCCGGCAACAAGATGGACATCCGCTTCGCCACGCAGGACATGGTCGAGCGCGTGCGCATCGACGAGGAAGAGCTCCAGTTCCTCTTCGCCAACGGCGACGAGTATACCTTCATGAACACGCAGAACTACGAGCAGGTCGCGCTCAACAAGGAGCTGATCGGCGATCAGGCGGCCTTTTTGCAGGACGGCATGCTCTGCAAGGCGCAGGTCAACGACGGCAAGGTGCTCTCCATCGAGCTGCCCGAAACCGTGACGATGAACATCGTCGAGGCAGATCCGGTGGTCAAGGGCCAGACGGCGTCCTCGTCTTACAAACCCGCGGTGCTGGAAAACGGCGTGCGCGTCCTCGTGCCGCCGCACATCGAAGCGGGCATCCGCATCGTCGTGCGCACGGCGGATTCCACTTACGTCGAACGCGCGAAGGATTAAGCAACGATGGCCAGCGGCCGCTCCGCATATCTCAACGTCATGGTCGACGCGGCTGAAAAGGCCGGGCGCTCGCTGATCCGCGACTTCGGCGAAGTCGAAAACCTGCAGATCTCCAAAAAAGGCCCCGGCGACTTCGTTTCCAAGGCGGATCTCAAGTCCGAGAAAATCATCCGGGAAACGCTGGAAAAAGCGCGGCCCGCATACGGCTTCCTGCTTGAGGAAGGCGGCGAGATCAAAGGCAGCGACGCGCAATACCGCTGGATCATCGATCCGCTCGACGGCACCACCAATTTTCTCCACGGCATCCCGCACTGGTCGGTTTCCATCGCGCTCGAAAAAGACGGCGAGATCGTCGCGGGCGTCATCCACGATCCGGTGCGCGACGAGCTCTTTCACGCCGAAAAAGGCACCGGCGCCTTTTCGCGCGGCAAGCGCCTGCGCGTCGCGGGGCGCACCTCGCTCGTCGACGGCCTCGTCGCCGTGGGCGACAAGCATTTCCGCGACGGCGCCAACCTGCCCCTGGGTTGCGGCGTGCGCCGCATGAGCAGCGCCTGCCTCGATCTTTGCTATGTCGCCGCGGGCCGCTTCGACGCCTATTGGGAAGAGGGTCTCAAGCCGTGGGACAAGGCTGCGGGCGCGCTGATCGTCAAGGAAGCGGGCGGATACGCATCGGAAATGGACGGCGGCAAAAATTTTGTCTATGGTAGAGGCATTCTGGCGGCCAATCCCGCGTTGCATGCAGACCTGTTGCAAAAACTTCCGCAATGGTGCGCGCAGGATTCCGCAAAAGCGAAAACGGCCACATAAATTACAAAGGCGGTCCATGATATGAGAAAATCGTACCTGATCCTTTTGCCTGCGCTTTGCGCCGTGCACCTGCTCGCCGCGCGGACCGCAGACGCCTATGTCTACCGTTACGAACCCGGCGTGCCCGCCGTCACCACGCATATGTCGGTTCTGGATCCGGCAACGCAACAACAGAAAGCACCCGAGGTTCCGGAGCTTTCAGCCCCCGCGCAACCGGCGGCAACCTTGCCGCCGCAGGAGCCGCAGGCGCTGTCTCATCCGTTCTTCACCGACATCGTGATGATGCCGTCTGCCGCGCGTCATGCAGTCCGCAAGCATGAAAAGCCGGCGAAACGCGCGACATCCGCCAAAGCAAAACAGGCAAAGCCGAAAGCTCTGGCGACGCGGCAAGCGTTGCAACAGCCCGCGCCCGCCGTTCCCTCCATGCCTGAAGACGTCCCGGTGATCGCCAAGGCAACGACCGCTCCGGAGCAAGCCACACAGGCGCAAACAACACCGGCGCAAGCCATGCCGTCTCCCGCCGCGCCTGCGGCTGAAAAGGCAATGCCCGCCGTGCCGACGCCCGCCGGCCTGACGCTGGATTTCGCCCCGACGTCGAGCACCCTTGCGGCACAGGCGAAAGACAAGCTCGACAACATCGCCGACCAGATGAAGGACGTGGATAACCTGCGCCTGCAAATCCGCGGCTACGCCAAAGGCGACGGAAGCCTCGACAGCGCGCGGCGCATGTCGCTCTCGCGCGTGCTCGAAGTGCGCTCCTACCTGATGAACAAAGGGATCAAGCCGATCCGCCTCGACGTGCAGGCGCTCGGCTCCGCCACGTCCCGCCTGCCGATCGACCGCGTCGATCTGGTCTTCGTCAGATAATAATATCCCTTATAATAATATCTCTTAATGCAAGGTCATCTGCGGCATTTGCAAGAGCCGCGCATCGCCGTCCGCCGCGCCGCGCGCGACACGGAGAATGTCAGCCGCGCTGACAGAAGGAAAAACCGAAGCGTCATCCGTCTTGCCTGAAAGGACGTCCATCAGCATTTCCACCGGCGACTTTTGCGGCGGAAAAAGCGCAAGCGGCGCCTGTTCTCCCGGCTTGAGCTTCGCCGCCTGCCGCGCCAGCGCGATGGCGGCGTCGATGCCGCCGAGCGCGTCGACCAGCCCGCGTTTCTTCGCTTGCGCGCCCGTCCAGACATGGCCCTGCGCCACGGCCTCCACGGCGGCGGGCGTCATGTGGCGTCCTTCCGCCACGCGGGCGATGAAATCGTGATAAATATGCGCCAGCATCGCCTGAAACTGCGCCGCCTGCTGCGGGGTGAAGGGCGTATTGGCCGACCACATCATGGCGTTGTCGCCCGCCGAGACGCTGTCCCAGTTGACGCCGAGTTTCTTCCACAATCCCGCCAGCACGAACTTGCCGCCGAAAACGCCGATCGATCCGGTGATAGTCGCGGGCTCGGCGACGATCTTGTCCGCCGCCGAGGCGATCCAGTAGCCGCCGGACGCCGCGTAGCCGCCCATCGAGACAATCACCGGCTTGCCCGCCTTTTCCGTCTCGATCATCGCGTGGCGGATGGTTTCCGCCGCTTCGGGCGCGCCGCCGGGGCTGTCGATGCGGAACACCACCGCCACGACGCTTTTGTCATCGCGCGCTTTTCTGAAGGCTTTGACAATCTTGTCCGCCGCCATCGCGCCGCCGCCGAAACCGAGATGCGGCTGGCCGCTGTATGAGATGATGTCGCCCGCGCCGACGATCAGCGCGATTTTCTTTTCGGCATCCGGCGGGAAAACGGATCGCAGGCTCTCCGCGTAGGATTGCAGGCGCACAGATTGCGCGCCCTTGCCCGCGGCCTGCTTTGCCGCGGCGAGCAGGTCGTCGTCGAAGCCGATTTTGTCGATCAGTTTCAGCTTCAGCGCCTGCCTGCCGGTGTAGGGCGCGGCATTGACGAGATTTTGCACCTCCGCCGCCGTCATCTTGCGGTCCGCGGCGATGCCCGCGACGATCTGTCCGGAAAGATTGCCCACCAGCCCGGTCATCATCTGGCGCGCGGGCTGGCTCATGCCGCTCAGGGTCACGCTTTCCGGCATCGACTTGTAAATGCCCTCGTGGAGAATTTGCGCGTCAATGCCGAGCTTGTCCAGAAGTCCCTTGAAAAACGGCACCTCCGCCGCGACGCCGTCCATCGAAACTGCGCCCACCGGTTGCAGCCATATTTTGCTGAACGCCGTCGCAAGATAATAATCGCCGAGGCCGGATGACGATCCGCCGTAATCCACGGCATATATGTATGCGGGCTTTTTCGCGGCGCGGAATTTCGCGACCGCGGCGCGCAGACCTTGCAGTTGCGCGGGCGACAGCGCCGGATCGCGCAGACGCACGACCAGCGCCCTGACGCGCGGATCGCGCGCGGCGGCGGAGAGCGCGTGAACGACATCGTAATAGGTCATGCGCCGTTTCAACATATCGAGGCTCAGCGTGTCGTTGTCGAGCGTCTCCGGCAGCGACGCCTTCAGCGTATAGGTCAAAACCATTTTATCCGGCATCACCGGTCGCACGTCATTGCGCATCGCCCCGCCGAACGACACGGCGATGAAAACAACGCCCGCCGTCACCGCAACGCCCGTCAGGATGAAGAACCATTTGAAAAAACGAAAGATCCGCTTCATGAGTCCGTCATCCTTGCGGCGTTGTGGAACATACATCATGTCAACCTCTTTATTTTCTTTCCGGTCCGTTTTTTTTCAGTGTACCCCGACAAAGCGTATTGAACGAGCGGCAAATTGCGGATATATTTTTTGAATGAGATAAAAAAAGCCCTGCGTCGTGAAACGCAGGGCAGTCGTCATCGAAGCGAAGTATCAAGGGAAGCATCGCAACCGGAAAACCGGAGCGGTGCTTTTCCTTGAGTCCGAGTCTCCCGATTCTGTGGATAAGAGTCGAGTCTTTCTTTTTAATATAAAAAATGCCTGTCTTTTCAAAGCGCTAAAATCAGGACTCCGTAAAAGTAAAAAACCCGCCGCCCGCGCTGTCTCGAAAACCGCAACCGATTCGCCCAAAACTTCAAACACGCCGCGAATAAAACGGCGTTAGTCCTTCACGCCAAAGGTCTTTTTGATGACCGACTGCATGCCCGCGTTCAGATTATTCATGAGTTCCTCGGTGAGATCGAAGTAGGCGCGCGCGCGTTCATCCGGCGATAGCCCTTCGTCGATCGTCTTCACGCGGCGGGCGATCACCTCGGCATGACCGAGGATGATATCCGGCGCGGCGGGATCGAACAGCTCGAAGCGCACCTTCATGACCGCGGTCAGCTGCACCGCGGGCGCCTGCATCAGAATGCCGGTGAGGCTGCTGTGCGCGGGCAGATCCTTGCGCACGACGGAAGCCTCCTCGATGACCGCGCGGAGCACATCCGTTCCGCCCGCCGCGACCAGCTGGCGTTTGAGCATTTTCTCCGCCGCGACGGCGGGCTGCGGCGAAAAGTCATATTCGACATCCGGCCGCTGCATCGGCGACTGGTATCTGTCGACCACCGCCACTTTCGCCGCGTCTATCCTGATCGGCGTCATGTTGGCGAAGGTCATGTCGGGCAACACCGTCTGCGGCGGCCCCGCCGTGCATCCGGCCAGCAACACGGCAACCATCAGCGTCCATGCGTATTTCATGTCTTTTTGCCCTTGTACACGTTTTTCAGCTCAGCGGCGGTGAAGCGGTAATCCTCGCTGCAAAACTCGCATTTGATCGAGACATGGCCTTCTTTTTCGCAGATGTCCTCGATCTCCGCTTGCGGAATGGTGCGCAAAATCTCCACCACCCGCGCCCGCGTGCAACGGCATTTGAAACGGACGTGCGTCGGCGAATAGATGCGCACGCCGTCCTCGTGGAATAACCTGTACAGCACGTCGGCGGAGGCCAGCACCGGAGACAGAAGCTCGCCCTCGCGGCAGGTCGAAAGCAGCATCACGGCGCGCGTCCAGTCCTCGAGGTCCGGCTCGTCGTCCATGTTCTTGCCCGCGTCTTCGTCCGGCATTTGCTGGATCATGATGCCGCCGGTGCGCCATTGCCCGTCCTGCGGATGCACGGCCAGCGTGAACGACGTCTTGATCTGCTCCGACTGGGTGAAATAGTGCTGCGCGGCGTCGACGATCGAGCTGCCCGTCAATTCCACGATGCCCTGATAACTGTGCTCGTACCCACCGGCATCGACAGTGAAGGCCATGTACCCCTTGCCGAGCAGGTGATAATAGTGATTGTCGAGGTCTTTCTTGCGCTTGGCGGCTTTTTTGACCGCCGCCTCGTCAAACCCCGCATAGGCGCGCACCTCGCCCTTGCCCGTCACGTCGGCGACCAGCGTGCGGATCGCGCCGTCGCCCTTGATTTGCAGCGAAAACACGCCTTCGTATTTCAGCATCCCGCTGAGCAGCAGGGCGAGCGTCAGAACCTCGCTGAGGAGCGCGGACACCGGCGGCGGATAATCGTGCTTGCCCATGATCTCGGCCAGCACCGGCCCGAGGCGCACCATGCGCCCGCGCACGTTGGATTTTTCCAGTCGGAAGGGCTGGATGACGTCATCGTCCACCAGTCCCGATTGTTCAGTGCCGTCTTTTTTGATGCGGATAGCCATTTCCACCCGATTGTAGCATAATGCCGGACATCATGGACAAAAAACCCGCGGAACAAAAGCGCAAAACGCCCAGAAAAATTTCCAAAACATATTTGGAAAATGCAGCGCTCTATTATCTCCAGCGTTATGCAACATCGGCGGCAAACCTGCGCCGCGTCCTGTTGCGCAAGGTGAAGCGCTCCTGCGCGTTTCATGAAATGGACGAAGATGAATTCACCCCGCTGGTGGATGAACTGGTCGCGCGCTACAAAACCGTCGGGTTGCTGGACGATCAAAGCTTCGCCCGCGCGCGGGTGGCGTCCTTGCGGCGGCAGGGGCTTTCGGAACGCGCGATCATGGCGAAACTGCAAATCAAGGGCCTCACACCGGCGCAAATCGATGCCGCCTTGAAAAACGTCGATGCCGAACAGGACGACGCGGAAGCGGTGGCGGCGGCGGCCTACGCGAAACGCAAAAAATTAGGGCCGTGGCGCAAACGCCCCGCCGATCCGCAAAAGGAACTCGCTTCCATGGCGCGGGCGGGGTTCAGCTATGACGTCGCGGTGAAGGCTTTGAAGGACAGAGATTAAAAGCTTTACGCGGGCATCCAGTGCGGTCGCAAGACCGCTATTTATAAAGGCGTTCACAAAGTGAACGCGTCTGGGCCCCCGCGTGAAGCGGGGGTGACGGTATTTACGGCCACTTCACTTCCGGCGGCATGGACATGAGAATGGCTTCGGTATTGCCGCCGGTTTTGAGGCCGAACTGCGTGCCGCGGTCGTAAAGCAGATTGAACTCCACGTAGCGCCCGCGCTTGACGAGTTGCTTTTCGTGTTCCTCCGCCGTCCACGGCTTGTCCATGTGGCGGCGGACGATGGCGGGATAAATGTTCAGGAATGTTTCCCCCACGGCTTGCGTGAAGGCGAAATCCTTTTCCTGATCGCCGCTGTCGAGATAATCGTAGAAAATGCCGCCGATGCCGCGCGCTTCGTTCCGGTGCGGGAGAAAGAAGTATTCATCGCACCATTTCTTGAACCTGGGATAATAATCCGCATCAAAATCATCACAAGCCTTTTTGAACGCGGCGTGAAAGTCCGCGGTGTCCTTTGCGTCCGGAAACACCGGCGTGAGATCCGCGCCGCCGCCGAACCAGCTTTTGCTCGTCACGATATGCCGTGTGTTCATATGCACGATCGGCACATGCGGGTTGCGCGGATGGAGGACGAGGCTGATGCCGGTGGCGAAAAACGCGCCGTCGGCTTCCGCGCCCGGAATCTTTTTGCGGAATTCTTCGGAGAACGTGCCGTGCACGGTCGAGATGTTGACGCCGCCTTTTTCAAACACCCGCCCGCCGCGCAGGATCGACATTGTTCCGCCGCCGCCAGAGGCGGCTGAATTTATATCAGGGCCGGAACGGCCCGCGCCTTCGGGACGCGCCCACACCTTGCGTTCAAACCGTCCGGCGGGCAAATCGGCTGCCGCGTCGTCCTCGATCTTCTCCAGCGCAAGGCAAATGCGGTCGCGCAGGTCTTCAAACCAGTCTTCGGCGGTCTGCCGGAATACGACCGGCGCGGGTTGGCGTTGAGGTTTCATAAGGCGCTCCATGCGTGAAAATGCAGAATATCCGTTTAAAACAAGGATGTTAATGGTTTTCAGGAAAATTTTGCGGATAATATGTGATCTTTATTGACATAACTATAAAAACTGGCTAGGTTCATATCCCGGATCGATGTCGGCAGGCCGATACCGCGCATCCGGCATATTTTATAGCTCTGAAAGGTGTTTCCATGTCTGAAACCAAAATAGCTCATTTCGTTTTCAACGGCGCCGCCAACGATTATCTCGAAGCCGCCGAGAATTACAACCGCGACTTCAATGCCACGACAGGCACGACCGGCACGGACATCGTCCGCGCCGCCGACAAGCTCTGCGAAACCTTCGCCGGCCTGTGGGAAAACGCCGAAGAGGCGCAAACGAAAGAAACGCTGGAGAACGCCCTTTGCGAAACCCTGCTCCATACCGCGGGCAAGTCGCTCCACGCAGGCGACACTTACGAGCTGCTTTGGCAGGGACACGCCATGCGCCGGATGTTCAACCGCCTCGCCGCGGAAGAAACCAGGCCGTTTCTCGCCAAAGACAACGTCGAAAAAATCGGCGACATTTCGGAACGGATGACCGACAGGGCGCTCGCCGACAACAGCATCAACGGTTACGGACGCGCCTTGCGCGAAACGGCGATCACATTGCGCTCTTTCGTCGCCGTCCTCAAGCCGTCATCCCTCTGACGCGGGAAACATCTTCGTCTGCCGCAAGGCCTCGCCCAGCACCATCGCCGACGCCAGCGCGACGTTGAGCGAGCGAAGGCCTGTGCGCATCGGGATCAGCAGCCGCGCGTCGCATTGCCCGTGCACATGCTCCGGCACGCCTGCGCTTTCGCGTCCGGCGATCAGCACGTCGTCCGGCCTGAACGCGAAATCGAGATAGGAACCGGCGGCTTTGGTCGTCAGCAGCACGCGCCGCCTGCCCGCATGCGCGGTTTTGAACGCCTCCCAGTTCATATGCCGCGTCAGGTCGAGGTGTTCGATATAATCCATACCCGCGCGTTTGAGGTTTTTGTCGGAGATGACAAAGCCGCACGGCTCGATGATGTCCATCGCAACGCCGAGGCAGGCGCAAAGGCGCATCAGCGTGCCGGCGTTCTGCGGGATATCGGGTTCAAAAAGGGCAAGTCTCGGCATCTTGTCGCGCCATGTCCGTCTTGTTGAAGAATGAACCCGATGATACAGTATTTTCCGCATGAAATACAAACTCGCCGCACACGAACTCTTTGCCATCGCGATCGTCGCCATGCTGATAGATCACGTGGGGTATTGCTTCGGCGTCAGCATGTGGTGGCGCGTTTTCCGCATGTTCGCGCTCGTCTGGTTCATCCCGCTCGGCTACATCCCGCGCCGTCCCACGGCCAATATCTACGCCGGCGCGGCGATGCTGGCCGCCGCCGACCAGTTGCTCGGCTTCCGGACTTTCCCGCTTGACGTGCTGTTCACGATTATCGCCATAAAGTGGCTCATAGAACCGCTGATGACCTTTGCCACCCGCAACAGGAAAAACTTCTGGCTCGTCATGCTCGCTCTGCTGGTGGCTTACCCGCTCACAAACAAGTTATGCGAATACGGAACGCTGGCCCTTCTGCTGGCCATGGCGGGATGGATTATGCGCAACGAAGCGGAAATTCCCCCGGGCGTCGTCAATATCAGAATTTATATGGCGGCGGTCACGGCCCTGTTCATCATCGCCGAACAAGTCACTTTCCACTTTTCGGCTCTCCAGCTTGCCTTCGTCGCCGTCACGACCGGACTGACGGCCGCCGCCATGCTGAACCTGCGGCAAATGATCCTCAACGATCTCTCGCGCAAGGAACGCGATCCGATAACGGATTTCTGCCAGTTTCTTGGACATAAAACGATAGATATCTACGTCGTGACGTGGCTCCTTCTGAAAGTCCTTCTGATTTCCGCCATCGTGTATCTCTGATCGGGCCCCGCCGCATACGGGTACGATTCAGTCCTGGAAAATGCGCGCCGCGGTTTATAAAACAGGACAAGCATCGTATTGATGAACAAAGGTTTTTATTTGCCGTTTATTGACATAGTGTTCGGATTTTTTCCTGCGGGGCACTTTCCTTCTCGGTAAATCAGAGTAGTATCTTTATAGTAGATTGAGTCGATTGTTTTTAAGATGCGACATCTGCTCAAAACCCGTGACTTTCCACCGTCCTCACGCAAGGAAAAATAAAAAATGGATCCAGCAGTCAAAAAAGGCGCCACACGCCGTGACTTTCTTTACCTGACGGCCGGCGCGATGGGCGCCGTCGGCGCCGGTTGCGCCGCCTGGCCGCTCATCGACAGCATGAACCCCGCCGCCGACACGCTCGCGGCCGGTTCGACGGAAGTCGACATCAGCAAGGTCGAAGTCGGCTCGGCGCTCACCGCCGTGTGGCGCGGCTCACCGCTGTTCATCCGCCACCGCACGCCGGCGGAGATCAAATCCGTCCGCGACATGGACTGGAAATCCTTGCGCGATCCGCAGCCCGACGAAGCCCGCACGCTGAAAGCGGAATGGATCATCATCAAGGGCGTCTGCACGCACCTCGGCTGCATTCCGCTCGGGCAAAAGCCCGGCGACCCGCGCGGCGAGTTCAACGGTTGGTTCTGCCCCTGCCACGGCTCGCAATACGACGTCTCGGGCCGCATCCGCAAAGGCCCCGCGCCGCTGAACATGTTCGTTCCGCCCTACAAGTTCGTATCGGACACCGTGGTGCACGTCGGCAGCGGCCACGACTTCCCCAACCCCGGTTTCTAATCTCCGATCCGCCACCTCATTCAAGAGAAGGTTTCAAAGCTCATGTCCGGCTCAAAAGAAAAAGACAAGTTCGACAACAAAACAGTGCAATGGATCAACGATCGCCTGCCGATCTTCTCCATGATGAACAACGAATACGGCAAGTTCCAGACGCCGAAGAACTTCAACTATTTCTGGAACTTCGGCGCGATCGCGATGATCATGCTGATGATCATGATCATCACCGGCGTCTTCATGGCGATGAACTACGTGCCGAGCACGACGGAAGCCTTCGCCAGCATCCAGCACACCACCCGCGAGGTGAACTACGGCTGGCTTTTGCGCTACATGCACATGAACGGCGCGTCGTTCTTCTTCATCGCCGTCTATATCCACCTTTTCCGCGGCCTTTACTACGGATCGTATAAAAAACCGCGCGAGCTGGTGTGGATCTTCGGCGTCGTTCTGCTCTTGCTGATGATGGCGACCGCCTTCCTCGGCTACACCCTGCCGTGGAGCCAGATGTCCGGCTGGGGCGCGACCGTCATCACCAGTCTCTTCTCCGCCATTCCGCTGGTCGGCGGCGGCATCGTCACCTGGCTGTGGGGCGGCTTCAGCGTCGGCCAGCCCACGCTCAACCGTTTCTACGCCTTCCACTTCCTGCTGCCGTTCATCATCTGCGCGGTGGTGTTCATCCACGTCTGGGCGCTGCACGTTTCGGGCTCCAACAACCCCGCCGGCGTCGAGCCGAAGTCCGACAAGGACACCGTGCCGTTCCATCCCTACTACACCGCCAAGGACAGCTTCGGCACAGTGGTCTTCATGACCATCTACTTCGCCGTGGTGTTCTTCGCGCCGCTCCTTTTGGCCAACCCCGACCACTTCAAGCCGTTCAACCACCTGCAAACGCCGCCGGAAATCGTGCCGGAATGGTACTTCCTGCCGTTCTACGCCATGCTGCGGTCGTTCACCGTCGGCATCAAGATCTTCGGCCATACGCTGATCACGGCCAAACAGCAGGGCGTCGCCGCGATGTTCGGCTCGATCCTCATTCTGTTCTTCGTGCCGTGGCTCGACAAGTCGCCGGTCAAAAGCGCGCGCTACCGCCCGGTTTTCAAGTGGGCCTTGCGCCTGCTGGTGCTCAACATGGTCATGCTGACCTATGCGGGCGGACTGCCCGCCATCGGCAAGGCGCTTGTGATGGGCCGCATCGGCGCCGCCTATTATTATTTCTTCTTCCTCGTCCTGCTGCCTTACCTCGGCAAGCGAGAGAAGACGCTCCCGTTGCCGGAAAGCATCAGCGCCGACTTCACCGCGCGGCACGGCCACGGCTGTTGCGCGACGGTGAAAAAAGCGCTCGTTCCCTTCACGCTCGGCCTGGGACTGGCGCTCGCGCCGCACGCCGCGCACGCCGCCGACACGCCACCCTTGCCGAACCTGCACTGGCCGGAACAGGGCATCTTCGGCCACTACGACAAGGCGGCGTTGCAACGCGGCTTTCAGGTCTACAAGGAAGTCTGCTCCAACTGCCACTCGATGAAGTACGTCTATTACCGCAACCTCGAAGCCATCGGCTACACGAAAGAGCAGATCAAGGCGCTCGCCGCCTCCTATCAGATCACCGACGGCCCGGATGAAAACGGCCAGATGTACCAGCGCCCCGGCAAGCCGACCGACCACCTCAAGTCGCCGTTCCCGAACCCGGAAACGGCCCGCGCCGCGCTCAACGGCGCTTTGCCGCCGGACATGTCTAACCTCGTCAACGCGCGCGAAGGCGGCCCCAACTACGTCTACGCCATCCTGACGGGCTACGTGCCCGCGCCCAAAGACTTCCACGTGATGGCAGGCCACATGTACAATGAATACTTCCCCGGCCATCAGATCGCCATGCCGCAACCGCTCGTCGCGGGGCAGGTGCAGTTTCAGGACGGCACGCCCAACACGCTCGACAACGAAGCGCGCTCCGTCGCGGAGTTTCTCGACTGGGCGTCCAACCCGCACATGGAACAGCGCAAGCGCCTTGGCATCAAGGTCATTCTCTTCATGCTGGTCTTCGCCGGCGTCCTGCTGGCCACCAAGCGGAAAGTCTGGTCTGATGTGACATGAGTCCCGTCGGAATACTGCTTCAAATCATAGGCGGAGTCTGTCTCCTGCTCTGGGGCGTCGGCATGGTGAGCAAGGGGCTCAATCAGGCCTTCGGCTCCGCGTTGCGCCGCATCATCTCCAACTCCACCAGCAACAGGTTCAAGGCCTCGGCCATCGGCCTGTTCGTCGCCGCGCTGCTGCAAAGCAGCACGGCGGCCGTTCTGGTGGTCAGCTCCTTCGCGGCGCGCAACGTCATCACGATTTCCGCCGCCATCGCCGTGGTGCTGGGCGCGGACGTCGGCACGACGCTCGCCGCGCAGCTGATGTCGCTCAACCTCATGTGGCTGACGCCCGTGCTGCTGATCTCGGGCTACGCCGTCAACAAGGCGTTCTCCGGCAGCCTTTACAAATACATCGGCAATGCGCTGATCGGCGTCGGGCTCGCGCTGACGGCCTTGAGCATGATCACCTCCGCCGCCGCGCCGCTGGAACAATCCAAAGCGCTCCACGCGCTGATCGCGCCGATGAACGACCAGCCGGTCCTCGCCGTGCTGATCGCGGCGCTGCTGACGTGGCTGGCGCATTCCAGCCTCGGCATGGTGCTTTTGCTGATGAGCTTCGTTTCCGCGCACACCATTCCCGTCAAGCTCGGGCTCTACATGGTGGCGGGCGCGAACCTCGGCGGCGCGGTCGCCCCCGTGGTCATGACCTTGCGCGACATTCCCGCCGGCCGCCGCATTCCGCTCGGCAACCTTTTCATCCGCGCCATCGGCGTGGTTTTGGCGGTGCCTTTGATGAACGTCGCGATCCTGCCCGCCATGGCGCACATCCATTCAAGCCCCGCGCGGGAAATCGTCAACTTCCACACGCTGTTCAACCTTGCGCTCGCCGTCGTTTTCCTGCCGTTCATCGGGCCGATGACGCGCCTGAGCGAGCTTGTCCTCCCCGACAAGCCGCGCGAGGAAGATGAAAGCCTGCCGCGGTATCTCGATCCTTCCGCCGTCGACATGCCCGTCGCGGCGCTGGCCGGCGTCGCGCGCGAGACCTTGCGCCTTTCCGACATCGTGCAAAAGATGCTGCAGGACACGCTTGAAGCCCTGCGCAGCAACAATCCGCGCCGCGTGCAGGACATCTGCGCGAAGGAGGAGGACGTCGACAGTCTTTATGAAGCGATCAAGACCTACCTCGCGCGGCTGGACGTGAAAAAATTCGATGAAAAGGAAAACGCCCGCTATCTGCAAATCCTCACGTTTTCGACCAATCTCGAACATATCGGCGATATTATCGATAAAAACCTGATGGAACTGGCGCGCAAGAAAATCCGCCATCAGGACAATTTTTCACGGCAGGGTTTTGCGGAAATTTCCGATCTCCATTCCCGCGTTATGGAGAGCCTGCAACTCGCGCAGAATATCTTCATGACCGGCGACGTCAAAATGGCCCGTATGCTGCTCGAAGAAAAGGAAAATCTGCGCTCTTATGAAATGCACGCCGCGGAAAGCCACTTCCGCCGCCTCAGCGAGGGCGTTGCGGAAACCATCGCCACGTCGAGCCTGCACCTCGATATTTTGCGGGATTTGCGCCGCATTAACAGTTATCTTACCTTGATCGCCTATCCTATACTCGAAGACGCGCACCAGCTGAATGCGAGTCTCCTCAAACCCAAACCGGTACAGGCCGCAAAAAGCAAGACGACAACCAAGACTTCCAAACCGGCGCCGGACGCGCCGCTACCGGAAAAATACTGATTCCGCCGAAACTCTATCCAGACCGGAGGTCCATAAAATGAAAAAACTTTTCCTCACGCCCGCCCGTTTCCCCGCTCTCGCGTTCAGCGCGTCCCTGGCGTGCCTTTGCACGCTCGCGCCGCAGCGCGCCGCAGCGCAAACTGCGACGTCCGCCACGCCAGCAAAGGCGGCCCCGGCGCAGGCCGCGCCCGCCGAAGCCGTCTCGCATTTGCCCGACTTCGCCGATCTGGCGCAAAGGCTTCTGCCTTCCGTGGTCAACGTTTCCACCACGTCGAGCATAGAAGCCAGCAACAACGCCCTGCCGCCCATGCCGCAATTCCCGCCGGGCTCGCCGCTCGAACAGTTCTTCAAGGATTTCTACAACCACTATCAAAACGGCCAGGACGGCCAGCAGCCGCAGATGAAAGAGAAGATTTATTCTCTCGGCTCCGGCTTCATCATCGACGCCAAGCACGGCTATATCGTCACCAACAACCACGTCATCAAAAACGCCACCGAAATCAAGGTCACGCTCAGCGACAACACCACCGTGCCCGCGAAACTCGTCGGCGCCGACCCAAAGACGGACCTCGCCGTGCTGCAAATCAAGCCGCCGCATCCGCTGACGGAAGCGGACTGGGGCGACAGCGACAAGGCCCGCATCGGCTCCTGGGTGCTGACCATCGGCGACCCCTTCGGCCTTGGCGGCACGGTGACGGCGGGGATCGTCTCCGCCCGCCAGCGCGACATCGACGAAGGCCCTTACGACCAGTTCATCCAGACCGACGCGCCGATCAACCGCGGCAATTCCGGCGGCCCGATGTTCAACCAGCAAGGGCAGGTCGTCGGCATCAATACGGCGATCTATTCGCCGACCGGCGGCTCGGTCGGCATCGGCTTCGCCATCCCGTCCAATCTCGCACGCGGCATCGTCGCGCAGCTCATCGCCCACGGCAAGGTCAAGCGCGCGTGGCTCGGCGTGCGCATTCAGGACGTGACGCCTGAAATCGCCCAGAACCTCGGCCTGCCCAAGGCGGAAGGCGCGCTCGTCTCCAGCGTCTTTCCCCATGGCCCCGCCGAAAAGGCAGGGCTTAAATCCGGCGACGTGATCCTCAAGTTCGACGGCCACGACATCAAGGAAATGCGCCAGCTGCCGCTGATCGTCGCCGACGCGCCGGTCGGCAAGGACGCCACCATCGACGTCTGGCGCAAGGGCAAGGAACAGACCTTCCTCGTCGATCTCGCCGAAATGAGCCAGGCCATGGAAACGGGGCAAACCGCGCATAAACCCGCACCTGCGGCAAAACCCGACATCACGGACGTGAAAGGCCTCGGCATCGGCCTTGCCGCCATCACGCCCGACATGCGCGACACCTATAAAGTGCCGAAGGACGTCAAAGGCGCCATGGTCGCGTCGGTCGACCCGAACAGCGACGCCGCCGCGAAAGACATCGAGGTCGGCGACGTGATTTCCGAAGTCGATCAGGTGAACGTCTCGTCGCCCGCCGAAGCCGTGAAAGACATCGCCGCGGCGAAGAAAGCCGGACATGCCTCCGTCCTGCTCTTCGTCTCGCGCGGCGGCGACATGCGCTTTGTCGCGCTGAAGTTCGAGAAAAAATGACGGTCGCAGGCTCGGTTAACAACCGCCGGATTTTGAGCCGAAAATCGTGTTTTTCGAGAACCGTGGCGCAGCGGTGCGACGCTGCGTGAGCAACGGAAGCGCAGAAAAGCATGATTTGCAGGCCAAAGGACGGCGATTGTAAGGTACTCGTTGTTGGCGGACCCACCGCCAGCGGCAAATCCGGCCTCGCGCTCGCGATGGCCGAAGCGCGCGACGGCGTGATCATCAATGCCGATTCCATGCAGGTTTACGGCGGCCTGCCTCTTCTGACGGCGCAACCGCCGCAAGAGGACACGGCCAAAGTTCCGCACCGCCTTTACGGCGTTTTGCCACCCAAAGACGTTTGCTCCGCCGCGCGCTGGGCCGGCATGGCGCTTGAAGAAATCCACGCGACGCGGGCAAAAGACAAACTCCCCGTCATCGTCGGCGGCACGGGCTTTTATATCAAAACCTTGCTCGAAGGCATCAGCCCCATTCCCGACGTGCCCGATTCCTTCCGGCAGGAGGCGAACGCGCTGCATAAAGAACTCGGCACGCCCGCTTTTTATGCCGCGCTTGAAAAGCGCGACCCCGCAACGGCGGCAAAACTCGACCGCTCCAACCCGCAACGGCTGATCCGCGCGTGGGAAGTTCTCGCCGCGACCGGCAAAGGGCTCGCCGTCTGGCAGGCCGCGCCGCGCGTCAAGCCGCCCGGCGACATTGCGTTTTTTACCGTCACTCTGCTGCCGCCGCGCGAAACGCTCTATGCCGCCTGCGACGGAAGATTCAAAAAGATGCTCGATGCGGGCGCGCTCGACGAAGCCAAAAACTTCATGAAAAACGAAACCGCGGGCATGGCGCTCTCCAAGGCGCTCGGATATCCCGAATTGAAAGATTATATCGCCGGAAAAACCACCCGCGCGGACGCCATACGCCTCGCCCAACAATCCACCCGCAACTACGCGAAAAGGCAGGTCACGTGGTTTCGCAACCAGATCGCCGCCGACATGGTGCTGGAAAGCGCTGATCCGGGGGCATTGCTCAATAAGTTTTCATAAAGTTATAAAATGCCGGATTTAAAACGGAGTTTCTCTTGACTCAATGGGGCTGTTTTGGTCAGGTAGTGAGCTGAAATAACATATAAAATTTAATCACATAGGAAATCGCCATGGCCGACATTTTTGATGAAATCAGCGAAGATCTCCGCCGCGAAAAGCTTTCCCAGTTTTGGAAAGAGAACGGCGCATGGATTATTGGCGGCGCGATCGGCGCCATCGTGCTGACAGCGTTCCTCTCCTTCATGAGACAACGCGACCTTGCCGAGAACACCAAGGCGACGACGGAGCTCGCCCTGATCGTCGATTCCACCAACACCCAAAAGCTGGCGCAATTCGCCGACACGACCGATAAAAACCACGCCATGATGGCCCGCTTCATCGTCGCGGGCAACGACGTCGAAAACGGACTGAAAGACAAGGCCATCGCGCTCTACAAGCAGATCGCCGACACGTCCGGCATCAGCGCGACCTGGCGCGATCTCGCCCGCATCCGCAGCATCAGCCTGCGCCTCAACTCCGCGCCGGCGGCGGAACTTACGGCGGAACTCGCGCCGCTCGTCAAGGACGGCGACGTCTGGCGCTATACGGCGCGGGAAATGCAGGCGCTTCTCGAAGCGCGTCAGGGGCATATGCAGCGCGCCGCCGACATGATGGCCGCCATCGCCGCCGATCCCAATGCGCCGGACGACGAGCGTCAGCGCGCCTTCAGCCTGCACGCGCTTTATGCGGCCGATGCGAAAAACAACCGGAAATCCTGAAACGCCCTTAAGAAAACAAGAGCCGTCCGATGAAAAAAAAGTTTATCCTTCTCGCCGTTCTGCCCGCATTTCTCCTGCTCGGCGGTTGCGCGCGGTTCGACGCCATGTTCTCCAGCGGGGACAATCAGCCGCCGCTCAAGGGCACGCGCATTTCGCTTCTGCAACTCCAGCAACAGCTTGAACCAAGCCCCGCATTGCAGCAAACGCCGATCTCCCTGCCCGCCGCATGGACCAACGCCTTCTGGCCGCAGGCAGGCGGTTATCCCAATCACGTCATGGGTCAGCCGACGCTCGGCCCGAACCTGAAACAGGCCTGGGAAAGCTCCATCGGCGACGGCGGCGACAGTCGCGATCCGCTCATCTCGCAACCTGTCGTCGCGAACGGCATGGTCTTCACGCTGGATACGGACGGCAGGCTTTCCGCCTTCGACATCAAAAACGGCGACAAAAAATGGCGCGTTTCCACCATTCCCAAAGGCTCGGACGAGTCGGGCGGCGTCGGCGGCGGCATCGCCTATGACGGCGGCAGGCTTTATGTGACCAACGGCTACAGAAACCTCGGCTGCTTCGACGCCGCGACCGGCGCGGAAGTGTGGCGCACGACGCTGCAAACCCCGTCGCAATCCGCGCCGACGGTCGCGGGCGGCAACGTTTACGTCATCACCATCGACAACCGCCTGCTGGTCTTCTCCGCCGCCGACGGCACGGCGCTGTGGAGCTATGCCGGAATTCCGCAGACGACCGGCCTGCTCAAATCCGTCTCGCCCGCCGCGGACGCGTCAACGCTCATCCTGCCGCAATCCTCGGGAGAAATTCTCGGCCTCAACGCCGCCAACGGCCAGGTGCTGTGGCAGGACAACATTTCCTCCGTCAACAACAGCGGCTTGCTCGCCCCGATCGACGACATCAGCCAGCCGGTCATCAATCAGGGCGTCGTCTATGCCACCAGCTACAGCGGCCACATGGTCGCCTTCAACGAAACCACCGGCCAGCGCCTCTGGCAAAACGACATCGGCAGCGCCGGCATGCCGTGGATCGCGGGCGACAACATGTTCGTGATCACCACGGGGCAAAAGCTCGTCGCCCTGTCTCTCGACGACGGCGGCATCCGCTGGGTGACGCAACTGCCGGAATATCACGGCAACGACAAAAACAAGACAGTGGTCTGGACCGGGCCGCTGCTCGCCGGCGGACGCCTGCTTGCCGCCAGCAGCGACGGACGGCTGATCGAGGTCGATCCGCAAAGCGGAAAAATCACCCGCAATTCCGAACTGCCCGGCAAGGTCCTCGTTTCACCTATCGTCGCCGACAATACGCTGTTTGTCCTGACCGACGGCGGCGAGCTTGCCGCTTACCGTTAAAGAAAGAAAACCATGACATTCACCGTCGCGATCATCGGACGCCCGAATGTCGGGAAATCCACCCTCTTCAACCGGCTGGTGGGCAAGAAACTCGCGCTCGTGCACGACACGCCGGGCCTGACGCGCGACTGGCGCGAGGCGGACGGGCATCTTTCCGATCTCAGCTTTAAAGTCATCGACACGGCGGGGCTGGAAGAAAGCTTCGACGCCTCGATCCCCGCGCGCATGCGCCAGCAGACAGAACGCGCGCTCGCCCGCGCCGACATGGCGCTGTTGGTGATCGACGCGCGCGCCGGTCTCACCGCGATGGACAGGCACTTCGCCGACTGGCTCAGGAAGCAAAATATGCCGACGGCCTTGATCGCCAATAAATGCGAGAGCAAGGCGGGCATCACCGGCATGTATGAAGCCTATGAACTCGGCCTCGGCGAGCCGATCGCCATTTCGGCGGAGCACGGACAAGGGCTGGACGAGCTTTACACCCTCCTGCGCCCGTATGTGGATGCGGACGACGCGGCAAGCGCGAAAGACGAGGCCGAAACGGAAGACCTCGAAAAATATTTCGACATTTACAAGGAAGGCGACGGCACCGGCTTCGGAGACCGCGAGGAAACGGACGAGGAAGACAAGAACAACCCCGTCAAAATCGCCATCGTCGGACGCCCCAACGTCGGCAAATCGACGTTGCTCAACGCGCTGCTCGGCGAGGAACGCTCAATGACCGGCCCTGAAGCGGGCATCACCCGCGACGCCGTGCACGTGGACTGGGAATACGGCGGACGGAAGCTGCGGCTCGTCGACACGGCGGGATTGCGGCGCAAATCGCGCATCGTCAACGAAATCGAAAAAATGTCGGTGGACGACACGCTCCGCGCCATCCGGCTCGCGCAGGTCGTCGTCATGGTGCTGGACGCGGAAACGATGTTCGAGCGGCAGGATCTTTCCATCCTCAACCACGCGATCGAGGAAGGCCGCGCCGTCGTCATCGCCGTCAACAAATGGGATGCCGTGAAGCACCGCGAAAAGCTTCTGGAAGAAATCGAATACCAGCTTGACACCAGCCTCGCGCAGGTGCGCGACGTCAAGACCGTCACCATCTCCGCGCTCAACGGCACGCGCCTCGACCAGCTGATGCAGGCGGTGCTCGACACGTACGATCTCTGGAACAAGCGCGTGCCCACCGGACGGCTCAACCGCTGGCTCGCCGCGATGGAAGAGCAAAACCCCGCGCCGCTGGTCCATGGCCGCCCGAACCGCTTGCGCTACATGACGCAGATCAAGGCGCGTCCGCCGACTTTCGCGCTGTGGGTCGGGCGCGCGGACGACTATCCCGAAACCCACAAGCGCTATCTCATCAACAACCTGCGCCGCGACTTCGACATCCCCGCGACGCCGGTGCGGTTCATCGTCAAGGCGAGCAAAAATCCTTACGCGGACTGATGAATAACATCAAGGACCCGACCGGGCGGACTCTTCATAAAGCCTGTTTATTAAGATTGTCGTCGAGCCGGTGGTCGTCCAGCCCCGCCGGTTCCTGATGGATCAAAACCTCCGACTGCGGGAAGGCTTCGTAGAGCGTGCGCTCCAGATCTTCGGTCACGTCATGCGCTTTTCTGAGCGGCAGGTCGCCGTCCAGCTCGAGATGAAACTCGATGAACACCCGCTGCCCGCTCTGACGGGTGCGCAAATCGTGCATCGCCCGCGCCTGCGGATGGGCCGCAACCAGCGCCTCTATTTTCGCGCGGTCCGCGTCCGACAATTCCTGATCCATCAAAATGCCGTAGGATTCGCGGCTGATCTGCCACGCGCCGCCGAGCAGGATGAGCGAGATCGCGCAGGCGAACAAAGGGTCGTAATAAGGCCAGCGGCTGAAATACCCCAGGCCCAGCGCGCACAGCACCGCGGCGTTCATGAAAAGATCGCCTTTATAATGCAGATGGTCGGCGCTGATCGCCACGGAGGCCGTGCGGCGGATCACGTATTTCTGAAACGTCACGAGCAGCACCGTCAGGACGACAGACGCCAGCATCACGCCGATGCCGACGATCGCCTGTTTCACCGGCTGCGGATGAAAAAAACGGTGCATGGATTCGAACAGCAAATATCCCGCCGAACCGAAAATGAACAAAGACTGCCCCATCGCCGCCAGCGCCTCGACCTTGCCGTGGCCGAAACGGTGCTCCTCGTCCGCGGGCGTCATGGCATGCAGGACGCTGACCATCGTCACCGTCGAAGCCAGCGCGTCGAAGGTCGAGTCCAGCAACGACGTCATGATGCTGACGGAATCCGTGATCATATAAGCCGCCAGTTTCGCCGCGATCAGCACCACGGCCACGGACAGGCTCGCCATCGTCACCTGACGGCGCAACGCCATGTTGCGGCGCTCATCCGGCGTGCTTCCCTGAATGTAGGGGTTGGCGATGCTCATGCGGCCTTTATCGTCTTTCCGGTTTCGGTCTGCTCCGGCGCGGCCAGCGCGATGAAGCTTTCGACGATGCTTTCCGGCGGGCGCAAGGTTGACGGATCCTCGCCCGGATAAGCCTCGGCGCGCATCGCGGTGCGCACGACGCCGGGGTCGAGTATGTTCACGCGCAGCTTGCTGTAGGCGACTTCATCGGCATAAACCGCGGCCATTTCCTCCAGCGCGGCCTTGCTGGCGGCATAAGCGCCCCAGAAAGCCTTGTGCGCGTGCGCCGCGCCCGACGTGACGAAGATCGCGCGCCCCGCGTCGCTGCCGCGCAAGAGCGGATCCAGCGTGCGGATCAAATGATAATTCGCCATCACGTTGATCCTGAACACCAGATCCCACATCTTCGGATCGGACATCGCGACAGGACTGAGACCGCCGAGAAGGCCGGCATTCGCAACGAGAATATCGAGACGCCGGAACTTGTTCGCCAGCGCGGGGCCAAGCTCGGCGATCTGCTCGAATTTGCCAAGATCGAGCGGCAACAGCGTCGCCGTTCCGCCCGCCGCCTGAATTTCATCGTCCACCGCTTCAAGCCCGCCGACCGTGCGCGCCGCCAAAACCACATGCGCGCCTTCGGTTGAAAAAGCCTTGGCGACGGCGGCGCCGATGCCGCGGCTCGCGCCGGTAATGAGGGCGACACGTCCTTCCAGACGGCGTTTTTTCGGACTGTCTGTCATTTCTTCAAGTCTCCTTGCTCGATGAGCTTGTCAAGTTTGATCCGGTCCTGCGCCTTGTATCCCACGCCCTGACGCACGACTGTCCTCGCGGGAACGGCTTTTTTATAGTATTTCACATACCAGACCGCGCCCGCCGCCAGCACAAGAACCGCCAAAAGAACAATCTGCCACCGGCCGCCGCGCTTTTTTCTCCTGCGCGCCGCCATTACGGCATCGAACCATTGTCAGGCGCGCCATTCGATGGTTGTGGCGGCGGTGGCGGCGCCTGGGTCACCGGCGGCGTGGGCGGCATGCTCGGCGGCGCGGATTGCTGTGTGGACGGCGGCGCGGATTGCGGCATCGACGGCGGCGCTGTTTCAGGCGCGGTCTGCGGCGCGACTTGCGGCGCTGTTTGCGGAGCCATGACGGGCGCCGTTTGCGGCGCCGTCAGCGGCGCGGACTGGGGCGTTACGGGCGGCGGCGTCTGCTCTATCTTTTGCACGGCGGGCGTCAGGGCGCTCTTCATTTTATCAATGATCGAACTGCCGTGACTTCCAGCCTTGCTGAGATCGACCTTGTTCAGCTTGACGGCGATGCTGCCGCCGCGATCTTCGATGATGCTGTTGAGGTTGAAGATGTTTTTGTTCGTCCAGGTCAGCGTCTTGTTCAGGATAGGAACGCTGTAGGACTTTGTCGCCCAATCGGGGAACGCGCTCGGCGTGATGAGATAAAAGCACGCGGCATAGACGACGAAGATCAGCAGAAATCCGCGCAGGAACCCGAAAACCGCTCCCAGAATGCGGTCGACGACCGTCAGCCCCGCGTCCTGTATCACGCGCGTGACGAGAATGCGGATCACGATCATCAGCCCGAAGATCAGCAGGAAAACCCCGCCGTAAGAAGCGATATCGCCCGCCATGGAAGGCTTCAAGAGGCCAAGAATGCTGGCTTTCTCGTGGCCGCCGGTCGCGCCGAGCCATTTGTCCAGCCCCGGCACGAGAATATGCCCGCCCTTGGCCGATACGAAAACCGCCAGCAGAAATCCGGCGAAAATGAAGAACTCGCGGATGATGCCGCGGAAATACGACGTCACCGTCGAAAGCAGGATGATGACCAGAATGGCAAGGTCGAAAGCATGTGGTGTCATATTTTTAGTCCTCCGTGAATAAAGGCAGCATGTCCTTGAGATGTTGCACTTGCGTCAGGCGCAGATCGCCCTGTTTGTTTTTCATTTTCGCGTGATGCGGGATCAGCGCGTGCTTGAATCCGAGTTTCGCCGCTTCCTTCAGCCGCGCGTCCGTCTGGCCGACGTTGCGCGCCTCGCCCGACAAACCGATTTCGCCGAAAATCACCATGTCCGGTGGCACAGGCACGCCGGAGAGCGAGCTTGCCAGGGCGGCGGCGACGGCGAGATCCGCCGCCGGTTCCGTCACGCGCAGGCCGCCCGCGACATTGAGGTAAACGTCGTTCGGGCCGATGGCGACGCCGCAACGCGCCTCCAGCACCGCCAGCACCATGGCAAGGCGTGCGCTGTCCCAGCCGATGACGGCGCGGCGCGGCGTACCGAGCGGCGACGGCGCGACCAGCGCCTGCACTTCGACCAGCACGGGGCGCGTGCCCTCCATCCCCGCGAACACGGCGCTGCCGGAAATCTGCTCGCTGCGCTGCGACAAAAACAGCGCCGAAGGGTTTTCGACTTCCTGCAATCCCAGCTCGCCCATTTCGAACACGCCGATCTCGTCGGTCGGGCCGAAGCGGTTTTTGACCGCGCGCAGAATGCGGAAGGTATGGCCGCGGTCGCCCTCGAAATAAAGCACCGTATCGACCATGTGCTCCAGCACGCGCGGGCCCGCGATCTGCCCGTCTTTCGTGACGTGACCGACGATCAGCAAACATGTGCCGCTCTGCTTGGCGGCGCGGATCAGCTCCTGCGCCGAGGCGCGCACCTGCGCGACCGTGCCCGGCGCGGAATCAAGATTGTCGAGATACATTGTTTGAATGGAATCGATCACCGCGACGTCGAATTTCTCATCGCGCATGGTGGCGATGATGTCGCGCACCGAGGTCGCTGCGGCGAGATTGACTGCCGCATCCGCAAGGCCGAGGCGCATGGCGCGCATGCGCACCTGATCGATCGACTCCTCGCCCGAGACGTAAGCGCATTTGGAACTGGGCCGTTCCGGCCCTGATAAGGTTTCAGGCGCGGGAATCGCGCCGGCCGCCAGTTTCGCGACAGCCTGCAGTAAAATAGTCGATTTGCCGATGCCCGGATCGCCGCCGATAAGGATGGCAGAGCCCGCGACCAGTCCGCCGCCGGTGACGCGGTCCAGTTCATTGATGCCCGTGGTGCGGCGCGGCGGCGCGGCGGACACGCCGGAAAGCGATGAAAATTCTATGACGCGCCCTTTGGCCGTTCCTAGCCCGCGCGGCGGCGCGGCGGCGGGAATTTCCTCGACGATCGTGTTCCATTCGCCGCAATCGTCGCACTTGCCCGCCCACTTGTTGTGGGTCGAACCGCATGACTGACAGACAAAAAGAACGGCTTGACGCGCCATATAAAGTCCTTGGGAAAACCTTCACCGGAGTGCAAAAACACATCCCGTTTTTAGCATATTATGCGGCCAAAAACCAACCTTGAATATCACCTTCCGGCATCTTCAGGCGTGCGCTGCGCGGCTTCATGATTACGGTATCTGACGATGGCCGACACCGGCACAAGGTCAAACCCTCGTTTTTTGAGCGTCGGCAACCAGACCTCGAGCGCCGCCAGCGTCGCGGGCTTGGGATGCCCGATGGCGATGACGTCGCCATAGCGCCGTGCCAGCGCCATCGTCTCGTTGATCTGCCGCGCGACGCCCGCGGGCGTCGCGACGTCGTCGAGGAAAACATCCCGGCGCACGGCGGGGATGTGATAGTCCCGCGCCACGTCGAAAGCTATGCTCTTCGCCGAGGTCATGGAATCCATAAAATAAACATGCCGCTTCGCCAGTTGCGCCATCAAAAGCTTCAGTCCCGGCCTGTAGGTCGTGAATCTGCTGCCCATGTGATTGTTGACGCCGTCATAGCCGGAGAAAGCGTCGAGGTTGATTTCGATGTTGCGTTCCAGCTGCGCTTTGGTCATGTCGACGGAAAGATTGTGCGGCCCCGGATATTCATCCGGATCGTCGGCCTCCATCGGCATGTGCAAGATAACTTCGTGCCCTTTGGCGCGCGCCTCCGCCACTTGCAGCGCGAGATGATGCGCATAGGGCAGATACGCGAACGTCACGGCGGGCGGCAGATCGAGCGCCCAGAGAGAACGGTCGAACGCGACGCCCATGTCGTCGATGTCTATCGCAATCAGCGGGCGGTGTCCGCGGGCGATGCGCGGATGGCGGGCGGGAACGATATGCGGGTGGCGCGCGCGTTGCCGCGCCGGTTTGCGCGCGGCCTGCTGTTTTTGCCACAGGATGGAAGGTTGCTGTTGCTGCCAGAGAATTTCGCCCTGCGGGTTTTGCCACAGGATTTGCGGCGCGGCGACAGCCATCGCGGGAACGCTCAATCCAACCGCAATGCACAGACCCAAAAGCGTTTTTTTCACGTTTTTCACCCTGCCAGAATGGCTTCTATCGCCGTGACGGCGTCGTTGGCCTGAGCGCCGTCCGGCCCGCCGCCCTGCGCCATGTCGGGACGACCGCCGCCGCCTTTGCCGCCGAGTTTTTCGACGCCCGCCTTGACGAGGTTGACGGCGTTGATCTTCGCCGTGAGGTCGGGCGTGACCGCCACGACCAGCGACGCCTTGCTGTCATCGCCGACCGACACCAGCGCGACCACGCCGGAACCGAGTTTGGCCTTCAATTCATCCGCCATAGGTTTCAGCTCGTTCGCCGGCACGCCTTCGAGCACGCGGGAGGTGAAATTCACGCCCTTGATGACCTTGGCTTCCGTTTCCGCGCCGCCGCCCGTGGCGAGCTTGCGGCGAAGATCGGAGACTTCTTTCTCAAGGCGTTTTTTATCGTTCGCCAGCGCCTCGACGCGGGACTGCACCTCGGCATCCGATGTTTTCAAAGCCGCCGCGAGCGCGCGCATCCGCTGGTCCTGCTGATTGAAATAAGCGAGCGCGCCCCTGCCCGTCACGGCCTCGACGCGGCGCACGCCCGCGGCCAATGCGCTCTCGCTGACGATTTTAAACAGGCCGATTTCGCCGGTGCGGCGCACGTGCGTGCCGCCGCAGAGCTCGATGGAAAAAGGCTGATCGCCGTGTTGTTTGTCCATGGGGCCACCCATCGTCAGGACGCGGACTTCCTCGTCGTATTTCTCGCCGAACATCGCCATCGCGCCCAGCGCCTTGGCGTCGTCGATCTGCAAGAGGCGCGTGGTGACATCGCTATTCGCGCGGATGCGGGCGTTGACTTCGTTTTCGACCGCGGCGGTTTGTTCTTCGCTCAAGGGCGTGTTCTGGCTGATATCAAAGCGCAGGCGGGCTTCATCCACGCGCGAGCCTTTTTGCACGACGTTTTTGCCGACATGTTTATGCAGCGCGGCGTGCAAAAGGTGCGTCGCCGAGTGGTTGGCGCGGATATCGTTGCGGCGGGCGACGTCGATTTGCAATTGCGCGTCGTCACCGACGGACACTTTTCCTTTGGCAATCTTGCCGACATGCACGAACAGGCCGCCGAGCTTCTTTTGCGTGTCGGTGATCTCGATTTCCGCGGCGGCGGTTTTGAGCGTTCCCGTATCGCCGACCTGCCCGCCGGATTCCGCATAGAACGGCGTCTGGTTGACGACGACCGAAACCTTCTCTCCCACATTTGCGCTTTGCGCGATTTCACCTTTTTCGTTCACCAGCGCGAGGATTTTCGCCTCCGCCTGCTCCTTGTCGTAGCCGAGGAACTCGGTCGCGCCATGTTTGTCCTTGATGTCGAACCAGACTGTTTCCGTCGCCGCCTCGCCCGAGCCTTTCCACGATTGCCGCGCCATTTCGCGCTGGCGCTCCATCGCGGCGTTGAAGCCCGCGACATCGACTTCGCGGCTTTGCTCGCGTTTCAAAACGTCCTGCGTCAGGTCGAGCGGGAAGCCAAACGTATCGTACAATTTAAACGCCACTTCGCCCGGCAGCTTCTCGTTCATGCCGAGCTTCCTGGTTTCCGCCTCGAGCAGGTGCAGGCCGTTTTCGAGCGTTTTCCTGAAGCGCAGTTCTTCCTGTTTCAGCGTTTCGGTGATCAGCCCTTCGGCTTCCTTCAATTCGGGATAGGCCGTCGCCATCTGCACGTTGAGCGCGGGCACAAGACGATGCATCAAAGGCTCGACCGCGCCGAGCAGATGCGCATGGCGCATTGCGCGGCGCATGATGCGGCGGAGCACGTAGCCGCGGCCTTCGTTCGACGGCAGCACGCCGTCGGCCACCAAGAATGCCGACGCGCGCAGGTGGTCGGCGATGACGCGGTGGGAGATTTTGAATTCCCCGTCCGGATCGCGCGAGGTGAGGTTGGCAGAAGCTTCGATCAGCGCGCGGATCATGTCCACGTCGTAGTTGTCGTGCTTGCCCTGCAAAACGGCGGCGAGACGCTCGAGCCCCATGCCCGTGTCGATCGACGGTTTGGGCAAATTCACGCGCGTGCCGTCCGCCAGCTGGTCGAACTGCATGAAGACGTTGTTCCAGATCTCGATGAAGCGGTCTCCGTCCGCATCGGCGGAACCGGGCGGACCGCCGGGGATTTTGTCGCCGTGATCGTAAAAAATCTCCGAGCACGGGCCGCAGGGGCCGGTGTCGCCCGCCGACCAGAAATTGTCCGACGTGGCGATGCGGATGATTTTGTCGTCGGAAAATCCGGTGACCTTCTTCCAGATATCCGCCGCGGCATCGTCGTCGTGATAGATCGTGACCATCAGCTTCTCTTTGGGAAAACCGAAATCTTTCGTCAGCAGTTCCCACGCGTAGGGGATCGCCGCTTCCTTGAAGTAATCGCCGAAGGAAAAGTTGCCCAGCATCTCGAAAAACGTGTGATGGCGCGCGGTGAAGCCGACGTTGTCGAGGTCGTTGTGCTTGCCGCCGGCGCGGACGCATTTCTGCGCCGTGGTCGCGCGCGTGTAAGGGCGCGTTTCGATGCCCGTGAAAACGTTCTTGAACTGCACCATGCCCGCGGCGGTGAACATCAGCGTCGGGTCGTTCGACGGGATGAGCGAGCTGGACGGCACGATCTCATGGCCGTTTTTCTTGAAAAATTCGAGGAAGATTTTGCGGACCTGATTGGCTGTCGTCATTGCTTTTTTCCTGTAATCACCGTTGCGCGATTATAGCCTTTTCGCCACAAGGTGGGAAGCCCCGGACGCGGCTTCTAGCGCGGTTTGTCCATGGCGGTGTAAACAGGCCACGAGCCGGAGGCGATTTTCTCCAGGGAATCCGTATTCTGGTGATATTTCAGGCGGTATATCCAGTAATTGGTCATGACCCGCTCGACGAACAGGCGCGTTTCGGCGACGGGGATAGATTCGATGAACAACAGGGGATCGTCCTGATAATCGACCGTCCTTTCCCACCGCGCCAGTTTGCCCGGCCCCGCGTTGTAAGCGACGCCCAGTTTGAAAAGATTGCCACGGACCACGTCTTCATGGAGCAATTTGCGCAGATAAGCCTGCCCGAGGCGGATATTCACGGCCGGATCGTCAAGCGCGTCGCGGCGCGCACGCATCCCCAGCTCGCGCGCCATGTGAAGCGCGGTCGTCGGCATCAGCTGCATCAGGCCCTTTGCGCCGGAGCCTTTGTTCACGGCATCGGGGTTGAATTTGGATTCCTGCCGGATAAAAGCGAAAATCAGAGCCTTGTCAACCGTATAGCCGTCCGCCGGACGCCACGGCGCATCGGGGTAAAGCGCGGCGTCGTAAAGGCGGCGGCGGGAATCGACGATGCCGCTGCCGAGGCGCATTTCAAAATCCGGCTCGCCCGCGGCGTGGGCGAAGGCCAAAAGCGCTTTTTGCAAGGCGACGTCGCGACCGGGGTCGATCTGGCGGATTTCCATTTCGGCGAGTTCAGGCTGGCGCACGTCCATCAGGGCCAGCGCGCGCTTGCCCGCCGGAATGCGCGCGAGAAGGCCGATGCGCTCTTTGTCCAGCTCCGGCATGTGCCAGTTGAAGCGCGTCTGCTCCATGCCGAGAGCCTTCACCGCGATGATGCCGTAGAAGCTGCGCGGGTGCGCCGCCGCTTTTTGCAGCCAGAAACTGACTTTGTCGGGACGGTAACTTCTGAGATAAGACCGCCCCGCCCAATAGGCCGCCGCCGATATCTGCCATGCCGAAGCGCGCGGCGACGTCGCCGCGACGGAGAAATATTTCGCCGCGACGTCGTATTTCCCTTTCTTCCACGCCGAAAGACCGGCGATCCACGCGGCGAGCGGAACCTCGCGCCCCGAGCGGTCGGCACTGGCCGAAGCTTCTTCGTAAGCTTCGGCGATCCTGTCGTTGTAAAAATAGGATTCCGCGATGCGCGCGCGCAGGGCGTCGGACTCCGTCGGCCTGAAAAGGCTCCGCGCCTCGGCCCTTTCAAGCAGATGCAAGGCCTCCGATGGGCGGTTGGAGAGGTTTTCGTCGATCTCGCGGATCACCCGCCGCTGCGCGCTGTTTGGAGTCTGCGCCTTCATGTAAGGCTGGGCGAGCTGCCCGCTGTCGTAATCGTGATAGCCGACGAGCCCATGCCCCGTGCGCGGATGATCGAGATGTTCCGCGTGACGGCCCGGGCGGCGTTTCAGCGCCAGTTCGTATATTTTCTGCGCCCCGGCATAGCTGGCGTAATGGCGCATCCAGTCGGCCAGTTCCCCATACGTGGCGTGGTAAAAACGCCCCATGTACCGCTGGTAAAGCACATCCCCCATGATCCGGTCGTCCGTCAGCTTTCGTATCTCCGCGTTGGCCGCGCCGAAATCGCCATGATCCTGCAAATAAAAAATGCGCTCGTAGCGTTTCACGTCCTCCCGGCCAAGACGCGGGCTGGCCCCGATGCGGTCGAAAACCTCGCCATCGAGGGAAGCCGGATTGCGCGCCACTCTCTCGAACGCCGCCGTATCCGGACGCCGCATGGGCAAAACCACCGCCGCCGCATCGTCCGCAGGGCGCTGTTCGGGCAACTGCAAATTTTTCGTAAAAATATCCGGCAATCGCAACGCGAAGGCATAAGCCTGGCCGTCGCCGCTGCCCGCGGACGGCAAGGCCACGATCGCCCCCATGACAAACAACGCCATGACAAACGATAGCTGTCTGCGGGAAGGCTTTGAACTCACGCTATGAATGACCTCATCATTGCCGATGCGAGGAGATTTTTATACACGAATTTATCAAGCTTAACAACCTATTGCGGCGGTATGTTAATTTTCTTTGGAAATACAGCAACCTAGCCGCTCAATAAATAGGGAACCGTGGCCAGGCAACAAGACCCTATTCGACGATGGCGCAGACCGGCTCGTTTTTGACAAGTTTGCTCTCCGGCAGCTTTTCCGGCAGCAGGACGGTCACGGTCGTGCCGACGCCGACTTCGCTGTCCACCTCGAGCGTGCCGCCATGCAACTCCACCAGATCCTTGGTGATGGCAAGACCGAGGCCGGAGCCGTCATGCCGGCGGGTGAACTCGCTGTCCACCTGTTCGAACGGCATGGTGACGATCTTGAGCTTGTCCTGCGGAATGCCGACGCCGGTATCCGACACCACCAGCGCCACGCCGCCGAGTTCGCGCATGCATTTCACGGCGACGGAGCCGCCCGTCATGGTGAATTTTATGGCATTCGACAAAAGATTGAGCAAAATCTGCATCAGCGCGCGGCGGTCGGCGACGATCTGGATGTCCATCGGCAGGTCGTCGGTCAGCAGTTTCACCTGCCCCTCCTGCGCATGGCCCTCGACCATGTTCAGCGCCTGGCAAATCAGCTTGCCGATGTTGATCTCCTCGACATGCAGCTCGTATTTGCCGACTTCGATCTTCGACATGTCGAGAATGTCGTTGATGAGGTCGAGCAGGTGCTTGCCCGCGCGCTGGATGTCGCCGATATAGCCGAGATAGCGCGCGTTGCCGACCGGCCCGAGAAGCTGGCTCTGGATCATCTCCGAAAAGCCGATAATGGCGTTGAGCGGCGTGCGCAGTTCGTGAGACATGTTGGCGAGAAAACGCGTTTTGGAGGCGTAAGCGCTCTCCGCCGCGTCCTTCGCCTCCTGTAGCGCGCGCTCGTGCAGCGTGCGCTCGGTGATGTCCTGCATGATGCCGAACAGCGCCACGACCTCGCCGGTCCGCGGATCCGTTTTGCACCGTCCTTCGCAGTGGATGAAGCGGATGCCGCCTTTCGGACGGCGCAGGCGGAACTGCAATTCGTAATCCCTGTCGCGCACGGAGGCGCGCCGGAACGCCCTCAGCGTCCTGCCGAGATCGCGCTTCAGCACCAGCGCCTTGACGGCCTCGACCGTCGGCACAAAGGATTTTTTGTCCACGCCGAACATGGCGTAGATCTGGTCGGACCACTCCATCTTCTGCTGGCCGACTTCCCAGTACCAGTGACCCATGCGGCCGATCTTCTGCGCTTCGGAAAGCTGCGCTTCGCGGCGCTGCAATTCGGCCTCGTGCTGCTTGAGGTGCGCCATGTCGCGCCCGACGACGTAAACATGCGCGCCCGCCGTCTTGCAGGCCCACTGGATCCACTTGAGCCCGCCGTCCTTGCAGCGCGTGCGCGCCTCGAAATCGACGCGGCCCTCCTGTTCCGGCGGCAGGGACAAAATCTTTTGCAGTTCGGTTTCGGCGGCGGCGCGGTCCTCGGGGATGACGAGATCGATGAACGGAAAGGTTTTCAATTCCGCGTCCGTGTAGCCGAGAATGCGGTTGAACGTCGCGTTGACGCGCCCGAAAGAACCGTCGCGCCCGTAAACGCCCATCAAATCGTCGGTGAGATTGAGAAAGTGGCGCAGCTCGCTGTCGGCCTTCGAGATGCACTCCGCCGCGGGCGTCTCCTCGGCGGCGGCGGTTTTCGTCTGGCTGTCGACGACGAAGGCGGTGAAATCGCGCGCCTCGCGCTTGTAATCGTTGTTGCGCTGGCGCTTGAGCTTGTTGTCGAGATCGAGCCAGACGACGACGTATCTTTTTCCGTCCGGCGCATCGGCGCGGTCGATGCGCGCCTCGACCAGCAGCGGGTCGCGGTCGTGACGCAACAGTGCGACCTCGTAAAAACCCGACTGGATATGCGCAAGATCAAGCGGCTGGTGCTGGCTGTCGCGGCTGGAAATGATGTTCAAGATGGCGCTGGCGGGTCTGCCGATCAGCGCCGCGCCGGTCAACCCCACCGACCAGCCGACCGCCGGGCTGGCGAAAACGAGATTGCCTTGCGCATCGATGACGCAACGCATCCGGTCATGGTCGTTTTCTAATTGCGGTTGTCCCCGTCCTGTCGGCATTCCCCAAGCCTTTCATCTCTCGACTTTATAATATAATGGAAAATCGCACGCATGGGTAGAGGAAGATGAACAAAAAGTTAATCGTGCATTTCATAATGTCATACCGGCTGATAAAAAATTTCAGAATATAGAAATCACATGTCATTCCCTGATGCGCGGGAATCCATACGCAACTTCAAAAACCGCTGGATCCCCGCTTTCGCAGGGATGACAGAGAGGCGATGTGACACGGACGGTTTAACCGGTCTCACCGCCTAAATACTCCAGCTCGCGCTGTTCAAGACGCTTGATCTCGTCGCGCAAACGCGCCGCTTCCTCGAATTCGAGGTTGGCGGCGGCCTGTTTCATCTGTTTTTCGAGCGCGGCAAGATGGGTTTTCAAATTATTGCCGATCAGCGGCTCTGCGTCATCGCGTCCGGTCCTGACCGTGACGTGATCGCCCTTCTCGAACACGCTTTGCAAAATATCGGAGATGTTTTTGCGGATCGTCGCGGGCGTGATGCCGTGTTCGGCGTTGTAGATCTTCTGCTTTTCACGGCGGCGGTTGGTTTCGCGCACGGCATATTCAAGGCTGTCGGTCATCTTGTCGGCGTAAAGGATGGCGCGGCCCTCGACGTTCCGCGCCGCGCGGCCTATCGTCTGCACCAGCGCGGTCTTGCTGCGCAAATAGCCTTCCTTGTCCGCATCCAAAATAGCGACCAGCGCGCACTCGGGGATATCCAGCCCTTCGCGCAGAAGGTTGATGCCGATCAGGATATCGAACACGCCGAGGCGCAAATCACGGATGATCTCGATGCGCTCCAGCGTTTCGACGTCGGAGTGAACGTAGCGCACGCGCAGGCCCGTTTCCTTCATGTATTCCGTCAGGTCCTCGGCCATTTTCTTGGTGAGCGTGGTGACGAGAATGCGCTGGCCTTTTTGCGCCACCTTTTTGCATTCGGCGAGCAGATCGTCCACCTGCCCTTCGACCGGACGGATGATGACCTCAGGGTCGATCAGCCCCGTCGGACGCACCACCTGCTCGGCGAAGACGCCGCCGGTCTGCTCCAGTTCCCACGCGCCCGGCGTCGCGGACACGAAAACCGTCTGCGGGCGCAAGGCGTCCCATTCCTCGAATTGCAGCGGACGGTTGTCCATGCAGGCGGGCAGACGGAAGCCGTAATCCGACAAGGTCTGCTTGCGCGAGCGGTCGCCCTTGTACATCGCGCGGAGCTGCGGGATCATCGCATGGCTTTCATCCACCACCAGCAGCGCGTCCTTGGGCAGGTATTCGAACAGTGTCGGCGGCGGCTCGCCCGGCTTGCGGCCCGTGAGGTAACGCGAATAATTCTCGATGCCTGCACACATGCCCGTCGCCGTCAGCATCTCCAGATCAAATTGCGTGCGCTGCGCAAGGCGCTGTTCTTCGAGCAGTTTGCCCTGCGCGCGCAATTCCGCCAAACGGACGTGCAAATCTTCCTTGATCTGTTTGATCGCCTGCTGCATCGTCGGCTTGGGCGTCACGTAGTGGCTGTTGGCATAGACCGTCACCTCGTCGAGCGCGGCCATTTTCGCGCCGGTCAGCGCGTCGATCTCCTGAATGGCCTCTATTTCATCGCCGAAGAACGACAGGCGCCAGGCGCGATCGTCGAGGTGCGCGGGAAAAATCTCCACCACGTCTCCGCGCGCGCGGAAGGTGCCGCGCTGAAAATCGATGTCGTTGCGCGTATATTGTATCTCGATGAATTTCTGCAAAAGCTCGTTGCGGTTGACGCTGTCGCCGACGCTCAAATTCAAAATCATCCGCTGATACGTCTCGACGTCGCCGATGCCGTAGATGCAGGAGACGCTGGCGACGACGATGGTGTCTTTTCTTTCCAGCAGCGCCCGCGTCGCGGCGTGGCGCAGGCGGTCGATTTGTTCATTGATGCTGGCGTCTTTTTCGATGAAAGTGTCCGTCTTCGGCACGTAGGCTTCCGGCTGGTAGTAATCGTAATAGGAGACGAAATAGGCGACGGCGTTGTCGGGAAAAAACTCCAGCATCTCGCCGTAAAGCTGCGCCGCCAGCGTCTTGTTGGGCGCGAGCAGCAACGTCGGCCGCTGCACCGCCTCGATCACTTTCGCGATGGAAAAGGTTTTTCCCGACCCCGTCACGCCGAGCAGCACCTGATTGCGCTCTTTCGCCGCAACGCCCTCGACAAGCTGCGTGATCGCGGCAGGCTGGTCGCCCGCGGGCGTATAGTCCGTGACGAGTTTGAAAAGATTATCGGCCATGATGACGGTATTTTTTCCGTGGCGCGCTTCCCGCGCAGGGATAAGCCTCCGCCAGCGCCATCGTCACGGTCGGCGCGGCGATGAAAGGCTGCAGAGACGGATGCTTTTGCAAATAAACGGCGACCACCACGGTTGCCTTGTCGAGCGGGAAATGCCGCGGCAGGCAGAAATCCGTCGGCGGTTCCGTTCCCAGCGACTGCAGCATGAACTGATAATCGATCACCCCCGCGACATAGCTCATGCAACTTTTGACGCTTGCCGCCCGGCGGCTCTCGCAGGCGTGCAACAAGTCATTTCCGGTCAAATAAGCGGCAAACGACGGACGGATGGAAAAACACAAAAGAACGGCTGTCAGGAGCGCGACTGTTTTCATTACATAACCCTATTTTGACGAGTCCTGACCCTAATGTTATTTTAGTATTGTTGCAATAATCTTTATTCTACTAATATGTCGCCATGAGTTAAAGATCGCCGTTTGAAAGGATATCCCATGCGAAAAGCCAAATCACGCCTGACATACATCCTCCTGCTTGCGCTGGCTTTGGCGGCGGTCGGCATTCCGCAGGCAAGCGCGGCGACCTTCGACGCCGCCGGCGCGGCGGCTCTCCAGAAACTGGTCGCGCAAGACATGCAATGGCGCATCGATATGGCGAAAATGCTCGGGCGCGGCATTACGATGGACGGCACGGTATCCGTCGCGCCGGATCAGAATTCCTACAAAATCACCCTGCCGCACGTCGCCGTGATGGACGAGCCCCGGGGCCTTCTTTATGTCGGCACCGTGGTTCTCCACGCCGCTCCGGGCAAGCTTGCCGGGTCGTGGAAGATAAACGGCGCCCTGCCGCGCTCCATGGTCTTTGTCACCGCCAGGAAAAAGCCCGTGGCCGACATCACCGTCGGCGAACAGAATTTCTCCGCCCTGTGGCTGCCGGGCGCGCACATTTATCCGAAGCTCGACACGGCGTTCAAAAAGATAAAAATCTCCATAGCGGGAAAAATCCCCGCGACGGTCGATGTCGGCAGCTTCGAATCGCATCTCTTTCTGGAGCAAGGCGATGACGGCAAATGGAACGGCGGCAGCAACTTCAAGATATCCGGCATCGCGCTCCACGCCGCGGGCAAAAACCCCGTCTCGCTCACGATCGCGAACGCGACCGACCACTCCGTTTATAAAGGCATCGACGTCGCCGCGGCGGAAAAACTGAGAAGCAAGATAGAGGCGGCATTGAAAAAAGGTCTGCCGCAAACGCCGCAGGAGCGGCAGGCTTTCATCGCGACTTTCATGATCAATCCGCCCGTCGCCGCCGACGACCTCAGCGACGCCGTGCAAATCGACGATATCGCCGCGGACATGACCGGCGGAAAAGAAAAACCGGGCATGAAGCTCTTCCTGCGCCGCATTTCGATATCCGGCAAAACCGAAAACGCGCAAGAGGAAAAAAGCCGCGTCCGCGCGACCGTGTCTCTCGACGGCTTCGGCGGCACGTTCATTTCTCCCACGTTCGCGGATCTCGTGCCGCGCGATTTCAGGATCAATGTCGCGCTCTCCGACCTGCCGCTCAGGGCCATCACGGAGACGTTCCTCGGCGCGGTGCGCAAATTCGCCAGCGTCCCAGCGGGAGACAAGGCCGCGCAAAAGATGGCCGCGGCGGACCTGCAGACGCGCGAGATGATGCTCCCCGCACTGATGGCGAAAACCGGCACGTCGCTTTCCGTGCAGGACACTTACGCGCGCAACGGCGTTCTCGACATCGGCCTTTCCGGCAACGTCTACGCCAATTCCGCCGCCGCCTCCGGCGCGGTCGGCAAGATGAGCCTTTCCATCGCCGGGCTGGATAAAATCATCCCCAAAATGAAGAAGGAAGCGCTCGCGCCCAACGCCGACCCGCGCCTGCTGGTTTATCTCGGCGAGATCATCGGCCTCGAGAAAAAAGGCATCGCCTCGAAAGTCAACGGCAAGCCCGCGCGCCTTTATATCCTCGACCTGACGAAGAGCGGATCCGTCCTGCTCAACGGCACTGAAATCCGCCCGTCGCCCGCGGAGCAAACGGGCATGGACGGGCCGGAGAAAAAGCAGCAAGCACCGGCGGCGCAAACATCGCCGTCTTCGCAAAAGCCTCAAGGATATCCGTACCTCGCACCGATCACGCCCTGATGACTTCGCACGAAGACACTGCTTTTTCGCTCCAGCGCGACGGAGCCTTCCATGACATCCTCGTGCGCATCGCCGCGCGGCTGGACGCGGTGACTCCGGCCATAACATTGCATCTTGACGGGAAGTCGCCGAACGACCTGCGGGACAACGCGGCGAAAGACGTCTGGACGCTGTTTCACGGCGGGATAAGCCACCTCAGGAAAGGCGCGCCGGACGGCGGCCCCGGTTCGATGGCGGAAGCCGTCGCGCGCGTCTCCTTGCGCGCCAGCCCTTTCGCCGCCGCGCTGGGCGTGCCCGCCCCGCACTTCGAGCAGATATTGTTCAGCATCGATTACGCCGACGGGCGCGACGCCGCGTTTTTTCTTTGCCGCCGACTGGTCGAGGCGGCGGAAAGCGATTTCCCCAAAAGCCGCCATATCCTCCAGCAAAAAATTCTCGACGAAAAACCGGCCCTCGCGGAACTGAAAGAGCAGATGGCGTTGTCGTTCAGCGTTCTCGCCGAAACCTACCTGCGCGTGTGCGGCGAGATGAAAGACGTTTTCGATGAAATCGCATCTCAGGACACAAGATAGCGCAAGACCGCGTTGAGGCGCTGCAGTCCCGCCGCCGTCGCGCGGATATGGTTGTCGTTCACCTCGACCATTTTTTCATCGACCAGCGCTTTCAGGCGTCCGGCATCGACGACGCCTTCCGGCAGGCGCGTGCCCTGCTTCAGGCGCAGCCCCATCAGCAACGCCTCGCGCCCCTGCGTCGCGGCGTCAATTCGGTCGAAAGGATGCGCGCCATGGCCCGTCTCGTTTACGCGCTGAAGCCAGGCCTCCGGGGCGCGATGCGCGCGCGTCGCCCATTTTTCCCCGTCGGCCGTCAGCCGCCCGTGCGCGCCGGGGCCTATTCCCAAATAATCGCCGTAGCGCCAGTAAACGAGATTGTGCCGCGACTCCTCGCCCGCCCGCGCGTGGTTGGAGATTTCGTAAGAAGGCAGCCCTTGCGCGTTCATCATCTCCTGCGTCAGTTCGTACATGTCCGCGCCTGCGTCTTCCGACGGGAGGACGAGTTCTCCGCGCTGATGCAGCGTGTGATATTGCGTGCCCTCCTCGATGGTCAGCTGATAAAGCGACATATGCCCCGCGCCGAGGCCGAGCGCTTCGCTTAGTTCTTCTTTCCAGTCCGCAGGCGTTTGACCCGGGCGGGCGTAGATGAGATCGAACGAATAACGGTCGAAAATTTCTCCCGCGAGCTTCACCGCCGCCAGCGCTTCCGCCGCCGAATGCTGCCGCCCGAGTTTTTTCAAGTCCTGATCGCGCAGGGATTGTACGCCCAATGAAACGCGATTGACGCCGGCGCTTTTAAATCCGCGCAATTTTTCCGCCTCGACGGAGGTCGGGTTGGCTTCCAGCGTGATCTCCGTCTTCGCGGGCAGACCCCAGAGCTTTTCGGCTTCATCGATGACCGCCGCGACCGTCTCCGGCTCCATCAGCGACGGCGTGCCGCCGCCGAAAAAGATGGATTCGATATGGCGTTCGCCGGTTTTCTCGCGGTAAAAGCGCATCTCGCGCAAGTAAGCGTCGCGAAAGGCGGGATGATTGATGCGCTCGCGCACGTGGCTGTTGAAATCGCAATAAGGGCACTTGAACTTGCAAAACGGCCAGTGGATGTAAAGGGCTAGCCGGTTCAAATCTCCTCCGGAAGCGGGAGGAAGCACTTGTCCATCATCTTGGCGAAGGCGGCGGCGCGGTGGCTGATTTTGTTTTTCTCGGCGTATTCGATCTCGCCGTAGGTGACGTCGCGCCCCTGCGGCATGAAGATCGGATCATAACCATGGCCTTTGTCGCCGCGCGGCGGCCAGACGATGCTCCCGTGCGCGAAGCCTTCCACCGTTTCGCAATGCCCGTCCGGCCAGCAGAGGGCAAGCACGCTGGTGAAATAGGCTTTTTTGTCCGCTGCGTCGCCCATCTCGCGATGCACGCGCTCCATCGCCATTTTGAAATCGCGGCCGTTTTCCGTCTCCGCCCAGTCGGCGGAATAAACGCCCGGGTCGCCGTTCAGCGCGGAGATGAACAGGCCGCTGTCGTCCGCCAGCGCGATTTTTCCGGTGGCGCGGGCGACGAACTGCGCTTTCAGCAGCGCGTTCTCGATGCAGGTCGTGCCGGTTTCCTCGGGGGATTCGAGGCCATGATCGGCGGCGGAGGACAATTTTATATCCAGCCCCGCATGAGCGAACATTTCTCCGATTTCGAACAGCTTGCCCTTGTTGTGCGTGGCGACGACGAGTTCACCGCCGGAGAATTTGCGCGTCATGGTTTGGGCGGCGGCGGGTTATTGTCTTTCGGCATGTGCTTTTTCAACAGTGCGACGATGTCATCAAACTTATGATATTCCGCATTCGTCAAATCATCCTTGCCCGGCTCAACGCCGCGCTTCAGCAACGTCGCGACGATGTCGGCTTTATTGCCATTGATGGCATAATACATGTTCTCTCTTGCCGAAATTTTCGGATCGGCGCCCTTGTCGAGCAGATGATGGAAGATATCCTTGTGGCCATACTGGATGGCGGTCGTAAGCGCCGTGCGGTTCCCCGATCCCACATTGTTTATATCAGCCCCTTTCGAGAGCAGGAAATCGAGAGATTTTTTATCTTCCTTCGCAACAGCAAGCGTGAGATAGCCTGCCGGGTCGGCGCCGGCATCGATCAGATAGCCCATCTTCGTGATATCGCCCTTTCCGACAGCCAGCAACATCGCACGCGGCGAGGAATGGGCGTCAATCATATAATCCGGGTTTGCGCCGAGGGCTTTGCAGTAATCCGCCACCGCATAATGGCCGTGAATGACGGCCGTATCGAATGCCGTCAAAATGACATAGGGCGCGTCGCCGCACTGCGGCGCCGGATCCGCCTTGAAATATGAATTTTTCGCCATGCGCTGGACGGCCTTCAGACGCCCGAACATCGCGGCGTGGCGGAAAACCCCCAGTTTGTCGATCTGGTTCCATTCCACTGGTGCTTTATCCAGCGTATCCAGCACGGCGTCGATGCGCCACTGCGCGCCGACGGCGAGCGCCTTGAAAAGCTCCGCGCCTTTTTCCTCGGCGGAAAGCCCGCTCACACGGGCGACCGTGTTTTGATAGCGCAGGGATTGCTTGATGTCTTTGTTTTGGGGTTTCATCGCGTTGCTCCGTAATTTAAAAATGAATGGCACACCTTAACATAAAAATATCAGCGGTCAATCATTTTTATGACATCTATAACCGCATGAATTATTTAACCAAAACGCTCCGCTGATGCCCGACCAGCTCGCCGATGCCTTTGCGGGCAAGCTTCATCAGATCGAGAAACTGTTCCTCGGTAAAAGCGCGGTGTTCCGCCGTGCCCTGCACTTCGACGAGACCGCCCTTGCCGGTCATGACGAAGTTGGCGTCGGCTTCGGCGTTGGAATCTTCGGCGTAATCGAGATCGAGCACGGGCGTGCCTTTGTACAAGCCGCATGACACAGCCGCGACTTCATCGACGATGGGGTTTTGTTTGAGCGCGCCGATTCTCAAAAGATGCGCCACCGCCTGTTGCAGCGCGACGTACGATCCCGTGATCGCCGCGGTGCGCGTGCCGCCGTCGGCCTGTATCACGTCGCAATCGAGCGTGATCTGCGTTTCGCCGAGGAGGGGCAGATCGACAACGGCGCGGAGCGCGCGGCCGATCAGCCGCTGGATTTCCTGCGTGCGGCCGGATTGCTTGCCGCGCGCCGCCTCGCGGTCGGTGCGCGTGCCCGTCGAGCGCGGCAGCATGCCGTATTCCGCCGTCACCCAGCCCTTGCCTTTGCCTTTCAGCCAGTGCGGCACGCGCGTTTCGACCGATGCCGTGCAGAGCACATGCGTATTGCCGAACCGCGCCATGCACGAGCCTTCGGCATGTTGCGAGAAGCCGGGTTCGAGGATGATGTCGCGGAGCTGGTCGGCAGAACGTCCTGAGGGGCGCATGGGCTTTGTCCTTTTATGTAAAAATAATGACTCGGTATATTGATCTTTAACATTTCTCGCACATATATTGAAAGCATGATCGACGATTTGCCCATCAAAGAACTCAACGACCGCACGCGGCAGATCCTGCGGCTGGTGATCGACGCCTATGTCGAAACCGGCGAGCCGGTCGGCTCCAAACTGATCTCGCAAAAACTCGGCATGAGCCTCTCGCCCGCCACCATCCGCCACGCGATGGTCGAACTGGAGGAACTGGGGTTGCTCTATTCGCCGCATACCTCCGCCGGACGCCTGCCGACCGACACGGGCCTCACGGTTTTCGTCGAAGGCTTGATGGAGGTCAGCGACCTCGCCGCCCCCGACCGCCAGAAGATCGAACGGGAGATGGCCGACGTCAAAGGCCAGCCGCTGCCCAACATTCTCGAACAGACCAGCCGGTTTTTGTCCGGCCTGTCATCCTGCGCCGGTTTGGTCGTCGCGCCCAAGACGGAAAACCCGATCAAGCAGATTCAGTTCGTTCTACTTTCACCGGGCCATGCGCTCGCCGTGCTGGTGACAAGCTCGGGCGCGGTCGAAAACCGCATGATGGAGGTCGCGTCCGACATCACGGCGACGGAGCTGCAACGCGCCGCCAATTACCTCAACGCCCATATCGCCGACAGCACGTTGCAGGAAGCGGCGGCGCGGATCAAAGCGGAACTGCAATACCAGAGAACGCAACTCGACGCGCTGACGGAAAAGGTCGTCGCGGCGGGGCTCGCCAGCATCGGCACGCCGGAACAGGGCGGCCATGTTTTCATCCGCGGGCAGGCCAACCTGCTCGAAGACGTGACCGCGATCGAAGACCTCGACCGCATCCGCACGCTCTTCGAAACGCTCGAAGCCAAGGAAACCATGCTGAAGCTTCTTGAAGCGACGACGGAAGGCGACGGCGTGAAAATCTTCATCGGCGCGGAAAACAAACTCTTCGGCAATTCCGGCTGTTCGCTCGTCATCTCGCCTTACAAAAATCAGGACGCGCAGGTCATCGGCGCGATCGGCGTCATCGGCCCGACGCGCCTCAACTACGGACGCATCATCCCCGTGGTCAATTACACCTCGCAAATTATCAGCAAAATCATAGGGTAAATTAAATTTTCCCTACGGTTTTCTTGTTGAAGTAGAAAAGGGAGAATTGCCCGTTTTAATGAGCAACCTTGACCTCACGTCAACATTCAACCATTCGGGCAAAAAGTTCGAAACGGAAAAGGTTCTCGTCGCCGCAGACATTGAAAAACCGCCGCGCAAAGGCATCATCTTTCATGAAGACGTCACCTTCGCTTTCAAATCCGGTGATTACACGGCGCCCCAAGGCAGCATTCCTTATATCAATCCGGATGATCCGGACGGCTGCACGGTGAAAAATTTTTCTGTATCGCCCAATACCGCACAGCGTGTCGCGTGTCGGAAAAAATCCATAAAACCGGACTTTTAAACAAGCCGCGATGAAAAAGCATCGCCTTGAAAAAGGCGGCGCTTTTTTACGCCCGCCGCTGCGCAAGCGCGCGCGCCGTCGCGATCAACCACCCCAGCATCAACAGCGTGCCGCCGACGGGCGCGAGGATGCCGACAGCCGTCACGCCGAGGCCGTATTTCAGCGCCAGCGAACCCGAGAAAAGCAGAGTGCCGAGCATAAAACAGATTTTGGCGGCCAGCGCGGCCTTGTCATCCGCCGCCCAGCAGAGCAAAACGATGCCATGCGCCAGCGCGTAGTTCGCGCCGATCCGCACAATCGACGCCGCGTGCGGATCCTTCACCGCGTGCGCCGCCAGCGCGCCGCCAGCGACGCCCCAAAAACCACACACCCCCGCGAAAATCGCCATAAGAAGCCTTGCTCGCATTTTCCACCCTTTCCCATTGCCGCCTTTATTTTTTAGCCCGATCTGTTGTATAAAAGAAGGAGATTAACGATTTAAACTATGGAAATAAAGAAGGGTACATGATGGCCGAACCGGAAGAAATCCCCGCGGAAGACAATACAGAAAACATGAAGCCGGAATCCGCCGCCGATCCGAACGCGCCCACGCTTGAAGAAGCGTTGCAGCAAATCGCCGCGCTGGATAAAAAAGCCGCCGAAGCGCACGATAAAATGCTCCGCGCCCTCGCCGACGCGGAGAACACCCGCCGCCGCGCGGAACGCGACCGCGAGGACACCGCGAAGTTCGCCGTCACCAGTTTCGCCCGCGACCTTCTCTCCGTCTCCGACAACCTGAAGCGCGCGCTCGACGCCATGCCGGCAGATCAGCGCGGCGGCAACGCCATTTACGAAGGCGTCGCGGCGACAGAGCGCGAGCTCATGCGCATACTCGAAAAGAACGGCATCAAAAAGATCGAGCCGCTCAATCAAAAGTTCGACCCCAATGTGCACGAAGTGATTTTTGAAATCCCCTCGGCGGACAAACCCGCGGGCACGGTGTTGCAGGTCGTTGAAACCGGCTACATGATCCACGAGCGGTTGCTCCGTCCCGCCCGCGTCGGCGTCTCCAAAAATGACGGCACGGCGCCCGGCGGCGAAGGCTCGATCATCGATCAGGAAGTTTGAGCGGTTTAACGCGAAGGTGCGCGCAAGACGGTTTATCGACGAATGGATGCCGGAACATGTCCGGCATGGCGTGAAGCCATCCCCCGCGAAAAATATTCACAATGTTCAATAACCCGCCGGTACATGCGGGC
>JAJZVA010000008.1 GCA_021845905.1 Pseudomonadota bacterium
ATACACATGGCGGTCGATGCAAACGGCGTTCCTTTGCATTTTATTCTGACGGGCGGCAACGTCTCGGACTTCACGATGGCGCCAGCGCTGATTGAAAGCGTTGCGGCAAAAAACATCATCGCGGACACCTTTACAGACGCGACTTTAAGCTCTGCCGCAAAAATTTTAAGTGAGATAAGAGCGTTACCAATAACCAAATTGGAAATTCCTTAGACAACAATGCCGATAATATTCACTAACACCCAGTAAATTGATTTCAACTTTGGTGTATTAGTCTTATCTACGTTATCCATGATTACCTACCTGAGTGTACTGCGGCACTTCAAACCTTCTCCTTAGACTACCAGTCGTTTCCTTAGCCCTAAACTCGAATGAGTCAGGAAACGACTGAAAACGCGCCATTTCACGAACAGTCAGAGTTCGTGGTTGTGAAGGGTGCACAAAGTCATCTGGAAGACTGACCACCGTAGGAGCTGGGGAATCCCAATTCAAGGGCCGCTGGCTGTGCTTCTTTGTTCCAAGATCAATTATAAGAGTAACAAGTTCGTCTATGTTTTTTGCGATCGTACAACCATCGGGAGATTTTGCAGGAAATTGTGCCCCAACTAACAATTCCTTGATAAGCGCTTTCTTTCTGGGAAGGCTAACCTCTTGCTTCTTGGGCAGGTTACCTAGATGAAAATCAGAAAATCGCAGAAACGCTAAAAAGCACTGAAAATATTGGAGCGGGCGACGGGATTTGAACCCGCGACATTCAGCTTGGGAAGCTGACGCTCTACCACTGAGCTACACCCGCATTGCCTTGCGCGAAAAGTAGTATATGCGATGCCGGTTTGCAACGCAAAGTATATTTTTATGTCAAAATTTTACCGAAGCGCTATAAAAATCAGGGGTGTCGCCAATACCCGGAAACGTGTAGTATCTTGCTGGTATATATAGGGAGTATCGCATGAAGCTGGTCAATCGAATCCTCGCACTCACCGCCGCCGCCTTTCTGGCCGGCTGTTCGCACTATATGGGGCCGGTCGCCATGCTTGATAATGCCCAGCCGGTCGGCTCTCCCTATACCAAAGAACTGGCGATACAGTACCGCATGCTGGCCGACAGCCTGAGCGGCGATGCGGCAAAGCATTTTGCCGAAAAAGGCCTTGCGGCGGTCAACGGAGAAATGGTTCCGCCGGACATGCTGAGTGACGATCCTGTCAGCTTCGGCGGGCCGAACCCAGCTGCGGTGGCCGTTGCGCGGGGAGAGCTTATCAAGGCTCTCGCAAGCGGCGGACCGGCCATGGCGCCCTATCAGGCGGCGATTGCCCAAACTCGCTATGACTGCTGGGCCGATGGCATGCAAAAATTCCCCGGCGACAATGAAAGTTGCCAGCAGAGATACAAAATCGCCATGAACACGCTACAGCAGGAAATCGCCGTGCCGCCGATGCCCAATCTGCCGCCGCCTTCGTCGCCCGCCCCTGCTCCGGAGGTTGCGCAAACTTTCCCTGCCCCGGTGACGCCGTCGCCGCGCGGAGCGGAAGTGCCGTTGCGCGAAGCCTCGTTCCTCGCCTTCTTCGACTGGGACAAATACAACATAAATTCTGGCGCCAGCGCGGTGCTGGAAAGTGTCGTGCGTGAGATTATGAGCCGCTCAGACATCAAGAAAATACATATCGCGGGTTACACCGACACATCAGGTCCTGAGCGTTACAACATGAAGCTGTCGCTCAAACGCGCCAAGGCCGTCCGTCGCTACCTCATTGAGCATGGAGTTTCAGCCAAGAAAATCACCGTCAAGGGCTACGGCGAGCATGACCTGCTTGTTCCGACCGCAGACGGCGTGCGCGAGCCGCGCAACCGCCGGGCGCAGATTACGTTTGAGTAATGGACACGCACCGCACACGCAAAAAAGTGGCTAAAAAAGATTCAGTCAAAGCGTCGAGAAAAACGGCTTTTGAGGTAAAACACAATGGTCGCCGCGTTTCCGTTGCGGGCCTTAAGGGGCGGGATGGTGTTATAAATATCGCAATTAATTCCGTGAAAGGGGAGAGCTCGGATGATCTTCGTTTATATGTTGGAGGATTGGATACGGGTGACAATGAGCATGTTCGGTGGGTACATAAGTCTCTGCGCATGGGCGATGAAGTGGTTGGATAAGCCGTATCAGAGAGCGCCATAAACAAGATAATCCCCAAAAACGAGATATTGCATGGATACGTGAGCTTGCAAAAAAGCACGGCCATAAGCTGATAAAGCTAAAATAGTTTTAGATATCCAGTTCCCGCACAAACTGCGCGTTTTCCTGTATGAAGGCGAAACGCGCTTCCGGGTTTTTGCCCATCAGCCGGTCGATCAACTGGGCGGTGCCGCCTTCGGCTTTTTTGAAAGCGTCATTACTGCGCTCGGCTTCCGGCAAAACGACGCGCAACAGGCTACGCTTTTTCATGTCCATCGTCGTCTCCTTGAGTTGCGACGCAGGCATCTCGCCGAGGCCTTTAAAGCGGCTGATCTCGACTTTCTTGCGACCCTTGAAGACGGTTTTCATCAGTTCGTCCTTATGCGCGTCGTCGCGGGCGTAGACGCTTTCGCCGCCCGCGCTCAAGCGATACAGCGGGGGCAGGGCGAGATACAGCGCGCCCGACTGTATCAGTCCGCGCATTTCCTGATAGAACAGCGTGATGAGCAATGAGGCAATGTGCGCGCCGTCGACGTCCGCATCGGTCATGATGATGACGCGCTCGTAGCGTAATTTATCGATATTGAAATCCTTGCCTGTGCCGCAACCGAGCGCCTGAATGAGGTCGGAAATCTCCTGATTGGCGCGGATTTTGTCCGACGTGGCGTTGGCGACGTTCAGCACCTTGCCGCGCAGGGGCAAAATCGCCTGCAATTCGCGGTTCCGTGCCTGCTTGGCGGAGCCGCCGGCGCTATCCCCTTCGACGAGGAAAATTTCGGTGTTTTCCGAAGATTTTTTCGCGCAATCCGCGAGCTTGCCGGGCAGGCGCAGTTTGCGTGTCGCTGACTTGCGCGACATCTCCTGCATTTCCTTGCCGCGCTTGCGCTCTTCGGCGACGTTGATGAGGTAGTCGAGCAGATATTTGCTGGAGGCAGGATCGCCCGTCAGCCAGTGCTCGAAGTTGCTTTTGACCGCGTTCTCGATCAGCCGCGTTGCATTGGCGGAGGTCAGTTTTTCCTTGGTCTGGCCCTGAAACTGCGGATCGCGCAGGAATATGGATAATAATATTGTTGCCGAGCCGAAAATATCGTCCGGCGTCAGGATACCGGTTTTCTTGTTGTTGATCAGGTCGCCGTAACTTTTGAGCGCCTTCGAGAGCGCCGCGCGCAACCCCTGCACGTGCGTGCCGCCTTCCGGCGTCGGGACGGTGTTGCAATAAGAACTGAGGAAGCCGTTGTTTTCCTCTTCCGTCCAGCCGATGGCGAATTCGCAACGGCCGAGGCCGTCCGGAAACTCGACAGCGCCATAAAAAGGCTTCGGCGTCAGCGAGGTTTTTCCCTCAAGTAATGAATAAAGATAATCCAATATTCCATTGGGAAATTTTATAATATCGTTCTCTGGAACGCCATCGACATCCTTCAGCAAAGCGGGTGCGCAATGCCATGCGAGCTCGACGCCCTTGTAAAGATAGGCCTTGGAACGGGCCAGCTTGTAGATGGTCTTGGGGCTGAACTCCGCTTTCTCACCAAAAATCTCAAGATCTGGCACGAAACTGATTGATGTACCCGTATTTTTTGCCGCGCCTGTCTTTTTCAGTTTGGACTGCACATGGCCGCGGCTGTACTTTTGCTCATAAAGGGATCCGTCTCGCGCCACCTGCACGGTCATCTCGCTCGAAAGGGCATTTACCACCGACGAGCCGACGCCATGCAGGCCGCCGGAGGTGTTATAAACCTTGCCACTGAACTTGCCGCCCGAGTGGAGCGTCGTGAAAATGACTTCAAGCGCCGATTTATCCGGAAACTTGGGGTGTTTATCCACCGGAATGCCGCGGCCATTATCGCTAATATGGATACGATTGCCGGTATCCAGGCTGATTTCAATGCGCGAGGCATAGCCCGCGACGGCTTCATCCATCGCATTATCGAGAATCTCGCTGACAAGGTGGTGCATGGCGGCCTCGTCCGTGCCGCCGATATACATGCCCGGGCGCTTCCGGACGGGTTCCAGCCCCTCCAGAACTTCAATATCAGACGCCGAATAACCACTACTCTTCTTCAAGTTGTCCTTCATAAAAAGGTAGATTACTTATTTCATAGTGCAAAGGCAACATCCTAAGCGCGGTCTTGCCGAGAAATGAATTCTGTGGATATAGTACTGGCATGTCGTACGAAAAACCGGACTATGACAGCAGCCCCGCCCTCCGCACCATCGCCATGCCGGCCGATGCGAACGCCAATGGCGACATTTTCGGCGGCTGGCTGCTCTCGCAGATGGATCTTGCCGGCAGCGTCATCGCCACACAGACCGCCAAATCCCGCGTCGCCACCGTGGGCATAGAAGCCATGACCTTTGAAAAGCCGGTTTTTATCGGCGATGAGGTCAGTTGCTATTGCAAAACCCTGCGCATCGGGCGCACCTCGATCACCGTCCATATCGAAAGCTGGGCGCGCGGCAGGCAGGATGAAACCGCCCGCAAGGTCACTGAAGGCAATTTCACTTACGTCGCCATCGGCGAAAACCGGACCCCCATCCCCGTCATACGCAAATGAGGACCGACATGACATTCAAGAAATATCTTGCGGTTGCCTGCGCGCTCTTTATCGCGGCGAGCCTTGCGTCACCGGCCACGGCCAGCGCGGGCTGGCTCAGCCGGTTTTTCGCCAAGAAGGCCCCCGTCGCGCCATCCCTTGCGCAAATATATCCCATACAAAACGAGAAAAGCTTTCAAGCCGTCGCCCGCGTTTTCAGCAAGACGCCGTTCAACAATCCGGAGCTTGAATACAGCATCATGCTCCCGAAGGACTGGAAACCGCAAGCCACCATCCAGTCCGCGGCGGTCGGCGGGCTGGGACGCGAAATCATCAGCGAGGTCGCCCGCTACCGAAGCCCCGTCATCAACACGATGACCGCCGTCGTCATCGTCAAATCCATCCAGCTCGACCGTGAAATCACGGCGGGAAACTGGCTCAAGAACTATATCTACAGCAACAGCTGCACGCCGCAAGGCAAGATGATCGTCATCAACGACAAAAGGGCGGAAGCCAACTGCATCACGACACTCAACGGAAACATTTCCTACACGCACGCGCTGGCGGCGATCAACGGCGACAACCTCGTGCTCGTCGAATTCCGCAATCCGCTATATCTCACCGGACCGCTCGAATTCCTGGCGAAAACGGCCCTGGACAGCTTTAAATTCATTTTGGTGACAAACAGCCCGATTGAAAAGCAAAAACTCTTCAGCTTCGCCAACGTCATTACATTCTCCTATCCCGCTTCATGGACGCCCAACGATCTCGATACCAGCGGCAACAACACGATGTCCATGCAGCTTTTCAACGAAAACGATGGGCGCAGGAAGAAAAAACAAATCAACGGCATGATCCGCTTCGTGGTCATCAGAAGAGACTCCGAAACATCGCTCATAAAAGAATCCGCCGCGATAAAGAAATATTTCAACGATTTTCTCGGCCTGAAGTTCGTGAAGCTTATTTCTTCCGAAAAAGAGCCTGCGGCGCCGCGCTTTCTATTTTCACGCTATGAAGTCTACGAAATGTCGACAAAAAACGCTGCGACTCAAGATCAGGAGGCGCATATCCTCGTCCTTGGCAGCAAAAGCTGGTATGTGTTCGCCTTTTTGCTGACTCCCACGGCAAACAACAATTTCTATACCTGGGCCTGCAACACGCGCGCCTTTAACCTCATCGTCAAAAGCATTCACTGACCTAAAAAACCGGACGGGAGGCTGACCCTCCCGTCCGGTTTTCGTACAAAGCTTCGACGCTTTTTAGACGGAGTAATACATCGAGAACTCTATCGGGTGCGGCATGGTCTCGTAAGCCATCACCTCCGCATAGCGCAGTTCGATATAGCTCTCGACGAAGTCCTTCGTGAAGACGTCGCCTTTGAGCAGGAAGGCGTGGTCGTCGCGAAGCGCCTCCAGCGCCTCGCGCAAACTGCCGCAAACCGTCGGAACCTTCGCCAGTTCCTTGGGCGGCAGTTCATAGAGGTTTTTGTCCATCGCCTGACCGGGGTGGATTTTGTTGCGGATGCCGTCCAGCCCCGCCATCAGCATTGCCGCGAAAGCAAGATAGCTGTTGGCGGCAGGGTCCGGGAAACGCACTTCCACGCGCTTGCCCTTGGGGTTTGCCGCGAAAGGAATGCGGCACGACGCCGACCTGTTGCGCGCCGAATAAGCCAGCAACACCGGCGCCTCGTATCCCGGAACAAGACGCTTGTAGCTGTTCGTGGTTGGGTTGGTGATGGCGTTCAGCGCCTTGGCGTGCTTGATGATGCCGCCAATGTAATAAAGGCAGTCATCTGAAAGATCGGCATAGCCCGCGCCAGCGAACAAGGGCTTCGCGCCTTTCCACAACGACTGGTGAACATGCATGCCCGAGCCGTTGTCGCCGAAAACCGGCTTCGGCATGAAAGTCGCCGTCTTGCCGTAGGCGTGCGCGACGTTGTGCACGACGTATTTGTAGAGTTGCAGGTTGTCGGCGCTGTTGACGAGCGTCGAAAACTTGATCCCCAGCTCGACCTGCGACGGCGCGACTTCGTGATGATGCTTTTCGACTTCGACGCCCATGCCGGCGAGAACGGTCAGCATTTCCGCGCGGATATCGTTGGAGCTGTCCACCGGCTGCACCGGGAAATAGCCGCCCTTGACCGCCGGACGGTGGCCGAGGTTGCCTTCTTCGTATGTCGTTCCGGAATTATAAGGACCTTCGCGGCTGTCGATCTCGTAGGCAACCTTGTTCATCTTCACATCGACACGCACGTCGTCGAAAATGAAGAACTCGGCCTCGGGGCCGAAGAACGCCTTGTCGGCGACGCCGCTGGATTTGAGATACGCTTCCGCCGCCTTGGCGATCGAGCGCGGATCGCGATTATACGGCGCGCCGGTCGAAGGCTCGTAGATATCGCAGAAAACGTTCATCGTCGGCTGCGCCGTGAAAGGATCGATTTGCGCGGTGGCAAGATCTGGCATGAGGATCATGTCGGACTCGTTGATGTCTTTCCAGCCCGCGATCGACGAACCGTCGAACATGACTCCGTCGCTGAGCAGGCTTTCATCGATCGTTGAAATATGCTGCGCCGTATGCTGCAACTTGCCGCGAATGTCGCTGAAGCGGAAAGATACATATTGTATGTTATTCGCCTTCAGTTCCTTCAGAAAAGCCGCGACACTTTGCGCCGGTGCCTTCGCCTTCACGTTTTTCTCTTTCTTCGCCACGACTATATTCTCCTTTTCTGTTTGCTGTCGCCTTGTTGAATTTTATATCGCTTCCTTGCCGCGCTCGCCGGTACGCACGCGGATCACGTTCTCGATTGCGCTTACGAAAATTTTTCCATCGCCGATGCGTCCCGTCCGCGCGGCATTCTGGATCGCCTCCACAACATCGTCCGCCTGCCCGTCTTCCACGGCGATCTCGACCTTGACCTTGGGCAGAAAATCAACCTTGTATTCAGCGCCGCGATAAAGCTCGGTATGGCCCTTTTGCCGCCCGAAGCCGCGCACTTCTGTTACCGTCATGCCGGTGACGCCGACAGCGGTCAGGGCTTCCTTCACCTCGTCGAGCTTGAAAGGCTTTATAATGGCCTCGATTTTTTTCATGCGCTATGATCCTTAAAGACGCCATTTGATTGCACAAGGCATGCCAGCTTTGCAACCAGACTAAGTTACTGAAATATAATAATTTAATGTTTTTGCAAGCTGCACTACATGATTAAAAATCAGACATATGCCTAATTTTTATGCTGGCCTGAGCGCTTCTATGTTATGCTCTTGACGTTTTGCAGATAATCGCGCTATAGGCATTACCTTGCACGTTCGCGTGCCATTTATGGCGGCTGTAGCTCAGCGGTAGAGCGCCTGGTTGTGGTCCAGGATGTCGTGGGTTCGAACCCCATCAGTCGCCCCATTTACCCTTTCACTGACATTCACCGACGTTCGCTAATGTTCACAAAAAGCCTTATAAAATAAGGACTTTTAATTCATTCGTGTTTGCGCTAGCCTTTTCTCGTTCGCCCACAGTCGCAAAATTTGGGGGCATAAATCGGGGCATATGCCCCCAGCTTGAAAAGGAGATGCCCCCACATGGCTCTCACAGAACTCAAATGCAAGAACGCCAAGCCGAAAGACAAGCCCTACAAGCTGAGCGATTCTGGCGGCCTTTACCTTGAAATTATGCCTAATGGTTCAAAATACTGGCGTCTAAAGTACCGCTGGCTGAAAAAAGAGCAGCGCCTTGCCTTCGGCGTATATCCGCTGGTGGGGCTAGCAGATGCCCGTGAAAAGGCCACCACCGCCCGAAAACTGCTGGATTCGGGGATTAGCCCCTCCCAAGCCAAAAAAGAGCGAAAACGCCAAGCCGTCATAAATGCCGCCAATACCCTTGAAGCCGTGGCGCGGGAATGGCACGAGAAACAGCTTTTACGCTGGACACCCAGAACCGGCGAGAAAATCATGGGTTATCTCAAGAATGACGTTTTCCCCCACCTCGGCTCCCGGCCTATCGCTGACATCACCCCGCCAGAGCTGCTGGAGACACTGAGAAAAATTGAAGCGCGTGGTGCCCATTATGTATCACTCCTCGACATCAGGACGTTTAGACAATAAAAAAACGGCACCTTTTCACGGGTGCCGGGGAGTGATTACCGTACGTGGACGGCCAGCGTATTTACGCTAGGCGCTATTGTATTCCGCTGCTCCCCGACATAGTCGAGAAACAGCATCGTTGGTTACGGCCAGATGCTGGTGGCCGCCACGTATGGGGTAATCAGCCCCAGCTTGCCACAAGGACAAACCGTCTGCATTGTCACCTATACAAGCATCAATTTCAATAAAAAAGCAGCTTAACACTATGAGAAATGCTCTTTTTCTGCCATATTGGTGCCCGAAAATCTTAATAAGGAAGGAACGCACATGTCTGATGCAAATGCAGAGGCAAGCAAGCCCGCTGATCCAGTTTTAGAAGTGATGTTCCCAGATGAACAAGGCGGCTCTCTCAGTTTCATGACTAAAAAAGAAGTATGTAACTGGGTAAGTCATGAGACCTCTCTTTGGAGCTGGGCGACGTCAACTGGAGGTATCTCAGACAGCTCGGCAATGTCTTGCCTTAACCCTCTGCGAAATAGTCTGCAAAATCTTAATCAAACCGTAGCTCAATGTAGCGGCAATCCAGATAATATTAATCTTGTGAACGTAAAAAATAATCTGGAGAACTGGAGGAACGCGGGTTTACCTCACTCTAGGTCTGCTGCCAGAAAAAAGTCTTGCCTGTGCCCCACTGACCTTTAATTGCAAGAACTCTTCCATCTGAAGGGGGTTCTTGAAGAAAGCGGATTATTTCCTTTCTAACCCGTTTAAGAGACATGATTAAGCCTTTCTATCGCGTTGAGTCAGGCAGAATATCGGTTAAAGGGATTAGAAGTCGAGTCCGTATCAAAAATCGCGGATTGCATTTGCTCTCCCAAGGGAGGAAAATAACTGGAATTATTACTATGGCCACTTGCACCAGATAATGGCGACTGATTGGGCATTAGACGCTATAATCAAAAATCCTAAAAATCTCCTGTAAGTCCTTGGATTTACATAGCGGTTTTTTCTGGGGGCATAATTGGGGGCATCGACATAGTTCACATCGGAAATTGATATTATTAATCAATCACTTTCCGGCTCTGTGTGAACCCCATCAGTGCCCCATTTACCCCATCAGTGCCCCATTTACCCTATCATTACAGTTCATCAGCGTTCATAGACGTTCAATAAGTCCTTGAAAAACAAAGACTTAAAGTTCGTCTGTCTTCATGTTAGACTACCTGTATTCAACCACAGCCGCCAACTTTGGGGGCAAGAAACGGGGGCCTTGCCCCCAAGAATGGGGGCAAGATGACGCTCACGACCACAAAATGTAATAACACCAAGGCCGAAAAAAGGCCGCGTAAGCTACCTTGAAGTTATGTCTAATGGCTCAAAATACTGGCGTCTAAAGTACCTCTGGCTCAAAAAGGAGCAGCGCCTTGACCGGACAAAATAAGATATGAACAGAAGCTTGCGCGAGTGTCGTGAAATCTGACTTTTCCTGTTAGTCCTGCTTTTTCGTGAGCGTGAATCCAAGCGTGTGCTGTCGTTTTTCATCCGCCGCTGGCTGAAAAAAAGAAGGCCGGAATATTTTCCGGCCTTCTTTTTTTTGTGACGATACGACCGGTTTTCACTTGCCGCAGGCGAATTTTACGCCCTTCAATATCGCGTCGGCATTGAACTTCGCGGCGGGGACATGCTTGCCCGCGACGCTCCATGCCTTGACGAACTTGGCTGCCAGCGCATTGTGGTGAATGCTCTTCATGGCGGCGAGGGATGCCGTCTTGTTGGCGGTGATGCCATCAAAGCCATAGTGTTGCAGGTAGAGCATGCCGCGCATGGCCTGCTTGTTGCCTTCGTGCGCCGACTGGTTGAACAGCTGGAGCGCGACGTTCGTGTCTTTCGGCACGCCGCCGAGGCCGTTTTGCGCATAAAAGCCAAGGTCTTTGACGCCTTGTGCGTGGACGTGCGCATTGGTCGAGGCCGAGCGGTGGATCGCGTCCTGCACAGCGGCCGAGACATGGTGGCCTTTGATCAGATCGGCGAACTGCTGGAGTGGCGACTCGCAGTGCACGGGCGTGACGACCGGCGCGACGTGGTGCAACGCAACCGGCGCCGGGTGAACGACGGGGTGTGGAACGACATGCACAGGCGGTGCGGCGACAACGGGCACTGGTGTGACGGCAACGGGCGCGGGCGCGACCGGCTTGCTGAAGAGATTTTGGAAGAAGCCGTCATGGAACCCGAGATAAAGCACGGAGCCGAGAAGCGCGGCAAACGTGCTGATGCCGAAAACCTTCCGGTTTTCTTTGGAGACAAGTTCCTTGCCGTGCGCCTTGCTGAAGTATGGGGTGAGCGTGCCGCCTTGCTTGCGCAGGTCGCGGCGGGCGAAGGCGTCGTGCACCAGCGTCGAGCCGGCGCCGACGGAAACGCCGGAGATCAGCATTGTCGCCCAGACGGGCGCGCTGGCAAGACCCGCGCCCAAAACGATGCCGGTTTGAATAACGTAGCTGACGAGCGCGCCTGCGCCCATCTTGGCGGCGAAGTTAAAAGCCTTTTTGAGAAAGCCTTTTTTGGCAGGTGGTGCGGCTGCCTGTTCCGTAACGAGGGTTTCCACAGTTGCCGGTTCAGCCGCGAGGGCTTCAGTCGCCGCAGGTTCAGTCGTTGCGGGATCCGCAGAAGGCGTAACGGCGGGCGTGACGCTTGGCGTTTCCGGCGTTGCAGAGTTGTTGTCATTTGCGCCTGGGGCAGTGTTGTTTTCGGGTTGAACCTGTTCGGGCTGTTTTTCTTGTTCGATCATGTCTCTCTCCGTGACGGGGTTTCCGTGAAATTATTAACATAAACTCAAATATCAGTAGATTGCATAAAACTACATAATCCGGCGTTCTGTCAAGTATTAATTCCGTAAAAATAAAACTCATTTCCCGGGACTGGCGCATTCCGGTTTGTTTTTATGTAGCTATTTGTTTTTTATATATTATTTTCCACACTTGCGACCCGCCGCATCAAAATGCCGACCGGAATATTGCAGACGCCGAGAAGCAAAAATATTTCCGTGACCTGCATATGGAGTCTGGTCAATGCCATTGTCGCAAGTGCGCCGCCTGCCATGAAGAGGGCGTTCAGGATATTGTTCGCGGCGATGACGCGCGAACGGTGGCTTTCCGCGCAACGCGTCTGCATGAGTGTGTAAAGCGGCACGATATAAATGCCGCCGAACATGGCGATGGCGAGCAGGCTGGTCAAAACAGGCCATCCGGCAAAGGCGGAAAGAAATTGTCCGGCGGTGACAAGCTGCACATGCGCCGCCGCAGTCGGACTGGCGATCCACAGCGCGATGATGGAAGCCGTCATGCCAAACGCGCCCATGGGCACGTAGGCGGCGCTGATGCGGCCCTTGAGCAGCTTGTTGCAGATGAGGGAGCCGAGCGCGATGCCGACGGAGAAGACGGTTAAAAATAAAGTCACGATGCTCGCGTCTCCGCCGATGACATCCTTGCCGTAGACGGGAAACTGCGCCAGAAACGCGAAGCCCAGCAGCCAAAACCAGGAAATGCCGATGATGGGGATGAAAACCGATCTGTTGCCTTGTGCGTAGCGGATGATGCGCCATGTCTCGGCGATGAAATTTGCGCTGATTTCGAGGCGCGGCGCGCCTGCCGGAGCAGGGGGGATTTTTCGGCTGGCCATCCATCCCGTCACGGCGACGGCGAGAATGACGAGCGAGATGACGAGGCCGCCGCCGGTTTTCAAAATGAAAATCCCGCCGATGATTGTGCCGAGCAGTATGGCGAGAAACGTTCCCGCCTCGACGAGCGCGTTGCCGCCAACCAGTTCGTTCTCCTCGAGATGTTCCGGCAGGATGCTGTATTTGAGCGGTCCGAAAAAAGCCGAATGCGTGCCGCCGAGAAAAAGAACGCCGAGAAGCATGGCGTCGTTTTGCAGCAGGAATCCCGCGGAGGCCATAAGCATCAGAACGATTTCGACGGTTTTGATGACGCGGATGAGCCGCGCCTTGTCGTACTTGTCCGCGAGTTGCCCCGCCGTCGCCGAAAACAGAAAGAACGGCAGGATGAAAATCGCCGAGGCGATCACGACCAGCTGGCGCGGATCGATGCCGGATGTCGCGGCGGCGCGGTAGGTGATGAGCATGACGAGCGCGTTTTTGAAGACGTTGTCGTTCAGTGCGCCCAGAAACTGCGTCAGGAACAGGGGCAGGAAGCGTTTTGTCTTGAGCAGGCCGAATTGCGCGGGCATGTGTGTCCTGTTCGATTTTAACCTTACGTCGCCTGCCTTTTTAAGGTATTCTGCCTTTAATCTCAAGACAGTGTTGCGGCGACGGAGGATATCATGGCAACGGACGAAGTGAAATCGATGGCGCGCGGGCTTCCGGACGGTTTCGTCTGGGGAACGGCGACGTCCTCCTATCAGATCGAGGGCGCGGCCTTCGAGGACGGAAAGAAAGCCAGCATATGGGACGACTTCGTGCGCCAGCCGGGCAGGGTGAAAAACGGCGATACGGGCGACGTGGCGTGCGACCATTATCACCGCTTTGGCGAAGACGTCGCGTTGCTGGCCGAGCTGGGCGTGAAGGCTTACCGTTTTTCGCTGAGCTGGCCCAGGCTTTTGCCGGATGGCACGGGCGCGGTCAACCTGAAAGGCGTGGATTTTTACAAGCGTCTGCTCGGCGCGTTGCGCGAAAAAGACATCGCGCCTTACGTCACGCTCTACCATTGGGATTTGCCGTCGGCTTTGCAGGCGAAAGGCGGCTGGACGAACCGCGCGGTTGTCGGCGCTTTCGGGGAATATGTTGATGCGGTGCTGAAACACCTTGGCGCCGATATTCCCAATTTCATTATTCTGAACGAGCCTTCGGTCGTGTCCTATGTCGGGCATTATAGCGGCGATCACGCGCCGGGCCTTAGAAGCGCGGCCGCCATGTATGCGGCCATGCACCATCTCAACATGGTGCACGGAAAAAGTTACAGGCAGATCAAGGCGGCGTTCGGCGCGGCACAGGTCGCGTCCAGCTACACGCACTTCCCGATTTATCCCGTGGATGACGATCCGAAAAATGTCGCGGCGGCCCGGCTGATGATGTCGGTCTGGTCCGACGGCTTTTTCGGCCCGGCCTTCAGGGGCGCATACCCAGCCAATATCCACGATCATATCGCGCCTTATGTGCGCGAAGGCGATCTTGAGACGTGCCGCGCGCCGGGCGATTTTCTGGGCATCAACCATTATTGTCCGGATTACGCGATACCCGTGGACGAAGAGATTCCCGCGCGGATGGCGTACGCGCACAACGCCGGAAAAATCGACCCGATCGGCACGACCGATCTCGGCTGGCCGATCGTGCCGCGGGGGATTTACGACGCGCTGACCGATTTGAAAGAACGCTACAACCCGAAGCGCATCATCATCACCGAGGGCGGCGGCGCGTTCAATGACGCGCCGGGCGCCGACGGAAAAGTCCACGACCAAAGACGCATCGATTATTACGACGCTTATTTAAAGGAAGCCTTCCGCGCCCGCGCGGACGGCGTGCCGCTGGACGGATATTTCGCCTGGTCGCTACTTGATAATTTCGAATGGGCGGAAGGCTACGGTCCGCGCTTCGGGCTGGTGCATGTCGATTATAAAAAGGGTTGCAGGCGCACGCCCAAGGACAGCTTTCACTGGTTCAGGGAACTGATCGGCCAGCGGAAGAGAAACGTTGCGGCGTGAGCGTTTGCGACGTCCGCAGGAGCCGGTCGATCTCCTGACGGACGAGAACGTTTATGCCCGTGTGCGTTTTCTTGTCATCGTGTATGCCCATGCCGATGGCGCTCCCCAGTTTTGACAGCGGGCCGTAGTAAGCGTCGCCGAAATCGATGATGCCTTCGAGCCTTTTTGTTTCAGGGTTGATCAGGATGTTGCCGCCGTTGATATCGGGGTTTTGCAGGTACTGCCCGTTGCGGGGCGGAACGGCCCGCGCAAGCCGGACGACGAAGTCGGCGATGCTTTTCGCCAGATCCTGTTCTTCTTCAGGCTTCAGTGCGGGCAGGCTGTAAAGCGGAACGCCTTTGATGCGTTTCATGCCGAAAAACATGGATTTTTCACCAATATGGGTCACTTCGGGCGAGGGTAGCCCTTTTCCGGCGATGTGTTGCAGAACTTGAAAGTCCTGATCGTAATAAACGACAGTGCCGGCATTTGTCGGCCCTTTGAAAACATAGTCGCCGATGATGATCACGTTGGACATCATGCCTTGATTGGGGATGATGACTTCTTTTCCTTCAAGCCCGTCTACTTCATGCATGACGTCTTTGTGGAAAGATTCCAGGTCTTTTGATATTTGGGGCGGGGTGTTTTTAAGATTAAATATCTGTTTTAGCATGATTGTTTACGCCTCACTTAAATTAATATGTAAAAAATATAACAGTAAACACCCTTGTTGTCAACATATTTATGAAAATATTTTATTGACATATTAATATAAAAAGCGTATAAACATAACGATGTTATCCACTTCAAGATGATGTGTAATCGCCAATGAAACAGCAGAGCGCGCAAAAATCCCAGGCTGTGAACTTTTTATGGCTGAATCTCGATTGTCCGGCGAAGCCCGACCCTGCGGACGGCTCGATACGCAAACCGTTGCCGGAAGAGTACATTGAGAATGTCCGCGAAGCGGGCAGGCGGTATCCTGACGCGGAAATCCGTTTTTGGGTGGATTCGAAGCGGCTGACGGAAAAACAGATGAAATATCTTCAGTGCATCGTGGAAGCCGATGTGCAGAACGTGCATGTCAGGGACTTGCGCGAAATCCCCGCCTATGAGAGCGAAAAGCTCTATAATGAGAGCGAAACCAATGAACACTGGCGCGCCAGCTACAAAAGCAAAATCTGGCTTCAGGTCGATACGGCGAAGATCCTGATTTCCCTGCAGGGCGATTTCGACCAGTCCTTTTTTGCCGATCTGGATCACGCGCATCTGGATATCGGGTCACAAGAAGTGCAGGCCATGCTGGACAAACATGGCTTGATGATCGGGAGCGCTTCTTGAGATTACCTTGGCGTGGAAAACCAGCTTTGGGGGTTCGCGCGTTCACGGCGCGGATTTTTTGAAAGCTATTACTCCGCCGCGCTCAAGTCCGCCTATATGGGGGAGAACGGTTTTATTGACTTGATCAGGATGACGAATTCTTTAAGAGAAAAGAAAAAAGCATGGTGGGGATGGAAGCGAGATGCGCTGATTCCGCTGGATGAATTCTGCCTGCGCATCGACAGCAAGGGGCTTGCGCATGCCGAGCAACCTGGCCACGAATGGAGCGGTGCGAGGAGTGATGCGGGCACAGCGGACAAGCAGCGGAAATCATCCTTCATTCCCGCGGGCGTTCTTGAGGATATTTTTCGCGCCGCCGGCGGCGGAAAAAGCCGGATATCTCAAGCGGTCGCCGCGCAGAATGTTCCTGCCGCAGCGCCGGGCGCGGCGCGGTCTCCGGGCATTTGACTTCGCGCGCGGTTTCGATAGACTTGTCGCGCAAAATGTCATTTTTGGAAGCGTGCGATTCCCATGGTTCTTTCGGTTTCAGGCCTTTGTAAAAGCTATAGCGGAAAGGCGGCCGTCGACGGCGTGTCGTTTCAGGTCGCGCCGCACGAGGTGGTCGGTTTGCTGGGCCCCAACGGCGCGGGGAAAACCACCACGATCAGCATGATCCTCGGCGTGCTGTCCGCGGATGGCGGAAAAATCGCCATCGACGGGATAGATATCTCGGCGGCGCGGAGCCAGGCGCTGGCGCGCACCAATTTCGCCGCCGTTTACGCGGCGCTGCCCGGCAACATGACCGTGATGGAAAACCTCCGCGTCTTCGGGCTGATGTATGACGTGCAAGACCTGTCGCAACGGATTGAAAGCGTGATCACCACGTTCGATCTCGCGCCGTTCCGGCGGCAGAAATGCGGTGCGCTCTCGTCGGGCGAGCAGATGCGCGTCAATTTGGCCAAGGCGATGTTGAACAGCCCGCGGCTTTTGCTGCTGGACGAGCCGACCGCCTCGCTCGATCCTTCGGCCGCGCGGGATATCCGCGACAAGATCCGCGCTTTCGCGGCTGAAAACGAAAGCGGCGTGCTGTGGACGTCGCACAACATGCATGAAGTGGAGGTCGTGTGCGACAGGGTGCTTTTCATGTCGCGCGGAAAAATATTGCTGGAGGGCGATCCGCGCGCGCTGCCCGCCCGGCATGGCAAGGCGTCGCTGGACGACCTGTTCGTCGCCGTCGCCCGCGAGCCGTTGACTTTGGGGGAGGCGTGAGATGAACCCGCGCCGCATATCCGCCGTTTTTCTGCGCCAGTTTTATCTGATGCGCGGCAACCTGCCGCGGTTTCTGACGATCTTCGTCTGGGTGGTGGTGGATATCGTTCTTTGGGGATTCATGACCCGCTATCTCAACGGCGTGATGGGGCATGCGTATAATTTCGTTCCCGCGATCCTCGGCGCCGTCCTGCTGTGGGGGTTCATGAACCGCGTGATGATGGGGGTCGCGATGGCCTTCATGGAGGATTGCTGGGCGCGGAACTTCCTCAACGTTTTCGCGTCGCCGATCACCATTGGGGAATATGTCTGCGGACTGGTGCTGAGCAGCGTCGCCACCAGCGTCATCGGGCTTGTCATCATGCTCGGCCTCGCGACGCTGGTTTTCGGCCTGTCGGTTTTCGCATACGGACTCATGGCGTTTCCGTTCCTGCTGGTTCTTTTCATGTGCGGCATTGCGCTCGGTGTTTTCGCCACCGGCATCATGTTGCGCTTCGGCCCGGCGGCGGAGTGGCTGATCTGGCCGATGCCCGCGGTTCTTTCGCCGTTCGCGGGTGTTTTTTATCCGCTCTCGGTTTTGCCGCGCTGGATGCAGGGGGTGGCGCACATCCTGCCTCCGTCTTATGTATTCGAGGGCATCCGCGCCATCGCCCACGGACATGCGGCCGCGCCGTCGCTGCTGGTTTGGGCGTTCGGGCTTGCCATTGTCTATATGTTGCTGGCATCGTTGTTTTTCATGCACACTTACCGCATGGTCGTGCGCACCGGCAGGCTTGCCCGTTACAGCGCGGAGAGCGGCTAGGGATTTTTCATTAAGGCGTTCACCGCGGCAGATTTATGTGATATCTTCCTCGTAAACGCGAATGGAGAGTTTTTCATGTTAGGTAATGTATTGTCGTTTTTCGGTTTTCAATCCGGGTCTTACGGTCAAGGCTCAAGACGCAAGCATATACGCCATGGCGGCAACGGCGGGCGTGTCGTCATCGGCAACAAGGCGTATCCGGTGCATGACTGGAACATGAGCGGCATCGCTTTCGGGGCGGCGCGGGAAGCCGGTTTTTATGCCGGCGGCAGGGTCCGCATGCTGGTCGAATTCTCCCTGCCGCACGAGACGGTCTGGGCTGAGCTGGAAGCCGTCATTTTCCGCGTTGCGCAAAGCGGTCTCGCGGTCGCCCTGTTCACGGAGATGCCCGCGGCCTCCCGCCGCCAGCTGGACAGGGTTCTCGACGCGCTCCACGCGCAGGAATTCCTGCAATCGCAGGTCGCCTGAGGATGGCGGATAAAACCCATTACGATATTTTAAAAGTGACGCAGGACGCGCCGGAGGAAGTCATTGCCGCGGCCTACAAGGCGCTCGCGCGCAAATATCATCCCGACAAGGCGGGGGACAGTCTTGAAGCGATGCGCGTCATGCAGGAAATAAACATATCCTACCAGATTCTTTCCGATCCGCACAAACGCAACGAGCATGATTTGTGGATCGCGCAACAACAGGCGGGCGCAAGAAGCGCGGACAGCGCGGTCGAGGCCGCAAGCCGGAAAGCGCCGCCTGGAAAAACCCCTGCCGGCAGCGAATCTCTGGCCGAGGCCAACAAATGGAAAGCATGGGCCGCCAAGACGGCGCAGGAAGCCAAAGAGGCGCAGGAGCGGGCGGACAAGGCGCTGGCCGATCTCGCCAAGGCAAAAGCGTCGGATCGCGCCAAATGGGAAGCATGGGTCGAAAAAACCGCGCGCGATGCCAAAGAAACCAAAGAAAGAGCCGAAAAAGCCGCCGCGCAGGCCGCGAAATACGTCGAAGAGGCCTTGAAGGCCCACGCGGGGAGCGACGGTGTTTGAGAGATGAACTTCATGAGTCGGATAAACCTTGTTTCCGGTCTGGCTTTTATCGCTGCCCTTTTTGCCTGTTCGGTCTGCGCGCGGGCGGAGAATTTTGACGGCTGGCTTGGTTCTTTAAGGGCAGAGGCTGTGCAACAGGGGATATCTTCTGCGCTGGTCGCGCGCGCTTTGCCGGATACGCTCCGTCCCGACGACAGGGTCATGCGCCTTGACCACCAGCAGCCCGAGGGCGGCACGATCAGCTTCCAGCAATATAAAAACCGCATCGTATCCTCATTTCGTGTGCGAGAAGGTAATCGCAAGTATCTGAAATACAATTATTTACTGAGAAAGATAAGCCGGTCTTACGGCGTGCCGCCGCAGTATATCCTCGCGCTCTGGGGGATCGAAACCAGCTACGGCAGATACAGCGGCGGATTCAATACGATACGCTCCCTTGCGACGCTTGCTTATGAAGGCGACCGGCGCCGGTTTTTCCGCATGGAGTTGCTGGATGCCTTGCGGATTGTCAATCATGGCGATATCAGTTTGGGGCAAATGAAAGGCTCGTGGGCGGGGGCGATGGGGCAATGCCAGTTCATGCCCAGCAGTTACGAGAAATACGCGCAAGACTACGACAAGGATGGAAAGCGCGACATCTGGCACAACGAGGGGGACGTTTTTGCCTCGACGGCGGCGTATCTTTCGGATAACGGCTGGCGTGCGAAAGAACCTTGGGGTGTCCGCGTATTTTTAAAAAAGAACTTTAATAATAAATTGATAGGGATAAATTTTAAAAAACCGCTTGAATTCTGGCGGCGGCAAGGAGTGCGCGTTCCGCCGGTCTTCGCGCCGGGCGAGCTTTTATCTGTTGTCCAGCCGGGCGGCAAGGGATATAAGGCGTACATCGTCGGGAAAAATTACAGAATCTTGCTGAACTGGAACAGTTCAACCTATTTCGCGACGGCCGCCGGCCTTCTGGCAGACGCGCTGAAAAGATAGGCGTGTCGTCAGAGAGCTCGTGAGATTTTGCGGCAAAGCGAAAAAACGACTGCTGAAATAAGGCAAAATATGGTTTATGCTCGGCGTGAACGCATCACATCAACGACAGGGAAAGTCTGAGCGGCATGAGACGTTATAACCAGTTCGCGCGGCGGTTCTTCGGGGTTGTTCCGGTATTGATGGGCATCCTGTTGCTGTCGGGGTGCGCCGAGACGCAACTGGCGACCCACTGGGCCAAGGAAATCAACTGGCCGGGGCAGCAGGTTTCGCGCGGCACCTACAAAATAGGCAGTCCCTACAAGGTCGGGAGCGTCTGGTACTATCCGCATCAGGATTTTCACCTTGTCGAAACCGGCATCGCTTCCTGGTATGGGCCGAATTTCAACGAATACCGCACCGCCAACGGCGAGATATTCAACCAGAACCTGCTGACGGCGGCGCACCGGACGTTGCAGCTACCCTGCCTTGCGCGCGTCACCAACCTTGAAAACGGACGCTCGATCGTCGTGCGGATCAACGACCGCGGGCCTTTCGACCACGGGCGCATTCTCGACGTTTCCAAGCGCGCCGCCGAGTTGCTGGGCTTCATCCGGCAGGGCACCGCGCGCATACGCCTGCAAGTCCTGACCAAGGAGAGCGAAATGCTCGCCGAGGACGCCATGCGCGGCGAAGACACGACGCACATGACGGTGGCCGATCTCGATCAGCAGATCGCCAACCAGACCGGCCAGTCGTATCAATCTGTCGCATCTTCGTCGCAGGGCGTCGCTCCCGCGCCTGCTGTTTCATCTTCGCAGACGCAGTCCGCCGACGGGGTTTCAGCCTCGCAGGTCAGTTACGCGGGCAACGCATCGTTGCCGGAGAGCCTGCGTACGCCGGAAATCACCGTCGAAGACCTGACCGCCCCCGGCGCGCATACGACGGTGCCGACGGGGCGCGAATTCGACGCAAACGTGCCCTACGAGGCGCCCGCGCCGCAGCAGCCCGCCGCGGGCAACGCGCCGCAGCAGCTCGTCACGCAGATGCCCGTTCATCCGACGGGGATTTTCGTGCAGGCCGGGTCGTTCTCGGTTTTCGCCAACGCCGCCGCGCTGACGAAAAAGCTCTCGCGCATCGCGCGGACGACGATCGAGCCTGTCTTCGTCGGCGGGCGCAAGTTTTACAGGGTGAAGCTGGGCCCCATCGCCACCGTGGCCGAAGCGGACAGCGTTCTTGAAAAAGTGATCCGCAGCATCGGCGGCGGCGCAAAAGTCATCAAGGAATAATAAAGAAGAAAGAGGATGTCATGACAACAAAAATGATCCGGGGAGTTTCCGCTCTCCTGTTTGCGGCGGGCTTTGCGCTGGTATCGGCTCCCGCGGCCCGCGCGCAGGCCATGGGCACGGTGGCGAAGGAGGCTTTTCTGGTCGATGTGAACACGGGCGCAGTTTTGCTCGACAAGAACGCCGACGTGGAGATGCCCACCTCGTCGATGAGCAAGACCATGGGGCTTTATCTCGTGTTCGAGGCTCTGAAAAGCGGACAGTGGAAGCTGACCGACAAGCTCCCCGTGAGCAAGAAGGCCTGGCTGATGGGCGGCTCGAAAATGTTCATCCGCGTCGGCGACAAGGTTTCGGTCGAAGACCTGATCAAGGGCGTGACCGTCGATTCCGGCAACGATGCGATGGTGTGTCTGGCGCAGAACCTGGCGGGATCGGAGAAGGATTTCGTCGACCGTGAAAACGCGCTCGCAAAAAGACTTGGCATGGACCACAGCCACTTCATGGACGCGACCGGCCTGCCTTTGCCGGGGCACTATTCGACGGCGCGCGACCTTGCGACGATCACCGAGCACATCATCAGCGACTTCCCTGAATATTATCACGAGTTCTTCAACATAGAGAGCTTCACCTACGACAAGATCCATCAAACGAACCGCAATCCCCTCATCGGCACCTTCAAGGGCGCGGACGGCGTCAAGACCGGCCATACGGACATCGCGGGATACGGCGAGATTGGCTCCGCGATCCGCAACGGCCGCCGCCTGATTTTGGTGTTGAACGGCCTTCCGACATGGAACTCGCGCGTGACGGAGAGCCAGCGGCTCATGCAGTGGGGCTTCCGTAATTTCGAAGACAAGAAAATCCTCAGCAAGGATCAGGAAGTCGGGCAGGCGAAAGTCTGGCTCGGCAAGGACGACACCGTGCCGCTGGTCGTCGACAGGGACGTGACGGTGACGCTGCCGATCGACCACACGAAAGGCGTGCAGATGTCGCTGAGTTACAAGGGGCCGCTGGAAGCGCCGGTCAGAAAGGGAACCGTGATAGGCCATCTGAATGTCACCATACCCGACCAGCCGCCGCAGGTCATCAACCTCGTCGCGGGCAAGAACGTCGCGCGCGAGGGGCTTTTCGGCCGCGTCGCGTCGCGCCTTGTGTATTTGCTGCACAAAGGTTGAGATCGTGTCCAAGGGGATGTTCATCACGCTCGAAGGCGGCGAGGGAACCGGAAAAAGCACGCAAATAAAGCTTTTGCAACAGGCTCTCGGCGATGCGGGCGTGAACGCCCTCGCGACGCGCGAGCCGGGGGGAACGGAACAGGCCGAGCGCATCCGCGACCTTTTGCTGCAGCGCGACAGCGGCGATTTCGACCCGATGACCGAGGCGTTGTTGCTGTTCGCTGCGCGGCGCGAGCATCTGGCGCGGAAAATCTGGCCAGCGCTTGAGCGCGGAGAGTGGGTGATTTCCGATCGCTTCGCTGATTCCACGCGCGCGTTTCAAGGCTACGGCATGGGGCTGGAGATGGGCGTGATCGAAAACCTCTATCGCATGACGGCGGGGGATTTTCAGCCGGATCTGACTTTTATTTTGGATATCGATCCTGAAGTCGGGCTCAGACGTTCGCTCAAGAGGCAGGCGGAAACGGCCGTGACCGAGGACCGCTACGAACGCATGGGGCTGGCGTTTCATCAACGCCTGCGCAACGGCTTTCTCGAAATCGCGAAGCAGTTCCCCGAAAGGTGCATTGTCATCGATGCCGCGGAGGATGTCGAAACCGTCCATGCACGCCTCATGCGGGAGATCATGGCGCGCGCGAACAGCGCGCTGAAGGGAATGCGGCATGCCGGGACTGTTTGACGACGACGCAGAAGACGATATCGATTCCATCATCGAGGAAGTGGATTCCACCGCACCGGAAGAGCCGGTTGATTTAACGCCGCGCGCCAATCCCGATCTTTCGGGTCATGAGGATGTCGAGCGCGGGCTGTTGCAGGATTATCTTTCCGGGCGCATGCCGCACGCCATCGTGCTTGCGGGCGCGCAGGGCATCGGCAAGGCGACGCTGGCGTTTCGTATCGCGCGGTTTTTGCTCTCGCGGACGGAAGAAAAAAGCGCGGGATTGTTCGGTGACGTCGCGCTTCCCGTCAGCCTTTACCTGTCGCCGGACGATCCCGTTTTCCGACGCGTCGCGGCGGGGGGGCATGCCGATCTTGTGACGGTCGAGCGTGAATACGATGAAAAGCGCGGGCGGCTGAAAAGCGACATTTCCGTGGACGCCGTGCGCCGCATCCATCCGTTCTTGCGCATGACGGCGGCGGAGGGCGGCTGGCGCGTGGTGATCGTCGACGGCGCGGACGCGCTGAATGCGAGTAGCCAGAACGCGCTTTTGAAGATACTGGAAGAACCGCCGAAAAAGACCGTGCTGATCCTCACCACCAGCCAGCCGGGGAAATTCCTGCCGACGATCCGTTCGCGCTGCCGCATGATCCATATGGCGCCGCTGGCCGACGCAACGCTGGGCGCCTTGCTCGATAAAATGGCGCCGACGCTTGGCACGGAGGAGAAAAACATTCTCATCCGCATGGGGCAGGGGAGTATCGGCAAGGCCTTGCGGTTTTATCAGGACGACGGCGTGAAGCTTTACCGCGAGCTTCTTGAGGTCGCCTCGACAATGCCGGATATCGACATGGTCAAGGTGCACGCGCTGGCGGAGAAGCTCGGCAAATTCGGCGCGGAGCAGAGCTTTGCGACGGCGGCGGAGATCATGTCCGGCTGGTGCGAGCGGCAGGCGCGCAGCAACGCACGGGGCGTGCCGCCGGAAGATATTTTGCCGGGCGACGCGGCTGTGTTTCAAAAAATCGGCGCGACTTATCCTGCAGGTCACTTCTTCCGCGCGTGGGAGAAAATTTCGGAACTCGTGCGGCAAACGGATATTTACAACCTAGACAAAAAACAAGCCGTCATCGGCGCTTTTCTTGCGTTGCACAGGCAGGACTGGCAGGGGCTGAGCCTCTAAAATGGCGCGCATGCGCTGAATGCGGCCCCCATTTCGAGCGAAGGTCTGGAAATGTCAATTTTCAAACCGGAGAGCGTGTCGGCAGCACGGAGGTAAGGAGTGACGATGAAGAAGTGCGCCATGCCGGGCATGTTCCGGCATCCATTTAACATAATGCATTATGTTAAATTAAAAACATGGCGGATTTTGCACGAGGGGGTTAAACTCTGCGCAAAAAACAGGAGACTTTCCCGCACATGACAAAGCCGCATTTTTACATTACGACGCCGATCTATTACGTCAACGACAAGCCGCACATCGGTCATGCCTACACGACGATTGCCTGTGACGTCATGGCGCGGTTCAAGCGGTTGGACGGTTTTGACGTCAAGTTTTTGACGGGCGTGGACGAGCACGGACAGAAAGTCTATCAAACCGCGCATAAGGCGGGGATAACGCCGCAGGCTCTGGCAGACAAGGTTTCGGTGAATTTTCGCGAGATGAACCGTCTGCTCGACATCACGGAAGATCAGTTCATCCGCACGACGGAGCCTTTTCACCAGAAAGCAGCGCAGGCGCTGTGGCAAAAAATGGCGGATGCGGGTGACATTTATCTCGGCAAATATGCGGGCTGGTATTCGGTGCGCGACGAGGCTTTTTTCAGCGAAGACGAACTGACGAAAGACGCGGCGGGAAATAAAACGGCGCCGACCGGAGCGCCAGTCGAATGGATGGAGGAGGAAAGCTACTTCTTCAAGCTCTCCGCATGGGGAGACAGATTGCTGGATTTCTACGAGAAGCATCCGGATTTTATTCAGCCGTCCTACAGGAAGAATGAAGTGGTCAGTTTTGTCAAATCCGGACTGCGCGATCTTTCGATTTCGCGCACGACGTTCGACTGGGGCGTGCCGGTGCCGGGCGATGAGAAGCATGTCATGTATGTTTGGGTTGATGCCCTGACGAATTATATCAGCGCTATCGGTTATCCAAACACCGACAGCGACGGCTTCAAGAATTTTTGGCCCGCCGATGTGCATGTCGTCGGCAAGGATATTTTGCGCTTTCACGCCATTTACTGGCCGGCATTTTTGATGTCGGCGGGTTTACCGGCGCCGAAACGCGTTTATGCGCACGGCTGGTGGATGGCCGAAGGGCAGAAAATGTCCAAATCAATCGGCAATGTCATTTCGCCGGAATATATGGTCGGGAAATACGGCGTTGAGGCGTCGCGCTATTTCCTTCTGCGGGAAGTGACTTTCGGGAATGACGGGGACTTTTCCCATACGGCCATGGTGAACCGCATCAACGCCGAACTCGCCAACAATCTCGGCAATCTCGTGCAGCGCACGCTCTCGATGATTGCCAAGAACTGCGAGGGCAAGGTGCCGCAGCCGGGCATTCTCGAAGATGCCGACAGGGAATTGCTGCAGAAAGCGGGCCAGCAGATGCTGGTGGAAGTGCGCGACCAGTTCGAGAAGCTGCAATTCAGCCGCGCGATCGAGGAATTCATCTCCGTCGCCAACGCGGCGAACCTTTATATCGACGCGCAGGCGCCTTGGAAGCTGAAAAAGACCGACCCCGCGCGCATGGCGACTGTGCTCTATGTATTGGCGGAAACGATCCGCAACCTCGGTATCATCATCCAGCCATTCACGCCGAATGCGGCGCAGAAAATTCTCGATCAGGTGGCCGTGGGCGCGCACGAACGGAATTTCAGTTTCATCGGCGAGGCGCATGGCTTGAAAGCCGGAACGCCGCTGCCCGCGCCTTCCGGCGCATTCCCGCGCATCGTCGACGAGAACGCCGAAGAAGCGAAGACGGCGTAAGCCATGTTGGTCGACAGCCATTGCCATCTGGACGACGACGATTTCGCCGAAGAAGGCGTCGCTGAAATCATCAGCCGCGCGCAATCGGCGGGGGTCGGACATTTCCTGACCATCTGCACGCGCATCGCGGAGTTCGACCGCATTCTCAAGGCGGCCAGCGTCTCGCCGCTGATCCATTGCAGCGTCGGCACGCACCCGCACCATGCGGAGGAACCTTCGGAACTGAACGTGACGGCGGATGAAATCGTCGAATACACGAAAAACCCGAAGGTCGTCGGCATCGGTGAGACGGGGCTGGATTACCATTACAACCATTCTCCTGCCGCCGACCAGCAAAAGGTGTTTGCGACGCACATCGCGGCGGGCCTGAAAACGGACCTGCCGATCATCGTGCATACGCGCGAGGCGGACGACGACACGATCCGCGTCATTCGCGACGCAGGCGGCGGAAAATCGAAAGGCGTGATGCACTGTTTCAGCGGCGGCGCGGATTTCGCGAAGCGCTGCCTCGATCTTGGCTATTATCTTTCCTTTTCCGGCATCATCACCTTCAAGAAGGCGGACGACATTCGTGAAGCCGTCAAATACGCGCCGATCGACCGCATTCTGGTCGAAACCGACGCGCCGTGGCTTGCGCCTGTGCCGCATCGAGGCAAGCGCAACGAGCCGTCATACGTCACGCTGACGGCGCAGACGGTGGCGCAGCTGAAAAACGTTTCGATCGGGGACGTCGCCGAAAAAACCACCGAGAATTTTTTCAGTCTCTTCAATAAAATCGAGAGAACAGCGTTATGAAGATCACGGTTCTCGGTTGCGGAGCTTCGATGGGAACGCCGTCGGCGGGCGGCTTCTGGGGCGTGTGCGATCCAAAGGATGCTAAAAATCACCGCACCCGCGCGTCCATCCTCGTGCAGTCCGCGACGACGGATCTGCTGATCGACGCGACGGTCGATCTGCGCACGCACCTGAACCGCGTGAACTTGAAAAAGCTGGACGGCGTGCTGCTCAGTCACGACCATTCGGACCATGTCAACGGCATGGACGATCTGCGCGCCATCGCCTATCACGGCAATAGGCTGATCGACCTTTACGGCAACAAGGAGACGCTCGACGAGGTGGAGCGCCGCTGGCCCTATCTTTTCACGCCGAAAAGCGGCGGGATCTACGTCGAGTTCCTGAAGCGCCGCGAAATCGCGGATGCCGGAAAATTCCGCGTCGGCGACATAGACATCGAAACTTTCGGACAGGACCACGGCGTCTGCACGTCGCTGGGCTTCCGTTTCGGCACATGCGCCTACAGCGTGGACGTCGTCAATCTCGATGAAGATGCGCTCGCCGTGCTCGAAGGCGTGGAGACGTGGATTGTCGACGCGGCGGGCTATCAGAAGGAAGCCGTCAAGACCCACGCCAACCTGCAACGGGTTTACAAGTGGACGGAACGGCTGAAGCCGAAAATGACCTACCTGACCGTCCTGACGACGCATATGGATTACAAGACGCTCTGCGACGAGCTACCGCCCCATATCCGCCCGGCTTACGACGGCATGGTGATCGATACCGAGGGAAATCGGCGCTAAGTCTCAAATCAGGGTGTGCATCCGTATTTTTTTATCACCCGCAGGTGCCAGTTGCCGATGCTCCCGTGCTTCATGAAACTGCCGAGCTTGAAGCCGTGCTGAATGAAGTCATGGCCGGTTTTCAGCCCGTCATTGACGGGCTTGGGGATTTCCCAGTCGAAAGTGACCGCGTTGAACGAGTCCTTGATGTGGGTCAGTGGATTGAGGGAGAAATGGGATTCTTTGAGTTGCAACTCGACCTTGCAGGATGATTTGTCCGCACGGGGATCGACTGCCGGAATGTCCGCGACGATAAGACGTGTCCTCCCTGCGGAATTGTCGAGCAAAAGGCTTGCCATGCGGAATTTATCCACAAGGTCTTCGCCGACATGCAATGTCTTGTATTCCGGGTAGGCCGTGGGCAGGGAAAAATTTACGTCATTGAGGGAATCGGCCATAAACCGTTTAAGGCTGAGGGTGAGATGAGACTGTTTTAACTTTACATCCACATAATATGTCGGCGCAGCGTGGGCTTTCTCATGATCCTGTTGAGTGTGGAGGGGGGTGGTCGATTCGTTATGGCAGGCGGCAAGTGCGGTTGTTGATAAAAACAGGGCTAAAACTTTTTTGGCGCTTTTCATGGACATTCCTCAGGTGTTTATTCTATATGACAATAGCAGAATTATTAATTCTGTCAAATCTTAATTATGTCTAATTATAAATAGCACAATTTGCTTGATTTTCTTGCCATATTGGCGTTTATTGTGCCATCCGAAAATGTCAGCACCCCTGGAGGCTGGATTTTGAGGAGCGTTAACACGAAAAGGAATTAGAAAATGGCACAACAAAACACAGTACTCACAGCGGTAGCGCGTGCGAAGGCCGGTAAGGGGGCCGCCCGTGCAATCCGTCGTACGGGGCAGGTTCCCGCCGTCGTCTATGGCGACAGCAAGGAGCCGGTTCTCGTCTCTCTTTTTGAAAAGGAATTGATCAAGGCGAGCAGCGTGCAGGCGTTCTACACCAGCCTCTGCGAGCTTGATATCGACGGCAAAAAGCACAAGGTTCTGCCGCGCGACGTGCAGCATGACGCGGTCAACGACCGCCCGATCCACGCCGACTTCCTGCGCGTGACGGACAAGACGGTCATCCGCGTCGGTATTCCCGTCCGCGTCGTCAACCACAAGGACAGCCCGGGTATCACCAAGGGCGGCGTCTTGAACCTCGTTCGCCACGAGATCGAGGTTTTCTGCCGCGCGACCGAAATTCCCGAGGAATTCACCGTTGATCTGACGGGGCTGGACGTCGGCCACAGCATTCACCTCAGCGCGCTGAAGTTGCCCGCCGGCGTCAAGCCGGTCACGCAGGGCGATTTCACCGTCGTCACGCTTGTTTCGCCGTCGGCCCTCAAGTCCGAGGCTGATGAGGTTGCTGCCGCTGCCGCCGCTGCCGCCGCTGCTCCGGTTGCGGGCGCTGCCGCTCCTGCCGTCGGCGCCGCCGCTCCTGCCACGGGTGCTGCTAGTGCTGCTGCCGCCGCTCCGGCGAAGGATGCCGCCAAGGGCAAGAAATAACCCGCGTCAGTGGTTGATGCCATGTGGCTTATCGTAGGATTGGGAAATCCCGGCGCAGAGTATCAACACAACAGGCACAATATCGGATTCATGGCGGTGGATGAAATCATCCGCCGCCATAATCTTTCCGCCGATGAAAAAAAGTTTCAAGGCTTGATCTCCCAGGGAACGATAGGCGGAGAAAAAGTCCTCCTTCTGAAACCGCAAACCTACATGAACCTTTCCGGCCAGTCGGTGCAGGCAGCGGCTTCGTTTTACAAGATTCCGCCCGACAGGGTCATCGTGTTTCATGATGAGATGGATCTGGCGGCCGGAAAAATCCGCGTCAAATTCGCGGGCGGCGCGGCGGGGCACAACGGCCTGCGCTCGATCGATCAGCATTTGGGGCAGAATTACTGGCGCGTGCGTCTCGGCGTCGGGCGGCCCGACAGGAAAGAGCGGGTGACGGGCCATGTTCTGGGCGATTTCGCCAAGGCGGACCGGCAATGGCTTGAAAAACTTCTGGCGTCCGTCGCCGATCATGCGGAACGGCTCGCCGGCGCCGATATGGACGGCTTTATGAGCAAGGTCGCGCATGATATGATGCCGCCCAAACAGGAAAAAAAGGAGAAAGAAGATGACAAAACCTCTGCACAATAAAACCGCCCTCGTGACCGGCGCGAGCAAGGGGCTCGGCAAGGCCATCGCGCTCCGCCTCGCCAACGACGGCGCGACCGTGATTGTCAATTACGCCTCTGACAAGGCGGGCGCGGAGAACGTCGCCGCCTCCATCGCCAAAGCCGGCGGCAAGGCGCATGTCGTGCACGGCGATGTGAGCAAGGTCGCGAATATCCAAAAAATGTTCGCGGATATCGACGCGCTTGGTATCAAATCCATCGACATTCTCGTCAACAACGCGGGCATCTTCCCGCCCGGCGGACTGGAGGACGCGACGGAAGAGGTGTTCGACAGCGTGTTCGACATCAATGTCAAAGGGCTCTTTTTCGTGACGCAGGAGGCTGTCAAGCGAATGGGAGAAGGCGGGCGCATCGTCAATATCTCCACCGGCCTGACGCGCTTCACCGCCGCGCCGATGCTCACCATTTACAGCGCGAGCAAGGGCGCGGTCGATATCCTCACGCGCGATTTCGCGGCGACGCTTGGGCCCCGCGGCATCACGGTCAACGCGGTGCACCCGGGCCTCACGGCGACGGAAGGCGCTTCCGCCATGACGTCGAACCAGGACGTCGTCGGCCATATCGTCAGCGGCACGGCGCTTGGCCGCCTCGGCCAGCCCGACGACATCGCCGACATCGTCGCCTTCTTCTGCGGCAATGACTCCCGCTGGGCGACGGCGCAGCATGTCGAGGCTTCGGGCGGAGTGCGTCTCTGATGGGGTTCAACTGCGGCATCGTCGGCCTGCCCAACGTCGGCAAATCCACCCTGTTCAACGCGCTGACGGCGACCGCCGCGGCGCAGGCGGCGAATTATCCTTTTTGCACCATCGAGCCGAACGTCGGGCGCGTCGCGGTGCCGGATCAGCGTTTGTATGACATCGCCAAAATCGGCAAGTCGGCGAGCATCGTGCCGACGCAGCTCGAGTTCGTCGATATCGCGGGGCTCGTGCGCGGCGCAAGCAAAGGCGAAGGGCTCGGCAACCAGTTTCTCGCCAACATCCGCGAGACAGACGCGATCATCCACGTGTTGCGGTGCTTCGAGGACGAGAACATCACCCACGTCGAGGGCGGGATCGACCCCGTGCGCGACAAGGAGGTCATCGAGACGGAGCTGATGATCGCCGACATGGAAAGCCTCGAAAAACGCATCGAGCCGATGAAGAAGAAAGCCAAGGGCGGCGACAAGGACGCCATCGTTCAGGCGCACGTGATGGAGCAGTGTCTGATTGCGTTGCGCGATGGTAAACCGGCGCGCAACGTTAAGCTCGGCACGGACGACGAACTGAAGTTTTTCCATCAGTTGCAGTTGCTGACCGCCAAGCCGGTTTTATATGTGTGCAATGTGAACGAGAACGATGCCGGATCCGGCAACGCCATGACGCAGCGTGTCGCGGAGATGGCGAAAGCCGAGGGCGCGGGAACAGTCATTATCTGCGCAGCGATCGAGGCGGAGATCGCTCAGCTCGGCAGTGACGCGGAGAAAAAAGAATTTCTGTCTTCCATCGGCCTCGACGAGCCGGGGCTGAACCGCGTCATCCGCGCGGGATATGAATTGCTCGATCTCATCACGTTCTTTACCGTGGGGCCGAAAGAGGCAAGAGCCTGGACGGTCAAGCGTGGTTCCAAAGCGCCGCAAGCCGCGGGCGTCATTCATACGGATTTCGAGCGCGGGTTTATCCGCGCCGAAACGATCGACATGAACGATTACCTGACGCTCGGCGGGGAGCAGGCGGCGAAAGAAGCCGGAAAAATGCGTTCTGAAGGCAAAGAGTACGTCGTCAACGACGGCGACTTGATGCTATTCCGGTTTAACGTCTAGAAGGCACGTAGCTTTTTAACGGCGGGCGCGCAGTCTTCCCCGAGAAACTGAATGATGTCTTCCGTTTCCAGCGCTTTTTCCCGGGTAAATTCGCGTGCCAGAATAAGGCTTGCTTTGCTGATGTCGCTTTCGCTGAGGCTGGGCAATCTTTTGATGATCCCGACCTTCATCGCGGCATCAACGAATACAGATTTTAAAAGGGAGACCGGGCTGAAGATGAATTTTTTCGCGGCGCGTTCGCGGGCGGCGTGAATAAGTTCACGCTTGTCTTGCGGGTAATCTATGCCAAGGTTGTGGTCGATCATCAGGTTTGTTTCTATTTTGCTCTGATCTTTTTCGTCATAAGCGGCGGCGACTGCGGCTATGAATTCCTGTTCGGTCAGGCGGCGTCCATATTTGTTAAACGAATCTTTCATGTCGTTTCTTTCATAATTAAATTCTATTTACATATGGTTTGTGCGCCAGCTTACTACATATGTCAATACGCTTTTTATGGACTTGATCCGGCGCGCTTATTGGCCATAATATATTTTTCAGCGCATTGAATGTAAGAATGCCGGCGTTTAAAGTGGAGGCTCAATTTATTCAACTTCGGGAAAAATAAAATGAAAACCCATATCGTCAAAGCCGAAAAGAAAAGCGGCAGCCTGAAAAAAGAAGACCAGCTGGCATGGAAGATCGCGCAGCTTGCCGCAAAGACGAAGGATTCCGATCTCCCGCTCGAGACGGTGGAGATGATCAAGAACCGCATCATCGACAATGCGGCGATTGCCCTCGCGGCGGCAAATGAATATCCGGTGACGGTGGCGCGGGCGAAGGCGCTTGCGACGCACGGCACCGGCAAGGCGACTGTTTACGGTGTGGCGCAGAGCGAAACCTGCGCGCCGCGCGAGGCCGCTTTCGCCAATGCGGTCGCGGTGCGTTTTCGCGATCAGGATGACACTTACCTTGCCGCCGAATATTCGCATCCGGACGACAATATTTCGCCGCTGCTGGCCGTGGCGCAGCATCTTGGCATTGCAGGGCGCGATTTGATCCGCGGCATCGCGGTGGCTTATGAAGTGCAAGTCGCGCTTGTCGGCACGGGCAAAGGCACGGGCATCTGCCTGCATAAGCATAAAGTCGATCACATGACGCATATCGCCGCGGCGACGGCGGCGGGCATGGGGTCGATGTTGAAGCTGCCGGTCGAGCAGATTTATCACGCAGTCAATTTCGCCGTGCATAATTCCATCTCCTCGCGCCAGTCGCGCAAAGGCGATATCGGCGCGCAAAAAGAATTCGTGCCGGGCTTTTCGGCGGAAATCTCCATCGATGCCGTCAACTTCGCCATGCACGGCCTCAAGGGGCCGAACCCCGTCTATGAAGGCGAAGACAGCATTATCCGCCGCTTCCTCGACGGCAAGAACGACCCCAACGCGTCATATAAAATCGCGCTCGCCGAGCCGGGCAAAGACAAGCTGCGCAACATCATGCTGACCTATCCGAAAGAACATGCCTTCGAATATCAGGGGCAGGCGATCATCGACATGGCGCTCGAAATGTCGCGCAAGATAAAATTGAAAGAGGTGAAATCGATCCTGCTCGTCACCAGCCATCACACCGACCACGTGATCGGCACGGGCGCGAACGACCCGCAGAAGATCAACCCCGACAGTCCGCGCGGCACGCTCGACCACAGCATCATGTTCGCCATCGCGCGCGCCATGCAGCTTGGCCGCTGGGATGGGAGCGTCTACGACATCAAGGCGAAGGAAAAAGAAGAACTCCGCGCCGCGATGAAGAAGATCAAAACGAAGCAGGACGCGGAATGGGAACGCCGCTATCATTCGACTGATCCGAAAGAACAGGCCTTCGGCGGTACGCTGATCATCACGCTCGCCAACGGCAAAACCGTGAAAGCTTCGAAAGCCTGCGCCAACGCCCACCCGCTGGGCAAGACGCCGTGGAAGCGTCCGGATTATATCCGCAAGCTGGAACGGCTGACGGAAGGGCTACTCAGCGATATCGCCCGTGAACGCTTCCTCAAAACGGTTGAAGGGCTTGAAAAAGCCAAATCGGCTGAATTGTCCGGCCTGACGCCGAAGCTCGACCTTGCGCCTTTGAAGACGGTCAAAAGCCCAGGTATTTACGGAGCGCGCCCTGTTGCCACCGCGGAGAAAGACAGAAAAAGGAATTAATCCATGTTCAGAAAGCTGACGGATTTTTCTTTTCAGCGCAGCCGCAGGCAGGCGCTCGGGTTTTATCTGGTGCTTTTGGTTATAGGATACGCTTTCTCGGTGCTGGCGGCGGATATGGCGGTCACGGTCAGGAAAATGCTTTTGCCGGACAAGGCGAACGTTTATGCCGTCGTCGATATCAGGCCGTATGTGGTGTTTTTTGTCTGCTCTTTTTCCGCGGCTTTCGCTATATTCATCGTGAGCGTCAAGCGGGTCTTTGATTATAGAGGATGGGTCTCCATCGCGCTCGCTGTCGGGCTTTCCTTCGTCAGCGCGCCGTTCTCTTTCATTCCGATAGCCTATCTCACCACCTTGCCGAAAGGAAGCAAATGAACCCCGGTCGAAAATTCCGTGATCTTGTGAAGCAAAACCCGCCGTTGCACGTCGTCGGCGTGGCCGACGGCAGCGACGCGCTGGAAGCTGCGCGGGCTGGGTTCAGCGCCATTTACGCCTCCGGCAGCCAGATCGCGGCGTCGCGCGGCTGGGCGGATATTGGGCGCATCGAGCTCCACCATGTCGTCGAAAACGTGCGGCTTATCCTCGACAGCGGCGTAAAACTGCCGCTGCTGGTCGATATCGATACCGGCTTCGACGACGTGGCGAAAACCATCAGGACGATGGATGCGGCGGGCGTCGCGGCCGTGCATCTGGAAGATCAGGAAGATTTAAAGGCCTGCGGGCATCTGCCGGGCAAGCATGTCGTGAGCATCGAGGCCGCGGCGGCGCGCATCAAAAAAGCCGTTGGCGCGAAGACCGATCCGGATTTCGTGGTCATGGCGCGGACCGATGCGCTCGCCGTCGAAGGCATGGAAAAAACGCTGGAGCGCATAGCGGCCTACGCCGCGGCGGGCGCGGACATGATCTTCGCAGAGGCGTTTCCCGACGTCGCGACCTACGGCGCGGTGAAAAAAGCCGCAGGCGGCAAGCCCGTGCTGGCCAACATGACCGAATTCGGCAAGGTTGCCTTGAAAACGCCGCGGGAACTGTTCGAAGAGAGCAAAGGTGCTGTCGATCTCGTTCTCAATCCGCTCACGGTTTATCGTGCGCAACGTCAGACGGCGGCGGAGATGTACAAGTTGCTGCATGACAAAGGCACGCAACGCGGCGTGGTGCCGCATATGCAGACACGTGAAAGCTTTCAGGCGTTGATCGATTATCCGGCGCAGGTCGATGCGCGCGCGGAACTGCTCAAGAAAATCAGCTAAACGTTTTCAGGCCGTGATATCGAGCTGCGTGCCGCGGTGGCCGCTGGTATTCAGCCCTTGCGTTTCCGGTTTTGAGCCGTTTTGCAAACCTTGCAACAGATTTTTATCGCTTTGTTGCGGCGTCGGGCTGGTCGCTTTTTGAAGCAGGTTTTGCAACGAGAGTTGCGAAGACGCGGAATTTGAAGAGACTGAATTCATGGACGCATTCCTTTCAGAGACAACAAGCCGGGGGTCAGGCGGTGATATTCACATACTGTCCGCGCCCGCTGGTCGATACGGACTGCTGAATCATGTTCGCGAGAGACTGTTCCATCTGGGCGTTCTGCTTGATGGCGGACAGCAAAGCGGTTGTTTGCGTGCCAAGCTGTTGCACGGAAACTGTATTTGTTGCTGAAGCCACAGAGCTCACGATTCCCACCTGAAAACCCACCTGATCATTTCATACTATATGATATTCTTTAACAAAGCTTTACTTTTAAAATTTTATAGAAAATACAGAAAGCTTGCGCTCTTGAAGAGGCCAGCATAAAGGGATTACTATCAGAAAATTCAATTTATATGAAGGAGATAACCATGACAGAGCCGCAAATCGCAAAAGGCCTCGCTGGCATCTACGCCGACACGTCCCGCATTTCCAAGGTATTCGATGAAACAAACACGCTGACATACTACGGTTACCCCGTGCAGGAACTGGCGGCATCATGCCGTTTTGAAGAAGTGGCCTATCTGCTTTGGCATGGTGAACTGCCCACTGGGGAACAATTAAAAAGTTTTGAACAACATGAGCGCGGGCAGCGCAAGATTTCGCCTAAGTTGCTGACTGTGCTACGCCAGTTCGATAAAGACGCGCACCCGATGGATACGCTCCGCACCGCCGTGAGCTTCATGGGCACGGAAGACCCGACGTGGGCGGACAACGCGCCCGAAGCCAACCTGAAAAAAGCCCTCCGTCTGATGGCGCAAATCCCGACCATTATCGCCGCCGATTTCCGTCTGCGCAACGGCAAGGAGCCGATCGCGCCGCGCGAAGACCTTTCCATGGCGGAAAACTTCTTCCACATGTATTTCGGCGAAGTGCCGCAGAAGGAGGTCGTGCGCTGTTTCGACGCTTCGCTGACGTTCTATGCCGAGCACAGCTTCAACGCCTCGACGTTCACGGCGCGCGTGATCGTCTCGTCGCTGTCCGATATTTATGCGGCGGTGACAGGCGCGATCGGGTCGCTCAAAGGCCCGCTGCACGGCGGCGCAAACGAGGCCGTGATGCACATGCTGCTCGATATCAAGGAGCCGTCTCTCGCGCAAGCGTGGATCGACGAAGCGCTGTCGGGCAAGAAGAAGCTCGTCATGGGTTTCGGCCACCGCGTCTACAAGAACGGCGACAGCCGCGTGCCGTATATGACGAAATATTTCCACGACATGGCGAAGCTGAAAGACGGCGAGAAATGGATCGAGATCGAGAACATCCTCGCCAAAACGATGCTTGAGAAAAAGAACATCCACCCGAACCTCGATTATCCCGTCGGCCCCGCTTATTACCTGATGGGTTTCGACATTCCCGTGTTCACGCCGATCTTCGTGATGAGCCGCATCACCGGCTGGACGGCGCATATCATCGAGCAACTGTCCGACAACAAGCTGGTGCGCCCGCTCGCTGTCTATAACGGCGTGCCCCAGCGCTCCGTTCTGCCCATCGACAAGCGCAAGGCGGCTTAAGTTCTGTTTCAATCGTCGTCTTTTGGCCTGCAAGTGGCGCGTTTTTGCGCTTCCGGTGCTCACGTGCCATTAAGCACACTCCGCTCCGGTTCTCAAAAAACGCTACTTTGGCTTCGCCGCGTCTGGCGCCGTCGGCTCAAAATACTTGATTGTGAACAGAACAGAGGAACTATAGAGCCAGCTCTTCTTTCCGGTATCCCTGCATATAAAGTAGGGAGACGAGGTTTGTATGCCGGATCTGGTGCGGCGTGGCCTCGATGACGGCGGGCTTGCCGAAGTAGCCGACGCCCGTTCCGGCTTTTTGCAGCATGGCAACGTCGTTCGCGCCATCGCCGACCGCCATGACGCTGCGGAGCGGGATGCCGAGTGCGCGCGCCTGACTGACGACGATTTGTTCTTTGGCGCTTTTGTCTATGATGGGCGGGGCGATTTCTCCCGTCAGCTTTCCGTCGCGGATTTCCAGCCTGTTGCCGAAACTCCGCACAAAGCCGATTTTCTCCGCGACGGGTACGGTGAAGAACTCGAACCCGCCGGAAACAAGCATGCATTTCGCCGCCTGGCGGGCCATGGTTTTGGCGATTGCCACAGCGCCTGCGGAATATTCCAGATGATCGAGTGTTTTTGCGAGAGCGGCGAGCGGCAACCCGGTCAGCATTTTTACCCGCTGGCGGAGCGCTTCGGAGAAATCAAGCTCGCCACTCATCGCTTTTTCTGTAATTTTTGAGATCTTTTCATGAATGCCGAGATGCGTCGCGAGCTCATCAAGCGTTTCCTGCCGGATGATGGTGGCATCCATATCGGCGATAAGAAGTTTTTTCTTGCGGAAAGGGTCATTGTCTTGAATAAAAATATCAAACGAGCCAAGATCTTTTAATTTGTTTCTCAAAAGTTCAGTCAGCGCTGGAGAACCCGATTTGACCAGAATATCAATGGCATATCCGGGATGCAGTTTGTCGATGCGCAGGCCGTCGGTACCGAGCGCCCTGATGATTTTCGCCGCGTTGTTTTCGAGCGCCGCGTTCAGATTATTTCCGACAATGGTAACTGCTATTTCAGCCATTTTATTTCCAGTGAATCAGGGTATGATCGTAATCCTACATTGTTTTGCCAACAAGGAAAGGCCAACCTCCATGACGACACTGCCACGCCCCGCCACCAAACCAGCAAATCCGTGCTTTTCATCGGGGCCTTGCGCGAAACACCCCGGCTGGTCGGTTGAAGCGCTCAAGGGCACGCCGGTTGGGCGTTCGCACCGCGCGTCCGTCGGCCTTAAAAAAATTCAGGACGTGATCGAGAAATCGAAAGCCATCCTCGGCATGCCGCAAGACTACAAGCTCGCGCTCGTTCCGGCATCCGATACCGGCGCGATCGAGATGGCGATGTGGTCGCTGCTCGGGAGCCGCGGCGTGGACGTGCTCGGCTGGGAAGTGTTCGGCAAGGCGTGGATTACCGATGTCGTCAAACAGCTGAAGATCAGGGATGCGCGCGTTTTTGAAGCGCCGTTCGGCGCGATTCCCGATTTGTCGCAAGTCGATACGGCGGAGCGCGATGTCGTTTTCACATGGAACGGCACAACCTCGGGCGTGCGCGTGCCCAACGGCGACTGGATCAGGCAAGACCGCAAAGGCCTGACGATTTGCGACGCGACCTCCGCCGTCTTCGCGATGGAATTGCCGTGGGACAAGCTCGACGTCGTCACCTGGTCGTGGCAGAAGGTTCTGGGCGGCGAGGCTGGGCACGGCATGCTGGCCTTGAGCCCACGCGCCGTCGAGCGTCTTGAAAACTATGCGCCCGCGTGGCCGTTGCCGAAGATTTTCCGCCTCACCAAGGGCGGAAAGTTCAACGAGGAGCCGTTCGTCGGCAAGACGATCAACACGCCCTCGATGCTCGCTGTGGAGGATTGCCTCGACGCGCTGAAATGGGCGGAAGGCATCGGCGGGCTTGCCGCGCTTGTCAAGCGCAGCCAGGCGAACCTGAAGGCGGTTGAGGACTGGGTCGCGAAAACCGACTGGGCAGAATTCCTACCCGCAACTGCGGACATCCGCTCCAGCACGTCGATCTGCTTCAAGGTGGTCGATCCATGGTTCGCTGCGAAAGACAATGAAACGCAGCTCAAGATCATCAAGGAAACGGAGAAGATGCTCGACAAGGAAGGCATCGCCTACGAGGTCGCGAACCACCGTGACGCGCCTGCATCCTATCGCCTTTGGGGTGGCGCCACCGTCGAGGCGACGGATATCAAATCCTGCCTTGAGTGGATCAACTGGGCGTATCAGACAGTGCGCGCCGAGCAACAGGCCAAAGCGGCTTAAAAAAGAAGGAACAGCGGACTATGACGACGAAACCAAAAGTACTTATCAGCGACCAGATGAGCCCGCAGGCGGAGCAGATATTCAAGGACCGTGGCGTGGACGTGACGGTCAAGACCGGACTCAAGCCCGAAGAGCTGAAGGACATGATCAGGAATTTCGACGGCCTTGCCATCCGTTCCGCGACGAAAGTGACAGCGGAGATACTCAAAATGGCGGGAGGCAGCCTGAAAGTCATCGGCCGCGCGGGGATAGGTGTGGATAATGTCGATATTCCGGCTGCGACAAGCTCCGGCATCGTCGTGATGAACACCCCCTACGGCAATTCGATCACCACTGCGGAGCATACCATTGCGATGATGATGGCTCTGGCGCGGCAGCTTCCGTCGGCCAACGCTTCGACCCATGCGGGCAAATGGGAGAAGTCCAAATACATGGGGCAGGAGCTGTTTGGCAAGACGCTCGGCGTCATCGGTTGCGGCAACATTGGCTCCATCGTCGCCGACCGCGCTATCGGCCTCAAGATGAAAGTCATCGCCTACGATCCTTTCCTTTCGGCGGAGCGGGCCGTGGAGCTGGGCGTTGAAAAGGTTGATCTGGAGGATATTTTTGCGCGCGCAGACTTCATCACCCTGCATACGCCAAAAACGGAGCATACCAAAGGCCTCATCAACAAATTCACCATCGGCAAGATGAAAAAGGGCGTGCGCATCATCAACTGCGCGCGCGGAGGGCTTGTCGTCGAGCAGGACCTCAAGGCGGCGCTTGAGAGCGGTCATGTCGCGGGCGCGGCGCTGGACGTATTCGAGGAAGAACCGGCCAAGTCGAACCCTCTGTTCGGCATGGAGAACGTCGTTTGCACGCCGCACCTCGGCGCAGCGACGGTGGAGGCGCAGGAAAACGTCGCCTTGCAGGTGGCCGAGCAAATGGCGGATTTTTTGATTAACGGCGCCGTGTCGAACGCAATCAACATGCCGTCTGTCAGCGCGGAAGATGCGCCGAAGCTCAAGCCTTACATGCTGCTGGCGGAGCAGCTGGGCAGCTTTTCCGGCCAGCTGGTGCAGGAGCCGCCGACGGAAATTAAAATCACCTACGAGGGCAACGTGGCGGCGCTGAACACCAAGCCGCTGACCGCGCTTGTCCTTGCCGGATTTTTAAAGCCGTCTATGGAGGGCGTCAACATCGTCAGCGCGCCGGCCAAGACCAAGGAAATGGGCATTGATTTGAGCGAAACAAAAAAAGATAAATCTTCGACTTATCAGACGCTGATTTCCGTGACCGTTGTTACGGCGTCGGGAAGCAATGTGGTCGCCGGAACCGTGTTCGGCGAGCACCCGAGGATTGTCGACATCAACGGCGTTCCCGTGGAGGCGGGTGTTGGCAAAAACATGCTTTATATCGTCAATGCCGACCAGCCGGGGTTGATCGGATCTCTCGGCACTCTCCTTGGCGACGCGAACATCAATATTGCCGATTTCACGCTCGGGCGCATCTCGGGCAAGAAAAAAGCCATTGCGCTGATTTCCATTGATGAAAAGATTTCCGAAGGTATCGTCGATAAAATCGCGAAGTTGCCGCATGTCGAGCGCGTGCAGGCGCTGGAATTCTAAAAAACCGCGAAGCTAACGATAAAAAAAGGCCCGCATCGCGCGAGCCTTTTCTTCAATAACAACTGAAATCAGTTATTATTTTTTATCTTCGTGGCGCTCGTGCTTCTTGTGCTCGTGTTTTTTCCACTTGCGGTGCTCTTTGCGCTCTTCGTGCTTCTTCATTTCATGGCGCTCGTGCTTCTTCCACTCATGATGCTTTTTGCCATGCATGTCATGGTCATGAGCAACAGCGGGAGCAGCGGCGGGAGCGCCCATGCCTTCTTGCGCGTGAGCGGCGACGGGAGCGGCAAGCGCGAAGGTCAGAGCGGCGAGGATCAGGTACTTTTTCATGTTATATCTCCTAGATTTAAGAGTCAGTTGGTTTGAGCGCTTCCAAGCGGAAGCTTCCGAGACATTCGGTCAGACATATTTGCACGGGAAGTATTGTAAGGTTCCCGTCCTGAACATTAAATTTTTGCAATGTTTACGCAATAGAGATTATGTATATTAATTGACGTGACCTATGTCGTTGCTAAAGAGATCCACAACAAGCCTGAAGTTTTTGTCTTCTTCGGATGGGGGAATTAAAGCCATGGTCTTGAAGGTCGATGCGTATTTTAAGTTGACGTAGAGTTTATTGTTTTTTACGTAACCTCCGATTATCAGCTGACGGCGGTCAGATTTCCAAACATCGCGTCCTTTCCAGTGGTAATGGCTGAGATCGATGACAAGGGTTTTTCCGGCGTTGGTCATGTGCATTTTCGCCGGCGCTTTCGCGGTGACGTCCAGCACAAGCCTGGTTTTGTCCGGCCAGTCGCCGATCCGCATGTTCACGACATTGCCAACAACATGGTTTTGCGGGGGTGTTTTTGCGGCAGGTTTTTTGCCGCCTTTGAGATCCAGTCCCTGCTGGTTGTTGAGGTCTGACTGAATCTTTGAAATAGGTGAGGCTGCGCCCGCGGGGGGCAATTCACCCTTGGACGCAGCCTCTGGGGTAACCAGTGAAGATGAAGCAATCGGTCCTGCCTCTTTGCTCCCGGCAGGTTCTGTGCCTTTCGCGACATCTCTCTCTGGTATCTGTTTTCCGCCCGCGGATCCTGAAGATGCAGGCGGCACTTGTTGCGATGAACTGGTGCTTGTGGCGGATTGCTGATTTTGATTGGTCAGCGTTTGCAGTTGCGTCACAAGTCCTTTGACGTCACCTTCTATTGCGACCATGCGCACGATTGTCGGCGCCATGGTGTTTATATCGTCGCTTAATGTCTGCACGGCGTGCTCAAGCCGCGTGATGCGCGCGGAATTGCTGGAAAGAGGCTGGCTGAACAGAGGCGTGAATTTCAGCCCGTCCGGCGGCGCGAGCTGGCGCAAGGTATCCATCGCGGTCGGAACGGGGGTGATGGTTGAAACTTGTTGTTGCGGAGTTGGTGGCGGCGGAGGCGTGACGCTCGTTTCGGTTGAGCCGCCGCTGTTGGAGCAAGCCGTGACGGAAAGTAAAAGTCCGCTGCAAAGAAAGGCAATAAGGGCATACCGCGGCAGACGCAAAAGCATCCCGCGCGCAACCACCAGTCCTGAGACTTGGCTACGTCGTATACACCTCATTAGGAAGGATTGCCCCCTGATATACCATGTTTCTAGTTACCCCACTTGTTATCGTAAAGAGGCTGTGGAAAAGGTCAATATAAATTAACAAATGGTTAATTCATATTGACGTAACCGTGAATGGCGTGAGGTGTTTTTATCCCGCGTGCAAGGGCAAGGCCGCTGTGAGATCTGAGCTTCTGTAAGTCGTTATGACTTTTACGGCGCAGGAGAATTTGTCTTTGTGCAAAGATTGGCAGATGTTTGCGGCATCCCGCAAGGACAGAGAGTGATTTGGTTCTATGACAAGACTCATTTCTCGTGTTTTCGGGTCGGGCGTGATATCGAACAATGATTTGGCGAGTGAGAACATGCCTCCCCATTTCGAATGGATTTTGAACCTGTACCAGGTAAAGGCCAGTCCGAGGCGCGATTGGTACTGTCCCAGGCGGATAAGCACTTTTTCGGAAGCGATGTCATCCGCGCGTACCACGCGCGCCGGACGCGCGGCATTGGGCGGCTTGTTCGAGCTGCTAAAGATAAACCGCGTATTGTACCCGGGCCGCAGACTGATGCCATGCCCGAAGAAGGTCGTGCCGCTGGGTTTAAAGACAAGCATTTGCGGAACGAAATTTCCAAGGCTGGAGTCCGGGTCTTCGGTTCGCACGGTCAGATAATAGACCCCGGGGCGAATGGAGTTAAACGAATAATAGCCGTCATAGGCGGCGGTGACCGTTTGTTCGACGGTTCCGTCAGGCGCGACGAGGCTGACCTGCAGGTTGCTGGCAGGCATATGCTGGTTTTGCGCGTTGACGTGATCCGCCTGCCCGTCCATCTCGCCGCCTGTAACGACGGGGAAATCCAGCTTGGTAACGCTTCCGGGGTGCGGGCGCAGGGAAACGCCGGGAAACAGGGTGATGTCATATGGATCTTTGAAGCTTGAGGGATCGGCGGAAATGTCCGTAACCACATCTTGCGAGATGTCCGGAATGAAGGCGATGCCGCGGGTGTCGGTTGTGGCGCTGCGATGGATTTGCAACGCGCGGACGACGACGCCAGGCATGAGCTTGTCTCCGGCATCATAGATTCCGTCGCCGTTCGCGTCGTAGAAAACCCGCGCCGCCACGCCGCCGGAATTGCTCATGTAGGCATTGTAAAGGCCGTAGGTATGCGTGAAAGGATCGGCAGCCGTGCCGAAATGCATATTGACCGCTATTGTCAGATGGCTGGCGGTGTCCAGCGATATCGTGGGGCTGATAGTGGCTTTCGATGTGCGCCAGTTGAGGCTGAGCGAGGCGCTGTCGAGGCGCGGGTTGTCGATATGGCTGAGCGTTGTCGTCGTATCGATGTTCCCGGATATGATGTGATCGTATGCGAAGTCCGTCTCCGTCGGCTTCATCGTGGGAAGCATTTCATACTTGTTGTCGATACGCCAGTCCCCGCCGAGAAAGAATCCGCTTCCGATAAAATCCATCGTTCCCGTCTGGGTGAGGTGGCCGGTAGTGTCCAGAAGGCGGTTGTAGGCGACGTTGGTGGAAATGGCCATCGAGGACAGTCTTGCTGTTATGCCCGGGCCAAGGGAAAGTTGGCTGGAGCCGTCGTAATTGTGCGTGTCCGTCGCGTTGAGCGTATAGCTGATGTCCTTGCTCGCGATGAAAGGGAAGGGCACCGCGCCGCTGAGAGCCGCGATCTCCGTGTCTCTGACGGCGGCGCCCGTCGTGTTTGATGCCGTGTTGAAGCCTTGAGAGTTGCGCGTGTATTGCAGGAGCATGGATTGTTTGCCGAAGTTGCGCCGTGCCGAGAGGACGGCGCTGGCGGCATGCGTCTGCGCGTCCATGCCGATCTGAGCATTGTAAAACGTATTGCCGATGAAGCTCGATAACCCGGCTTCGGTGAATATGCGGTTGACGCCGGCGTCATTATGGCGGCGGATGCCGAATTCTGCGGTGCCGATTTTCCCAAGGCCGTACTGAAAGCTCGCGGCGGCGTTGATCGCGCCGACGCCGGTGCCGGTCGGTTGCGGCTGGCTCGCGAGCGGCCAGGTGATGATCTGGTTGCGCGAGATGGAGGCCGTGTAAAGGAGCTGATGGTTCTTGATCAGGGACGGGTCGACGAGGATATGCTTGTGCTTGACGACGACCTGGCCTTGCGGGCCATAGAACATCATTTTCATGTCGTTGTCGCCGAGTATGAGCTGGACGTTTTTAAAGTCGTAAATCCCCGTGGAATCGACGTGCGCGATGGCAAGGAAGATGTCGTTGCGGTAAAGCTCGACATCCCATCCCGGTTCGGCGATGCCTTGCAGTTCCGTCGACGTGTTCGTCGTGATGTTATTGTTGGTCGGCTCGTTCGATATGATGACGCCCTGTTCCTGCCCGCCGCCGCCGATCAATGGCGGTGCCACGGGAGATATGTCGCCGATGCTGTAAGACGTCGCGTGCAGAGGGCCAAGGAGAGTCGCGTCGGGGTTTTCCTTGCCGAGCGTCAGGTGCAGGCTGTGCAGATAAGGTTTCCGGCTAAAGGTTCCGCTCATGAAGGTTTTGAGGTTGAAACCCGCAAGGTCGTTATTCGTGATGGCGGACCATGTATTGCTCCGTATGGGAAGGCTCCCCGGCGTGTGCGACCACATGCTGTTGGTGGTGATATCCGCATAGGGCTCGCTCAGCATTTTATAGGGAACTTTGATGCGCGGCAGTTTGGGAGCGCTTTCCCCGTATCCGTGGGAGTTTTGCAGTTGGCTGCGTTCATAAGCGGCGACGGCGGGCAGGGGCTGTTTGGAGGAGAGAAGCAGATTGAGGTTGGCGAAGTCGTAATCGAATGAAATCCCGAACCATTGGGAGAGCAGATGCGTCGATACAAGCAAGTCGCCGTCACTGGTGTCTATGTCGGCCGCATCGAAGGTGGATGTTTTTCCCATGATGGTGACTTGCCGTTTTTTCGCATTCAGCTGAAATGTCTGGTCCTGCTTTATAAACCAGCCCGAGGCCGTGCCTTTGGCGCGGTGTACGGTGATGGCAAGGTCGAGCGCGGTGCAAAAATCCCCCAGAGAGACCAGAAGCTTGTCTTTGCGTTTGACGCTGTAAATGTCCTGATTGAAGGAAATAAGGCCTTTGTCGGCGACGGCGTGCATGAGGAGCGGCTCGTTATCGGGTAAAATCGTTCCTTCCCTGTGCTCGGCAAGTTCTATTTTTCCGGCGCCGGAGAGATAAAGGTTCGCCATATTCAGGTCGTGCCCGATTTTCTGGGCGAATTCCTGTCCGAGTGCCATGAGCGCCTTATGATATTGGACGGCTTTCAGTTGTGCTGGCGTGAGCGGCGGCGCGGCGGCGCTGTCCGCGGCCGCGGCAGGCAAGGAGGCAAGGCACAACATGCCGATGATGACGGCCTGTCTTCGGAAGTAATCAAAGCTTTTACGGACGCGAATAATTCATCCCCACTGAGAGCAACTCTTGTATTTCCCCATCTCGAATCATAAAGACGTTTTTGCAAGAAATCCAACTGAATGGATTTTTAATTAAATTTTCCGCGTATTGAAAAACATGCGTATTTTGGAAAGTTTATAGGCGTATTTGAGATGTTTTGCATCTTTCTGTAAACATTTCCTGATTTATCAAGGGCCTTTAAATGTTTTTTAACACGTGCATGAGAAACTACGGGTATGGGCTATCTGTGTGTTGCAGGGCCCGGTTTGAACAACTCAAGAATTGAGGAGTGAGACGAATGGATCTCTTGAAGGCACTAAAATCAAAGGCACTAAGAAGAACTGCAGCTTTTTCGGCAGTGGCGGTGTTAGCTCTTGGAGTGACACAGGCCAAAGCTACTAACAACGTTGCGGTACTCGGGCATATCAGCGCCAGCGTACAAGGCACACTGACTGTAGCCGAGACATCAGCTATCAACTTCGGCAACTTCGCCATTGCTTGTACAACCTGTACGGCAGGCGGAGACACCATTACTTTGACCGATGAAGGTACGCGTACAAAGACAGGTACGGACATTACCTTTTTGAGTGGTAGTGCGGGTATTGCTGCCGGTACAAATCTGGAAACGGGTTCCCAGACACCCGGCTTCTATACTATCACTAACTCTGACGGTATAACCAATGTCTATGTCTCCTTCGCCAACGCGGCTGGTGCGATTATGGACAGTAACCACCCGAACAACTATGCGACGATAACCGGGCCTGCTCCGGATAACCAAACGTTCACGGTCAAGTCTTTTACCTATGAAGCCGATAGTAGCGCGGCGACGGGACCGAATAGCAGCGGTTATACGGCCCTTGCGGGTGGTGGTACAGATGCATATGGGCAGTATGTCGCTTGCGGCGCTTCTTGCACCATTCGCGTCGGCGCAACCTTAAGCACAAATGTGACCACCAAAGCGTATGACCCCGGCCAGTATACCGGAACGTTCTACGTGATGGTCAGCTACTAACAATGTAAGACCTCATTACGAGTGTTCAGACAAGAAATCCCCCGTGCCCGCAGGCACGGGGGATTTTCTTTTGCATCGTTTTTTGCATTTGCTCGGTTTTTTATCTGCGCTATAGTGATGCCCGATAAGGAGTGTGACTATGATAAAAAGGTCAGGTATGGTAAAAAAATCAGGTGCTTTTCTTATGGTTTTGTTTGCGGGTTTGCTGTTTCGGTCGCAGCCTTCCTTTGCGATGGGAAACCTGACGATTACCCCGTGGCGCATCGTTTTCGGCGCGCGTGATAGGTCTGCTTCCGTCACCCTTCTCAATACGTCCGACCGTCCGGCCACATACCGTATCGGCTGGTTGCTGACGAAGGCTACGGCCGATGGGAAATATGATCTGAGCCCGTATAACCCTAAAAAGGACAAAAATCCCTTCAGCGTTCCGAATATGATTATTTATTCGCCGCGGCAGGTGACGATTGAGCCTCACGGCTATCAGTTGATCCGTATGGAGTTGCGCCGCCCGTCAAATCTACCGTTCGGAGAATATCGCGCCCACATGACGTTTATCCAGTTGGCGCATCAGTCGGCGCCTTCGCGGGATCCTCATGCCAAAGACGTGTCGATGAAGTTGAGCGTTAATTTCGGCTTTTCCATCCCCGTGATCGTGCGACAGGGGGTTGATAATAATCTGAAAATAGAACTCATGAACCCCAGGCTCGTCGCGCGCGGCAAGTATAGCGCTTTAGAGGTTGATATTACGCGCGTAGCGGGGACGTTTAGCAGCTATGGAACGGTAAATGTTTATTGGACTCCGCCGGGAAGCAAGGAGAAAAAAGTCGGCGAGTTGACCAATGTGGCGCTTTATCCAGAGCTGAAAACGCGTCATATATACGTTCCTCTCATATTCACCCATAGGCGGATTGTCGGCGGGCAGATTCGCGTCGCCTATGTCGGAAAGCTGGATGCGGCCGGTAAAGTCTGGGATCAGAAAGTATTCAACGTCGGCCAGTAACCGGACAACAAGCTTCATCATATAAAAAAACGGGCTCCGGCATAGGCTGGAGCCCGTTTTTATGAAGGCGTGCTATTGCGTCAGGCTTTATAGGCCTCGGCGGCAAACGTCCAGTTGGCGAGCTTCTCGATAAAGACCTTGAGGAAGTCCGCGCGGCGGTTCTGATAATCAAGGTAGTAGGCGTGTTCCCACACGTCGCAGACGAGCAGGGGCGTTTTGCCTTCTGTCAGAGGCGTTTCCGCGTTCGCGGTTTTGACGATTTCAAGCTTGCCTTTATCCGATACGAGCCAGACCCAGCCGGACCCGAACTGGCCCATGCCGCCCGCGACAAACTGCTCCTTGAACTTGTCGAAGCTGCCGAAGGCTTCGTTTATTTTGTCCGCCAGAGGCGCCGGCGCGACGCCGCCGCCATTGGGCGTCATGCTCTTCCAGAAGAGATTGTGGTTGTAGATCTGGCCGATGTTGTTGAACGCCGCGCCGCCTTGCTTGTGCGCCTCGATCAGCGCCTTTTCAAGCGGAAGGCCTTCCAGCGGGGTGCCTTTGACGAGCTCGTTGGCTTTGGTGACGTAAGCGTTATGGTGCTTGCCATGGTGGAATTCGAGCGTTTGAGCGGAGATGTGCGGCTCAAGCGCGGCCTTGTCGTAAGGCAGTTGAGGAAGTGTAAAAGTCATAGCGATCTCCTGCTGTTTAGGTTGAGCTTGGGACATGGCGCGGCCTTTCTTTAATTGCATAATTAATTTCATAGACCAGGCACCGCAAGGATAGCGCGATAATCCGTTTTGGCAAGGACATATGATATTTTTATTGTCCGGCCTCGTCATCATTGGCGGAGGCCGATGCGTCGTCATTTATGTCCGGCACGGTCAGGAGCATGCCGAACCAGCGCCAGTTTCTGTCTTGCCCCGGCGTGAAGGTTTCATCCGGCAGTGTGCAGTTTATGCGCGTGCGGCGGTCTGTGAAAGGCTGCTTCAGGCGGATCTCGATGCGGTTTTGATCAAGGCGGGTGAGTGGCAGTTTTCCCGTATCAGACGCGAAACAGGCGAGTTTGGAGAGATCGTGCAAGGCCGGCATGACGGTAAAGCCGATGTCCGGCGGGTTGTTTTTGAGAGCGGGATCGGCCGGAACGATATCGCTGACGGGTAAGGGAAGCGCGTTGGCGGTGAGCGTGAAGCGGTCGATGTCGCCGTAGTCCTGTGTCATGACAAAACGCGGCAGCGCCATCATGTCCTCGCCATGATAAGCGACGCCCGACTGTTCCCCGAAAGCGGCCTTGAAATCATATCCGGCGATTTGTTCTTTCAACGCCGTATCGAACTCCCCGTAAGGGTACGCGAAAAAATCGGGCGTGCCGCCCATCATTTCGCGGTAGCGGGCGACCGCCTGATTGATCAGCGCGGCGTTTTGGGATGTCGTCTTGTTGACCATGTGCACGTAAGACGAGGGCAAAATGCCGAAGCTGGCGAGGCCGTCGTTTTGAAGTTTCCTGAGCTGCGTCCACGTCATGCGGTTGCCGGTGCTGTCGTCGATTTTATCCGACGCGAAGAAAATTGTGAATGGCATGCGGTCTTTTTCAAGCAGGGGCACGACGTTGGCAAGCAGGCTTGGGTAGGCGCCGTCGAACGTCAGCCCGATAGTGCGCGGCGGCAGTGGCGTGCCGTTTTTCACGGCAGTCACGATTTGCGCCAGAGGCAGAACGTTGTAATTCCCTTTTTCAAGCTCGTTGATGTGCTCTTTGAACTGGTCAAGGGATATGTTTCCTCGCGCGGCTGAATCGGTGCCGACGTGCTCGTAGACGAAGATCACGGCCGCGCTTTTGTCGGCGGGTATCGCCGCCATGGCAAGGCGCGGTGCGAGCAGGGCGGAGGCAAAAATAGCCCCTGTAACCATCCGGCGTAAATGTGTATACTCGCGCTTCATGGAAAGGAACATATCATGACGGGAAACGTATTGACAGAGCAAGTCGTACAGCAACTATTTGCAGGCGCCAGAACCCATACGGCTTGGCAGGACAGGCCCGTCGGCGACGAGACGCTGAAGCAGGTCTATGATTTGGCCAAATGGGGGCCGACCAGCGCCAACAGCAATCCGTTGCGCATCGTTTTCATCAAGTCGAAAAGCGCCAAGGAGAGTCTGAAGCCCTGTCTTGCTGAGGGAAATGTCAAAAAGACGATGGCCGCGCCGGTGACGGCCCTGCTGGCGATGGACATGAAGTTCTATGATCATTTTCCCAAGCTGTTTCCTCAGGCGGATGCGCGGTCGTGGTTTGTCGGCAACGACGCGATGATCGAGGACGCGGCTTTCCGCAACAGCAGCCTGCAGGGCGCTTACTTTATCATTGCGGCGCGTGCCTGCGGCCTTGATTGCGGGCCGATGTCCGGCTTCGACAAGAATAAAGCCGATGAAATCTTTTTTAAAGGAACGTCATTCAAGTCCAACTTTCTCTGTAATCTCGGCTATGGAGACAAATCAAAACTTCATCCCCGCAATCCCAGATTCGCGTTTGAGGACGTTTGTCAAATTCTCTGAAATCCCCGGCGGCGCATAAGGTGAAATGCCTTGCGGTCAACACGGCCACGAAAACGCTCTCCATTGCGCTGGTGGAGGGCGAAAATCTCCTGCATTTTTACGAGACAGGCGAAACACGCGATCAGGGAAACTTGCTTTTAAACCATATCCTCGACGGATTGCGCGAAAATGGCCTCGGCTTTGCCGATCTCGACGTTCTTGCCGTTGTGACGGGGCCGGGCAGTTTTACGGGCATTCGTATCGGCCTTGCGACGATGCGCGGGATTGCGCTGGCGGCCGACAGGCCGCTGATCGGCTTTTCAAGCTTTGACATGTTTGCCGCGAGGTCGCCGGACAGGGTCAATATCGTGGCCGTTGAATCCTGGCGCGAGGAGCTTTATTTCGCGGTGATGGATGAAGAGGGGCATCCCCTCATTGCCTGCGGAAACGAGACGCCTGAGGCTTTTACGGAACGTTTCAGTCGTGAATTTCTGGGGAAACACCCCATCCTGCTGTCCGGCGACGCGGCGGAGAGAATGACGGGCTTGTTGCCGGATGCGGAGCTTGCCGGGGTAAGGGGAAATGCCGCATGCGTTGCGCATTTGGCGTGGGAAAAGTTTAGCATAGGAGGCGCTCCAGACGTTATGCCGGTGCCTTATTACCTGCGCGAGGCGGATGTCACAATATCTGTAAAATCCGCCAGAATTTTAAAGGAAAAATAGACAATAAATATTCATTTATTACTTTAATAAAATTATTTATATTATTGATATATAATAATATTTTTCTTAAATTATAAAAACATATTGAATATATGTAAAATTGTATGTTACTATAAAAAGTATGAGCGTGTCGGGGGCCCGACACATTACCTTCGTTGATCCATTCCTTACAAAAAAAGTCCCGGCAGTATGCCGGGGCTTTTTTATATTATTCAGGAATTAAATTTTTGTATTGGGCGCGCGGCGTTCGAGCAAGGCGTTGCGCCTGAAGCGGAAAAGCGCCGCCGGTCGGCCACCGGCGCGAGCGGATTTCTTGCCCGTCACCTCTTCCACAATGCCGGAGCTTTCCGCCAGACGGCGAAAATTTTGCTTATGCAAGGCGTGGCCGGAAATGGCTTCCACTGTTTTTTGCAGTTCGAGCAGGGTGAATTCTTCCGCCATTAATTCAAAAACTACGGGGCGGTATTTCAACTTTCCTCTCAGGCGGCTCATGGCCGTGGCAAGGATCCGTCTATGGTCGTAAAGCATGGGGCGGCTGGGCACGGAAGGCCGCCTGTTTTTAATTTTCTTGTCCCGGATCGCTTCATCCGTCAGCCGGGCTTCGTAGAGAAGTTCATAGCGATCAAGAACTTTCTCATCATCCCATTCCGACTCCGGATTGCCAAAGCAGAGATCGACCCGCGCGTGCCTGCGCGATTTTTCTTCCTTCGTGTCGGCGGATTCTACCCAGCGCGCAAGGCCGGGCAGGAGAGCGTCGTCAATCACCGCCGGGCGGCCATTGCGCCAGTCTTCCCATGGAAAATAGTCATACCATTTTCCCCAAAAAACTTTTTCCGAAGTGCGGATTTTTTCCTGATGGGTAAGGGCGACGTAGCCGATGGAGACAACGCGCTGTTCCACGTCCTCCTGCCCCGCATAGCGGCCACGGTTGCCGAACGTGTAGAGTTGCTCCACATATCCCGGCGTGATCGGCGTCTGGCTTTTCACCCAGGTGCGCAGGCCCAGTTCAAGCGTAGGGTGCGTTTCGGGGTCAAACGGGCCGAACGGCAGGGCGTCGCCATCCTCATCGGCGGGCAGTATGCCAACGGAGAGCGCGTGTTCGGCGCCGCGGACAATAAATACGCGCGGCTCCATGCGGTCGACGGAAACGATCACCGCCGAGAGGCCGATGATGACGCCGGACTTTCCGGCTGATTTTCCAGTCGCGCTGTTTTCTTTTCTGTCTGAGGTCATTTTATTGGTAGGGCTTGAGCGCTTCTATCGCCTTGTCCAGAGCCGCGAGAGACGCGACGTTGGCGGTTTTTTCCTGATGAATGTAGCTTTTCGAGAGGCCTATGTTTTCGTAGGTGCTGTCGGGGATATTTTGCCTGAAGCGCAGTCCTTTCTCAAGTGAGGTTAAATACTTATAGGCCGCGCGGGCATTTTGCAGGCGCTGGGCTTTTGTAAGGCGCGTATCGTTCACCGTGGAGATCGAATGCTTTATCGCTTGTTCGACCGCGTATTCACCGCTTGCCACGCCGTGGATACGGCCGACTTTCAATCTCTTGAAGTCTCCCTTCGGAGAGATCAGCCGAGGCGCCTTTGCGATGAGTTTGGCGATGTCGATTTGTTGCGGTGCCCCCCCCCCTTGCGGACTTGTCTGCTGGTCGAACGGCGAGGGTGGTATGAAGCTTTGCGGTGGACGTATCACGCTTTGCTCTGTTTGCTGTTCGTCTGACGATGGCGCTGGGGCGGTCGCGGTATCTTCCAGGCTCGCCGGAGCCAGGGTATCGGAGGCGCCGCTCTGCGTGGCGTTATTGGCGGAAGGGGCAATGAGCCCGGCGTATCCGTTGTTGTCATCGGCATGCGCCGTGGCGGGAAAAGCCGCAAAAACCGCAAGGAAAGCCGCTACGCACAAAAGACTGCCGAATGTCTTTGTTTTCAACATAAAAACAGTTGTTCCTCTTTTAGATGCCTATTTCTATGATATCATACAACAATGTCTTTTGCTTGTCGACACTTAACCTATTGAAATATTTGATATAATGACATCGTCTGTGCTGCGGCTTCCGGTTCGTGAAATTCTTGCGCTCTATCAGTTGAAAAAGCTTTCACCTGTCGAGGTGACGCAAGCTTGTCTCAAGCAAATACTGAAATATAACCCGATGCTAAATGCCTTTGCCCTGCTGGATGAAAAGCAGGCGCTGCGTCAGGCGCGAGGATCGGAGAAACGCTGGATGCGCGGCGTGCAGGCGGGCGTTCTCGACGGCATTCCGGTGACGATCAAGGACTGGTTTCATTACAAAGGCTGGCCGACGCGCTACGGATCGCTTGCTTCCAGCGGGGTCGTCCAGCATGAGGACAGTCCGCCCGTGGCGCGGTTGCGCGAGCAGGGGGCGGTTTTTCTAGGCAAGACGACGCTGCCGGAATACGGGCACAAGGGCGTCACGCATAGTCCGTTCACCGGCATTACGCGCAATCCATGGAACAGCGCGCGCACTTCAGGCGGCTCTTCGGGCGGCGCGGCCGTCGCGGCGGCGACGGGCATGGGGTTTTTGCATCTCGGCAGCGATGCCGGAGGCTCGGTGCGTATTCCGGCGAGCTTTAGCGGCGTCTTTGGTTTCAAGCCCAGCCCCGGCCTTGCGCCGAGCTGGCCGCCGAGCTTGTTCTCGACGCTTTCGGCCATCGGCCCGCTGACGCGCAACGTTGACGATGCGGCGCTGATGCTCGACGTCCTGACGCGGCCCGATGCCCGCGACTGGTTCGCGTTGCCGCAAGGAAATGGAATGTTTGAAAGGCCGGATTTCTCCGCCGCGCTGAAAAAGCCGCTCCCGAAACTGCGCATCGCTTATGCGGCGACGGTCAACGGCTTCGGGCCCACGCCCGAGGTCGCGCAGGTTCTTGAGAAAGTCCGCCCTGCGCTGGACGTTTTGGGAAAAGTCGACGAGATAACGCTGACGGCGCCGCATCTCGTCGATGTTTTCAACAGGCACTGGAGCGCGGTCGCGTCATGGAGCGCGGCGCAGTTCGGCGCGCGGGAGAAAAAAAAGCTTGATCCGCGCTTCCTCCACTGGGCGGCGCAGGGAGACGCATTGCCGTTGCACGACTATCTTGATGCCGAGCGCGCGCGCATGTCGATCGGAGAATATTTCAAATCCCTTCTTGAGACATACGATATCCTTGTCACGCCGACGACGGCGATGACGGCCTTCGAAGCGGGTGTCGATATGCCGACGCTGCCGAGCGGAAAGAAACAGGATGACTGGACGCCGTTCACTTTCCCCGCAAATCTTGCAAGGCTGCCCGCCGCCTCATTGCCCGCGGGGCTGTGCGAAAACGGCTTGCCTGCGGGGTTGCAGGTCATGGGCGGTTATTTGAAAGACGCGCTGGTTTTGCAGGTTTGCAAGAAGCTTGAGGAATTGTTGGGTTTTACCCCATGGCTGCTTGCATCTTCGCAAGACATGCCTGACGGTCGGGCCTGAAATCTTCTCCGACCCACCAGTCTTCCACCCATTCCAGCATTCTGCCGATTTCCGGTCCTGCTTCAACGCCCATTTTAAGCACGTCTTCCCCGCGCAAGGGAAAGACGGGCGCGCGAAACGAGGTTGCCGTCTGATAAAGCCGTTTCAGCGCGTCCGGATCGTGATCCCGAGCCGCCGCGAGCAGGAGCAGGCTGTGCGCCGTACTGTTGCCGCGTTGGTAGACAAGTTTCCTGACCTCCGGCTCCGTCATCCGCATGGATATGCTGACATCGGGATGAACCATCATGGAGAGCTGTTCGGCCTGTTCATTGGAGAGCTTCAACTCGCTGATGACATGTTGCAGTCCGCTGGCCGTGATTTCCAGCAAGGCGGCGAGGCGGCGCAGGGGAAAAGCCGGGCATTCATGGCGTTTTTCAAGATTGACCAGCCTGCCCAGCGCTTCGATATTGGTGGCTTCCGGCAAAAAATGGGTGACGATTCCGCAATTCACCATCAGAAGCCATGTGGGGGTGCAATTTTCTGCGGCCAGCAGTTTCAGCACTTCCTGCCGGATGCGTTCGGCGGAGAGTTTGGAGACCTGCTTTGCGTTCATGGCGCAGGCCTTCACGCCGGCGGCGTCGGGCATGCCGCGCCCGAAGTGGGCGTAAAACCGGAAGAACCTGAGGATGCGCAAAACGTCTTCATTGATCCGCTTGTCCGGGTCGCCGACAAAACGCACGATTCCGTTGCGTAAATCGGAAATGCCGCCGAAGGGATCGTAAAGATCGCCGTCCGCGGTGGCGTAAATGGTGTTGATGGTGAAATCGCGGCGCGAGGCGTCGGTTTTCCAGTCGTCCGTGAATTTGACTTCGGCGTGGCGGCCAAACGTCAGAACGTCGAGCCGCAGGGTGGTGATTTCATATGGGCGTCCGTCGACGATTGCCGTAACCGTGCCGTGTTTGAGGCCTATCGGCGCGTAGGCGATTTTATGCTTGTTGAGCCGCGCGATGACGTCTTCCGGTTCAAGCGGCGTGGCGATATCGATGTCGAGCACGGGGCGATTGACGAGCGCATTGCGGACGCATCCGCCGACAAAACGCGCTTCCCCACCGTCTTCATTGAGCACGGCCATGATTTTCCGGGTTTCCGGCGCTGTCATCCATGCCTGCGGCTGGAGTTTTCCGCTACTGCTCTCTGGGGCGTCCATGGGTGCGATAAAGTCCTTCCTGTGCCTGCCGCATTCCTTTATAATGAAGGCATTATAGACGTTCTAAAAGCAAAGTGAACAGATATGTCCGTACAGCCGCTTGCCACTGAAATCACAGGCGATCTTGAAAGCAAGGTTTCGGCCTTGTCGGCGAAATTGTCGGAAGCCCGCCAAAACATCCATAAGGTCATTTTCGGGCAGGATCAGGCCATCAATCTTTGCCTGACGGCGATCCTGTCCGGCGGGCACTTTCTGCTGATGGGGTTGCCGGGCTTGGGAAAAACCAAGCTGGTCGGTACTCTCGGTACGGTGATGGGGTTCGAGCACAAGCGCGTGCAGTGCACGCCCGATTTGATGCCGGCGGATATCATCGGCTCGGAGATTTTGGACGGCGAGGGCAATAACCGCAGTTTTCAGTTCGTCAAAGGGCCTGTGTTTTGCCAGCTTTTGATGGCGGACGAAATCAATCGCGCCAGCCCGCGCACGCAATCCGCCTTGCTTCAGGCGATGCAGGAATATCAGGTTACCGTCGGCGGCGTGACGTATGATCTTCCGCGTCCTTTTCATGTCATGGCGACGCAGAACCCGCTGGAACAGGAAGGCACTTATCCGTTGCCCGAAGCGCAACTCGATCGTTTTATGCTGCAAATCGATATCGGCTATCCCGATCGCGATGACGAGCGCAGGATGATACTCGCGACCACCGGCGCGCATGAGGAAAAAGCTTCGCAAGTTTTTACCGCCGCGGAAGTGCTGGAGGCGCAGCGCCTTATCCGCCAGTTGCCGATCGGGCAAAAGGTCGTGGACGGGATATTGCAGCTTGTGCAGGCGGGCAGACCGGAACAGTCGCCCATCGCGGCTGTCAAAAAACATGTGAGCTGGGGGCCAGGGCCGCGCGCCTCGCAAGCCCTGATGCTGGCTATCCGCGCCAAGGCGTTGCTGGAAGGTCGTTACATGCCGTCGCTGGACGACGCCGTGGAGATTGCGCCAGCCGTGTTGCGGCACCGGATGGCATTGCATTTCTCGGCGCGCGCCGAAGGATTGTCGCTGGCCGACATTATCACGCAGGTGTGCGGGTCAGTTGGTTGACTCTCTATTTTACGTTAAATAATGGGAATGTGACGGGAAAAAATCGTTGCGTTGCAGGCATCGCAGCGTAATATGAGAGCCATTCAAAATCAGAAAAAGCGAAGGATTGTCATGAGCGACCAGAAGTACGTTTTTACCAGTGAATCCGTCGGCGAAGGCCATCCTGATAAAGTTTGCGACCGGGTGTCGGATGCCATTCTCGATGCGTATCTGAATGCCGATCCGCAGGCACGCGTCGCTGCGGAATGCCTTGCGACGACGGATTTTCTCTGCATCGCAGGTGAAACCCGCTCCTCGAAACCCGTCTCGAAGGATGAGATCGAAACGATAGCGCGTCAGGCCGTGCGCGACATTGGCTACAAACAGCAGGAGTTCCACTGGGAAAAAATCAAGGTCGATGTCCGCCTGCACGCGCAGTCGGTCGATATCGCGCAGGGCGTAGACTCCGCCGGCAACAAGGATGAAGGCGCGGGTGATCAGGGCATCATGTTCGGCTACGCCTGCCGCGAAACGAAAGAGCTTATGCCCGCGCCGATCTATTACGCGCATGAAATTCTGAAGTCATTGGGCGAGGCGCGCCACTCCGGCGCCTTGTTCAAGCTCGGGCCGGACGCCAAAAGCCAGGTGTCTCTCGAATACGTGAACGGCCAGCCGGTGCGCGCCACGTCGGTCGTCGTTTCGACGCAGCACGATGCCAGCGTCTCGCAGGACGAAGTGCGCGAGATGGTGCGCCCGCACGTCGAAAATATTTTGCCCAAAGGCTGGATGTGCGATGAAGAACATTTCTACGTCAACCCGACCGGGCGCTTCGTCATCGGCGGGCCGGACGGCGACAGCGGCCTCACCGGGCGCAAAATCATCGTCGATACCTACGGCGGTTCAGCGCCGCACGGCGGCGGCGCTTTTTCGGGCAAGGACCCGACCAAGGTCGACCGCTCGGCGGCTTATGCCGCCCGTCATGCGGCAAAGAACATCGTCGCCGCGGGGCTCGCCGACAAATGCACCATCCAGCTTTCCTACGCCATCGGCATTTCGCATCCGATTTCGATCTACGTGCAAACCCACGGCACGGGAAAATACAGCGACGACGCCATTTCCCGCGCTTTGCAGGAAGTCGCGGATTTCCGCCCGCGCGTGATCCGCGAGCGTCTCGCCCTCAACAAGCCGATCTATGCCCGCACCGCTGCCTACGGCCACTTCGGCCGCGCGCCGGAAGCGGACGGCGGGTTCACGTGGGAAAAGCTCGATCTCGTCGAGGCGCTCAAGACGGAAATTGCTTCCAAGAAATACAAGGATGACGAGTTGTCGGATAATGTCAGAAAAGCCGACTTCGGACGCTAAAAACGCCTATATTCGCTCTTACGGCCGCCGCTGGACGAAAGGACTGCGTTCGACTCGCGCGTCCGCATTGAATGAAATTTTGCCACGCAATGGGATAACTTTTCCGGAGGGCGATGCACCGGTCGATCCGCGGGCGCTTTTTGACCGTCCGGTAAAGGAGGTCTGGCTCGAAATCGGCTTTGGCAATGGAGAGCACGTCTTGCAACAGGCGCTGGATCATCCCGAAATCGGGATGATCGGTTGCGAGCCGTTTATGAACGGCGTTGCGGCGATTTGCGTCGGCATGCGCGAAAATGGAACGCAGAATATCCGCCTCTGGCCGGACGATGCGCGTTTGCTGATGGACCGTTTGCTGCCGCAAAGCCTCGACCGGCTGTTTTTGTTGCATCCGGATCCTTGGCCGAAAACGCGGCATCATAAAAGACGGTTTATCCAAATGGAGACGCTGGACGCGATTGCGCGGTTGCTTAAATCCGGCGCGGAATTCCGCATGGCGACCGATCATCCCGCTCTGGCCGCGTGGATGCTGGATAAAACCGTTCATCATCCGGCTTTCAAATGGTCGGCGACGTGCGCTGCCGACTGGCGCGTTCCGCCCGCGGACTGGCCGGACACGCGCTATAAACAAAAAGGTCTGAAGCAGGGCAGACCGCCGGTCTACCTGATTTTCAAACGCGTTTAAGCTTCACGCCATGATATCGGTCGCGCCGCCTTTGTGCTTTGAGGCGGCCTGTTGCTTCACCTGGTTTTCTATGTCGCGCGTCATTTCTTTCATCAGCGCCTCTTTTTGCGCGGGCGGAAGTTTTTCGAATTGTTTTCGCGTCAGGCCGTGCGCTTTCAGCCATGCATTTTCCTGCCGCTGAATGGGCGATTTTTTCATGATGTTTTCAAAAGCCTGCATGGCGGCATCAAAAGCGCCGTTGCCTGTCGTGGCCGGCGTGGGGGAGGCGGGTTGATAAGACGACGGGCGGTAAAAAGATCCTATTGAAATGTTCATGAATTATCCTTTTCGGCACAACAGGCAAAAAATATGCCGGAATCGATTGGCGCGATACATATTGCTTTCTTTATATTCAAACGACATCCGAATAAATGTGTTTACATTTTATTAATTATTATTAGGTAAAATTTATTCGGTCTATTTATACGTGAGAATACCCATGACGAAATGTCACGTTTATCATGGAACTGTTGCAGGGAAAGACGACATCTTTCTCGAAAGTTTTATCGTGACTGGCGCGCTGAGCGGAAAAACAGAACGACCTCAACATCAAGAGGGCGGATTCTATGTGAGCCTTGAACAGAGCGGTCTGGCTTATGCATTTTCTCATACCATGGAGCAAGCGGACGCTGAGGAAAGATACGGTCAGGGAACAATGCGTTATGGGCGCGGAATTATTGTTGAGTGTGAAGTGGAACTTGATGCTGAACACTGGAACTTTGATCATGAATGGCAAGATGCAAGCATGCGCGTCATAAAAAAATTTAGAGATGAACTGCCATCCCTGACTTTTCATGCCAAAGGTTCCGCGCTCAAAAATATTCCGACACAAAAACCGTTTTTTATCGAAGCCGGAGAAGATGACGGCAAAAATATCCTTTGTTATAAGGATATTTCAGGTAAGGATAGGAATGTCCTGATGGTGTTTGGTGATTTTTGTCATCTTGAAATTTATCCGTCTACATTCTTCCTTGAGCAAATACACCTTACTTTAAAAGAAAAATTTCCAGAAATGTATCTGCGTGAAAAGCAAAAAGTCATTGACGGGATGAGTCAAGATAAGTCCGGAAATTTAAAATATGTCGGATCCAAACCTCTTCAGGCAAGTAAAATCTATCTTCGTCCAGAGGATACGCCGTGCATTGAATCGATGAATGATGAAGAGGATATAGCTAAATGGGAGGCCGCGCCGCTTGCAAGATGGGAAGTTGTTTATGACCGTGACGGCCTAAAAAAAGAAGGACTCAAACCCGCTTCGCCACTGCGATCGCCAGCCGCGCGCCAGCCTTGATCGTTTTGGTCAGCAAAGGATAGGCAGGCGCGGCTTCGGCGTCGTTTTCAAGGCCGATGTCATGGTGCTCTTCTTCCTCTGCCTTGAATTTTTTAATCGCCATATAAAGCTTTTTTTCGCTTTTGTTTTTTTCGAGTGCCGCGAGCTGCTCCGCATAGTGTTCGGAAATCACTTCCTCGACGGCGACGGTGCAGGCCATGGCGGCTTCTGCCCCCATTTTGGCTGTGACAGCGCCGAGAGCATATCCTGCCACATGCCACAGCGGATGCAACGCCGAGGGGCGCACCTGCCGTTCGGCGATGGCTTTGTTAAAAAAATCGAGGTGAACTTCTTCCTGGGCGGACATGTGACCGATCAGCTTTTTCAGCTTCGGGTCTTTGCCCAGCACATCCATTTGGCCCTGATAGATTCGTTTTGCGCCGTATTCGCCCGCGTGATCGACCCTGATCATGCTGGCGATGTCTCCTAAGCGGTCTCCGGGCAAAGTGCGTTTAAGCTTGCGGGGCATGTTTTCCTTTAAGAAGATAAACGGTAAAGAGACCAAGGACAAAAGCCGTCAGGCAGTTGTATCCGGCCATGGATATGCCGAACATTCTCCACGCCGCGACGTCGCACCGCACCACGTCTTTATGCGTCAGAAGCTGTTGCAGTTGCGCGACGGTCATGTTTGGCGAAAGGAACGAGCCGGTGCAGGCGGACGGCCCCGCCCACCAGTGCTGTTCGACGCCGACGTGATATCCGGCGATGGAGGCATCGATGAAGAACGACGCGGCGGCGAGGGCTATCAACAGCGGCACAAGTCGCGGATAACGAAAGGTCGCGATAAAAGCAGACAGGCCAAGCAGGATGTTCACGGCATAGGGCCAGCGTTCCAGCAGGCAAAGTTCGCAAGGTTTGAGGCCGAATCCGTATTGCGCGATGAAGGCCGCGCAGAGCACTGCGGCGCTGGCGAAGGCTATGCCCAGCGAAAGAGGGCGGTGTGCTTTGAAATATGAGATAAGCTTGTTCATACCAAGTATTTTAAGACGATAAATCCGCCGATCAACAGGATAAAAAAGAGAATCGTCAGATGTTCGAGGTATTTTTCGATAAACGTCTGCACCGGCATTCCGTATTTCCAGAGCAGGCCGGCGACAAGATAAAAGCGCAGCGCGCGGCCCGCTGTGGAGGCGATCATGAATGTCAGCAATCCGAGCTTTGTCACGCCGCTGGCGATCGTGAAGACTTTATAAGGGATGGGCGCGCAACCGGCAAAAAATACGATCCATCCGCCCCACATGTTGAATTTCGCGCTGAAAACGTCAAATTCGTGCATCAGACCGTAAAATTGTAAAATGTGCCGCCCGATGCTCTGGAATAAAAAGTAGCCGATCGCGTAGCCGAAGGCGCCGCCGATAACCGATGCTCCCGTGCAGATGGAGGCATAACGGAAAGCCTTGCGGCGGTCAGCTATGCACATCGGCATCAGGGCGACGTCGGGCGGGATGGGAAAAAACGAGCTGTCGGCAAAAGCTATTCCCGCGAGCCACCATTCCGCATGGCGGTGCCGGGCAATATGGAGCGTCCAGTCATAAAGACGGCGGAGAGGATTTTTCATGATCTTCAAGCTTATAGGGAAGGATGGTATAAAAAGCAAATAGCATATTGCTAATGGCTTTATGTTCTGTCAATGTCAAAAACATGAAATTGTCTCCCAAGTGTATTTTGTGGATTATCGCGTTATGCACGGGCTTGTCGGGTTGCGCGGGCATAACGGGTAATGCGCATGGCAACAACAACGGCATGCGCGCATCGGCAAACATCATCAGATGGTAAAGCGCCCGCATTGATTGTGCTCGGATAAAAAAAACGTTACACTTTGCCAGTCGTGCAGGGCATGACTTTTGAAGGTTTTTATAAAATTTTTCAAAACCAACCAACCAGGGAGAAATACGTGAACAATAAATTATTCGCTGTTATGGCGCTCTGCGCCATAAGTTTTATGGCTGTGCCGGCGCAGGCGCAGAATCAGGCGGGCGGCATGTCAGCCGGTGGTGCTGGACAAGCCGCGCAAGGCGGTATGCAGGATCAGCAACAGCTCTTTCAGCAACGCAAGGCGGACATTCTCGCGCGGTTGCAAAAAGTCGAAACCTGCATTCAGGCCGCGAATGATCAGCAAGCGCTTATCGCCTGTCTGCCGCGCCGTCCTCAGCCGCCGCAAAATCAGGAAGACATGATGCAGGGTGGCGCGTCTATGCACCAGCAAGGCGGCATGGGCGCCGGTCAGTAAGCCGGCGAAGCCTGTGCTTTGATTTTTTTGATCTGAAGCCGCATCATCTTCGTGTTTCTTTGGGCGCGGTATATCTGCAACAGGTATATTCGCGCCCAGAGAAAGTCCGGCTTAAGCTTAAGCGCTGCATTCAATTCCTGAACGGCATGTTCGACGCGTGATTTCGGCGCCTGGGCGATTGCGCTTTGAATTTCTGCAAGGCTGATGAGGCCGTTCTTTTTCATGCGCGTTTCAAGCCAGGCGTTGGCGGCGAGCATATGCATGCTGACGAGCCATCCCGTCGTGCGCCCGAAAGTGTGCGTCGTCAGCCATGCGAATTGCGGGATTGCTTTGTCGTAGTCGGCGTGTTGCATGTAGTAGTAGGCTGCCTCTTCGCTGATGCGGTAGCGGTTGCCGCCGTTGCTGACGATGTTGTGGTAAAGCGTGGCGGTGTTGCGCCAGACTTTACACTGCTGAAACGTGGCGGCGCCGAGCGCAACCGCGGCAATCATGACCAGCATCGTCGTGATCCGTTTGTCTTTTAAAAAAACTGATGTCGTTTCGAGTACGCCGAGCGCCAGCCCCATGAGAGGCAGGTACATCCAGTGCTCGGATACCAGCGCGTTGATGGGGAAAAGAACGCCCGTCATCGGTGAAAAAGCTACGCCGAACCACAGCAGGCCGAAGCTCAAAGCCAGTCCGCGTTTGGCGCGGCCCCAATAAAGCTGCCAAAGCACAAGGGCGACAAGCGCGGCGCCGGCCGCGGGCATTGGATGCAAAAGCGATGTAAAGACGGGAAACAGACGTTCCATGTGCAACCCGTGCGGCCAGAGAATGAGGCAGATGTATAGCGGCAGCGTGGCAAGGGCGGTGAGCGCGCGGTGAAGGATGCTGGTCGCGTAAGTCGGGAACAGCGGGCTTGTCACTCCCTGCATCGCGCCGTTCATGTTATAGCCGGAAAGATGCATGTAAACGAGCCATGCGCCGACATACAGCGCGGCCATCAGCCATAGAGGCCACATTTTTTTGTAGGCACGGATATTATGCCGTTCATTGTTGCTGAAAAAAAACGTCGCGGCGGCCAGCGCCGGAAGGGTGACCGACGTTTCTATCGTGCCAAGAGCGAGCAGATAAAAAAACGCGGCATGCCTTATTTTGTGGGGTGTAAAATCCGGAAGCAACGCCGTCAGCCCCAGCAGGCAGAACGTGCCGCCCAGCAGTTCCGGCGTTGATGACATATAGGCAACGGCTTCGGTGAAGAGCGGATGCACGGCCCATAGTAGCGCGGCTGAAAACGCAACGCCCTTTTTGAATCCGGCGCGCTGCCCGAACCGGTAAAGCAGGCATGCGTTCAAGGCCTGCAAAGCGATATTGAGGGCATGAAAGGCCTGCGTCGAGAGGCCGAAGGCCTGATAGACGAAGAAATGCAGCAACATCGGGATGGGGCGGTAAAAGCCCTGTCCGTGCGCGCCGATGCCGGAGAAATTGAGACTTGTCAGGATTTTGGGCAGGTCGCTCCAGCGGCGGAGGAAGACATTGCCGACGATCAGCGCGCGGTCATCGAAGACAAAATGGTTCGGCCATACGCTGGCATAGGCAAGGATAACCGAAAGGCAGATGGCAGCATAAGCGACAAATGGCGGCTGTTTTTTGATGCAGGCTTTCAAAGGGGCCATGCCTGTTATCCGGCGTTCTTCTTATCGGCGACCGTTATGCTCGCAGGGCCGCCGACCGGCAGGTGACAGGTGACAAGCGTGCCGATGCCTTCCTTGCTCTGGAGTTCCGCCCTGCCGCCATGAAGCTCCACGATGTTCTTCACCAGCGCGAGGCCGAGGCCTGCGCCGCTGCGGCGATGGGCTTTTTTACTGTTGATTCTTTCAAACGGCGTGAAGACGCTCGCCATGTCTTCTTCGGGTATGCCCATGCCTGTGTCGCGCACGCCAATGGAGACGGTATCTCCCGATTTTGCGGCGATGAGTGTGATTTGTCCGCCATTGGGGCTGTAGTTGATGGCGTTGCTGATCAGGTTCAGCAGAACCTGCTTCATGCGGCGTTCATCGGCCATGAGGGTCAGGCGGTCATCCGGGCAGTCGATGACTATTTTGAGATTCTGTTTTTTCGCCCATTCCTGCGTGAGGCGCGCCACGCGCTCGAGGAGGTCTTTAAGGTTTATCTCAACGGGATAAAGGCCGAAATATCCGGCCTCGATGGTTGAAAGGTCGAGGATGTCGTTGACCAGCGAGATCAGACGCTGGCCGGCCTCTATCATGCTGCCGGTGTATTCCATCTGCCGTTCGTTGAGCTGGCCGAAATATTGCTGTTGCAGCATTTCGGCGAAACCCATGATGGCGTTGAGCGGCGTGCGGAGCTGATACGACATGTTGGCGAGAAAGTCCGTTTTCAGGCGTTCCGCGGCCTGCAGCGCGGCGTTTTTCTCCAGCAACGCCTGCTCCACTTTTACGGTATCCGTGATGTCGAAATAGGCGTTGAGGATGTTGCCGTCGGGCAAGGGCATGACGGAATATTCAAGTACCGTGCCGTTGTTGCGCTCGATGCGTCCGCGGCGCGGCTCGCGCTCCAGCCCGTTGCCGAGCAGCGTCTGGCGCATGGCGGTCCAGTCATTGGCATTGAAAAAGGTTTTTGTTCTTTCGACCAGTTTTGAAATATGCACCGCTCCGGCCAGATCTTCCGGCGGGATATCCCACATTTTCGCAAACGCCTGATTGGAGATGCGGACGCGCCCGTCTTCGCCGAAGACCACGACGCCTTCGGCGAGGTTGTCCATGGTTTCCTGCTGCACCGCCATGAGCGTGTTGTAAGAAGTCTCGAGTTTCAGGTGGCTGGTCACGTCCTCGAGCGTCAGCATCGCGCCGCTTGTCGCCCGCGGCACGACGATCATGCGGATGACGGATCCGTCGGGCAGATAGAGCATTTCCTCCGAAGGATCAAGCAGTGTTGTAAACTTTTTCAGCCAGTTCTGTTTGAACAGCTTGTAATCCGCCTGCTCGGGCAATTTGCGCAGTTCCCTCATTTTGTCGATGATGTCGACGAGGCGCGGCTTGGTGTCCAGCCATGCGCCGGACATGCCGGTAAGCTGTTCGTATGCGGAATTGTAGAATTCCAGACGCGTGTCGGTGTCGAACATGGCGATGGCGGTGCGGAGCTGCTCCATGGCCGCGTGATGCGATTCAGACAGCCGCTTGCAGGAGGATTCCCATTCTTCCTCGCGCGTCACGTCCAGCGCGACGCCGACGACCTGTTTTCCGCCATCGACGGGTGTTTCCGCCATCTCGATGAGGCGCCGCTGCTTTTCGAAGATGACGTGTCCGCGCAGGTGTTGCGGCGCCTGCTTGGCCAGCGCGCGCTGGGCCAGAATGCGCTGGCTCATGTCCTGTTTTACGCCGCCTGTGAGCGGGAGTTCTTTTTGTTCGGCGATAACGGTGGCGGCCGTGTCGTCCACCATGCGGGCGTAGGATTTGTTGCACCAGACCAGATCAAGGTTTTGATCGCGCAGCCACAGGGGGAAGGGCAATCCGTTGATGGCCGCACGCAGTTCATTTTCCCGCTTTTCAGCGGCGACGACGGCCTCCGTGTCATGCAACGACTTCTGGGCGAAAGCGGTGATGTCGGCGATCCAGATCACGGAGAAGATCGGCGCCTGTGCGTCCACAGCGTCGGCGGCTGATAAAAATTCAGAGCGCTGAGCGCCCGCCGTGCCCTGTTTGCCGGAGACTCTCAGCATTTTTCCGCTGGCGGTCGTCTGCACATTGAGTTCGAACGGCTCTCCATGCAGTTCAAGACGGCTAAAAAGGCTTTCCAGCGCGGCGGCATCGCCTGCGTTGAGGACAGACTGCATGTCTTCAAGGCTATTGACGTTGGCAACGCCAAGCATGGCGCAAAATCCCGGCGATATGGCTTGTACGCCTGCCTGATCCCAGCCGCAGTATTCCACTGGCACCGCGCGCAGGAAAGATTCCAGACGCTGGTTTTCCCGCATCTGTTTACGATAAGCGCGGCGCAAGGGAATGAGCTTGTCCAGCAGGCGACCGAAGGCCGACGGGCGGGAGTACTCGGGCGGAATCTCTGACTTAGTCATGCATTCATGTTAAAGGGCTTCGCGTAAGGGAACAAGCCCTGCGCGGCGCGTAACCTTGTGAAAAAGCCGATTAATACCTGTAGTGATCCGGCTTGAAGGGGCCGGTGGTGTCTATGCCGAGGTATGCTGCTTGTTTTTCCGTAAGTTTTGTCAAATGAACGCCCAGTTTATCGAGATGCAGGCGCGCCACTTTTTCATCAAGATGCTTTGGCAGCACATAAACCCTGTTTTCGTAGTTTTTGCTGTTGTTCCAAAGTTCGATTTGGGCCAGCACCTGATTGGTGAACGATGCGCTCATGACGAAGCTCGGGTGGCCGGTGGCGCAACCGAGGTTGACGAGGCGGCCCTTGGCAAGGACGATCAGGTGTTTGCCGTCGGGAAAGATCACTTCGTCCACCTGCGGCTTGACTTCTTCCCAGGGCAGGTTGCGCAGGGCTTCGATCTGGATTTCGCTGTCGAAGTGGCCGATATTGCAGACGATGGCGCGGTCTTTCATCGCGCGCATATGCTCGATGGTGATGACGTCGACGTTGCCTGTCGCGGTGACGAAGATATCGCCCAGCGGTGCGGCTTCATCCATCGTCATGACCTGATAGCCTTCCATCGCCGCCTGAAGCGCGCAGATGGGGTCTATCTCGGTAATGACGACGCGCGCGCCTTGACTGCGCATCGAGGCGGCAGAGCCTTTGCCGACGTCACCATAGCCGCAAACGACGGCGATTTTACCCGCGACCATCACGTCGGTCGCTCGCTTGATGCCGTCAACGAGGCTTTCGCGGCAGCCATAGAGATTGTCGAACTTGGATTTTGTCACGGAGTCATTCACGTTGATGGCGGGAACGCGGAGCGTGCCTTTCTTTTCCATTTCATAAAGACGGTGAACGCCGGTGGTGGTTTCTTCAGAAAGGCCTTTTACATCTTTGAGCATTTCCGGATATTTTTCATGCATCAGCTTGGTGAGATCGCCGCCGTCATCGAGAATCATGTTTGGCGTCCAGCCGTTCGGGCCTTTGATGGTCTGTTCGATGCACCACCAGAACTCTTCCTCCGTCATGTTCTTCCAGGCGAAGACAGGGATGCCCTGCACGGCGATGGCCGCGGCGGCATGATCCTGCGTCGAGAAAATATTGCAGGAAGACCAACGGACTTCAGCGCCAAGGTCAACCAATGTCTCAATAAGGACGGCGGTCTGAATGGTCATGTGCAAGCAACCGGCGATGCGCGCGCCTTTGAGCGGTTGCTTGTCGTGGAGTTCTTTTTTGATTGCCATGAGGCCGGGCATTTCCGTTTCGGCGATGGAGATTTCCTTTTCGCCCCAGTCAGATAGATGAGCGTCTTTAACTTTAAAATCACCTGTGCCGTGGGTTTCGAGTTGTGCCGTCATCGCTGTCTCCCTGCCTTATTATTTTTAACGCTGATTAAAGTAATGGAAAATAGTCGTTTGTCCAGCAAGTTATTAGCTTCTGAAGGAATTAACGATCTGAATGATGCGGTCCGGATCATATTGATCCATAATATATTTAGCGTGATTTTCCGCCTGCGCAATGCTCAGGCTCCGGATCCGTTGCTTGATGCGCGGCAGGCTGGAAAATCCGAGAGACATTTCGCGGATGCCAAGACCGATCAGCAACGCGGTCAGCTTCGGATCCGCCGCCATCTCGCCGCAAATGCTGACGGGGATTCCGGCGCGCAGTCCTGCCTGGATACTGAACTCCATAAGCCTTAAAACGGCGGGGTTGAGCGGATTGAACAGAGACGCCACCTGATCATTGCCGCGGTCGATGGCGACGGTGTACTGGATCAGGTCGTTTGTGCCGAGGGCGAAGAAATCCGACACGGCGGCGAGGCTGTCCGCCGAAAGCGCCGCCGCGGGTATTTCGATCATCGTGCCGAGCGGCGGCATGTCGGCGGCCATCGGTGTTTTTTCCTTTTTCAGCGCATCATGACATTTATGGAGAATAATCCGCGCTTCTTCGACCTCCGCCGCCGTCGTTACCATCGGCAGCAGGATGCGCACAGGGCCGAAATATCCGGCCCGCAGGATGGCGCGGAACTGCGCTTCCAGCAGATGCGGTTCTTTCAGCGAGAGGCGGATCGCGCGCAGGCCCAGGGCGGGATTTGCCGAGGCGTTGAGGTGCGCTCCAAGGGCGCGGGCGAGCTTGTCGCCGCCGATATCGAGCGTGCGGAATGTCACCGGCGCGCCTTTCATGGCGCGGACGACTTCGACGATGGTTTCAAATTGTTCCTCTTCCGACGGAACCGTGTCGCGGTTCATGAACATGAATTCCGTGCGGAAAAGCCCGATGCCGTTCGCGCCTGAGGCGGGGAGATTGTCTGTTTCGCGTGGAAGTTCGAGATTGGCGCGCAAAACGATTTCCGTTCCGTCTGTCGTGACGGCGGGTTGCCGTGTCAGCTTGTCGAGCGTGGCCTTGTCGGCCTTGAGGTCCTGCATGCGGCGTTCATAATGACGTTGCGTCGCCTCCGTCGGATTGAGGATGAGCTTGCCGCCGATGCCGTCGACGATCGCCGGCGCGCCGTGATGCAGGCTTTCAAGCGCCTTGCGCTCCAGCCCGAGCACGGCGGGCAGGCCGAGGCTGCGCGCCATTACGGCGGTGTGTCCGGTGACGCCGCCGTGAACGGTTGCTATCCCCGAGAAGCGGCGCGGATCGAGCAGCGCGGTTTCGGCGGGGGATATCTCAAGCGCCAGTACGATTCCACCGGGCGGAACGTCATCGAGAGAGAGAAAAGGCACGTTCATCAGGATGCGGATGATTCTGTATCCGACGTTGCGCACGTCCTCGCCACGCGCCGCGATATAGGTGTCTTTGATGCGGTTGAATTGTCCGGCAATGGAATCGATCTCGCGCCGGATGGCGCTTTCGGCGTTGATCTGGTCTTTGAGAATGCGCGCCCGTACCCCGCGCACCAGCCGCGAGCCGGAGAGCATCGCCATGTGGGCATCGAGCAGCAGGGCGATTTCCTCCGCTGCGTCGCCCGGTAGTCCTGTCGATTTGCGTTTCAGCGCGAAGAGTTCCTGCTGTGCCTGCCGCACGGCGGCGTCGAAACGCGCGGCCTCCGCTTCGGTCTGTCCGGGCTCGAGGGCGTATTCAGGCGGCTCCGGATGTTCGATCTGCACGAGATAGGCGGGACCCGTCGCGATGCCGTGCGAGACGCCGAGGCCTTTCAATACGATTTCCGCTTCGGCTATTTCTTTACCGTTATTCCTCATCAAACCGCCGCTCGACAAGGTTGACGAGTTCATCGAGAACGGCTGCCGCGTCGTCGCCGCTAACGGCGATACGGATTTGCGTATCCTTGCTGGCGGAGAGCATCAGCAATCCCATGATCGAAGCGCCGCAGACGGACATATCGTCTTTGCAGACAGTCACATTCGCCTTGCGGCTTTCGACAAGCTTGACGAACTTGGCCGCCGCCCGGGCATGCAGGCCGCGCAGGTTTCCGATCCGTACTGTTTTTTCAAGGGTGGATGGCATGGAACGCATCAAGTCGCGTTGAGGAGCGCGGAAGCGGCGTGAATGTATTTCCGTCCCGCTTCCTGACCGCTTGCCGCCAGTTCGTGGAGCGTTTCCGTCTGCCGTGCCGAGGCAAGCTTGATGAGCATGGGCAGGTTGATCCCCGCGAGCGTCTCGACCTTCTTGTCCTGCGTCACGGAAATGGCAAGGTTGGAGGGCGTGCCGCCGAACATGTCGGTGAGCAAGAGAACGCCGTCGCCTTTGTCGACTTCCTTGATTTTCTGGATGATTTCCTTGCGCTTGGATTCGAGGTCGTCATCCGGCGCCATGCAGACGGTGGCGACTTGCTCCTGCGGGCCGACGACATGCTCCATGACGGCGATGAATTCTTCCGACAGACGCCCGTGCGTCACGAGGACAAGACCGATCATGCTTTTCTCCCTGAGAATTTGAAGGTTGCGGTTATTTCCATGCATTATACCAAAAGATCTGGCTTGTGCACCAGTTCTATTGCCTTGGCTATTTTTGCGGGGGTCGAGGCGTCGAAGGCGTGCAGTTTCAAGGCGGTGACGGGGATGCCGAGGATATCTTCCGTCTCATGCGGCGGCATGCGCGGCACCTCTTCGCGGGGCACGAGATCTATCACCAGCCGCAGTTGCGTTGGGGGCGCGACCTCATATTTGAGCAGGCCTATTCCGCGCACTTCAAGAAGGCCGTGTATGGCGGGAACGGACCCGGCTATGATTTTGTCTTCCTGACGGCGTTCGAGAGAGACCTGGTCGTCCGCGATCAGTTTTGCGCCGTTGTCGATAAGCCGGAAGGCTAAGTCCGATTTGCCGCGGCCTGAAAAGCCGCGCAGAAGAACCGCCGATGCCGGAAAGTCAGCGCCGGCTAGCATTACCGCAGTTCCATGGAGGATGGTTGTTTTTCGCAAGGTCATTTTTTCATTTCCGCAGGCAGGATGATCGTGAAACGCACGCCCGCGGGGCGGTCGTTTTCCGCTGTAAGGTTTCTGGCGAAAATCGCGCCTTTGTGGGCGCGGATGATTTGCCTTGAAATGCTGAGGCCAAGCCCGGAATGGGTGCCGAATCTTTCCGCGGGAGGGCGCTCGGAATAAAACCGCTCGAAGATGGTTTCCAACTTGCCTTCAGTGACCGGCGGGCCATTGTTGTCGAGATGGATGATGATTTTTTCCTGCTGCGTCTGGCAGGAGACGGTTATCTTTCCGCCGTTCTGCGGAATAAAAGAGGCGGCGTTCTGAATGATATTGGCGATGACCTGTCCAAGCTGTGTTTCGTTGCCGGATACGAAGAAATTGCAGTTTTTGGGAATGTCAAGAAACAGCTTGCCTTGCAATTTCAGGTTTTTTATTTCTCTTTCCACGATCTTCCGGATGAAAACGGCAAGATTTATGATTGTTTTTGGCGCACGGTTTATTTCGGAATCGAGGCGCGAAGCAGCAGAGATGTCGGTGATCAGCCGGTCAAGCCGTTCTACATCGTCGGTGATGATCGCCATAAGCTTTTTTTGCTGCGCGGGGTCGCCGACCATCGAAAAGGTTTCGACGGCACTTTTCAGGGAGGCGAGAGGGTTTTTGATTTCGTGCGCGACGTCAGCCGCGAAGCTGCCGATGGAGTTGATGCGTTCATAGAGCGCCGTCGTCATGCGGCGCAGGCCAGCGGAGAGGACGCCGATCTCGTCCATGCGGTAGGAAAAGTCGGGGATGGAGTCCTTGAGCAACAGGCTTTTTTCCACTCTTTCGGCGGCGGCGGCGAGGCGCAGGATGGGAATGCCGATGGTTTCCGTGAGGTAAACGGAGAGTAGCAACGTTGTGAGCAATGCCCAGAGAAAAAGGTCAATTACGGTTTCCTGCACTTTATGCACGGCCTGCTCGATCTGCCTGCCGGAGCGTTGCACCATCACCGCGCCCAGAACGTTCTTGAGGTTCTGCACGGGCAATGACGCCGTGAGAAGAATGTGCCCGTTCTGGTCGTACCATGCGCCGGTGGATTCGTTGCCACGCAGGGCTTCGTACATGCCGGGATAGTTTGTGATGTTGGAGAGTTTTCGCGGATATTCCGGAAGCCTGATCCGCGTCGGTATCAGGTTCAGGGCCTTCTGCAGGATGTAGCTTATCTTTTCTTCAGGGGACAATGAATTGTATGGCGGATCAAGCGGAACCATCTCGATGGCGCCGCCGGGGCCGACGAGCTGGTTGCTGTCCAGCAGCAGTTTTCCGTTTTTGGCAAAAACGATGGTGCGCAGCGGATTGCGGTCGGAGAGCTTGCGGAGCATATAAAGCGAGAGATCTTTGACAAGAATAGGATCGCCTTTAATATTTGCCCGCGTGCCACCGCCGGCCAGCGCGGCGGAAAGCAACCGCCCTTCGGTGAGAAGAGAGGTTTGCGCCTGTTTGATGAGGCCGCGCTCGTACTGGCCTGTGTAAAGAAGCCCGAAAGCGAGGATCATCAGCGCGGCGAGGTTCACGGCGAGGATGCGCAGGGTGATGGGCGATATGTATCTTTTTGTTCTAATCATGGGTGTAACGGTATCCGGCCCCATAGACTGTTTCTATCGCATCGAAGTCGGCGTCGATATCCTTGAACTTTTTACGAATGCGCTTGATGTGGCTGTCTATCGTCCTGTCGTCGGTGTCCAGCGCGTCGCCGTATGCGAAATTCATCAGTTGTTCGCGGGATTTTATATGGCCCGGGTGTTCGGCCAGCGCTTTGAGCAACCGTATTTCCGTTGCAGTCATGTCGATGGGAACGGTTTTCCAAAGGCATGTGCGGCGCGTTTCATCAAGCGTCAGGTCTCCAAGGATGAAAACCTGCGGGGGGGGATTTTCCGGCGCGGGTTGTTGCAATTCCTGCCGCCTGAGTACGGCGCGGATGCGCTCCAGCAGCAGTTTTTGAGAAAAAGGCTTTGTCACGTAATCATCCGCGCCGTGGCGCAGGCCGGTGAGCTGATCGGCTTCATCTGCTTTGGATGTCAGAAAAATGACCGGCATTGAGGAGCGTTCGCGGATTTTTCTGAGCAGTTCCAGGCCATCCATGCGGGGCATCTTGACGTCGAGCACTGCAAGATCGGCCGGCGTTTCGAGAAGCCCCTGCAAAGCGGTTGCGCCGTCGGAATAGGCCGAAACGGCGAAGCCCGCCGCCTCCAGCGCCATGGCGACGGAGGTCAGGATGTTTTTATCGTCGTCCACGAGCGCAATCCGTTGCTTCATGCGCCTCATTCCGGAGTTACAGTTGGTGTTTCAGGGCATGCCCCACCAGATACAAGGATCCTGTTACAAGTATACGTTGTGGGGCGGAAAATTGAAAGGCAATCGCCCGTATCGCGCTTTCCAGAGTGGAGGATGTTTTGACGTTATCGTAATTCATGGACAGGATCCGGGCGCGCAGATCTTCCGCCGTCAGCATCGGGGCGTCGATCCAGCTGCTATCCACGGTCTGCACGCTTGCGGCATGCGGCAGAAGATGACCGTAAAAGCTTGAAACGTCCTTTGTGCGCTTCATGGCGGTGATCAGATGCAGGGGCTTTTCATCGTTCCAGAGGATTGCCTGTCTGGCGAGGGCTTCGGCGCCAGCATCGTTATGGGCGCCGTCCAGCCAGAGTTCCCATCCAGCCGACATCAGGGAAGCAAGCGCCCCTGATGTGATTTGTTGCAGCCGTCCCGGCCACGATACGCGTTGCAGGGCTTTTTCGAGAAGCGGTTGCCGAAGCATTTCCGCATATGGGCTCTTCTCGATCCCTGCTATGGCCAGCCCCGCATTGTAAAGCTGATGTTGCCCTTGCAACGCGGGATTGGGCAGGAGAAAATCATGCTTCGCGCTTTTGTATTCGAAGCTGTCATCGGCGCGGGGCACGATCGTCCAGTCCCGTCCATAGAGAAAAGCGGGCGATTCAACCGTGGCGGCCTGCTTTAAAAAGACGCCGTTCACGACTTCTTCCTGCGGCGCGATGACGCAAGGTGAGAGCGGCTTGATGATGCCGGCTTTTTGCGTCGCGATTTCCGGCAGGGTTTCCCCGAGGACATGCATATGGTCGTGCGATATGCTGGTGAGCAGGGCGATCAGATTTTCACCTTCCACGACGTTCGTCGCGTCGAGACGCCCGCCGAGTCCCGTCTCCAGCAAAACAACGTCCGCGGGCAGGCGCGAGAAGGCCAGAAAGGCAAGCGCGGTGAAAAATTCGAAGAACGAAATTTCCTCGCCGGCCGCGGCGCGCGCGCATTCGTCGATCAGCGAAAGCAAAAGATCCGGTGCGATGTTCCGCCCGCTGAGGACGATGCGCTCGTCGAAGCTGACAAGATGCGGCGATGTGTATTTGTGCGCGCGCAGGCCTGCCGTTTCGAACGTTGCTTGCAGGAAAGCGAGCGTCGATCCCTTGCCGTTGGTGCCGGCGACGTGAAAAGTGAACGGCAGACGCAGATGAGGGTTCCCAAGCGTTTTTAAAAAATGCAGCAGGTTCTTGAGGTTTTCGGGATAAAGCGGGGGGTGCTCTGCGAAAACGCTACGGATCGCCTGCTCGACGGCTGGATGGGGCGAGAAAGTCCAGTCAGGCGACTCCATGCTTTCGGCGGATTGAGTCCCTGTCATGTCAGCGGCCTTTTGACGCTAGCTTTTTGATTTTTCTTTTTTGTCTTTTTTTCCGCGTCCGCTTTGCTTGTCGGCGACGGGCGGTGTGATTTCCGTCGGAGATTTTCCGAGCTTCTTTTGCATCAGGATATTGACCAGCGTCACGATTTGCGCGCGCAACTCCTTGCGCGGAACGACAAGGTCGACCATGCCGTGATCGCGCAGATATTCCGCCGTCTGGAATCCTTCGGGCAGGTTTTCGCGGATGGTTTCCTTGATGACGCGCGCGCCGGCGAAGCCGATTTGCGCGCCCGGTTCCGCGATGTGAATGTCGCCCAGCATGGCAAAGGAAGCCGAAACGCCGCCGGTCGTCGGATCGGTGAGGATGACGATATAGGGCAGGCGGGCTTCCTTGACGAGTTCGACCGCCACGACGGAACGCGGCATTTGCATCAGCGAGAGCATGCCTTCCTGCATGCGCGCGCCGCCGGAAGACGGAATGGCGATGAAGGGCGCCTTGAGCAGAACGGCGAGCCGCGCCGCGGTGAGCAAGCCGTCGCCGACGGCCGCGCCCATCGAGCCGCCCATGAAGCTGAAATCGAACGCGGCGATGACCGCCGTTTCTCCGCCGATGGTGCCTTGCGCGACGACGATGGCGTCCTTGCGCTTCGTTTTGGATTGCGCGTCCTTGAGACGGTCGATGTATTTTTTCTTGTCGCGGAACTTGAGCGGATCCGGCTCCGTTTTTGGCAGGTCGATCAGCTGGTAATGGCCGGGATCGAACAGCATCTCGAGGCGCGTCATCACGTCCATGCGCAGATGGTGGTCGCAGTGGTGGCAGACGTTCAGGTTTTTGACAAGTTCCTGATGATGAAGCATGGACTGGCAACCCGGGCATTTCTGCCAGGTGTTGTCGGGGATGTCCTTGGGCGTCATCAACGCTTTGATTTTCGGACGGACGAAATTGGCGATCCAGCTCATATTTCTGCTTTTATTCCTCTTTATTTAGAACCATAGTTCATTATCAGAGACGGGCTTTTGCGTCACCCAGTTTTAATTTTTCATAATTTAAAAACTGAAATAGACAAGTAAAATCATGGGGTAATAATATAAACATATGGGAAAAAACGCTCTTATTTTTCATGGCATGGGCTCCGGGCCGCAGGATTTCTGGCTGCCGTGGCTCTCACTGTCGTTGCGGCAAAACGGCTTTGATGTATGGACGCCAGAATTGCCGCAGAAAGACACGCCGGATTTGTCGGTCTGGACGCCGTGGGTTCTGGAGCGCGCGTGCTTCGATGAACATACGATCATGATCGGCCACTCCGCGGGCGCGCCGTTGATCCTTTCGCTCCTGCAAAAGATTCAGGTGACGATCAAAAAATCGGTCTTGATCGCGGGATTCATCAACCCCATTCCGAATATGCCGCCAGACAATCCCATGCTCATGCCGAACGCGGACTGGGAGAAAATGCGCGCCAACTGTCACGATTTCGCTTTCATCAATTCCGACAATGACCCATGGGGTTGCAATGCGGCGCAGGGCGAAGCCATGCGGCAAAAACTCGGCGGCACTCTCGTCGTCATGACGGGGCAGGGCCATTTCGGCTCGAACATATTCAAGCAACCTTATCCGGATTTTCCGATGTTGCGCGACATCTGCCTTCAGGAGCCTGTCTAGCAATTTGGGCTAGACGTCCGGTTTTGGGGAGCGCGGCGGTTTTTGCGCGATTTGCGACTCGAGAGCCATGCGCGTTTTGCGCGCCTGGGGGAACGCGTCCTCGACGACTTTTTGCAGAAGCTTCAGATCATAGAGATCCTGCATGCCAACGCTTTGCGTGAAGGAGGGCTTGTATTTTCCGTTTTTCTCCGCAGGCGGACGTTTCGGATAGAGAAACTGCCGCGCGTAATCTTCGATGATTTTTGCCTGTTGCTCCTCGCCGAGTTTTCCGAAACGCGTCTGGGGCGTGAGCGTGTAGGCATAGTCGTTATTATCGTTGGCGGACGCCTCATACGGGGCTTTGTTCCGGCTACGCTGCTGGTTCTGCCAGATATGGGTCATTTCATGAACAAAGGTGCCATAGGTGAAAATATCGTCCGTTTGGCTGTAGTCATCCGAAGCGTATTGTGCGCCATAAAACTTTATGCAGTCAACGCCGAAGGTCTGCGCGGGAATGACGTATCCGGCGGCGCTGCCCGGTTTTTCTGTCTCGGAAAAATACTTGCGGATATTTTTTGTATCTATGCCGTCTCCGAAAATTCCCATGATGAGCGCCGTTTCTCCGTCGGTGAGGGGAATGCCGGGCGGGCCGGGATAAAGCGCGTCATCTTCGTCTTTGCCGTAGCCGTTCGAACCGCCGGCATGAGGCTGAACGGGATTGTCATGGAAATTCGGGGATGACGGCGCCGCCGCTTTTGAAAACTCTTTTTCCATGACCTTTTACACCTTTAATCAAGTGCCTGTTTTTTTGTTTTGGATCATTTTGAAGGCCCGTCGGTTTTGGCGCCCTGCGCGGGAGGCTTCCGCGCCGGTTTGCGTTTCATCCGCGTCAGGCGCGCCTGTGGAAAGCGATCTTCGACGGTTTTATAAAGAAGGCCGAGGTTTTGGGGTTTTTCGTCGGTGGCGTCCATGGGCAGATAATGGGCATGGCTGAGATTTGCAGGGCGCGTTTTTCCCGAGAACAGACATTGGAATGCGTAATCTGCTATGATGCAGGCCTGTTGTTCTACGCCGAAATCCTGAAAGCGCGACGTTTCGGAGAGTGTGTAATTGTTTTTTCGCGTCGGATTGTGCAAATCGCGCAGAATGTCCTCTTTGGGATGCTGCAACTGCCAGACGTGCGCCATTTCATGGACAAAGGTAAAATAGTTCGAAGCGTCTTGCGTCAGACTGTAATCGGGCACGCGCGTGTTCTTGCCATAGAATTTTATCTTTTCGCCGTTGCAGGCGCGGGCGAGGAGATAGGGGTGCTCCTTGTCGCTAAAGTACTTTTTCACTTTGTCGGTATCTATTTCATCTCCGAAAATGCTTTTCAGCAAGGCGGCTTCGGCCTTTGTGAGCGGCTCGCCCTTTGCCGTCGGGTACTGAATGTCGTCTTTATGGTCTTGATATTTGCCGATCGTCTTCTCGCCCAGATAGGCGGTCATGCCGGCCGCGCCGTTATATGCCGTTTTCAGCGCCGAGGCGGCTACTGGCAAAGCCTTTTCCTTTGCTTTTTCGGCCAGTTCGTCAGCCTTCTCATAGGCCTTACCGGCGGCGCTGGCCGCTTTGGCGAGTGCAGATTTCAATCCCCATTTGCGCATAGGTAAAGCCTCTTTTGTTATGGATACATGATAGCCAATGCTATCCTACTGTAGCAATAGTAAAATTCATATTCATTGGCTAGTCGGTAATATTGTTCTATTTAAATAAAATAATATTACCCATCAACTTCAAACGTCGCGTCCACTTCGACGGCGACGCCAAAAGGCAGTGCAGCAACGCCAACAGCGAAACGGGCGTGCTTTCCTGCATCTCCGAGGACAGCGACGATAAGATCCGAAGCGCCGTTCACAACCTTGGGCTGGTCAAAGAATTCAGGCGCGGAGGCGACAAAACCGCCCAGTTTAACGCAACGTTTGATCTGCGCCAGATTGCCTCCCAATGCGGCGGCGGCCTGCGCAAGAATATTGATGGCGCATAATTTAGCGGCTTCCTGACCTTGCTCGATGTCAAGATTGCCGCCAAGGCAACCTTTTATCAGCTTGCCGTCTTTCGCGGGCAACTGTCCGGATATGTGCAATATCGAGCCTGATAAAACAAAGGGCACATAATTTGCAGCAGGGGCGGCAGGGGTTGGCAGTGTGATGCCAAGATCTTTGAGACGTGCTTCTATGGCTTCTTGTGACATGGAAAACTCCTTTGCTCTCAAAGCTAAAGAAGTTTCCTCTCAAAATAAATCAGTTTTTATCCTGATGTTTTTTATAAAATGCTTCACCGCTATCGTTAGAGGCCGATACCTCGCGGAAATAGAGTTCGTAATCAGCTTCCGCGCGAGGCTCTTTGCGTCTGTCAACGGCGCCGTTAAAGGCCTGTCGGATAAGAGGCTGCATCGTTTTTGTAGTATGCGTATCCATAATAATATCCCCCATATATTTTTCGGGTCATAGCTTCATTATCTCAGAAAGGTTTTAAATACCATATAATTTTTCATAAATTTAAAGATAATTTAGAGGCAAATGCCCTGCGTGAGTCAGGCGCTTTTTCTGCCCGTACCGACTTCAACATGCTGACTTTCCGCAGTTTTGCGGCTTTGCTCCGCGGGGACGGCAAGGTCGTGCAGCAACGATCCGTTATCGCGATAAAGGCGCAATTTTTTTATGCCCTGTTCCCAGCCGGCGAGAATCAGTTTTTGAACGTCATCGACCGTTGCCGCGTAATCAAGCCTGATCGTATGCGCCGAGATGCCTGACAGAAAAGGTTCAGCGGCCGTCTGCATTTTGATTTGCGCTTGCGGCGAGATGTCGCAGTTGAATACGGACATATGTTCGGATTTCAGGTGCGGCGCGCCCGCAAGTCCGAGCGTGCCGCAACAATAGGCATTGGCCGCTTCAATATGTTCTTCGCTGAAGCCGAGAGCGGAAAGCATGTCGAATGTCTTATCGTCCATTTCATCGCGTGAAAAGCCGAGCATGTGTTCGCAGAAATCGTCGCCGAGCGTCCAGCGGTTGAAGGCGTAGCGGATATGCAGGGCGGTGGCGAGCGCGGCTTCCACGGCGTCGAGCGGTGCCTGATAAAACCCTTTTTCGCGCAGGCTCTTGTGGTTGATGAAAGGTGCGTCCAGCAATGTGCCGTGCCCCGCGGCGTGAAAGTAAATATCGTTGCTTTGAGCGGCATTGTAGCCAAGGGCTTTGAGCGCGGCAGGCACCAGCGGCGTGAGGCTTTTGCCGTGAAGTTGCGTTGCGACGGGCATAAGCCCCTGCGATTCCGCGCCGAGCAGGGCTTGAACAGGCCAGTCGCTGTCAAGGCCTGTCAGCCGCGCGTGACGAAAACCTGTTTCACGCCCCAGATGATAGGCTTCCTCCCAGACTTGCCGCGTCGCGTCGTAGAGCTTTGTGTCGGAACAGAGAGCGGGCCGCAAGGGGCGCGCGCGGCGCATCATGCCTTTTTGCGGCACGGTGGTGCCGGAAAGAAAGGCCATCTTGTCTTTTATGCCTTGCAGCATATTTTGCGCGCCGTCATTCGCGCACGCGGGGCACGCGCCTTTTTCAGACGCGATTTCCGCCGAGGCATGGCTGGCGGCTCCGGAAAGGAAAGCGGTTATCAGCGCGGCTGTCATGCGCGCGGCGTCGCTGTCGTAGGCGAGGCCTTTGCTCATCAGCAATGCCGCCATGTTGGTCATGCCGAGCTGCAGAGGTCGAAATTCCGGCGCGGCGGCAGGCAGAATCTCAAGCGCTGTCACGAGCAGGCGGGTGACATGGCGCAGCGCCGCCGTATCGACTATATTGTCACGCGCGGCGGCGGCGCAGGAGAGGAGATTGACCGTCGCGACGGGGGCGGGCGCGTCCGTCGCGGCATCTGTTTCAATGCTGTCGCGGAAGGTGATTGCGGGTTCGCCGGCGGACCAGACGGCTTCCGCCAGCATGTCCCACAATTTTTGCGCCTGCTTATGATCGAAGCTGTGTCCGGTGAGCGCGGCCTCCACGAATTCATCCGACACGCAAAGCGTCGTTTCGACATGCTCCTCCGCCGTGTCCTTGACGGGAGGCAGGGCGAAGGAAATGTCTTCGTATCCCTGCCGGGCGGCGCTGACCGCCATTTGAATCGCAGCTTCCGGCAATCCCGCCGCGCGCGCGTCCTGCATGGCGGCGCCAAGCGCCGCGTTGCTTTGCGGATTGAAACCTTCGTCATCGTCGCGGTCGCAGGCGTCCATCACCCGGCGCGCAACGGCTTCCATGACCCGCTGGCCGAGCGCTTCCGCGGCCTGCCGCGCGTCCCGGTGCTTTTTCCAGTTGATGAAATCGGCGCTGTCGGCATTTTCCACCGGCAGGATAATGTTGAGCTTGTTCCGTTTGCAGCCTTCCAGGGCAAGCGTTTCGCCGAGGATGGTCATGCGGCGCAACGGCTGATCCGTGCCTTCCTTATAGGAAAGCGCGCGGCGTTGCGGCATGTAGGGCGTTGCGGGCGTAATGCCGTAGGCCCAGTCAAGGCCCAGCGCGCGCCATTGTTCCAGCTCGGGCGCGGCGATCTGGTGCATCAAAACATAACGCAACTCGTCGTAGAAAACCTTCGCGTCGTTTTCGGAAGAGAACATGCCGTCTTTCCAGCCTTGATAGGTGAGGCTACCCGCCATGCGGTGCAATACTTCGCGGATGTCCTTTTCCATGTGATGCCGCCATTCGGCGGAAATGCCGTCGCCTGTCGCATTGTCGGGAACGCTGCGCTGCAGCCAGACAGGCACGCCCGGTTCATCGACAAGGCGCAAGGCCGCGGGCAGGACTTCAGGATAAAAAACATCTTCCTGCAAAACGCCGAGAGCTGTCTGGTTCCAGTTTTGCGGCACGATGCAGGTTTGTGGATTTTCATGGTGCGCGACTTCGCAAAAAAGCGCGTCGGCGCAGAAATCCTGATCTTCCTTTGTATAAAAGCGCGTGAACCGCATAAATGAATTCCTGAATTTACATGGTTATACGTAAATAATGTCTGTCCTGCAAGAGTGAGACTGTGACACAACATGCACATGGCTTCAACTGGCTTGTCTTTGTTATGAAATAATCTTTTATATTTCATATTGCTTATATTGATGCGAATAAAATCATTGCGATTTTCGGGCAGGTCAGCATTATTGTGATGTCGGATTCTCAAGATAAAAGGAACGCACGTGGCAAAAGTGACGGTACTTGGCGTTTTATCGAATATTCAAATGTTGCTCAAAACGGCTCTTTGCGGCAAGCGCGTCGGGGCTGACCAATACGGCAACGTTTACTACAAGGGCAAACCGCGCGGCGGAACGGCGCATGACCGCCGCTGGGTTCTCTATAAAGGAAATGCGGAAGCGTCGCTGATTCCTCCGGAGTGGCACGGCTGGTTGCATTATCAGACCGATGCCGTTCCCGAGCAGAACAGCAGATACCGCAAGTCCTGGCAAAAGCCGCACCAGCCGAATCTCACGGCGACGGACAAAGCTTATTTTCCGCCGGGCGATTCCCGCGCGGGCGGTCAGCGCCGGCACGCCACAGGAGACTATGTCGCTTGGCAGCCGCCGCAGTGATGGCCGGTCGATAGATCAGCATAAACGAGAGGAACTTCAAGATATGCAAAAAAACCTTGTCGAGACCATTCTTGGCGCCGTCGTCCTGTTTGTGGCGGGCGGCTTTCTGATGTTTTTTTACAAGACGACGGACATCAACCCCAGCGGCGGATACGTCATCACGGCTTCTTTCAGTCAGGTCGATGGACTTGATGCCGGCACGCCGGTTGAGGTCAGCGGCGTCAAGGTCGGGCAGGTCCTCGATTTCAAGCTCGATCCGCAAACCTATTCGGCGGTCGTGCGGCTGGATATAAACGATAAGATCAAGCTCCCCGAGGATACCGTCGCGAATATAGTCAGCGCCGGTTTGCTGGGCGGGCGTTATGTTTCCCTGCTGCCAGGCGGAGACAGCAAGATGCTGAAGCCCGGCGACCAGATCATGGGCCAGTACAGCCCCAGCCTTGAAGAGGTGATCGGCAAGGCGATCTATGGTCTGACGAACAAGAAAAAGTGACGTCACGGACGGCGAAGTGACGGCATGGGAGCGATCCGGATGGTGTATCGGTTTTTTATTGCAGTTTTGATTCTGCTTTGCTTGACGCCTTCGTCCGCGCGCGCGCAACAAACGGCTTCGACGACGCAAACTGCCGTAACAACGCAACAGACAACTGTTGTTCATGGCGCTCCAGCCGTCGCGACGGCTCCGGCGCCGTCAGCTTCGCCGACCCTGGCCCTGGCACCCGTTGCCGCGCCGGTGATGACGGACATGAATATTGCCGTCTTGCGCACGATCGACAAGGTTTCGGCGCGGACGCGGACGTTCGAAGTGCCGGTCAACAAGACTGTCCGCTTTGGGCAGTCGCTTTTTATCCGTGTGCGCGCCTGCCGCAAGTCCACGCCGCTTGAGCGCCCGGAAAACGCCGCTTTTCTGCAGATCTGGGAGAAAAGCGCCTCGGATGGAACGTCGCACTGGGTGTTCAGCGGATGGATGTTCTCTTCCAATCCGTCTCTCTCGACGATGGAAAATCCGGTCTATGATATCTGGGTTCTGGATTGCAAAAACAACGTGACGTCTTCAAAGCCGGAAGTTTTCTCTTCTGAAAAAGCGCCCGCCGAAACGTCGATCGACGGCAATCCGAAAGCGTCAGCCGTTCCTTCCGCCGCCGCGCCATCGCCGGAAAACAAACCCGAATGATTAAACGCCGATTTTTTTTTGAGCGCCTTTCTTAGAAGGCTGTGATAGGTCGCGCGCGGAACTTCATAGGCCCCGAATTGCGTCAGGTGATCGTTGACGAACTGCGTGTCGAAAAGTTCAAATCCCCGCCGCCACAGCCGTGCGATGAGATAAACCAGCGCGATCTTGCTGGCATTGGGTGCCGTTGAAAACATGCTTTCGCCGAAAAATGCGCCGCCGATGGATATGCCGTAAACGCCGCCGACGAGTTCTTTCCCGCGCCATGCCTCGGCGCTATGAGCACATCCCTGGTCGTGGAGCGCGGTATAGAGCGCGATGATTTCGTCGTTGATCCATGTTTCCGCGCGGACGTCGGCGCACTGGCGCATGACGCTTTCAAACGCCATATCAAAAGTGACTTCGTAATGGCGCTCTTTTAAGATGGTGCGGCGCAGGCGTTTTGGCACGTGCAAGCCGGCTACGGAGAGCAAGCCCCGTTTGGGTGGATCATACCATTTGATTTCAGAATCATGCCGGTGCGCCGCCATCGGAAAAATTCCCGCGCGATAGGCTTGCAATATGATTTCCGGGGTCAGTTCGGTCATGTTCCGGATTATATCACCGATAGATGCCGGAGGCGTAAACAGCTTCCTTGGTTTCCGAAGGCAGAGACGAGAGGGAAGGCTTGGAATACATGCTTTCTTCTGCCCAAACATGGACAATGTTATATTCCGCACTGTAGCCTTCCGTTAAAACTCTGCCTTGCAGGTCGTGTTCAAGGTAGATGCAACCGACATGCTCCACCAGCATGGGGCGACCTTGACGAAAGGCAAGTCTCCCGACGGCATATGCTAAGTTACCAGATAAGGTTTCACAGATACGTTTTTGAATTAAAACGATATTTTCTGACATGGTTACCCCCAACGCCTAGTTTAATTAACAGAATCATTTGACTTAGTGTATTTATGTTATAAGGCGTAGAGAGTTAAAATCTTATTAATTTTGAGCGTAATTATATTACATAATAAAAAACGTGATCGATATGCCAAAATCTTATCATCTATAAATCTTTGATCATTTTAAGCGTGAGCAAATTCTCGAGTGAGGCTACGCTATGCCAGAGGGTTGTGCGCAGGTTTTCTGTTCTTACGGGAACATCGTCGTAACAAATGCCTGACCCGTCAGGAATATAACCTTTTTTGACGTAAAGCCTTTGCGCGGGGCCAAAGCTCTGCGTCAGGCCAACGCTGATGCCCATTTCGTTTTTTCCGGCCTCACGCGCGGTCGCCTCGCAAATACCTATCATTTTGCTTCCCAGTCCCTGGCCGCGCATCTCGGGAATGACGTTGAGGTCTTGAATTTCCGGGATGCCAAGCCGTCTGAAAGTGGAATAGGTCGGCGTCCAGACAAGCTGCGCGTAACCGACCAGCCGACCATTCTGTTCTGCAACATAGACAATGCGGTTTTTTTCATCCTGTTCCGCGATGCAACGCTCGAAATAGCCTTTCTCGTTTATTGCATCCATGTCTTCGGCCACGCGGTAGAGGCCGGGAATGTCGTCGGATGTCGCCGTGCGGATATCGGTCATGCAGGCACCTTTGATCGGCGGTAAATAAGCATGGGTATCAAGGTGAGGTTCAAAAAGAGAATAACGGCGGGGTAGAGAACGATGGTCAGCGTATACCTTTTCAACGCAACAATCGAAAGAAATACCTGCAACGAGTAGATCGAGAAAGCCGCCAGTCCTTCCTCGTGCGGGCGCAACCATGACTTTCTGAACGTCGGATAAAAAGCGACGGCGTCTATGCAGGAGACGATCACCACCGCCCAGAGCGGGTCGCGCGTCATGCGCCAGACGGGTATTGCGAGCAGAGCGGAGATAAAGGCGATCCAGTCGCCGCGCGTGACGCTTTTTTCGCCATGGAACAGGCTGGAGGCGGCGATTGTGAAACACAACAAGACGGAAAGTCCCATCGACCACGCGCCCGGTCCCGCGCCCTCGACCCACTGCGCGGCGAAACTGATGACGGCGAGCGTGCCCCAGACAATCCAGCTGAAAGAATGCGGTTTCACGGCATGCGTATAAATTTGCCACAGGTAGACAACGCCGCTCGCGATGCCGAACAATACCGCCATTCCGCCGATGATTTCCTTGCCGGACATGAGACTTTCCGCGTTTTCTTTCAAGTATAGCCTTTTGCGCATGATGGAAAAAGTCTATTATCGGAAAAAATAAAAGGATCGCGCATGTCTTCGAAAACGACTTTGAAATCCATCCCTCGTAGCGTCATCGCCCTCGGGATCGTCAGTCTTTGCATGGACGCTTCGTCGGAGATGATCCACAGCCTTTTGCCGGTATTCATGGTTTCGGTTCTGGGGGCGAGCGCTCTGGCCGTCGGCGTGATCGAGGGCATCGCCGAGGCGACGGCCTCCATCACCAAAATCTTTTCCGGCGTCATCAGCGACTGGATCGGCAAGCGCAAGCCGCTGGTGCTGGCGGGCTACAGTCTCGCCGCCTTCACCAAGCCGCTGTTTCCCCTTGCGCACAGTATTCACGCCGTGCTGGTGGCGCGGTTCGTCGACCGGATCGGCAAGGGGATCCGCGGCGCGCCGCGTGACGCGCTGATCACGGATCTGGTGACGAAAGAGCAACACGGGGCTGCCTTCGGCCTTCGGCAGTCGATGGATACGATCGGCGCGTTTCTCGGCCCCATTATCGCGATGGCTCTGATGTTTTTAACCGTGAACAATTTCCGCGCCGTTTTCTGGGTGGCGGCCGTTCCCGCATTCTTTGCCGTGCTGTGCATCATTTTCTGGGTGAAGGAACCGGAAAAACACAAGGATACGGTGAAAAAACCGTTCCCTATCAGGAAAAGCGAGCTTGCCAAACTTCCGGTGTCTTTTTGGGTGGCGATTGTTTTTGCGTCTGCCTTCACGCTGGCGCGATTCAGCGAGGCTTTTCTCATACTGCGTGCAGGCACGGCGGGGCTTCATCCCGCGCTCGTGCCGCTGGTCCTGATCGTCATGAATATCGTCTATTCCCTTTCCGCCTATCCCGTCGGAAAGCTCTCCGATAGCATTGGTAAGAATGGTCTGCTGGCTGGCGGACTGGCCGTTCTGATCGTGGCCGATCTTTTTATGGCACGGGGCGGAGGATTGTTTTTGATTTTTTGCGGAACGGCCTTGTGGGGCCTGCACATGGGGATGACGGAAGGGCTTTTGTCCGCGCTTGTCGCCGACAAGGCGCCAGCCGATTTGCGCGGCACGGCGTTCGGCATGTTCAATCTGTTGAAGGGAATAACCGGATTGTTCGCCAGCGCTCTGGCGGGCGAACTTTGGGTGCGTTTCGGCCCGGCGGAGACGTTTATCGCGGGCGCGATATTCGCCGGGGTTGCGCTTGCCGGTCTATGGTCTGTCCGCAACGGGCATTTGAAATAGAGGCTATTTCTTGACGGTCGCGGTTCTTTCGCCGTCTGTCATGCGGATGGAAATATCTTCGCCCGCTTTCAGAGCCTTGGCGGAATTGACGATGTTGCCCTTGCTGTCATGGATGACGGCGTAACCGCGCTCTAGCACGCGCTTGAAAGACAGGCTTTCCAGCATTGCGGAAAGGTTTTTCAGGCTGACCGCGCGTTCATGCAGGATTTTCCGTTCCGTTTGGGCGAGACGCTCACCGGCGCCGTCGAGTATGCGTCGCGTGTCCTTGATCCGGCGCAACAAGCTCTGAGGCGAAAGCTTCGCCGACATTTCATTTAAAGTTGCCGTACGCCGTTGCAGCCAGTTTTGCAGGCCGAGATCAAGTTTTGAGGACAGATGGTCGAGCTTCTGCATGTTTATTTCCAGCAGGCGTTTCGGATCGACGAGGCCGCGTCCCAGCCCTTGCGCGAGTGTGCGGTTTTGCTGCAAGAGCCGTTGCGTCGCCGTGATCATGCGGCGTTCGGCATCCAGCGTTTGCGCCATCAGTTCGGCGCGGACAGGAACGGCCTTTTCGGCGGCCGCGGTCGGCGTCGGGGCCCGGAGATCCGCGGCATAGTCGATCAGCGTCGTGTCGGTTTCGTGGCCGACGGCGGAGATAATCGGGATTTCGCTCGCCGCGACGGCGCGGACAAGGGCTTCGTCGTTGAACGGCATCAAATCTTCCAGCGACCCGCCGCCGCGCGCGACGATCAGCAGGTCGGGGCGCAACTCTCCCTGTAGCGCGTTGAATCCTTTGATGGCGGCGATGACTTGTTGCGCCGCCGTCTGTCCTTGCACCAGCGCTGGCCAGAGCAGCACGCGGCGCGGAAAGCGTTCGTCCAGCCGGTGCATGATGTCGCGGATGACGGCGCCGGTGGGCGACGTGATGACGCCGATCAGCTCCGGCAGAAACGGCAGCGGCTTTTTCCGGCTCTCGTCGAACAAGCCTTCGGTAGCGAGTTTTTTGCGCCGTTCTTCCAGCATCTTCAGGAGCGCGCCTTGCCCCGCGAGTTCCATCGTTTCGATGATCAGCTGATAGTTGGAGCGTCCGGGATAGGTGGTTAGCCGTCCGGTGCAGACGACTTCCATGCCTTCTTCCGCTTTGACGGCAAGACGCCCTACAGTGGCGCGCCAGCATACGGCATCCAGAACGGCGTCGGCATCCTTCAGCGACGTGTACATATGGCCGGATTTGGCGATCGTGACCCTGGATACCTCGCCGCGAACCCGCACGAAGGAGAATTCTTCTTCCACGGTTTTTTTCAGCTTATGGCTAAGCTCGCTGACGCTGTACTCGGGCGGCGCGTTCGAGCCTTTGACGGCGGGCAGGCCGAAAGGGCCTTTCTCGTCGAATAAATCTTTATTCTGCATATCCCAGTCATAGTACAGGCAGGATTATTTTTCCAGTCCTCTTGACGGTTTCCTGAAATATCCTGCAAAATCATAAATCATGCAGGGGTTTCAATGAAAAGCCAGACAAAAGCCATTCCGCTGACCAGCCTCCAGTTGCAGGAGTTGCGGTGCAGTTATCAAAAAGGAATGACACTTTTTCATGAAGGGGATGATAGAAACTGCGCTTACATCATCGAAAAAGGCGAGGTTGAAATCAGCGTCGTCAAGGACGGCAATAAAGTGCCGCTTGTGCGCCTTGGAGAAGGCGAGGTGTTCGGCGAGGCGGCGCTGATCGGATCCGGAAAACGGTCGGCGACGGCTATCGCGACGGAAGATTGCGAAGTGTTCCGCATCTTTCCGTGCATTCTGCGCGACAGCATTTTGCGGCTTGATCCGCTGGTCGGCCTGCTGATGAGCCTGCTGGTCAACCGCTACAGAAAGTGGCGTTACGTTTCGCCCGAATTCGCCGCCGAGGCCGGCGTTGTCGAACATGCGAAAGAAGATCTGGCGCAGGTCGATAAAGCCGATGGTTTTCTGAACGACCTCAACATGCAGAAAAAAATCGCCCTGCAGGAATTGCGCATGGCGCAGGAAATCGTCGAAGCGGTGGAGAAAAACGAACTCGGGCCTTATTTGCAGCCCATCATGACGCTGCCGGATCGCAAGCTGGTGGGTTTTGAAGCTTTGATCCGGTGGCGGCATCCGGTGAAAGGCATGGTGCCGCCCGCGGATTTCGTTCCGGTGGCGGAGCGCACGAATATCGTTTCCCGCATCGACATGATGATGCTGAAACGGGTTTGCGAGATCGTGCCCTCCATTCAGAAGACCGCCGGTTCCGCCGGACGGAAGATTTACGTCAGCGTCAACCTTTCGGGCACGCATTTTGATTCAGACGATTTTGCCGACGAGGTGATAGACATCGTCCGCCAGAGCAAGGTGGATCCGGCGCACATCGTGCTTGAAATCACCGAAAGCGCCTTGATGGGCAATCCGCAAACGGCGGAAGCCATGCTCCGCAGGTTCAAGGCGCATGGGTTGACGATCTCTCTCGATGACTTCGGCACGGGATATTCCAGCCTGAGTTATCTGCACAAATTTTCTATCGACATTCTGAAGGTGGATCAGTCGTTCGTGAGCGATATTCACAATAAAAACAGCAAGAGTTTCGACGTGGTGCGGGCGATCGTTTCGCTCGCGAAAACATTTAATTTGAGCACCGTAGCCGAAGGGATTGAATATGAAGAGGATATCGTCGCCCTCACGGCCTTGGGTTGCGACAGCGGGCAGGGGTACTTTTTCAGCAAGCCCATGCCGGTGGATAACGTTCTGGACTTTGTCAAAGAGAGCATCGAAAAGTACGGATAACCCCGTCTTTCATATGCATTTTTCAGTATTCTACGCTTAACCCCGCGCTTTATGTTTTTTTATATCTTGCCTTTTTTGCGAAAAAATCATTATATTTCAACAGTCGGAGCGTAGCGCAGTCCGGTAGCGCGCCTGTTTTGGGAGCAGGATGTCGGGGGTTCGAATCCCTCCGCTCCGACCATTGTGTTACACCGGATTAGGAGTAAAGGGATGCGAACCCCCGTTTTAAATATAAGCCAGCGAAGCTGGCGCGGTTCGAATCCCTCCGCTCCGACCACTGGGAACTATATGATATGGTCTCCGATGACCAGTCAGTTTTTGCGAGGAGTTGAGCCGTCATGAAAGCGAAGATTTATAAACCTGTAAAAAACGCCATGCAGTCCGGTCGTGCCAATACGGCGGAATGGGTGCTGGAGTATGAACTGGAAACGCCGCGCCGCCCGGAGCCTTTGATGGGCTGGGTTTCTGCTGGTGATACCTTGAGCCAGATGCGCATCAGGTTCTTGACCCGGGAAGATGCGATCGCCTTCGCCGAAAAAGAAGGTCTGGAATATGATCTGGTGCAGACGCAGGCGCGCAAGGTCAAACCGCAAAGCTATATCGACAATTTCAAATGGATTCCCCCGGAAGAAAAAAGCGCCGGCTAAAATCTACGCCGTATTTTTTCCGGCCTCTTTTTTATCACGCGATGCTGTGCGCCAATACGCCATGCGCAAGCCGATGTTTTGCGAGAGCTTCAGCCAAGCGCGGGTAAATGGATAGACGGCTTTTTGCCATCCGGAAAGCTGTCGCTTTTTTATGAATCTGGCATTGCCTATCGTTGAATCATTGTCCGGATCCGATGAAACCGGCGACGGGCGCAAAATAAACGTTTCCAGACCGGTTCTCCACACGTATCCCTGCAATGTATCTATGGGCAGGATGTTTTTTTTCGTGTGTTGCAGGAATGTTTTCGCCGCCTTCAACGTGAGCATGTAACCGTAGGCGCCGCCGGAAAGCGTCGGGATGCGTGAAAGCCTGTAGGGCTTGGTCGGTAAAGCTAAGATATCGCGCCCCGCGGCTTTCTGCACTTTCTCGTAAGCAAGGAAGCGCACGACGTCCCATGCGACGGGCAGGGCGCAGAGGTCTTGGATCACGGCGGGAAAATCATTCGCAATGGTAACGTCATCTTCCAGCACAACGGCGCATGGAATATGATGATCGACCATATGCTGAAAAACGGCGCGATGCGACAGGAGGCATCCGATTTCGCCCAATGACAAATCCCGTCCAAAAAAAAGCTTTCGTCGCAAGCTGTCGTAATCCGGCAAGCTGGAAGGATCGAGAGTTTTCCCGTCTACGGCTTTGAAAAACGTGTAATTCACGCCCAACTGTTCAAGCGATGCGGCCATTGCCGCGCGCCTGTCAGCGGAACGCTCCAGGTTGATGACGAATATCGGCGGACATGCGTTCGAAATCATGCGGTCTCTTTATCTGTAAGATCTAACATGAATATTGACGCAATGTCCCGTCAATGCAACACAGAATAGTTAACCGCCGTGCATGAGGCACCAAGGTATTCTTTATCTTATTGATAATAAAGAAAATATATGGTCTGCAGGTTATGCCGCCATGGCCGGACGCATTTGCCGGACAGCTTGTTTGCGTTCAGATGTCAGCTTGAATTTTGCAGGCGATATAACGGTTTCCATCGTGCCGCTCGCGCCGATTTTTTCCTGTTCGGCCATGAAAGCCTTCATTTCGGCTTTGAATGCCGCCGCGATGTCGAAGTTTTTGCTTTTTTCTGGCTGTTCGACGATGGCCAGTAGTTCCGACCAGGGCTTGTTGCTCAAGGGATGACGACGGCGCTGCGTGAACGCATCTTCAAGGCTGGTGTTTTCAGCTTGTTTTGTTTTCGCCTGTTTTTGCATCAGGGCCATTTCAGCCTTGAAAACGGCGGCAAGCTCTTCCGCCGAGCTACGACGCGTGAGCGGCGTGACGAGGGCGATATCAACCTTCTTTTTCAACCTGAGGATGGGGCGCGCTTTTTGCGTTGGTTTTGTTTTCGGCTTGGAGACGGAGCGGAAAGGCTGTTTTGCCTCCGGGATAAAAGACTTCGTCTCGAAGAATCTGGATTGGAGATTTCTTGATTTCAGAAATGTAGATGAATAAAGAATAACCCGCGCTTTTGGACGGGGCGGCACGGCTTGCCCTTTTTTCAAGTCAAATACATGCGTCAAATCGGCAAAAGAATTGTAGTCGAAAGTCCCCATCATTCCCCTCCCTTGGGAAACAGGGTGAGCTGTTGTTGTGCAGGCCGTCCATCAGTGTAATTGCGATTGAACTCACCCTGAAGAATCGCGTTTGATCGTCGTCCCCGAACGAGAAATATAAGCATTTTCGTTTTCGAGTAAATAAAAATCACGTCCAACGCGCAAATTTATGCGAGTTTTCCACAGGCTTGATCTCATGCAACGCATCCGCGAATAAAATGCGGATAACGATTTTATTCGCAAACGCAGGTCGAATAGATGTAATAGCCGCCCGTGCCGTTCGGTTGGGAGCATGAGTTCGTCGCGCCTTGATTGAAGCAGGCGTTCCCAAGCTGAATGGCGAGGGGGCGGGAGCTCGTGCCGCTTGGCGCCTCTCCTCCGTTCAGGCCCCATGCATAGCTATAGGTTGAGCAAGTACTGAAAACTGTATTCCATGGTCCCCAAGTGTTCGCTATGCAGTCATAGGTCTGCTTTTGTATTTGGAAGCCTTGCTGTCCGTTGGGGCACCCTATGTTTTGCCACTGGTCGATCGGAGAACAGGTGCAAGTATCGCTGGTGGTCGTCCATGCTCCCCACGAATTGGTGGAGCAGTTCATTTGCGCTGTTTGCGTCACCGAGCCGCTATACCCCGCGCCATAACCTGCCGCCTGACATGTGATTGTTTGTGTTTTCGTGGCGCTTGGGTTGCAGACGCAGTCAGTTTTTTGTGTTGATGTCCAGAAAGGCCCTTGCGCCGGCGCCGTGGGGTTTGAGGGATCGCAGGTAAAGCTCTCTGTTGTTGTGTAAGTACCTGTATATCCCGCAGGACAGGCCCTACTGGGATTTGTCCATGTACTTGGTTGGCAGGCGCAAGTACTGCTGAGTAAGGTTGATGAGTATTGGGGAACACCGCCTGAACATGTCTGCGTGGTTTGCACGGTGGCGTTTCCACTCCAGCAACTGCTGCAGGGATATCCGTAGTAATCATTGCAGGTCATTGTCGTTTGAGTCGGAGGAGAGGAAGTGCATGCGGTGCAACTGCCCGTTGATGAAATATAGACCCACTGCGACCCGCTTGATGTGTTTTTGCATTCGAATGTTTTGGTCAGCGTGACGTCTGGCGGGCTGGTGGTTATGGATTGACCGACGCTGCCTTGCGGAAGCGTAAACGTATCATATTGTCCGGTGGTGTTATTCCAGCATAATTTCACCGAACGCGACGTGCATGGGACGCTTGACGTGCAGACAAGATGCCCGCTTGAACTAATTCCGGTGACATAGCTGTTTGGCGGACATGTCACTTGTTGTGTGGGGGTGCATGCCATTATGCCATCTGAAAAACCAGAGCTATATCCCGAAGGGCATTTCATATCCATATTTGTTTTGTAGCAGGAGCCCGTCCCTGACGTGGAGCAAAGTTGATTGGCGTTGAGCGTGCCGGAGGTATTCACGGCTACGGAGTCCGGATAGTTACTGCCGACCTGCAAGGCGGCTGTCGGTGCGGGTAACGTAGGAAGATATGCTTTATCAATAGTGACTTTGCCGGCCGTTGCCGCATCTCCGGCACCTATCGTGTCTACGATGTTCGTGTCAGTATCGTCTGTTACGGCCCACAAAGGCGTGGAAATAGAAGCGAAAAACCTCAGCGTGTCGTCAAAATGCGCCGGGCCGGGCGCTGTGCTGTAGTTAGCTATATAATATATGGCCTGGGGTTGTTGCTGGGCATATATCTGGCAGTTGAATGAATCAAAAGTCGTACCGACCGGAGGGCAGGGGTAAACCGGGTGATAAAGGTCGCTCTCATCGGTATAGGCGCCTTTTCTATCCGGACCATTGCTGATGAGGACATACTGGATGGTGCTCGGTGGATTGATGACGGATGGAGGGTTGGAGGGGTTGACGCTTCCGTCCCGAACGTCGATGCCGCCGAGGTTCGGGTTATAGTTTTGCGAAGTGCTTGCCAGACTTTCCGTCACGGCGTATTGGAATACGTCGCCATAACCATCTATCGTGTCGAATTCAGGAATGCCGATCGTCAAAAAAGGCACCTCGCCGCGGCGCACGCGGTTTGTCCACGCGAGAGGGGTCGTGCTACTTGTCGGGGGCCAGTAGCTATACGTCCAGTTCGTTAGCGGAGGAGTTGCGGAAAAAACGCGATCCGATGCCTGAACGCAATAGTTGTTTTGAGTGTACTTATTGTTGTTATTGCAATCGCCGACGGCAACGCTGGTCGTGTCCGTACAATCTCCCGCCAAGCCGTACCTTGGATCGGAGCGCGGCACGAATGGGGCTGGGCAAGGGTAATGGCCGTGCGACTGCAGATAATTGTTTATGGCCTCGGCTATGATGCTCTCGTTGTTAAGTGTCGTGTTCAGAGCGACTGTCTTTTGATATTTGACGACGACGGAACCGATTGAACCGATGATGATGCCAATGACCAGTATGGAAATGGCCAATTCCAATAATGTGTAGCCCGCGGAAAATTTTCTATGGCAATCTGTTTTTCTAATCATGGTGGGGGTGAGCATATCAGACCTCCGGTGGATGAAAATCCCGTCACAATATTTCCACCAGTACATGAACTTGGGGAAATGTTTTTTATATTTATCGTCTCTGCGCAGATGGGTTTTGATTGCGCGATACCCGTCATAATTTCATTGTTGCAGTTTTTACCGGGGCCCAAAAAAAGACTTTGATAAAAAACGTTCCCGGTATTTGCATCTTTATATGAATCGCTCTGGATATTATCTGCCTGAACGTTGCCGTTGACGTCAAGCGGCGCGGTGGGCATATTCGTGCCGATGCCGACATAGCCGCCGCCTTTGTTTTCTATCTTGTTCATTTTCGAAGAGTAGGCGATCCATTCGTCGGATGCGATTTGCAGGCTTGTCATCACGAAAGCGTCGTCATAATAATAGGGTCCCGGCACCATTGAGTAGATGTCCGCGGCGCCGGCTTGCGTTCCTGTCGCGCTTTGCAGGAAGGTCGAGTCATTGTTGCAGTTTTCGTTGTCTCGGCCGGTCGATGGAGATGGATTTGCAACGCCGTTCGGCCCCGTGTAGATCGGCGTCATGTCGCAGGGAACCGTCTGGATGCCGTTATAGTTCCATGCACCGCGGCCGTTGGGACCTGCGGACAAGACGACGTACATGAAAGAATTAATCACCTGATAGGCAGGAGGCAGGTTTTTGTTGATCATCGGCACGATTTTATTCTGCGCGGTGTCGTACTGCTCGACATTGATGGCGCCGCCCGTATCGATGTCGAATGTGTTTGGATCCGTGTCGTAATAAGACACCGCGTAGGTCATGCGGTTCCCCCAGCCGTCGACCGTGTCGTTCATGCTGATCCCGAGATCGATGTAAGGAAGCGTGCCGATCAGCACGGGGTCGTTGATCTGCGGACTGGCGATACTGCAGTTGCATCCGCTTGAGCCATCAAAAGGCTGAAAGGTCGGATTGTTGGCGGTTGCGCGGGCGCCGTTGACGACGCAGAGGCCGTTCGGCGCCGGCATGCAGTAAGGCCATGTGACGTTTGGGGGATAGTCCGTGCCTGTTGGAGGCGTCGTTTGCGGGCTTGGCCCCGCAGGCCAGTTCAGGTTGATCGACGTGCAATCGGCCATGCCGGCGGTGGGTGAAAGAGGCGACGTGTCTGGATCAGCCGGGCATGGCAGGGCGTGATGTGTGTACACATAGCTGGATAATGCATCGTTGATCGTTTGTTCCCGCGCTACGGTCACGCTCTCCCGCTCGCCGTGAAGCCATTGCCCGTATTCATTGAGCAGCATGCCCGCAATGATGCCAAAGAGCGCAACGGCGATCATGATTTCCACGATCGAAAAACCCCGGGATGTTTTAAAGCCATTGTTCATGCGCCGTTCCATTCCCTAATTGCAAATAAGTCCCGTGCTGCTAAAGCCGACAAGAAACTGACCGGGAGGGCAAGATTGGCCTGCCGAAGGAGCCAACACGGGAATCGTGCTTGTTGAGCATTTGATACTACCATCTTTCAATTCCGTCACATACCTCACCTGTCCGGCAGGGGCGGTGCAGACATTGCCGCTGGCATTGGTGCCGCTGGCGGGGCCGGCAAAATTGTTAGGAGCCCAGCAGTTTTTTCCTCCTTTATCGCATATATTCGATACGTAAATCTCTCCTTGCGAGTACAGCGTTCCATTGACCTGCAATTCTTGTCCCAACGGCGTGCCGGTCGGGTAGCCGACTCCGACATAATCGGCATTGCGGTTGTATATATTACTGCTGCCCGGGGCTGTAAAACTCCAGAGCTGGGTGAGGGTGTATTTGGAATAGTACAGGATATCGTCAAAATAATATTGATTGTGCACAAGGCTGCGCAATCCGGTTACGAATATATAATTGTTATTGCAGTTCTCGTAATCCGCCTCACCCGGCACGCAGGGTACGGTTATGATGCCGTCAGATGTATAGGCTCCCATATGGTTGTCTCCTGCTGACCAGATGGCGTAATTGGCTGCCGGGTCAAGATTGATCATGTCAGGCGTCTTTATGTCGATGACGCCGTTAGCACCCTCTCCATATGTTGCCGGACTGAGAGATGCAAATGAAACAGCGTAATTAATTTGGTAGCCCCAGGCATCGAGCGTGTTTTGCAGAGCTGCGTTGGCAAGCCCGGCGCCGACCGATTGATTGATCGTTTTATAGGGGATGCCGCCAATATATATTGGATCAGGGCCGGCATGGGGGTTGACCCCTGTATGGGTTGCGCCTGCTATTTTGCAAATTCCATTCGGCATGCATTTTCCTTCGGGCAGGGTGTACTCCAAGTATTGGCATGCAGCTGCCTCCCCGGATCCGCAGACGCCGCATTCGCAACCTGCATTCGGATCGCCAAGCGGCAATGCCGGGGCAGAAGGATAGGGCATGCGAGAGTTCATGGCGCTATAGTTGCTAAGCGCGCTGTTAATGCTGTTTATTTTATTAAATGTTTGTTTGTAAAGGTATGTTGAATAATAGGCATAGTAGCTCGTCGCGATGCCGGACAGTAAAAGTCCCGAGATCACAATCACGATCGAGAGCTCGATCAGGCTAAATCCTTGCTTTTTATCCTTGTGCATACGGCCCCATACCCCGTTAATCCGGCATTTTTCAGGTGTGCGCTTTACCAGCCGAAATGAGCCCCATGCATTTTAAGGGCTATTATCTTATATTTTACATGTAATCACATAAAATAATGCTTAACAATGATTGTAATGATATAATTTACTTTATAATATAATTACTTATGCGTATATGTTGGTTGCGTTTTTAGGATGAACCAAGCCAATTCGGCAAAAAATCTACTGTGATTCTGGCCTTAATACATAGACACTATGTATTTTTCAGTTTTTGCAATTATTTGAAAAGAATGGTGGACCCTGGGGGATTTGAACCCACGACCTACTGATTAAGAGTCAGCTGCTCTACCAACTGAGCTAAGGATCCACTGCCGGATTTTTATAATACGGTATGTTATTTTTGTCGAGTCTTTGTGCAGAAAAAATAGCTATTTCTTTTGCAACTGAGATGTTATCTCGCGTGAATCGCGTCAACTATCTGAAAATCAACAGTTTTTTTACCATTCCATGTATTGATGGAAACGTGACCGGCAAGGTGCAGCGGAGCTGATCCGGCGGTCAGGAGCAACTCTCCGAGGCTTGAATCCATCGCGCGGAAGGCGATACCCTTGATCGTCGCTCCGCCGGAACTGTCCTGCAAAAAGCAGCTGACATGGTTTTCACCGACCACGCGCGGGCGGACGGCCTTGACCCGCGCGAGAACAAACCACGGCTGGGCATGGCCCTGACCGTAAGGCGCGAGCCTGTCCAGTTTTTCGACCAGATCCAGCGTGAGAGCGTGAAGTGACAAGACGGCATCGAGCCTTAGCTCCGGCGTGAAGGGCTGTCCTTTGAGTTGCTCTTTTACATGCTCGTTGATATAGGCGGCGAGTTCGGGGAACAGGTCGCGCGCGACGGTGAAGCCAGCGGCCATTTTGTGCCCTCCGCCAGCGAGCAGCAGGCCTTTTTCCTTCGCCGCTAAAACCGCGCCGCCAAGGTCGATGCCGGAAACCGAGCGGCCCGAGGCCTTGCCGATTCCGTTTTCATCGAAGGCGACAACGCAGACTGGACGGTTGTATTTTTCCTTCAGGCGCGCGGCGACGATACCGATCACGCCCGGGTGCCAGCCTTCTCCTTCGACCACGAGAACGGGCGCGTCGCCCGTGTTTTCACCGATCCGCGCGATGGCGTCGTCCAGTACGGATTTTTCGATGTCTTTGCGCTCGGCGTTGTATTGATGGAGCTGCAGGGCGATGGCTTTGGCTTCCAGCGGATCGTCGGTTGAGAGCAGGCGTGCGCCAAGCGAGGATTCGCCGACGCGACCGCCCGCGTTGACGCGCGGGCCGAACATGAAACCCGCATGAAATGTGCCGGGCATTTCGGACAATCCGGCGACATCGCCAAGCGCGACGATGCCGGGGTTTTGGCGCATGGCCATGACTTTCAAGCCTTGCGAAACGAAGGCGCGATTGACGCCCGTGAGCGGCACGACGTCGCAGACGGTGCCGAGCGCGACGATATCGAGCCATTGCAAAATGCGGGGTTCGGCGCGTTCGGCGGTATAAAATCCGCGCGCGCGCAAGATGCGGTTGATGGCGACGATGGCAAGGAAGCTGACGCCCACGGCGGCGAGCTGGCCCTGGTTGCTGTCGTCGTCGAGCCGATTGGGGTTGACCACGGCGATGGCGTTGGGCAGCTGCGGTTCGGCGCGGTGATGGTCGAGCACGACGATGTCGAGGCCTGCTTTGGCGCCTGCGTCAATGGCCTCGAACGCCGTGACGCCGCAATCGACCGTAATGACAAGGTCGATGCCTTGCTCTTTAAGTTTGAGCAATGCGGGCGCGTTGGGGCCGTAGCCTTCCGCGATGCGATCCGGAATATAGATGGCCAAATCCGCGCCGAGCGCTTTGAAAAAGCGCTTCAGCAGCGCGGAAGATGTCGCGCCGTCGACGTCGTAATCGCCGAACACGGCGACCTTCTCGCCTTTGACGATGGCATCGGCGATGCGCTCCGCCGCCTTGTCCATGTCCTTGAGCGTGCTGGGGTCGGGCAGTTGCGTTTTGAGCGTTGGATTGAGGAATGTTTCCACCTCGTCAAAGCCGATGCCGCGCGAAACCAGCAGGCGGCCGAGAATGTCCGGCAAGCCGAAAGCCTGGCTGATGCCCGCGGCAAGGCGTTCATCCGTCGGCGTGAAGGCCCATTTCTTGCCGAGAACTGATGATTGCACGTCAAGAACGGGAGTTGCTTCTTGTGCGGGTTGCGTTTCCCGTTGAAGGGGTTTTGTCGTCATGCGGGTTTCCTTCCCATCATCAGAGAAACGTTGGCGGAAATGGTTTTGAGGTTGATGACGATGCAACCGGAAACAACCAGCGTTGCGCCGAGCATCAGGTAAGGACTGTGCCGCGCGAAGCCGAATGTCGCGAGCAAAAGCGCCGAGACCAGCGGAATGAAATAAGAGAGCGAACCCAGAAGGCGTGGCGAACCGTGTTTCATGGCATAGTTCCAGAAGAGATAGGCGATCCTGCCCGAGGCGAAAACGACGAGCGCGCCCCAGCGCAGCGCCGTCGCCGGCCATTCCGTCGGTTCAAGCCACAGGTGCAGGCCGAGCGTGACGAGGCCGGTCATGAGAAAAAACACCGCGACCTGGTCGCTCTTGATGGGGACATGCTTGAGCACGCTGGAATAAGCGCCCCAGAGAAAGCCGGCGGTCAGCCCCAGCAACATGGTGACGTGCACGCCGCTGAAGGACAGCGGCCCGCGGCTGGCGAAGACGAAGCCCGCGCCCGCGAAGCAGGCCGCAATGCCGAGGAGCGCCATACCCTCCGGCTTCGTTTTTTGCACGAGCATGCTGAAGACGATGAGAAAGGCGGGCCATGTGTAGTTGAGCAGGCTGATCTCGAACAGCGGGCCGGTCTTCATCGCGTAAATGAACAGTACGTTGTAAAGCGTGAAACCGAAAATGCCCGCGAGGTAGGCCTTGGGCATCATGTGGAATTTGCCGGAGAGGCTTTCGCCCTTGTAAAGCCACCAGAGGGCTATGGCGGCGAAGGCCGAAAGGTTGGCGCAGGCGCCGATCAGGAAAGGCGGCATGGGCCCGATGACGGCGAGCATCAGGGGAATGAAGGCCCAGATGCTCATCGCGCCGATGCCTGTGAGGTTGGCCTGATGCTCTCCGGTCATTTGTAGCCCGTCTTTCTGCCGAAGTTGTGAGTCGCCTCGATGCGGCGGATGGTGCCGGTTTTCGAGCGCATGATGACGGAATGGGTGAAGGCGCCACCGGAGAAACGCCGCACGCCCTTCAGCATCGCGCCATCCGTCACGCCGGTCGCCGCGAACATCACATCGCCGTGCGCGAGGTCGTCGAGCTGGTATTTTTTGCCAAGGTCGGTGATGCCCCATTTTTTCGCGCGGGCTTTTTCGTCGTCGTTGCGGAAGATCAGCCTTCCTTGCATGAATCCGCCGGTGGAACGCAAGGCCGCTGCGGCGAGAACGCCTTCCGGTGCGCCGCCGGAGCCCATATAGATGTCTATGCCCGCGTCAGGTTGCGCCGTGGCGATGACGCCGGAGACATCGCCGTCGGGTATGAGCATGATGCGCGCGCCGGCTTCGCGCACGCGGGCGATGAGTTCTTCGTGGCGCGGCCGGTCGAGAATGCAGGCGACAAGCTCCGCGACGTGTGTGTTCTTGGCTTTGGCGAGTGCCCTGAGATTTGCTTCGGGCGCGGCGTCGATATCGACAAGCCCTTCCGGGAAGCCGGAGCCGATGGCGATTTTCTCCATGTAAACGTCGGGTGCGTTGAGAAAGCCTCCTTTTTCCGCCATGGCGATGACGGCGAGGGCGTTGGGCCCGCCTTTTGCGGTGATGGTCGTGCCTTCGAGCGGGTCGAGCGCGATATCGAGCTGCGGTCCGTTTTTTGTGCCGACCTTTTCCCCGATATAAAGCATCGGCGCTTCGTCGCGTTCGCCTTCGCCGATCACGACGGTGCCGTCTATGCTGAGGCTGTTGAGCGCGTTGCGCATCGCGTCCACTGCCGCCTGATCAGCCGCCTTTTCATCGCCGTGGCCCATGAGCAGGGAGGCTGAAAGAGCCGCCGCTTCCGTCACGCGGACAAGTTCCAGCGCAAGGTTGCGGTCCATGGTGAAGTCTGGTTGCTGATAGGTTCCTGTTGTTTTCATTTTGATTGCCGCCGTCATTGTTGAGCCTCGTTTTCAAATGTTTCAATGCGCATCAGGTGCGGCGGCGCGACCGAAGTTTCAAGACCGCCGATCTTTTTCACGGCCTCGAGCATGTCGCCTTCGACGGTCTCGTGGCTGGTGAGAATGACGGGCACCGGATGCCCTGGCGCGCGTCCGCGCTGCAAAATGGATTCCATCGATACGCCGCAATCGCGCAGAATGGCGGAGACGTCGGCGATGACGCCCGGCTTGTCGAGCACCGTCAGGCGGATGAAGTAGGAACCGATGCGCGCGTTTGTGTCCGCAGCTTGCATTTTTGCGGGCGCGGTGACGCCGAGGAACGGCAGACCCGCGCAGCCGCGCGCGATGTCCGCGATATCGGCGACGACCGCGGAGGCCGTTGCGTCGCCGCCCGCGCCCGCGCCGGTGATGAGAATTTTCCCGGCGTGCCCGCCGTCGATGCAGACGGCGTTTTCTGCGCCGTCGATATGCGCCATCGGGATGGCTGTCGGAACGAGGCATGGCGCCACGGATTGCTCGATACCGCCTGGCGTCACGCGGGCGATGCCCAATAATTTTATGCGGTAGCCGAGTTCGTCCGCGAAGGCGATATCTTCGGCCGTGATGTCGCGGATGCCGCGCGTGCGCACCGCCGCCGGGTCCGGCACGCAACCGAAGGCGAGCCCTGACAAAATGGAAAGCTTGTGCGCGGCGTCTATGCCGTCGATATCGAACGAAGGGTCGGCTTCGGCGTAGCCTTTGTCCTGCGCTTCCTTGAGCACGTCTTCGAATTTTCCGCCCGTGCTTCGCATTTGAGAAAGGATGAAATTGCAGGTGCCGTTGAGAATGCCGTAAACGGCGTTGATGCGGTTGGCGGCCAGCCCCTCGCGCAGCGTTTTAATGGCCGGAATGCCGCCCGCGACGGCGGCCTCGTACGACAAGGTGCTTTTGCCGCTTTTCAGCAGTTGAAAAATTTCTCCTCCGCGCGCCGCCAGCAACGCCTTGTTGGCGGTGACGACCGGTTTGCCGTTTTCAAGCGCGCGTTTGATGAGATCGAAGGCGGCGCCTTGCGCGCCGCCCATCAGTTCGACCACCACGTCGACGCCGGGGTCGTCCGCCAGCGCGACCGGGTCGTCATGCCATTTCACGTGCTCGAGATTTAAACCGCGGTCTTTCTTGGAGCGCGCGGAAACAGCTGTAACCGTCACGGGCCGCTCCAGCCGCGCGGCCAGCAGCGCGGCATTTTCTTCCAGCAACTCGAAAACAGACGTGCCGACGGTTCCCAGTCCGGCGATCCCGATTTTCAAAGGCGCATTCATCTTCAGGTCTCTTTCGTGCCGGACGCATTCTCGTACCGGTCAGTTGTTCACGTTTGCGGGCATCGCGGTTGTGCACGAAGCGCACAGAGCGGTATCCCGCCAAAATATTCAGTTTGCATTCAGAAAAACGTCCGCACGCTGGTCGGCGGCCTGTTGCGACAGACCGTGGAGATGATGCGCGGGCTCGGTCGCGCCGACGGATTTCGCTTCGACCCAGTGCGGCGCCGCGCCGGCGCGGATCAGGATGTGCGCGACGGCAAAGGCGCGTTTCTGCGCCATTTTGAAATTGATGATTTTGCGGCGCAACGGATCCGTCACGCCATCGACGGCCTGGCTGGCATGTCCGACGACGGTCAGGCGGTAGTCCGTGTTCTGACGCGTGAGTGAGTGCGCCAGTTCGCTCAGATTCTTACGGTTGATTGCGGAGACGTGCGCCGAGCCGTAAGGAAAATAGACCTGTTCGACCTGCGCGTTATCGTAGCTGTCGTTCCCGGCATATTCATTGCTTATGGTGCTGAGCGTGGCGTAGGGCGCCATGTCGCCGCTCACGGGGAACACATCGACGCTTTGGTTGAACTGCACCATGGGCGGCTGATAAGCCGGTTTTGAGTTGTTTGCCGGCAGGGAGGGATCGGCTGCGTCATAGTTGCTGATCTGGTGCCAGACGAGGTTTGCGTCGCTCGCGGGCTGTTGCTGCGGGGACAACGGAACGTCAACCGGCTGCGCGGGCGCTGTCTTTGCAACGTTATCCTGCGGTGCTGTTTGGGGTGCTGCGGACGGCGTTGCTGGCGCTGGCTGGCCGGCCGGGGGTGTCGTTTGCGCAACGGCTTGCGGCTCTGCCTTTTTCACGGCGGGTTTTTCGGCTGCGGGCAATGTGCGGTATCCGACTGGCGCCCATCCCATCGCGCTGTCGTTGACGGAGGAAGGTTTGTCTTGCATCCAGTCAATGGCGCTGTGCGTGTCTTCTTTTATGCCGTTAAGCGTGTTGCTGCAGGAGGCGAGCGTGCACACGCTGAGAAGCGCGACGGCGAACAGGGTCTTTTTCATACAATGAAACCTTTGTCTGATGAATCAGTTAAATAGATAATATTGTGCGTAGTGTGACCTAAATCGTCTCAATCTTCAACTTTTACAATGCGTTGATAGCGCGGCAATTAATTTTTTCATAATTTTAAAATCTAGATTTATAATGTGATTCAAATTTATATAAAGAAACTCTAAATTTTAACTTTAAGATAAAAAATTTCCCTCAAAAGATAGCCATGTAAAAAAACGCCCGGTGTGACCGGGCGTTTTTTGTGGTTGATGGGAAAAAGCTCTTAACGCTTGACCCACTGTGTGCTGCGACGAGCTTTGTGCTTGCCGTATTTTTTGCGCTCGACCACGCGGCTGTCGCGGGTGAGCAGGCCCGCCTTTTTCAGCGTCAGGTGCAGGCCCGGCTCGAAGTTGACGAGGGCGCGCGACAGGCCATGGCGCACGGCGCCCGCCTGACCGGAAAGCCCGCCGCCGGAGACGACGCACATGACGTCGAACTGGCCGACGCGGTTGGTCAGTTCAAATGCCTGGTTGATGACAAGGCGTTGCGTGCCGCGCGCGAAGTATTGCACGACGTCGCGACCGTTGACGATGATCTTGCCCGAACCGCGGGAGACCCAGACGCGGGCGACGGCGTCCTTGCGGCGGCCCGTGCCGTAGGCGCGGCCTTTGGAATCGAGTTTTTGCACGCGTTCGACGGGCGCGGTTTGCGAAACGGTCGCCACGCCTGCGATTGCTGTCGTTTCCGCCGCTTTTTCCGCGACGGCCGATTTGAGATCGGAAAGGGATGTCTTGGTGGTCATTGTGTTTAAGCCCTCTTGTTCTTGGGGTTCATCGCGGCGACGTCGAGCACTTCAGGGTTTTGCGCTTCGTGGTCGTGTTGAGGTCCTGCGAAAAGGCGCAGGTTCGTCATTTGCTTGCGGGCGAGCGGGCTCTCCTTGGGCATCATGCGGCGCACGGCGTTTTCGATCACGCGCTCGGGATAGTCGCCATCGAGGAGCTGTCCCTTGGTGCGGCCCTTGATACCGCCGGCGTAGCCGGTGTGCCAGTAGAACACGTCGTTCTGCTTCTTGCGGCCGGTGATGCGGACTTTCTCCGCGTTGATGACGATGACGTTGTCGCCGCAGTCAATGTGCGGAGTGAACATCGGCTTGTGCTTGCCGCGCAGGCGCATGGCGATGATGCTGGCGAGACGGCCGAGCGTGACGCCGTCGGCATCGATCAGAAGCCATTTTTTCTCGACATCCGTCGGTTTGGCTGAATAGGTTTTCATTGTTATTTTCCTGTTTTTAGGGTCGTTTGGTGGCAGAGTTATGCAAGATTATGCTCCCGCCGTCAACTGAAATGTGAAAAACTTATATAAATATTTGATATTCAATAGGTTAATATGTGGTATTATAATACCAATATTCTAAATAATTGTTATTCCAGAGAACAGCGCGGCTCGGAGGTCGTTGTGCCGGGCCAGACCTGCTCCGCCCAGCGGCGGACGGTGCCGGGACTCATTTCCGCACCGCGGCTGACGTGCGAGGCGTATTTCTGGCAGAAGGTCAGCGTGCTCATGTCGATCGCCATGCGCGAGATGTTGTTGGCCATGTCGGTGCGGAGTTTATCGAGTTTTTTTTGCGGATTTCTCACGCCTTCATTCCGATAGTGGTGCAGGAGGATTTCGCTGTAATCTTCCATGAGGCTTGCATTGTTGACGTCGAATTCCTGATATTCGTCGTAAATCTCCCGTCCGCCGGGCATTTTCATGCAGGTGAGTCCGATGACCATCAGTTCGCTGTGTATGCGCAGGCCTTGCTCCGCCTCGAACTGGAGTGCGTTGTAGCAGGCAGACGCCGGTGCAACCGACGCGAACAACAAGGCAAGGGCTGCCGACAAAATGGCTTTTTTCATGATGCTCTCTGATTTACGGGCGCTGAAGATGGCAGAGGTACGGGGATTAATCAAGCCTGTTACATAAAAAATATAGACAATCGGGCAGGGAATATGATTAATAACCCTGATGGACAAGAAGAAGCTATATATCAAGACGTGGGGCTGTCAGATGAACGTCTATGACAGCCAGAAGATGGCGGACGTGCTGTTCCCGCTTGGCTACGCGCCGGTGGATGCGCCGGACGACGCCGACCTGATGATCCTCAACACCTGCCACATCCGCGAGAAGGCGACGGACAAAGTCTTCTCCGACCTCGGGCGTCTGCGCGAAATAAAAGACGCGCGTGCCGGAAGCAAGCCGCTGATCGCCGTCGCGGGCTGCGTCGCGCAGGCGGAGGGCGACGTGATCATGAAACGCGCGAAGTTCGTGGACATGGTCTTCGGCCCGCAAACCTATCATTTGCTGCCGGAGATGGTGTTGCAAGCCAACGGCGGCGCACGCGTGATCAATACCGACTTTCCTGTTGAATCCAAGTTCGACCATCTGCCTGAACAGGCCGCCCCCGGTCCATCGGCGTTTCTGTCGGTGCAGGAAGGATGCGACAAGTTTTGCACCTTCTGCGTCGTGCCTTATACCCGCGGCGCGGAATTCTCCCGCCCGCCGGAGCAGGTGATCGGGGAAGCCAAACGTCTCGCGGGGCAGGGCGCGAAGGAAATCACGCTGCTCGGGCAGAACGTGAATGCCTATCACGGCGGAGATTATGACCTCGCGGATTTGATCGCGGCCGTTGCCGAGATCGATGGCATTGAACGCATCCGTTACATGACCTCGCACCCGCGCGACATGAACGATCATCTGATCGAAGCGCACCGTGATATTCCCGCGCTTATGCCGTTTTTGCATCTGCCGGTGCAGAGCGGCTCCGACCGCATACTCGAGCGCATGAACCGCAAGCATACGGCGGAAGAATATCTTGCCATCATCGAAAAAATCCGCACCGCGCGTCCTGACATAGCGCTCAGTTCGGATTTCATCGTCGGTTTTCCCGGCGAGACGGACGAAGACCATGCGGCAACGATGGCGCTTGCGGAAAAAGCCGGTTACGCCTCGTGCTATTCGTTCAAATACAGTCCCCGTCCCGGCACGCCCGGCGCGGTGATGGATGGCATGGTGCCGGAAGCCGTCAAAGACAAGCGTCTGCAGGAATTGCAGGCGCTGCTTTTCGCGCAGCAGACGCACTTCAACGAAAGCGCGGCGGGTAAAACATTCCCCGTGCTGTTCGACCGCAAGGGACAAAAGCCGGGGCAGCTGCTCGGCAAGACGCCTTACATGCAATCTGTTTACGTCAATGCCCCAAATGAACAAGCATATGCAAGACTGTTCGGCGAGATCGTCGATGTCAAAATTTCCAGCGCCTTCCAGAACGGCCTGGCGGGCGAAATTGTTACGAGTGAAGCCGTTCTCTCCAAAAAATCCGCATAAATGGCGCCAATATGTCAATGGAATCGCCAGCTTGTAAACAAATGTTTAAGATTTGGTGATAAACTCTAAAGAGGATATCGAGAAACAGATCGGAGCTCGCATTTGAACAAACAGGCCGTCCGGCGCATCGGGATGCAATTCGACGACAACACGCTGGTGCCGCAACTCTTCGGCGAGCATGACAGGAACCTTGCCCAGATCGAGGAGGAGCTCGACGTCGAGATTTCCGCGCGCGGCAACGAGGTCGTCATCTCCGGCGAAAAGCTCAAGCTCAAAATGGCGCAAACCGTTTTCGACGTTTTGTGGGACAGGCTGACCAGCGGCCTCTCCGTCGGCAAGGAAGACGTCTCTGCCGCGCTGCAAGTGGCCTTAAGCCCTATGGACGCCACCATGCGCACCGCCGCCAAGGCCGCGCTCAAAGAGCCGCACATCAAGGCGAAGAACAGGACGATCACCGCGCGCACGCCGCGGCAGGCGGAATATCTAGACGCGATCCGCAACAATGCTCTCGTCTTCGGTCTCGGTCCCGCGGGCACGGGCAAAACCTTTCTCGCCGTCGCGCAGGCCGTGACGATGATGATGGCGGGCGATATCGACCGTCTCATTCTTTGCCGTCCGGCGGTGGAAGCGGGCGAGCATCTCGGCTTTTTGCCCGGCACAATGCAGGAAAAGATCGACCCGTATCTCCGCCCCGTCTACGACGCGCTGCATGACATGATGCCGCCCGACCAGATCGCGCGCCGGTTCGCCGACGGCACGATCGAGATCGCTCCGCTGGCCTTCATGCGCGGGCGCACGCTGTCCGACGCCGTCATCGTTCTCGACGAGGCGCAGAACACCACCGTCGCGCAAATGAAGATGATCCTCACCCGCATTGGCGAGGGCAGCCGCATGATCATCACCGGCGACCTGTCGCAAACCGATTTGCCGAACGGCGCGAAGTCCGGACTTCAGGACGCGGTGGAAGTCCTGCGCGGCGTCAAGGACACGGCCTTTATCGCATTCGACGAGACGGACGTGGTGCGCAGCCGTATCGTCAAGAATATCGTCGAAGCCTATGACCGGAGGGACGGGAAAAAATGACCCGCGTTGTCGTCAGCCTCGACCGGGCATCCGATAAATGGAACCGCGCGTTCCCGCTCATGCCTTCGAAGATCGAGGCCGCCGTGGCGAAGGCTTTTCTCTGCGCCAAAAAGCCCGCCGCCTTCAGCCGCCGCGCCTTTGAGATCAATGTCGTGCTCACCGACGATTCAAACGTCAGGGCGCTCAACAAAAACTATCGCGGCAAGAACAAGCCGACCAACGTGCTGTCGTTTCCGCAGTTCAACCTGCAAAAGTTCCGACGCGCCGCGCTGGACATCTTCCCGTCCGGGAGCGGCATTCCGCTCGGCGACATCGTTCTGGCTTTTCAGACCATCCGCGCCGAGTGCAACGAGCAGGACAAGAGTCTGGAAAACCATGTTATCCACCTGATCGTGCATGGAACTTTGCACCTGCTTGGTTACGATCATACGCGGACGCGCGAGGCTGAAGCTATGGAAAAACTAGAGTGTGACATTCTCGCGTCTTTGGGGTATCCTGATCCCTATCATGAAAAGAGCCGCCTTAAGAAGATCAAGCACTGACGCCATGGAAGACGACGGCCCGCAACATTCGCGCATATCCGACGAGGAAGACAAAAGCCTGATGGACTGGGTGCGGCGGCTCTTGCCGGCGCGCACCAGCAACGACGACTCTTTGCGCGAGGCGATCGAGGAATTGATCGAGGAAGAGGAAGACGCGCCTCAATCGGCCGTGGCGCGGCACGAACGCAAGCTGATTTCCAACATTCTGCAACTGCGCGACCTGCCTGTCGTCAAGGTCATGGTGCCGCGCGTCGACATCATGGCTCTCGAACTGAACGCCTCGCGCGAAGAGCTGGTCAAGCTTCTCGCCGAGCGCCCGCACAGCCGCATTCCGGTTTACAAGGGCGACCTCGACAACATCATCGGCTACGTGCACATCAAGGACATCGTGGCGCATATCGCCGACGGACAGCCGTTCGAGCTCAAGGATATCATGCGCGACGTGCTGGTCGTTTCCCCGGCGATGCGCGTGCTCGATCTTCTTTTGCAGCTCCGCCAGTCGAAGGTGCATATCGCCTTCGTGGTGGACGAGTTCGGCGGTATCGACGGGCTGATCACGATTTCCGACCTGATCGAGGCCATCGTCGGCGAGATCGACGACGAATACGCTTTCGACATCGACCCGCAGCTGATCGAGCGTCCCGACCGCTCCGCCATCGCCGACGCGCGCTATGCCATCCGCGATTTCGAAGCTAAATACGGCAATGTTTTCACCGAGGACGAAGAAGACGAAGATGTCGATACGCTCGGCGGGCTTGTCGCGGCGATCGCGGGGCACGTGCCGACGCGCGGCGAGATCATATTGCACGAGGCTTCCGGCATCGAGTTTGAAATTCTCGACGCCGACCCGCGCCGCGTCACGCGCGTGCGCATCCGCAACCTGCCGGACAGGAAGACGAAAGAGCCATGACCGAACGATTCATCCAGTATAAAACGGAAAACGGCGTCGCCACTGTCGCCATGAACAGGCCGGACGTGCACAACGCCTTCAACGAAGAAGTCATCCGCCAGATGACGGAAGCGTTCGAAAGCGCGTGCGCGGACGCCGGCGTGCGCGCCGTCGTGCTACGGGGCAACGGCAAAAGCTTCTCCGCGGGCGGCGACCTTAACTGGATGAAGCGATCCGCAGCCTATTCGTTCGAGGAAAACGTCGCCGACGCCATGGGACTCGGAACGCTTTTGAAAACCATCAACACATGCCCGAAACCGACCATCGCGCTCGTGCAGGGCAACGCTTTCGGCGGCGGCGTCGGGCTCACCGCCTGTTGCGACATCGCCATCGCCGAGGAGGGCACGCGCTTTTGTCTTTCGGAAGTGCGCATCGGCCTTATCCCCAGCATCATCGCGCCCTATGTGATCGCCGCCATCGGCGAGCGGCAGGCGCGGCGTTATTTCCTGACGGCGGAGCGGTTCGACGCCTCTGTCGCGCAAAGCCTCGGTCTCGTGCATGAGACCTGCCCGCAGGGCGGGCTCGACGCGGCGAAAGACAAAATTCTCGCAGCGCTTGCCGACGGCGCGCCGTCCGCGCAGGCGCGCGGCAAAAAGGTCATCCTTGAAATCTCGAAAAAGCAGATCGACGACGCGGTGATCAAATTCACGGCGGAGCAGATCGCTGAGGCCCGCGCTTCCGACGAGGGCCGGGAAGGTCTTTCCGCGTTTCTCGGCAAGTCCGAGCCAAACTGGAGGAAAAAGGCGTGAAAACCTTCGCCGAATACCAGATGGAAGCGCGCAAGACGGCGACCGTTCACGACCCCGCCCTCAAAGTCACCTATGCGACGATGGGGCTGGTCGGCGAGGCGGGCGAGCTTGCCAACAAGGTCAAGAAACTGATGCGCGGCGATGACAATCGCGATGAATTGCTGGCGGGCGTGAAATCCGAAATGGGCGACGTGCTGTGGTATCTTTCCGCGCTGGCCGACGATCTCGGCATTCCGCTCTCCGACATCGCGGCGGAGAACATCGTCAAGCTCCGCGACCGCCAGACACGCGGCAAGATCAAGGGCGGCGGGGACTTTCGCTGAAGCTTATCCCGCGCGGCGCGGTTGCCGCGGCTTCTTTTTCATCAGCGGAATATTGAAGAGAATGTTTTCGCGCGCGTACCTGTTTTCGGCTTCCTTCACGCGTGTCCGGATATCGTCCCAATAGGCGCCTTTGGTGCTGAAGGACCGTCCGTCCATGTCCGTCCGTCCGTCGAGGTAGCCGTCGAGAATCTTTTTGCAGATCATGAAGGTATAGGCGTCGTTTTGCGGATCGAGCGTGATGCGCGCCAGGGTCTTGAGCCATTTGTTGCTGTCCGGCTCTTCGTCGTAGATTTTTTGCACCGGCTTGAGCTTTTCGAAGATACGGTTCACGAGCGACGCGGGCGGCGTGTATTCCACGGCGAAGCGGCGGGCGAGCTCCGCCGTCTGTTGCGGGTCGAGGTGAGAGAAATCGATGACGTCCTTGCGTCTGATGATCTCTTCCAGCATGAGGGTGGAGAAATGGACGGTGTCGCTGTTGAGCGTCAGCGCTCCGGCGCGGGCCCACGGATCGATGATGACGCTTTTGTGCGTGCTGCGCGTGCCGTATCTCTGGTAATGGCGGATGAGGGCGTAGGCGTCCGCGACCGCTTCGCGCACCGAATCCTTGTATTGCTCGTTTTCACCCGCCATGGGCGGGTCCTTGATGACGAGGTGGGCGAGTTCGTGATCGAGAATGAAGAAAACGTCTTTTTCGACCTTCTTCGGAAGCGCCTTGATGTGGTTTTCGTTCACCGGCTCGTCATAGAGGATAAAGCTGAGCTTCAGGCGATCGTCCGTATCGGCGTAGGTCTGACGGTCTTTGTCCTTGGTGCGCTCTTCGAGAAAAGCGTCTATGGAGGCTTGCGTGCGCCGGGATTTTTTATCCAGCTTCTCGCGCCCGTAGGTGGCGTCCTCGTTCGTGTCGTGGATCAGAAGCTTGCCGTTGATTTCAGGGAAAAGCACGACGGACTCGCCCGCAAACTGATTGAAAATATCGCTAAGCGATCTTTGTTTTCGTTCGTTCGGTCGTGCGGCAGCGGCCATTCAGAAGGATTCCCTTGTACGCGCAATGGATTAACTCTCGACTATTTTAAAAATCCGGTCAAGTTTATAGATGTTTATTAATTTTCTGGAAATATTTCGTTTCCTTGTGTTGTGACGGCCGGATACTTATAATTTCCTCATGACAAAGATAAAAAAAATCCTCATCGCCAACAGGGGCGAAATTGCCTGCCGCGTCATGAAGACCTGCCAGAGGCTCGGCATTGCGACGGTTGCCGTCTATTCCGAAGCGGATGCAGGCGCGCTGCATGTTGAAATGGCGGATGAGGCGGTACTGATCGGCCCTGCGCCCGCGCGCGAGAGTTATCTCGATATCAAAAAAATCCTCGCCGCGGCGAAAGAGACGGGCGCGGACGCCATTCACCCGGGCTACGGCTTTTTGTCCGAAAACGCGGAGTTTGCCGAGGCCGTTTCCAAGGCCGGATTGATTTTCATCGGCCCGCCGCCAGGCGCCATCCGCGCCATGGGCGGCAAGTCGGAATCCAAGGCGCTGATGGAAAAAGCCAAAGTGCCGCTGGTGCCGGGCTATCACGGCGACAAGCAGGATGAGAAGTTTTTGAAATCCGAGGCGGAGAAGATCGGCTATCCCGTTTTGATCAAGGCTTCGGCGGGCGGCGGCGGCAAGGGCATGCGCGAGGTATGGGACGCGAAAGAGTTTTCCGAAGCGCTCGCGGGCGCACAACGCGAGGCGAAATCGTCCTTCGGCAACGAGAAGGTACTGATCGAAAAATACCTCGTCAAGCCGCGCCACGTCGAAATTCAGGTTTTCGCCGATCAAAAAGGCAACGCGGTTTATCTGTTCGAACGCGATTGCTCGGTGCAACGGCGGCATCAAAAGGTGCTGGAAGAAGCGCCCGCGCCTGGGCTTTCCGCCGCCACACGCGAAAAGATGGGCAATGCCGCCGTCGCGGCGGCGCAAGCGATCGGTTACGTCGGCGCGGGCACGGTCGAATTTTTGCTCGAGGCGAAAGAGAATTTCTACTTCATGGAAATGAACACCCGCCTGCAGGTCGAGCATCCGGTGACGGAGATGATCACCGGTCTTGATCTGGTCGAATGGCAGATCCGCGTCGCCGAAGGCGAAAAGCTCCCGCTGGCGCAGGAAGATTTGCAGATCAACGGCCATGCTTTCGAGGCGCGGCTTTATGCCGAGGATCCGTCGAAGGATTTTCTCCCCGGCGCGGGGCAGATTCAGTTTTTGCGCTATCCGATGGAAAGCGACTGCGTGCGGGTCGATACCGGCGTGCGCGAGGCTCCGTTCGGCGACGGCGACGTGATTTCTATTTATTACGACCCGATGATCGCCAAAATCATCGCCTGGGGTAAAGACCGCGATGCGGCGTTGCGCCATATGCAGGATGCGCTCGACAACACCTACATCGCGGGGCCGAAGACCAATATCAATTTCCTGCGCGCGCTGACGAAGAACAGGGATTTCGCGGCGGGCATGGTCTCGACGCATTTTATTGCCGAACATCATGACGCTTTGCTACCCAAGCCGTCGGCGCCTGCCGATGAAACGCTGGCGCTTGCTGCGCTTGGTGTGCTGGCGGAGCGCGGCGAGAGGATGTCCGATGATCCGTGGGGCGATCTTTCCTCGTGGCGCATCGGTGGCGGGGAGACGGATGCATTCATATTCAAATCGGGCGAGAAGGAATATCCCGTCAAGGTTTCCTGTCCGGATTTGAAGATCGCGCTGCCGGATGGAAAAACGGTGCAGGCAGGCTACGCCGGTTCGCCGTTCGATCTGGGATTCGCGGCGCAACTCGGCGGAAAAAGATACGAAGCCGCCGTTTACCGCGACGGGCCGCACATGCATGTCATGTATGAGGGCCATAACGAAGAGCTGACGTATCTCGATCCGTTGCACGCGGGCGAGGGCGATGAAGAATCGGCGGGCAGGCTCACCGCACCGATGCCCGGAAAAGTCGTTGCCGTGCGCGTGGAAATGGGCGCGAAAGTCACCAAAGGCCAGCCGCTGATCATTGTCGAGGCGATGAAGATGGAACATACCATCACCGCACCTGCGGACGGTGTTATTGAAGCCATTCATGCCGCCGTCGGAGATCAGGTGAGCGAGAAACACGAACTCATCGCGCTGAAATGAGCATGAAAGATTTACCCGCTCGCGCATTGGCGATCCGTGAACAGTTCAGGAGGCGCGAAATAAAGGAATGGGACAGAAAAGATCTGATGCTTGGCATGGCGGCGATGTCGGCGATCTGGCAAAGCTCGTCATGGCGCAGGAAGGCATGAGGGACATTCCGGACAAGGAGCGGAAGATCAGGCATGAATTGGGCGACTGCCTTTGGTCTTTACTGGTTTTCTCTCATGAATATCAGATTGATCTGGATAAAGCGTTTATGGACACGATGGATGAAATAGAGAAGAAATTGAAATGACCGCCTATCCCGCATTCGTCCGCATCGTCGAGGTCGGCCCGCGCGACGGGTTGCAGAACGAAAAATCCGCCGTTTCCGTCGAAACGCGTGTGACCTTCATCGACATGCTCTCCGGAAGCGGCCTCAAAACCATCGAGGCGGGGGCGTTCGTCTCGCCGAAATGGGTGCCGCAAATGGCGGATACCGACAAAGTCTTCGCCGCGATCAACAAAAAATCCGGCGTGTCCTATCCCGTTCTGGTGCCAAACGAAAAAGGAATGGAAGCCGCCGTGGCTGCAGGCGTAAAGGAAATCGCCGTCTTCGCCGCCGCGTCGGAAAGTTTCAGCAAAAAGAACATCAACTGCACGATAGAGGAAAGCCTCGAACGTTTCGCGCCCGTCATGGAAACGGCAAGGCGGAACGGCATCAAGGTGCGCGGATACGTCTCCTGCGTGCTCGGCTGTCCTTATGAAGGCGATATCAAACCCGAGGCCGTCGCCAAAACCGCCAGGGCGCTCTACGACATGGGCTGTTACGAGATATCCCTCGGCGACACCATCGGCACCGGCACGCCAGTCAAAACCCGCGCCATGTTGCAAACGGTGATGAAAGACATTCCCGCCGCCGCGCTCGCCGTGCATTTTCACGATACGTACGGGCAGGCACTGGCGAATATTCTCGTCGCGCTTGAGGAAGGCGTAGCCGTTGTGGACAGCGCGGCCGGCGGCCTTGGCGGTTGCCCCTATGCCAAGGGCGCTTCCGGCAATGTCGCGACGGAGGACGTGATTTATATGCTGGACGGCATGGGCATCAAAACCGGCGTGGATATCGCAAAGCTCGTTGCCTCAGGGCGTTTTATCGCCGAAACGCTGGGCCGCGCGACGGCCTCGAAAGCGGCAGTGGCGCTTGCCGCTAAAACTGAATAAGGCGCTTGGCGCTAAAGGTTGACAGAACGCGGCGCACGCTATATTTTGTCCCTCTCTGAAAAAGGAATTTTAAGATGAAAAACGAAATCCAGACAGCCGTGAGCGACATCAGGTCCTCGCTGGAGCTGTTGAGGAGGCATCTTTGACTGGGATCGCGCGCTCCACAGGCTTGCCGAGCTGAACGCTCTCGCCGAAGACCCCACCCTTTGGAACGATCAGGATCGCGCCCAGAAAATCATGAAGGAGCGCACCCGTCTCGACGCGCAGATTTCCGCCGTCAAATCGCTACAGTCGGAAATGGACGACAACCTCGGACTGATCGAACTTGGCGAGGCGGAAGGCGATGAAACGGTCGTCGCCGACGCGGAAAAGAATTTGCTCGCCTTGAAGGATGAAGTCGCCAAACGCGGCATCGCCAGCCTTCTCTCCGGCGAGATGGACGGCAACGACGCTTATTTGCAAGTCAACGCCGGTGCGGGCGGCACGGAAAGTTGCGACTGGGCGAGCATGTTGTTTCGCATGTACATGCGCTGGGCCGAGCAGCGCGGATTCAAGATATCGCTGATGGACAAGCAGGACGGCGAAGTCGCCGGACTCAAAAGCGCCATTCTCGAAGTGCAGGGCGACAACGCCTACGGCTGGCTGAAGTCGGAATCGGGCGTGCACCGGCTGGTGCGCATCTCGCCGTTTGATTCGAACGCGCGGCGGCACACCAGCTTCGTCTCCGTCTCCGTGACGCCGGTGGTGGACGAGAACATCGACATCAAGATCGAAGACAAAGACCTGCGCGTCGACACCTACCGCTCGCAGGGCGCAGGCGGCCAGCACGTCAACAAGACGGATTCCGCCGTGCGCCTGACGCACCTGCCGACGGGCATCGTCGTCGCGTGCCAGAACCAGCGCTCGCAGCACCAGAACCGCGCCGCGGCCATGAACATGCTGAAGGCGAAACTATATGACCGTGAAATGCAGATGAAACAGGCGGAAAAAGACGCTGTTGAAAGCGCCAAGACCGATATCGCCTGGGGGCACCAGATCCGCTCATATGTTTTGCAGCCGTATCAGATGGTGAAGGACCTGCGCACCGGACACCAGACTTCCGACACGCAGGGCGTGCTGGACGGCGATCTCGACCCGTTTCTCGAAGCCTCGCTCGCGCACAAGCTGACAGACAAGGGCGGCGGCAAGAAAGTCGCTTATGAGGATATCGATTAGGCGCGCAAAGCTTTTGCGTGGAGATGCTTCAGGACTTCTGCGGATGTCGTCATGACGGCGCCTTTGCGAAGCATTTCCTTTCTTGACGAGCTTGCCCATCTCTTGTCAATCAGACAGCCCTTGTCGTTTCCGGTCAGGTCTTCCATCAGGCAAATGTCGTAGCCAAGTTGCCGCGCCGACAAAACAGTGTCGAGTACGCAGGCAATCTGATTGAAGCCGCAGGCGAGAAGCAATTTGGGCTTGTCTGCGGCAAGGATGTCTTTGAGTTTTCCGCTATGGAAGGCGGAGTCGGTGTTTTTGGCGACCAGCTTGTCTTCGGGCGCGGGTTGAAACTTGTAGAAATCGATTTCTTGCGGATTTTTTTCTCCGTTCCGTGAAAAGTAAACCGCATAAACGGGAACGCCGGCTTTCCTGAAGGCGGGGACGATGGACTGGATGCGTCCTGAAATTTCTTCAGTTTCACCGTTGCCGCGCCTGCCAGCGGGATCGCAGAATTCTTTTTGCACGTCGATCACCAGCAAGGCCACGTGTTGGTCATACTTGAGGATCAGGTTCTCAAGATTTTCCTGAGAAAAAAACGCATGGGTTTTCTTGAAACGTTGCGCGAGACTTTTAAGCGAATCAAACATCTCTTTTAGCCTTTTGTTTTATATAATTTTCATATATATACGGATTCCAAAACTCAAACAATATGAAAATGAAATATTTTAAATTTATGTTTTATATCAAAGCTTTACGCCGCTGTGAATCGCCGCGATGCCGCCGGTGAGATTGGTGACCCTGACCAGTTCAAATCCGGCTTTTTTCATGCGGGCGGCAAGCTCTTCCTGCGGCGGGAACTGACGGATGCTTTCGACAAGGTATTGATAACTTTCGCGGTCGTTCGCCACGGCCTCGCCGATCTTCGGAATGACGCGGAAGGAATATTCGTCGTAAAGCTTGCGTAGCGCGGGATTGAGAACGCGGCTGAATTCGAGGCAGAAGAAGCGTCCGCCGGGCTTGAGCACGCGAAAGGCTTCTTCCAGGGCGTCGTCGATCTTCGGCACGTTGCGCAGACCAAAGGAGATGGTGTAAAGGTCAAAGCTGTTGTCGTCGAAGGGCAGGGATTCCGCGTTGCCGACCACCCACTTGAAGCCTTTGAGATAACCGCGGTCGAGCGCGCGGTTTTTGCCGACCTCCAGCATGTCCTTGTTGACATCGCAGACGGTGATTTTGGCTTTTTCTCCTACGCGCTGACGGTAGCGGAAGGCGATATCTCCCGTGCCGCCCGCGACATCGAGCAGGGCTTTGTTCGGCGAAGGGCGCAACATTGAGACAAATTTATTTTTCCATAGCCTGTGAATGCCGCCTGACATCAGGTCGTTCATCAGGTCATAGCGCGACGCCACGGATGAAAAGACATCCTCCACCAGACGCGCTTTTTCCTCCGGTTTGACGGATTTATAGCCAAACCATTGGGATTCTTTATTTTTGCCTTTTGCGCGTGCTATCATGGCTTTATCTATTTGCTCTTTTCACAAGCGAAAAGAGTAGGGGGAGTATAGGCTTTTTATGTCGTTTTACAAATATGTCTTTTTATAAGGCGATTACGACCGTCGGGGGATATACGCTCGGGAGCCGGATTCTCGGTTTTATCCGCGATATCCTCACCGCCAGCTTTCTCGGCGCGGGGCCGGTGGCGGACGCGTTTTTCATCGCCCTGAAACTGCCCAACTTCTTCCGCCGCATCACCGCCGAGGGCGCGTTCAGCGTCGCCTTCGTGCCGATGTTCTCTAAAATCGTGGTGGACGAGGGCGAGGGCGAAGCGCGCGCCTTCGCCGAGGAAGCCCAATCCGTCCTGCTCGCGGCGCTTCTGCCCTTCAGCGTTCTATGCATGGTCGCCATGCCGTGGCTACTGTATGTGATCGCGCCGGGCGTGCATTGCGCCGCTGCCGATCCGCACTGCAACCCTTTGCGCTTTCATCTCGCCGTTCTTTTTTCGCGCATCACGTTCCTTTACATCGTGATGATGTCTTTGACGGCCTTGCTGGGCGGCGTGTTGAACTCGCTGGGGCGCTTTGCCGCCTTCGCCGCCGCGCCGATATTTTTCAACATGACGCTGATCGCGGCGTTGCTGTTTTTCGCGCATAAATTCCCGACGGCGGGGCACGCGCTCGCCTGGGGCGTCGCTGCGGCGGGCGTGATTCAATTCATATGGATGCTGATAAACTGCTGGAAACATGGCATCGCGCCGCGCCTGCGCCGTCCCGTCCTGACGCCGCGCATCCGCAAGCTCTTTCGCCTGATGCTGCCGGGCGCTGTCGGCGCTGGCGCGACGCAGATCAACGTTTTCGTCGATATGATTCTGGCGTCGCTGTTGCCGGTTGGTTCGATTTCATATCTCTATTATGCAGATCGCCTGTATCAGTTTCCGCTCGGCGTGATCGGCGTCGCCATCGGCACGGCCCTGTTGCCGATGCTCTCGCAGGCTTTGAAAACCGGCAAGGACGGCGAGGCGGGCCATTTGCTCACCCGCGCCTTCGAAACCGGCCTGATGCTGACGCTGCCCGCGGCGCTGGGGCTCATCGTTCTCGCAGAGGAGATCATGTCCGTGCTGTTCCAGCGCGGCGCGTTCACGGCGGCGGACAGCGTGCAGTCCGCGCACGCGCTGATCGCTTACGCCGCGGGTTTGCCCGCCTATGTGCTGGTGAAGGTTTTCGGCACGGCCTATTTCGCGCGGGAGGATACCTCGACGCCGGTCAAATTCGCCATCGTCTGCGCCGTCATCAATACGCTGCTTGCCATCGCGCTCATCGCGCCTCTGCGGCACGTCGGCATCGCGCTCGCCACCGCCGTCGCCGCATGGATCAACCTTGGGCTTCTGTTGCGCGGCCTGCGCAAGCGCGGACATCTTGACCTGGCGCGCGGTTCTGTTAAAAAAACGGCGCTGATTCTGGTCGCGGGGATCGTCATGGCGGCGGTTGTTTGGGGGCTCAATGCCGGTGTTTTTCATGTCATGGCGGGCGGACTTGGGCATAAAACAGCGGATCTTCTCGCCTTGATCGGCGCGGGCGGCGGCGTTTATTTCTCCTGTCTTTATGTTTTCGGCATTTTCACCCCGCAATCGGTAAAAGCCCTATTCCCAAAACGGCAAAAACAAGACACAATCTAGTTAGTAACGGAGGACTGTACACTATGCGGAAGACCAGATTCAGCCTTGCGATCATGACAGGCATTGCCGCCGCCACGCTGCTCGGCGCGGTTGCGGCGCGCGCCACGTCGGATGCTTTCGTATGGAAGGACAGCAAATACGGCTATACGTTCTCTTTTCCCGACAGCTGGGGCATCCAGACCAAGGATACGCCCTACACGCGCATCCGCATCGCAGGGCCGGTCAATTCCGATTGGGCGACGTGCAGCATTCAGGTTCACAAGGACGGACGGTTGCAAATCTATCCCAAGCGTCTCATGACGCAGGCCGTCGACGATACGCTCAACCGCAGCTTCTGGGAGCGTCAGGTGGCGCAGCATGATGACGCCGTCATCAGGGATTTCATCGCGCCGGCAAGCCTCGGCGGGCGCGGCGATGCGACCGCCATCAGGGAAACGTTCGTCCTCAATATCGGCCACGGCAAGCGGATTAACATGTACGGCGAGCAGATTGCCAGCATCTACGGCAAAATGCGCTATGTCTTCGCATGCTCGTCGAAGCTCGACCAGTTCGACAAATACGCGCCGCTTTTCGGCTCGATCATGGAGTCCATCCAGTTGTCGCCGCGCTACGCGCCGTTCGCGACCGGCTATTACCGCGACTTCCTGTCCGATCCGCAACTGGCCCTGCCGCGCACCAAGCCGGGCACGATCCATATCAAGAACTCTTATCAGGTCGAGCAGCAGTAACACGACAGCCTGCGGAGGATCCGCCGTTGCGGTCTTTCAAGGGCGCGGGCCGCCTTTTTTTCTGCTGAAAGGCTTGGGATTCTCCGGCACGTCGAGAATGACCTGCTTGTCATCGCGGTTTTTCGGCGGCTGATCGAGAGACGCGGTCTCGGCGCAGATGTCCGACATGGTCAGATGAAAATCTTCCGCCGTCACGTCGCCGAACAACATGCGGAAAACCGCGCCCGTATCGATGTAATAGCAGTTGCCGAGACGGCGCGGGCCGCGCTCCTGCGGCGTGTGACCGGAAAAGAGACGGTCGATGCCTTCCACGCCTGAACGGTCATCATGTTCGATGCGCTTGCGGCTCCACAGCGCGGACTGGACGGTTTTGCGGTCGTTGTTTTCAATGTTGTCCTTGAACGTGCTCCAGTCCTGCCCTTGCGGAACTTCGGCATGGATGAAGCCGACCGTGCCGCGATCGGTCGGGATTTCGATCGCCAGCGGCAAGGCGCTGAAAGCGGCATGGATGGCGGCCAGCGTTCCGGCGGTTTCGCCGAAGATCCAGTCCATGCCGTTGCGTCTGTTGTTTTCAGCCTTTTCCGCGTCGAACGAGCCGTCGGCGCGGCAGATGTCGAGAAAAAGGTCTTCATGATTGCCGCGCACGGCGAAAAACCACGACTGTTTCAGGAACGCGAGGCAGAGCGGCGATTGCGGGCCGCGGTCGACCAGATCGCCGACGGAAATCAGCCGGTCTTTTTCAGGATCGAAGCGCGCCTGTTTCAAGGCCTTTTCGAGCAATGGATAAGCGCCGTGAATGTCGCCGACCACGAAGTCGCGGCCTTTGGTGTTTTGAGGCAAGGTCAGAACGTTTGGCATCCGATGCTCCTGATCTTTATTGCCCGGTGAGGGCGGATTCCTGCATGTCCGTCAGTTCCAGCCAGCGATTCTCGGCTTCCTCCAGCTCTTCGCGGGCGTAGCCGAGACGGTGCGAGGCGTGATGGAAGGCGTTTTTGTCTTTGGCGTAGAGGTCGCTGTCTTCGAGAATGCCTTCCAGCTCCGCGATCTCCTTTTCCAGCTTGGCGATGCGTTTGGGGAGATTGTCCAGCTCGTATTGCAGCTTGTAGGTCAATTTCGTTTTTACCTTAGGTGCGGCGGTGACGGCGGTTTTTTCTTCTTTTTTCGGCTCCGGTTTTTGCTGTGTCTTTTCCGCTTTGGGCGCGCTCTTTTCTTTGCGCGCCGCGATATAATCCGAATAGCCGCCGATGTAGCCCTCAACTCCCGCATTGCCTTCGAAAGCGAGGATCTTGGTGACGGTCTGATCGAGAAAGTCGCGGTCGTGCGACACGACAAGCAGCGTGCCGGTGTATTGCGACAAAATCTCCTCCAGCATGTCGAGCGTGTCCATGTCGAGGTCGTTGGTCGGCTCGTCGAGGATGAGCAGGGATTTCGGGTCGGCCAGCACCTTCGCCAGCATCAGGCGGTTTTTCTGCCCGCCGGAAAGCGTGCCGATTTTCTGGTCGACAAGCGCGGGGTCGAACAAAAAGTCCTTGAGATAGCCGCAGACATGGCGCGTCTTGCCCATGACTTTGAGATAATCGCCGCCCTGCGGGCAGAGCGCATGCTTGACGGTGTCGTCAGGTTTCAGGTCGCGGCGCTTCTGGTCGAAGTAGGAGAACTGCAAATCCTTCGCCAGCTTGACCTTGCCCATGTCGGGCGCGAGTTCGCCGATCAGGAGGCGCAGGAACGAGGTTTTCCCTGAACCGTTCTTGCCGAGAATGCCGATGCGGTCGCCGCGTAAAATGCGCATGGAAAATTTGTCGAGGATCAGCCTCTCGCGGCCGGCTTCGTCGGTGAATTTTTTGTCCACCTTGATGAATTCCGCGACGTTTTTCGACGCGCCCGTCACGGCGTCCTCGTCCATCTCGCCGACCTGTATGCGCGACATCATGCGGCGGAAGGCGCTCTTGTCGGCTTTGAGCTTCGCGCGCGCCTCTTTCACGAGTTCGAGGCGGCGGACGTTGCGCTTGCGCCGCGCGCCGGGGCTGCGCTGCATCCATTCCACTTCCATGCCGACGATCTTCTCGCGGTTTTTGAGCTCGCGCGCTTCCTGTTCGAGCAGTTGCCCCGACCATTCGTCGAAGTGGGCGAAGCCCTGTGCGCAGACTTTCAGGCTGCCGCGGTCGAGCCAGAAGATCTTGTCGGAGATATTGGCGAGAAACATTTTGTCGTGGCTGACGCACACCACCGCGCCGCGGTATTGCTTCAAATAGCGTTCCAGCCACTGGATGACGTCGAGATCGAGGTGGTTGGTCGGTTCGTCGAGCAAGAGGATGTCCGGCTCCTCGACCAGCGCGCGGGCGAGGCAGGCGCGGCGGAGCTGTCCGCCGGAGAGCCTGTCCATGCGGTCTGCGGGGTCGAGCTCGAGCGGCTGGATGACCATCTCGACCTTGTATTTGTGCAAGGCTTCCTCGCCTTCGGCCTTGATCTGCTCGAAGACGAAATCATAGACGGTTTGTTCCGGCTTGGGCGTGATCTCCTGCCGCAAATATCCGACCTTGACGCCTTGCAGCTGCCAGCGTTCGCCCGCATCGAGTTCCTTGTCGCCGGTAATGACGTTCATCAGCGTCGATTTGCCGCTGCCGTTGCGCCCGACGAGGCAGATTTTGTCATTCTCGTGGATGTGGAAGGTCAGGTTTTCGAAAATGGTTTTTTCGCCGAAAGCGATGGCGCCTTCCAGAACGCTGAGGATAAGTGAGGAGGCCATTAGCTCGTTTCCGCCTCGACCCACTTGAGGTAAGCGGCGTTGCCGGCATCGACGGGCAGGGAGACAATGCACGGCGTCTGATCCGGATGCAGCGCCTTGACCGCGATCTCAATGGCTGAAAAAAGCTGCGGCTGCGTTTTGAGGATCAGGACGGTTTCGTCGCGCCGCTCGACCTTGCCCTGCCAGCGGTACAGCGACTTCATGCCCGGAATGATGTTCGCGCAGGCGGCAAGGCGTTGCTCCACCAGCGTGGCGGCGATTTTTTCGGCGACGGTTTGCGAGGGGACAGTGATGTATATAAAAGTGGCTGACATGGCGGAACACTAGCCTTGTCTTGCCTATATGTCAATCGTCCGGCGGTGCGAACCAGGGCGTTCCGTTATAAGCATACCCACGGAAAACGAGCCTTTTTGTCAGTGTGGACATGGGTAGCGTCCGCGCTTCCTCTTCGCTGAAATAGCGCAAGGCAGTAGTTTCGTCGCCATCCGGCCGGAGATCGCCGCCGGTCAGGCAGGCTTTGAAAGCGATTATGACGTAGGACACGATATCGCCGTTGGGATAGGCGACGCGAAAGTCCGCCCCGCCGAAAACGCCGACAAGGCCGGTCAGGCCGACGCGCAAACCTGTTTCCTCATGGCATTCGCGCACTGCCGCGTTTGCCGGTGTTTCATCCGGCTCCACCCCGCCGCCGACCGTCATCCATTGCGGAGATCCTTTCGCTTGTGCGAGGAGTAGCCGGTTTTTGTCGTCAAAAAGCAGAACCGCTACGGATTGCAGACATAGCAGGCCATGGCCTATCTTTTCACGAATGGCGCGAACGTAGGGAGAAACAGGCATCTTCTATAAAAGACTCAGGACGCCGCGGCTTCCGCGTCGTCTTTTTTCTTTTTGCCGTCCTTGGCCTCTTTGGCTTCTTTTTCGCGGGCTTCCTTGGCTTCTTTGTCTTTTGCCTTTTTCTTGTCCGAGAAGATGATCATGGGCTGCGTGGCGTTGATCACGTTTTCGCCTTTGACGACGACTTCTTCCGCGCCTTCAAGGCCGGGCAGGTCGAACATCGTGTCCATGAGGATGCTTTCAAGGATCGAACGCAGGCCGCGCGCGCCGGTGTTGCGCTCGATGGCGAGCTTGGCGATCTCGGTCAGCGCGTCGGCCTGGAAGGTCAGCTTCACGCCTTCGATGTCGAACAGGCGTTGGTATTGCTTGATCAGCGCGTTCTTCGGCTCGGTCAGGATCTGCACCAGCATTTCCTCGTCGAGGTCGTCGAGCGTGGCGATGACCGGCAGGCGGCCGACGAATTCGGGGATCAGGCCGAATTTCAGCAGGTCTTCCGGCTGGACTTCTTTGAGGAGTTCGCCGGCGCGGCGCTCGTCCGGCCCCTTGGCCTCGGCGCCGAAGCCGATGCCGGTGTTGCGCGAGCGGCGGGAGATGACTTTTTCAAGCCCCGCGAAAGCGCCGCCGCAGATGAAGAGGATGTTGGTCGTGTCCACCTGCAGGAATTCCTGCTGCGGGTGCTTGCGGCCGCCTTGCGGCGGAACGGAGGCCATCGTGCCTTCCATCAGTTTCAGCAAGGCCTGCTGCACGCCTTCGCCCGACACGTCGCGGGTGATGGACGGGTTGTCGGACTTGCGGCTGATTTTGTCGACTTCGTCGATATAGACGATGCCGCGCTGCGCGCGCTCGATGTTGTAATCGCAGGCTTGCAGCAGTTTCAAAACGATGTTTTCGACGTCTTCGCCGACATAGCCCGCTTCGGTCAGCGTCGTCGCGTCCGTCATGGTGAAGGGCACGTCGAGAATCCGCGCCAGCGTTTGGGCGAGGAGCGTCTTGCCCGAACCGGTCGGGCCGAGCAACAGGATGTTCGATTTAGACAGTTCGACGTCCGAGCCTTTCATCAGGCCTTCGTCGATGCGCTTGTAGTGGTTGTGCACGGCGACGGAAAGCACGCGTTTGGCGCGCACCTGGCCGATGACGTAATCGTCGAGAACCTTTTTGATGTCCTTCGGCGTGGGGATGCCTTTGCCGGACTTGACGAGCTGGGTCTTGTCCTCTTCCTGGATGATGTCCATGCAAAGCTCGACGCATTCGTTGCAGATGAACACGTTCGGGCCCGCGATCAGTTTCCTGACCTCGTGCTGGCTCTTTCCGCAGAAGGAGCAGTAAAGTGTGTTTTTAGTATCCCCTGAAGTCGTTTTGCTCATCCCGTTCTTTCCTTTTTGGTCGGCATCCCTAGTCCCATGCTTTTAGAATAGAACAGCCGGAAAAGATTGCCAACATTTCTTGAGCGGAATATTTTCCAGCCATGCAATGCATGTGTGGATTTCCGCTGCAACTAGCTTTATTTTAACACAGGATATCCTTAAAAATGTGTGAATGCGAGAATATGAATATAGAAGAGATTGTCGATAACTTTAATTTATTCGACGACTGGGAAGACAAATACACCTACCTGATCGACCTCGGGCGGGAGATTCCCCCCATGAACCCGGCTCTGAAAACCGAAGAAAACAGGGTCAAGGGCTGCATCAGCCAGATCTGGATGGTGCTGGAATGGGGCGCGGACGGCAGGATTTCCCTGACCGCGGACAGCGACGCGCAGATTGCCAAGGGGTTGGTCGCCATCCTCTATTTTGCCTTTTCGGGGAAAACGGCGGCAGAAGCCGCGCGGGTCGATATCAGCGCCCTGTTCGCGCGGATGGGGCTCGACCGCTACCTGACGCCCAACCGGCGCAACGGCTTTTACGCGATGGTCGAGCGCATCGCGGCTTTTACGGCGGGCTGTACGTGATGCTCCCGACCAGCTTGTTGTAATAGTCGTTGTAAAGCTGATTGGTGGCGCTGAACTGCACCTTGACGACGAAGATCGACTGTGTGCCCGTCAGGTAATGGGTCGCGACGAAAGTCGGCTGGTTGTGCGCGTCCATCAAAAATCCGCTCAAAGTGGCCCATTTCAGCGCGTTGGGGCCGGAGCCGACGGAATAGCGAAACTTCTGGTTGATCAGCGTGGAGCCCGCATAAGATTGTTCCAGTATGCCCTTGATCTTGTCTTCGGTCAGGCTCTGCAAAAAGCTTTGCGGCGCTTTCAAAAAGATGACCTGCGCCTCGAAGGTTTGCTCCGTGTCGATATCGGTGCGCGAGAAAGTGCCGATTTCCCCGAGGAACGAGGTATTGTCGGGCAGATTGCCCAAAAGGTAGGTTTTTGTTTCCGGCGATTTCTCCCATATGGTCTGGACGGTGGGCGCTTCGGGCAGCATCACGCTGTATTCGGACTCGTCGTTGGCGTAGTTGTAATATTTGATTTTCGGAGCGGGCGCGGCGACGGCGTCCTGTTGCGAAGCCGCCGGTTGCACCTGTGCGTGCGCGGTGGCGCAACAGGCGATGATGGTTGTGCAAAGCAAAAATGCGGGGATGCGTCTCATGGCGAATGCCTCCTCAAATTTTCCACGCGGACGGATCGGCTTGCGTTTGTTCGCCCGTGTTCATGTTTTTGACCTCATGCGGACGGTCCTCCTCGAACGGCGGAAACCAGACATAAGGGATGCCTTTTTTCTCGGCGTAAGAGAGTTGTTTTTTGACTTTCGTCGCGTTGTGATAAAGCTCGACGTTGAAGCCGCGGCGGCGCAGCGCATGCGCGGTTGCGGCGGCCTCGGCGCGGCGGCCTTCGTCGGGCAAAACGACCAGCACGTCGGTCGGGCATTTTGCGGCGGGCTTGATATGGCCTTCGTCGAGCAGCATGGCGAAAAGGCGCGTCAGGCCGATGGAAACGCCGATGCCCGGCAGTTTCTGGTTGATGAACGATCCGGCGAGGTTGTCGTAGCGCCCGCCGCCGCCGATGGAGATCGACTTGCCCTGAAAGCGCACTTCGAGCACCGTGCCGGTGTAATAGTCCAGCCCGCGGATGATGCCGAGGTCGGCGATCGCCGCGCCCTGAGGCAGATGCTTCAGGTTGTCCATGACGAAGGAGAGTTCGCCCAGGCCTTCTTCGAGCAGGTCGTTTTGCACGCCGAGGGCGCGGACCTGCGCGGCAAAATCACGGTCTTTGATTTGCGCGATGGCGATGCATTTTCCGGCCAGCGCCGCGTCGCCGAGGTGGCCGGCCAGGATTTCGGCGACTTTTTCCGCGCCGATCTTGTCCAGCTTGTCGAGCTCGCGGGTGACGAATGGAACATCTTTCACACCCAGCCCCTGCAAATACCCCACGACGATCTTGCGGTTGCTGATATGCATTTCCACCGGCGGAATGTCGAGCGCCTGATAGGCCTCGAACATCACGGCGGGCAGTTCGGCGTCGAAGTGGAGCGGCAGCCCGTCCACGTTCACGACGTCGATGTCGCACTGGTAAAACTCGCGGTAGCGGCCTTTTTGCGGACGCTCGCCGCGCCACGACCGCTGCATCTGGTAGCGCTTGAACGGGAAAACCAGATCGTTGAAATGCTGCGCCACATAGCGCGCCATCGGCACCGTGAGGTCGAAGTGCAGGGCGAGACGGGAATCTTTATCATGCTCGTCCGCCTGCAGGCGGGTGAGGGTGTAGATTTCCTTTTCCGTCTCGCCGCCCTTGGCGAGCAGGGCGTCGACTTCCTCGACGCTCGGCGTCTCGATGTTGCAAAAACCGTAGCGCTCGAACACGGCGCGGATCTTGTCCATCCACTGCAATTCGACCGCGCGGTATTCCGGCAGCCATTCGACGAAACCGCTGACCGGCTTGGGTTTGTAAATTTTATTTTCCGACATTATCCCACCATTCCGGTTCATATTAACCTACTGGAAGTTTTGAATAAACATCATTTTTCCGTTTGACCGTTATCAAATCGCGACTCAGGCAAAAGGTATAGCCTTTATAACAACGGAAACGGAGGTGATCATGATGAAAGGCATGCATAAACACGCAAGGGCGCCGGAAATGTATCCGTCGTTTGCCGCCCTGCTGGCCAGACGGGATTTTATCGATACGGCCTGGCTGGAAGAGGCGGATCCGGGCATCGAATTCCGGCAGAAAATAGACAACGACGGCAAGCTGGTCTACGAGATCGTCGCGGAATGCTGATTTACAAACGGCCTTAAAATTATATAACAACTTATTGTTATATATAGATATTTTTTATACGCATTGCCGAATTGACATGCGCCTGCGCGCGGCGCATCCTGATCGCGGATCTTTGTCATTGCCTTTTGCGGGAGAAATTTCATGCAAGCAGAAAAAACAGACGCCGCCACGCCGGCGAACGGCACGCCCATAGACGTCAGCGTCGTGCGCGCGGCGAAGTTTCAAACGGCGCCCTACGAGCATATCGTCGCGTCGGGGTTCATCGCGCCGGAATGGCGGGATGTTTTGCTGAAAGAATATCCGGTGGTGAAAAAAGGCGGCAGCTTTCCGCTCCCCACGGTCAAATACGGCGCGGTGTTCAGGCAGTTGATCGACGCGATGAACGGCGATGATTTCCGCCACGCCATCGAGGAAAAGTTCTCCATCGACCTGACGGGCAAGCCGACCATGTTCACCGTGCGCGGCAAATGCCGCGCCAAGGACGGCAAGATCCACACCGATTCCGAAAGCAAGATCATCACCGTGCTTCTTTACATGAACCCGTCGTGGGAAGACCAGGGCGGCAAGCTCCGGCTCCTGCGCAGCAACAACATGGACGACGTCGCCGCCGAAATTCCGCCGGAAATCGGCACGTTGCTGGTTTTCAAGCGCAGCGACAATTCATGGCACGGGCATTTGCCGTTCGACGGCGTGCGCCGCGTCATCCAGATGAACTGGGTGACGGACCAGAAATACGTCGATCACGAGCAAAAGCGCCATCGCTGGTCGTCGTGGCTGAAAAAGTTCGGCGGCGGGTATTGATCCGTTTTCAGTTGTAGTTGCAGGCTTTTTGGCAGTATCTGGGGTCGTGCCCGGCGTCCTCGCAGTTGTTCATGCAGACCGGATCTGCCGGATCGCCGGATTGAGCCTGCGCTGCGGGGTCGAGCGAGCAGCGCATCTGGCAATAACCGCCTGAAAGTCCGCGTTGCGTGCACTGGTTCATGCAGGCAAGGTCTATCCCGCCGGACGACGACGGATTGTGCATCTTCATGATGAGGATGATCACGGGAATCGCCGCCAGAATGCCGACGAGCGCGACCGGAAAAAAATCTTTCTTCATGCACACCCCTGTCGCACGTTTCTAGTCACCTCATGATTCTATAAATGGAATAAAAACCGGTCAAATGAAAAAACCTGCCTATGCTCCGGATATGTCAATAAAAAGCGAGCCTTCATCAACGGACTTGAAACTTTTCCGCCAATCAGGGTATGTATGCAGGCCATGTCGAAGAAAAAAATAAAACTTATGCGTAAAGAAGGCCTGTACCTCAAGGATACGGGCCACAAGGGGCGGGGCGTGTTTTGCACGGCGGATATCCGCAAGGGCGAAATCCTCGAGGTCACGCCGACCATCATCCTCAACAAGCGGGAAACCGGGGCGATTGAGGATACGATCCTTGCCAACTACGTCTTCAAGATCGGCGCGATTTCCAAGCCGCACCGCAAGCATCTCGGCATCACCGACACGACCAAGTGCAGCGGCGTCATCATGGGGATCATTTCCTACTTCAACCATGCGGAGGAGCCGAACGCCGAAGTGGAATGGGAAGAGCAGGACGGCACGCTCTATCATCAGGTGCGCGCGCTGAAACGCATCCCGAAGAACACGGAAATCTGCACGTCATACGGCGGCGGATGGTTCGATGACCGCAAGGACATCAAACATCATAAATAGCCGTGGGTGCCTGACCGGGGTTTTAAGTGGCATTTGACGGAGGATTTTTTTAACGCGAAGGTGCGCGCAAGACGGTTTATCGACGAATGGATGCCGGAACATGTCCGGCATGGCGTGAAGCCATCCCCCGCGAAAAATATTCACAATGTTCAATAACCCGCCGGTACATGCGGGTGCGACCGGCCGCTGTACCCCGTCAGGACTTGTTAGACAGTTGAGGGCAATTTCATAAGGTGATAAATCTGGCTCGTTAGAGGACCGAAAGGAACGAAGATGAGACAGAAAGACGAGAGCCGGAGTGCGGTGGAAAAGACCGTGCGTGACATCAAGCGCAAGACGCGCCGCCATTTCAGCGCGGAGGACAAAATCCGCATTGTATTGCAGGGGCTTAGAGGAGAAGAGAGTATCGCGGAGATCTGCCGCCGCG
>JAJZVA010000001.1 GCA_021845905.1 Pseudomonadota bacterium
TCCGGCGAAATGTACGAAAACAATTTTCCCTGATCTTCAAAATTACCGCGCATGACAGTTCCTCCGTTAAAAACAGAGAATCATGTTTTTACCCCATTGGCGAGGGGTTTTTCAGCAGACTGCTAAAGGAAAAGCCCGGTCTGCTTTCGCAAGACCGGGCTTCCCAGTGTGTAAAGTCTTATATGACTTCGAGCATCTTCGCCACCAGCGGGTGACGCACGATGTCCTTGTCCTTGAGGCGACAGACGGCGACGCCTGACAATTTTTCCAGCCGCTCCGCCATGTCGCGCAGACCGGAAATTCCCTCCAGCAAGTCGCTCTGGTCCGGATCGCCTGTGATGACCATCGTCGAGTTCCAGCCAAGGCGGCTGACGATCATCTTGATCTGTCCATAGGTGCAGTTCTGCGCCTCGTCGATGACGACGAAGGCGTTGTTGAGCGTGCGCCCGCGCATGTAGCCGATCGGCGCGATTTCGATTTCGCCGGTATCGACAAGGTTTTTCAGCCTTTTGAGACCGAGCCTGTCGTTCAGCGAGTCGTAGAGCGGGCGAAGATAAGGCGACATCTTGTCCTGCAAATCCCCTGGCAGGAAGCCGATCTTCTCGCCCGCTTCGACGGCGGGGCGCGAAAGGATGATGCGGTCCACCTTGCCTTTTTCAAACGCCTCGACGGCGGCGCAGATCGCAAGATATGTCTTGCCCGAACCCGCGGGGCCGATGGCCATCACGAGATTGTGCCTCTCCATGGCTTCCATCAGCGTCTTTTGTCCGTCGCTGCGCGGCCGGACGTTTTTCACGTAGCTTTGGTCGCGCCTGTCCATGGCGCCTGCCAGCGGATCCCATGCGCGCTGGTCACGCTGGTCGCCGAAAAGCGCATGCACGCTGTTGACCTCGGGCGCGCGATTTGCACGATAGCCTGCGATTTTGGATTTTTTCCCCATATTCAGTGCTTTCTCCCTTTCTGTGGCGGTAAGTTGCGTGGACGACGTCTGTGATTGTAGTGAATTGAGACGCGCGGCGCATGCGCGGGGCACAAAAAAACCTCCCACGGGGAGGCTTTGTAACTTTTGACGACGCGGGTGGCGGGGCTTGCTATGATGTGGCGCGCCAGAGCTTGCGTGCCGCTGATGGGTGGAAAGACGTGCAGTCTTATCAGATCCAAGTGATTACTCCCTCGTAACCTAACCCTGATTAAACAGTACACCCGCAACAGATTCGTGTCATTAAAAAAGTTAAAAAGAAGTTAATGCAATGAACTGCTTTTTAATTCCCGTGCGGGCGGGGATCCGGTTTTTATAAATTCGCTGATGCGATTCAACATTCCATTGTCGCGCGCGGCGTTTTTCTTCGGGCGCTCATCTGAAACATATGCGCATCATCACGCGTGTTGATAAAAACAAAACGCGCTGGCGCATTCACGGCAACGGCGCGATAAAAATCATGCGGGAATGAAAATCAAAAAGCGTCGGTGATATAGCAGGGCATGCAACGCACGGGCGACTGCCCTTCGAATTCCATGACCATGATGACGCCGCGTTCGCGCGCCGTGCTCACGATATCTGCGTTCACGCCTTCGAACACGACGTGATGAGCCTGCGTGCCGACGCGTATGCTATTGTCGTTGTGAACGGAAAACCAGAACGGACCGACGGAGTCGTTCTGGTCGAGGGCGGGGCTGTGGTAGAGGAAAAACGCCAGAGCGTTCTTTTCGTTCTTGAAGACTTCGTAGTCCTGAACGACCGTGGCTGCCGTCTCTGTCATGTGCTTAGCCCGGGTTGTTTACGCCGCCGGGAACGGACTGTGCGGGCGCTTCTGGCTTGGCCGCGTGCGTTTGCACGATGCCGGGGCCTGTTTTCAAATATTCGGAGAGAATTTCTCCGGCTTCATCGCGCCCAAGCGCGCCCACGGCGTCTTTTTTCAGTACGTCTGACATGAATCGGCACCTCCCATTGATTTATCCATTGTACCCTATAATGGATGAAAATTCTAATAAGGTTATATTTACCCAGATAAAACAATGATTTAAACGGATCAGGCGGCGTGGAAAACATCGTTTTCGAAGGCTTCCTCCCACGTCCCCTGCGTCGAAGCCTTGGAGTATTCCGTGGCGCGGTTTTCGAAGAAGTTGGTGTGCTCCGCGCCGTTGAGAATAGCGTCCATCCACGACAGCGGATTCTTGCCGATATTGAACATCGGCTGAAGACCGAGCTGAATCAGGCGGCGGTCGCCGATGTAGCGGATGTAGTCTTTCACTTCTTGTGCCGTGAGTCCTTCGATGCCGCCCAATTCAAAAGCGAGATCGATAAAAGCATCTTCATGCGTAATGATTGTCCTGCAGGCTTGCGAGATGTCCTGCTTCAGGTCTTCCGTCCAGACTTCCGGATTTTCTTCAACGAAGGTCTTGAACAGGCGAATGATGGAGAGCGTGTGCAGCGTTTCGTCGCGCACCGACCAGGTGACGATCTGCCCCATGCCTTTCATCTTGTTGAAGCGCTGGAAGTTCATCAGCATCGCGAAGGATGCGAACAGCTGCAGGCCTTCGGTGAAGCCGCCGAAAACGGCCATGGTCAGCGCGATGTCGCGCTTTGAATCCATGTTGAACTGCTGCATGTAGTCGTATTTGTCCTTCATCTCTTTGTATTTGAGGAAGGCGGAATATTCCGTTTCCGGCATGCCGATGGTGTCGAGCAGGTGCGAATAGGCGGCGATGTGGATCGTCTCCATGTTCGAGAAGGCGGCGAGCATCATCTGCACTTCCGTTGGTTTGAAGACGCGGGAATACTGCTTCATGTAGCAGTTGTTGACCTCGACGTCGGCCTGCGTGAAGAAGCGGAAGATCTGCGTGAGCAGGTTCTTTTCGGCTGGCGTGAGTTTCTTCTTCCAGTCGCGGATGTCCTCCGCCAGAGGTACTTCTTCCGGCAGCCAGTGGATGCGCTGCTGCGTCAGCCATGCCTCGTAAGCCCACGGATAGTGGAACGGTTTGTAAACGTGGTTGTTTTCTTCAAGTAAGCGGGACATGGATTATTCCTTAAGGTTGAATTATTTCGTTCTCACCAAAATTTTCTTCCCCACTCCGGTCAGGGCGATGCTGAAGCCGCAAGGTTCGATCAGGTCGAGACGCGAGAGCTTTTCAAGATGTACGCGCGGAATCTCCGCATCGCGGTCGCCTTTGGAGATCGCCGCCAGCGTTTGCAGTTCGTCTGTCGAAAGTTGCGTTTGCATGAGGAAATCCTCTCGATGAACGGTTCTATGTTATTGGCAGGCCAGACATTCGTCGTATTTGTTGGCGATGCTGCTTTCCGTTTTTTTGAGCTTGCCGTTGCCGGTGGCGCTTTCTGCACGCTGGATGGATTTGGAACGGCAATAGTAAAGCGATTTCACGCCGCGCTTCCACGCCATCCAGTGAATCTGGTGCAGGTCGCGCTTGTGAACGTCGGCGGGAACGAAGATGTTCAGCGACTGCGCCTGACAAATATAAGGCGCGCGGTCGGCGGCGTGCTCGATCAGCCAGCGCTGGTCGAGCTCGAACGCGGTTTTGAACACGTCTTTCTCATCCTGCGTCAGGAAGTCGAGGTGTTGCACGGAGCCTTCGTTGATGGTGATGCTCGTCCAGACATCCTCGTTGTTCTTGCCTTTCTCTTCGAGAAGCTTGGCGAGATAAGGGTTGCGCACCGCGTGCGATCCGCAGAGGGTCTTGTGCGTGTAGGCGTTTGCGGAGTTCGGTTCGATGCCCGGACTGGCGCCGCCGGTGATGATCGAGATGCTCGCGGTCGGCGCGATGGCGATCTTGTTGGAGAAGCGCTCCATGATGCCGTATTCCTTGGCGTCGGGGCACGGCCCGCGTTCGTGCGCCAGTTTGACGGAGGCGAGATCGGCGCGCGTCTTGATGTGCTTGAACATGCGCTTGTTCCAGACCTTCGCCATCACGCTTTCCAGCGGGATGCGGCGGCTTTGCAGGAACGAGTGGAATCCCATCACGCCGAGGCCGACGGAACGTTCGCGCATCGCGGCGTATTTGGCGCGCATCATGCTGTCCGGCGCGCGGCGGATGAAGTCCTCCAGCACGTTGTCGAGGAAGCGCATGATGTCTTCAACGAAGTTTTCCTGGTCTTCCCATTCGTCGAACTTCTCGAGGTTGACGGACGAGAGGCAGCAAACCGCCGAGCGCTCCTGCCCGTGATGGTCTTTACCGGTCGGCAATGTGATTTCGCTGCAAAGGTTGGACATCTTCACGTTCAGGCCCGCGAGCTTGTGGTGCTCGGGGATGACGCGGTTCACGTGGTCGATGAAAACGAGGTAGGGCTCGCCGGTCTCGATGCGGGCGGTCAGAATGCGGATCCACAGGCTGCGGGCGGATACGCGCTCGATCACGCTGCCGTCTTTCGGACTGGTCAGAGCCCATTCCTCGTCTTTCTCCACGGCGCGCATGAACGCGTCGGGAATCAAAATGCCGTGATGCAGGTTCAAGGCCTTGCGGTTCGGGTCGCCGCCGGTCGGGCGGCGCAGCTCGATGAATTCCTCGATCTCGGGATGGCTGACCGGCAGATAGACCGCCGCCGAGCCGCGGCGCAACGAGCCTTGTGAAATCGCCAGCGTTAGACTGTCCTGCACGCGGATGAACGGGATGATGCCGGAGGTTTTGCCGTTGCGGCCGACCTTCTCGCCGATCGAGCGCAGGTTGCCCCAGTAGGAGCCGATGCCGCCGCCGCGCGAGGCCAGCCAGACGTTCTCGTTCCACAGATCGACGATGCCGTTCAAGGAGTCGTCGCACTCGTTGAGGAAGCAGGAGATCGGCAGGCCGCGATCCGTCCCGCCGTTGCTCAAAACGGGTGTCGCGGGCATGAACCACAGCTTCGACATATAATCGTAAAGGCGCTGGGCGTGAGCGGAATCGTCGCCGTAATACATCGCCACGCGGGCAAAAAGGTCCTGAAACGATTCCTCGGGGAGCAGATAGCGGTCCTTGAGAGTGGCTTTACCGAATTCTGTTAAATTAGAATCGCGGTCGCGGTCGATCTGGACCTTTGCGCCTTTGGCTAATTGTGCGACGTCAAACATTCCCTGGACTCCCCTAATACTTTTTCTTGTTCTTTTTTATACGCTTCGTGTTATTTCTTCAGGCGGCATTGCACCGCTTTCGCGGCCGGAGCCAAGAGATACTATACCTTGTTGTCCGACAGTTCCAACCATACCACATGTAGGATTCCTGTCCACGGCACCGCCTAGCAAAATATTTTTGTTTTGGCTTGGGAATCATCTTGACGAAGCACCAAACCGAGACAATTCCTTGGGTTAGGCATGATGAAAAAAACTTCCCCGCATGCGCCAAAAATTGCATAACTGACAGAATACCCCAGTGTAGCATTTAAAAATAAAAAATCGGTTAAACTGCCCACAGAATCAATAAGGAGAATCCGGCCATGGCTTATGACACCAACAATATATTCGCGAAAATCCTGCGTGGCGAAATCCCTTGCCAGAAGGTTTATGAGGACGAACATGTTCTGGCCTTTCCCGACATCGCGCCCAAGGCGCCGGTGCATATTCTCGTCCTGCCGAAGGGCGCTTATGTGAGCATGGACGATTTCACCGCCAATGCGAGCGCGGAAGAAATCGCCGCCCTCTTCCGCGCGCTCGGCAACATCGCCCGCGAAAAAGGCATCGACAAAACCGGCTATCGCGTGATTTCAAATTGCGGCGAGAACGGCGGTCAGGAAGTTCCGCATCTGCATTTGCATTTGCTGGGCGGGAGAACGCTTGGACGGATGGTTGAGGCGGCTTAACCCGCAATTTTTTTAAGGTTGGAAAAAACGGTTTTTGAGTCGCTCCAAACGTCCAGTAAGGTTCCTTCCCAAAAGTATAATGTTGTGTTTGCCGAGTCTGGATACAAATATATGCTCCATCCCAATTCGATGCTGAGTTCATTTATATGCGAGACAAGTTCTCCATGCTGATCGGACGTATAGAGAAAACCTAATCCACCATCGAAATATGGACGTTGTTTGGAAACTATGGTCTGAAACATTTCTATAAACGGCAACTGATGGGGCTTATATATCGCCCGTCACCCGGATGGTAAAATAACCAATCCATAAATATTAAAAGCCCTTCCTTAAAGGGTTCTAGCGTTTCTACTATGTTAGATACTAAATTTTCTGTTTCTAGAATTTTATATTTCATACTGATCGCAATATTTGCTTTTCACCTCTTTGGAACCATATGGCGCTTCCATGATATTACGATCCTGAAGCTATTTCGTACACTCAGTAGGGGATATATATTGAGGCATACTCATTCTTTCCTCCGCAACCCCTCACCCACTGCCGCAAACACAACCAGCATCAGGAAAAAGAGCTTATCCCCATACCGCGCATAAAGCGTCGGCGGGAGGGGCGCGGGCAGGATGGTGTCGAGGTCGGCGCTCACATCCAGCGGCCTGATGCCGATGATGCGCCCGAGCGGGTCGATGGTCGCGGAAATACCGGTGTTGGCGGCGCGCACCAACGGCAAACCCTCCTCGATCGCCCGCACGCGCGCGCTCTGGAAATGCTGGTGCGGACCGGTGGTTTTGCCGTACCACGCGTCGTTCGTCACATTGACCAGCCAGTCGGGGCGCTCCTTGCCGCGCAAGGCCACCGCATCCGGAAAAATTGCCTCGTAACAAATCAGCGGGCTGGGCTTCGGCAGGCCGCCGAGATTGTCGAGCGTCGTGACGCCTTTGCCGGGCGTGAAGTCGCCGATGCCGGAGATGCCCGCCGCGATGGGCGTCATGTCGATGTATTTGCGAAACGGAATATATTCGCCGAACGGCACGAGATGATGCTTGTTGTAGATGTCGAGCACTTTGGCTTTCTTGTCCAGCACGGCGACGCTGTTGTAATAATGCGTGCCGAGGTTACGCAGGTCGCCGAGAATGCCGATGCTGTTATCCGGCAGGCGCGCGGCGACGTATTTTGCAAGGTCGGGCGATTGATCGAGATCGCCGATCAGCGCCGTCTCCGGCCAGATGACGAAGGTGAGCGGTTGCGGCAACTGCGACGGCGCGGCGGTGAGCTTCAGAATATGATTGAAGTTATTCTCCATTTCGGCGCGGTTCCATTTAAACGATTCCGCGATGTTCGGCTGCACGATGCGCACGGTGTAGTTTTTGAACTGCATCACCGGATGGAACATCAGCCGCGCCTTGCCTGCGCCTTCGACAAGCAGGAACGAGAGCAACAGCGCAAGCGCGGTTTTTTTGCCGAACGCGGGCGTCGCCGACCACAGAAGCGTCAGCAGCGTCAGGCCGTAAATGCCGATGGCGGCGCTGACCTGCATCACGGGCAGAACGTGCATCCAGGCATAGCCCGGCAAATTCCACGGAAATCCGGTGAAGGCGTGCCCGCGCACCCATTCGACGGCGGCGAAGGCCGTGACGAACATCAGCGCGTAGGCCGCGTCGTGGGTGCGGTAGCACCACGCGAGCAACGGGATCAGCCCGTAATAGAGCGCGACGATCACGGGGCCGATAATGAGCGACAACGGCAACACCCACCAGAACTGGTGAATGTCGACGAACAGCGCATCGCTGATCCAGTAAAGCCCGAAAATGAAATACCCCGCGCCGAACGCCCATCCGGTGAAGAAGGCTTTGGCCTTATTGGGCGCGCCTTGGCAAAGCCACACCATCGCCGGAATGACGAACAGCAAAACCGGAAACGCCCCGAACGGCGGCATAGACAGCACCATCACCGCGCCGAGCGCAAACGCCAGCGCGTAGCGTTTGAAGCCGGTCAGGGATTGGATTTTGGGTTTAGTGTTGGAGAGGTTCATAAGAAAGCAAACCTGATCATGGTATATGCTTCCAAAGCTTATAAATTTCGATCAAGGGTAATGCCAGCGTAGAAAACATGATTACAAAGCCGTAAATAATCTGCAAGCAAGACAGCGTAATTTTCTTTTCAACCTCAAGCTTCTTTCCATCCCAATATAAACGGCCATTTTCGTCAAAACCTAAGAATTCTAAGGAATCTACACTCACGGGCTTTACACCTTTCGGCCACCCTTGTTTTCCTATACCAAGAGCTTGAGAGTGGGCCGTAGAAACCTTAGTTCGTGTAAACACTTCTCGGGTTGCATCATCAATTTCATAGTCGTTCATTTATAGCCTTTCAAGAAATGGAATAAAATCACATCCTGAATATCCCGAACTTCGGCTCGCCGATTGGCGCGTTCAAGGCTGCCGACAATGACAACCCAAGCACCATGCGCGTGTCAGCGGGGTCGATGATGCCGTCGTCCCACAGGCGCGCGGAGGCGTAATACGGATGCCCTTGCGTTTCGTATTGCTCACGGATGGGTTTTTTGAAGGCTTCTTCTTCCTTGGCGGGCCATTCGCCTTTCATCGCATCTTTTTTCACCTGCGCCAGAACGCTTGCCGCCTGCTCGCCGCCCATGACGGAGATGCGCGCGTTCGGCCACATCCAGAGGAAGCGCGGATTGAAAGCTCTGCCGCACATCCCGTAGTTGCCCGCGCCGAAGCTGCCGCCGATGACGACGGTGAGTTTCGGCACCTGCGCGCAGGAGACGGCGTGGACGAGCTTGGCGCCGTCCTTGGCGATGCCGCCGGTTTCGTATTTCCGCCCGACCATAAAGCCGGTGATGTTTTGCAGGAAGACCAGCGGGATTTTGCGCTGACAGCACATCTCGACGAAGTGCGCGCCTTTCAGCGCGGATTCCGAGAATAAAATCCCGTTGTTGGCGATAATGCCGACAGGCATTCCAAATAAATGGGCAAAGCCGCAGACCAGCGTCTCGCCATAGAGTTTCTTGAACTCGTCGAATTCGCTGCCGTCGACGATGCGGGCGATGACCTCGCGCACGTCATAGGGCTTGCGGCTGTCCTGCGGGATGATGCCGTAAAGCTCTTTCGCGTCGAACTTCGGCGGCACGACCTCCTTCATCGCCAGCGGATTGTTTTTCGTCCGGTTCAAATTGGCGATGATCTGCCGGACGATGGAAAGCGCGTGCCCGTCGTTCTGCGCGTAATGGTCGGTGACGCCCGACATGCGGCAATGCACGTCCGCGCCGCCGAGATCTTCCGCCGACACTTCCTCGCCCGTCGCGGCCTTGACCAGCGGCGGGCCGCCGAGGAAAATCGTGCCTTGATTTTTGACGATGATCGATTCATCCGACATGGCGGGCACATAAGCGCCGCCCGCGGTGCAGGAGCCCATCACCGCCGCGATCTGCGGAATGCCCTGCGCCGACATATTCGCCTGATTGAAAAAGATGCGGCCGAAATGTTCTTTGTCGGGAAAGACTTCGTCCTGCAACGGCAAAAACGCGCCGCCGCTGTCCACCAGATAAATGCACGGCAGATTGTTTTGCGCCGCGATCTCCTGCGCGCGGAGGTGCTTTTTCACCGTCAGCGGATAATAGGTGCCGCCCTTGACCGTCGCGTCGTTGGCGACGATCACGCACTCCTGCCCCGAGACGCGGCCGATGCCGGTGATGACGCCTGCCGCCGGAACGGCATCTTCATAAACGCCGTAAGCGGCAAAAGCCGAAAATTCGAGAAACGGCGCGCCGGGATCGATCAGGTTCTTCACGCGGTCGCGCGGCAGCATCTTGCCCCGCGCCAGATGCTTCGCCCGCGCATTCTCGCTCCCGCCCTGCTGGATGATGTGGAGTTTGTCTTTAAAATCCTCCACCACCGTCTCTATGGCGGTGCGATTGCCTTTAAATTCCGCTGCCTGCGCGGAAAGGTTTGATGCGATCTGTGCCATGGACTGAACCTCATTTTAATGTTTGTTCCGGAGGATTTTAGAGGAAATACACAGGCTTGGAAACCGGACATCTTTTTATTTACGTAATAATATAATGAAAACTTTTATGAAATAGTTGCGGATTTTTTCAAGTGGCGTATTAAATTGAGCCATGGAACAAGAAACGACTAAAAAGACGCGCGAACAGCGCCATCCGGAAAAACAACGCCGTGCAGACAGCCCGATTCCACGCAAGCCGGAGTGGATCCGCGTCAAGGCGCCGACCTCGCCGGAATATCACGAGACGCGCAAGCTGATGCGCAACCTCAACCTTGCCACGGTTTGCGAAGAGGCCGCCTGTCCCAACATTGGTGAATGCTGGAAGGTCAGGCACGCCACCTTCATGATCCTGGGCGAGACCTGCACGCGCGCCTGCTCGTTCTGCAACGTCTCGACCGGCCAGCCGGATGCGCTCGATCCGATGGAACCGTCCCGCGTGGCGATCGCCGTGCAAAAGCTGGGCCTCAAGCACGTCGTCATCACCTCGGTTGACCGCGACGATCTGGACGACGGCGGCGCGGAGCAGTTCGTGAAAGTCATCTCCGAAATCCGCCGCCTCTCGCCCGGCACGACCATCGAAATTCTTACGCCCGACTTCAAGGACAAAGGCGACGCGGTGGAGAAAGTCGCCCGCGCCCGTCCGGACGTTTTCAACCACAACCTCGAAACCGTGCCGAAGCTTTATCCGACCATCCGCCCCGGCGCGCGCTATTTCACCTCGCTGGAATTGCTCAACCGCGTGAAAAAGGTCGATCCGACGATCTTCACCAAATCCGGCCTGATGGTGGGTTTGGGTGAAGAAAAAATTGAAATCATGCAGGTGATGGACGACCTTCGCGCCGCCGACGTCGATTTCCTTACCATCGGGCAATATCTCCAGCCAACTCCCAAGCACGCGCCCGTCGCCCGCTTCGTCACGCCGGACGAGTTCAAATCTTACGAAACCATTGCCCGCGCCAAGGGCTTTTTGATGGTCTCGGCCTCGCCGCTGACGCGCTCCTCGTACCACGCCGACGCCGACTTCGAAAAGATGCGCGCGGCGCGGGAAGCGCAGCTGGCCGCAAGCTAGACATGCCGACCCATTCCGAAACCCGCATCCTGCCCTATTCCGCCCAGCAGATGTTCGATCTGGTCATGGACATCGGCAAATATCCGGAATTTTTGCCGTGGTGCATCGGCGCGCGCATCAACAGCCGGAACAAAAACAATCTCGATGCCGACGTGCTGGTCGGCTACAAGATGCTCCGCGAAAGATTCTCCTCCCGTGTGCATTTCACCGCCGCCAAAGAGATCGAAGTCGAATACCTCAAAGGCCCGATGCGCCACCTGCACAACAAATGGGCATTCAGGGATTTGGAGGAAAACCGGTGCCAGGTGGATTTTTACGTCGATTTCTCGCTCAGCACCAAATTGCTTGAAAGTCTGGTCGACCAGTTCTTTCAAAAAGCGCTGATGAAGATGATCAACGCTTTCGAGGCGCGCGCGCTCGAGGTTTACGGCGCCAAAGCGTCAAGCTGAGACCGCACCGTTCCCGCTAAAAAACTTTCGCCTGAACCAAAAAGCCACATTCACCATGAGGATCAGGACGGGCACCTCCACCAGCGGGCCGATGACGGTCGCGAAGGCCACCGGCGAGGCTAGGCCGAACGCCGCGATGGCGACCGCGACCGCCAGCTCGAAGTTGTTGCTGGCGGCGGTGAAAGAGACCGCCGTCGTCTTGCCGTAGTCCGCGCCGATCGCTTTGCCCGTCAGGAAGCTGACAAAAAACATGATGATAAAGTAAATGGAAAGCGGAACGGCGATGCGGACGACGTCAAGCGGCAGGCGCAGAACCATGCCGCCCTTCAGGCTGAACATGGCGACGATGGTCAGCAGCAAGGCGACGAGCGTCATGGGCGCTATTTTTGGCAGAAAATGATTTTCATACCATGGACGGCCTTTTCGCCCGATCAAAACCCTGCGGCTCACGAAGCCCGCCAGAAACGGTATGCCGAGATATACCAAAACGCTTCCGGCGATCGTGCGAAAATCGACATGCACGATCCGCCCCGCCATGCCGAACAGCGGCGGCAGCACGCTGAGAAAAAACCACGCGTAAACGCTGTAAAACAAAAGCTGGAAGACGCTGTTGAAGGCCACGAGCGCGGCGGCGTATTGATTGTCGCCCTCGGCGAGCTGGTTCCAGACGATCACCATGGCGATGCAGCGGGCAAGGCCGATCAAAATCAGGCCGGTCATATATTCGGGATAGCCCCGCAAAAACACAACGGCGAGGCCGAACATCAGAAACGGGCCGATAACCCAGTTTTGCGCCAGCGACAAAAGCAGGATTTTCCAGTCTTTGAAGACAACCGGCAGCTCTTCATATTTCACCCGCGCCAGCGGCGGATACATCATCAGGATCAGCCCGATGGCGATGGGCACGTTCGTCGTGCCGACGGAAAGCCTGTCGAGAAATGCGGGCGCGCCCTTGAAAGCGGAACCGATACCCACGCCGAGGGCCATCGCCAGAAAGATCCACAGCGTCAGGTAACGGTCAAGGAAAGACAGGCGGCGGTTGCAGGACGTCATGGAAACCTCGTATTTTCGTTCAGGGCGCGTCGCACGAATCCGACGTCACGCGGATGAAGGAACGCTCGCCCGCCGCGACGGTAAAGCGGTATTCCTTCTTGCCCACGACGACGGAATATTCGATCGGCAACAGGCCGTGCCGCGTGGCGCTTTTGCCGCCCGCGGCGGTGAAAGTCACGGTGACGGGCTTGCCGGGATCGTACCACGCGTCCTCGCGTCCGCTCGGGTTGACCGACGGCACGCCCTCGCCCGTGATCGTGACCGCGCCTTTGCCGAAGCTGACGTTGCCGTGCGGTCCTTTGTAAACCGGCGTCTGCATGACGAAACGCTTGGTGACCGGATCGGTGCAACCGCGCGGCGGGTGGACGGACTGGATGACGTAAAGCAGTCTTTCCGGCTTGATGCCGTCGTCAAGCTGTTGCTTGACGGCGTCGGTCATCTGTTTGAAAACGCCGGACGGCACATCCTGCTGATATTGCGCCTGCAACTGCTGGTAGCGAACCTGGGTCGACTGCACGGTGGAGCGCAAGGCGGTGATTTTCTGTTCGAGATCGTCCTTTTGCGCTTGCAAGGCCGCGGCCTGCTGCTTGTACGCCGCCTCCTCGTCGCGCATGTTCGCCGCGCCCATCCGGTAGGCGATGAAGCAGAAGAAACCGACGAGGCAGACGAGCAAAATAAAGCGCCGCCGCGCCGCCGCCGCCCGCCGCTGGTATCTGCCGCCCGGATCCTGCAAAATGAAATTCATGACCGTGCACAATAAGCCATAAGCGGCGGCAGGACAAGGGCGCGCATGATCAGGGCCCCGTGCTTTGCGTTTTGTGCAGGCCGATGCCGGGAGAGAACTCGCCGAGCCCCTTGAACCCGATTTCCAGCATGATCCGGCTGTCGCTGATGCCCGAGGCCACGGTGGCGATGTTGCGGCTGCCTTCAAGCCCGAAGGTGAAGCATTCGTCGGTATAGTCGATCCCCGCCGAGGCGTTGCGCAGGCCCGGCTGGTTGCCCATGTCATACAGGCCGGCGGTGTGGAATTTCCATGTTTTCGTGATGTTGTAGGTCTGGTCGATTTCTATTTGCTGGCGCGTGTCGGTGAAGTCCGCGCCGACGCCGGGCTGGTAGTTGGCGGGCGCGAGGCCGACCACCGGTTTCAGGAAGAAATAGCGGACATTGAAGCGGAAGCGTTTGTCGCCGCCGCTGGCCTGAATCTCGTGGCGGCGCGCGGCGAACGACGATCCGTCGAGCAACACGCGGTAATCGGCGAAAAAGTATTTGGACAGACCGAGCTGAATCTGCCCGACGACATCCGAGCGGTTGTTGGCAAGGCCGGAGCCGTAGGGATAGACCGAATTGCCGTAGAGACGGTAGCTTTCGCCGAGAAAGGCCTTGCCGTATCTTCCGTCGTCTCCGTACAGGCCGCCGCGCAGGCCGTAGTTGACGCGTCCGCCGTCTTCCTCGCGGTCAAGCCCCGGATAGCGGTTGGTCTGGAAGAGATTGTCGGCGTCCAGCTGCACGTCGACGCTATTGATGTTCGGAATGGCGGCATAACTGCTCGACGGAAGATCAGGGCTGAGATTGATGGCCACTTCGGGCGCGATCACGGCCTGCGCATGGGCCAGCTCCCTGACCAGCGGATAGCTGGAAACGAAGCTCGCCGTCGCCATGCCGCGCAGGGTGTTGGGGTTGTTGTTCTGCCCCGGAAGAGCGGTGGCGAGATTTTGCACGGCGTACATGTCGGCGCGCCCGTCGAGCGAGACGGTGTTGGAGAAACCGTCCGCCGAGGTGCCGTGCCGCTGCCAGCCGAGGTCGACCGAGCCGGTTTGCTCGTTTTGCATGTTGGCGTTCTGGCGCAACACCAAAGCCTCGCTCTTCAGCGACCAGCGCCCGCCCCACAAAGCATCGGGCGCGCCCAGCATGTCGCTTTCGACCATTGGCAGGATGTCCGGCTGCGTCGTGCCCGTGTTCAGGCGCAAGTCCTGAAAGCCCATGGCGCTGATCAGCGTGTAGTCGCGCCCGGCGAAGCGTTCCGCGTAGACGTCTGAGGTCAGCACGCCGCTGTTCCTGACGCCCTCGCGCGGCTGGTAATTGCCGTTGTAGAGATCGTAGAAATTGAGATACTGCTGGTCGGAGGCGCGCTGCAAGTCAAACCCCGTGCGCCATTCGCTGTTGAGGTCGAACCGGCCCTTGGCGAAGATGCTGGCGCGCTGGCGGTTGGGGACGATCGTGCCGTCCACGTCGCTGCGGTTGGAATTGACCGTGTTGGCGTCGATGCTGAGCTCGCCGTTGGAAAAGCGCTCGCGGTACTGCCCTTTATAAACCGTGCCGGCGAGAGACGTCGGCTCGACCGCGAGGGTCAGGTCCTTGTCCTTGCTGATGGCGTAATAATAGCCCACCTGCATGTGCGTTCCGACGTCGTTCGACCAGCCATATTGCGGGCGCAGGAAGCCGCTTTTCTGCTTTTCCGTCGGATCGGGGTGCGAGAAGATCGGCGACCAGAAAATCGGCACGCCCTCGAAATCCAGCCGCGCGTTCTTGTAATAAACCATCTTGGTTTTCGTGTTGTCGGTGATCTGCGACGCGCGGATCACCCAGAGCGGGTGCGGGTTGTTCTCGCACACCTTGCAGGCGGTGTAGGTCGCGTCGGTCATGACGATCTTCGTGCCGCCGTCCTCGCGCTTCGCCTCCGCCGCCGTGAAGCGCGAGCCGTCCGCCAGAAGCGACAAGAGGCCTTGTATGAAGCCTTCTTTCAGGTGGTCGTGCAACTCCACATATTGCATGAAGTGCACGTCGCCCTTGGCATCGAGCAGGGAAACGTTGCCGATGGCCGTGACTTTGTCTTCCGCGAGGTAATAGACCATTTTGTCGGCGCGGAGGATCTGCCTGCCCTGCACGAGCTCGACGTGGCCGATGGCCGTCACCGTCTGGCTGGCGTCGTCGTGCGTCAGGGAATCCGCCTTGAAATGCACGGGGGTCGTGCTCAAATCCGCCTTTTTGAAAGCGGTTGTCGCCTCCTCCGCCCGCGCGGCGGGCAACCCTGCAAGCAACAGCGTTCCCGCCACGGTAGCCATGGCGCATAATCTGTATAAACGGGAACGGCGGGAAAACATTCTCAGAATATGCCTTGGTTGGACCAAAAGCCAATAATCCTGAAAAATCAGTAGGATGTCAACCGCACACTACATTTCTGTCCGTGTATTTTTATCCAAGATGCCCGAAGGTATGCACTAGCCTAAACGGAACAGCTTTTTTATCGCATAGACATGGCTTGAGACTTTTACACCAAGCTGAAGAGCTTTAATTTCAGCCGCTTCATCTTTCGGATTAAGTTGCTTTGCTTGGGTTTTTGACGTTTCAACTTCAAGTCTTTTATTGCCAACATCTTTCATGAACTCTTCTCTGAGTGATCCGTATGACATTTCTAATCTCCTTTTTTGTTTATTTAGTTTTTATAGTTTTTATATATTACGAAAATATAAAAATTCTGTAAATCTAAATTCTAAAAATAAAAAATTTTTATTATCAGTATATTAAGTTATATTTTTCTAACAAACTTTTAAGATGCTCCCATAGGAACTGTCATTATGAAGGCATTTAGCTATGAGAAATCTTGAGCTTCTTTGCTAGAGTGATTTTGACAGGAGATGGACATGGACGGATTTAGGCTCAGCGGTGATTTTTACTTTAATGGACAGAATATCCAGTCGACGGATGAGTTCAGTTTTCGGCTCGGCATTGATTTCGTGAAGCTGTCGAAAGAAGAGCATGTTTTCATGCGCTCAAGAATTTCGGAATATTTGGGGTTGAAAGCCCATGAGATTCCCGTGCCTTGGGGAGATAATCCCGCGCAATACGAGCATCTGGGCTTTGATACCAAGCCGAAGGATGTGGAGCGTTGCAAAACGATGATCGGACTTTTGAAAGAAGCCTGTCTTGCCTCGAGCGAGGACGGCGTTGAGCTAAAGGCCAATGGCCGCCGCTACCCGCTGGATTCCGATCATCCGCGGATGGCATCGATAAATGAGTCGGAAGAGTTGCGCGGGCGCGTGAAAGACTTCAATGCGCTGAAAGCTTTCATAGCGCAAACGCATGCCGACGCATTGCAAGATATGGCCGTAACCGCGAAGAAAAAGCCGCAAAACCCTGCGCTTTAGGCTCAGGACCTGTTCATTTCGCGAAATTCCGTAAGGTCAAAATAGTAAAGAGGCAAGGGAAAGCAACGCAGGCGGGCATGTATGCCCCCGGCAAGTTGATTTTCCCGCCGCATATTTGCCATTTTCACCTCATCCCTTCGAGACGCGGCGAAAATGCCGCCGCGCGTCGTCAAAGCCCTTGCGCGTACGCTTCCGCTACGCGTCACCGGGCTTTTCCTAGCGTGATCGGTATTTTCGCTCCGCGCGGAATTCACGAAATGAACAGGTCCTGAGCCTAACCCTTTTTGAGAAACGCGGGCATGTCGTCTGCACCAAAGCCGCCGTTGTTATCCTCGGCATGTTCGGGGCGATGTTTGCCGTGATTGCGGCGTTCTTCATGACGTGCAGGCTTTTCGGAATACTGTTTCGCAGGCGAACGTTCATCCTTGCGTCCACGCCCGCCGTGACGGCGACCATTTCCAGAGCGCTCTGATTTTTCATGTTGCGGCTTTTCGGGCGCATCAACCAGCTGTTGACCATCTTCGGCTTTAACCTTAACTTCGCCGCCGAATATATTGATTTTTTTGCCTATTAATTTCTCAATCTGTGCCACGGCTTTGAAGTCGTTCGGCGTCGAGAAGGTGAAAGCTCGGCCTGTCGCCCCTGCTCTGCCCGTGCGGCCGATGCGGTGAACGTAGTCCTCGGCGTGGAATGGCACGTCCCAGTTGAAAACGTGGCTCATGCCCTGCACATCGAGGCCGCGTGCGGCGACGTCACTGCAAACAAGGACTTGCACGAGATCATTCTTAAAAGCATTGAGCGCGACAGTGCGCTCGGACTGTTCCATGTCGCCGTGCAACTTGTCGGTCTTGATGCCCTTCGAGCGCATGAACTTGCAAACATCGTTGATGTCGCGCTTGCGGTTGCAGAAGACGAAGGCGTTCTTGACGTCTTCCTGCTGGAAAATACGTATGAATTCCGACGATTTGTTTTTGGAATGATCGATGTTGACGAGGAAGTGCTCGACGCTCGTCGAAGCCGATGACGGTGGAGAAACGCTGACAGTTTTTGGGTTTACGAGGAATCTATCAGCCAGTTTCTTAATTTCTGGCGGCATCGTAGCAGAAAAGAACAAAGTTTGGCGGATTGGCGGCAGAAGAGAAGCGATTTTTTCCAGATCGGGTATAAAACCCATATCCAGCATGCGGTCTGCTTCATCTATAACCAAAATCTTAATATCGGCCAGCAAGATCTTGCCGCGGCTGAATAAATCCAGCAAACGGCCGGGCGTGGCGATCAGCACGTCCACTCCGCGGTCGAGAAGCTTGACCTGCTCATCCATCGACGTGCCGCCGACGATCAGCGCATGGGTCAGTGGGTGATATTTGCCGTATTGGTCGAAATTCTCGGCGATCTGCGCCGCCAGCTCGCGCGTCGGTGACAGAATCAGGGAGCGCGGCATCCTTGCCTTGGCGCGGCCGCCCGCCAGAATGTCTATCATCGGCATGGTGAAGGCGGCGGTCTTGCCCGTGCCCGTCTGCGCGAGACCCAGCACATCCCTGCACATCAGCACGATGGGAATGGCTTGCGCCTGAATGGGTGTGGGGTGTTCGTATCCGACGTCTTTAATCGCTCTAAGGACCGGCTCGCTGAGGCCGAGATCCGTAAAAGTCGTAGTCTCTTTAAATTCCATAATGTGACGAGGACTTGCCTCTAAATACCCTTTCTCATTTCTGTATAAGCCGTATATACATTGCAAACAGGGGTTTTTCAATGTATTTTGAGTTTTATTTTTACTTAAATGCAAAGCCTGAGCGCGTGGAGGGCTCGCGCGACGATGGTTTGCTTTGTGAAACAAAGCGTTTTTAAAAAAACGAGGTATCCGTATGGCAAAAAACAACCCACAGATGACCATCACGCCGTCTGTCAGCAATCTGCCCGTCAAACTGCCCGTGGCCGCCAACAAGCATGACCATGCGCGCAACCCGGGCACAGAGCTGAACCTCGACTGGATCGACAACCTGCAAGTTAATTTAAGCGCCGTCGAGCGCCGCACAAGCTCGCTTCTTGGCCGCCGCACGGTCAAGAAGGACTGGCAGGCGGCATGGTTGCTGAAAGCCCTCTCCTGCATCGACCTCACCACTTTAAGCGGCGACGACACCCCGGGCCGCGTGAAACGCCTCTGCGCCAAGGCGCGCAGCCCCCTGCGGCATGATCTGGTCGAAGCCCTCGGCATCGAGAGCCTCAACCTCACCACCGGCGCGGTCTGCGTCTATCACGAAATGGTGCCGACCGCCGTAAAGGCGCTTGAAGGCGCGAACATTCCCGTCGCCGCCGTCGCGGCCGGTTTCCCGCACGGGCTTTCGCCGATGAAGCAACGCCTCGCCGAGATCCGCGCCTCTGTTTCGGAAGGAGCGAAGGAAATCGACATCGTCATCACACGCGGCCATGTGCTCACCGGCAACTGGAAAGCGCTTTATGAAGAAGTCAAAGCCTTCCGCGAAGCCTGTGGCGACGCGCATTTGAAATCCATCCTCGCCACCGGCGAACTTGCCACCATGCGCAACGTCGCGAAAGCAAGCATGGTCGCGATGATGGCGGGCTCGGACTTCATCAAAACATCGACCGGAAAGGAAAGCGTCAACGCCAACCTCGACGTCTCGATGGTCATGGCGCGCATGATCCGCGAATATCTCGACCAGACCGGCTTCAAGGTCGGCTACAAGCCCGCGGGCGGCATCAGTACTGCCAAGAGCGTGATGGGCTTCCAGTTTTTGATGAAAGAGGAACTTGGGGCAGAATGGCTCCAGCCGGATTTGTTCCGCGTCGGCGCCTCTTCGCTGCTCGCCGACATCGAACGCCAGCTCGAACATTTCGTCACCGGCCGCTATTCGGCGAACAACAGGCATCCGGTGGGGTGATGGTGAAACAGTTCTATGTGTATATACTAACAAAAGAGAGAAACAGCACGTTTTACGTCGGCATAACTTCGGATTTGGTAAAAAGAACATGGGAACACAAGAATGAAGTCGCCGACGGCTTCACTAAAAAATACGGGATTAAAACGCTGGTTTATTACGAAGTGTTCGTAGATGCCGAAAATGCAATCAAACGAGAAAAACGTCTGAAAAGATGGCCAAGGGCATGAAAGATGAAAGTGATCGAGCAACTAAACCCGGAATGGGAAGATTTATACGAAAAAATTGCACAATAACCTCATTCGTCATGCCCGCCTTGTACGGGCATCCGGATCCCCGCACAAGGCGGGGATGACAGAAAGGGATTAAATGTTTAAAGGCGCCACTATAAAAGACATCGGGATTTTTCTTATCGGCATTGCTGTCTGCGTAGGCGCGTTCAACTATACGCCAGCACGGTTTGAGATTGTTCAACTTGGATCGTTTCGTGCAGATCAATTCTTGCTAGACAAGTCTACTGGCCGTATCTGGCAAAGCGCGTGTGCAGGCACTCCAGAGGTTGGTGACTGTAAGGGAATGATGGTCTGGCAAGAAATGTTTGTATCCGGCATTACACCACAAGACTCTCCCGCTACATCAGAGTTTCAGGATTTTATAAACAAACATCAGAAAAAATCTAAAAAATAGAGCATAAGGAAATATCTCATGACCGCAAAAACAAAAGTCGCAGAAATTTTTGAAACCATGGAATACGGCCCCGCACCGGAGAGCGACGCGACGGCCAAAGACTGGCTCGCCCAGCATCACAACAAATTCGGCCATTTCATCAACGGCAAATGGGTCGTGCCTGCGAAAGGCAAATGGTTCGCGACCAAAAACCCCGCTACCGGCGAAACGCTGGCGAAAATCCTCACGGGCACGAAGGCGGACGTCAACGCCGCCGTCAAGGCCGCACGCGCGGCACAAAAGAAATGGCAGGCGCTGGAAGGTTTCGAACGCGCCAAATATCTTTATGCCCTCGCCCGTCTGATCCAGAAGAATTCGCGCCTGCTCGCCGTAGTCGAGAGCATGGACAACGGCAAGCCGATCCGCGAAACGCGCGATCTCGACGTCAACCTCGCCGCCCGCCACTTTTACCATCACGCGGGCTGGGCGCAGCTGCTGGACAAGGAATTCCAAGGCTATGAAGCCCACGGCGTCGTCGGGCAGGTCATTCCGTGGAACTTCCCGTTCCTGATGATGGCGTGGAAAATCGCGCCTGCGCTCGCCGCCGGCAATACGGTCGTCCTCAAACCGGCTGAATTCACGCCGCTCTCCGCCATTCTCTTCGCCGAGCTCTGCGAAGAAGCGGGATTGCCGCACGGCGTCGTCAACATCGTGCAGGGCGACGGCTCCACGGGCGCGGAAATCGTCAAGCACCCCGACATCGAAAAAATCGCTTTCACCGGCTCGACCGAGGTCGGCCGCATCATCCGCACCGCCACGGCGGGCTCGGGCAAAGCCTTGACGCTCGAACTCGGCGGCAAATCGCCGACCATCGTGTTTGAAAACGCCGATCTCGACAGCGCCGTCGAAGGCGTGGTGGACGGCATCTGGCTCAATCAGGGCGAAGTCTGCTGCGCTGGCTCGCGCCTGCTGTTGCAGGAAGGCATCGCCGAGAAAATGATCGCCAAGCTCAAGGCCCGCATGAAAAACATGCGCGTCGGCCAGCCACTCGACAAAGCCATCGACATGGGCGCGATCGTCAGCGAAGAACAATGGAGCAAGATCGACGGCCTCGTGAAGCGCGGCGTCAAGGAAGGCGCGACGCTCGTTCAGCCTGGCAAGGATTCCTGCCCGAAGGACGGCTGCTTCTACCCGCCGACCATGCTGACCGACGTCCAGCCCGCCGCGACGGTGGCGCAGGAGGAAATCTTCGGCCCCGTGGTGTCGGTGCTGACCTTCCGCACGCCGGAAGAAGCGGTGCTGCTCGCCAACAACACGCGCTACGGCCTCGCCGCCAGCATCTGGAGCGAGAACGTCAACCTCGCGCTCGACATCGCCCCGAAACTGAAGGCGGGCGTGGTGTGGATCAATTCCACCAACATGTTCGATGCGGCCTGCGGCTTCGGCGGCTATCGCGAATCCGGCTTCGGCCGCGAAGGCGGACGCGAGGGCATGTACGCCTATCTCAAACCCAAATTCATCAAATCGCTTCCGGCTTATAAAGAAAGCAAGACCAAACAGAGCGCGGCGAAGCACGTTCCCGCCGCCATCGAAAACCTCGCCAACATCGACCGCACGGCCAAGCTCTACATCGGAGGCAAGCAGGCGCGACCGGACGGCAACTACAGCCTCTCGGTCACGGGCAAAAACGGCAAGCTCATCGGTCAGGTCGGCGAAGGCAACCGCAAGGACATCCGCAATGCCGTCGAAGCCGCGAAGAAGGCCGAAGGCTGGAGCAAATCCGCCCATCACCTGCGCGCGCAGATCCTCTATTACATCGCGGAAAATCTCTCCGCCCGCAAGGACGAGTTCAGGAAACGCCTGATCGAGATGACGGACGCGACGCCCGCCGCGGCCGCAAAAGAAGTGGACGAGAGCATCCGCCGCCTCTTCACCTATGCCGCATGGGCAGACAAATACGACGGCGACGTGCACACGCCGCCCGCCCGCCTTGTCGCCGTGGCGATGAAGGAAAGCGTCGGCATCCTCGGCCTCGTCTGCCCGGATGAAGCGCCGCTGCTCGGCTTCGTGTCGCTGTTCGCGCCCGCGATGGCGATGGGCAACCGCGCGGTCATCATTCCGTCGGAAAAATATCCACTCTCGGCGACCGACTTCTATCAAGTGTTTGATACCTCGGACGTGCCCGCCGGCGTGGTCAATATCGTGACCGGCGACCGCGCGGCCTTGACCAAAACCCTTGCCGAACACGACGAAGTGGACGGCATCTGGTATTTCGGTTCGGATACGTCAGGCAGCAAGCTGGTGGAAGCATCCTCCGTCGGCAACTTGAAGCGCACCTGGGTCAACAACGGCAAGCAACGCGACTGGCTCGACCGCGATCAATCTGAAGGCGAAGAATTCCTCCGTCACGCGACTGAGATAAAAAACATCTGGGTGCCGTACGGGGAGTGATCCCTGAACGTCGTCATTCCTGCTCAGGCGGAAATGACGGTTAGGGAAAACTATTCCACCACCCAGACCTTCTTGCTTTCGGCGAGTTTTTCGTTGTGGGCGCGGATGAATTCGAGGAACTTGTCTTCCGGCAGCGGCTTGGAATACTTGAAGCCCTGCACCTCGTCGCAGCCTTCTTCTTTCAGCAGGTCTTCGTGGTCTTTCATCTCGACGCCCTCGGCGATGATGCTGAGGTCGAGGCTGTGACCGAGATTGATGATCGCGCGGATGATCATGCGGTCGTTGGCGTTCATGAGCGAGTTGCGGACGAAAGACTGGTCTATCTTGAGCCGGTCGATCGGGAACTGGCGCAGATAGCTCAACGAGGAATAGCCGGTGCCGAAATCGTCCACGGCGAGCTGCACGCCCAGCTGGTGCAATTCGTCCATGATGTTGATGGCGGATTGCGTGTCTTCTATGAAGATGCTTTCCGTCAGCTCAAGCTCCAGCCATTCCGGAGGCAGTTGCGTTTCCGCCAGAACATCCCCGGTCAGCTGGACGATGTCCGCGCGGTGGAACTGGACGCCGGAAATATTGACCGCCATGCGCAAATGCGGCACGCCCGCGTCCTGCCAGGCCTTGGTGCGCGCGCAGGCATGGCGCAACACCCATTCGCCGATCGGCACGATCAGCCCGGATTGTTCCGCGACCGGAATGAACTCTGCGGGAGAAATGAATTTTCCGCCTTCCTTGCTGTTGTCCGGCTTGAACCAGCGGAGCAACGCCTCTGCGCCGACGATCTCGCCTGTTTTGATGTCGAACTGCGGGTGATAGTGAAGCTGGAGCTGGTTTTCGTCGAGCGCCTTGCGCAGGTCGCGCAGCATTTGCGAGCGTTGCTGAACGGCTTCGTTGAAATCATGCGAATAGCGGCTGACGATGCCGCGCCCTTCGGATTTGGCGCGGTTCAGCGCGATATCGGAGTTCTTCAGGATGGTGCTGGCGGTTTCCCCGTCGCGCGGATAGCACGAAACGCCGATCGAGGCGCGCATCAAGAAGCTTTCCTGCATGATTTCCACGGGCTCTTGTATCGCCGCGGAAACTTTCTCGGCCAGTTCCTGAATATCATCTTCCGTGTGCATCGGCGCCATCACCGCGAACTCGTCCGCGCTGAGGCGCGCCACGAGGGCATTTTCCGGCAGGGTTTTTTGCAGTTGTCCGCCGATGACCTCGAGGATCTTGTCGCCGACTTCGTGGCCCATCGAATCGTTGATCTCCCTGAAATGGTCGAGATCCACCGACAGGACGGCCAGAACGCCTTCCCTGCCAAACGGCTTCTGCGCTATGGTCTTGTCGAGATGCTCCAGAAAATACGTCCTGTTGGGCAGCCCCGTCAGGCTGTCGAAATAGGCCAGCCGATGAATCCTGTTTTCGGCCTGCTTGTGCATTTTTTTCAGCAGTTTGTCGTTCCTTTTCAGCAACGGCGCGAGGAGCAGCTGGTTCATGGCCAGCATCAGCACGCTTGTGATCAGTACCGATATCAGGAAAACAATCCCCGCCGCGCGCCATCTGTATCGCGCGATATTTTGCACGACGCTGCGCGAATTCAGCCTGACGGCAACCAAATAGGCCTGACCGATTTCGCTGGGCGTGAAAATGACATCGTAAAAGGAGCCGTCATCGGCCAGAAACGATCTCGCATAGTTCATGTCCAGCACCGGACGCAACCCCGGCATCTCGCCGTATTTTCTGATCAGGCTGTCATCTGTCATGCCATAGACGGCGACGCCCATGACGGGCGTATGATGCATCAGCTTGAACATGTCCCTATCGATGGAGGCCGGTTTTTGCGTGTCGAAATCGTTGATCACCGGCACGAGCGCCGCATGGGCTTCAGCGCGCAAATCTCCCAGACGTTCCGACTTGTATCTGTTGAGAATATTGAACGCGACCAAGCCTTGTACGATAAAGACAATCCCGAAGACCATCAAAACGACGCGCCAGCCGGCCCACCCAACCCACAGGTTGGCAAGGCCTTCCTTCCCGCCGCTTGTCACGGACGCGGCAAAAATCTCCGTATTTTGCTGACCTGTTCCGCCCAAATAAACCCCTTTGCCCGCATTTATTCTGCGGATCCCCTTATAGTTTGCATTTTAAATGAATTCTTTTAAAAATATGTGAAAGAGGGGAATTATTTTTAAATAATTGATATATATAAGCATTTTTAGACGTTCGGCTTGTTTTTGACCTTGAGCAAAAAACCATTGCTGACGAAATCCGCGCCGATTCTCTTTTCATGCGCACAAGGTTTGGAAACGCCGTTCATAAGGAATATAATGGAAGATATATTTGATTCTAAAAAAAGAGGTTCATGACAGTGAATACAAAACCCTCCATCGTTTTCGTCGATGACCAAAACAACATCCTTCAGGGCTTTCGCCGTTCGTTGCGCAATCTTGAGAACGAATGGGACATTCACTATTCCATCGGCGGCAAGGAAACCCTGCGCCTCATGGAAACCACGCCGATAGACATCATCGTCTCCGATACCAACATGCCAGGCATGCGCGGCACCGAGCTTTTGAAGGAAGTGCAGAGCCTTTATCCCCGGACGACGCGGCTGGTGCTTTCGGGCGGCGGCTCGCGCAGCGACGACATTTCAATCCTGCTCCGCACCAGCCACCAGTTTTTTTCAAAACCTTTCGATATCGACAAGCTGAAAAGCACCGTCGACCGTCTTCTCGCCTTGCGCGAAAAGGTCGGCGACCAAAAGCTGGTCGAGCTTGTGGCAGGGATTTCAAAACTTCCCTGCGCGCCGCATATCTACGAAGCCTTCAAAAAAGAGCGCGACGGCTCCAGCGCCGACCTTGACGTGATGGGCGGCTATATCGCGCAGGATCCCGGCCTGACCGCCAAGATGCTCCAGAGCCTGAATTCCACTTATTTCGGCGTCAACAAGGCGGGCATTCATCCCTTCAAAGCCGCGCAGAGCATGGGCCCGGGCACGATCAATTACCTTTTCGACGAGGACAACCACTTCCACACCATAGAAAAAAGCCATCCTAACCATGATTTTCTGGCGCAGGTTTACAAGCAGAGCCTGCATGCGGCGCTGTTGCTCGAGGCGCTGGCCTCTGCCGAAAATCTGTCCGAAAGCCTTAAGAATATTTCCTATACCGCGGGCATGCTCTCAAACGTCGGCGCGATCATTCTCGCGTGCGGCCAGCCGGAGGCCTATGCGAAGCTGACGCCGGAGTTCAAGTCTCCCGCGCAGCAAATGCAGCTGGAGAGCAAGACTTTCGGCGCCAGCAGCGCCAACGTAGGTGCCTACTTTCTCGGACTGTGGGGTTTTCCCGAGGCGATTTGCACAGCCACAGGCCATTGCCAGTCTCCGGAGACGGCGCCGCAACAGGCGCTGGATCTCACCGCCTTGCTGCATGTCGCGCAAGCACTGGCCAGGGCGGACGATCTTGAAACGCAGAAATCCTTCCTGAGCATGCCGTACCTTGAAAAAATCGGCGCGGCGGACAAGCTGCAAAAATGGCACGATCTTGATAAAAACGAGATCAGGTCCCTGCCTGCCTTGAAAGACTGGACGTTCTGATCTAAATCCTGTCCGCGATCGCCCGCCAGTCGGCTTCTCTGGCGGCGTACCCTGCGGTTTCGAGAAAATCTCCCCGCAGATACTCTTTTTCCGTCGCCGGCGGGTATGTTTTCGCCATGGCGTAGGCGCGCGCGGCATGAACGATGGCGAGAATGCTCTTGTCGCATGCGCCGCAACTGTCATCCGCCCGCAGGGGCTCCGCATGCCAGCGAATGATATGCCGGATATCCTGCGGCAATCCCCATAACGTTGACAGGAACATGCCTGCATCGACGTAAGAGTCAGCGGGTTTCGCCGCGTCGAGAAGGTCGGCGCATTCCGGCGTTCCGGACTTTTTCCGCCTGTATTCGTAAAGCGCGACCGCGCCGATCGCATGCAAAAGTCCGGCGACCCAGGCTTTGTCGCATGATTTTTGCGGCAGGTTTTCAGCCTTGGCGATCAGGCGGGCGATCCGCGCCGTCATCAGACTGAAGCGCCACAAGCCGGTGATGAAAGGATCGTTTTCCAGCGATTTGTCGGGCGGTGCGGCGATGCGCCCTTCCGTGAACAGCGCCTTCAGCCGTTCGACACCCAATGACTCCCAGACATAAGAGACCGTGTTGATGTCGCCGCCGGATCCGAAATAGGAAGAGTTCAGGATCTGGAAGATTTTGGCGACGAGGCTGATATCGCGGAGCAGAAGCTGTTCGACCGTTTGCGTCGACGGATGATCCGCGCGCAACGCGGCGGAAATCTCCGCGTACAGCAACGGCAGGGAAGGAAGCGACGACACGCCAGTCAGGAAACTTTTAAGCTCCTGATCCTGCAACGTGTCGCGCGCGGACAAAATGGGTTTTATCGCCGCAACCAGCGCATCCGTGTCCATCGGCTTGGCCATATACTGATGGCTGACTTCAAGCAACTGCGCGACGTCCTTGTCCTCGCACTGTCCGGACAGGACGATGCGGACGGCATGGCCGTGCTTTTTTGAGGCTTCGGTCAGAAGCGCGACGCCGTCCATGCCGGGCATACGGATATCCGAAACGACCACGTCGACGCGCGTTCCGTCCATGGTTTTGAGGGCTTCCGCGCCGCCGGCGGCGAAGAGCAAATCCCATTCATTGCGGGCGGAGCGCAAATTGCGGCGCAGGCCCTGCAGGATATTTTCGTTATCGTCCACGAAAAGAACAACCGGTTTCATCGCAAGATCCTATGCCGTCGTTTTTCTGTTTTTCTGCTGCGGCTTCGCGTTCGCGACCTCCATGGGGAGCTCGATGATGAACGTCGTGCCTTTCCCCGGTTCCGACTCGACCGTCAGGCTTCCGCCGTGCTTCTTGACGACGATGTCGTAGGAAATCGACAGACCCTGCCCCGTGCCTTTGCCCACTTCCTTGGTGGTGAAGAACGGGTTGAATATCTTGCTCATGTTCTCCTTGGGGATGCCGCAACCGGTATCGGATACGGCGATGGTCACTTTCTTTTTGGTCGCCGAGGTGGAGATGATGATTTTGTTGTTGTCCGGATCGGGCGTATTTCCCGATTTTTCCTCGATGGCGTGCGTGGCATTGACGATCAGGTTCAGGATCACTTGCGTGAGCTTGCCGGGTATGCACGGCACGGGCGGCAAATTCTCGTCGAATTTCATCTCGACCTGCGTGTAGGATTTCCACTGGTTGCGGGAGACGATAATGGTGTTTTTCAAAGCCTCGTTGAGGTCGGTGTAAACGATGTCTTCCGTGGCGGGATAGCTGAACCCGCGGATCGCGCCGACGATTTCTATGATCCGACCGACGCCTTCCAGAGACTGTTCGAGCGCCTGGGGCGTTTCATCGCTGAAAAATCCGATGTCCTGGTTTTTCGCCGACGCGTCGAGCGTCTGCTGCGCCTCCTGCGGCAGGCTTTCCCTGACGGAGAGGATATCCTTGTAAAACCCGTCATAAGCCTGAAACGCGTCGTTGAGGAACTTTATGTTGTCGCGGACGTATTGCGTCGGCGTGTTGATCTCATGCGCTATGCCGCTTGAAAGGCTGCCGAGCGCCTCCATCTTTTGCGCCTGCACCAGCTGCCGTTCGAGGTCCTTGCGGTAGGCGATGTCGCGGAAGACGTTGACGAAAACGGGGTGACCGTCCTCGCGCGTGACGCTTGTCACGCCAAGCTCGACGGGAAATTCCGTGCCGTCGGATTTTACGCCGGTCACTTCCTGCAGGCCGCCGTCGACGTGATTGCTGACCCCGCCGCTGATGAAATCCTGCACTTCCTGCATGTATTGTATGGCGGTGTCGGGCGTCAGGAAGTCGCCGATCTTTTTCTGACGGATCGTCTGCCTGTCGTAGCCGAAAATGCTGCAGGCGCTTTTGTTGAAGGCGACGATGTCGCCCGCCGCATCTATGGTGATGAGGCCGTCCGCGACGCTGTTGAAGATGGCGTCCAGCTGCCGGGCCGCGGCGGTGCTTTGCTGTTCGGCTTCCTCGGCGCGGCGGAAACCTTCGTGCACCTGCAGCAAAAGGCTGTTCAGCGCCATGATCACCTCGCCCACCTCGTCGTCAGCGCCTTCGTGCCGGATGATGTAATTCTCCGTGTGGTGCGGGTCCTGGCTCGCGTCGACCATGGTCGAGATGATGTTTTCCATCGGCTTGAAGATGTTGAAAAAGATCACCGCGTTGATCAGCAATATCCCGCCGATGCCGAAAACGAGGAACAGCAAGGGAAACTTGCGGAAGTGCGCCGATTCCGTGAAAGCCCGCGCGGAGAGATCCGACGACTCCTCGTTGATCTTCGTTGAGATCGCGCGAAGATCATTGTCGATCACGGCGATCCTGCTATAGGCTTCGGCCATCACTTTTTGGCCCTGCTGCGGGTTGCCGCTGATATAATCGTTCATCGCCACGCGCGGCAGGTCGCGCATCATTTTATAGTTCTTCTCGACCGCCGCGCCTTCTGTCGTGAAATCCTCGAGGTTTTGCAGGTAGTCGCCGAACCTGCTGAGATTGCATCTAACGCCGCGCTCGGCGCTTTGGTCGGGGAGCTGGACGGGCGTTTTGCGCAGGCCGTTGTCGAGGATGGCGAACCAGAACTTGACGGCGCCGAAGCAGCTGATGGTGTCGGACAAGACGGCCTGATTGGCCATGATCCGGCTTTGGCTTTCGATCGACTTGTTGCTGGCCCGGGTCTGGGCGATGATGACCTTGTTGGCGTAGAACAAGCCCGCGAACATCAGGACGCAGATGCCGAGAAGCTTGGTGCGCGTTTTGAAGACGGTGACCTTTTTAAAGGATGTTTCCCGCCCTTTCAGCGGCTCCGCTGGCGGATTTTGCGACAACCTGTCGGATAACGGGCCATTGTCCATCATTGCTTTTCTTTCGTCTCCCCGCCGGAAAAATCCGGCTTTGCCAGTTATAAAGATTAACATCACTCTCTTAACAAATTCACAATATAATTTCCCACGGCTTCATATCCGGCTGAAAAAGAACGGAGTTTGCAGTCTTTAAAAGTAAAAAAACGGTTAATTTATGAATGTATTCTTTCCAACGTTATGCAGTTGTTAATCAATAATTCAAGAAAATGGAATAGAATGAATATCATATATAGCTTTCAGCGCGCATGCTGGAATCGTGGGGGTTCAGGCTGTGAAAAACAAACTGTCAGGATGGAATACGCCTCCTTTTCGCGCAAGGGCGACGGAAGGGATGCAGGGCGAGCCGCCACCGCATCTGGAGGGCGTTCCGCACATGTGGCGCAGCCGTTTGAGCTGGCGCATCACGCTGACCGTTTTTGCCGTGATCCTGCTCGTTCAGGGCGCGGCGCTTTATTATTCGAAACACAGCTTCGAGGCGACCCAACTGGCGCAACTGCGCGCCGTCGCGCGCACGGCCATCGTGCAGCATCTTGAAAAAACCACTTCCGAAAGCTTGCGGAGAAACGCCATTCCGCTTGATCTTGCCGCCGCCAGCCGCATCATGGCGACCAGCCCTGTGCGCGGCCTCACGATATACGGGCTTGACGACAACCAGATCATTTCCTACGGCGAAGGCACCACCTTGCCGCCGCAGGGCATAAAGAACTACCTGACCTCAGCGCAAAACAGATACGAAGTCGTCTACCGTCCTTCGGATATAAACAGCCCGTTCAACATCGTCGCCTCGATCGACTCGTCGCGGGTGCTCGCTGCGGTCGCGCGTTTCACGGAGAAATCCATCGTCATATTCCTTCTCATGGCGGGGCTTGTCACCAGCATCCTGATGCTCGTGCTCGGCCAGTGGCTGCTGGAGCCTGTATTGACGCTGCAGAAAAATCTCATTAACGCGGCAAAAAATCCCAAGGAGCCGGACATTCTCGGCGCGGGAAAGGAAGGACGCGACGAGATCGGCGTCACCTTGCGCATCGCCAACAGCCTGATCCGCAAAAACGCCTGGAACATAAAGCAAATGGAACGTCAGACGGAAGAGCGTATCCACCGCCTCGCCTATTACGATACGCTGACCGGCCTGCCGAACAGGATCCTTTTCATGGAAAAACTCGAAGAGGCGATCAAGCGCAAGGTCAAGGGAGAAAACAGGCGTCTCAGCGTGTTTTTTATCGACATCGACCATTTCCGCGATCTCAACAACACCATGGGGCAGGAAATAGGAGACCGGTTCCTCGAAGCGGTCGGCAGACGGCTGGTCGGCGCCGCGCCGGCCTCCGCCGTCGTGTCGCGGCTGAATGCGGATACGTTTGCCGTCATGACGCTTCTCGATTATACGGACCAGGATGGTTCGGAAATTCTCGGCCATTTTCTCGAGTCTCTCGCGGCGCCGGTCAATATCCTTCAGGAGGAATTCGCCGTGCGCGTCTCCGTGGGCGTGGCGACGGCGCCTTACGACGGCCACGATTCGCATGCCATCATGAAAAACGCCGACATCGCGCTCAGCCGCGCCAAGGACGACGGGCGCGACGCGATACGTTATTATTCCGACGATCTCGATCTCGCCGTGCACAAGCGTTTCCACCTTCTCGGCGATTTGCGCGAGGCGATGCAGACCGACCAGCTACAACTTTACTTCCAGCCGCAATTCGATCTTGCCACCGGCGCGATCGTCGGCTCGGAGGCGTTGCTGCGCTGGCACTGCCCCGACAACAGCCCGGAAGGCAGCCATCTCGTGCCGCTTGAAGAGTTCGTGCAGGTCGCGGAGCAAACCGGGCTCATCATTCCGCTTGGCGAATGGGTATTGCGCAGGGCCTGCAAGACCGGAAAGGAATGGCGGGACAAAGGCGGCGCGCCCATTTCCATCGCCGTCAACATCACCTCGATGCAGTTTCACCGCGGCGATATCGTCGCGTCTGTCGCGCGCATCCTCGGCGAGACGGGATTCGACGCCCGCCTTCTGGAGCTTGAGATCACGGAAAGCGTCTTCATGGAAGACATGCCGACGTCGATAGACACCTTGCGCCAGTTGCACGAGTTGGGGGTTCGCCTCGCCGTCGACGACTTCGGCACGGGCTATTCGTCGCTCGCGGCGTTGCGCTCCTTCCCCGTCGACCGGCTGAAGATCGACCCGTCGTTCATCCGCAACGCGCTGATCAACGAGGAAGACGCCGCCATCGTCAAGACCATCATTACCCTCGGCCACAGCCTCGGCGTGAAAGTGCTCGCCGAAGGGGTTGAAACCGCTTTCCACCTCTCGTTCCTCAAGGATCAGGGGTGCGACGAGGCGCAAGGCTTCCAGTATACCCGCCCGCTGCCTTCGGCCAGGTTCGAAGAATACGTGGCCGCCTATAACCGCGGGCTTGTGCGCGACAGATTGCACGTCGTCGGCAAGGATACCGCGTCATAGCAACGAAAATCATTGCTTTTTCGGGTTTTTGCGGGATATAAGAAGCCATGAAAAACAGTCCGGAAAGATACGTCGTCGCCGCCCTCTACGCGTTCGCCTCGCTTGACGGGCTGGAAGAATTGCGCGCAGAAACCGCTTCCGTCTGCGCGCGGCACGATATCTGCGGCACGCTGTTGCTGGCGGAGGAAGGCGTCAACGGCACGATCGCCGGCACGCGGGCGGGCATCGATGCCGTCCTCTCTTTTTTGCGCGCCTGCCCGGGATTGCATGACCTCGAACACAAGGAATCCGCCGCGGAAGAAACGCCTTTTCACCGCATGAAGGTGCGCGTCAAAAAAGAGATCGTTACCATCGGTTTGCCGGACGTGAACCCGAATGAAATCGTTGGCGCCTATGTCGATCCGCGCGAATGGAACGCGCTGATTTCGGATCCTGAAACCATCCTTATCGACACGCGCAACGATTATGAAGTCGCCGTCGGCACGTTCAGGGGCGCGGTCAATCCCGAAACGCAAAGCTTCCGCGAATTCCCTTCCTACGTCGCGCGCAACCTCGACAACCAAAAACACAGGAAAGTCGCCATGTTCTGCACCGGCGGCATCCGCTGCGAAAAGGCCTCGGCCTACATGAAGAAGCTCGGGTTCGAGGAAGTCTATCACCTCAAGGGCGGCATCCTCAAATATCTTGAAACGGTGCCGGAAAAAGACAGCCTGTGGCAGGGCGAATGCTTCGTCTTCGACCGCCGCGTGACGGTGAAGCACGGGCTGGAAACAGGCTCTTACGCGCTTTGTCCGTCGTGCCGCCGCCCCGTCGGCGCGGAAGACAAAAAGAGCCCCAAATATATCGAAGGCGTCGCCTGCCCGTGTTGCCACGACATCCTGACGCCGGAGAAAAAAGCCGCGGCGGCGGAGCGTCACAAGCAGGTGCTGCTGGCGGAAGAACGCGGCGAAAAGCACATCGGCGCAAGGCAGCGGTGACGCCTGGCGGTTATAAAGTTCCGGCTTCGTCGTTCGCTGCATCGTTTGAATTCACATGGCGCGCCTCGCGCCCTGAATCGCCGGGCGTTTCGCGCCCTGAATCGCCGGGCGTTTCGCGCCCTGAATCTATGTGCGGCGTTTCCTGCATGCGGGATTTCTCGCGCTGGATGCGGTATTTCCTGCTGAAATTTTCGCTGTCGCCGTATTCGATGAAATCGTTGTAGCATCTGTGCGCGCCGGTCACCTTGCGGGCGTGCTTGATCGGGCACCAGAACTGCTCCGTGCGGCAGGCGATCTCGCGGGCGTAGGCGATCACGCCGTTGGCGTATTCGCAATAGATGCAGTTGACCTTCTGGATGATGTTGAGATAAGCGAGATATTTCCTGTCCATGACGATGAATTCCGCGCGCTTCACCCGCGGTATGCGGTAAACGCGGAAGTTGACGTGCTGGTAGACGGTCATGAAAAGATCCAGCAGCGCGATCGGCACGATCAGGCTGTAAATCAGCGGCGCGGTGATCACGGCGCCGAGTTTGGAATCGATGAGGAACTTTGAGAGCTTCATCCGCGCCAGGCGGTGGCGCAACACGGCCGCCTGTTCGAAGACGACCTTGCCCTGCTCGATACTGTAGCGGAATTTCTTGCGCCGTTCTTCCGCGTTCTTGTCGAATTCTTCTTGCAGTTCGGCGACTTTTTCGCGGATTTTGACGACGAATTTATCTATTTTCATTTTATATATTCCGTAAAATATATGCGCGTGTCATTCCGCTATTTTATATGCTACACCGTAAGGCATGACAAAGCCTATTTTAAAACACCTTGCCGCCGAAGCGCAGGCGCTCGAAACGCAAGGCCTCTTCAAGTCCGAACGGATCATCGTCTCGCCGCAGGAAGCGGAAATCCGCGTAGAGGCGGCGAACAGCAACGCCCGAAGCGTGATTAATTTATGCGCCAACAACTATCTCGGCCTCGCCAACCACCCGACGCTGATTGCCGCCGCTCACAAGGCGCTGGACGATCACGGCCTCGGCATGGCCTCGGTGCGCTTCATCTGCGGCACGCAGGACCTGCACAAGAAGCTGGAGAAAACAGTCAGCGACTTCCTCAAGACCGAAGACACGATTTTGTACAGCTCCTGCTTCGACGCCAACGGCGGCCTCTTCGAAACGCTGCTCGGCGAGGAAGACGCCGTCATCAGCGACGAGCTCAACCACGCCAGCATCATCGACGGCATAAGATTATGCAAGGCCAAACGCTTCCGCTACAAGAACAACAATATGGACGACCTCGAGACGCAGCTGAAAGCCGCCAAGGACGCCCGCTATAAACTGATCGTCACCGACGGTGTGTTCTCGATGGACGGCATAATCGCCAATCTGCAGGGCATCTGCGCGCTGGCTGAAAAATACGGCGCGATCGTGATGGTCGACGACAGCCACGCCATCGGCTTCATCGGCAAGAGCGGCGCAGGCACGCCAGAGCGTTGCGGCGTCGCCGACAAAGTGGATATCGTCACCGGCACGTTCGGCAAGGCGCTGGGCGGGGCGTCCGGAGGCTACACGTCGGGCAAAAAGGAAATCATCGGCTGGCTGCGCCAGCGCTCGCGGCCTTACCTTTTCTCCAACACCATGGCGCCGCCGATCGTCGCCTCCTCCATCGCAGCGATCGAGCTTATCAAGTCCGAACCGCAGCGGCTGGAAAAGCTCCGCGCCAACGCTCAATATTTCCGCGCCGGCATGACGAAGCTGGGGTTTGATTTGGTGCCGGGTGAACATCCCATCGTGCCGGTCATGCTCTATGACGCGCCGCTGGCCAAAAAATTCGCCGACGAGATGCTGAAGGAAGATGTTTACGTCATCGCCTTTTCATACCCCGTCGTGCCGCAGGGCAAGGCCAGAATCCGCACGCAGATGTCCGCCGCGCACGACACCGCGCACCTCGACAAGGCCGTCGCCGCGTTCGAAAAAGTCGGCAAGGCGCTTCAGGTCATCAAATAATGATCGCTGCCTTCATGCTGTTTCTGGCCTACATTCTCCCCGTGCCGATCGCGGCGGCGTGCTTTTATTATCACGTCTTCGGCGGCGTCGCGGCAGTCGGCGCGCGGCTGATTTACATCGGGGTTTTAAGCGTCGCGCCGTCTGTATTGCTGATGATCTTCGCGCTCGACCGCATCATCCACTCGATCTTTCACGTCATCGGATACGCGATGGTTTTTTACGTGATCTATCATCTGGGATTGCCGGGGCATGCCCATACGCTCGTCCGCGCGAAATAAACTTAGAGCTTGTGTTTTCTTTTCTTGTCGGCTACCGCGACAACGACGCCAGCCGCGCCCAGAAGCAGAATCCCGCCGCCTGAGATTTCGCTTGCGAGAACCAGCCCGGGCTGCACGGTTTTTTCAAAAGGGTCATCCTGCATGCAATCCGCCGCCTGATTGTTTGCGGCGCGACATTGCGTCGCCTGCGCGGAGAGCTCAAAGGTTTCGGCAAAGGCCATGGCGTTCGCCTGCGGCGCTGTCAGGGCAATGGCGCTTCCGCCCAGAGCGGCGGCGCTGAAAACGCCGCAGAGCGCTTTTTTCATTTTAAGTTTCATTTGGTTGGTCATGGCGATATCCCCCTTCATGATTGAATAGTAAAGCTATTCTAAATTATATTTAACATAAAGTAAAGAAAAATATACTATGTAAATATTAAGCGAAAACAACGGGTTGAGAGCGCGTGAAAGTTGGTGCATGGTTCTCTACAAGGAATCAGGACCCATGAAAGCCCTCTACAAAAAAGAAGCCAAACCCGGAATCTGGATGAAGACCGATGCGGCGGTGCCCGACATCGGACACAACGACATCCTCATCAAGATCAGAAAAACCGCCATCTGCGGCACCGACATCCATATTTTCAAATGGGACGACTGGTCGGCCAAACATGTGCCGGTCGGGCTGATCACCGGTCACGAATATGTCGGCGTGGTGGAAAAAGTCGGCTCGGAAGTCAAGGGCTTCAAGCCCGGCGACCGCGTTTCCGGCGAAGGCCACATCACTTGCGGCCTCTGCCGCAACTGCCGCAGCGGCAAAAAGCATCTCTGCATCGAGCAAAAAGGCATCGGCGTCAACCGTCAGGGCGCGTTCGCGGAATATCTTTGCCTGCCCGCCAAGAACGCCGTCAAAATCCCCGACAACATCAGCGACGATTTCGCCGCCATCTTCGATCCGTTCGGCAACGCGGCGCATACCGCCCTGTCGTTCGATCTGGTCGGCGAGGACCTGCTGATCACCGGCGCGGGGCCGATCGGCGTGATGGCGGCGGCGATAGCCAAATTCGCGGGCGCGCGCAACGTCGTCGTCACCGATGTGAACGCCTACCGCCTCGATCTTGCGAAAAAAATGGGCGCGACGCGCGCCGTCGACGTGACGAAGGAAAACCTCCGCGACGTCATGGCGGATCTTAAAATGACCGAAGGGTTCGACGTCGGGCTTGAAATGTCCGGCAACCCCGACGCTTTCCGACAGATGATCGCGACCATGCGCCCCGCCGGAAACATCGCCCTGCTCGGCATTCCGCCCGGCGACATGAGCATCGACTGGGGCAGTTTCATCTTCAAGGGGCTGACGCTGAAAGGCATCTATGGCCGCGAGATGTTCGAGACATGGCACAAGATGATCGCGATGGTGCAGTCCGGGCTCGACCTTTCGCCGATCATCACGCACCATTTCGCCGCGAACGACTTCCAGCAGGGTTTCGAGACGATGGCGTCCGGACAGTCCGGCAAAGTCATTCTGGACTGGGCGTAAAGAACGATTTAAAAACCGGGGTTATTTCTTTTGAATTCCGCGGCGCGTTTTAAGGCGGCGGTGTGTTTGTTTTCCTCGGCCCTGATCATCTCTTCGACGCGCGCGGAAATGTCCTGCCCGGCGAAGCTCTCAATGATGAAGTCAGCGATGTTCTTTTCCGACGGTTCCTGTCCGCTGGCGCAAGTGACCACTTTGGATTTGCGCGGTTTCTCCGCGTCATAGGCAAGAATGGCAATCGCGCCGGCGTCATTCCGGTAGATGGAAAGATCGGGGTTTCCGCCCCGCCACGCAGAGAACGCGAAGCCGGTGTTCACAAAGATATCAAGAACCGTGTTGGCAAGGTCGTTTCCGGGTTTGAAACTTGTCAGTTCCGTGCCAGGCTTCAAGGACAAATGGTTAAATGCGTGTTTCATGTAAAATCTTCCTTTGTATGATATGGCATGTATATCACGCTGTAAATTTTATGTCAATAAACAACTATTGAAACATAAATGTAAATTATATATTGCGTATTTAGAAATTATATGCGATAAATAGAATTATGGAGCCTTGCGCTCCGCCCGCAAACAGACCAGCGAAAGGGGGTCGCGGACAAAAGATTTTCATCGCCTTTCCTCAACATCCATTGCCTGGGGAGACAGAGCTTTGGAGGTGACGCCGGATCGAAACCGTCGCGGCGGATGATGAGGGGAAAGAATGATTTCAGGCCAAAATCGCCCCGCAGGCCGTTATGCGGGGCCGGTTATTGAACATCGTGAATAATTTTTTGGGGCGCCCCCGCATCCTGCATAAAAAAACGCCCTCCGTTTCCGGAGAGCGCCTTTTTTGAATATTCCGCAGTACCGGTTATTGCTTCGGCGCACCATGACCGCGCGGCGTCGCCTCATTCTTCATATGCTTGGGCAATACCGATTGCAGCTCAAATGTCGTCTGGCTCTGTTGAGCTTTCTCAAAAGCGGGCTTCGACGTAACGCTCTTGAAGCTTGTGCCGGACTGTTGTTGCGCCGGAGCGGCAGGAGCGCTCGCGCGCGATGCTGGTTTAATGCCGATCAGTTTGCCAAGGCCTTTGACGCCCATGCTTGCCAGCTTGACCACGCCGCTGACAGCCGCGCCGATGATGCCTCCGACCGCCGAGCCGACACCCATGACACCGATACCTGCGTAAACACACAAAGGGCTTGTTATAATGGCCGCGCCAAAACCCAGCACGCCGCCTGTGATGGCGCCCGCCACGCCGTGTGCTACGCTTGTAATCAGCGTATACGTCGTGATCCCGATCGCGAACGGCGCGGCGATCATAAGACCGATGCCTGCAATGATGGATAACCCTGCGATGAATCCGCCAACAGCACCGCCTGTGGCTTTGGCTACACTCAACCTCTCATTTAATTTCATAATTTCTTCTCTCGAATATAAGTCAAATGTTACTGGAAAGAGATAATGCATGGATAGACCTTTGCCATTTGCCTGTCAATAAGCATCGTCGGGTTGAATTATGTGCAATATGCTATACCTTGAGCCGCTCACCCTCTTCAGGCAAACTGAAACAATAAAGCATTCATAGAAGGAGATTTCTCATGGCCGTAAAAAGAAAATCCGCCGACATCGCGCATATTCATTCCTCCGCCACGGCGGCGCAGCTGCTCGAAAAAATCGGCGTGCCTGCGAAAAATTTTTCCTCCGGCACGCTGAAGGTTTTTTCCCCCATCGACGGCAGAGAGATCGGGCGCGTAACGCCCGACACTGCCAAAACCCTCGATGCGAAAATCTCCCGCGCGCGCAAGGCGTTTCTGCAATGGCGCTCCGTTCCCGCGCCGAAGCGCGGCGAGCTGATCCGCCTCTTCGGCGAGACCTTGCGCGAACATAAAGAAGACCTTGGCAAACTCGTCACGCTCGAATGCGGAAAAATCCTCACCGAAGGGCTCGGCGAAGTGCAGGAGATGATCGACATTTGCGATTTCGCCGTCGGCCTCTCGCGCCAACTCTACGGCCTGACCATCGCCTCCGAGCGCCCCGGCCACAAGATGCAGGAAAACTGGCATCCGGCGGGCGTCGTCGGCGTGATCTCGGCGTTCAATTTTCCCGTCGCGGTGTGGTGCTGGAACTTCGCGCTCGCCATCGTCTGCGGCGACAGCGTGGTGTGGAAGCCGTCGGAAAAAACGCCGCTCACCGCCCTCGCCTGCCAGGCCTTGTTCGAAAAGACGCTGGAACGTTATGAAGACGCGCCCGCGGGATTGTCCGAAGTCGTCATCGGCCTGCGCGATATCGGCGAAAAACTCGTCGACGACAAGCGCGTGCCCGTCGTCAGCGCCACCGGCTCTACCCGCATGGGGCGTGAAGTGGCTCCGCGCGTCGCGGCGCGCTTCGGCAAGTGCATCCTCGAGCTTGGCGGCAACAACGCCATGATCCTCAGCAACACCGCCAACCTCGACCTCGCGCTGATGGCGACCGTCTTCGGCGCGGTCGGCACGGCGGGGCAGCGCTGCACCTCGCAGCGCCGCCTGATCGCGCACAAGGACGTCGCCGACAAATTCGTCGCCCGCGTCAAAAAAGCCTGCGGCTCCGTGCGCATCGGCAACCCGCTCGACAAAAACACGCTGCTCGGCCCGCTGATCGACAAACAGGCGTTCGACAACATGCAGGCCGCACTTAAAAAAGCCAAGGCCGCGGGCGGCAAGGTCAGCGGCGGCGAGCGCGTACTGGCGAAGGAATATCCGGACGCCTATTACGTCACGCCCGCCGTGGTCGAGATGCCCAAACAGGCCGACGTGGTGCAGCACGAGACCTTCGCGCCGATCCTTTACGTGATGAAATACGCGAAGTTCGACGACGCGCTTGCCATGCACAACGACGTGCCGCAGGGATTGTCCTCCTGCATCTTCACCAACGACCTGCGCGAGGCGGAACTGTTCACGTCCTGCACGGGGAGCGATTGCGGCATCGCCAACGTCAACCTCGGCACCTCGGGCGCGGAAATCGGCGGCGCGTTCGGCGGCGAAAAGGAAACCGGCGGCGGGCGCGAAAGCGGCTCGGACGCGTGGAAATCCTACATGCGCCGCTCCACCAACACCGTCAACTATTCCAGCGTTCTTCCGCTGGCGCAGGGCGTTCAATTTGACCTCGACTAGAAAAAAAATCGCCGCGCTGATCGTCGCGGGCGGATCGGGCACGCGTTTCGGCGCGCCCAAGCAATATCTGCCCCTGCTCGGCAAAAGCGTTCTGCAATGGAGCGTCGATGCATTCGGCGGCATCGCGGACGAGATCGTGGCTGTCACGAACCCCGGCCATCCGCAGCCGGAAAGCGTCCGTTGCGTCGCGGGCGGCGCGACGAGACAGCAATCCGTGCGCAGCGGACTTGCGGCATTGCGCGCGTCGAAGCCGGATATCGTCCTGATCCACGACGCGGCGCGGCCTTTGGTCACCCGCGCGCTCATCGAAACACTTGTCGCGGCGGCGGAGAAATCCGGCGCCGCCATTCCCGCGCTCGCCGTCACCGACACGGTCAAAAGAAACGGGCAAACCGAAAGCCGCGACAATCTTTTTACCGTGCAGACGCCGCAAGCGTTCGACTTCGCGCTGATCGACACGCTGCATGAGAAATATAAAGATAAATCCTTCACCGACGACGCGGCGCTGTGCGAAGCGGAAGGGCGCGACGTTACGCTGGCCGCGGGTCAGCCGGACAATATCAAGATCACCCACCAGCAAGATCTCGCCCGCGCCGAAAGCCTGCTCTCGCTCCGCAACGGCGACGTGCGCACCGGTCAGGGTTATGACGTGCACAAGCTCGTGCCCGCGCAGGGAAAAAAGCTCATGCTCTGCGGCGTTCCCATTCCTCATGATTTCACGCTCGAAGGCCATTCGGATGCGGACGCCGGGTTGCACGCCCTCACCGACGCGCTGCTCGCCGCCATCGGCGCAGGCGACATCGGCCAGCACTTCAGTCCGTCCGATCCGCGCTGGAAGAACGCCGACAGCGCATTGTTTTTGAGGCATGCGGCTCACCTCGTCATCGCGCAGGGCGGGTTGATCTCGCATGTCGACGTCACCATCGTCTGCGAAGCGCCGAAAATCGCCCCGCACCGCGCCGCCATGCAACAGCGCATCGCCGATATTTTGAACCTGCCGCCCGCGCGCGTCAGCGTGAAAGCCACCACGACCGAAGGCCTCGGCTTCACCGGCAGGCGCGAAGGCATCGCCGCGCAGGCGATCGCCACCGTACGCCTGCCGTTCCTTTTCGCAACCGCGCAAAAAGACGAGGATCTGAAATGGGCAAGCTGAAACCTTCCCTCAAACCCGTGCCGCCGGGTACGACATTTTCCGATCCGCGCGTGCTGCTGTGCACATGGTTCGGCTCGGGCCTCATCCGCCCCGCGCCGGGCACGATGGGCACCATCGCAGGCATGCCGTTCGGCTATTTCATTTTCCAGCAATGGGGCATGAAAGGCCTCGCCATCGCCGCGCTTGTCCTGCTCGTCGCCGCGACGCCGTTCGCGACATGGTACGGCAAAAAGTCCGGCACCGTGGACGACCAGTCCATCGTCGTCGACGAAGTCGTCGGCGTGTGGATCGCCGGGATCTTCGCGGGAAACAGCATCGGCCTGTGGATCTGGGCTGGGTTTTTGTTCCGTCTGTTCGACATCTGGAAGCCGTGGCCGGCGTCGTTCTACGACAACCGTTCCAAAGGCGGATTCGACGTGATGATGGACGACGTCGTCGCCGGATTTTACGCGCTGTTCGGGGTCGCCATCGTCGCGCTTGCGCTCATGCATACATAAGGACAGGGCATGCCGCTTTTCTCACCGCAACTGCTCTCGCTGTCGGAGAGCGTCATCCGCTCCGCCGCCGCGAAAAAACTGAAGCTCGCCACGGCGGAATCGTGCACCGGCGGGCTGATCTCGGGCTGCCTCACCGCCATCGCCGGATCGTCGGAGGTTTTCGACCGCGGGTTCATCACCTATTCCTACGCCGCCAAAACAGACATGCTCGGCGTGCCGCGCAAAACCATCATCGATCGCGGGGCGGTCAGCCCGGAAGTCGCGCACGCCATGGCGGAAGGCGCGCTGGAAAATTCCGATGCCGACATCGTCGTCGCGGTGACGGGCATCGCCGGCCCCGGCGGCGGAACGACGGAAAAACCCGTCGGCCTCGTCTGGCTCGGTTGCGCCATGAAGGGCAAGATATACACCGTCAGCAGGAATTTTTCCGGAGACCGCTCGGACGTGCGCCTGCAAACGGTTGAAACCGCGCTCAATATCCTCAAAGACGAAATAGAAGGAGCATAAAATGCCGAACACCAGCAGCATCACCGACAAAGACTGGAAATATCCGCAAAAGAAATGCAACCGCGAGGGCTTTTTGCAAGTCGATACAAATCCGCCGCATAAAATCCACTGGGAGGAATACGGCAACCCCGACGGCGAGCCGGTGATGTTTCTGCACGGTGGCCCGGGCGGCGCGTGCGATCCTGTCTTGTCGCGCTTTTTCGATCCCGAACGCTACCGCGTCATCCTCTTCGACCAGCGGGGTTGCGGAAAAAGCACGCCGACCGTCGCCGCCGACGGGCCGGAGATCGCGCTCAAAAACAACGACACCGATCATCTCATCGAAGACATCGTCAAGCTCCGCGCGGAGCTCGGCATCGAAGGAAAAATGCACGTCTTCGGCGGCTCGTGGGGCTCGACGCTGTCGCTCACTTACGCCATCCGCCATCCGGAAACGGTGGAAACGCTGATCTTGCGCGGCATCTTCCTCGGCAACCGCGAAGACCTCGACTTCATGTATCAGGGCAACGCCGCAACCTATGCCCGGAATCCCAATGTCATCACCGCGCCCGGCAGCTACATCTGCTATCCGGAGGCGTGGAAAAAATTCGTCGAGATCATTCCGCCGGAAAAGCGCGGCGACATGGCAAAAGCCTATAAGGAAATCTTCGACATGAAGCCCAAAAACGACGAAGAGCGCGCATTGCAGCAAAAAGCCGCCGTCGCATGGTCGGTCTGGGAGGGCACGATCAGCCACCTCATCCCCGACGTCGCGGAAGCCGAAAGCCATTTCGGCGAGGACAGCTTCGCCGTCTGCTTCGCGCAGATCGAGGCGCACTTCTTCGCCAACAAGCTTTTTTTGCCGTCAAATTACATCATCGACAACGCTGTCAAACTGAAAGACATTCCGGTGCACATCGTCCATGGCCGCTTCGACCTTGTCTGCCCGCTTTCGCAGGGCGAGGCGCTGGCCGCCGCGCTCTCCAAATCCGGCAATCCGCCAAAAACCTATAACAAAACCACGGCGGGCCACAGCATGCTGGAGCGCGAAAACTGTCTTGCCCTGACGGAGATCATGGAAACGCTGCCGCGCATGGCGGGCTTTGCGCCAAAAACCGTTCCGGCAAAACAACGCAAGCACAACAACGGACTATGACAACGCATATCGGGGATTCGCCTTTTCGCAAATAAATGCTAATCTTGAGACATGCCTGATCACATTCACACGACGGACAAAATTTTCTTCGATAAAACCGGCCTCGATCCCGCGGGCGTCGCGAGGATCGTCGACGACAGCCTCACCGGCGCGGACGACGGCGAGCTTTATCTGCAATACGTGCAGTCGGAGTTTTTTTCCTGGGACGACGGGCGGCTGAAAAACAGCTCTTACGACACGGATACCGGCTTCGGTTTGCGCTCCGTCGCGGGCGAGACGTTCGGCTTCGCCCATTCGTCGGAGATGACGGACGCCGCGCTGAAACGCGCGGGCGAAACCGTCCGCGCCACGCAGAAAGGCTATGCGGGCAAGATGGATCTCAATCCGCAGAAAACCAACAGCCAGCTCTATATCGACGAGAACCCCCTGCCCGCCCTCGCGTTTGAAAAGAAAATAAAGTTGCTGCAGGACATCGACGCCTACGCCCGCGCCAAAGACCCGCGCGTCAAACAGGTTTCCATCTCTCTGTCCGCATCGTGGAACGCGGTGCAGATTTTGCGCGCGGGCGATCACAAGGCCGCCGACATCCGCCCGCTGGTGCGCCTCAACGTCACGGTTTATGTGGATGACGGAAACGGTCGCATGGAAGAAGGCTACACCGGCCTCGGCGGACGCTATGCCTACGACCGCCTGTTCGATGAAAAAACCTGGAAGGCGACCGTGGACGAAGCTTACCGGCAAGCCGTGGTCAATCTCTCCTCGGTCGCCGCGCCCGCGGGCGAGATGGTCGTCGTGCTCGGCGCGGGCTGGCCCGGCATTTTGCTGCACGAGGCGATCGGCCACGGCCTTGAGGGCGATTTCAACCGCAAGGGCACATCCGCTTTCTCCGGCCTGATCGGCAAACAGGTCGCCGCCAAAGGTGTCACCGTGGTCGACGACGGCACGCTCCCCGACAGGCGCGGCTCCATCACCATCGACGACGAAGGCACGCCTTCGCAACGCAACGTCCTGATCGAGGACGGCATCCTCGTCGGCTACCTGCAGGATCGCATGAACGCGCGTCTGATGGGCGGCAAATCCACCGGCAACGGACGGCGCGAAAGCTACGCCGACAACCCCATGCCGCGCATGACCAACACCATGATGCTCGGCGGAGACCATGCGCCCGATGAAATCATCGCATCGGTGAAAAAAGGTCTCTATGCCGTCAACTTCGGCGGCGGACAGGTGGACATCACCTCGGGCAAGTTCGTCTTCTCGGCGACGGAAGCTTACATGATAGAGGATGGAAAAATCGGCGCGCCGGTCAAGGGCGCGACGCTGATCGGCAACGGGCCGGACGTCCTCACCAAAGTCAAAATGGTCGGCAACGACATGAAGCTCGACGAAGGCGTCGGCACCTGCGGCAAGGACGGGCAGAGCGTTCCCGTCGGCGTTGGGCAGCCGACCCTGCGCGTGGACGGACTCACCGTGGGAGGTACGCAGACATGACGGGACACATCACCTTCATCACGCCGGTCTATGCAGGGTTTTTCGGCATCCTGCTGGTCGTGTTGTCGCGGCGCGTCACCAATTTGCGCCGGAAGTACGAAAGCTCCAACAAAATGCGCGAATCCGGCCATAACGAGCTGAACGCCGCCGTGCGCGCGCGGGACAACATCGTGGAATATGTGCCTTATGCCCTGCTCCTGATGTGGATGCTCGAAACCATGCAGTTCAGCGCGCATCTGATTCACGGCCTTGGCATTCTGCTGGTGGTGGCGCGCATGGCGCACCTTCACGGTTTGAGCCAGCCGGGCGGCGACGGGTTTGGCCGCCGTCTGGGTAATAATCTTACCTGGGCGCATATTATTATCTGTAGCGCATTTTGCTTTTCCGGCGCGTTTGGATTTGTTTTTTAATCCATAAGAAATAAAATTACAGAAATATACATTGACATATCTATAATGTTCCGTTAAATTCCAGATACATAAAATTCCCAAAAAGGAAATGCAACATGGCTAGACCAGATCCTTCGGCGCATATTGTTGGAATTATTGTCGAAGATCATGGCGCTTTGCATTTCAAGCCTTGCAGTAAAAAAGAAAGATCAAAGACTTACGCGTTGAATTCTCTTGGTTCATCCGGCGCAAAAGATGGCGATATTGTCGTCGCAAAACGAATCCCAAGCACACAGTCAAACCCCAAAGTGAGCGTGACACGGGTCCTCGGGCAAAAAACGACGCCGGGAATACTTACAACGATAAGTATTTATGAACATGGGCTTAGTGAAATATTCTCATCTAACGCTTTAAAAGATGCGAGCTCCCATGCCGTGCCGGATCTCGGCAACCGTGAGGATTTGCGCGATATTCCGCTGGTCACCGTGGACGGGCCAGACTCCCGTGATTTCGATGACGCCATATTCGCCGAGCCGACGCAGGACGGAGGCATGCACCTGATCGTCGCGATCGCCGACGTTTCGTGGTACGTGCGCCCGGGAAGCAAGCTGGATGATGAAGCCTACGAGCGCGGCAATTCCACCTATCTGCCCGACCGCGCCGTGCCGATGCTGCCCGAAAGCCTCTCCAACGGCCTTTGCTCTTTGAAGCCACATGAGGACCGCGCCGTCATGGCGGCGCATCTCTGGATCGACCGGGACGGCAACCTGACCAAAAAGAAGGTCACGCGCGGCCTGATGCGTTCAGCCGCCCGCCTCACCTACACGCAGCTGCAGGCCGCGAAAGACGGCAACCCGGACGCAACTACAACACCGTTGATGGACAGCGTGGTCACGCCGCTTTATGAAGCTTATGACATTCTCAAAAAGGCCAGCGTGGCGCGCGGCGCGCTGGATCTCGCCCTGCCTGAGTACAAAGCGCAAGTGAACGACAAGGGCGAAACCGTCGCTGTCGCCAAAGGCGACGAGTCGGAGAGCCATCAGGTCATCGCCGAGTTCATGATTCTCGCCAACAGCGCCGTCGACCAGTTGCTGCATGAAGCCCATGCGCCCTGCGTGCACCGCCATCATGCGCCGCCGCCGGATGAAAAGCTTGAAATCCTCCGCGCTCAACTGAAGGTCGCCGGCATCGAATTGCCCGCCAAGGGCGCGATCAAAAGCGCCGCTGATTTCAAAGAACTCACTGAAAAGGCGCGTCAGCTCCCCACGGAGGAAGCCGTTGAAACCATTCAGAACGTCGCGCGCGCCCAGTCCAAGGCCAAATACGATACGCAAAACGCCGCGCATTTCGGCCTCGCGCTGGAACGCTACGCCCATTTCACTTCACCGATCCGCCGTTATGCCGACCTGCTGAACCATCGCAGTCTCGCAGAAGCTTTCAACCTCGGCGGCGGCGGGCTGGACGCGACGCAAAAAGGCCGCCTTCCTGAGATGGCGGCTCATGTCAACGACACGGAGATGCGTTCCGTCAAAATCGAACGCGCGGCGGACGCCCGTTATGCGGCAGATTACCTCTCGAAAAAAACCGGCAGCGCTTTTAAAGGCCACATCACCGGAGTCATCAACGGCGCCGTGTTCGTCCGTCTCGACGGCCTCGGTTGCGAAGGCATGCTGCCGGTCAAGTTTCTGCCCAAGGACGACTACAGCTTCGATGAGTTCAAAAAAATCCTCGTCGGCGCGAACAGCGGACGCACCTTCCGCGCGGGCGACGAGATGACCGTGCGCGTGAAAGTCGCGGACGGGCTGAGCGGCGCGATCATCCTGACGCCCGTCAACGACAACGAGGCCACGGCAACGCCACAGCCGAAACGGCGCCGCAAAGCGGCTTTCTCGCCAAAGTAAAACGGAAACATGGCATGAAAAAAGTTTCGGCGGACACAATCACAGAGTTGACGATTTCCGCCGCGACCACGCCGGAAAACGTCGGCGCGCCGCCCACCGTTCAAGAACTGATCGACGGCATCCGCGCCACGCTGACCGGCAAAATAAAGGCGCTTTCCGCCTCTGAAAAAAATGCCGAGGAAACCGCGCCGCCGGAGAAAAAAGCCCAGCCGACCGCGTTTCATATTTCACGCGAACATCTGGTCCGCGAGCTTGAGGACTTCGAGAATATCATCGCCGATTTGCCGGTCGGTTTCCGTCTCGCGCCGGTTTTGTATTCCACGATCAAGCATAGAGAGAATGCCGGCATCTATTCGCAATTCAGTTCCTGCGTGAAGCCGCAATTCTTCCGTTTCCTCGCCGAGAACCATGCGGAAGAGCTGAAGGCGCTCGGCATCTGCTCCAAAGGCATCAAGCGTATGACGCAAGGGCAGAAGCCGGTCGATGAGAGCAACAGGCCTTACGACGTCAACGTCGACCATATCATAGAGCGGTTCGGCGGCGGCAGGGCTTCGCTCACGGAAGAGGTCGATCCGCAGATGCCGCGCGGCAGCCAGCCGACGCACCTCACCAACCATTTCGCCAATCTCATGCTCATGCCGCGCGACGTTCATGAGCGTAAAAACAAGCTGAATGAAATTCAGGGTGCGTCGAAGACGCCGTTCGGAGAGAGCAAATGGGTGCTGATGATTGTGCCTGAGGTGGACGCGAAACACGCCGGATATGTTTCCCAGCCGCAGCCGACGCCGCTTTCTTCTGTGCCCGGCGTTCCGCAGCGGTCGCGCCGCGAAACCGCGTTGCAGAACCTGGTCGACGCGACGGCCCAGCTTAACCGCATGATCAATCTGGTGCTTAAGTCTGACGACCCGAAAGCCGTCAATGTCGATCTGTCGATTGACAGGATGGAAAGAAGCCTGATGGCGGTCTTTAACACGGCGGCGCACAGCCCGCGGGATTTGAAGGATTTGCGCAGGTTCTGCGACCACAGGAATTTCAGAAGCGTGCGCGAGGATCTTGTCCTTTTGCCGCGGGAAAAAACGGAAAAGTTGCGCCATGCGCTGGATTTGCTGGATACAAAAATCAGCAAGCGCTTCAACGACAATGCCGATGGCGCAAAAACGCAGCCGGTGATTGTTTCCTGTGCGCCCGCGATGCAGCAAAGACCGGACAAGAAAAAGAAGCACAAGAAAAAAAGCAAGCGTTACAACAGGCGATAGCCCGCCCGCGCAACCGCGCGGTGTTTGGCGCGGGTTTCAGATTTCTTTGCGAAATGCCGGTCAGCCAGCTTTGCGGAGCGGCCTGTATTTGATGCGATGCGGCTGATCGGCGTCGATGCCGAGGCGCTTTTTGCGGTCTTTCTCGTAATCCTCGTAATTGCCTTCGAACCAGACGACCTGACTGTCGCCTTCGAACGCCAGCATGTGCGTCGCGATGCGGTCGAGGAACCAGCGGTCGTGGCTGATGATCACCGCGCAACCTGCGTAGGTTTCCAGCGCGTCTTCGAGCGCGGCCAGCGTTTCCGTGTCGAGATCGTTGGTCGGTTCGTCGAGCAACAGCAGGTTGGCGGGTTCCTTCAGCATTTTGGCAAGATGCACGCGGTTGCGCTCGCCACCCGAGAGCACGCCGACTTTCTTCTGCTGGTCGCCGCCCTTGAAGCCGAACGAGCCGACGTAAGCGCGCGACTGGATGTCCCGCTCGCCCAGGTGCAGGATGTCGTTGCCGCCGGAAATTTCTTCCCAGACGTTCTTGTTCCCGTCGAGGCTGTCGCGGCTCTGGTTGACGTAGCCGAGGCTGACGGTTTCGCCGACCTTGAGCGTGCCGCTGTCGGGCTTTTCCTCGCCCGAGATCATGCGGAAGAGCGTGGTTTTCCCAGCGCCGTTCGGGCCGATCACGCCGACGATGCCGCCCGGGGGCAGCTTGAAGCTGAGGTTTTCAAACAAAAGCCTGTCGCCGAAGCCTTTGGAAATGCCCTCAGCCTCCACCACCGTTCCGCCCAGGCGCGGCGGCACCGGAATGACGATCTGCGCCGTGCGGGTCTTCTCGTACTTTTTGCTTTCGGCCAGCAAATCGTCATAGGCCGTGATACGCGCTTTTGATTTTGCCTGTCTCGCTTTCGGCGACTGACGTACCCAGTCAAGTTCGCGGGAGAGAACTTTCTGGCGCGCTTCCTGCTCGCGGCCTTCCTGCTCGAGGCGTTTGGCCTTCTTTTCGAGATAGCCGGAATAGTTGCCCTCGTAAGGAATGCCTGAGCCGCGGTCGAGCTCCAAAATCCAGCCCGTCACATGATCGAGGAAGTAACGGTCGTGGGTGATCATGACGATCGTGCCTTTGTAATCCAGCAGGTGTCGCTGCAACCATGCGACGGATTCCGCGTCGAGGTGGTTGGTCGGTTCGTCGAGCAGCAGCAGGTCCGGTTTTTCAAGCAATAGTTTGCACAGCGCGACGCGGCGCTTTTCGCCGCCGGAGAGGTTGGTCACCGCCATATCGCCCGGCGGGCAACGCAACGCGTCCATGGCGACTTCGATCGTGCGCTCGATATTCCAGCCGTCCTGCGCTTCGATCTTGGTTTGCAGTTCACCCTGCTCTGCCAGCAGCGCGTCGAAATCCGCGCCCTCTTCCGAGAATTTATTGCTGATCTCGTTGTATTTATCGAGCATGGCTTTGAGTTCGCCGAGCGCATCCATGACGTTTTGCTGCACGGTCTTGTTCGGGTCGAGCTGCGGCTCCTGCGGCAGGTAGCCGACGGAGATGTTCTCGCCCGCCCAAGCTTCGCCGCTGAATTCCTTCTCCACGCCTGCCATGATTTTCAGCAACGTCGATTTGCCCGCACCGTTGGGGCCGAGAACGCCGATTTTCGCGCCGGGATAAAAGCTGAGGAATATATTATCGAGGACCTTCTTGCCGCCCGGATAGGTCTTGCTCAGCCCCTTCATCACATATGCGTATTGACCAGCTGTCATCTATTTGATTTCCTTATGTTTTTTGTCAGCGCCATTCAGGCTGTGATATAAATAATATCCTTGTTATAGTTATAAAAAGCTTGTTCTGCAAGCTTCGGTTTTTTTTTATTAAAAATAATCAAAATCGATGCATAGACCTGATTTTATCGCCCGGATAGCGCGCGCTCATAAGGCGGCGTGTTAGTTTTATTGAAGCTGCCGCTATAATCCTCTAGGATTTAACGAAGTTCTGACATCAAACCCAAGCCAGTCCACCATTTCGAGGATCCCGCAATGTTGCCGCGCATGCCAGCCTCCAGACACGACACGGATACCGCGCGTCTTATTCTCGTCGGGCCCATGCAAAAGAGCATTTTGCGCCCCGCGCGGCTCAAATCTCTCACATTGCAAAAAGCCCCGCAAGTCGCGGTGGACGGCGGCGGTGCGTTTGCCGTCGATCCTGTTTTATGGGTGGGGGACGGCGATTCCGGCATCGTTCCGAAGTCGGTGCCGGTCTGCTTCAAAAGCGATCAGGGTATGACGGATTTCCGCTTCTGTCTGGAAACGGTGCGTATCTGGAACTGGCGCGAACTACACATCTTCGGCTTTCTCGATGGACGGAAGGATCATGAACTCGCCAACCTCGGCGAACTCCACGCGGCTTTGAAAAAACGCCGCGTGCCATCGTCCGCCGTTTTTTATGACGCGAAAAATCGTCCGGTCATCCGTTTCTTTCAGGCGAGGCAACACAAAATCAATCTGCACGGGACGTTTTCAGTCTTGGTTATCGAAGCCGCGAAGATCAGCCTCGCGGGGAAATGCAAATATCCGGCGCGCAACGTCGCCCTCGCTCCGCTGTCCGGCCGCGGCGTTTCCAACGTCGCTTCCGGCGACGTGCGGATCAGCGCGACCAAGCCGTTTTTTATTATTGGCTAGGGTCAGACCTCATTAATCTATGGAATTATATAAGCCCTGCGCCGTATTGGATGCAAGGAAAAGCAACGAAAGCGTGGTGGATCCCACGCTGAGTTGCTTTGACGCCGCAGACGGTGCGGCCGAGGGCTTACCCTTCCGGGCGCGGCGAAAATGACGCCCTGCGGCTTCCAAGGCTTTGACCGTAGCAACCGCTACGCTCTGCAGCCTTGTCATTGCAGGATCGCCATTTTCGCTTCGCGTAGAATTGCCATAGATTAATGAGGTCTGACCCTAATCACGCGCGGCGGCGCGGCTTTTTCTTTTCGTCGTCAAAAATCTCGTCCCACAGTGCATTGACGCGGGCGACAGTCTTTTCATCCATAGCGAGCGGTCTGCCCCATGTGCGGTCGGTCTCGCCAAAGGTTTTGTTGGTGGCATCAAAGCCGATCTTGCCGCCGAGGCCGCTTTTCGGCGAAGCAAAATCGAGATAGTCGATCGGCATATTTTCCAGCGTCACGACGTCGCGCGACGCGTCCATGCGCGTCGAGAGCGCCCAGAGAACGTCCTCCCAGTTGCGCACATTGATATCCTCATCAACGACAATAATCATTTTCGTGTAGCTGAACTGATAAAGATACGACCAGAAGGCGAGCATCATCCGCCGCGCGTGTCCGGTATAACGCTTTTTGATGGAAATGACGGCGATGCGGTACGAGCAGGCCTCCGGCGGCAGCCAGCAATCGACGATCTCGGGAAACTGCTGTTGCAGCAACGGCAGAAAAACATCGTTCATCGCGACCGCCATGGTCGAGGCTTCATCCGGCGGGCGACCGAGATAGGTGGAAAGATAAACAGGCTTCTTGCGCATTGTAATCGTAGAAACGGTGAAAACAGGAAACGGCTCGACGCTGTTGAAATAGCCGGTATGGTCGCCATACGGGCCTTCCATCGCGGTTTCCGTCGCCGAAACATGGCCTTCCAGCACGATTTCGGCCTCCGCCGGCACCAGCATCGGCACGGTCTTGCATGGCGTGAGCGAGAGTTTCTCCCGCCGGATCAAACCGGAGAAATGATACTCGGAAAGCGTATCAGGCAGCGGCATCACGCCGGAGAGGAGCGTTGCGGGATCGGCGCCGATCGTTACCGCCAGCGGCATGTCCATGCCGCGTTCCTGCCACTGCCTGAAGTGCCGCGCCCCGCCGCGATGCGGCAGCCAGCGCGCGATCAACTTGTTTTTGCCGATCACCTGCATGCGGTAAATGCCGACATTGTAATCCGCCGTGTCGGCACTGTCCGGCGGGCGGGTCATGACGAGGTTGAAGGTGATCAGCGGCGCGGGCTCGCCCGGCCAGAAAGATTGTACCGGCAGCTTGTGCAAATCAACGTCCTTGCCGCGCAAAACGCATTCCTGCACCGGCGCTGGCGCGCGGCGTACTTCAGGCTTCATCGCCATCACCGCCTTGAGATCGCCATATTTGCCCAGTGTAGAGAGAATTCCCGACGGAGGGTCGGGTTGCTTCATCGCCGCGAGCCAGCGTCCGTAATCCTGAAAGCCGTTGACATCACACCCCAGCCCGCGCGCGACGCGCTCCACCGTGCCGAAGAGATTGCACACCACGGGGATGGGGCTGAGCTTGCCGTTTTTCATGATGGGTTTTTCGAACAGCAAAACGGGCCCGTGGTTTTCAAGCACGCGCTTGTGGATCTCGGTCATTTCCAGAACAGTGGAAACCGGATACGCGATGCGTTTCAGTTGCCCTTCGGCTTCCAAAGAGTCCAGAAAATGCTGCAACGACTGATGATCTGCGTTTTTCGTCATGCCCGCAAGAATGACGCAGCCAGCGATGCGGTACTTGATCTGGGTCAAGTCACGCTAAAAATTCCGCGCTATCTTTGTGCGCATGAAAAAAGATCAGCAGCGTTTGAAGTTCCTCGAGCCCGCCGTCCGCCGTGTGTTTTGCGCGGTGCTGGACGCGCATCCCGAGATCGTCGACCGGCTGGACGATTATGCCGCCAGCCGCATCCGCATCGACGTGCGCGACGCGCCTTTTTGCATGGTTATGCAAGTGTCAAAACGCGAGATCGGCGTTTACCGTCGTGATGCGAAAGTGAAATCCGATGCGCGGATCGGCGGCTCCTTCATGACCTTGCTGAAGCTTGCCGAAGGCGGCGGCGACGGCGATTCTCTGTTCTTCAGCCGCGACATCGAAATTTCCGGCGATACGGAGGCGGTGGTCGCCTTGCGCAATGCGCTGGATGATTCCGACATGAACATTGTCCGCGAAAGCCTCGCCGCGTTCGGCGTCCTCGGTCTGCCTTTGCGCATCTGTTACAGGGTTTTTCAGGACATGCGGCCGCTCGTCGCGGGCATGTTCGCGCCATGACGAAGCAACAAGGACGCAAAACGCCTGAGCTGGTCTGCCCCGCGGGCACGCCGTCGGCCTTGCGCGTCGCGGTGGATGCGGGCGCTGACGTGGTCTATTGCGGATTTCGTGACGAGACCAACGCGCGCAATTTCCCCGGCCTCAATTTCAGCCGCGCGGAAATGGCTGAAGCGACGGAGTACGCGCACAAGCGCAAGGCGCAAGTTTATGTGACGGTCAACACCTTCCCGCAGGCCGGAAAGACGGATCTGTGGCGCAAAGCCGTCGACGACGCGGTCGGTTGCGGGGCGGACGCGCTGATCGTCGCCGACATGGGGCTTGCATCTTACGCCGCGAAAACGCACCCCGATACGCGCCTCCATCTTTCGGTGCAGGCCTCGGCCTCCAATCCCGACGCCATCAAATATTATTGCGAGACGTTCAACGTCAAACGCGTCGTATTGCCGCGCGTTTTGAGCGTAACGGAAATCACCGCGCTCAATGACGAGATCCCTTGCGAGACGGAAGTGTTCGTTTTCGGCGGGCTCTGCGTGATGGCGGAAGGCCGCTGCCTGTTGTCTTCCTACGCGACGGGAAAATCGCCCAACATGAACGGCGTCTGCTCGCCCGCGGGCGACGTGCGCTACGAACAGGGTAAGGATGGCAGCATGGATTCCAAGCTCGGCGTCTTCACCATCAACCGCTTCGCAGAGAGCGAGACCACAGGGTACCCGACCATCTGCAAAGGCCGTTTCAAATGCGGCGGCAATACAGGCTATATCTTCGAAGAGCCGAGCAGCCTCGATGCGCTCTCGATGATGCCTGACCTGCTGCAATCCGGTGTTGCGGCATTCAAGATCGAAGGCCGCCAGCGCGGACGCGCCTACACGGAAGCCGTGGTCAAAGCTTTCCGCAAGGCGCTTAGCGATTATGCGCGCGGCTGGCCGGTAAAAACCGACGCGCTGATCGCCCTCGCCGAAGGCGGGCAATTGACCGAAGGAGCATACAAAAAAACATGGCGGTAAAATTGACATTGGGCCCTGTGCTGTTCAACTGGGCACCTGAAAAATGGCGAGATTTCTATTTCCGCATGGCGGACGAAGCGCCTGTGGACATCGTTTACGTCGGCGAAGTCGTCTGCTCGAAGCGTCAGCCGTTTTACAACAAATTACTGCCCGAGGTCGTTGAACGTCTGCAAAAAGCGGGCAAGGACGCGGTGCTTTCGTCCCTCGCCATGGTGATGAACAAGCGCGAGGCAAAAACAATGCGCGAACTCGCCGCAAACGACAAGCTGCCCGTCGAAGTCAACGACGTTTCGGCGCTCGCAAAGCTTGACGGGCGCGATCATGTCATCGGGCCGTATATCAATGTCTATAACGAGGACACGCTGGCGCATCTCGCAGAGCGCGGCGCGCGGCGTGTCTGCCTTGCGCCGGAAATTTCTTTCGCGACGGCGAAAATTCTCAGCACGGCGGGAAAAAAATACAAAACCGACATCGAAGCGCAGGTCTTCGGCCGCATGCCGCTGGCCGTCTCCGCGCGCTGCTATCACGCCCGTCTGCACAACCTTTCCAAAGACAACTGCCTTTTCGTCTGCAACAAGGACCCGGATGGGCTGCCGCTGAAGACGCTCGACGAGCGGGGCTTCCTCGCCGTGAACGGCATCCAGACGCTCTCCGCCGCCTGTCTCGACCTTGCGGAAAAAATGGGCGAAATGCAGCTTGCTGGCATCCGCCATTTCCGCCTCTCGCCGCACGACTGCGACATGGTGAAAGTCGCCACTCTCTACCGTCAGGCCGCGGACGGCGACGCAAGCGTGGCGGAGAAGCTCAGGCAACTTCTCCCCGCAATGGAATTCTCCAATGGTTATTTCGCCAGTGAGGCCGGTTATAAATGGATTTCAGCGTGATTTCTTTTATGATTATCTGATTTTTATGCAAAAAAAAGAGGCTGTGATACTGGACAAAAATAACATCACAATGTAACTTCCTTTTGGAATAAAGAGGAAGATAGTCTGTTATGCTTAAATCCACCCAGTCGCCAGACGCTTTTTTGCGCGGATTGAACTTTTTTACTGGCCTGGCAGAGGCTGACATGGAAGCTTTTCGCGCCGCCATGGTGGTTAAAGACTATACAAAAGGCCAGCATCTCTTTCACCAGGGTGACTTGGCCGACCGCTTCTTCATCATTCTCAAGGGGTGGTGCAAGCTTTATCGCGGCACGACGGAAGGCGAAGAATCCATCGTCGCCGTCTTCACGCGCGGAGACGTGTTCGGCGAGGCCGCCATTTTCGACAACGCCGACTATCCCGTCTCGGCGGAAGCGGCGGAAGACTTGAGCCTGATCGAAATTCCCGCAAAAATCCTCAAAGAGCGCGCGCGTGAAAACATCGACATCACCTCGCGCCTCATGGCCTCGATGTCGCGCGAGATGTACAAACTGCAAATCGAAAACGAGCACAAGGCGCTGATGGATGCCCCTCAGCGCGTGGGCTGCCTTTTGCTGCAACTGTCGTCAGACATGGTCGGCAGCGGCGGCACGTTCCACTTCCCTTACGATAAATCCCTCGCCGCGCAACGCCTCGGCATGAAATCCGAAACCTTTTCCCGCGCGCTGGCCAATCTCAAGACAGTGGGCGTCACGGTTCGCGGGCCGGAAATTACCATCGACAATTTCGATCGTCTGATCGACTACAGTTGCGGCCATTGCACGGCGACGCAAAGCGACTGCCGCGGCTCCTGTCGCGAGAACGACTGCGCTTCGTGCGGACAGAAGCTCATCCGCTTCGGCGCCCCGCAAAAAGAAAGATAACCTTTCAAAACCAGAGGATTTTCTCCAGTTCCCGTTTCAGCTCCGCCTGCGTGAGCGTTTCGAGATCGCGGTGTATCTCGGCGATCACCTGCGCGCAAACCGGGCTTTTGATCGTCTGGCGCAATGCGTGCAGCATGCGCGGCGCGCCGAGCAAAACGAAACGGTCGGCATGCTCGCGCGGCGCGGCTTTTTCTTCGAGCCATGCGGCGATCCTTTGCGCGAAGGCTTCGTCCGACATCTCGAAGAAGATTTGATCGTTCACGGCAATGCCGTCCGCCTGACGGCTGAACAGGCGCGCCGCATGCGGTTCAACCGCCACTACAGAAATTATTGACATTTTGTAATAATAAAACCTCGTTTACTGCAACTATCTTTATTTGACACTGAATGGGTCCGGTCGTGATTGATGAATGTCAATTTTTGAAAAAAACACAATAAGGACTTCTCCTGTACAGATTTGACATGCGGATTTATTGGCGGTGTGGAAGTGCAAAGCGTATAATCGCAGTGCCGCAAAAAATATAGAAACCAGGCAAGACCATGAAAAACAAAAATTGCACCGACCATTCCCTGCGCGATCTGCCCTTCTTTTCAGGACTGAAGGAAGAAGACATGCACGTGCTTTTTGCGGCAGGAAAAGTGAGAGACTACAGCAAAAGCGAGCATATCTTCCGTCAGGGCGACGCCGCCGACCGGCTTTTCATTGTCCTTCAGGGGCAGGTGAAACGTTATTGCGTCACGGCGGACGGCGAGGAAACCACGGTCATGCTTTGCATGCGCGGGGATGTTCTCGGAGAAGCGTGCATCTTTGAAAGCTCCAGTCATACCTTTTCAAGCGAAGCCACTACCGACGCGCGGATGCTGGAAATCCCCGACGAAGCCTTGCGCGAACGCGCGAGAGAGAATTCCGACATCCCGATCCGCGTGATGGCAGCTCTGTCGCGCGACATGCACAGGATGCAAATGGAAAACGAGCACAGGGCACTTATGAACGCGCCGCAACGCATAGGATGTCTGTTGCTGCAAGCCTCATCCGGCATTGAAAGCGAAGGCGCTGGAGGCACGTTCGGTCTGCCTTATAGCAAGGCTCTCGCCGCCCAGATTCTCGGGATGCGGCCGGAAACTTTTTCACGCGCGCTGATGCAGCTCAGATCCTTCGGCGTCTCCGCCCCGCGCGAGCGGGATGTCACCATTGCCGATTATAACAGGCTCATTGATTATTGTTGCCAGCATTGCACGTCCCTGCCCGGCGAATGCCGCGGCTCGAAGCGCCAGAGGAAAGTTCATTAATGAGATCAAACCGCCTGAGCGTGGCGGGGTGCCTCTGCGGCGCCTGAGGGCTTTAAATAAGCATCGAACGCGGAAGCCACAAGCCGCGTCAACGGGCGGCCCGTTTCGGTGATTTCGGTTTTCTTGTCACCCAGATTCACGAGTCCGTCGGCGGCGTAACCTTGCAACGCCTTTTGCGCGGATGCCCATGTTTTTTCCGCCCAGTCCGCACCTCCGGAAACCGCCGCGAGATCGACCGAACCATAGCACATCACCTCGCTTATCACCGCGCGGCGATAGATGTCTTCTGCCGAGAGGATGCAGGCCTTGATGGCGGGAAACGCGCCGTTTTCAACTTTTTCGCGATAGTCGCGGTTCATCGCAGTGTTCTGCACATAAGCGTTGCCGTAGTCTGAAATCGCAGTCTGGCCGAAGCCGATCAGATAGTCTTCCATATCCGTCGTGTATCCTTGAAAGTTGCGGCGCAGACGATGTTCCTTATAGGCGACGGCGAGATCGTCCTCCGTCAGAGCGAAATGGTCGATGCCGACGGGCACGTAGCCCTGCGCGATCAGGTCGGCACGCGCGGTCTCGGCCATATCGAACCGCTCGAGCGTGCCGGGCAGCGGGTGCGCTTCCAGCTTCTTTTGGTGTTCCTTGAACCACGGCACATGCGCATAACCGAACAGCGCGACGCGCTCGGGTTTGAGCGTTTGCAGCATTTTCATGCCGTCATGGATTTTCTCGGATGTTTGCAGCGGCAGACCGTAGATCATGTCGAAATTGATGCTCCTCACGCCTGCCTCGCGCAGCCAGCCGACGCATTGCTGAACGAATTCATAAGGCTGCACGCGGTTGATGGCCTGCTGCACATCGGCATGGAAATCCTGCACGCCGAGGCTGGCGCGGTTGACCCCGAGCTTTACCAGAGATTGTACTTTGTCTTTATGCAGAATGCGCGGATCCATCTCCATGGCGACGACCGGCTGCTCCGCCAGCGTGAATTCTTTTGCGATCAGCACGAGCAAAGCCTCAAGATCTTTGGTCGGCGCGAAGTTCGGCGTGCCACCGCCGAAGTGAATATGCGACACGCGCTGCCGCCGCCCGATCGCCCGTGCCGTCAGCTTTATTTCCTCGCGCACGACGTCGAGATAGGCGCTGATCGGCTTCTCTTCGTTCACCACTTTTGTATGGCAGCCGCAATAGGAGCAAAGATGACGGCAAAACGGAATGTGAATATAAAGCGATACGCTTTTTTCTTCAGGAATGGCATGAAGACGCGCGGCAAGATCCGGCTGAGCGGGTGCGTCCTTGAAGTGCGGCGCGGTCGGATAGCTGGTATAACGCGGCACCGGCGCATCATATTTCAACAATAAATCGCGCATAATTTCTTCCATGAGATTCGCCTCGCTTTTTGACTGCATTGATTTTGGTCTACACCCGTACCGCAAGCTTGACTTATATCAAATCACGTTAAAAAAAATTTAACCGTTTATGACGTCGGCAAGCGGTGTCTCATAAAAATTCCCGTTTCTTTTCATGCAACTGTTGGCCGTGTCATAAAAACGCCGGAAATCCCGCTCCTTTCACTTGACCCAGGTCAAGCGGGAAATCCGCATATGGGGCATCTTTGGCTTCTGGGGCACAACATCTGGTGTCATCAAATACAAAAACACTACGAAAAACAACGAATTCATCGATTCGGGGAGTACGAGACCTATGTCTGAAGCACAGCACGCCAAGCTTGAGGAAAAAACCAAAACAGCCGCCACACCTGACGACAACATCGTCAAAATTTTCGGAGGAACCATGGTCGATTGCAGCGAGGCCGTTTCCGAATATATCTCCGGCAGTGACTGGCGGATCAAGGCCAACGCCAACACCGGCTATTCCAACGCCGGATTGATCAGCAATGTCGCGGGCAAAGTCATCGCCAACTACTGGCTTGACGAAGTTTACTCGGCGGAAGAAGGCCGCGCTCACCGCGACGCAGACTATCATATCCACGATCTCGACTGCCTCACCGGCTATTGCGCGGGCTGGTCATTGCGCGCGTTGCTCAACGAAGGCTTCAACGGCCTGACGGGGCGCGTTTCCAGCCGTCCACCGAAGCATTTCCGCGAGGCTTTAGGGCAGATGTCCAACTTCCTCGGTATCTTGCAGTCCGAATGGGCTGGCGCGCAAGCCTTCAGCAGTTTCGACACCTATCTTGCACCTTACGTCTTCTATGACCGCTTGAATTTCAAAGAAGTGAAAAAGGCGATTAGGCAGTTCGTCTATAACCTCAATGTGCCCGCGCGCTGGGGGCAGTCTCCATTCACCAACATCACGCTCGATATCCTGCCGCCGGAAGACCTGAAACGTCAGGCGCCGACAAAGAACGACCTGCACCTCTTCGCAGGCGCGGACGATGCCGCGCTGCTGGCGGAGGCGCAAAAGCGTGACTTTGGCATCCGCAACCTCGAAGACATGCGCTATGAACATTTCTCACATGAGATGGAAATGATCGACATCGCCTATTACGAAGTGATGACCGAAGGCGACAGCACCGGCCAGCCCTTCACCTTCCCCATCCCGACCGTCAATATCACTGAAGATTTCGATTGGGACAGCAAAACAGCACAGGCGATTTTCGAAAACACCGCCAAGGTCGGCAGTTCCTACTTCCAGAACTTCGTCGGCAGCCAGTGGATGTGCAATGAAAAAGGCGAGCGCGTGCCCAATCCGGACGCTTATTCGCCCGGCGCGGTGCGTTCGATGTGCTGCCGTTTGCAGCTCGACTTGCGTGAGCTTCTCAAACGCGGCAACGGGCTGTTTGGTTCCGCCGAGATGACGGGCTCGATCGGCGTCGTCACCATCAATCTCGCCCGTCTTGGTTACAGATATAAAGGCGACCTCAAAGGCTTGATGGCCGAACTCGAACGCCTGATGGATCTTGCCAAGTCGACGCTGGAGAAAAAGCGCGTCTTCGTGCAAAAGATGTACAACCGCGGGCTTTACCCTTATACTGCGCGCTACCTGCCGTTTTTGCGCAACCATTTCAGCACCATCGGCGTTAACGGCATGAATGAGATGATTCGCAACTTCACCGGCGACGATCTCAACATCACCGACCCCACTGGCATCAGGCTTGCCACCGGCGTGCTCGACCACATGCGTGCGCGTATCCGTCAGTACCAGCAGGAAACAGGCAACCTCTACAACCTCGAAGCGACGCCCGCCGAAGGCACCACCTACCGCTTTGCCAAGGAAGACAAAAAACGCTTCCCCGATATCCTGCAGGCGGGAGCGGACGAAAACATTTACTACACCAACTCCTCGCAAATCCCCGCCGGACACACGGACGATCCGTTCGAGGCGCTGGAGCTGCAAAACCAGTTGCAATGCAAATACACCGGCGGAACGGTTTTGCACCTTTACATGGGCGAGAAACTCTCCAGCGGCGAAGCCTGCAAGCGCTTCGTCAGAAAAGTGATCGAAAATTACCAACTGCCCTACATCACCGTCACGCCTGTTTTTTCGACCTGCACCACGCACGGCTACCTCGACGGCGAACAGCCTGAATGCCCGCACTGCGGCGAGAAAACCAGCGTCTGGACGCGGGTGATGGGCTACTTCCGCCCCGTTTCCAGTTTCAATCTCGGCAAGAAGGGAGAACATGCTGAGCGCGAGCACTTCATAGAGCGGCGCATCTTCACCGCCGACCTGTTCGATAAATGCTAACGGAAAATCTCACCCTGCCGATCTACGCGCTGACGCCCTTCACGCTACTCGACTTTCCGGGGCGGACGGCCTGCATCGTGTGGTTTTCAGGCTGCAATATGCGCTGCGGCTACTGCCACAATCCGGATATTGTGCGCGGCGGAAAGGGAAAATACACGATCCACGAAACGCTGGCGTTTCTTGAAAAGCGGCAGGGATTGCTCGACGGCGTGGTGCTCTCTGGCGGCGAGGCAACGCTTTATAAAGATATCATGCCTTTCACTGAAAAGACGAAAGAGCTTGGCTACGCAGTCAAGCTCGACACCAACGGCACGCGGCCAGGCATTGTCCGCATGATGCTCGAGAAAAACCTGCTGGATTACGTGGCGCTCGATTACAAAGCGCCGGAAACGGCCTATCGCAAAATCACGCAGACAGACCTCTTCGCGCCATTCGGAGAAACGCTCGAAATGCTCTGTATGCAAGATGACGTGCCGTTCGAAGTGCGCACCACGGTACACAGCGACCTGCTCGGCGCTGAGGAGATCGACGCCATCACGGCGGATCTCGCGCACAAAGGCTATCGTGGCGCCTATTACGTGCAAAACTATATCAACAACAATGGAGAACAAGTGCTGGGCGCCTTGCCAGCGCAGAAAAAACCGCTCGACATAGAAGCTCTTGCCCGCCCGCGTGATTTCACGCTGGTGTTCCGGAATTTTTAAGGCTTTCCCGCCCGACGGTCATTTTAAAAATTTTCTATATAAAATCAAATAGATAGACAGGAATGTCTCCCGGCAAAAATCACTGTATAAAACAGCGGCGTTTATGTTATTAATACTGCACAACGCGCATCTGACGCGGGTGTAGCTCAATGGTAGAGTTCTAGCCTTCCAAGCTAGCTATGCGGGTTCGATTCCCGTCACCCGCTCCAAAAACCACTTCCAAAGACTTCTTGTAGCTTCCCAAGACATCCTTAAAACCACTGAAAATAAAGCATTTACAGGCGTTTTATTGTCCTGTAAGATTTATCTTAATCCAAGAGCAGCCTAAAATTTTAGGGGTATGTTTTGGGGGTACTTTTAAGCGTGGGGGTATCTCATGAAGCTAAATGATAAAAAATGCCATAATGCAAAGCCCGAATCCAAGCCATACAAGATGGTGGATGGTGGCGGCCTTTATCTGCTGGTAACACCGGAAGGTCAAAAATACTGGCGTTTGAAATACCGTTATTTGGGTAAGGAGAAGCTTCTCGCGTTGGGCGTATATCCGCTGACAACGCTGGCGGAAGCCCGAGAAGCACGGAATCAGGCGAAGAAAATGCTGGTGGCTGGAAAAGACCCGTCCGCCGTAAAGAAGGAAAACAAAAGAAAGGCTTTGCGAGCATCCAGAAACACCTTTGAAGCCGTTGCCCTTGAATGGCATGAAAAACAGAAAGATATATGGACACCGCATCATGCCGTCAACGTCATGCGCAGACTGAATATTGATATATTCCCTTATATCGGGAAACGTCCGATTGCGGATATTGATCCACTGGAATTGCTGGACGAGGTTTTGAGAAAAATAGAAAAGCGGGATTCGCTTTATATGGCTTCCCGCGTCAAACAGATATGCGGACAGATTTTCCGTTATGGCGTTGCTACCGGAAGATGCAAGCGTGATCCATCCACAGACTTGCGCGGCGCTCTAAAAACGAACAAGACGCGGAATTATCCGGCATTGGATATCAAGGAAATGCCGGAATTTATGACCATACTGGAAAAGAATGATGCTCGCCTGTTTGCCAGTACGCGCCGCGCTATCCGTTTGCTCATGCTGACATTCACGCGCACAACGGAACTTATACATTCGACATGGGAAGAATTTGACCTTGTAAACGCCATGTGGGAAATCCCCGCTGAACGGATGAAAATGGGCAATCCGCATCTTGTGCCGTTATCGCTGCAAACAATAGCAATCCTGAAAGAGCAAAAAAAGGAAACGGGGCATTTGAACGTGCCTTGGGTTTTTCCCAGCCAAGTCCGCCCCAGAGAACCTATGAGCAATAATACGGTTCTTTTCGCCATCGGGCGCATGGGATACAACAGGCCACAGCAACGCTGCCGGATGGTAGGTTGAGCCGCAAAGTACAATCATGGCTCCGTCATCCATCAGGCGATTTATCAGGTTGAACGAGATGCCGCCATTCTTGCTTCCTAAAATCAGAACCCCAATATCTTCAACCGGAATTTGGGAAACTTCCTGCCCATCTTTTGAAACGACGAGGAAGCCCCTATTAAGGTTGAGGTAATGGCCGTCATTCTGGATTTCAATTACCCGTTCCATGCTTTTTAACGACTTCGGTGTTTAAGGAGCCGGGATCATGAATTCTACCCGTGGGAGAGACAAATATTTTCCTTGCATTAGTCTCTAGAATTTTATTGAAGGACAAAAATATTTGAATTTTTTCCTCTTTCTGCCGCTCCACTATATTTCCCCCTTCAAAGTGCTCAGTAAGGACTATGATTTCATTGGCGGGTCTAAGGCTCATAATCCGTGCCGTTTTTTCTTCGCCCTTGTGATCCAGTCTCAATAAGTCCCCCTTATGTACTTTTATTAAAAGCTTTGCGGCAGGGTGTGGGCGCAACGAGTTCTGATCTTTTTGGTTGGCATCAAAAAGGGAAACGCCCATGTGGACAATTTTCCCATCCGGCATCTTCCAGAAAGATACATGGTGAATATCACCGGGGCTGACGCCTTTTATATGCTCCAAATGGCCTTGTTTATGCCGTATCAGTTTCACGGTGGCATCTTTCTTCAGAATGCGTACACGCCGTATCCCGTTTTCCTCTCCGTATTTTTGTAAGGCGGATTTCAGGGCCTCCGTATCAATTGTCTTCTTTTCCTTTTTGCCTTTTTGCTTTGTTTCTCCGGGCTGGGAATCAAGGATTTTTTCCAATTCAGCGCGGATCAATGGATCACGTATCTGTCCGACTTCGTTTTGAGTAAGGCCAGTCAGAGACTTGCGCGTAACAATATTAAATTCGTTTTCCTTTTCCCATTCTGTGCGTTTGTCGGCCTCCGGAGGCAGGGAGGGATGATAAATAACGCCGTAATAGCTATCCTCATGCAATGCCCCGCCGAGTCCATGTTCGGGGCGGTGTGAAATGACGATGCCCTGTTTGTCATCAGTCCCCGCAATTTTATCACGCACTTGTTCCCAAAATCCTACGGGCAAATCTTCGGCAACAATTCTTTCCGGATTTTCGCCTCGTGCGTTAAGGGTCATAACTTTTTTAACCGTGCCTAAATCAGTCAAGGCGATAACGACAGCATCAATGGCGTGCTGGCGGTGATCGTCACGGTTCTTGCGGTTATGCCCTAAAACTTCGTTTAATCCCCATGCGCGGCGCATCAGGGCGGTGAGGCGTCCGGTTGAAACGTCTACGCGCTTTGATACAAGGGAAAGATAGCGTTTTGCAACCTTGGACAGATAGCGCGTATCGTTCAACTGGCGGGCAAGAAACGTGTTTTCATCCGCAAATTTTTGCATAGCTTCCGCGCCAAAGCGCCAGCGTTTATTTTTGGGCAGGTTTTCAGCGCGTTGCAGGATACGCTCGTAGCTGTAATTTTTGTCGGTGGAGCCTAAGGGTTGTTTATTGCTGAATGCTTCATATGGGGATTCCTCGCGTTTATCCCTGTTTACAGAGCGGAAAGACAAGGTTTTATTGGCGCGGGAATCGTCAAGCGTCCGCGAGAACGGCAGAATATGTTCGATTTCGATTTCATCGGAAAAAAGCAAATCCATAGAAATGGTTTTTCCGGTATAGGGGCATTTACGATCATTAATATCGGCGCTTAATTCTTCCCAAAGCTTGTATTTCAGGTGCTTTTCGCCTTTTTTTTCGCCAACCCATTCACCTCTTTCGGTGAGTTCCTTTTTAATGCGTTCATTTTCTCTTTCATTTTCGGATTGCTCTTTTGCCAATTTATCTTTGTCTTCTTTGGACATTTTTAAATCACGCGCCATTTCAATGCGGATAATATCCGGCTTGCCGTGATTTTTTATGAGTTCATTGACGATTTTCTGGAGTTGGCGCAGACCGATATGGACGGTAGGGTTGGAAATTTTACCGCGCTTTTCGTCATCAGGGGATGTATCCGGATTGTGCGGTTCCACAACGGACTCAGGGATGGCTTGGCCGTAATAAGGCAGGGCCGGGGCGGAGCCGCCAAAATCACGGACACTATGTGATCCGCCCAGCTTTGCGCAAGCCTCATCATAGCGTAACCTGTCCAGCATCAAAGGTACAAGGCCATGCAGGGCTTTTTGGCTAAATCGTGAATATCCATCTGGAAAGCTGGTCGGGGATACATTTTCAATGAGTTCTTTTGCCTTTTCCTCCTCTAATCCCCAATCATTCACGGCTTTACTGTAGAGAACGTTATCATCCTCTACCTCTAGCAATTCAGAAACTATTTCATCCTGTTTTTGCAGAGGGAAAGAAAGCCACTCTTTGCCAAAATATTTTTTGAGCGTCGGATAAACGGCATCGCCTTTTAACTTGGAACGGTTGACGGCAAGATTAAACTCAACATCTTCGTCTAAGCCCAGTTTCTTTTTAATGTCATCAAAGGAGACTTCTTTTTTGCCAAGGAACAGGTCTAGAAGAATTTTTCTTTTATCCTGGAGTTTGTTTTTATCCGCCTCAATATCTTCAAAGGAGCTAAAACTGCCTTTGCGGATTTTGAGGTTGTTTATATCCTGAACAATCCTGAACAATTGTGCACTGGGCAGGGCGATAGGCGCTCTTTCCTGTTGAGGCGTAATTTCTCCGGTCTCCGGATGGATGGTTTCGGGACTAAAGTAAAGCTGGCATCTGCCGACTTTTGGTTTCTTCAACGGACGCTGGTAAATAATTTTATTTTTTAGTTTGTCCCACTGTCCCGGAGCCAGTTTTTGGTGTTTTTCTTGCGTAGCGCGGATTTTGTCGAATTCGTCTTCATACATTTTCCGGGTGGGGTAGAGATCATAAGAGTTTTTATTGCCCATTGGTGTAGGACGAAAACGCACAGACTCTCTTTTTTGATGCTGTTCCCACAAAAATTGCCCTAATGTTTTGCCTTCCAACGCAATTTTGAGCTTCTCTTTGCCTTTTTCTGTTTCTTTTTTGCTATCGGCCTTGTCAATTTTACGGTTGCTTTGAAAGCCGCGCCGCTGGTTAAGATGAAATAATGCTCTCCCGAGGTCATACGGTTCTACGGCTTCCGTTGCCGCTTTTGCGCGGAGCATATAGGGGTCTTTAGCTTCCAAAGCTTTTCTTTGCTCAATGTTTTCCGGCATCAAGCTGAAACGCACTAAAAGGCTCATTAAATCATGTTTCCGCTGTAACATGCGGTCACGGCGGCGGCGCTGGCTACGTTTTTCGCGTCTGTTTACAGCAAGAGATGTGCCTTTTTGTGGATCGCGCCCTGAGTTGAAAATGCGGACGCCGGCATCCGATATTTTGGTAGGTGAGTCATTATCATCAGTTTCAATTAATGCCCAGCCGATTGAGTTTGTTCCCATATCTAGGCCTAAAATTTTTTTTGCCATAATTTAATTCCTTTAAAAAAATGGTTGCAACTTCGGGTCGTTATTGTTACAAGAAAGCCATCGGACGTAAAACCTTTTATTTAGCAGATAGAAATTTGCGGTCTTTCCGGTAACAAGCGGTTTAATTTACCGCACAAGATATAATTAAAACGCGGGCTACGGCCCGCGTTTTTTTTGTTGCGCTTTTTGTTTTACATTATGGGGGTAGTTTGAATAGTTTTCTGGTATGGCTTTTCATCAATACCAGTGCGTTATACCATCAATGTGGTACACTGCTTGGAAATCGAACTGTCACAGTGATTTATACCCTGCTAAATACCTGATAAACGCATTGAAAATATGTGGGGGTACGTCAGGGGGTATGTAGATAGTTCATATTGAGAATATCAATATAAATCATGCTGTTGTTGTCGAGATATGATTCCCGTCACCGCTCCAAAAACCGCTTCCAAAGACTTCCTGTAGCTTCCCAAGACATCCTTAAGTATGCAGGCTTATAGCAAGCCGTTCTTTGTTAATTAAATTTTTTGGAACTGGCTTGTTGTTCAAGGAGCGCGAGAAGTCCTTTTAGGATTTTTTCCGGATTGGGCGGACAGCCGGAGATATGAAGATCGACGGGCACGGTCTTGGCAACGCCACCCGCAACCGCGTAGCTTTCCGCGAACAGGCCGCCGTCGCAGGCGCAATCGCCGAGCGCGACAACCCACTTCGGATCAGGCGTGGCATCGAAAGTGCGCTTCAGGGCTTCCTGCATGTTTTTCGTGACCGGCCCCGTCACGAGTAAAATATCGGCATGGCGCGGCGATGCGACGAAATGCAATCCGAAGCGCTCGAGGTCGTAAAAGGCGTTGTTGAGTGCGTGGATCTCCAGTTCGCAGCCGTTGCAGGACCCGGCATCCACCTGACGTATAGCGAGACTCCGTCCGAGTTTTTGTGCCGACGCGTGATTAACCGACGCCGCAAGCTCGGCAAGCGCACTTTCATCCGCAATGGGTGCCTTTTCCGTCAGCGGCTTGCGTAATATACCTTGCAGCAGAAGTTTTTTCATGATGACGAAACCTTTTTACAAATCATGCCCAGAATAGGAGCAGTTGAACGACTTGTTACATAGCGGAAAGTCGGCGACGATGTTGCCTTCGATGGCGGCTTCCAGCAACGGCCACTGGAACCATGAAGGGTCGCGCAAATGGCAGCGCCGGACGCGTCCGTCTTCGCCGAGCGCGAGCCAGACGAAGATGTCGCCGCGAAAGCCTTCGACCAGAGCGAAACCTTCGCATGAGGCAGACACTGGCGGTACGTCGGCGGCAATTTCCCCCTCAGGAAGGCTATTGAGAATCTGGCCGATCAGCGCGAGGCTTTGTTGCACTTCCAGAATCCTGATCCATACGCGGGCGTGGACGTCGCTGTCAACGCGCACCGGCACCTCGAAGTTCAGTTCCTCGTAAGGCGAATAGCCCGCCATGCGCCGCGCGTCGAAATCGCGTCCCGAGGCGCGGCCGATATATCCCCCCGCCGCGTATTGCCGCGCGAGTCTGGGCCTGAGAATGCCCGTGCCGACGGTGCGCTCCAGAAGCGTCGGTGTATTGTCGTAGAGCCGCACGAGCGGCGGAAAATCTTTTTGCAGTTTTTCGAGAAGGGCGCGCAAGATGCCTGCTTCAGCCCCGCCAATGTCCGCCTTAACCCCGCCGGGAACAATTAAATCGCGCATCAGCCGGTGGCCGAAGCAGGCGTCCGCCGCGCGCAGTACGCGCTCGCGCAAGACGCCGCAGTGCGCGAGCATGAGCGAAAACGCGGCGTCGTTGCAGATCGCGCCGATGTCGCCGAAGTGGTTGGCGATACGCTCAAGCTCCGCCATCAGGGCGCGGAGCCAGTGCGCGCGCGGCGGTACTTTAATGTCAAGCGCCTTTTCTGCGGCACGGGAAAAGGCAAGTTGATAGGCGACCGCGCTGTCTCCGGAGACGCGTCCCGCAAGTTTTACGGCATGGGACAGATCTGCGCCTGCCATCAACCGTTCGATGCCTTTGTGGACGTAGCCGAGGCGTTCCTCCAGTCGTACAACCGTTTCACCGCTGGCAGTGAAGCGAAAATGCCCCGGCTCGATAATGCCGGCGTGGACGGGCCCTACCGGTATCTTGTGAAGGCTTTCCCCTTCGACGGGCAGAAAAACGTATGGCGTGGATGGTACGGGCGGGAGTTTTTTCTCCAGCGGAGCGCTTACACCCCATTTATCATGGTCGAGCCATGGTCTGTCGTCAGGCGTGTCAAGCGGTACGAGGCCGAAAAGGTCTTTTATCGCGCGCTCCAGCCGCAGGGCGGGCGGATGATGCTGCGCGACGGAGGGAAACGCGCCATTCTGAGAGGCGATGCAGACGATATGCGCTGTGTTTTCTTCAGTGTTCCACACCGCCATGCGCGCGAAACCGTCGTCGCCCCATAGGGAGAGCAAATTGAACTGGCCGTCTGCCATCTGCCGACAGAGGGCCGTCCATTCCTCCGCGGAAACGATATCGGATATGCTCATATCATGTTCTGTCATTATTTTATCCCAATATCCTCGCCACATGCCTGAACCACACGACAACAGCCGCCGGAATGAAAACGCCCGTGATAAAGACGATCGCGAGATGGACGAACATCGGAATGAAAGAGGCGTGCGATGGCTTCACACTCCCCTGCACCGGGCCGAAAGCCATTCTATGCGTATGGCGCATGATGGCGCCGAAGGCAGCGAGCAAGGCCAGAACCAGCGGTATGGCAAACCATGGAGTGCGCGCAAATGCCGAGCTTATCGTAAGAAACTCGCTCATGAAGACGCCGAGCGGCGGCATGCCCACGATGGCGACGACGCCCAGCACGAGTCCCCAGCCCAGAAGCGGATGGCTCTCTGTCAGGCCGCGGATCTCCGCCATTTTTTGCGTGCCTTTGGCCTGAGAAACATGGCCGACGGAAAAAAAGATCGCGGATTTCGTCAGGCTGTGCATCACCATCTGCAACAGACCGGCGAAATTGGCAAGTGCGCCGCCGATACCGAAGGCGAAGGTGATGATCCCCATGTGTTCGATCGAGGAATAGGCGAACATGCGCTTGATATCGTGGCGAGGGTAAAGCATGAAAGCTGCGAAAACGGCGGTGACGAGGCCGATGACTGCCATCAGCGGTCCCGGCGGAATGACGTGCGGATTGGCGGCGAACAGAATTTTAAAGCGCAAAATGGCGTAGAGCGCGACGTTGAGTAGCAGACCGGATAACACAGCCGAGACGGGCGTCGGTCCTTCGGCATGGGCATCGGGCAGCCATGCGTGCAGGGGGAAAAGTCCCGCTTTCGTGCCGTAGCCGAGTAGCAGGAAGATGAAGGCGATGTTCATCAGGGCTGGGTCGAATGCGGACGCGTGCGGCAGAAGCGCCGTCCACACCATGCCATTCACCCCCTCGCCGACCACGGACCGCGCAGCGGCATAAACGAGCGTCGTGCCGAACAGGGCGAAGGCGATGCCGACGCTGCCGAGAATGAAATATTTCCATGCCGCCTCGATGGCTTCGGGCGTGCGGTAAATTCCGACCAGAACGACGGTAGACAGGGTCGCAAGCTCGACCGCCACCCACATTAGGCCGATATTGTTGGTGACGAGCGCTAGGTTCATGCCGAAGAGCATGACTTGATAGAGCGCATGGTAAAAACGCAGCAACCTCGGCGTCAAATGTCCCGTCTCCATTTCGTGCGCGATGTAGCTTGCGCTGAAAACGCTGGTCGTAAAGCCGACAAAGGTATTAAGTACAATAAACACGATGTTCAGGTCATCGACAAGAAAATAAGGAGTCACCGGAGGGCGGTGCGCGATGAGGTTCAGGGCCGCGCCCAGCGTCAGGGCGCTCGCGATAACATTGACGCAGGACGACAGTTTGTATTCCGGCAGCGCCGCAAGAAGGGCGGCTGCGACGAGTGGGATGATCAGGATAAGGCTGACGGCATTGAAGCTCATAACGTTTTTCCCTCGTTCCCACATGACGATCTGCCGGAAGAAACCTCTGTCAGCCGCCGCTCGCCCCTGAAATCGTCAAGCGCGCGAAGGTCCACCGTGTCGAACCGCTCGCGGATGCGGAACAGGAATAGGCCGATAACGATGAATGCGACAAGAATGGAGAAAGCAATGCTGATTTCCACCATGAAAGGCATGCCTTTCGTTCCCGCGGCGGCAAGGATCAGCCCGTTCTCCAGTGACAGAAATCCGATGATCTGGCTCACGGCGTTGCGGCGCGTCACCATCATCAGCAGCCCCAGCAGCAGGACGGCGAGTGCGAACGCAAGATCCTCGCGCTCCAGCAGCGCAGTGTTCGCCGCCGCTTTGAGCATGACATCCATGGAGAGCGCCACCAATGCCATGCCGACCAGCATGATGGTTCCGGTTCCGGTGCCAGCCACGGTCTCGATCTCGCGGTGGATGCGAAGGCGTATGACGATGTGGTGTAGCGCGAATGGAATAAGGAGCGCCTTGAACAAAAGCGCGATCAGTGCTGTGATATAAAGCTGCGGCGCATGCTGGAGAACGGCCTGCCATGCGACAGCAAGCGAGAGAAGAAAGGCTTGCAAGGCGTAAATGTTGATAAGCGCGTAGAGGCGCTTTTGATAGAGCATCATCAGGCTGGCGAGCATCAGGGCGCCAGCCAGCATATGTGCGACGCTGTAGTCCATAACGCTCATCTAAAATCTCTCCGAAACAAACAATAGCAACGTCGCCAGCAGGCTCATCATTAGAGCCACGTTGAGAAAATCCGGTACGCGGAAAACGCGCATCTTGGCAATCGAGGTTTCGAACAGCGCCAAAAGGCCTCCCGATATGGCCAGTTTGCCGAGATAAAAAACCTCTGCAAGAACGTATGCCTCCCAGTTGTCGCCTGCCTGCGCAAAACCCCAGGGCACGAAGATGCAGCTGATCAGGGACACGTAGAGCAGAAGCTTTACGGCCGCTGCCAGTTCGATCATGGCGAGGTGCCGCCCCGAATATTCCAGCACCATAGCCTCGTGCACCATGGTGAGTTCGAGGTGCGTGGCGGGATTGTCCACGGGGATGCGGGCATTCTCCGCGAGGGCGACGATCATCAGTGCGACAAGCGCGAGACCCAGCGAGACGCGCAGACCTACGGAAGTCGAGGCTATATAATCAGAAATCACGGAGAGCTGCGTCGAGCCAGCGATAAGCGCAAGGGTAAAAACGATCATCATCATGGCGGGCTCGGCCAGCGTTGAAATCATCATCTCGCGGCTTGAACCAATGCCGCCGAAACTTGTACCGATGTCCATGCCTGCCAATGCGAGCAGGAAGCGCGCGGAGGCGAGAAGCGCGACGATGGCGATCAAATCGACAGCGCGACCGAAGACGAGCCCTGTCGTGAAAGTCGGCACCAGCGATGCCGCAAGCCATGTGAAGGCGAGAATCAGGCAGGGCGCGCCGCGGAACAGCCACGAGGCGTTCTCGGCTATCACGGGGGTTTTGCGCAGGAGACGCAAAAGCTCGCGGTAAGGTTGAAACAGGGAAGCGCCTTGCCGCCGCAGCAAACGCGCTTTTGTTTTGCGCGCGATGCCGACCAGCAGCGGTGCGAGCAAAAGAACAGCCGCCATCTGCACGCCCTGAAGAATAAGCTTTTCGATCAGAACCATAGCGCCAGCACCCCTAAAAGAAGAATCAGGGACAGAAAGACGATGCCCAGATAGTGCCGGATCGACAGAAACTGGAAGCGGTCCATGCGCTCGGCAACGCAGAAGACGCGCGACGAGATCCGATCGTAAATTCCTTCCCATGCGGCATCGTGCGATTCCTGAACAAGGCGTGCGGGGGCGGAACTGCCGGGCGGCGGCATCTCCACGCGCTCAGAGGCGCGAAAAAGAGAACGGCCAAAGACGCGGCGGATGGGTTGCGCGAAGCTCTCCGCCGTGTATTGCGTCTGAGGGTCCTCGAGAGGAAAGCCGCAGTCCCATGCGGGCGCGCGGCGTGGCGTGCCGCCGCCTAAACGCCGCGCGAGAAGAGCGACCAGCCCTGCGGAGAAAACCATAAAGGCAAAAACAAGAAGACCGTTATATGAGCTGCGCACGGCAGAGACCGGAACAAGCGTCAGTCCTTCGGCATGATGCGGCATGTGAGCGCCGGTCATCTCTCGAACGGTGGGGGTGAGGACATTGATAACGAAACCCGGAAAAATTCCCGCCAACAGGCAGAGTAGCGCAAGCATAAACATAGCAGTCAGCGAAAAACGATCCGTTTCCACGGCGTTTTTGGCCTTCTCCGTGCGCGGGCGGCCAAGAAAAACGATGCCATAGACCTTGACGAAACAGGCAGCCGCGAGCGCAGCCGCCAGCGCCAGCATCGCACCGGAGGCAGGAACCAGCATCTTCAAGCCCCAGTGTGAGGGCACAGGCCCCTGAATGATCGCCTGAAACGTCAGCCATTCTGAAGCGAAACCGTTGAAGGGCAGCAGAGCGGAAATAGCCGCGCAGCCGACCAGAAAGACGAAAGCTGTCTGTGGCATGCGGTGGATCAGGCCGCCGAGGCGCTCCATGTCGCGCGTCTGCGCCGCCGTCTGCACCGCGCCCGCGCCGAAAAACAGCAGGCTCTTGAAAAGCGAGTGGTTGAAAACATGGAACAGCGCGGCGGTAAAGGCTAGCGCCGCAAAGGCGTCCTGCCCGTTTGTCTTGAACACAAGCGCGAGGCCGAGGCCGATAAAGATGATGCCGATGTTCTCCACGGTGGAAAAGGCGAGAAGTTTTTTGAGGTCATGTTGCATCAGCGCGTAGAGAACACCCATCACCGCCGTTATGCCGCCGAGCGTCAGTACGGCCATGCCGCCGTTCTCTCCGCTGCCGCCGAGCAAACCGAAAACGATGCGGATGAAGCCGTAAACCGCAACCTTGGTCATGACCCCGCTCATCAGTCCGGAAACGTGCGACGGCGCGGCGGGATGCGCGAGAGGCAGCCAGACATGTAAAGGATAAATCCCCGCCTTGGAACCCGCGCCGAGCAGCGCCAGAAACAGCACAAGCGCGGCGCGCCATGACAGGACGGGATTGTGCCGCATTTCGGAGAAGACGTAATGCCCGTGCGGCCCTGCGAGCAGGGCGAAGGCCAGCAGCAGCATGAAGGTGCCAAAACTCGCCATGACGATATAGACGTATCCGGCGTGCAGGTTCTCCTTCTCGCGGTGGTGCGCCATGACCAGCGCCCACGAGGTCAGCGACATAAACTCCCAAGCAAACAGGAACGTGAAGGCGTCTCCCGCCAGAACGACGAGATTCATCGCGGCGATGAACGCGGGATAGAACGGAAGCACACGGTGCGGCGCTTCTTCGTGCCGCCCGTAGCCGAGCGCATAAAAGCTGGCCGCTGCAACGCCGAGATTGACGATGACTAGGAAAAACGCCGCCAGCGCGTCAAGTTTGAAATGTGCGCCAGTCCACGCCAGCCCTATCGGCAGAACCATCTCCATGTCCGCCGCGGATGTCAGTAAATGGCCGATGCCGCCCCACAGCATGATCAGGGAAAGAACGAAGCAGGCGGCATAAACAGGAATGGATGCATTGAAAAGACGGTTTGTCGTTGCGCTCATGACAGAGAGGACGAAAAGAAGAGCGACGCAACACAGCAGAGCCGCGATAGACATTTATTTACTGCGCGCCCCCTGTCGGGATGGAAGCGTCTTTCAGACGGATGCCGCGTCCGCCGCTTTCGCTACTTGCGCCCTCGCCGATCAATTCTATCCCCGCCGCATCGAGCGCCGACACCAGCTTCATGAGAGAGTCGACGTTGCCGCGAATGATGTCGTCGCTCGTTTCCATGCGCTGGATCGTCGGCAGCGACAGTCCCGATATATTGGCCAGTTGTTTCTGGTCAATGCCAAGCAGGGCGCGCGCGGCGCGTAATTGTGCGGAGGTGATCATGGGTGATGTGTTGTAGCAGTGTGTTTCCGAATATTCGCGGTGCAATCTAATCCATGTGTAGTTACATATCAACTGCTATTTTTAATGTTTAGAACATCAACTTTAAAATATATTATATCAGTATGTTATATATGATGAACGGCTTTGAAATTAAACTGGGATACCGAGACAATTATACTAACTGCACGATGGTTGCATTATAAAAATATGGAGCATTTTTTGAGGCGCAAATATAGTTCATATTGAAATAATTTATTTATATCAATGAATTACATATACAATATGATTCCCGTCACCCCAAAAACTCTCCGGAATTTTTTATGCTTTGTCGAGTGCGGCGCTCAAGTCGGCGATCAGGTCGTCCACATCCTCGATGCCGACGGACAGACGGATCAGCCCGTCGCTGATGCCAAGCTTGGCGCGTTCTTCTTTCGGAATGGAGGCGTGGGTCATGATCGCCGGATGCTCGATCAGGCTTTCGACCCCGCCAAGGCTCTCCGCCAGCGTGAAGATTTTGCAAGCTGACAACATGCGGCGGGAAGACTCAAGATCGCCTTTCAAAATCGCCGTCACCATGCCGCCGAAGCCGCTCATCTGCTTTTTAGCCAGCGCATGCTGCGGGTGGCTGGCAAGGCCGGGATAGTAAACTTTCTCGACCTTCGGGTGTTTCTCGAGCCACTGCGCGATTTTCATTGCGCTGTCGGTATGGCGCTCCATGCGCACATCCAGCGTCTTCACGCCACGCAACGCAAGGAAGCTGTCGAAAGGTCCGAGAATGCCGCCGGTGGAATTCTGGATGAATTTCAGCCGGTCGGCCAGCTCCGGATTTTCACCGACGACGACAACGCCGCCGATGATGTCGGAGTGCCCGCTGATATATTTGGTGATCGAATGGACGACGATATCCGCGCCGCAGTTGAGCGGTTTCTGGTTGCACGGCGTTGCGAAGGTATTGTCCGCAACTGAAATAAGCTTGTGTTTTTTCGCAAAGGCCGCCGCCATCTCCAGATCGATCAGTTTCAACAACGGATTGCTCGGGCTTTCCATCCACAGCATCTTCGTTTCGGGGGTCAGCGCCTTTTCGAGGTTTTCCGGCTTCGTCATGTCGACGTAGGAAACCTTTAGCCCTGCCGACTGCTTGCGCACGCGCTCGAACAAACGATAGCTCCCGCCGTAAAGGTCGTCGGATGCGATCATATGGCTGTTCGCTGGCAACAGGTCCAGCACTGCGCACATCGCCGCAAGGCCCGAGCCGAAGGCAAAACCAGCCGTGCCGTCTTCAAGGTCGGCGACGCAGCGCTCGAAAGCATGGCGCGTCGGGTTGTGACCGCGGGCGTAGACGAAGCCTTTGTGCTCGCCGGGCGCGGATTGCGCGTATGTCGAAGTGGCGTAGATCGGCACGTTGACGGCGCCTGTTGTCGGATCGGGATATTGCCCCGCGTGGATGCAACGGGTGGAAAATTTCATTTTCGAGTTGCTCATGCTGCTTTTCCTTGCGCTTTCATGACAAAATGGTTGAGAAGATCGATGCGGGTGACGAGTCCGATCAGTTTTTCATGCTCCGTGACGACGATCATGGGATTGTCTTCCAGCAAGGCCGCCGCTTCGTCAAGCCCGGCGGTGCAATCGAGCCTTGCCGGCGCGGGCTTCATGATTTTCCCGACGGGAACGTCGCGCCGCGCGGCCACCTGTTCCATGTACTTCAGTAACAGAGATTCATCGACGATGCCTGCGAGCCTGCCGTCTTCATCGATCACGGGCAACTGCGAGACATCGGCCACGCGCATGCGCTTGTAGGCTGTGAGCAGCGTGTCGGTCGGGCGGACGATGACCGTGTCGCCCTGATCGTGACGGCGGACGACGAGATCCTCGACGGTGTTCGTCAGATTGCGTTTTTTGAACCCCTGCTCCGTCATCCAGAAATCGCTGAAGGTTTTGGAGAGATATTTGTCGCCGCGGTCGCAGATGAGCGAGACGACGCGTTTCGGACTCTTTTGCGCGCGGCAATATTTCAGCGCGGTCGCGAACAAGGTGCCGGAAGACGTTCCGGCGAGAATGCCTTCCTTCACCAGCAATTCCCGCGCGGCGGCAAGGCTTTCCTCATCCGTGACGCTATAGGCTTTTTTGACCAGGGACATATCCATGATCGACGGCACGAAGTCCTCGCCGATGCCTTCGATCACCCATGATCCGGCCTCGACCTTCTCGTTGCGGTTGAACAAAGGCTCGAGAATGGAGCCGACGGGATCGGCCAGCACCATCTCCGTCTTCGGACTGACTTTTTTGAAGAAGCGCCCGATGCCTGTCAGCGTGCCGCCGGAGCCGACGCCGCAGACGATGGCGTCGACGTCGCGGTTCATCTGCTCCCAGATTTCCGGGCCGGTGGTTTTTTCATGCGCCTCGGCGTTGACGGGATTGGCGAACTGGTTGATGTAGAAACCACCCGTCTCCTCGGCGATGCGCGCGGCGATGTTTTGGTAATATTCCGGATGTTCCTTCGTCACGTCGGAGCGGGCGATGCGCACGTCCGCGCCAAGCGCCTTGCAGTGCAGAACTTTCTCGCGCGACATTTTATCCGGCAGGACGAGGATGACTTTATAGCCTTTCAGTGCGGCGATCAGCGCGAGGCCGAGGCCTGTGTTGCCCGCCGTCGCCTCGACGATCGTGCCGCCGGGTTTCAGCTTTCCTTCTTTCTCCGCCGCCTCGATCATGGCGAGCGCCATGCGGTCCTTGATCGACCCACCGGGATTTTGCGATTCAAGCTTCACGAACAGCTTGCACGGGCCGGTATCGAAGTGCGTGATTTCAACCAGTGGCGTATTGCCGATGAGTTTAAGAATATCGCTCATTATTCACCATAATAACGTTATTATTGCTGTCAATATTTTAGAACTTTATTATCATACCCTGCATGAAGACGCACGCACATTCCATCCCGCCTGAGGATATCTGGGCCAAAATCCGCTCGGAAGCGAAAATTATAAAAGAAAAAGAACCTGCGCTCGCCGCTTTTGTGCAGGACAGCATTTTATCTGAAGATCATTTTCTCGCCGCGCTCAGAAAAATTCTCGCCGCAAAGCTTGCCGTTCAGGATGTTCCGGCCTGCATGTTGCACGGCATGTTTTCGGAAGTTTACGCCTCCGCGCCCGATCTCGCCGACGATGCGATATGCGATCTCGTCTCGACCACGAAAAACGACCCCGCCGTGCACGATCCGCTCATGCCGTTTTTGTTTTTCAAGGGCTACCATGCGCTGCAAAGCTACCGCGTCGCGCACAAACTTTGGGAAAACGGCCGCAGGCATCTGGCTCTGCACTTGCAAAACCGCATGTCCGAGGTTTTCGCCGTGGACATCCATCCCGCGGCGGCGATCGGTTGCGGCGTGATGTTCGATCATGCGACAGGAATCGTCGTCGGGGAAACCGCCGTCATTGAAAACGACGTTCTGATCTGGCACAGCGTCACGCTGGGCAGCAAATCGCCCCGGGCGACGGGCGACAGACATCCCAAAATCAGGAAAAGCGCGCGCATCGGCGCAAACGCCACGATACTGGGCCCGGTCGAAATCGGCGTGAACGCGCGCGTCGCGGCGGGAAGCATGGTTCTTGAAGACGTGCCGGACGGCGCCAAGGTTGCAGGCGTGCCGGCGAAAATCGTCAAGCACGGCTGACAAAGGCGGGATGTCATGACGCTGTTCACGGGCCTGTTCATCCTTTTCAGCGTGCTTGTGACGGCCGTTATTTCCGGCGTGCTCGGCATGGCGGGTGGCATGGTGCTGATGGGCGTGCTCGTCTGGACGCTCTCCGTCCGTCAGGCGATGATGCTCCACGCGACCGCGCAGTTCTTCTCCAATGCCAGCCGTTCTTTCATTCACCGTGAGCACTTGAAGTTCAACAGCGTCAAATATTATCTGGCGGGCATGCTTTTGAGTTTCTGCGTCATTTCGCTTTTCACTTTTCTGCCAGACAAAGCTGTCGTTTTCGGGATGCTCGGCATCGGGCCTTTCATTCCGCAGATTTTTCGCGGCCGCGTGAAATTCGACTTTACAAAGCCGACGCATGCTTTTTTCTGCGGCCTCGTCATCACCTGCATGCAACTGATGGCGGGCGTCTCCGGCGCGGCCTTGAGCATGTTTTTTCAGGACATCGACATGACACGGCACGAAGTCGTTTCCACCAAGGCCTTCACGCAGGCGATATCCCACGTCACCAAACTGGTTTATTTCGGGCTGGTCATCCCGCGGGCCCATGCCGTCAGCGGATTGCCGCTCTGGATATATTTCGCCGTCGTGCCCGCCGCCGTGCTTGGCGCGAATATCGGAAAGCATATCCTCAACCGCATCACAGACAGGCAGTTCTACAAGGCGACGCAGATTGTGTTGTGGATACTGGGCGCGGTTTATCTTTGCAAGGCGGCTTCCCTCTTATGAAGAAGCGCATATCGCGTTTTAGGGCGCGGGTATAAACTTTACTTGATAGACTTTGCCTTCAAAATGAACCGCGGGCTTGTCGGAATTAATGAGGTCTGACCCTAATGCAACGGCACGCCAGAGTGCAGGACAATCACGACAACGTAAACAAGATGCGTAATGTTATGCGCCTCCTGATCAAGCCCGAAAGCCCACCAGTACGCGTTGTCCTTATAGGTCCAGCCGGTTTTGTGGTTGATCATCGCCTTTGTCTTGTCGATCAGCGCGTGAACGAGAAAATCGACAACGCCGAGCCACCACAACGACGGCGCAAAAAACAAAACAAGTCCCAAGGTAAAAACGGCGTGTATCCCCGCATGCATGACGAGCGCGCGCATACCGCCCTGCTCCGGTTGCCCTTTGACGAGAGCCATCCACGACGGCTGCAAAAAGAAGTCGCAGATCACCTGCTTGGCCCTGAAAGCCAGATATAAAACCAATATGCCGGCAAGACTCATAAAAGCTCCCCGAAATAACCCCTCATATTATTGTAATAGTCTTTATGCGCCTTTGACCAGCACTAAAACGTTCCCGTAATGCATTTTATTTCGGAATATTAATACTTCCTTTAAGTCATCTGACATAGAATGGCTCAAAGGAGTAAAATCCGCCATCAATGTCAGAAACAGCGAAAAAAAACATCAAAAAAGGCGATGTGCTGATCCGTGAAGGCGACCGCGGAGACAGCGCCTACGTCATTGAATCCGGCAGCGTTGAAATCCTGATCCTGCGCGGCGGAAACCTGATGCAGATCGGCACGCGCGGCCCCGGATCGATTATCGGAGAAATGGCGATGATCGACGACAAGCCGCGCACGGCGACCATCCGCGCCATCGAAGACTGCACCGTCATAGAGATTTCGCGCGCGGACTTCGCGCATCGCGTCGAAAGCGCCGACCCGATCGTCAAAATGGTGATGCGTGTGATCATGGCCCGCTACCGCGACATGATCGCCCGCACGCAGTTCATGCAAATGCCAGCTTATATGACTGCCGCCGTCGAAAACGCCGAAAACAGCGGTGAGTTGCACGATCTTGCCGTAAATGCGATAAAAATCCACAACGAACTCAAAGCCGCTCTCGAAAAAGGCCAACTGGTGCTTTTCTTTCAGCCGATCGTTGCCGTGCAGGAGATGAAAATCGCCGGATTCGAGGCGTTGATGCGCTGGCGACACCCGGAAAAAGGGCTTATTTCACCGGGCGTTTTCATCCCCGTCGCAGAGGAAAGCGGCCTGATCACGGAGATGTCGCACTGGGCGCTCGGTGTTTCCTGCGATGCGCTCAAGGCCATTCACGCCGTTGTCAATCCGGGTACTACGGACGCGCACGGACCTTTTGTCAGCGTCAATTTCTCCGTCAAGGATTTCTCTGCGGGAAATTTCTCAAAGCAAATCAAATCCGTCCTGCAAAGCAAAAAAATAAACCCCGCGAACATTCATCTCGAAATCACAGAGAGCCTGCTCATGGAAGCGCCCGGCGCCGCAAAAGACGCGCTTGAGGAATGCAGGAGTTTCGGGACAAGCGTTTCGATAGACGACTTCGGCACCGGCTATTCGTCTTTGAGCTATCTGCACCACTTTCCCATCGACTCCCTCAAGATCGACCAGAGTTTCATACGCGCGATGAGCCGCGATCCGGCAAGCGAGATCCTCGTCAAGTCCATCATCGGCCTTGCCCACAACATGAACATCAAGGTCATCGCCGAGGGCATTGAAACGCCCGAAGAAGCGGCCATGCTGAAAAAAATGGGTTGCGAGGAGTGTCAGGGATACTGGTTTGCGAAACCCATGCCGCTTGAGGATTTATTGACCTTCGTTAAAAATTGGACGCCCCCGCTAATTGCCTAGTCTTTTTTTAGAAAAATATCATATATATATCAATATCTTAATATATGACAAAAGCTATTATTTTTTCATAGTCGATTAATGTTTTTTCTATACAATGAAAAGGATAAAGGTCTGCGCATAAGACACGGGGGTGAATCATGCCAAAAGACATGCCGATGGATACCAACATCAAAGCCGTTGCAGGGCACCCCGTCTCTTTGCCGGGCGGAGATTTCATCGCCAATGCCGTGATGTCCCGCGTCGGACAAGACCTTCACCTTACCGCGGACGGACACACCGTCGTGGTTCAGGGATATTTCGCGATGGGCAACCCGCCAGAGCTTGTCACGCACGACGGCGCGCATCTTTCCCCCGCGATGGTCGATTCCTTCGTGCAAACCGAACACCCGGGTCAATACGCCTCCTCCGGACAAATCGTCAATGATGCAAGCCCGGCAGGCACGGTAACGCAGGTCGTGGGCAGGGATGAAATCGTCCGCGCGGACGGCACGCACGTCATTGCCGCGGTAGGAACGCCCATCTATCAGGGCGATATCGTCCAAACGTCGAAAACCGGCGCCGTCAACATCATGTTCTCGGATCACACCACGTTCGCCGTCAGTGAAAACGCGCGCATGTCCGTGGACAAATACATTTATCACTCGGCGGAGCACACCGGCAGCACGTTCTTCTCCATGTTGCAGGGCATGTTCGTCTATACCAGCGGCCTGATCGGCAAAACGGAACCCGGAAACGTCAATATCGAGACGCCGGTCGGCTCTATCGGCATTCGCGGAACCGTCATCGCCGGAGACATCCACATGTCGGGCCCGAGCAATATCACCATCGTCAACGGCGCCATCACCGTCACCAACGGCAGCGGCACCATCGATATGAGCAACAGTTTTCAGACGGTCTCCGTTGAAAACTATAACACGCCTCCGCAAGCCGTTTTCATGAACGCCTCGACTTTCGGTTCCGAATACAACTCGCTCAGCACGGTCGCCGCCGACACATTGCACCATTTCATCAGCATCGCCCCTACGGAACCGGCGACGACCACGCCCGCGACGTCGACTTTGACGACGGATGCGCTGACAACGTCAACGGCGCCTGTCGAGTCTTCCACCAGCAGCGCCTCTGTGACATCATTCAGTTCGACAAGCTCCACGACGACATCGTCTTTCAGCACTGCCGGAACCGCGAGCTTCAGCACGACGACATCGAGCGGCACAACAAGCGCATCTCCGACATCCACGTCGCTGACCTCCTCAACGGGAACGGCGACAACGACAACCACGTCAACATCGACGACAACAACGTCTTCTGCAACATTGCCGTTCGGCATACAGCTGGCGGTGGATTCCGGCTACAGCAACACAGACCACATTACCAACGATCCGACATTGCAGGCGATCAATCTCGCCACCACGGCCGCGACCGTCATGTACGCCATCGAAGCGGGTTCGACATGGAATTCCGCGGGGGCTTCGTGGTCGGCAACCCAGCCGACGCTGACCGACGGCACCTACACGGCGGAAGCGCAGGAATATAATTCAAAAGGCGCCGTCATCAGCACGTCAGGCCCCATAACCTTCACGCTGGACACAACGCAGCCGACACTGACAAACGTGACCGGCGTAACGGCAACTGACGCGAACAACCAATACATGACCAACGAGAGCCTTTCGGCAACGTTGCACTTTAGCGAAGCCATGTCCATCACGGCGGGAGAAATAACCAACGTCACCGGAACTACCCCCGCCACCATTGCGGTGGATTCAATCGTCAGCGACGGCTACAACTCCGTCACGGGCACCTATGACTACACGGTGACATACCACGCGACGTCCTCTGGCAATATCCAAATTCAGGTGGCCGGACAGGATTTGGCAGGTAACAGCATAAACGGATCTGAGACCATTCAGGGAACGGCTGTACTCGTTCACGACATAGAATTGCAGTTCGCGCAGAATTATACGAAGGGAACCGCGACGACAGCAGACGACGGCATCGCGCAGTTCGCACAAAACGGCACTGTCTTCGGCAACATTCAAGTCGCATCAGGTGTGACGGTTGACCATTATGTCGTTCAAACAATAAACGGACAGGAATATAACGCCGCCACGGGCGCCGTGCAAGCCATCTCCGATCCCGGAAATACCATTTTCTCCATCGACTCGAGCGGCAATATCGTCGTTGACAATTATCTGGCGCTTGCCACCAATGCGGCTATAAACTCAAGCGGCACGCTTAGCATTTTGATCGACGCATATAATGCGTCGAATACCATGATCGATCAGATCAGCAGGACAGTCGTCATCAATCCCGACCCCTACTTGACGGCTACCACGCCGACCGTGGGGCTTGGAAATCTCACAGGCAGCTACCTGATCAGTACGGACACGGCCAATGTCACACTCACCGGCACGTCCGGCGCTGACATGCTGGTCGGAGGCTCCGGCAACGACACGCTGATCGGCAACGGCGGTCAGGACGTCCTCCTTGGCGAAGGCGGAAACGACACCATTCAGGTTTTCGACTCGACCTTCGTCGCCATTGACGGCGGCACCGGCGTCAACACGCTTGATATAGGCGGCGCCACGGCGCCCACGAACACCGTCGTGAATACCACGGCGGCAAACGGCTCGACAATCACTTCCGCGGATCAGGCCAATATCCACAATATCGCCAACATCACGCTCGACACCTCGCCCATAGGCGGAGCGAACGGCGTGTTGCTGAACAACACGAGCGTCTTCGCCATGGCCAACGACGGCGCCGGAAACCACATCCTGAACGTGAGCGGCATCAACGGGGAAACGGGCAACTATGTCGCGATAACGCCGGACACGAATACCGGCTCCGTCACGGACCTTCACCTGACGTCGGGAACCTGGGGCGTATCGCAGACCCTCACCTATTCCGGCGTGTATACAGACAGCGCGGGCGTCAACCAGAACGTGACGCTCAACGTGCAGGAATTCTCTGCCTCGGGCAATACCTTCAGCAACGCAAATTCGCTTGTCGTCGAGGATGCGCAACATCAGATCACTGGCGCGACGCAATTCAGCACGACCGGGAGCCTGACCGGCACGGCAAACGCGGACTATCTCACTCTTGGCGGCACGGCAGGCGGGTTCAGGATAGATGGCGGCGGCGGGCATGACATTCTCGTCGGCAACGCGAGCGGCGCGACGACAATCAACATCGAGGATGCGAACTTCGCTTACGTTGACGGCGGCTTCGCCATGGGGGGCGCCCAGAACATCAACACGCTGCAACTCGACAGCGGCGGCACGGCGGCGCAGTTCTCGCTCGATTTCAGCAACCCGACAACACTGGCTGAAAACGCAAGCCTCGGGATCGTCAAAGACATGTCGCAAATCGACCTTGGCACATCGTCCACGGGTCAGGGCAACAATGTCGCCTTGAGCGTGCAGGACGTCTTCAACATCACGCAGGCGGATCCCTCAGGCAATCACACGCTGACGATCGTGGAAAACGAAGCCACGACAAAGGACGGCGTCGCAACTGTGCTCACCAGCAGCGGGTTCGCTATGACCGGGGATACAACCGCAGGCGGAACGATGGCCGGCAACATGACCTTTACGGGCTCCTACAGCGGGCATACCGTCACGCTGGTCATTGCCGAAACGGCGGCTTCCGGGGCAACCGGCCACATCACCATCGCCACGGCCTGACAGACGCGGCAAAGATGCAAATTCAATGTTTGTCTTTGGCGACCCAGATGCCTCTCCATTCCGGAGCCGGAGGGTTTTGCTGAAAATTTGAAATGCGCTGACGATAGCACGCATAAAGGCCGGCGAGATCGGGGCGCAGATTTTCGCACGCGTCCGCGTGAACCAGCGCTTCTTCCCACTTTTGCGCGCGATAAGCCTCCAGCAAGCTCGACTGCGCGGATGACAATACCTTGAAAGTCTCCGATGCAGCCATGTCAGCATCCCCCAACAAGGTGTAAACGCGCTCAGGCTCGGTGCGCCCCTTGACAGTCAGCAGGTCGATTTCCAAAACGGCGAATTCAGGCGCCTGTTTCAGTACGGAGGCTGAAATCATTGTCTGTATCCCGTAGCCTTTGGTTTGCCCTTCGAGGCGCGACGCGAGATTGACCGTATCACCAAGCGCCGAATAGGCAAAGCGCTGCCGCGAACCCATGTTGCCGATGGAAGCCTGCCCTGTGTTTATGCCGATACCGGCACGCAATTCATGATACGGCTTGCCGTTTTTCTCTGCTTCATCACGAAGCTTTGCATTGACCGCATTCAGCGCCTCCAGCATCTGCAACGCCGCGGCGCAGGCGTGACGCGCATGATCGCGGTCATCGAGCGGCGCGTTCCAGAAGGCCATCATCGCATCGCCCATGTATTTGTCGACCGTGCCGCGGTTTTCCAGCACGCACGACGTCATCGGCGTCAGAAAATCGTTCATCATGCGGATGAGGTCGGCTGGATCCATGGATTCCGAAATGGTGGTGAAGTTGCGAATATCCGTGAACATCACGGAAATCTCGCGCACTTCGCCGCCCAGTTTCAGCTTGGCCGGATCTTTCGTCAGTTCTTCCAGCAGGTCCTGCGAGATATAATGGCCGAAAGCCTCGCGTATCGCCCTGCGCTCGGATTCAGAGCGCAGATTGTTCAGGACAGACGAGACAATGAAAATAACGATGACCGTCAAAGACGGATAAACCGGTGCGAACAAAAGATGATAATGCCCATAGGCATATATCGCGCCGCCGATTCCGCCTCCCAGCAAAAGCGCCACGATCAGGGTCAGAAGACCGGTACCGATAAAAGGCGAAAGAAAGATGATGCCGAGGCTGATAGCTCCTGTCGCGCACAGTTCAAAGCCCTTAAAATATCCCGGGCGGTAAAGATATTGGTGTTCGAGCATTTGCTCGAGCATTTCAGCATGCACTTCAACGCCGGGCAGGCTTGCGTTCAACGGCGAGGCGCGCAGATCAAACAGGCCGATGGCCGATGTGCCGACGAGAATGATCCTGTCTTTCACCAGTTTCGCGATCGCAGGGTCGTCTTGCAATATCTTCCATGCCGGAATATACAAATGTCGCCAATAACGATGTCCCGCGTAATAAACCCGCATCTTTCCGGAGGAATCCGTCGGGATGGTGTATCCTCCCACGCGTATGCTCTGAATGCCGTAACCTTGAGAAACGCGCTGACCGTAGCTCTTGACGAAATAAATGCCTTTATGCAACGCGACCCGCAAAGCTTCCAGCGACAAGGACGGATACATTCTGACCTGCCCGTCAGGACGTTCCTGACCGACGAGCATGGGGACGGAGCGTACGATGCCGTCTCCGTCCGGCCTCATCGCGAAACTTCCCTCGCCCGCGGATGCGTCAACGATGGCGGGCAAGGAAGTGGTAAAATAACGATAGGTAAAAATAAATTTCTGAGGATCGGGGTTTATCCCGTCGTTAAAAAAAGACGCTTTGAGCGTCGGCCTGCCATGCGTCGACTGCCCGCTGGCGGCGGAGACGAAACCGATGACGACATTGCCTGTCTTGGCGATCGTTTTGGCGAACAGCGCGTCATTGTCCGGCAATGTTTCCAGTTTCTTTTCGACCGGAAGCAATGTGGGCGTTTGAGGCAGGTTTTTGGCGATGCGGGCGGGAGACGTCCTGTCATGCTCGGGGAAAACCATATCGAAAGCGATGGATTTCGCACCCATGCTTTTCAAAACCTCCGGTATCTTCGCAACCAGCGTGCGCGGCCAGGGCCACTGTCCGTAACGACGCAACGATGCTTCGTCTATATCGACGATCGCCACGCCTTTGATCGGCGAAGCGGCGGGCAGCGATTCCATCTGTCGCGGCATCATCCGATTGTAAGCGTCGAACGTCAGCTGGCGCCAGCGGTGAATGAAAGCGGGATCATGCATCCGCAACGCAACAAGCCCCGCCAGCAGCGTCAGAAGAAGAACGATCTGCGCCAGCCTGTTGGATACGATGCTGAGCATGCTACTGCTCCGTAAAGGCACGATCCTTCGTGCGCAAAACCGGTTTGAGGAGATAGGTGAGCAGCGTGCGCCGACCGACGATCACGTCCGTTTCAGCAACCATGCCGGAGAATATCCTGTACGGCGCTTTTTTGGTGCCGAGGTAGTTTTTGTCCGTGCGCACGTCGATCTGGAAGAAGGCATGGCCCTGACTGTCCTCGATGGTGTTTGGGCTGATACGGACCAGTTTGCCGGCGAGCGTGCCGTAGATTTCAGGATCGTAGGCGGTGATCTGAACCTTCACTTTCTGGCCCGGGCGGAGAAACGCGACATCCTTGGGAGCGATGCGCGCGCGGATCACAAGACTCTCGTTCAAAGGTACGATCTCGACCAGCTTTTGCGCCGGTTCGACGACGCCGCCGACGGTTTTGACGTTCACTTGCTGGACAACGCCATCGACAGGAGAACGCAATTCGGAATGGTTGACCTTGTCGTTGACCGAACGCAAGCTTGCCGTCAGCGTTGAAAGCTTCGCTTCCGTGTCGTTCATTTGCCCGAGCGCGTCGGAGCGGAACGCGCCTATCTTTTCGTTTTTCTTTTTGCTGGCGGCGCGCAGTTTCGCCTCCAGCGACCGGGCGCTGTCATAGGCGCTGGCGAGATTTCCCGAGGTATCGTTCAGTGCGCGCTCATCCTTGATGAGTTCGATCTCCGGGATGGCTTTCGCCGCCGCAAGCCGCGTGTCGATATCGACTTGCTTTTGCAGCAAAACCTTGCTTTTTTTCAACTGGGCGATGCTGGCCTGCACCTCGGCGAGGTTTGCGCTCGCTTCCTGCACCTGATCCTGAATGATGTTGAGCGCGGTCGCCAGCTCTTCCTGCCGCGACTGGTAAAGCTTTTCCTCGTTGGCCGCGATATTGGGAAAGTTTTTGGCGACATCCGAAGGGATTTTGAATTTTTCGCCGGCGGATTCCGCCTGTAGCCGCGCCTCGCGCGCCTCAAGCGCCGCTTTCTGCGCCTCGATGCCCTGCCCTTCGGATGCATATTGCACGTCGGCGATGCGCATCAGCACCTGCCCTTTTTTGACAACGTCGCCCTCATGCACGAGAATGGCGGAAACGATACCTCCTTCAAGGCTCTGCACAACCTGCACGTCGCCGGACGGCATCACCTGTCCCATGCCGCGCACCTGCTCGTCGATATGCGAGTTGGCCATCCACACGAACATCCAGACGACAAGAAGCACGACGGATACAAGGAACGTCTGCGCGGCGCGGCTGGGCTTGAGATGCGCCGCCGCTTCAAGCTCTGACATAAATTCAAGATCTTCGCTTTCCGTATCCATCGCTCAATCCTTCGATACAGTGACTTTGCCGGCGTTGAGCGCCTGCAACACGTCGTCGCGCGGCCCGTCGGCAACCACTTTTCCGTTATCCATAACGATCAACCTGTCGATGACCTTCAGCAAGGCAGGCTTGTGCGTCACCAGAACGAAGGTCTTGTCCTTGATGAAAGGCTCGAGGTTGTTGAGGATCATGTTCTCCGTCGCCGTATCCATGGCGTTGGTCGGCTCGTCAAGGATGATCACCGGCGTATCCATGATGAGCGTGCGCGCCAGCGCGACGGATTGCCGTTGCCCGCCGGAAAGCCCGTCGCCGCGTTCGCCGACCGGCGCGTCGTAGCCCATCGGATGGCGGCGGACGAAATCATGAACGCCCGTCAGCTCGGCTATTTTGAGCACTTCCTCGTCGGTGGCGCGCAATCGACCCATGACGATATTCTCGCGCACCGTGCCGCTCATCAGCATCGTGTCCTGCCCCATGTAGGCGATATTGCGGCGCAAGTCGGCGGGGTCTATCTGGCGGATGTCCGTGTCGTCCACCAGAATGGTGCCGGACGACGGCTCGAAGAAATTGACCATCAGTTTGACAAGCGTGGTCTTTCCGGAGCCGATGCGCCCGACCACGGCCACTTTTTCGCCGGGCTTGATATTGATGTTGATATTTTGCAGCACCGGGCGCCCGGCTTGCGGATAGGAGAACGTCAAATCGCGGAACTGAAAATGCCCTTTAAGCTGCGGGCGATGCAGGAACTTCTTGTCGCGCGGCCGTTCGACCGGCTGGCGCATCACGCCGTCGAGCGTGCGGTAGGCCGAGCGCGCCTGATGATAGCGGTTGATCAGCGAGGCCATCTGCCCGACGGGCGCGATCGCGCGGGCGCCGAGAATGATGCAGGCCATCAGTTCGCCTTCCGTCATCGTCCGGTGCTGGATGGCGAACATGCCGCCGAGCATGATCATGACAGCGGACATCTTCTGAATGAAAATGGAGAAATTGACCACCATGCCCGAATAAAACCGCGACTGCTGCCCCGCTTCCGAAGCGCGCGCGACGTAATGCGCGTAATTGGCGCGGATATGCCCCTCACCGCCGACGCCCTTGATCGTTTCGAGATTGCCGAGCGCCTCGACCAGCAAACCATGCTGTTGCTCGCCGGTCTTCATCGCCTGATGCACCTTGCGCCGCACGGGCAGTTGCATGACGTAGCCGGTCAGCAGGACGACGACATAAAAAGCCAGAACCAGCAATGCAAAATCAAATCCCGCGATCAGCCAGACAGCCACAACGAACAGCAGGGAAAACGGAAAGTCGACAAGCGCCGTCATTGTCGCGGAATTGAAAAACTCGCGCAGGGAGTCAAATTCCTTGAGATTATTAGCAAACGCGCCGGTCGAACCGGGTCGATGGCCGAGCCGCATGTCGAGCACCTGGCTGAACAATCGTTGGGCGATGATGACGTCGAAGCGGCGGCCGGCGATGTCTATGAAATAGGCGCGCAGCGTGCGGATGAGGATATCGAAAACGTAGATCGAACTCGCGCCGATCACCAGCACCCAGCCGGTCGAAAAAGCGTTGTTCGGCAGCACGCGGTCGTAAAACCCCATGGAGAAGATCGGGCTGGTGAGCGCGAAGATATTGATCAGCAGCGCCGCGACGGCCACGCGTATGTAGATATCCTTGTTTTCGATCACATTGCCCCAGAACCAGTGCTCGGACAAAGGCGCGCCTTCACCGCCATCGCCCTGATGGTTGGGCCTGATATAAATGCAATAGCCTGAATAGTCCTTCGAGATATCCCTGAGGCTGGCGCTTTTTTCCTCCTTGGTCACGGGATCGAGCGTGACGCAGACATCGCCGCTGCCGCGTTGCAGAAGAACAACGGCTTTTTTCTTCTTTGTGATGATCACGACGGGCGCGACCTGCGCGGGTATTTTCTCAAGCGGGCGCTTGATGATCCGCGCCTTGAACCCGGCGCGATCCGCCGCCTGACAAAAAAGCTTGGGCGTCATCCCGGCCTTGCCGACGGGCAAGCCAGCCTGCAATGCGGGGGCAGAGCGTGTATGCCCGAAATGGCCGGTCACGAAAACGAGCGCCTCAAGCAGGCTGTCTTCGCGGCTTTGCGGCGCCGTATCTTCAGCCTTTCGGCTTTGCTGTTGCATTTGAGGTTGCGGTGTCATTTTCAAAAGCCTCGCGCAGGTCGCCCATCGCGTTCAAGAGCTGGAAACGGGCCAAAAGACTGCGGTAGCTGGCGTCGACCTGCGCCGCCTGCGCTTCGAAAAGCTTGGCGCGCGCTTCAATGATCTGAAGGTTCGTCTGTTTTCCACCCTGAAACTGGGCAAGGAAATTCTTGAGGATCGTCTCGCTTTCGGTTTCCTGCTCGGTCAGCAGGGCATACTGCCGGTCCACCGTCTGCACGGCGGTGAATTTCTGGCGCACGTCGTGTTCGACCGTGCGGACGATTTCATCGCGCTTGTCCATCGCGGCCTGTTCCTGATCGCCGTATTTGTCGACGCGGTCTATCTGGCTGCCGCCCGTCGAAAAACTCCATGCCATCTTGATCAGTCCTTCTGCGTCGCTTGTATAGCCGCCGAGGTCGTATTTTTCGTTATCCTTGGTATAAGAGACTTCGGCGCTGACCTGCGGCATGAGATCCGACCTGACGGCATCCTTGTCGCTCATGGCGGCGTTGACAAGTTTGTCCGCCGACAGGATATGGCTGTTCGTCCGCACGGCTGTGGCAAGCGCCTGATCTATCGTGGCGGGGACCAGTCCGTTCCAAACCGGCGCGCCCAGTTCGAGTTCCGATGCGGGCGCTTCTCCGGTCACCTCCATATAATCGGCTTCGGCCTGTTGATAGGCGTCCTGATAGCCGAGCTGGGTATTCTGCGCTTGCGCGTAGATAGCGTCCGCCTGCAGAAGGTCGGCTTCGTTCGCCGCGCCGTTCTTGACCATGAGCGCGATATTCTTGCGGCGTTTTTCGATATCGGACTCGTAACTGCGGGCCAGTTGATACAAAGTCGCCGTCCGCATCAGGTTGAGATGCGCGCGGGCGGCGCGCAACGCGATATCCTGCTTTGTTCCGGTGAGGTCATATTCAGCGGCGGCAAAACGGTCTTGTGCGCCGCTGACGCGGTTTTCGACGTTAAATCCGGTGAACAAAGGTTGCGTCAGGGAAATGGTTTCCATCTGTTTCCAGCTGGCGCTGGCGCCACCGGAGGCCGTATCCGCGCGGGTCGTAAGGTCGTTATTGTGGACGCGCCCGGTTTCCGTCTGCACGGACAGCACCGGAAAATAACCCGCGCGTTGTTCCGCTATGTTCAATTTGGCGGCTGAGGCCGTCGCCATGCCTTCCCTGATCTGCGGATGGGTGGAAACCGCGAGATTGACCGTATCGGCAATCGTCTCCGCATGGGCGCGCGGAAAAATGCATAGCGCCGTGGTCAAAGACAAGGCAAAAGCAAGTTTCCTAACCGATGGCAAATAATCCCCCCTAAAATCCGCGACAAATGGCAGTCTGAAACCCTTGAATTATAGAATGCCTGACTTGTTAACCTTTCGCAACCATTCCTTGTCTTGCGGATATGATTATTAAGCTATACAATCTGAAAAACTTCGCTATTTCGTCAAAGGGAGATTGACGTTTATCTCATGTCGTCAAGGTTTAAAAGAACGGCTTACAGAGCCTGGCACAGGGCGGTCTTTCGCTTGCAAACCGCCTGCGGCATGCTGGATGTCAAGCGCCAGCCCGCGCAAACGATATTCCTCCATATTCCCAAAACAGCCGGATCGTCGGTGAACGAGTATTTTGCCAGTTTCACCGGAAGCCGCGGCTCTGATCGCTTCCTGCCGATCGACATGTACAAGGGCGACGATTACTATTCCGAAGTCAGCGAAGAAGGGTTGGAAAAAGCCCACGCGGCCATGTATGTCACGGGCCATTTCGACTGGCATACGCTTGAAGCCATACGGCGTCCGGATGCTTTCGTATTCACGTTTCTGCGCGATCCAGCCGAAAGGTTGCTGTCTTTCTATCATTACATCCACCACATCGACGAGCGCAAACAGACGAACAGCTCTCAGAAAGCATGGTTCAGCGGCCTGAAATCCCTGACGTTAGAAGAGTTTTGCGCGGGCGACGATCCGGACGGGCTTTACGCCACCAACAACCTGATGGTGCGCCAGATGGCAGGACGTCAAATCGGCACGGCGGCAACGGACGCGCCTTTCGAGGAGATGCTGGCGCAGGCGCTCAAAAACCTCCAGACGCTCAATTACGTCGGCTTTCAAAACAGCTTTGACAATGACTTTCAGGCGCTTGTGAAAAAAACCGGTTTTCCGCCGTTACGCCTGCCGAAGGAAAATATCACCAAAAAGCTGGCCGTTTATCCAGGCCCCGCATATGTTGCCAAAGCCGGAAAACAGGACATTCTCAAACTGGCGGCGCCGCGTCTGGCATGGGACATAAAGTTCTACCAGCAGGCGCAATCTCTGGTGCCGGAGATCAATAAGCGCCCTTTCATAAAAGCTTAGTTTAAATATAACACATTGAAAATAAATAATATTTTTTATTTTCCTAATCTGGCATGATTCTCGCATGGCACTCCCTGTCAGTTCACAAACGCACAAGGGAGACAACGACCATGACAACGTCCACATCTGAAAACAAATCCTCGGAAATCGTCATCGACAGCCGCACGCTGGACCAGCAAATCTGGACGCTGATGGCAGACGACCAATGGCATCGCCATAAAGACGCACTCATCTTGTTGCAAAACGCGCACGCGCAGGTCAAAGCGGCGGAAAACCGCATCCGGGCGCAGGACAGGAAAATCTATGAGCTGGAACGTCTTGCGGCAACAGACTCCGTCACCGGGCTTCTCAACCGCCGCGGGTTCGAAAACTTCTGCGCGCAGGAGCTGGAACGCGCCCGCCGCCACAACACGCCGGGCAGCGTGCTGGTGCTCTTCGATCTCGACAAGTTCAAAGAGATAAACGATACCTACGGCCATCAGGCCGGCGACGCCTGCCTGAAGAAAGTGGCCGAAACCCTGCGCCGCAAAATCCGCAGCGTCGATGCCGCGGCGCGCATGGGCGGAGATGAATTCGCCTTGCTCCTGTCCCACACCGACCCGGAAAAATCCGCCAACTGCCTCAACGAGATCAGGTATGTCATGGATAACGTGCAACTCCTTTGGGAGCAACAGTTGCTCTCCGTCAAAACCAGCATGGGCATCAAATATTTTACCGGCGATATATCCTACGAAACCGCCTACCATGCCGCCGATAAATCCCTTTACGAAAACAAGAGAGAACGGCATTTGATGCAACAGTCCGCCATGCGCAAGTCCTTTGCCAAGGACGGAAGCACTCAAATCCGCAACCTCGGCACGATCAACGCGCCGCAGGAAACATCAGTGCCCGGCATCGCGGGCTTCATGCTGAACGCCTTTTAAAAACCTTACCCCCCGAACGGCGCGCGAGGGATTAACCCGCTGTTAATCCCTCGCCGCTACAATAAACGCCGTATTGTTTATTTTTTTAAGGGGTTTTCCCATGACATCCACGCAAGCCACGGCAAAACAAATTTCAGCGACGGGCAGACCGGCGCTTTTGCCGACGTCGGCGCAAAACGAGACATTCGCCAACGTCACCTATCATCTTGACGGCGAACTGGTTCCAGTGCTGACGATCGAGATCAAGCCGGACGAGCCGGTCTATTTCGAACATAACATCATGCTGTGGAAGGCGCCTACCGTGAACATCGGCATGAAAGCCATGAAAGGCGCATTCAAGCGCATGATGGCCGGTTTGCAGGTTTTCGTGACGGAAGCGCAAGGCCAGGGCATGATCGCCTTCAGCCGCGACGGCGCCGGGCATATCGTGCCCCTGCATCTCGAACGCGGCATGGAGATCGACGTGCGCGAGCACCAGTTTCTCGCCGCATCGCGCCATGTCGAATACAGCTTCAGCCGCGTCAAAGGCATATCCTCGATGATGTTCGGCGGCACAGGATTTTTCATCGACAAGTTCCGTTGCACCGAAGGCGAAGGCATCCTGTGGCTGCACGGCTACGGCAATGTTTTTGAAAAGACTCTCGCGGCCGGCGAGCAGATCGAAGTCGAGCCCGGCGGCTGGCTTTACAAAGACGCCAGCGTCCAAATGGATACCAACATCCAGCGCGTTTCCAGCGGTCTCTTCGGCGGCATGAGCTTCATCACCAACCGTTTCACCGGGCCCGGGCGCGTCGGGATACAGTCGATGTACATGCACTTCCCCACTATGGAGTAGTGACTAGCGTCGTCCGGCCAGCAGCTTCTTCTTGATGATCTTGCCCATCTCGACGCCGCACTGGTCGAAACTGTTGATGTTCCAGAGAACGCCCTGCGTGAAAATCTTGTGCTCATAGAACGCCATCAGCATGCCGAGGCTTTCCGGCGTGACGTCTCTCACTTTTAAAAGCGTGCTCGGACGTCCGCCTTCGAGATTGTTCTGCGGATGCGCCTTGTCACGTTGCCCCTTGAACAGGATATCCGCCTGAATGACGCAGTTCTCGCTGTCCTCCGACGTGATGAATTCGACCGGCACGATGTCCGTTCCCTGATGCAACCATTGGAAGAAGCTGTGCTGCGCATCGTAGCCAAGACAGCCGAAAACCACCGGCCCCGTCGCGCCTTTCACGCGCCTGCCGTTCAGTTCCACAGACTTGCCGTTGCTCTCCATGTCAAGTTGCTGCAACCACGCCGGAAAAAACTCCAACTGAGGCGGATAAGGAATCGAGGCATAGGCAAGATATTTCTCGCGGTGTGCCATGCCGATCAGCGCCATCATGACGGGAATATTCTTGGTCAGCGGCGTTTTTTTGAAGTGTTCGTCTGCCTTGCGCCCGCCTTCGAGAAATTGGGTAAAAGCCTTTGCGCCCGCCATGATCATCGGCGTGATGCCGACGGAAGACCATGTGCTGTAGCGCCCGCCGACCCAGTCCCAGAACCGGAACACGCGACCTTCCGGCACGCCCCATTTCACGGCCGTCGCGGGATTTGCCGTGACGGCGACAAACGTGCTTTTCCCCCGCGCCCACTTCCGGGCGATGTCCGCCTGCCCCAGCGTTTCGGGCGTGGTGAATGTCTTCGAGACAATCACGAACAACGTCGATGCGGGTGACAAATCTTTCAGCACGCTTTTGACATCGTCCGACACGAAATGCGCCTTGAGACGCGGCAGGTGATGCGCCGCCAGCGCGCGCGTGACCATTTTCGGCCCGAGCAGGCTGCCGCCTATGCCGATATGAACGATGTCGGTGATTTTTTTGTCGCGGCGTATTTTTTCCGAGAATTCCGCCATCCGCGCCAGTTCCGCATGCACGTCCGCGACGACGTTTCTTCCGTCCACATAAATCTTTTCGCTCTTTTTCGCCCTGAGTGCCGTGTGCAAAACCGCCCAGCCGCTTGTGGCGTTGATTTTCGCGCCCGACATCATCGCCTGCCGCCGCCCTTCAAAATCGCGTGCCCGCGCCAGCTTCAGCAATGCCGCCATATGCTTTTTGTTGATCGCAGTTCTTGAATAATCAAAAAGCAGACCGTTGCATGTAAGGGTTTTCATCTTTTTCCAGATTGTTATGCAGATTTTAACGTGGACAATCAGGGGAAAACGTACTTAAAATCTTAAGGCATTACAATCAAATTGCACTCAGCTCAAAACAACCTAACTTGGCACGACTTAACGCATGAAAAACACGGATTGGTGGCGCGGCGCCGTATTGTATCAGATATATCCCCGCAGCTTCAAAGACAGCAACGGCGACGGCATCGGCGATTTGCGCGGAATTACCGAAAAACTCGACTATATCGCATCGCTCGGCGTCGACGGCGTGTGGGTATCGCCTTTTTACAAATCTCCGATGGTCGATTTCGGCTACGACGTCGAAGATTATCGCGCGATAGATCCGATGTTCGGCACGATGGAGGATTTCGACGCCCTGCTCGAAGGCATGCGCGCGCGCGGACTGAAGCTGATCATCGACCTCGTGCTCAACCATACCTCCGACAGGCATCAGTGGTTTCTTGAAAGCCGCAAGGACAGAATCAATCCGAAAGCCGACTGGTACGTCTGGGCGGACGCGAAACCGGACGGCACGCCGCCCAACAACTGGCAATCCGTCTTCGGCGGGCAGGCCTGGCGCTTCGACCCGCGGCGCGGGCAGTATTACCTGCATCAATTTCTCAATGAACAGCCGGATCTCAACGTCCGCAATCCTGAAGTGCAGGACGCCCTGCTCGACGTCGCCAAATTCTGGCTCGACAAGGGCGTGGACGGTTTCAGGCTGGACGTCATCAATCATTGCATTCAGGACGCCTACCTGCGCGACAACCCCTCAAGGCCGGAAAACGAACGCACGCCGGACAGGGCCTTTAAAAACACCTATGACATGCAGCGGCACCTCTACGACAAATCGCAGCCGGAAAACATCGATTTCCTGCGCCGTCTTCGCAACCTCACCGATTCATATGATGCCCGCATGACGGTGGCGGAGATCGGCGACGACAACAACATCGCGCGCTGCATCGAATACACGGCGCCGGGCCTTCTGCACACGGCCTACAGTTTTTCCCTGCTGACGGAAAAATACGGCGCCTACAACATTCATGAGATGGTCGGCAGTTTCCGTGAAAAAGGCATGCAAAGCTGGCCGACATGGGCTTTTTCAAATCATGACGTCGTGCGAGTCGCGTCGCGTTGGGCCCTGCAGGGACATACGGACGCAAGGCAGGTGAAAATGCTCCAGGCCCTGCTGTGCAGCCTGTGGGGCACCGTATTCGTCTATCAGGGAGAGGAACTCGGGCTGACCGACGTCAAGATTCCATACGAAAAAATTCAAGACCCTTTCAGCAAATTCACCTGGCCTGAAGATGTCGGCCGCGACGGCTGCCGCACGCCGATGCCGTGGGAGCGAGACAAGGTCAACGCGGGATTTTCCGGCCCGGGCGCGGAACCATGGCTGCCTATCGTCAAAGAGCATCATGACGCTGCCGTCGACGTGCAGGAATTGGACGAAAATTCGCCTCTGCGTTTCTTCCGCAACTTCATCAAATGGAGAAAAAACCAGCAGGCGCTTGTCTCCGGCGACATCGGCTTTTTCGAGCCGCGCGAGCCCATACTGGCTTTTTCGCGCAACGGCCTCATCGCCGTCTTCAACCTCGGCAACAAGGAAGAAACCTATACGTTGCCGGTTGGCACGAGGGCGCTTGACGGACACGGCCTGCCTTACGGCCTTTCCGACCATGACAAGCTCCGCCTGCCTGCCTTCGGCGGCTTTTTCGGAGAAATGGGGTGAGCGCACAAGGAAACGGCCTCATCGCCGATATCGGCGGCACGAATGCCCGCTTCGCCCACGTCGGCAAGGACGGCACGGTCTCTGATATCGACGTTCTCGCCTGCGCGGATTACGCCAGCCTGACGCAAGCCGCGAAAGCCTATCTGGCAAAACACAAGCGCACCGCGGCGCACGCGGCCTTTGCCGTCGCCGCGCCCATTCTTGGCGACCAGATCAGGATGCCGAACCACACCTGGGTCATGTCGCAAAAGCAAATCAAAGACGACATGAATCTTGAAACCTTGCGCATCGTCAACGATTTCACCGCCGTCGCGCACGGCGTTCCGCTCCTTTCGCCGGAAGACTACCGCCAGATAGGCGACGGCGCGGCGCAAAAAAACGCGCCCATCGGCATTATCGGTCCAGGCACCGGCCTTGGCGTCGCCGCCGTCGTGTTCGACGCGCAAGGCCGCGCGATCCCGGTCACGACCGAAGGCGGCCATGTCACCATGTGCATCAACACGCAGCGCGAGTGGGATATCGTCGCCGAGCTGAAACGCGAAAAATATCATCATGTTTCCGCCGAAAGGCTCGTCTCCGGCAAGGGCATCGTCAACATCTATCAGGCGATTTGCGCGCTCGATGGACACACGCCTGAAAAGACGGATCCATCGGACATCACGCGCGCCGGCCTCGAAAAATCCTGCCCCGTCTGCGTTGAAACGCTGGATCTTTTCGCGGACCTTCTCGGCACGCTGGCCGGCAACGTCGCACTGTCCCTCGGTGCGTTCGGCGGCGTCTATATCGCGGGGGGCATCGTCACCAAGCTCGGTGACTGGTTCAAGGCCAGCCGCTTTCGGGAAAGCTTCATGAACAAAGGCCGCTCGCGCGACTACCTTGCGCGCATCCCGACTTTCGTCATCACCCACCCTTATCCCGGGTTAGTCGGTTTGCAAAGGCTGGCGATGGACGGCGCGCAATGCTAGAATGGCTCCCATGAAAGACCTGCAACCTTATGTTCCATGGCTCCGGCACTGGTTTGACGTGATCTCCAAATGGCTTTTCACGCATGTGATCTCATGGGATTCCCTGCTGCAAATATCGATTGCCGTCGTCATTTTCTTCATCGCGCGGTTTCTTGCCGGACATAGCGCGGGATGGCTGGATACGCGCCTGAAAAAGCCCAACCAGCGTCATGCCGGTTATCTTCACGAATCATACAAGGAAATATTCTTCCTGATTTTCCTCGTCGTGCTTCTCTGGTTCGCTGCGATCGCCATCCGCAACGCGAAACTGCCCTTCTACATTTTAAGAACGGCCGCAAGCCTTTCCACGGCCTGGGCCGTCATACGCCTCACCTCCAACATTATCAAAAGCCTTTTCTGGTCGCGCATTTTCGCCGTCGTTCTCTGGTGCATGGCCGCGCTGAACATCGTCGGCTGGCTCGGGCGGGTCACCGAGATCATGGGCAAAACAGCCGTTACGGTCGGGAACTTCAGGCTTTCGCTGTTGCTGGTTGTGAAAAGCCTGTTTGCCTTTTCCATTCTGTTATGGACGGTCAAATTCCTTTCAACGCTACTGCAGCGCATTTTCCAGCGCGCCGACGGACTGACCCCGTCGCAACGTGTGCTGTTTTTTAAGCTTTCCAATATTTTTCTTTACGCCGTCGGGATCATCGTCGGCATGGATATCGTCGGCATAGACCTGACGACGCTGACGATGTTCAGCGGCGCGCTCGGCCTCGGCATCGGCTTCGGCCTGCAAAAGGTGTTCTCCAACCTGATGAGCGGCATCATCCTGCTGCTCGATAAATCCATCAAGCCCGGCGACGTGATCAGCGTCGGCGACACGTTCGGCTGGGTGAACTCTCTTGGCGCGCGCCATGTCTCCGTCCTCACGCGCGACGGCAAGGAGCACCTGATCCCGAATGAAAATCTTATCACGCAGACCGTGGAAAACTGGTCCTACACGAACAAAAAAGTCCGGATCCGCATTCCCGTGGGCGTTTCCTACGCCGCCGACATGGCGCTGGTGAGAAAGCTTCTTTTGCAGTCGGTAACGGAAAACCGGCGCATCCTCAAGGATCCTGAGCCTGTCTGCTACATGACGGGGTTCGGCGACAGCACGGTCAACCATTTACTGCTCGTCTGGATCAGCGACCCGTCGGATGGCGTGGCGAACGTCATGAGCGAAACCTACTACCGGATATGGGATCTCTTCAAAGAGCACAAGGTCGAACTTCCCTTCCCGCAACGGGACGTGCATCTCAAGGTCGAGAAGGACTCGCCCGTTATTCAGGCTTTGCGCGAGCGCGTCTGATAAAATCTCACGCCGCCTCGATCTGCTTCAGCGCCTGTTTGAGTTTCTGCCGAACGTTTTCTGCGTCGCGCATGGTTTCTTTTTGCGCCTCGACCACCTCTTCCGGCGCTTTGGCGAGGAATCCGGGGTTGGAGAGCATCTTGTCAATCTTTTCAATACTCTGCGAGACTTTTTCAATTTCTTTGTTGAGACGTATACGTTCCTGCTCAATATCAACAACGTCCGCTATCGGCAGGATAATGTTGGCTTCATCGAGCACGATCTGGATTGAGCCCTTTTGCGCCGGACTTTCGGATGTGACGGCGCTCTCAAGCCGTGCGAGACGACAGACGATGTCGTTGTAGGATGCGAGACGCTGCTTGTTGGCTGCGTTCGCGCCCTTGAGCAACATCTTGATTTTAGCGGCGGCGGGCACGTTCATGTCGGAACGGACGCTGCGGATGCCGGAGATCAGGCGGATGACCCAGTTCATCTCTTCCTGCGCGTCTTTATGGATAACGTTCGCGTCCAGTTTGGGCCACCGTTTCATCATCAGCCAGTCGGCTTTGTCCGCCGACGGCTCTTCACGACCAAGCAGCTTCGCATGCAACTCCTCGGTCACGAACGGCATGACGGGGTTGAGCAGCTGCAACAGCGTATCCAGCACCCAACCGGTGGTTTCGCGCACTTCGGTTTTGAGGGCTTCGTCCGCGCCGTTCAGCAAGGGTTTGGTGAACTCTATGTACCAGTCGCAGAACAAATCATACGTGAAGTGATAAAGATGCGAGGCCGCGTCGTTGAAGCGATAGGCATCAAGCGCGACCGCAACGTCCGCCGTCAGCGCGGCCAGCTCGCTGATGATCCATTTATTGACCACATTCCGCGCGCTTTCCGGCTTGAAGGACGGATTGAGCGTGCACCCGTTCATGCCGCAGAAGCGCGCGGCGTTGCGCAGTTTGGTGGTGAAATTGCGGGTGTGCTCGACGCGCTGCGCGGAGAGCTTCACGTCACGGCCTTGCGCCGCCATCGCGGTCAGCGTAAAGCGCAGCGAGTCCGCGCCGAATTCGTCTATCAGCCCGAGCGGATCGATGACGTTTCCTTTCGACTTCGACATCTTTTGGCCTTTTTCGTCGCGCACGAGCGCGTGGATGTAAACTTTTTTGAACGGCACATCGCCCATGAAGTGCATGCCCATCATCATCATCCGCGCGACCCAGAAGAAGATGATGTCAAATCCGGTAATCAGCGTTTCCGCCGGATAATAACGTTTTACCGCATCGGCCTGCTCCGGCCAGCCAAGCGTCGAGAACGGCCACAGCGCTGAGGAAAACCACGTGTCCAAAACATCGGGATCGCGGGTCAGCTTTACGCCCGCGCCTGCTTCTTTTTGTGCTGCCTCTTCGGTTTCGGCGACGAAAACGTTACCGTTGTCGTCAAACCACGCGGGAATTTGATGCCCCCACCAGATCTGGCGGCTGACGCACCATGGCTGGATATTGCGCATCCAGTCGTAATAGGTTTTTGTCCAGTTGGCGGGGATGAACTGCGTCCGTCCGTCTTCCACCGCCTTGATCGCGGGCTGGGCGAGCGTCTTGGCGTCCACATACCACTGGTCGAGCAACATCGGCTCGATGACCACGCCGGAGCGGTCGCCGTAGGGCATTTGCAGCACGTGGTCCTCGACCTTGTCGATCAGCTCCTGCGCTTCCATCTCGACGAGGACTTTCTTGCGCGCCTCGAAACGATCCAGCCCTTGATATTCCTCCGGCGCGTTTTCATTCATCTTCGCGTCTTTATCGAGAACGGAAATCATCGGCAGGTTATGGCGCTTGCCGACCTCGAAGTCGTTGAAGTCGTGCGCGGGGGTGATCTTGACGGCGCCGGTGCCTTTTTCCGGGTCGGCGTGCTCGTCCGCGACGATGGGGATCGGTCTGCCGACGATCGGCAGGATGGCGAATTTGCCTACGAGGTCTTTATAGCGCGCGTCGTCCGGATGCACGGCCACCGCCGTGTCGCCGAACATCGTTTCCGGACGCGTCGTGGCGATGACGATAAACCGCTCTTTGTCGCCCTCGATGGGATAGCGGAAATGCCACATATGGCCCTTGACTTCGATCTGCTCGACTTCAAGATCCGAGATGGCGGTGTGCAGTTTCGGGTCCCAGTTGACAAGACGCTTGTCGCGGTAAATCAGCCCTTCTTTATAAAGTTGCACGAACACCTTGCGCACGGCTTTATTCAAACCGTCATCCATGGTGAAGCGCTCGCGCGCCCAGTCCGGCGTCGCGCCGAGGCGGCGGAGCTGCGAAGTAATCATCCCGCCCGACTCTTTCTTCCATTCCCACACGCGATCAAGGAACCCTTCGCGTCCGAGGTCGTGACGTGACTTGCCTTCCTTGGCGAGCAGACGTTCGACCACCATCTGCGTCGCGATGCCGGCGTGATCCGTGCCCGGTTGCCAGAGAACGTCCTTGCCCTTCATACGCTCATAACGGCTGAGAATGTCCTGCAAGGTCATGTTGAGCGCATGCCCCATGTGCAGACTGCCGGTGACGTTCGGCGGCGGCATGGGGATGCAATAAGGCGCTTTGTTGCTCTTTACGTCGGCTGAGAAAACACCCGATTTTTCCCAATCCGCATAGTATTTTTTCTCTGTCTCGCTCATCGGGTTTTTGCTGTCGGTCATCGCTGTCATCCTCACATTTCACCGGAGTATTATTTGTAATAAAAATACTCCTTTTTTGAAACGGCTTTTATCGCCATTTCAAGTCATTTTTAACGATATGAAAATTATTAAGGGTTAAGCGGCGACCAGGCTGGGTCGGACGCATCCGTCGGCGTCGGAATCTCATGTTCGTTGAACCCTGTCAAATCGATCGTGTAGAGACGCGACGAACGTCCGTCTCCATGCGCGCCTGTCGCGACGACCTTGAAAAAGCACAGCACGCGCCCGTTCGGCGACCAGGTCGGCCCTTCAACGTCGAACCCCTTGGCGATAAGCCGTTCGCCGCTGCCATCGGGATGGATGACGCCGATATAGAATTCGTTTTTATAGATGCGGGTGAACGCGATGTAGTCGCCGCGCGGCGACCAGACCGGAGACGCGTAGCGCCCCGTGCCGAAAGTGATGCGGTGCGCGCCGGAGCCATCGGAATTCATGACGTATATCTGTTGCGAGCCGCTACGGTCGGATTCAAACGCGATATATTTCCCGTCCGGAGAATAAGACGGGCTGGTGCTGATCGAATCCCCATGCGTCAGGCGCGCGACCCCGTGATTGCGCAGGTCCATGGTGTAGATGTCGCTGTTGCCGTTGTTGTCCGAAAGGCTCATGACGACCTTGTTGCCGTCCGGAGAAAAGCGCGGCGCGAACGTCATGCCCGGAAAATCGCCCAAGACCTCCTGCCGTCCGGAATCGATATCATAAAGGTAGACGCGCGGCTTGTTGTGATAATATGCCATATACGTGATCTGCTGTTCCGTCGGCGAGAAGCGCGGCGTCAGCACCATCGCGCTGCCGTCGGTGAGATAATGGACGTTGGCGCCGTCCTGATCCATGATCGCGAGGCGGCGCGTGCGGTGACCGTAAGGCCCCGTCTCTGCGACATAGACGATGCGGCTGTCGAAATACCCCTGCTCGCCGGTGATGCGCTTGTAAATCGTGTCGGCGATGATATGGCCGATGCGCCGCCAGTTGGTCGGCGTCGTCATATAGGCCATGCCGACGAGCTGCTGTTGCGCCTCAACGTCCCACAGGCGGAATTCGACGCGCGTGCGGTTGTTGCCGGTGGTGCTGATGGTGCCGGTCACGAGCGCCTGCGCGCCGATCGAGCCCCATGACTTGAAGTCAGGATTTGTCGCCGCCTCGCTCGTGTTCTGCAGGAAGGATTTCTGATCCAGCGTCTTGAACAGGCCCGAGCCGTCCAGATCGTTCGAGATCACCTTGACAAGGTCCTGCCCCAGCGTCGGCTGGCCCGCGACGCTCCCGGAAAAGTCCGGGATGGCGATCGGCAACGGCTTGACCTCTCCGCGCGTCACGTCGATTTTGAGATCTGCGCGCGCGGGCATTACGCCTGCGCCAAGAAAAACAAAAACGGCCAAAACCGCCAGAACGTGTTTGCGGAGTGTCATTGGAACATATCCTTCGGGTTGAAAGTCACTGTCATCGTATTCCAGATACTATACTTATCAGGCGGAAGATCAAAAGGCGAGCATTTTGGGTTGCGCACAGCCCGCATCGCGCTGTCCGCCACCGAACGAAAAACCGCGTCGGAATTATAGCGCGCCGTATCGACGATGCGCGCCGACTGCAATGTGCGGTTCTGGTTTATAACCATAAAAATACTCACTGACATATTCTGAATGCCTTTTGCGCCGATCGGCACGTTCCAGCAACTTTCCAGCTGCGAGCGCAACGCGTCTTCCTCGCTCATCGTCATGCGCTCGCCCAAAGGCGCGTTTTGCCCGGCTTTTTGCACCTGCTTTGGCGTGCTGTCCTCGAGATTACGCAAGACGGCGGCGAAATCCTGCTGCTGCTCTTTCTTGACGACCTTCGCCGTGTCCTTTTTCTTCACTTTTTTCGGCAAGGCGTTCTTGTCTATGACCACCGTTTTTTCCGGCGGACGGTCCTGCGGCAGTGGCGGCGCTATCGTCGGCGTCACCGCTTTCGACGACATGTTGGTCGGCGCCGGCGTTGGATGCTTTGGCGGCGGCTTTTCCTGTTTTGTCTTGCGCACGGCGGGCACAGGCGCGAATCTATTCGTCCGCGTTTGTTTGGCGATGCTGACGAGATCCACTGTGATCGGTGGCGGCATGTCCGGCACCACGGACGGCAACAGCGGCAAGCCGATGATCGCAATCAGCAAAATCATCGCGTGAAAGATTATGGAGCCGTATATCGATGCGCGCCGCATGCGTCGTCATCCTCCGTTATCGCGCTTGCGCAGATGAATCTTCAGAGGCGAGCGGATCCGTCACGAGCGCGATTTTGGTAAAACCGGACGTCCCGGCTATCGCCATGACGCGCATGACCTGCCCGTAAGTCAAGTGATGGTCGGCACGGATATAAATCCGCTTGTCCGGTTTCTGCTGCGCGATGGCCGTCAGCTTCGCTTTCAGTTCATCCGCCGTCATGCGCGTCCGCCCGATATAAATATGGTCATGCGCGTCGATAAAAATTTCCAGCGGCGTGTCATCCGGCTTGCTGAGCGCGCGGGCGTGCGCCTTGGGCAGATTGATGTTCACACCGGTCGTCAAAAGCGGCGCCGTGATCATGAAGATCACCAGCAAAACCAGCATCACGTCCACAAGCGGCGTGACGTTGATCTCCGCCATCACCCTGTGGGGGCGGCGTCCGCCGCGGCGGCTTCTTTCGAGCTTGACCCCCATTATCTTTTTCCTTGCGCCTCAAGATGACGGCTTAAAATCGAGCCGAATTCGGCGGAAAAAGCCTCGAGGCGGTCGCCATACCTGCCGAGATCGGTGGAAAATTTGTTGTAAGCCACCACCGCCGGAATGGCGGCGACAAGGCCGAGCGCCGTCGCGAACAAAGCTTCCGCGATGCCCGGAGCGACGACGGCAAGGCTGGTGTTCTGCGCGCCCGCGATCGCCGAAAAGCTGTTCATGATGCCCCAAACCGTGCCGAACAGGCCGACGAACGGCGCCGTCGAACCGACCGTGCCGAGGAAGGTCATGTATTTTTCAAGCAGGTTCACTTCGCGGTTGATCGAAGTCGCCATCGCGCGGTCGATGCGCTGCTGCAATCCGGCGCGCAGGTCGCCCGCGGCGCCGCTCTCAACCGTCAAATTCCATTCGTTCATGCCAGCGCAGAAGGTGCGCGCCATCGGATCGCCCGGCTTGGCCTGAATGCGCTTGTAAAGCTTTTCCAGCGCCTCGCCCGACCAGAAGGAGTTTTCGAATTTGTTGGCCTTGGCATTGAGGCTTTTGAAGGTCGCCCATTTGTCGAAGATGATCGCCCAGCTCCAGATCGACGCCGAAACGAGGATCAGCAAAATGCACTTCACGATCAGGTCGGCCTGCAAAAACAGCCCCCAGATCGAAAGATCGTGCACCGCGTGCGAACCCGCAAGCACCACGGAATCCGCGCCTGCAACCGGTAAAGCAACCATATGTTCTTCTCCCTAGACTTTTGAGTCGTATATTTTTCTCATCTCTTGCGGCAATCTAACAGCTTTGAACGCGCTATCAACACAAACAAGCGTAACCTTGATTTCTGTCAGCAACCTGTCAGCGCAAAAAATACCCTGTTTGATTTCCATACTCGCGCCGCCAAGCCTGACGATCTCCGACTTTATAGTCAGTTCGTCATCCAGCTTTGCAGGCGCTTTATATTGCAGATCGGCCGCGACCACGGCGAAGGCGATGCCTCCTTCACTGAGCAACGGCGCGTGTTCGAATCCCGCCGCGCGCAGCATTTCCGTCCGCCCGCGTTCTGCGAAAGCGAGATAACGCGCGTGATAGACCACGCCGCCGGCGTCGGTATCTTCATAGTATACGCGGATTTTCAGTTCATGCGGTGTCACGTCGTTACAGATCCTCACTGGACGGAAGGTCGACCATCAGCGCCATTTGCCTGTCTTTGGCGTTGGTCGGCGGCGGCAGACCGAGATATTTATAGCCGTTGTCGGAGATCATCCGGCCGCGCGGCGTACGGATGATCAGCCCGCACTGGATCAGATAGGGCTCGACCGTTTCCTCCAGCACGTCACGCTGCTCGGAGAGCGCGGCGGAAATCGTCTCGATGCCCGCAGGCCCGCCCGCGTAGTTCTCGGCGATGCAATTCATGTAGCGGCGGTCCATGGAATCCAGCCCCTGCTTGTCCACTTCAAGTTTCAAGAGCGCGGCGTCGGCGATTTTGGCATCGACTTTTTTCACTTTATCCACGGCGGCGAAATCCCGCACCCGTCTGGTGAGCCTGCCCGCGATACGCGGCGTGCCGCGGGAACGTCGCGCAATCTCGAACGCGCCTTCCGGCGTGATGTCCATGCCGATGATGTTCGAGCCGCGCAAGACGATTTGCGCCAGTTCTTCGGCGGCGTAAAACTCCAAGCGCAACGGAATGCCGAAACGCTCGCGCAGAGGGCGCGTGATCAACCCCGAGCGCGTCGTCGCGCCGACCAGCGTGAACGGCGGCAGGTCGATCCGCACCGAACGCGCGGCAGGGCCTTCGCCGATGATCAGGTCGAGCTGGCGGTCTTCCATCGCGGGATAAAGAATTTCCTCCACCGCGGCATTGAGGCGGTGGATTTCGTCGATGAACAAAACGTCATGCGGCTGCAAATTGGTGAGAATGGCGGCAAGATCGCCCGCCTTGGAGATAATCGGGCCGGAAGTGGCGCGGAAACCTGCGTTCATCTCGCGGCTGATGATCTGCGCCAGCGTCGTTTTGCCAAGCCCGGGCGGGCCGAACAGCAGGACGTGATCCAGCGGCTCGTTGCGCGCCTTTGCGGCCTCGATAAAGACTTTCAAATTCTCGCGGGATTTTTTCTGGCCGATGAATTCGTCGATCGAGAGCGGACGGATGGAAAGCTCGTCACCGTCTTTTTCAGGCTGATAATCGGGCGCTGTTTCACGCCGGGTTTGTGCGTCAGTCGTCATGCGCTGAGCTCCTTCAAACTTTCACGAATGAGATCGCCGAGCGGCAGATCGTCTCCGCGTTCGCGCAACACATCGGCGACGGCGCTGAAAGCCTCACTACGGCCATAGCCGAGATTGATCAGCGCGGAGACGGCATCGTTGCTGGCGGTGATCGGCAGTTCCGCCACGGGTGCCGCGCCCTTCTTGTCTTTTTTGCCTGTTGCGGATTGCGCCTGCTGCGTCGCCGCGAGCCCAAGCGCCATCTTGCCCGCTTTTTCCTTCAATTCGGTGATAATGCGCACGGCCAGTTTTTCGCCGACGCCGTCCGCCATGCGGATCGCCGTTTTGTCTTGCGAGGCGATAACCACCGGCAAACGGTCTGCGGGCACGGCGGCAAGTATCGATTGCGCCACTTTCGCGCCGACGCCCTGCACGGTGCACAAAATCAAGAACCACTCTTTCTCCGCCGCGTCTGCAAATCCATAGAGCGTGATCTGGTCTTCGCGCACGATCGTCTCGATCAGCAAACTGACCGGCACGCCCTTTTTCGAGCCGATCTTCGCCAGCGTGCGGCTGGAGGCGTAAACCAGATAGCCGACGCCGCCCACATCGATGATCACATGGTTGCTGCCGACGCTGTCGATCAAACCTGAAAGTTTCGCGATCATGCCGCCACCCCGCTTGAAAAATCCCCCGAGATTTCCGTTTTCATCTGTTCAAGATAGGATTTCATGAAATCCGCGCGGCGTTTCGCCTCAAGCCTTGCGGTGTCCGTTTGCATCGTTCCGGCGATTTTGAACAGCTTGACCGGAAAATGGTCCACGGCGAAACACCCATCATCCAGCGGACGCGCCTCCGCCCAGGCGTCGTCGCCATTGTAATAAGGCCTCTTCAGCAAAGTGGAAACGGAAAAACAACGCGCAATGCCGAACGCGCCCAAGGCATCAAGTCTGTCCGCGTCCTGCACGACTTTGGCCTCGATTGTTTCCGGTGCGATATTCGCGCTGAAGCTGTGCGCTGCGATGGCATGATGGATGGCGGGCAATTGCTCTTCGGGATAGCCAACCTCGCGCAAATAAGCGACCGCCGCATCCGCCGACAACCGCGAAGCCATTTTACGGCGCGGATCGTCCTTCGGCACGTTGACGAAGTCATGGAAATACGCCGCCGGCATGACCACACGGATATCCGCGCCTTCGGCTTGCGCCAGTTGCAGGGCGGTTTTCACCACCCGGTCGATGTGCAGAACATCGTGCGAGACGTCATCGGCAGGATAAAGCGTCTTCGCCTTGGCCGCGAACAATTCCTGCCAGCGCGTCATGTCCGTCATCGCACACCCCCGCTCATGATACCGCCCATTTTCAAACGGCTGGCGCTATGATTGGCATGGCAGATGGCGACGGCGAGCGCATCCGCCGCGTCCGTCGAGGCCTCGACGCCGGGCAACAGCGTGCGGATCATCATCTGCACCTGTTCTTTTTCCGCGTGCCCCGTGCCGACAACGGATTTTTTCACCAGATTGGCGGGATATTCCGACACGGGAATGCCGAACTTCGCCGGCGCGAGGAGCGCAATGCCGCGTGCAAGGCCTAATTTAAGCGACGATGCGGGGTTTTTGTTCACGAACACTTCCTCGACAGCAGCCTCTTCCGGCAGCCAGATTTTCATTTGTTGCATCAGCCCGTCGAAAATATCGGCCAGCCGCCGAGCCGACGGCGATTTCGCGCTCGTCATTATCACGCCGTGGGAGACGTGCGAAATTCTGTTGCCCTGCACGTCGATCAACCCCCAGCCCGTGCGCTGAAGCCCCGGATCTATGCCGATAACCCTCATGGTTTAATCCTCCAGTTTCGCTATTCTGCGGAGATAAACGACGAAATCCGGATCCTCACCGGGCAGCAACTCGGGCAGGAAAGCGCGGAAATCAGGCCTCTTGCACCAGAAGAGCATGTAGTCCTCCCATGTCGACCAGAGGCGTTGCGCTTCCTTGTCCATTTTCTGTTCGTACACCAGAATGAAAGCCTGCTCGAAAAGAGACACGAGCGAGTCGTAGATGTTTTTTTTGCGTTCTTTTTGTTCGGGCGTAAGGTCCGCGTCGGGAACAGGATTGGTGCGCAAGCGCAGGTCGGAATTGCGGATCAGCAGATCGTTGAACTTCGCGTATTCCTCCGAGAGCTTCTGGTACATTTCCTCGTTCTTGACCTTTTTGCCCATGCTCTGTTCGTACATGAAAAGCGCGACGGCATAGGGCGCGGAAAGCGCAAGCGCGATGTTGGCGGCCACCATCCAGAATTCGGAAACGGTCATGATGCCATCAACTGCGCCATCACGCCGTCGTCCATTTCAAAGTTGGCGAAAACGTTTTGCACGTCGTCGCTGTCTTCGAGCATTTCGATCATCAAGATCAGGCTCTTCGCCTGATCGGGCGTGACGGCGACGGTGTTGTTCGGCTTCCAGACGATGCCGCTCTCCTGCGCTGCGCCGAATTTCGCCTCGAGCGCCTCCTTGACGGCGATGAAATCCGCCGGCTGGGTGGTGACTTCGTGCGTATCGCCGGAGGATTCGACGTTGTCCGCCCCAGCCTCGACCGCGGCTTCGAACATTTTATCGTCCGCCGCGACGCTCGCGGCAAAGGTGATCGACCCGACCCGCGCGAACATGAAGCTGACCGAATTCGTCTCGCCCAGCGTGCCGCCGTTTTTGGCGAAAGCAGTGCGAACATCGCCCGCCGTGCGGTTGCGATTGTCGGTCAGCGCCTCAACAATGACGGCCACGCCGCCGGGGCCGTAGCCTTCGTAGCGGATTTCTTCATAATTCGAGGCATCTGAGCTGTTGGGGCTACCCTGCTCGATCGCTCTTTTGATCCGGTCATTGGCCATGTTGTTTTTCCGCGCCTCGAGAATGGCGTTGCGCAGGCGCGGGTTGGCGTCCGGATCCGGCTGTCCTGACTTCGCTGCCACTGTAATTTCGCGCGCCAGCTTATTGAAAATTTTGGCTTTCTTTTTATCCTGCGCACCCTTGCGATGCATGATGTTTTTGAACTGGGAATGACCGGCCATGGCGTAACGCCTCTTTTTATTGATTTTACTGACTTATTTCTAGCATACGCCGTGCTTTAGAGAAAGGATGTTTCTCTTTTGTACCGCGTTTGGATTATGGCTAATTTGTCAACGCTTTCAACCCTTCGCCCAGCTCCGCGCGTTCCTCTTTCGTCATGTGCGTGGCGTTGCCGAGGGGCATGGTGTCGTGGTCGACCGCCTGCATCATGATCAGCGGCGCATATTTTTTGATCTCCGTCATGGTGTCGAATTCAATGCCTTTCGGCGCCGTGGTAAATCCCGCTTCGGTCGGCATGTCGCTGTGGCAGGCGCTGCATCGCTCGCGGACGATCAGCCTCACTTCTTCGGGCGAAACCGCGCCTTTGATGGCGGAAACTGGGTTGCTGCCCTGCGCGGAGACGAACATCGCGACGATGACGATGCCGAGCGCGCCCGCGACCGGATACCAGTAATTGACGTCGCCCTTGTGTTTGAGATTGAAAAACTGCCGGATCGGCCAGGCCGCCGCCGCCAGCCCCGCGAGCACCAGCCAGTTGTGCGGCACGCTGTAGAGCATCGGGTAATGGTTGCTGATCATCACCAACAGCACCGGCAAAGTCATATAGTTGTTATGCACCGAACGTTGCTTGGCTTCGGCGCCAAGACGCGGGTCGGGCGTTTCGCCCGCCAGCAACGCGGCGACGACTTTTTTCTGGTTGGGGATGATGATGCGGAAAACGTTCGCCACCATCACCGTGCCGAGCATCGCGCCGACGTGGATAAACGCGCCGCGACCGGAGAAAATATGGCACAACGCATAAGCTCCCGCCGTCACCGATAAAAACCATACGCAACCGAACAGTCTGTTGTTTTGCCCGATGTGCGAGCGGCACAGCTCGTCATAGAAAACCCAGCCGCCGAAGATGAACGAAAGGCCGATGAACGTCGCCTGAAACGGCGTCAGCGCCATTTTCGACGGGTCGATCAGGTAGAGGTTCGCGTTATAATAATACATCAGACATAGCAGAGAAAATCCGCTGATCCACGTGAAATAGGCTTCCCATTTGAACCAGTGCAGGTGCTTCGGCATATGCGCCGGCGCGACGGCGTATTTTTTGGGATTGTAAAACCCGCCGCCGTGCACGGCCCAGAGCTCGCCGGTGACGCCTTCCTTCTTCTCCGCCGCCGAGGGCGCGGTCAGGCTGTTGTCCAGCCATACGAAATAGAACGACGCGCCGATCCACGCAATGCCCGTGATCACATGCAGCCAGCGGAGAACGAGATTAAGCCATGCGGCGTAGTCGATGATCACGCCTGCCTCGCCTTGCTTGCCGGTTCCTTTTCGTAGGCTAGAACCATTTCGTAAGCCTTGGTGGTGAGGAATTCGTCGAGCTTTTGCGCCATCACCATGTCGCGGAACAGGAGTGAAGCGTCATGCAGATGCTTGTCGCGGCCAAATTCGCCGACCAGCTTCATCGTTTCTTCTTTCATCATTTCATGCATGAGCGCGTCGTCCAACACGCGGCCGTCGCGCATCGCAACCTTGTGATGCCGCCACTGCCAGAGCTGCGTGCGGGAGATCTCCGCCGTCGCCGCGTCTTCCATCAAATTATAAAGCGGCACGCAGCCGTTGCCGCCGAGCCATGCACGCAAATACAAAATGCCTATGTTGATGTTTTTGCGCACGCCCGCCTCGGTGATATCGCCTTTCGGCACGGTCAGCAGGTCCGCCGCCATCACGTTGACATCCTCGCGCTTTTTGTCGAGCTGGTTGGCCATTGGCATGTATTTGTCGAAGATGGTCTGCGCCACGGCCACCAGCCCCGGATGCGCGACCCATGTGCCATCATGCCCGTCTTCCGCCTCGCGTTTTTTGTCCGCGCCGACCTTTTCCATCGCCAGCTTGTTCGCGGCTTCGTCATTCTTGATCGGGATTTGCGCCGCCATGCCGCCCATCGCGAAGGCCTTGCGTTTGTGGCAGGTTTTGATCAAGAGCTGGCTGTAGGAACGCAAAAAGTGCGACATCATCGTCACACTGTCGCGGTCGGGCAACACAAAAGATTTATGCGCCGAAAAACGCTTGATGAAATTGAAGATATAATCCCACCGGCCGCAGTTGAGTCCGACGATATGCTCGCGCAGGACAGACAGAATTTCATCCATCTGGAAGGCGGCAGTGATCGTCTCTATCAGCACCGTCACGCGCACCGTGCCACGCGGCAGGTTCAGCGCATCCTCAGCGTGCGTGATGACGTCGCTCCACAGTTTCGCCTCGTGATAGCTCTCCATCTTCGGCAGGTAGAAATATGGCTTCTTGCGGTTATGGAACAGATACAACCCGAAATCGAAAAACGACGCGGAAAGCGGCTCGCCCTCCATCAGCAAATGCTTTTCCTCCATATGCAACCCGCGCGGACGCACCATCAGCACAGCGGTTTTGTCGCCCAGCTTGTATTCCTTGTGCGTGGCAGGGTCGATATAATTGATGCGGCGGGTGTTGGCGTCCATCAGGTTGATCTGCCCATTGATCAGGTTCGTCCACGTCGGCGTGCTGGAATCCTCGAAGTCCGCCATGAAGACGTTCGCGCCCGAGTTCAGCGCGTTGATGATCATCTTGCGGTCGACGGGGCCGGTGATCTCCACCCGGCGATCGAGCAAGTCATCAGGTATCGCGCGCACCGACCATGCCGCGGAGCGGATATTCGCCGTTTCGGGCGGAAAATCAAGCCTGCCTGTTTTGTCCAGCTCTTCCTGCCTTTTCACGCGCTCTTTCATCAGTTCGCGGCGGCGGTGGCCGAAATAATCCTCCAGCTCGAGGATGAACTCCAACGCCTCGGGCGTAAAAACGCGCTCCTGATCGGGAACTTTTTCCGCTTCGACTTTTAAACCGTATTTCATGCCGCACTCTCCTTTTCTTCTTGTTCTTCCATGCAGGGCGTGAGCCCCAGCGTCAGCAATTCCGCCGCGAACGCAATGGCGATTTCGCGCGGGTGTTTTCCTGAGACGCCCCTGATGCCGATCGGACAAACCAGCTTTTGCGTATCCAGCTTCAGCGCCTGCAGGCGTTTTCTGAACCTCGCCGACTTGGTTTTCGAGCCGATCAGCCCAAGATAGGCGAATGCGCCGTGTTCCAGCGCGGCCTTGACGATCTCGAAATCCAGCCCGTGATCGTGGGTCATCACGATGATGTAAGTGTTCTCGGTCGCGTCTTTTATTTTATCCGTCAGGCGGGTAGTGACGATTTTCCTGCAATTCTGCGGGATGGTTTCGGGGAATTCATCCGCGCGTTCATCCACCCATGTGATATTGACCGGCAAACCTTCCAGCACCTTCACCACTTCGCGCCCGACATGGCCCGCGCCGAAAAGGAGGATTTTTTTGCGCTGCGTAACGAACGGCTCGAGAAGCACCGTCACATGCCCGCCGCAGCATTGCGCCAGCGCAGGCCCGAGCGGATAATCTTTCGTCTGCGTGCCGCCGGTTGCGGAGACCAGCAATTTCCGCGCCGCTTCTACCGATTCAAACTCGAGATTGCCGCCGCCGATGGTGCCGAACTGCTTTTCCGCCGTGACGACCATCTTCGTCCCCGCCTCGCGTGGCGTCGAGCCTTTGGCTTCCGTGACCGTAATCAGCACGCAGGGCGTTTCGCTCGCGCGAAGGTCGGTCAATACATCGAGCCAATCCCTCATCCCGTCACCGCCTTTAGAATGCGCTCGGGCGTGGCGGGCGCGTCGAGATGGCCGTTGGGGTTCACCGACAATGCCGCATCTTTCAGCGCCAGAAACGCCGCCGTCGCAAGCATCAGCGGCGGCTCGCCGACGGCTTTGGAATTGTAAATCGTATCTTCCTGATTGATGCCGTCATAAAGCGCGACGCGGAAATCTTTGGGGATATCGCGGCCTGTCGGGATCTTGTATGTGCTGGGCGCGTGGGTTTTGATGACGCCCTTGTCGTCCCACCACAATTCTTCCGACGTCAGCCAGCCCGCGCCCTGCACGAAGCCGCCTTCGATCTGCCCGATATCCACGGCGGGATTTATGGAGCGGCCGACGTCGTGGAGGATATCGGCGCGAAGGATATTGCTCTCGCCCGTCAGCGTGTCGATGATCACTTCCGCGATCGCCGCGCCATAGGCGAAATAATAGAACGGACGGCCTTTCGCCGCCGGCCTGTCCCAGTCGATCTTCGGCGTTTTGTAAAAACCCGTTGAGGAGAGTGAAATCCGCTCTCCATAGGCCGCCATCACCAGTTCTTTCCACGGCAGGTTGCGTCCTGCGTCGAACTTCTCCAGCCGTCCCTTGATGATCAGCGCCGCCGCTTGCGCCGCCTTGCCGTTCATGTCCGCGCCGCTGGACGCCGCGGTCGCCGAGGTGTTCGGCACCTTGCCGGTGCTGGTCGCGGTGATTTTGACGAGGTCGAGCGGAATGCCGAAGGTATCCGCGACGATCTGGCAGACTTTGGTGTGCAGCCCCTGCCCCATCTCCGTGCCGCCGTGGTTGACCTGCACGCTGCCGTCTTTATAGACATGCACGAGCGCGCCCGCCTGATTGAGCATGGTGAGCGTGAAACTGATGCCGAACTTCACCGGCGTGAAGGCGATGCCTTTTTTGAGGATTTTGCTTCTGGCGTTGAAATTCCGCACCTCTTGCACGCGCTTGGCGTAATCGCCGGATTTTTCCAGTTGCGCGAAAAGCTCGTGCGTGATGCTGTCCTCGACCGTCATGTGATAATGCGTGATGCAGCGTTTGCCAAGCTTGCCTTTGGGATCGTAGAGGTTGGCCTTGCGCACGTCGAGCGGATCTTTGCCGAGCTTGCGGGCGATTTCATCGACGATATATTCGATCAGAAGCAAGCCTTGCGGCCCGCCGAAACCGCGGAAGGCGGTGTTGGAAACCTTGTTGGTTTTGCAGCGGTAGCTGGTCACTTTGGCATTGCCGAGAAAATAGGCGTTGTCGGCATGGAACATCGCGCGATCGGCGACGGCGTTCGACAAATCCGCCGAATAACCGCAGTTGACCATATGCGTCATCTCGATGCCGCCGATCAGGCCGTTGTCGTCGAAGCCGACTTTATAAGTACAGTGCAAATCGTGCCGTTTGCCCGTCATAATCATGTCGTCATCGCGGTCGACGCGCAATTTTACCGGACGCCCCGTTTTCCGCGCCAGCAGCGCCGCCGCGCAGGCGAACAATGACGCCTGACTTTCCTTGCCGCCGAAGCCGCCGCCCATGCGGCGCATATCTACCGTCACCGCGTGATCGGCGAGACCGAGCACCTTGGCGATCAGATGCTGCACCTCCGTCGGATGCTGCGTCGAAGAATAACAATGCATCTCGCCATTTTCGAGCGGCGTGACGAGCGCGACCTGCCCTTCGAGGTAAAAATGCTCCTGTCCGCCGATGTCGAATGCGCCTTCCAGAACATGCGCGGATTTTTCAATGCCCGCCGCGGCGTCGCCGATCCGCATCACATACGGATCGCCGACGAAAGATTTTTCCTTCACTGCCGTTTGCACATCGAGAATGGCGGGCAGAACCTCGTATTCCACCACGGCTTTGTGCGCGGCTGTGCGGGCGATTTCTATCGTATCCGCCGCAACGGCAAGCACCGACTGTCCCGCGAACATGACTTCATCCTTCGCGAAAAGCGGATCGCCCGGATAAATCGGCACCGGCGCGACTTCGTTCTCGCCCGGAATATCCTTCGCCGTCACCACCGCGTGCACGCCCGCGATGCAGCAGCCGGAAACGTCGATTTTTTTAATTTTCGCGTGGGCGTGCGGGCTTTGCAAAATATAGGCCTGCAGGCAACCCGCTGGTTCGCGGATATCGTCCGTATAGGTCGCGCCGCCGCTCACGTGCATCTCCGCGCTGTCGTGCGGCAAGGGTGAGCCCATGGATTTTTTAGCTGTTATGCTCATACAAAAACTTTCAGTTTTTACTCTTCTTCGTTTTTATCTGCTTATCTACAGCCCACACCACAAAAAGAACCGCGAAGGAAACAATGCTTACCCAAAAAAGCCAATGTATAGTTTCATACTGGATTTTAGTTAAGTAAACGATTTTTCCTTTAATTTGAAATGGAACAACTTGTCCTCTGCTTACATTGGCACGCAAGGGATAATCAGCAGAGTTCATTTGCATCCCTGCCTGAATCCACCATGCCGCCACACATATTACCCCAAGAGGTCTGCCGACATATTTTTCCAACCGTGACTTTTCATTTTCTTTCATAGCGTTCACCACGTCATTCCCGCGAAAGCAGGGATGACGAAAGGGGAAAGGATGACAAATAGGCGCGATTAGGAGCCATATCCATACACCCCCGTTTCGGTTTCAGGCTGCGTGGTTTCGATGAAGCAGCGGATCAGCAGATTTTGCGCGACCTGCATGCGATAACCCGCCGTGGCGCGCATATCGGTCATCGGCTGGTAATCGTTTTCAAGCGCGGACATCACGTTGCGAACGGTCTCCTCGTTCCACGGCTTGCCTGTCAAAGCTTTTTCCGTGTGCGCCGCGCGTTTGGGCGTACCTGCCATGCCTCCGAAGGCGATGCGGGCGGAGGCCACCTTATCGTCGTCCAGCTCGATCGCAAAAGCCGCGCAGACTGCGGAGATATCCTGATCGAAGCGTTTGGAAATCTTGTAAACCTTGAACAATACGTTTTTGGCTTTGGGTGGAATGATGATCTTCTCGACAAACCCGCCCTTTTCACACGCCTGCTTGCCGTAGGCGATGAAGAAGTCTTCCAACGGTAGCTGGCGCGTGCAGGATTTGGAGCGTAGCACCAGTTTCGCGCCGAGCGCGATTAACGGCGGCGGGCCGTCGCCGATGGGCGAGCCGTTGGCGATGTTGCCGCCGACCGTGCCGAGGTTGCGAATCTGAACGCTCGCGAAACGGCGCAGCAAAACTCCCATGGACGGATCATAGGCCGCAAGGCTTTCAAAAGCGTGCGCGTAGCTCACCGCGCCGCCGATCTCCAACCCCGCATCCGTCTGCTTGATCTCGCGCAAAGCGGCGACGTTGCCGGTGTAGATGACGGTTTCGAGCGTGCGGTGTTTCTTGGTCACCCACAAGCCGACATCCGTGCCGCCGCCGAGCAGCGTCGCGTCGGGATATTGCGCGGTGACATCTGCCAGTTCTTCCACCGTGCGCGGCGAGAAGAATTTTTGCCCGGCGTGTTCGTATGAGAACATGGTTTCGCGCCGCAAACCTTCCAGCGTCGCCACATCCGTTTTTAAATACCGCTCTTTCTCCGTGTTCGCCCGCCGCGCGGCATCGAGAATGGGGCGGTAGCCCGTGCAGCGGCAGAGATTGCCGGAAATGGCGTCCTGAATGTTCTCGTCGTTCGCATTGCCATGATTATGCATGCAAGCGGTCAGAGACATCACGAAGCCCGGTGTGCAAAAGCCGCACTGCGAGCCGTGGCATTCCACCATCGCTTTTTGCACCGCGTTCATGCCGAGGTTTTCAACCGTGATCAGGCGCCGCCCGTCGAGCGTCGGCAGGAAAACGATGCAGGCGTTGATCGCCTCGTATTCCATCTTGCCGTTTTCGAGCTCGCCGATAATCACCGTGCAGGCGCCGCAGTCGCCCTCGGCGCAGCCCTCTTTCGTGCCGGTCAGCCGTTCCTGCAGACGGAGATACTGCAAAATCGTCGTAGTCGGCGACAGGCCGGAAACGGCGCGCATCTGATCATTAAGCATAAATTTTATGGTGTCGCCCATCGCGTTCCTGTGCTTGCGAGAATATTTTGAACATATTATAGTCGTGTAAACGCCTTGCCAATAGATTACGCTTGTATAAATTGCTATGTAAAGTTAAGGCTCCACTTATGAAGATCCTGCAGACTGAAAAAAACGTCGCATGGCTTCCGCAGCCGAATAAAGTCAGTTTCATTGTTTCACGTGAAATGCCGCCGCCCGCGCTTTGCACTTCGGCGTATGTTTTTGCCTTTGAGGGCGATGCCCTGCTCATGGCAGATCTTGACCGCGGCGTTGATATTCCCGGCGGACATATCGACTCCGGCGAAACACCGGAAGCCGCCATGCGGCGGGAAACAAAAGAAGAAACCGGCGCGACGCTCGGCGCCGTCCGCATGCTGGGATACCAGAAAATCACTCTGAAAGGCCCGAAACCTCCCGGCTATAAATATCCTTATCCGGAAAGCTACCAGATCATGTATCACGCAACTGAAGTGAAACCGGGAGAATTCTCAGCGGATGAAGACTCGCGCGGTCCTGTTCTGATCAGTCCGGAAAAAGCGGCAAAGATTCCTTGGCTGCAAAAGCACCGCGCGCTATATGATTATGCGCGTGCACAATGCAAAACAGCCTCCGCAAAGGAGCAAACGCCCAAACTGTAAAGGTAAAACGCCATGCTGGATTCATTCATCGAAGGTCTGCCCAAAGTCGAGTTGCATTTGCACATCGAAGGTAGTCTTGAGCCGGAACTGATGTTCGCGCTCGCGCAGCGCAATCAGGTCGCTCTCCCTTTCAAATCCGTTGAAGAAGTAAGAAAAGCATATAATTTCAGAAATCTGCAAGATTTTCTTGATATTTACTATCAAGGCATGAGCGTACTGCAAAAAGAACAGGATTTCTATGATCTGACATGGGCCTACCTCGAAAAGTGCAAGGCCAACAACGTCCTGCACACGGAAATCTTCTTCGACCCGCAAGGGCATACGGAGCGCGGCGTCGCGTTCGAGACGGTGCTGAACGGCATCACCCGCGCGCTCGACGACGGGCAAAAGAAACTCGGCATCAGCTCAAAGGTCATTATGTCTTTCCTGCGTCACCTCAGCGAAGACGACGCCTTCAAGACGCTGGATCAGGCGCTCCCTTACAAAGACAAGCTTGCCGGCGTCGGGCTGGACAGCTCCGAGAAAGGCCATCCGCCCTCCAAATTCGAAAAGGTTTTCAAAGCCGCCCGCGACGCGGGATTGCTGGTCGTCGCCCACGCGGGCGAAGAAGGCCCGCCGGAGTACGTCTGGGAAGCGCTGGATAAACTGAAGGTCGACCGCATCGATCACGGCAACCGCGCGCTTGAAGATGACAAACTCGTCGCCCGCATCATCAAGGACGGCCTTGCCCTCACCGTCTGCCCCTTGAGCAATCTCAAGCTCTGCGTCGTGAAGGACATGAAAGAGCACCCGCTCAAAAAGATGCTCTCGCTCGGTCTCAAAGCCACCGTCAATTCCGACGACCCCGCCTACTTCGGCGGCTACATGAACGACAACTACAAAGCCGTCGCGCGCGCGCTCGGCCTTGAAAAATCAGATCTTCTGACGCTCGCGCGAAACAGCGTCGCGGCCAGTTTTCTCGACGCGGCGGAAAAAGAAAAGTTGCTTCAGAAAATAAATGCCTACGCATTAGAAAGTGAACAGCCATGCAACATCAACATAAAGCAGAGCACGCCTGCCGCCACGGACAAAAAGAGCAACAACCCTTAGAAGAACAGCACGCCTGCTGCCATCACAAGCCGGAACCTCAACCGGAAGCGCACGCCTGCTGTCACCATCACGCCGCGCCCGCGAAGAATATTCCGGTGGACGGGAACTCGATCTATACCTGCCCGATGCACCCCGAGGTGCGCAAAAAAGGCCCCGGAGCCTGCCCGAAATGCGGCATGGCGCTCGAACCTGAAGCCGTTTCCTTAAGCGACGCGCCCGACCCGGAACTGGTGGACATGACGCGACGCTTCTGGATTTGCGCCGTCCTCTCCGCGCCGCTCGCCGCCATCGCGATGGGGCATTTGCACCTGCCGCACGCCGTCTGGATCCAGCTTGTCCTCGCCACGCCTGTCGTGCTATGGGGCGGCGCGCCGTTTTTCGTTCGCGGCTGGCAGTCTTTGGTCAACCGCAGCCTCAACATGTTCACGCTGATCGCGATGGGCACGGGCGCTGCTTATTTATATAGTCTCTACGTCGCGGTTACGGGCGGGGATGCCATCTATTTTGAATCTTCCGCCGTGATCATCGCGCTCGTCGCTCTCGGGCAGGTGCTGGAGCTCAAAGCCCGCGCACAGACCGGCAAAGCCTTGCGCGCGTTGCTCGACCTCGCGCCCAAAATGGCGCGCATCGTCCATGACGATGGATCCGAATCCGAAGTGCCTCTCGAGGAGGTGCAGGAAGGCCACGCCCTGCGCGTGCGGCCGGGCGAGAAAATTCCCGTCGACGGCACGGTGATCGACGGCGCAAGTTCGGTCGACGAATCCATGGTCACGGGAGAATCCATGCCCGTTTCAAAAATCATCGGCGACAAGGTCATCGGCGCGACCATCAACGGCACAGGCTCCTTCGTCATGCATGCGGATCATGTGGGGCGTGAAACGGTGCTCGCGCAAATCGTCGACATGGTTGCAAAAGCGCAGCGCAGCCGCGCCTCGGTGCAACGTCTTGCCGACGCCGTTTCCGCATGGTTTGTTCCCGCGGTCGTTCTTTCATCCGCCGTCACCGCTTTCGTCTGGTGGCATGTCGGGCCGGAGCCGAAACTTGCCCACGCGCTCATCAACGCCGTCGCCGTGCTGATCATCGCCTGCCCCTGCGCTTTGGGATTGGCGACGCCGATGGCCGTGATGGTCGGCGTCGGCCGCGGCGCGACCAAGGGCATCCTCGTCAAAAACGCCGAAGCGCTCGAAATGCTGGACAAAATAGACACGCTCGTCATCGACAAGACCGGCACGCTCACCGAAGGCAGACCGAAGCTTGTGTCCATGACCGCAGCGGAAGGCTTGGAAGAAAACACGCTGTTGCGCCTCGCCGCCAGCCTCGAAGGCTATAGCGAGCATCCGCTCGGACTCGCCATCGTCCGCGCCGCGGTGGAGATGAATATTCAGCCCGCGCCCGTGGAAAACTTCAATTCCGTCACCGGCAAAGGCGTAACCGGCACGGTGGAAGGACATACCGTCGTGCTCGGCAATGTCGTATTTTTAAAATCGCTCGGGATCGATACGGAAGCCTTCCGCAAAACGGCCGACACTCTGCGCCAGAAAGGCCAGACCGTGATTTTCGCGGGCGTGGACGGCCATCCCGCTGGATTGTTTTCCATCGCCGATCCCGTCAAGCCGACCTCCGCCGAAGCCGTGAAAAGGCTTCAGGAATCGGGCCTGCGCATCGTGATGCTCACTGGCGACAACCAGACGACCGCCGAAGCCGTGGCGCGCAAACTCGGCATCGCCGAGATCGAGGCCGGCGTGACGCCGGAACGCAAAAGCCTCGTCGTCAAGGAAATCAAATCGCGCAAGCATAAAGTCGCCATGGCGGGCGACGGGATCAACGACGCGCCCGCCCTCAGCCTCGCCGACGTCGGCATCGCGATGGGCACCGGCACGGATGTGGCGATCGAAAGCGCCGGCATTACGCTTCTCAAAGGCGACCTGATGGGCATCGTCCACGCGCGCGCGCTCAGCCGCGCGGTGATGAAAAACATACGGCAGAACCTTTTCTTCGCCTTTATCTACAACATCCTCGGCATTCCATTGGCGGCGGGCGCGCTTTATCCCTTCTTCGGACTGCTTCTCAGCCCGGTAATCGCCAGCGCCGCTATGTCGCTAAGTTCCGTCTCGGTAATTGGCAATGCGCTCAGACTCAGAAGCGCAAAACTATAAATAATATCAAGCAGATATATCGGGGATATTTTTATTGACACTATGTAAATAGTGTATATATTATTATGTCCATGCAATGGCACGGCTTGCCGTGCAGGAAACCACCATCAGTTAACCATGAACCATCAGTAAAAGGCACCGGCATGAATATCTTTCTCAGCAGGGAAAAAAGAAATCAAAGGGCAAAAGCAGCCGCCCGTGAAATCGGCTTGAATGGAACGATGGCAGACATGCGGCTGGCCGTTCAGGGCGCGAAGGAAAAATATGCGGAGCACGTGCGCGCGGGATTGCGGGACGGCGCCGTGGAAGCCTTTCTGAAAGGCCGTCCGGAAAACCTGCAAGGCATTCTCATGTCCGATGCCGGGACTTTTTTCAACGACAGGCACGACAAGGGCGTGTTCCTCGCCAATTTCATCGCCGTCAACAACGTGAACGCCGACACCCTGACGCTCGCCTTCGCAAAAACAGGCGCCGAGGAAAAGCAAAAAACGCTCGATAAAACGCTCCGCGAACTTATCGTGCTGTTCAGATGGAACAGGAAGGATTTTCTCAAAAAACACGCCGAAACGGTTATCGCCGCAGGCGCGCGCGCGGACGGGGCGATGCTTGTCTCCGCAGCCTATTTAGGCAACTTCGGCGAGGTCAAGGATCTGCTCCTGAACAACGGCGCCACTTACGACGATGCCCTCAAGGAAGCGAAAAACCACGGCGGCACGCTCCTCACTCTGTTCGAGCAGCTCAAGGCAGCCAGTGAAAAAGAACACGCATTGAAGAAGGCTGCCAGCGAACTCACGACCCCCAAAAACAAACCTGCCGATAAAAACAAACCCGCCGTCAAAAGAGCCCCTCCGCCGCGCCAAATAGGTACGTCGGAGTTCATAAAGAACATCAAGAACATCTTCTGATCGTTTTGCGCTGCCGCGGAAACTCAAGGGTTCAATTTTTCGTCAAAATAGGCGCATGCGGGCGCGTCTCCCCAGTCACGCGCGGCGGTGATGCTCCCTTTTTTGACGTCGATCTCCAAACGGCATTCCCACGTATAGGTTTTTTGCCCGAAGCCTGTCGGCGCGGAAGGATAAACGACGTTTTCGCCGACAACGGAAATTTGCGGCCCCTGCTCCGGAACATAAGTATTCCACATCTCTTTATGAATCCAGATATAAAACCCGTCATCGTTGCGGCGCACCGTTTCCAGCGGCCTGCCGAGTCTCTGCGCGTATGATGAAAACGGCTTTCCCGTCAGTTGCGAAAATGTGTCGGCATGCATTTTATAAGCGCAGGCCGCCAGTAGCGGAAAAAGAAACATTGGAAATGCTTTTTTGAGCTTCATAATGAATTTTCCTTCCATCCTTGCGGCGCGTCAACCGTATCCTGAATAACACTAAAAATTTTCCAGATTGCTATTGGGCGCGCGCAATGGGCATTGCATTAAATCAGCATTTTGCACAGAATAAAATCCGCAAACAAAAAAGGACAAATCAGCATGAACACGCGTATCGAAAGCGACTCCATGGGCGAAGTCAAGGTTCCCGCCGACAAATACTGGGGCGCGCAGACGCAGCGCTCGTTCGAGAATTTCAAGATCGGCACGGAAAAAATGCCCTTGGCCCTCATCCATGCGTTCGGCATCCAGAAAAAGGCCGCGGTGCTGACCAACATGGAGCTCGGAGCGCTCGACAAGAAACTCGGCGATGCGATTGTGCAGGCGGCGGACGAAGTCGCGCAAGGCAAGCTCGACGACCATTTTCCCCTTGCCGTGTGGCAGACGGGTTCCGGCACGCAGACCAACATGAACGCCAACGAAGTCATCGCCAACCGCGCCATCGAAATCCTCGGCGGCGAAATCGGCTCGAAGAAGCCCGTGCACCCCAACGATCACGTCAACATGGGGCAATCGTCGAACGACAGCTTCCCCACCGTCATGCATATCTCCGCCGCCGCACAGATGCACAAGGAACTGATCCCCGCGCTCGAGCACCTGCACAAGGCCTTGCAGGCCAAGTCGGATGCCTTCAAGGACATCATCAAGATCGGCCGCACGCACTTGCAGGATGCGACGCCCGTCACGCTCGGGCAGGAGTTTTCCGGCTACGCGATACAGGTGAAATACGCCATCGACCGCGTCAAGGCCTGCCTGCCGCGCCTCTCGCAGCTCGCGCAGGGCGGCACCGCCGTCGGCACCGGCCTCAATTGCAAAAAAGGCTTTCCCGAGCTCTTCGCCAAAAAAGTCGCGGAGATCACCGGCGTTCCTTTCACCACGGCGGAAAACAAGTTCGAGGCGCTCGCCGCGCACGACGCGATCGTCGAAGCCTCGGGAGTCGCCAACACCATCGCCTGCTCGCTGATGAAAATCGCCAACGATATCCGGCTTTTGGGTAGCGGTCCGCGTTGCGGCATCGGCGAGATCCACCTGCCGGAAAACGAGCCCGGCTCCTCCATCATGCCCGGCAAGGTCAACCCGACGCAATCCGAAGCCATGACGATGGTCTGCGCGCAGGTGATGGGCAACCACACCACTGTTTCCGTCGCCGGATCGAACGGGCATTTCGAACTCAACGTCTTCAAGCCGGTTTTGATCTTCAATCTGTTGCAATCCGTCCGCCTGCTCGCAGACGCGTCGCGCAGCTTCACCGACAACTGCGTCGCCGGCATCGAGCCCAACACCGCGCGCATCGCGAAGCTTTTGAATGAAAGTTTAATGCTGGTCACCGCTCTCAATCCCGTCATCGGCTACGACAAGGCGGCCAAGATCGCCAAGAAAGCGCTCCATGACGGACAGACGCTGAAAGAAGCCGCGGTGGAGCTGAATTTCCTCAGCGCCAACGACTTCGACGCCGCCGTGCGTCCGGAAGCGATGATTGGCATGAAGGACTAGAGCCTCATGCCGGACAAGAATATCAAACGCTCCGTCACCGTCGCCGGTCACCGCACCAGCATAACCCTGGAATCGGCCTTCTGGGACGCCTTGAAAGAGATCGCTTCGGCGCAAGGCAAATCCGTCAACGCGCTGATCGCGGAGATCGACAGGCAACAACCGGAAAATCTTTCGGGCGCGATCCGGGTTTTTATCTTGAAATTCTACAAAACCACTTAAGGCCGCGCTTTTTCTTCAGCCGATATTTCAACGGCTCTCAGCGCTTCCGCCATTTTGTTCTGCGCGGATCCGGGCCGGAGCGGCCTTTGCTGGCTTTCATCCGGCGCCCAGCCTATCGCATAGATGACGTGGAAGGTCGCGGGCACGGCACCGTCGGCATCGGCGAATTTGTCATGATAAATTTCCGCCGCCTTGAACAAAACGCCGCGGCGCGTGGGTTTCATCAGGCGCTTGAACGTCGCGTTGCTCGCGCCCATGCCGCGCAGGTCTTGCATCAACTTCAGCGGGTGCGCGTAACGCACGACGATTTTGTCGCTGTCCACGACCGGAAGCACAAACCCCGCCCGCTGCATGAGAGCGCCGATATCCTGAGCGTCCGCAAACGGCGACACGCGCGGACTCGCGCCGCCGGTCACGGCGAGCTCCGCTTCCATCAGGCACTGGCGCAGTTCATGAAGGCTTTCTCCGCCGAGCAAGGCTGCCATGAACATGCCGTCGCTTTTCAGCGCGTTGCGGATTTGCAGGAGCGCGCCCGGCAAGTCGTTGACCCAGTGCAAATTGAGGTTACTGACAATCGCATCGACGCTCGCCGCCTTTAGCGGCAGAAATTCCTCGTCAGCGACGACGTTCGGCCGCATGCCGAAAGCAGTATCCATGCGGATGATATGCTTCGTTCCTTCCCGGGGGGCAGGATGGGCGTCCGGCGCGCCGCCAAGGCTGACCATCAGCGGAAAAGTCCGTTTGACAAGATCGAGCCGCTCTTCCAGACGCCCTGCCGTTTCTTTATAGAGAAAATCATATTGCGCGATGTCGCGCGCGACGCGCTCGCGGCGGAGACGGAGCAGACGGCGGTCGAAGACTTCAATCGCGGATGCTGTTTGCGTCGCCTGTTTCATCGTCAGCCTTTGGGCGGCAGTTCCGGCGCGGGAGGCTTGAGCTCCGGAACCGATATTTTTTTCTTGGGCAATGATTTTGCGATCTTGTCGATGTTTTTATCGACCTGCGCGAGCCCCGGCGTATCCTTGACCTGAATTTTGGCCTGCGCATAGCTCTGACGCAAATGGCGCGCGGAGGCGGCGCGCTCCTGAACGGCGGCGGGGATAGGCGTCCCGACCGGCCCGCGCTGGCCCAGAATACGCGAAGGTATCGGCGGATAGCCCGCCGCGTGCGTGCTGTCGACCGCTATCTTTTCCGTGGAAAGGGAATAGCCCTGATATTTTTTGTGCGCGGCGTCCTTATGGAGGACCATGTCGTGCTGCGGATCGTTGAGCGTCCGCATGTGCATGGTTGCGACGGCTTTCAGCGTCGCCATGCCGAAACTGTAGCTTTTGTTGAACATGATGATCATGGTCATCACCTGGCTTTCCAGCATATAGGTGATGTTCCATTTGTCAGCATCCGCGACCGAGGAGACGGTGAATGGATAAATCCGCTGCGGCATCAGCCCGACGTGCGTGAAAAAGCTCGGCCCCAGAGGATGCACGTGTTCCTCGCCGACATGGAACTTCGCCGCGACGAAAGCGCGCGCCTCGTCCATCGTCCGCACGTCTTTGGGCATCGGAAAGCTCGGCGCGTTGAGCGTCGCGCCAGAGCCGCCCGTGCGGTTCGGCACGGGCATGATGCTCGGCTGAAGCGCGAGCAGAAGGTTGTTGTCCCAGTCGCGCGTGACCGGCAGGACGAGCGCTATATTTTCTATGCCGTCGTCCTTGACGACATATTCGACATCCTGCGCGGAGAGCGTACGTGTCTGATTGCCGACCTTTCCTTCCTCGATGAAAACCGCCTTGACCGGCTTGAGATGAACGGCTTTGCCTTTGCGCTCCTCCTCGAATTCCGCTGGCACGGCCTTCTTCAGAACCGTTTCCGGATCGGCTGCCCTGACCGCCTGCCGCACCGTTTTCGGCATGGCCTCGCCGATCCATGCGGGCAAGGGGATCTTGCAACGGCGCATCAGATCCATGACATGCAGTTCCAGCCGCGGCTCGGGCAGAAGGCCGACCTGCGCGGCAAGAACGATGTCCGCCGCATCAAGCTCGGTGATGGTGCCAAGCTCGGTGAACAGCGCCTCTTTGTCGTTGCGGATCGGCCATGACGTTTGCGCCGGATTTTCAACTTCGATGAAAACGCCCTCGATCGCCTCGTCGACCTGGTCCGGCGCGGGAAAATAGGTCTCCCCGACGAACCAGTTGTCCTCCGCCTTCGGACGCAGGCCGGCATACCCCCGCACATGATCGAAAATCATCTTGCGGTTGGCTTCGGCGTCGTCGGTGATGGCGCCCATCGCCATCGAGATCGGCTCGATCAGGTGACCGGACCATTTCTTTCCGTCGATATTCTGCCAGCCTTGTTGTCCGGCATTGATGATCGGGCGCGGATAGCCGCTGCGCACGTAGACGATCAGCCTGTTGTCGGGCGTGATCCGGTATGGGATGACGTCGCAATATTCGCCGCGGCGTCTGACAAGCTCGTGCAGAACGCCGGTTTTTTTGTCGCGCACCACCGTCACCTGCAAATCGCCGACCGGTGCGGGCGAAGGGCGGCGTTCTTCCAGCAACAGGCTTTGCCTGTCGGCCACTTTCTGCGCGACGATGAAGTGGTTGGTCGCGGGAATGCCGAGCGGCCTGCCTGCCGCGGTATATAACTGGAATTTTCCCTTGAAGCGGTTTTTGACCACCCACGGATTGGCATAAGGCGCGGAAAAAACCATCCGCATGCCGATTTTCGAGCATTCGCGTTCGTAGTCCTGCCACGTGAAGAAGGTATATTCCTCGCGCAGCGTCTTGTTCCAGTTGGCGCGGGAATCCTTGCGGTGGATGAACTCGAGCGCCCATTTGTGCGGCAGACGGAACAGACGCGTATCGGGGCGCAGCGGCTTGATCTCCTCAAGCCTGAAGCCTTCCGCGCCGCCGCTCGGCAAAGGCCGCGCCGTGTGCGCGAAGCGTATCAGCAAGTCGGCATCGGACAGCTGCGCGACATCCTTGCCCTTGCTGCGCGCGTTCGGGAACTCCAGCAGGACGAATTCATCTTCCGGCGGCATCATGTAATCGCGGATCAGCATCGTGCCGCCGGTTTTCAGCTTGCGCGCCTGTTTTTCCAGGAGGCGGCCGATCTCGTCCGGGTTGTAGCCCGCGTCGGAATAAACGCCGTGCAAAATGTTGGAATTGACGATGCCGTCGACGGACTCGTCCGGAACGTCGGGAATGGAGATGTCGGATGTGATGAACGTCAGGTTCGGCAGACGGAAGGTCTTGCGCGCGAAAGCGACCACGGAAGGATCGCGGTCCGCGCCGATCACTTCCAGACGCGGATTGAGCCGCGCCAGAACGTAAGTCACCTCTCCCGTCGCGCTGCCCATGTCGACGATGCGTCCGCCCGCGGGCAAGAGGAAGTGCGCGGAAATGCGCGCCGCCTTGTCTTCGATGAAATCAGGCAGCTCGATATAATTTCGCGGACGTGCAGGATCGTCTTTCGCGCGCGCGGAAAAGTTCCGGATGCTCTCGGCGACTTGCCGGTCGATCTCGGCCTTGGCGGACTCCGCTTTGCCCGCCTCGGTTTTTCCGGTCTCTGTTTTGTCGTCCTGTGACACTGTCCTGCCTTTAACGTCCGCTTATAGGCTCCTTGTATAAGTCTAATACGGAAAACTAATTTTTACAACAGGTTACAGCCCCCTTTTACACGAACAGGCAGAATTTTAAAAACGGCAACCAGCCGTACTTTACGGACAAAAAAGGCAGCATAGTCCGCCTGACAGCGCAAAAATACCTCACAGGCAGAGGTTAATCTATTATTTTCAAGGACCTTTTGGCGTATCCGGCTGTTTTTTCCGGGTTGAATAATCAAGAAGAATAGCCCTGACGTCCACATCATAGGTGGCAATAGAAGTAACATCATCCATGATCGATGTTATTTGTTCTTCCGTAACGGGGCGTCCCAGTCTTTGGGAGACGTTTTCCGCCGTCACAAACCCCATCTTATCGATCATCACTTCCAATACAGGCACCACTTCGGGGTTATCCGCAAGATACTGGTGGAATATGGAGGTTTTACGGCGGGAAATATCAGCGCGTTTTTTATCAATGCTTTTGAATTCTTCTTGCATCACAACGCCGGAGGCTTCATATGCCGCAAAAGCCAAATGCCTTAACAGGCTCCGCATCTTTGCATTCGCCGGCATAATGTCGCGTGCGTCGGCGGCAATCTGGTTCAGCTCAGCTAGGGTCAGCTCTTCCTTCTGTATCTTCCCAAGGACTTCAGCCACAAGCGCCGATGCCTCCGACAACGTCCGGTCGAATTCGTGTTTCGACTTTTGGGTCATGGGTTGAAAACGGCGGTTGGCGCTCTTGCTGTTGAAAACCTGATGAAGCCTTTGGCTCCAGGCATCCATTTTATCTACCGATTCCTGTGTTTCTTGCGCCACCTCATGCTGAAGCTCCGTAAGTCTCTCTTTCCATCCCTTGTTGTCCATTTTGATATCCTTTATTTGCCTTAATGAATTAAAGTTAACATAAATATAATTTCACGATATGTCAATATGCTTATATTTTACATAAAATATAAACAACTGCATGCAACAGCCCACATAACGGACAGACTTCTGATTTTCGCGGCTTATTTAGCGGACTTCGGTCTCGCAACTCTTTTTGCGGGCGAGGGTTTCATCAGACTTTCCAGCCCCTTGCCCGTCGCGATATCAACCGGCGCCTTGCCGCGTCTGAAAACCTTGGCCGGTTTTCCGCCCAAAAGCTCGACCTTTTTGCCACGGATCAACAGGGCCGAACCCTCGCGCAGGCCGACGACCGGCGTGGCGTTCTCTTCGTGATACTCGATAATCCTGTCGGTGCGCGTTTCGCCCGCATAAGGCACGCGCTTGCCGTCGGAATCGTCGTAGTAGAAATCGCCCTCGAAGTAATGCGCATTGATCTGAAACGGCACGAGGCCCATGGCGTCGAAGGATTTCGGTGCGACGATGGGCATGTCGTTCGTCGTCATCATCGTCGGACAGGCGACGTTGGTGCCCGCGCTGCTACCCATGTAAGGCATGCCCTTTTTGACTTTCTTCGCAATCGCCTTGCCAAGCCCGGTCTTTTGCAAGCGGTCGATCAGGCGGAACGTGTTGCCGCCGGAGATGAACACGCCGTCCACCTTGTCCAAGGCGGCAATGGGATCTTTGACACTATGGGCGGGAATGATTTTGATACCTATTGGCATCAGTCGCTCCGCCCAGCGCGCGGCGGCATCGGCTTCGTCCTTCAGGGCATAGGCGACGTAGAGTATGGTTTTTGGATGTTCGGGAGACGCGCCGTAGAGCGCCGATACTTTGTCCGCATACCCCTCAAAGCCTGTGCTGAGCAACAATAAATTCAAATTTCTCCCTCCTGCCGGGCTTTTTCTGCCGGATGCTTTTTTGAAGGCCAACTGCGTTTTTTGCATTTTTTCCTCTTGCGTGATCCAGACCTTCTAAAAGGTTAAATCTTATGTCAAGGTTCGTCAAGCCCGTAAACCTCCCGTGACATGCCCGCGTATTCGGGATAATCTGGCATCATGCGATCCGTATTGAATAAAAATGGCGCTTTCGCCCGCGCGCTGGCGGCCGCCGTCGACATCGTTCTTCCGCCGCGCTGTCTTGCCAGCGGCGACATCGTCGATGCGCCGGGCATGGTGAGCGCTTCCGTCTGGGCGCAGCTACAATTCATAGAAGCGCCTTTTTGCAAAACCTGCGCCATGCCGTTCGGTTTCGAAATGACTCCCGGCAACGACATTCTCTGCGCCGCCTGCATGGAGCGCCCGCCGGTTTTCGACGCCGCGCGCGCCGCCGTGGTTTACAACGACGCGAGCCGCAAGATGATCCTCGCCTTCAAATACGGCGACAGGCTGCACGCCGTCAAAACCTTCGCGCCATGGATGATCCGCGCGGGAAGAAACCTGATAGAGGCCGCCGATTGCATCATCCCCGTGCCGCTGCACAACCGTCGCCTGCGCGAACGGCGCTTCAACCAGTCCGCCCTGCTGGCGCGGGAAATCGCGAGAAGCTGCGGCGGGATTTTCATTCCCGACATGCTGCTACGCGCCCGTCACACCGTTCCGCAACAAGGATTGACTTACAAAGAGCGCGGACAAAACGTCAAAGGCGCCTTCGCCGTCGGCAAAAAACACCTGAACGCGCTTCATGGTAAAAACATCCTGCTGGTCGACGACGTTTATACAAGCGGCGCGACGCTGAACGAATGCGCGCGGGTTCTTAAAAACGCCCGCGCCGCGAACGTCAGCGTCCTCACCATTGCCAAGGTGACGCGGGAAGAGTTTTAAGCCTCAGGATATTGCACTGCACAAAAATTTTCTTGCCGAGAATCAAAATATATGTTTAATTATAAGGAAAGAGGAACAGCCATGATGCAACCGTGCTCATATATCGATCTTATGATGGCTACCGGCGCAACGCCGGTAACGCGGCACGGCTGACTCTTTCGACTGTCAGCCCTTCAACCGGCGGCTGACAGCATCTCCCCGAAAATTCCAAAAAGTTTTTGTGTGATATCCTGCCAGCGGCCACAATAGACTGCGAGGCTCAAGATGCGCATAAAAAGAAACCTGAGGCTGATAGACGCCTACACGCTCGGCACGAACATGATTTTCGTGCTGCCGGTGCTCGTGCCCTATTATCGCGACCAGATCGGCGTGGGCTTTCAGGCCTTCATGACAGGCGAAGCGGCCTTCGCCGCGACGATGGTTTTGTGCGACGTGCCCACCGGCTGGATTTCCGACGTCTGGCAGCGCAAGCATGTCGAGGCGCTGGGCATCTTCACCGAGGCCGCGGGATTCACCGCGTTGCTCTTCGCCCACAGCTTCATCATGGCGGTGATATCGCAGGCCATTATTGGCGTCGGCGTGAGCCTCTGTTCCGGCACCAACACCGCCATTCTTTATGAATCGCTCCTCACCGCCGACCGCCAGCGCGAATACCGCAAGCGCGAAGGGCGGCGTCTGGCGATGGGATTCTACACGATGGCCCTGTCGGGCGTGATCGGCGGGTTCGCCTACGCGTTCGACCGCCGCCTGCCGCTGATCCTCACCATCGCCGCTTTCACTTGCTCTGGCTGCGCCGCGCTGCTGCTCGACGAGCCGGAACGGCACAGGCCCGCCCGCGCGCGGCACCCGGTCAAGGACATCGTCGCGACGATCGGATACGCGCTCCGCGGCAGCGCCGAGCTCGGCTTCGTCGTTATCGCGGCGGCGGCGCTGTTTTCGTCGACGAAGATCATCATGTGGTCGCAACAGCCTTACTATCTCCTGTTGCGCATCCCCGAAAGCTGGTACGGCGTGCTGATGGCGGTCGGCTTCCTGCTCGGCGGCGCGTCGAGCCACGTCTCGCACCTGACAGACGGAAAAATCGGGCCCGGACGCGCGCTGGCCGTCACGTGGCTTGTCTGCATCGCCATATGCCTGGGCGCGGCGTGGCATCCGGGCTGGCACGGCGTCGCCTTGCTGATGCTCGGCGGCTCGTGCATTTTCGGCATGGCGATGCCTTACGTGAACGAGGTCATCAACAGGCACGTCGAATCGAGCCGCCGCGCGACCGCACTCTCGACCCAGAACCTGATGGTCAAGGCGCTGTTCATCCCCCTGAGCGCGGTGATGGGCGGCATCGCCAAACACGCTGGCGTCACCTCGATGCTGCTGTGGCTGGCGTTGTGGTTCGCCGTGACGGGCGTCCTGCTCGGTCTGGCGGCCTTGCGGCTCCGGCCGCCCATGGTGGCGAAACCTTAATATCAGCCGCCGATGGCGGCGGAACCGTAACTCTGCACCAGCGAGCCCGCCATGAGATACCAGCCGTCGACCAGCACGAAAAAGATGATCTTGAACGGCAGGGAGATCATCACCGGCGGCAGCATCATCATACCCATCGACATGAGGATAGACGACGTCACCATGTCAATGATCAGGAAGGGCAGGAAGATGAGAAATCCGATCTCGAAGGCGCGGCGCAGTTCCGAAATCATGAACGCGGGAATGACGACCTGCAGCGGCACGGCCATCGGGTCCTTGACCTTGGGCGTCTTGCTGAGGTTCATGAAGAGTTCGAGGTCTTTCTCGCGCACGTGGGAGAGCATGAATTTCTTGAACGGCTGGACGGCCTTCTGCATCGCGTCCATCTCGTTCATCGTGCCCGCCATCAACGGCTGTATGCCTTGGGTGTAGGAGGCCTGGAACGTCGGCGCCATGATGAAAAAGGTCAGAAACAGCGCGAGGCTCAGCAAAACGGTGTTGGGCGGCGTCGTCTGCGTGCCCATCGCCGTGCGCAGGAACGACAGGACGACGACGATGCGCGTGAAAGACGTCATCATCATCAGAATCGCCGGCGCGACGGAAAGGACGGTCAGCAGCAGAACCATCTGGATGACGCGCCCCGCGACGGAGGTCGCGCCGCCGCCGTCGCCTCCCCCGCCGTTGCCTCCAAGATTGAGCGTCAGGCTCTGCGCGAAAACGTGATGCGGGACAAGCAACAAGGTCGCGCCGAACAGCGCGGCCGCGGCGAGCGTGAAAACCCTAGATCTTGACATTGCGCGGATCCCTTGAAAATGACACGACACGTTCTTCCTCTTCTTCCGTCAGGGGGAGAATGCCGGTCTCGACCACCGTTTCACCGTCATGCCCCAGCAGAAGCAAATGCTCGCGGTCGTCGCGCCGCACCAGCACGAGGCGGCGCTTGTGGTCGACGGGCAGAAACTCGACGATTTTCAGGCGGCGTCTGGAAGCGCGCGCCGGCGCGGGGCCCGCAAGGCCGGACCGTTTGACGATGAACGCCAGAAACAGCATCAGGGAGATGACGAAGACGAAAACGCTGAAAAATTTCAGGAGCAACAGCGTTCCCACCCTATTTTTCCTCCGTCAGGCCGAGTTTGTCCTGCTGTTCCTTCATCGCCTGCGCCAGTTCCTCGAGGGAGTCGATCAGGCCGCTCATCTGGCTTTCCAGCGCGCGGCCTTCGTTTTCCGGCAGTTTGGCGATGGCGTCGCAGATGCTGATGACGTTTTTGTCCAGCCCCTGCAGGTCCATGATCTCGCCTTTGCTGACGCGCATGCGGCAATCGCGCACATAGTCCACGATCATCCTGAGGCGTTTCGCCACATCCGCCGCCTGGCCTGGTTTATCCGTCATTCTTTTCTTTCGCTGACTGATAGGTACTATTAGCTTTATAAACGTAGGAGAGGATTTCGGCAATGGCGACCAGCGCCTCCGAGGGAATTTCACTGTCCAGCTCGATAGCGGCGAGGATTTGCGCCAGATCCTTGTCCTCGCGCACTTTTACGCCGTTTTCGAAGGCCAAACGGACGATTTCCTCCGCCAGTTTGCCGTAACCTGCGGCAACGACCTTGGGAATGGCGCTCTCGTCGATGCCGAACTTCTTCAGCGCGACAGCGGTCTGACGTCTGATTTCAGCCTGCGCGGCAGGCTCTTTTTCGTCATTTTCCGGAGAATCGTCGAAAATATCAACCATAACAGCCCTTTTTTGCCCCAAGTCTAGCAAAAGTTTACGAGATGTTAACGGGAATAATGGCAAAATAATATTTGGAATATCTCTTTTGTGCTATAGTCTTAAGTGGGGAGTTTGGATATGACCACACAAGACATGACAGTTCTGCAAGCTGCCATCATGAAGATGCAGTGGACGGAAGACCGCCAGCGCGTTCTTTCGCAGAACATCGCCAACGCGGATACGCCCGGCTACAAGGCGCGGGATATTTCACCGTTGAATTTCAAAAACTTGCTTAAAAATTCTTCCAGCACGCTTTCGCTTTCCGGCGGCGTCAGGCTCGCCACGACCAACGCGCGCGATATCGGCGGAACGACCGGCGGCTCGGACGGCATGCCAGCCGCGCATGAAGAGCAGCATCCTTATTCCGTCTCGCCTTCGGGCAATTCCGTCGTTCTTGAAGAACAGATGCTGAAAATGAACGAAAACTACGAACAACACCGCATGGCCTCCGCCATCTACCAGAAGAATGTCGACATGCTGGCCGCGGCGGAAAAAGCGCCCTGATAAAGTTAAGGTTTAGATTTAAAATAAAGAGGTAACTCATGCAATTATTTGATTCAATGTCGGAAGCCGCTAAGGGCATGCGCGCGCAAAGCACACGGATGCGCGTCATCTCCGAAAACCTCGCCAACGCCGACACCACCGCGACGACGAAAGGCGGCATGCCCTATCAGCGCAAAATGGTCACCTTCAAGGACGTCATGAACGGCAAGACGGACCAGAAAGAAGTCGAAGTCAGCGGCGTCGTAACCGACAAGTCGCCCTTCACGCTCAAATACGACCCGAGCAACCCCGCCGCGGACAAAAACGGCTATGTCAAAATGCCGAACGTCAATCCGCTGATCGAAATGATGGACATGCGCGAAGCGCAAAGATCCTACGAAGCCAACCTCGGCGTGATCGACATCGCCAAGGCGATGATGAACGACACCATCACCCAGATTTCCCAGGCCCCATAATAACCTTAAGGAGCATTAAAGCATGACCAGTATTTCACAAGCCGCAGGCGCCGCTTCATCGGCAGTCAAAGGAGCGACGAGCGGTCTCTCCGGCAAAGCATCCTCCGGCGACGCCACGTTCGGCGATCTGGTCAAGCAAGGGCTCGAAGACGCGGTCAAACTGCAATATAAAAGCGAACATACCTCCGCCGCCGCGCTGGCGGGCAAAGCCAGCATGACCGACGTCCTGCAGGCCACGACAGAGGCCCAGATGGCGTTGAACACAGTGCTTGCCGTGCGCGACAAAGTGGTGCAAGCTTACAACAGCATCATGAGCACACAAATGTAAGGACTGCGCTTTCCTTATGGATCAAGGCCAAATCATCGACTTCACCCGCCAGGCGATCATGCTGACGATCGAAATATCTACGCCCGTCATGGTGGTCGGGCTGGTCGTCGGCGTCGCTATTTCGCTTCTGCAGGCCTTGACGCAGGTGCAGGAAATGACGCTGACCTTCGTCCCGAAGATCATCGCCATTTTCGCCACCATGTTCGTGCTGTTTCCGGTGATGATCACCCTGCTCACGGAATTCATGGACAAGATCGCCAGCCAGATCGTCCATATCGGCTGACATTACCCTTTAACGGCTATTCCATCGGCTTTCCACGCGCCCGGCCAGACTTCGCCCTTGCCGCTGCGGCGCATGGCGCGGATCGCATTGAGAGGAACATCCCTCAGCAACAGAGGGCCCGCGCCGTCCGCTTGATAAGACGGCGGTAGCTCGGCCAGAATGCCGCTATGGCCGAATTGCTCTTCCGACGGAAGAAAGAAGCTCGCGCCCGAAATCTCCTGCTCGCAACCCGGCGCGCCCGCGATGCATCCAACAACGGCGACGGCGGCGAGAAGCTCCACCGCCCGCGCCCGCGCGCAACTGAAAACGCGGTGATAGCCGGCAAGTTTCGAGGTCATGGATGGCACGAGCACCAGATCGATATCCAACCCCGCCATGCGCGCGCTCAAAGCGGGAAGCTCGATGTCGAGGCAGATGACGACCGCCATCCGGTATCCCCGCCATTCAAAAACGCTGAATGTGTTCCCGGACGAAAGGTTCCATTCGCGCGGATCCTTCTCGAAAGGCGTCAGGCAAAGCTTGTCTTGCGTCACGACCCGCCCATCGGGAAAAAAGACATGCGCTCTGTTCAAAAGCGGCGGATTGAAACCGGAATGTTTCACGGGAAACGTTCCGGAGACTACCAGCAGGCCATGTCGCTCCGCCAGCACCGCCATATGGCTCGCCGCCTGCGTTGAAAACTCAGCCAGTTGCTCAAGTTGTTGCGGTCCGGACAACGCGCGCGGAACGAAATGAAGCCAATGGGCCGCCGAATACTCAGGAAACAGAATGATTCCAGCATCTTGATTCTTTGCCGCAACAATTTGCGCCTCCGCCAAATCCGTCCATTCCTTTATTGAGGCTACGGGATGCGCCAGATTTTCCGCCCATAACGCCACTTTCATTTTGCACCTCAACCAGAAGCAACTTTTATGTATTTTTATTGAAATTACTAAAAATATACTATATAATTAACAATTATTCCAGAATTATCAAAGGTTTCATCGAGATGAAACGATTGTTTCATAAAATATTTAACCAAAAGGCCTCCGAACGCCTGCGGATCAAGCAAATTGGCGGTCATGACACCCACGCCATCGAAGCCGGGAATCCGCGTTCTATCGCCCTGCTTGCCAAAGCTTACAAGGAGGTTTATGAAGCCGCCTTTCCGATCGATGAGGAAAGGGAATCCCTTGAAAGCTGGCTGGGCAGTCTGACCGGCAAAAACAAGGCATCAAAAATCGTGATCGTCATCGCAGGTGATAATCTGGATTCTCAGACGCCGACGCTGAAGGCCATATCGGTCGCCTATTATTACAATAGCACAGATGCAGGCCTGCTCGCCTACAACGCCGTCGTGCCACAATTTCAAGGGCACGGCCTCGGGCGCACGATGGTGGACGCCCGCAAGGCAGCATTGCTCGATTTTGCCAAAGCGCACGGAAAACCACTGGGCGGCGTTTTCATCGAATGCAACGATCCCGCAAAAATAACCCGCGAGCAGGATGTCATGGATCCCGCGGTGCGGATCAAAATGTTCGAAAAATGGGGCGCCGTCGCCTTGCCGATCGATTACGTCCAGCCTCCGCTCGAAGACGGCGGAAACAAATGCGATACGATGAAACTTCTGGCCTACCCACATCCGGAAACAGGGAAATATCCGACGAAGGAAGAAATCAAAGGATATCTCACGGGCATCTACACGGAACTTGCCAAAAAATACGCTGTATACGTCGCGCCTGAAGAAAATCCGGATTACGTCCGGTCCGTCGAACAGCTTGACAAGCTCGATCTGGAGACTTTCTACAAAACAGCAATCGCCAGCAGGCAGAAAAGCCAAAAACCGCCGCGTCCCTAACAGGATTTGTGACTCGCAAATAACACATCCTGCCTATAGAATAAGAAGCACAATGGATGGGTGCGAACTGGTTTTCATATAGATGCAAAATCTCCTACAAGACATCATCGTCAACAATATCTTCGCGTTCCTGCTGATCTTCCTGCGCTTCGGCGTGGCGCTGATCATCATGCCGGGGATCGGCGACACGTTCGTCTCGCCGACGATCCGCCTGCTGTTCGGCATTGCCGTCAGCTTCGTGCTCACGCCCGTCCTGTCCGCGCACCTGCCCGCGATACCCTCCAACAACGTCGCGCTGATCATGCTGATGCTGTCCGAACTGATGATCGGCATCTTCATCGGCACGGTGATGCGCATCCTGATCTCGGCGCTCGACACGGCGGGAACGATCGTCTCGGTGCAGGCCGGGCTTTCCACGGCGACGATGTTCAACGCCACCACGGACTCGCAGGCGCCGGTGATGAGCGCGGTCTATTCCTCGCTCGGCGTGACGCTGATCTTCGCAACCAACATGGACCACCAGATGCTCGCAGCGATCGTGAACAGCTATTCGCTCTTTCCCGCGGGCGGCGCGTTTCCCGATATCGGCTCGATGTCGGAAGTCATCACCCGTGTCACGTCCCTCGCCTTCCGCGTCGGCGTGCAAATCACCCTGCCGTTCCTCGTCGTCGGCACGTTGCTGCAGCTCGGCCTCGGCGTACTCGGCCGCCTGATGCCGCAACTGCAGATTTTCTTCGTCGCGTTGCCGGTGCAGATCCTGCTCAGCTTGCTGATTTTGGTGATGACCATGTCGGCGGGCGTCATGTACTGGCTGTCGACCTACGGCAACGTCCTTTCCAATTCACTGATACCGCAGTAGGGCGCCATGGCAGAAGACGACGATTCCACAGACCAGTCGCAGAAGACGGAAGACCCGACCCCGCGAAGGCTTGAGGAAGCGCGCAAGCGCGGTCAGGTCGTCTACAGCCGCGAGGTCAACAACTGGGTGGTGCTCTTCGCAGCGACGATGCTCACGGCGCTCGCCATCCCGCACGTCATGTCCGACATCAAGAACACGATGGGCAACCTGATCGCGCAGTCCTACGACGTTCCGGCCGATCCCGCCGCGCTGCTCCACGTCCTGCACGTGATCAGTCTGCGCGCCGGAGAAGACATCCTTCTGCCGCTGCTGTTGCTGGCGCTCGCCGGCATCCTCTCCGGCTTTTTGCAGACCGGGCCGATCTTCACGTTCGACCCCATCACGCCGGATCTCTCCAAAATATCCCTGACCAAGGGCTTCGAGCGCCTTTTCTCGGCGCGGTCGATGGTCGAGCTGCTCAAGGGCGTCGTCAAGATCATCCTCGTGTCCGCGGCCGCGCTCATCGTCCTCAAGCCTTATTTCGCAGGGATCGGGCACTTCGTCGGGCTCGACCTCTCGCAGGCGATGGCCGAGTTGCAGACGCTTTTCATCAAGATGATGATCGCCGTCCTCAGCGTGCAGTTCTTCCTCGCCATCATCGATTACGTCTTCCAGCGGCATGAGTTCATGCAAAACATGCGCATGAGCAAGCAGGACATCAAGGAAGAGTTCCGCCAGACGGAAGGCGACCCGTATGTCAAAGGGCGCCTGCGCCAGCTGCGCGAGCAGCGCGCCCGCCAGCGCATGATGCAGGCCGTACCGAAGGCGGACGTCGTCATCACCAACCCGACGCACTACGCCGTCGCGCTCAAGTACGACACCGCGCAGATGGACGCGCCGGTGATGATCGCCAAGGGCGTCGACCTCGTCGCCGAGCGCATCAAGCAGGTCGCGAAGGAAAACGACGTGCCGGTGGTCGAAAATCCCACGCTGGCGCGCGCGCTCTACGACTCCATGAAAATCGACCAGATGATCCCGCAAGACCACTACAAGGCCGTCGCGGAAGTCATCTCCTACGTCTTCAAGCTGAAAGGAAAGAAGCTCTGATGAACAACGGCCCGCTTCATGAAAGCTTCTTCCGCGAAAAGCCGCGGGAAAACAAAAAAACCGCCCTGCGCGAGAAAAACGCCAAGGCGATCGTCCTTTTCACTTCCAGCGCGGCTTATGTTTTATTCTCGCTGTTCGTCATCCTGATCGGGGCGCACGGCTATCACGGCGCGTCGGTCATCGCGCTCTACACCTACGGCGTGATCGGCGGCATCGTCTTCCTCCAGCTCAAGCAGCGCTATACCGATACCGACCGCAGCCACAAGATCCTCACCGAAGTGCTCGAAAAAAGCGCCGAAGCCCGCGCCATCACCGATCCCGAAGGCGAAACCATATACAGCAACAAGCGTTTCGACACCCTCGTGGACGGCACAGCGCCGTCGCTGGTCGATTTTTGCAGGCTGTTTGAAAATCCGCAAAGGGTCGAGCGCGCGCTCAACGACCTGCGCATCAAATCCGCGCCGGACGGAAGCGCCGTGACCGCTTTCCAGACGCGCGTCAAAAACAAGCTCATGTGGTTCGAGGTCACCTGCCAGCACGTCGCCGGATGGGAAGGGTTCGTGCACTGGCGGTTCGACGACATCACGCCCCGCTACCACATGGAGGCGGCGATCCGCGAGGAGCGCGAGAAACTCCGCGATTTCACCGACAACGCCCCGGTCGGATTTTTCTCGATCGGCGCGGACGGGCGTTTTCTCTTCGCCAACGACACGTTGCTGCATCTGCTCAACGTTGACAGGCAAACGCTGATGGAGAGCAAAAAGCTGCATGATTTTCTCGCCGCCCCGCCCCGCGGCGCACGGCCGTGCGATTTCTTCGAGGGCGGCGGTTTCCACCAGTACGACGAATTGCAGATGAAAACCGCCACGGGGCGCGTTTTCAAGGCCGCCGTCACCCATTCCATCACCACGTCGGAAGATCACGGCCTGATCTCGCGCTCCATCGTCTACGACCTCACCTCCGAACAGAACATGAAAGAGGCCTTGCGCGAATCCGAGGACAGGTTCCAGCGGCTGTTCGAGGAAGCGCCGGTCGGCATCTGCATGCTGAGCGCCGGCGGCATCATCAGCGACGCCAACGGCAGGCTCGCAGCGATCCTGCGCCAGCCAGCGGCGGCGCTGAACGGGCAGCGCCTGCTCGACCACATCGCCCCCGACGCGCGAAGCCGCACCGACGCGTGGCTGAAACGCATCGCGGACGGAGACAGGTCTGTGCCTTTCATCGAAGTCGCCCTCAATGTCGGCGCGGACATCGTCACCCAGCTTTATGCGCGCCGCTTCAGCGGCGGAGACAGCTTCGTTTTGCACTTCATCGACCTGACGGAGAAGAAGAACCTCGAAAAGCAGTTCACCCAGTCGCAGAAAATGCAGGCCGTCGGCCAGCTCGCGGGCGGCATCGCGCACGATTTCAACAACCTCCTGACCGCCATGATCGGCTTCTGCGACCTTTTGCTTCTGCGCCATAAACCGGGCGATCCGTCGTTCGCTGACATCATGCAGATCAAGCAGAACGCCAACCGCGCCGCGAATCTCGTGCGTCAGCTGCTGGCCTTCTCGCGGCAGCAGACCCTGCAACCGCGCGTGCTCGACCTGACCGACGTGCTGACGGAACTCTCGCATCTGCTGCGCCGCCTGATCGGCGCGCACATCGACCTCAGCCTCGAACACGGCACGGATCTCGGGCTCGTCAGGGCGGATCAGGGGCAGATGGAACAGGTGCTGATCAACCTCGCCGTCAACGCGCGCGACGCGATGCCGGGCGGCGGAAAGCTTTCCGTGCGCACCAACAACCTTCTCGCAGCGGAGCCCCTGCCGCTGATCGGCGAGGAAACCCTGCCTGCCGGTGAATGGGTGACCGTCACCGTCAAGGACAACGGCACCGGCATTCCGCCGGAAGCGCTGCCGCGCATCTTCGAGCCGTTTTTCTCGACCAAGGACGTCGGCGCGGGCACAGGGCTCGGCCTCGCCACTGTCCACGGCATCGTCCACCAGACGGGCGGCTACATCTCGGTCAACACCGCGGTCGGCAAAGGCACGACCTTCACCATCTACCTGCCGCGCCACAAAGAGGCCGCCAACGCGAAAACCCTTGCCGCTCCGGAAGAAAAACAGGTCATCCGCGACCTGACGGGCTCGGCCAAAATCCTGCTGGTCGAGGACGAGGACGCTGTGCGCGTCTTCAGCGCGCGGGCGCTCGGCAACAAGGGCTATCAGGTGGTCGACGCCGCCAGCGGAGCCAGCGCCCTGCAAATCCTCGAGGAAAAGAAGATCAATCCCGAAGTGCTCATCACCGACGTCATGATGCCCGAGATGGACGGCACGCAACTCGCCAAGATCGTCCGGGAGAAATACCCGCACGTGAAAATCATCTTCATTTCAGGATACGCGGAAGACCGCTTCAAGGAGCATCTCGGCGACAACGTCTACTTCCTGCCCAAGCCGTTCACGCTGAAACAGCTCGCCACCAAGGTCAAGGAAGTGATGGAGGGCTAGGATCTTCATCGACGATCGTGATGCGCGCGCCGTTGGTGACGATCCCGTAGTCCGCGAGCTTCGGCTAGGCGCGCGAGAGCGTTCCCGTTTCCATGCCCAGCCGCGCGGCGATCAGCGACTTCTTGTAGGGCAGCGTGAACCCCTGCGGATCGAGACCGTAGGAAGCGCAAATCCGCCGCAAAAACGAGGAGAGAATTTCCGGCGCCGTCATGGTCGCCCGCTGCTCCATTTCAAGCTGCTTCAGCATATTGCGTTCGGCAAGCGAGGTCATCAGCCTCTCGGCGACCTTGTCATGCTTGCGCAAAACGCTTTTGAATGCGTCGACCGGCAGCTTGACGGCATAGACATCGTCGATGGCGCGCGCGCCGGTGCGGTAAACGCCATCCGTCAGACAGGCGGCCGATTTGCAAAACACATCGCCCGCCTTGTGCAACTCGACCGTTATTTCCTCGTTGCCGGCAGTCGTGTTGAAATGCTGCACGTGGCCGCTGCACAGGATATAGAGGTGCGTGATGGGCTCGCCTTCCTGAAACAGGCACGATTTCTTGGGATACAAAAAAGGTCCCTCGCCCGCGGGCAGTTTCATTTTTTCACGGGGAGAAAGATCGGCGAACAGCGGAATGTTCCGCACCACGCGGTTGGCGATCAGCCGCATCATCTTGCCGCGCGCGGTTTCTGATTTCTGAATGTCCCGGCGCAGTTCGTGGCCCGGAATGCGCGTCAGGATCACCTGGCCGTTCGCGCGGGCATTGGCGCAACGCTTGCTGCCGAGAACGACTGCCATTTCGCCGATCACGTCGCCCGGGCCGACCTGCGCCAAAAGCAATTCGCTTCCGTCCGTCGTGCGCGCGAAAATATCCAGCGTGCCGCTTTCCACTTTGTAGGCGTGGTCTTCCTGCATGCCCTGCTGCAATACAAGCGTACCGTCTTCTATGAGTTCCTTTTGAGCCATGAGAGCACACTCTCCTTAATATTAATATTATAGAAAATAATATACAATTTTATTAATAATCACAAAATTTCACGGGTATTATATAAATTCCTTTTATTTTTAATATGATACATGAAATATTGCAAGTGGATATTTTGCCGGCAATGCATACCCATATACCACAAATGGTTATTTCTTATGCTTCAGGCCTTCCGATTAAGGCTTTTTTGACGGTCATCAACTTATATTTGCACAGGAAAGAGCATATTACTTGTGCGTGCCGCACCAATTTTAACCGGCTTTGTTTTATTAAGGAGAAATGACATGAAACGCATAGCCTTTATCCCCCTCCTTGCCGCGCTGGCTCTCGCCGGGTGCGCGCAACATCTCAGCGATAAAGACCGCGCCCTGCTGATGGAAGCGCACGATCTCGCGCAACAGGCGCAGATCTCCTCCGCACAGGCCGTCACGACAGCACAAGCGGCAAAAGCGGAAGCGGACAAAGCCGAAGCCGACGCCGCTGCCGCCAATGAAAAAGCGCACCGGATGTTCCGCGCCAGTCAGAACAAATAAAGTTTATTTTTCAGCTGTTCTTTTTTGCGGGGCGGACAGCGCGGAACCCTGACCGCGTGTCGCGACGACGACGGGAACACCGGAACGCCACATCACCGCTCTCCGCACCGCAGGCCAGTCGATCTTCGCGCCCCTGCTGGCCAGTTGATAAACGTCGCCATAGACATCGGGTATGTCGCGGATGACGAATTTTTCATGGCCGGCGATTTCATCCGCCTGTTCCTGCGATGGCGTGACTTGCAGCAAAAGCCTGTTTCCGTCCCAGCCGATCTTGTAAGCCCTGTCGATGACAGTGACTTGCGCGCCCGTCTTGATGGCCTTGAACAGGGCCTCTATATCTTCCGGATAAAGGCGCATGCACCCGTGGCTGGAGCGACGGCCTATGCCGTAGGGCATGTTCGTGCCGTGGATCAGATAGCTCGGCCAGCCCAGATGCAGCGCATATTGCCCGAGCGGATTGTCCGGCCCGGCGGGGAAAAACGGCTTGATGTCCGGCTTTTCCTTGCGGATGGAATCGGGAACGATCCAGACCGGGTGCGCCTCCTTGCGAACGACCGTCGTCGTGCCTGTCGGCGTCTGCCAGCCTTTCATGCCGATGCCCATGGGAAACGTCATGACGGTTTGCGGATCGGGATAATAAAACAGCCGCAACCCCGAAAGATCCGCCACAATGCCCTGGTGCGGCAAAGGCGGCAGGACATATTCGGTCGGGATGGTCAGAACCGTTCCCGCTTTCGGCAACCATGTGCTGACATCGGGATTGGCCGCCCTGATCTCGACGATGCCGATGTCGAAACGGCGGGCGATGCTGTAGAGCGTATCCCGCCTTTTAACGGTATAATGGACGACTTTCCCGACGACATTGCCCCCATCCAGAGGATAGGTCGCCGCGTGTGCGGCACCGTTGCAAAAAAGCAGTCCCGCGCACAATAGAACGACGGCCATCAAAGAAGCGAACAAACGGGAGACATGGGGCATTGTAAATATCCTGAAAAGCCGCTTATTGTCATGCAGAGGCATACCTTTGTCAAACATGCAAGAAGCCTCGGTTTCCAGCACGCACGACGTTTTGGCGGGAATATTTTGCATTTTCATAACTAAAAAATTCGGTGACGATCCGTCTTGCTTTTTAAACCTATGGCAATTAGGATCAAATATTATTTCGTCACACTCATGCAAGGGACATGCCTGTGGTAGAAGCAGTTACGCCGCAAAAACAAGAAGATAACACGCCAGCGGGAACGGCAAACCCCCGCTATGCGCAACGCTTCGTGAAAGGTCTCGTCGGAGACAATAAATTCTGGTCGCGCTTCGGGGCCGTGTTCAGCGGGATTAACCTGCTCGGACAAGGCGTCGTGGGCGGGCTGTGCGTCTTTTCCCCGGGGCTGGCGACGCAGATCGCCCACGTTATCGGCATCACCGCGCTCAGCACCACCGGCCTTGCCGCCATGCCGCTGATCGCGCAGGCGGGCCTTGTTGCCGGCTCCATCGCGCTCATCGGCATCGGACTCTCCGCCATTGGCCTCGGTTTTCCCGGAGCATGGCAGCGCCTGGAAAAACGTTGCGCGGATACTTTCCCGAAATTCAACCCGCTCAGAAAGATCAGAGAACCGTTTTTCCGCGGACGCCGCAAGAAGCAAGTAACGCAACCGGAACGGAAAGGCCCGCTCTCCAGCCTGAAATCGAAATTCAAAGAGCACCATATGGACGTTTTCCTGTCCGGCGTCACGCTTGAAGGCTCCACCGTCGCGGCTTTGGCCTGGCCGACGGTCATCGTCGCCATTGCTTCGGCGCCGCTCAGCGTTCTCGGTTGCACCGTCATGGCCTGGGCCGCGTTCAATACCGTCCTTTGCACCTTCGACATCTTCAATTCATCTAAAACGCTGGTTCAGGCTTATAAAACCGGCAACCGCAAAAGACTGGCGAAAAGAAGCGAGAAACGCGAGCGCAAAGCGGTGCATATCGCTCCGCCGCCCGTAGAGAAAGCCAAGGCGTTGCCCGCCGCCGCCACTCAGGCCTTCAACGACAACGTCGCGCCAGTCAAATCCGATGCGTCGCTCATCGTAGCGCCGGCGGAGAAAAAATTTTCCAATGGGATAAATCCCCGCTAAAAAAACCGGCGCCACGCGCCCGTGCCGATTTTTCCCGCACGCGCGCGCCGATGTGATATCATTGAGCGGCCACGACCAAGGGGAATCATGTGAGCGTTGTTGATATACTCGCCTGCTTTGAACGGATAACAGACCAGTTTCTCCCGAAAGAAGAATTCGCCGCCAGACTCAACGCAGGACGCCGATTGCGCGTGAAATACAGCCTGGATATAAAAACGCCGGCGTTGCATATCGGCCACGCGGTCAATCTCTGGCTTCTGCGCGCGATGCAGGATGAAGGCCACAAGGCGGTGATCGTCTTCTCCGACTTCACCAACCGCAACGGCGACGACGACGGACGGCTGGAGACGATCTGGAACATTCCCGCGGCGGAAGCCGACGAGCGCATCGCCGCACTCACCGAACAGCTGAAAATAATTCTCCGCTTCGACAGCCCGGACCTGCTCGAAATCCGCAGGAGCTCCGAATGGTATGACGCCATGGGCGTTCAGGACATGCTCGATATTTTCTCGCTCGTCACGCACGCGCGGCTCATCTCGCGGGTTGATTTTCAGGCGCGCATCGCGGAGGGAACCGAAATACACTTTAACGAACTCGTCTACCCCATCCTGCAAGGCTACGATTCCTGCATGGTGCGGGCGGACATCGCCCTGCTCGGCTCGAACCGCCTGTTCAACGAGTCGCTCGGCCGCCTGTTGCAGGAGAAGCACAAGCAAAAGCCGCAAACCCTGCTCACCACGATCATCACGCCCGGCATCGACGGACGCAAAAAACAATCGCCCCGCCGCCATAACGACATCTCCCTGCTGCACGCGCCGCGCGACAAGTTCGGCCGCGTCATGCGCATCCCCGACGCGCTGATCGGCGAATATTTCAAGGTCTACACCGACGTTTCACCGGAAAAAATAGCCGCCGCGCTCAGGAAAAGCCCGCGCGACGCGAAAATCGACCTCGCCGTCGCCATCGTCGCCCGCTATCACGGCGCGGAAACGGCGCGCACGGAACGCGACTGGTTCGACAATACCATTTCAAAGGGTTACATCCCCGACGATCTGCCGACACTCGTGCTCAACGCGAGCGATATGGAGGCGCTCGACCTCGTTGTTCTCGCGCGCCCGCGCAAAAGCCGCGGCGACTCGCGCCGCCTGATTCTGCAGCGCGGCGTTTCCCTCAACGGACGCAAGATCGCGCGTCCGGATCAGGAACTCTTTCTCAAGGACAACGACACCCTGCAAGTCGGACGGCTGAAATGGCTGCGCATCAGGGTCGAAGAGCCTCCAGTTTTCCACACGGAACGGCTGGAAATCCGTCCCGTTCAGGTGCGCGACATACAAAACATCTCGAAGAACATCCCCATCGAGGACATCAACAAATACATCGTCCGTTTCAGCAACAAAAAGAAAAAGACCGAAACCGACATAAGGGACGCCTTCAAGAAAATCATCCTGCAATCGGGTGAAAAGCATGAAGGCCTGTGGATGATCTCGCTGAAGGACAATCCCGGCACCCCGCTCGGGATAGCCTACCTGCGCAGCGACAGGTGGGACAAGCCGCAGAACATCTGGATATCTCCGGAAGTCGTCAATCCTGAAACGCTCGCCAAGCAGGCCATGGCCGAGCTCAGCGTGCAGGCCCTGCTCAGCCTCGATCCGCAAAGCGCGGCCTTCCAGAAAGCTTTCGCCATCGTGACAGCGCCGCGCGACTACGAAGCGCTCTACGACATCGTCAGGAACATCAATCCCGAATTTCTCGACAGGGGCCTCGTGCCCGAGGGCATGCAGGGCTTTACCTACGAAGGCTGGGAAAAAATGCAGCAGTGGCGGCGCATCACGACGCCGTGGCTCTTCAAGGAGGATCCGCGCGCGATCTTCAATAAAAAATTCAACCCGGCGCAAACACCCGAACACAATCCGAAAGACAAATAAGCGGGCGGCTTCATCCGAAAATATTGTAGCCGTTATCGACGTAAATGACCTGCCCCGTAATATGCAGCGCCTTGTCGGACAGCAAAAAAGCCGCCGCCTCGCCCACCTGATCGATGCCCACAAGCTGGTGCGTCGGCGCCGTGCGCGCGGCCTTTTCCATCAGAAGATCGAAATGCGCAAGCCCGGAGGCGGCGCGCGTCCTGACCGGCCCCGGCGACAGCGCATTGACGCGAACGCCGCGCGCGCCCTGCTCCGCCGCCAGATAGCGAACCGAGGCTTCCAGCGCGGCCTTGACCGGTCCCATGATGCCGTAGTTGGCGATCACTTTTTCCGAACCGTAATAGCTCATCGTCAGGATCGCCCCGCCGTCTTTCATCAAAGGCTCCGCCGCTTTCGTCAGCCGGATGAGCGAATGGCACGAAACGTCCATCGCCACGCCGAAACCCGCCGCTGAAGAATCGGTCACGCGCCCCTGCAAATCGGCTTTGGGCGCGAAGGCGATCGAATGCAGGAGAAAGTCGAGCCTGCCCCATTGACGGCCGATCTCCGCGAACAAGGCTTCGGTTTGCGCGTCGTCCGTCACGTCGAGCGGCATGAAGAGCGGGGCTGAAATTTCCTGCGCGAGCGGCGCGACGTATGATTTGGTCTTTTCGTTTTGATACGTCATCGCGATCCCGGCGCCCGCGGCGTGAAAGACTCTGGCACAGCCCCAGGCGAGCGAATGTTCGTTGGCGATCCCGACAATAAGCCCTTTTTTACCGTGCATCATGCGTTTTTCGCCTCCGTCAGCGGCTGCCTTGCAATATCCAGCGCGTGCATCGCCATGACGCGCTCCTCGTTGGCGGGAATGACATGCGTCTCGAAGGGCATCAGAAACGCGACGCGGCGGAGAATATTGTCCCGCACCGGCTCTGCGTTCTCGCCGATCCCTCCGGTGAAAACGACGCCGTCGACGCCGCCGAGCGCGACCGCCATCATGCCCATGAACTGCGCGACGCGCAAAGCGAAATAATCGAGCGCGAACGCAGCCCGCGGGTCATCGCTTTCCAGCAGCGCCTTGACGTCGTTGCTGACGCCGGAAAGTCCCTTGAGTCCGGAATCATGATAAAAAATACGCTCCGTTTCCTCCGCCGTCAGACCCAAATCGCGGATCATATGAAGAACCACGCCCGGATCGAGCGCGCCGGTGCGCGTGCCCATCGGCAATCCGTCGAGCGCCGTCATGCCCATCGTCGTATCGACGCTTTTTCCGTCTTTCATGGCGCAGAGGCTCGCGCCATTGCCGAGATGCGCGACGATCACGCGCCCTTTGGCGAGCGCCGGATAATCCCGCCGCAAGACATGCGCGATCCATTCATAGGACAGGCCGTGGAAACCATAGCGCCGGATGCCCTTGTCCGTCAGGCTCAGCGGCAGCGCGTAAACGCCGAAGAGCGGATCGTGACCGGCATGAAAAGCCGTGTCGAAACAGGCGATTTGCGGCAAATCCGGCTTCAGTTTCGTCAGGATATCGATCGCGGCGAGGTTGTGCGGCTGATGCAGGGGCGCAAGACTGCCAAGACCGCGCAACGTCTCCATGATCTCCGGCGTCAGCGCAACAGGGGCATGAAACAGCGTGCCGCCGTGCACCACGCGGTGCGCGGCGATGGCGATGTCGCCGTGCATTTTTTCCCCGATCCAGCGGAGTATGAAACGCAGCGCCTCTTCGTGCGTTCTGCCTGCAGGCAAAACCGCCTTGTCATTTCCGGCGGCAAAAACCGGCGCCGTGCCAATCCCCGAGACTTGCCCGCCCGCCTGCAACGCCAGATCCGCCCCGCCGTCGAACAGGCTGAACTTGATGCTGGAAGACCCGGCATTAAGGACAAGAACCGTTGCCGTCATTTTATTTTCCCCTTGCGCCGCGCGTCCGCCAGCTTCACGGCCAGCGCGCACGACATCAGCCGCGCGCGCAGGTTGTCCGCGCGGCTGGTGAGAATGACCGGCACGCGCGCGCCGAGAACGATGCCCGCCGCGTCCGCCCCGCCGAGAAACGTCAGCTGCTTGGCGAGAATATTGCCGGATTCGATCTCGGGCACGACGAGGATGTCGGCGTCGCCAGCAACGTCGGAAACGATGCCTTTCTCTTTCGCCGCCGCGCTGCTGATGGCGTTGTCGAAGGCGAGCGGCCCGTCGAGAATGCCGTCGGTGATCTGCCCGCGCTCCGCCATTTTGCACAAGGCCGCCGCGTCGATCGTCGCCTGCATCTTCGGGTTGACGGTTTCAACCGCTGCGAGAAGGGCGACTTTCGGCTTTCTGTCATGATCGAACAGCGTGCGCCAGAGGTTGATCGCGTTTTGAGCGATATCCGCCTTGACGCTCAAATCAGGCGCGATGTTGATTGCCGCGTCGGTCACGATCAGCGCCTTGTGATAGCTCGGCACGGACATGACGAAGGCGTGGCTGATGCGGCGCGCCGTGCGCAGGCCGGACGCCGAAGGCACGATCGCACCCAGCAGCTCGTCCGTATGGAGCGCGCCTTTCATGATCGCACCGACCTTGCCTGTCGCCGCCAGTTCCGCCGCCTTGGCCGCCGCGGCATGGCTGTGTTCCACGTCGATCAGCTCCCACGCGCCGATGTCCGTTTTGGCTTCGCGCGCCGCCGCGGCGATCCGCTCTTTCGGACCGATCAGAACGGGGATAATCAGTTTTTCGCGCGTCGCGTCGAGAACCGCCTCGATCACTTCAGGCCGCACCGGATGCACGACGGCGGTGCGCACGGAATCCATGTTCTTGCAGGACTCTATGATGTCCTGATAATAATCGCGCGGACGCACGTCCGCGACGCTGATTCTGACTTCTTTCATGACGCACCCCTTGCTTGCAGCCCGATGATAGGCGCATGCCCCTGCATCGGCTTGACTTTCGTCAAGATACAGAAAAAATGCGCTTAATACCAGACGCTCCGCGTTCTGTGCGGTTTTCGTTCATATATATCGGGGTCATACCCGCGATGCCAGAGCATATGATCGATGTTGACGGATGTTATGCCGCCTCCGAGCGCCTTCCGCATGCATTCGACAACATGGATTGCCGACGCGCGGAGCTCGATTTCTTTTTCAGAACCGTCGTGAATGGCTTCATCCGTTGTATATTCCAGTATGCCGTCGCAACGCAGCACATGCGGCACCATATTATCGGCGAAGCAGGTCAGCCTGTCCACATCGCGCAAGTCGCCAAGCGCAAGATTCATGTCGGCTCCCAAAATCTGCGCGCGCTTCAGAATGGGAACATCGCGCCCTTTGTAATGATGCACGTCACGGAAATGCGGCCACGCGCCGACCGTCTCGGCCAGCGCCGCCGCAGAATGACCGCAGGCGGAAAGCAGGTTCAAAACCTTGCCGCCGTATTCGGAGACGATTTTCTCTCCCGTCGCGCGCAGATGGCTGGCGAAGTTATGCAGCAGTTCATCGAGATGCGGATGCCGATCCAGGGAAATGGACAGCAACTCCGACAAATCTTTTGCCGTCACGCGCGTCCAATCCTGCGGCGTGACGAAATTGTCCTGTTCGAAGGCTTTTTTCAATCCGCGCGCGATCACGTCGTACTCAAGCTCAATGCCCGCTTCCTTTGCGATCATGAAATATCCGGAGCCGAAATTGACGCTGTTGAGCGCGAGAATGTAAGCCGCCGTCTTTTCACGATCAGTGGAAACATAATGATGCTCCGCCTCCAATTCCGTCGTGACGGAATATTTCCCGACGATAAACCGCGCATAGGCGGGGATTTCATCATGATTGATTTTGACGTGAGACACCTGCGCGGCCACTTCCGCGCACGCGGGGGCGATATCCGCAACGCGCATCATGCCACCCATTCTTTTTCAACGGCGTCAAGCGTGCCGGAACCGATGGCGGCGCGGACGTCGCGCATCAGGCGGTTCATGGTGAAGACGTTGTGAACGGACAAAAGCTGCATGCCGAGAAGCTCGGAGACTTTGAACAAATGATGGATATAGCCGCGGCTATGGTTCCTGCAGGCATGGCAGCCGCATGTTTCATCGACCGGGCCCTGATCGTTGCGGTATTGCGCGTTGCGGATGTTGATGCGCTCTTTTTCCGCGCCCCTGACCATCGCCCAGCCGTGCCGCGCCATGCGCGTCGGCGATACGCAATCGAACGTGTCTATGCCCTGCCGCACGTTGGTGAAAACGTCGATGAACGACCCGATGCCGAGCAGATGCACCGGGCGTTCCGGATGCACCATCGCCATGGTCATGGCGACGACGTCGTACATCTGCTCCTTGCTCGCGCCGAGCGAGCCGCCCACAGCCGTGGCGAAAAACGGCCGGTCGCGCGTCCAGTCGCAGCTCGTTTTGCGCAAATCTTCATATACGCCGCCCTGCACGATGCCGTACATCGCCTGCTTGCCGTCGTCATGCCGCGCATGTTCTGCCAGCGAACGGTCGCCCCAGCGCATGCTCATCTCCATCGAGCGCGCCGTATATTCTTTATCGACATGAAACGGCGTGCACTCGTCGAACTGGACGATCAGGTCGGCGCCCAGTTTCCGCTGGATGTCGATAGAGCCTTCGGGCGAAAGAAAAAATTTCTTCCCGTCGATATAGGAGCGAAATTCCGCGCCCTCCTCGGTAATTTTCAGGATGGTTTTCGGACGGTGCATCTGCCCGCGGCCCTTGATCTCGTCCGCCACCGCGCCGTGGCCGAGCGAGAAGATCTGGAATCCGCCGCTGTCGGTGAACATCGGGCCGTCCCAACCCATGAATTTGTGCAAGCCGCCCATCTCCGCGATCAGCTCCGCGCCCGGCGAGAGCATGAGATGGTAGGTATTGGAGAGAATGATGTCCGTTCCCGCGGCACGCATCTGCGCGGGCGAAAGCCCCTTCACAGCCGCCTTGGTGCCGCAGAAAATGAAATTGGGCGTATCGATCGTGCCATGCGGCGTGGTCAGCCGTCCGAGGCGCGCGCGGGTCTGCGGATCTTTATAGGTGATGTCGAAGTTGAAAGTCATATGGGACTGTTTAGCTGAAAGCGGCAGTTTTTTCAATTATGTTTAAAGAAAAAGCGTCCGATTTCACCAAAAGGCAAAAAATATAAACAATTTCAATGACTTGTTTTTACTGGTCAAAAAAATCATTTGGCGTTATATTCTTGCCCAATGCCCCTGTGGTGAAATCGGTAGACGCGCCTGACTCAAAATGCAGTTATGTTTACTAAAAAGTAAAAATTAGTATTTTAGATCAAATACTTGACTTTTTTAAATTTACCAGATAAACTTACACATGTCTTACACAATCTCTGAGGAAAAGACATGGACGATGAAGTTGTCAGAATGATGGATGGAAGGCTACACCTTTACCGTCGTGAAGGGAGCAAATACTGGCAATGCGCTGCCTATATGAATGGCCATAATTACCGCCAAACCACCAAGGAAAGCAACATTGCCCATGCCAAAGCCTTTGCCAAAGACTGGTACATGGAACTCTACGTCGAGGAGCGCCGCCGCAAGCGCGGCGGGGAATCGCTTCTTGTAGACAGTTTTATTGAAGTCACCGCCTCCTCGCCTGACCGCCGCCAGCGCCACCTCAAAGGCGGCGTGACCTTCCGGCAGGCTACGGATATATTTTTTAAGGAATATGAAACCATAACCCATGGTGAGCGTAATGCTGAATACGTTGCTGGGAAAAGGCATCATATCAGAGTCCATTTATTACCCTTCTTTGGCGACAAGGCATTGAGCGAGATTACCGCGGGACTGGTGCAGGAATATCGCGCATATCGCCAAACCTCCCGTCTCGATCCAAAAACAAAAAAGCCAAAAAAACCTGCGCGCGCCACGCTGCATAGTGAAATTGTGACCCTCAGACAAATCCTGAAAATGGCCAACCGGAAAGGGTGGATTGTCGCCGTACCGGACTTGTCGACGGCCTATAGGTCATCCGGCAAGGTCGAGCATCGCGCATGGTTTTCTCCCACTGAGTATAAAATGCTCTATGAACATACCCGCAAACGCGCCCAAAACCCGCCCAATCCGCGCTGGAAAGACATTTGCGAGACATTCCATGACTATGTGCTGTTCATGGGGAATACGGGATTGAGGCCGGATGAATCTGCACGCCTTGAAATGCGTGACGTTACGATTGTACACGACGAAGCAACGAGCGAGAATATCCTCGAAATCGAAGTGCGCGGCAAGCGCGGCGTCGGTTATTGCAAATCCATGCCAGGGGCCGTCCTGCCCTTTGAGCGTCTTTGCAAGCGCAAGAACCTTAATCCTACTGACAGGATATTCGGCAAAACACCGCGTGAATTGATGAACACTGTTCTTGATGAACTCAATTTGAAATTCGACCGCGATGGACATGTACGCACATGTTATAGCCTCCGCCATACTTATATCTGCCTGAGATTGCTCGAAGGCGCGGACATCTATCAGGTGGCGAAAAACTGCCGTACCTCTGTTGAAATGATCGAAAAGCACTATGCACGGCATCTAAAGAACAATATCGATACAGCCGCCATAAACGTGATGAAACCTAAAAACAGGCCTAAAAACAAAGGCAAAAAAGATCATTAACCCCCTCATATAAAATACTTCTTGGGCTTGCCTTAAACCGGATTCTAAGCTAAAAGCTATTCCGTGCCCCTGTGGCGGAATTGGCAGACGCGCTGGATTCAAAATCCTGTTCTGGCAACAGAGTGTCGGTTCGACCCCGACCGGGGGCACCACTTCCCTCCGAAATCCGTATCCCGAAACAGCCGAAGAACTTCGGCGCGAAATACGTTACCGTGGAGCACCAAGGTCGAACGACCGGCTGCGAGACGCGCGCAATGACAGGCGAGCGCCTGTTATGATGTCCGAAAGCGTCCTGAACAGGACGCGGACAGCGCATTCCTTATTTCTTCCCTGTCTCCACGCATCCCCACCATCAATTCCACGGCGACGCGCTCGATGGGGCAGCGGACGGCGACATGCATGATTTCCGGCGGCAGGTTTTCACGGTCTGTTTCGCGCATGTAATCCGTGAAACGGGTCTGCAACACCGACAAAATCCGTTGCACCTCAGCCGAGATAATATTCTCGCTGTGCAGTGCCTGCCAGACCTCGCTTTCTGTCAGGAAAATAAATTCCGGCTGTGCCGTCGTCGCGTATAAGCTTGCCATTTCATCCTCCTCGGCCATAAGAAAAGATCACCAGAGGGGCACTCTGGTGATCGGGCAGTTAGTTGCCGTCGAGGACGGTGTAGCGTATTTACGCTCACGCGCTGTTTCATTCCGCCACCTGCCCGACCGTGAGGCCGAGAGGTGCATCGAATTGACAAGCTGATGCAAAGCTTACCTCGAAGGGGCAACTACTCCCCGAAACGGCCTTTTTCGCCGTTCCACCTTCAGGATACAGGCTTTTTGCAGAAAGAAAAGCCCTCACTTTGAGCAGGAAAGCCAGCGCCTTGGCGGGCGCTGGCTCTTTGCTGCCGTACTGCTATAGCCACCGCATCTTGCGGCGAAGCAGTTCGTGGCGGACGGTAGCGATGTTTGCCAGCTTGATCGGGCACTTCGGCACGGAGCGGTGCAGCCGCGCCATGTCGTTGAGCAGGCGGATGTATTCGACATACAGTTCCGCGTCGGTGAAATGTTCCAGGTCTTCGTGCGTGATAAGCTTCGTCATAGTAGTTCTCCTTTGTCTTCGAGCCCGCGACCGTCGCGGACTTTCTGACGCAGGATTTCGGCAAGCGCGTTTGACCAGCCGCACCCGATGAAACGCAGTGGAGAAGCCTTTTAAGGCTTGCGGCGCATGGACGAACCGCGGGCAGTGTCAGGATAAAAGGCCGTGATGATCCCTCGGGGTCGTGACGGAGAACGTCTTCTCATGAGAAGCTTCCACGAAGGAAACTGTACCGGACGACAGGAACCGTCCTTGCTCCGCCTCAATGACCGGCGCGGCGCTGTAGAGCCGCCTTGCGCAACATCCGTACCGATAAAGCTTTCATGCCTGTTTGCAGGGTCGTGTTCTGTACCCGCAGGTCTGGCCATGTCTCTCCTTATAAAAATTTGCAATCACCCATGCGTGCAGTCTTCAGCCCCCTGCCATACGCGGGCGCTCGTCGAGTCAACGGGAAGCCTCGGTTCCTCCGCCGCCTGCTGCGCAGGCAAGGTAAACGGCGGCACCTCCAATTTTCCCGTATGACTCTGCGCCCTTGCGCATGGCTTTTAGGAGGCATCGCCCGCAAGGGTAATTACAAAAGGAGACTGAACATGACCCCCACGACAGAAACCACGACCGCCAAAGAAAAACAGGCACCCGCCTTTTATATTTTCGCGCAATCGCAGGACGGCAAGAACAAGCGCATCGGCGCGGCCTTCCGGCATAGCAAGGGCAGCGGCTTCAACGTCCTGATCGGCAGCGCCCGCTACGTGGCGTTCCCGCCGAAGGCGAAGTGAAGGAGAACCGCCATGACAACGCTCTATGCACAGCCTTACGACATCTCCGCCACCGGATTTTACTTCGACAGCGCGGAAGACTACGCGCAAAAAGCCGCCAAAAACTTGAATCCTTACGGCAGCCTTGTCGAGGAATACGAATTACAATTCATCGACGGAGAGAGCATCGATTCGAACCTGTTCCATGCGCTCGGCGTTGACCAGTGCAGCTTTTCTGCCTATCTGGAGGCTTGCGACACATGGGACGACCACCAGAAGCAGAAAGCTATTATCGCAGTCGGCGAATGCGGCTACAAATTCACCCTTGGCACCGACGATCCGGACGATCTCGATGTGGACATCTACCAAGTCGAAACCTTACGTGAACTGGCGGAGCAATTCGTGGACGAAGGCCTGTTCGGTGAAATCCCTGCGTCAATCCAGCACTATCTGGATTACGATGCCATTGCCCGCGATCTCGGCATGGATTACACAGAAACGCTTATCGCAGGTGAGAGGCTGGTGTATAGATGCTTATAAATGTATTAAAGCCTGCTACTGCGAAATTCAGTAACAGGCTTTAAATTTATCTGGCAATAGTTTATCGATCAGACTCTCAGTTCATCTTCAAGGCTAATACGAACGCGCTTTCCAACGGCGGCGGCAGCACGGTGGATGGTTTCAAGGGAAACCTTGTCGTTTTTAGGATCAAGCAGCCTGTCAACCTGGGTACGGCTGGTGTGCATCCGCACCGCCATTTTTTGTTTCGTGATTTTTTTAGCCTTCATCGCCTCTTGAATTTGCCATGCCAGAACGCGCTTTTCCGCATAGGCGGTAACTTCTTCATAGATGCCATCCCCTTTGAGAAAATCCTCGAACGATGAACCGATTGTTCCTTTTTCTTTCTTTTTCATGTTTCAATCTCCTTTTTACGGCTTGCAGCCAGTTTCAGTTCCTTTGCAGGCGTCTTCTGCGTTTTTTTGATAAATCCGTGCAGAAGGATAATCCGTCCCTTTACCACGCAGAAAATTACTCTGGCCTCGCGCTTGCTGGGCAAGGAACTGCGTATCTCCCAAAGCCCCGCGCCCAAAAATTTGCAGACGGGCATTCCGATGGGCCAGCCATACTCGACGGTTGCAATATCCTTGCCGAGCACGGTCCTGTCCGTTTTTGGAAACGTCTGTAACCATTCCCGCACAGGCTCGAACCCATTGGGGGACTGATAAAATGCCGCCGGACATTTTTTAGGCTGACTTTGCATTTTATCACCCATGCTTTAATGTACCTTATAAGGTACATACCGTCAAGGACAAATCTTTATTTTTAATATTTTTCAGCAGGATAGGTAATTACAAAGCCTTAATATACCAGAAACTCATCTTTCTTCCAGCAGCGCTTTCCTCACATCTTCCTCAGACCAATGAAGCCGCTGCGGCGCGCCACTCAGGAGGGTGGCGCGCTTTTTGGTGATGACGGTGCCGACTTTATGCGGCAGGAGTTCTCTGGCGACGGTGTTTTCGAGGAGTTCGGATTTCAGGATGGTGAGTTTGATGAAGTCGCCGTCCATCTCAATGACTTGCGCGATGATCTTTTGCTTGCCGACGGGGCGGGGCTTGCTACGCCGTCTTGTTTTTCTGCGCGGCCAGATCGCCTCCGTCCATTCTATGACGTCGGAGGTAACAAAACTGTCTGATTGCTCCCACGTCATTGTGGCCTCCGTTGTGCATTAAATTTTGCGGAGGCCTTGCGGGATTTCTCTGGCTTGACGGCGCGTGCATCATCGTCCGGACGCAGGCCCGCGCGGCGGAGGAGTTCTTTTGTTTCAAGGACACTGGAGCGCAGGTTGACCGTCGCCATAGGCGGATCGATTGGCGGGCGCGGACGGGGCGTAAACACGGTTTTCAGAAGCTCGCTGTTGCTCTGCTGACGCAAGGCATCGGTATAGGCACGCTCATCCAGCCGCTGTTCCGGCGGCGGGGACATGACGCTGATCTCCCATCGCGGGATGCCGTTCAAGGCATAGCTCATGTTCATGGCGATGTCGTAAAACTGCCTGTTCGCCGCAATTTTGCGGTTTTCCTCTTCCAGCTTCACTTGTAATTCAGCGTATCGCCGGATGTATTCATTGTACTCTGCCTGCCGCTCGGCGTATTCGCGTTCTCTTTCCTGCGCCATTTCCTGACGCTTTTCTTGCGTGGCTTTGAGGTTCAGCGTTTCAAGCGTGACCTCGATCATGCGCCGCAGCGCGCCGCGCATATCGTCGGAGAGAAGGCTGCTCTCAAGTGCAGATTGCAACTGGGTAATATCGCCCGTCAGCAGGGCGATCTTGCTTTGCACCTCGGCCATTTCTGCCTTAATGGAAACGGCAGTGGAGGGTTTGACGGTTTGTAGCGGCTCCGTGGCCGTCGCAACATAGCCCGCGATCTCCCGCCGAATGCGCAAAGCCTCTGTTTTTTGCTCTTCCTTATAGACCTTGACGGTCTTTTGCAGTTCCTGCCGCTCCTGCAGGTGCGACCGCACAAGCTCGTGCAGCTCCTGCCTGTCGCGTTCCAGCGCGGCGCGGGTCTCGGCTTCGTTCTGGGCACGGACTTTTTTATATGCGCCTGTGGCCTTGTGCCAGATGCCGCGAAATCCCCTTGGTATCCGCGCCACGCGAACGCGGGTCTCTTCAACCCAGCGGGCTTGCTGTTTTTCAATGAGAGTCTGCCGTTCTTTGCGCTGCACCGCAACCATGGCGCGGATTTCGCGCACCAATGGCGCGCGCACGTCTTTCGACCGCCGTTTGGCTTCGGCGAGATAGTCCGTCAGGTTCTCGTCCATGCGGGCGGAGAGGAATTCCTTCGCCTGCCCGATAGCGGGCAGAGCTTCCGGTTTGCCGAGGCGGGCTTTGAGGTCGCGTGTGCCGATGTCGAGCCAGCGCGTCAGGGAATAGACGCCGCCCGTGATATCGAGCGCGACGAAGCCGCGCCGGTCGCCGCGGGCAAGCAAAAACCCGCGCTCCTGCAGGGCGCGGGCAAAGGTTTCCTTGCTGTCGGACTGCGCCCATGCACTTTTGAGCAGGGCTTTCAGCGCCTCCGGGTCTTGCGAGAAGCGCACGGCTTGCCGGTATTCGTGCCGCGTCAACTGCCACGGGCTGCGATCCGATGCACGCATCATGCCTTTCGGCAGTTTCCATCCATATTTAAGAAATAAAAAGCGCGATATTTCCATGAGCTTCAGCTTGAAGTGGCTCATGCGGACGGCGATCATCCGCTGTGCATGCTCCGACCACTTGAGCCGCGACCAGACGCAATGACAGTGCCGCCGCCCGTTTTTCTCGTGAAATACGATAATGCGCGGCTGATCGACCAGACCCAGCTTTTTCTCGACATCTGTAATGGCAGATTCGAAGTCGCCGACAGGCACGTCGGCATATTCTGGCGGGCTTAAAGACAGCGAGAACATGAACTGGCGACAGCTTGTGCCGCGACTAATGGCTTCGATCTCCTGCAATGCCCCTGAGAGATCGTCGGCGACAAAGCCGCGTATCTCGTGGACTGTGATATGGTCGTTCTCGTCACCATTCAGCAGGTGTTTGGCCAGTTCCCCGGTTCCTCTGCGCTGACTGGCCTTGAGGATCATGGCCTTGGCTCCGGCGGCGGGAAGCCAAGAGCTTGCGTAATATTATTGCGCATCGCTCTGATGTCCGTGCAGGCGGCCAGAATGGCGTTTTCCGCCTCCGGCGAGGCGGGATAGGAGCCGGAGTGAATGGCTTTGGCGATCTGGTTCAGGTTCGAGGACAGGCGCGACTGGCCGAGCTGGGACAACACGGCGCTTAAAGCCTGCTCGTCCTGCACCGGACGGCGGCGGCGTACGGTGCGTGGAGAGGGTGCGTCAAATAACTGTTCCCGGATGTAATCGCCGATGGTCTGCGGCCCCGCTGCCGCATCGAGCTTCTCCCGTTCCTCGGGCGTGAGGCGAAGGGTGAACGTCGGAGGGTAAGGCCTGCCCGACGGCGGATCAACCTTGCGGTTTTCGTCCGTCATACGCCCTCCTTTCGCTTTTTTCCTATACTTCAAGCGTAGCGCGCGTTTATTAACTGAAGTTTAAAGAAACCCTTGCGGCATCGCACCATTGTTGCGTTGCGACATTGACGAATACACGTGGAACTGATACTCATTCACACATTGTTAAGCATGTGAATCCAAAACCGGATTTTCGCTGAAACTTTAGGAAAACTGCGGCTTTCAGCCGCCCGCCAAAGGCGGGTAACATTGTTTCAAAGAATATTTTTCTGAAGAGCCGCGCTTCCGCGCGGAATGGCAAGCTGTGCCTTGTAGTACAAAAGCCGAGTCGCTTTTGTACCCAAGACCGAGCTTGGCAAGGGCGGGGGTATCCCCCGCCCGTTGCATCCCGCCCCGGAGGGGAAGGGTAATGCCGCAAGCCAGAGGCTCGCCTGTTTACCCCTCACGATGCAACCCTGTTTCTGGGCTACATACCCACCCCGCATGCATCACGGAATGAAGAAGGCCGTCTGTTCTCACGACAGGACGGCGTCATCCCGGGAAGCCCGAAAGGGTGTTCTGGGCCGCACCCTTTAAAACCCCAAGGCTGCCTTTGGGTACCAAAATGTCATTAAAATTTTGTTACCCGAGCAGGCACAACCGTTCTGCCGGTTAAGCATAGGTTAGGGAGATGTGTCTCTCCCTGACGACCCATAGCTTCAAAGGCGTTCCTGCCCTTGAAAATCCAGACCGACGGGAGAATTCCGTCCTCCCTCCAGACAACCTTCGACCCGCCTTTGCGCCTGTTGAAACGATTCGTCGCTCTTGTAACTTCTTTGGTGCATACGGACTTGAATACGTTTGTATGCATAGAACATCAGACCCTACGGATTCCGTAGATTCTCGGCGAGAGTTTTATTGACCAAAGTCAGTAGAACATCTGCATCTCTCACAATTTTTAATAAAATTTAAACATCTGCGGCGTAGTCTGGAAAGAACGGAGTTACATCATTTTGACGGCGCGTTTCAGCGCCGTTGCTATATTGGGAATTTATGCTACGGAGGGATTTTTTAATGGGCAAAATCTTATCTAGGATTCCTTCATTTTCCCGCCGCCTGCAGCGTGCAGGATTTATCGTTTTTATTGCAGCAACGACAATATCATCGCTTTTTACAAAACCGGCGTACGCTATCACAACCTCATCTTCAACAGCTTCCCAATACATTTTAGAGCAGGCAAATATTAAAACTTTGCCTCCCGCAAGGAGTACGGGTGTCCATCATTTTGTCAAGGCCCAAGCAGCGCTTGGCAAATTTTTCTACACCTTACCTGGCATACAACAGCCTTTTGAAGGGTGGGCTGCGTTTGACCAAAACTGCAACTATCTGGCACCCTTAAGTGCGCAAATCATCACGCCACCGTCTCATGGTACTATTAGTTTCAGTACATTCTATGGCACTTCTCTCTTTGGAAGCTGCGCGGGAGTATACGGGAATTACGATGTAGCTTCCTATATCTGGACAGACCAAAACAGTTCCCCCAGCACGACAGACTCGTTCGTCCTGCGCTGGACGAACCCGGAAAACGGTCAATCATTCGACAGCGACTGGACTGTTATTCTCTTGGCTCCACCGATTGACACATCTAAAGCTCTCGGCAAACAAGGAGGTCCTTGCGGGTGTAATGGTACAGCCCCCGGCACCAGCAATCCATCAAATACCGGAGCTGTCAGTGGCGGAGAGCCTTTTAGCATAGGGATTGGCAACGTCTTTAACCAGGTGACGGACTATACGACGTCTGGTCGTAATCCATTGCGGTTTGTGCGGTATTACAACAGCATGTCAGTGCCGAGATACGCCATGAATCTAGGGTCTAACTGGCGTGACAACTATGATAGATACCTGAGTGTCTATACGGGGGCTGTGACGGCGTATCGCGCCGACGGACAAGTGCTGACCTTCTCACAGGACGCGAACGGCAACTGGACGAGCGACACGGATGTTGACGCGAAGCTGACCAATCTCGGCACGTCGTGGTATCTGACCGACCACAACGACACGGTCGAGACCTATCAGCAGACCACAAGCGGCAGCGAGGCGCTTCTGCAAACCATTGTTTCGCGCGACGGCTACACGCGCACGCTCTATTATAATGGCTCCAATGTACTGCAGCGCGTCGCGGACTCCTACGGCCGGCAGCTGACTTTCACTTACAATCAGGGGCTGCTCTCGCAAGTCGGCACGGCGGGGTCGCTGGTGCTGACTTATGATTATACGTCGAGCGGCGTGACGCCGGGACGGAACGACCAGCTCGCCTCTGTCACCTACAACACCACGCCTGCGACCAAACAGGTCTATGCCTACGTGAACAATTACGACCTTGCCTCGATCACCGACGAGAACGGCAACGTCTTCGCAAGCTGGACATATGACAGCCAGAACCGCGCCACATCGAGCCAGCACGCGGGCGGGGCAGATCTGACGCAGATCGCCTATAACGATACGGACGGCAGCCGCACGGTCACGGGGCCGCTCGGACAGCAGACGGTTTACACTTTCCAGACCCTGCAGGGCGTGCCGAAGGTCGTGAAGATCGAGCGCACGGCTTCCGGGACGGTTCCGGCGGGCACGGAGACTTTCACCTATGATTCCAATGGCTACACGGCGAGCAAGACGGACTGGAACGGCATCGAGACAGACTATATAAATGATGCCCACGGCGACCCGACCAGCATCACCGAGGCCGCCGGCACGCCGCAGACGCGCACAACCACCATCACCTATGACGCGACGCACGTGCATCTGCCAGACCAGATCGCCGCGCCCGGCCTGACCACGACCTTCACCTACGACGCCAACGGCAACCCGCTTACCCGCACCGGAACGGACACGACCGGCAATGGCGGCACGCGCACCTGGGCCTACACCTACGATGCCACCGGCCATATGCTGACCATGACCGACCCGCGCGGGAACAAGACCGTCTATACATATAATAATGACAGCGTCGCGACCGTCACCAACGCGCTTGCGCAAACCTCGAAGATCACGTCCACCAACCTCAGCGGCCTGCCGCTCGCAATGACAGATCCGAACGGCGTGACAACGACGTTCACCTATGATGTGCGCAATCGCCTTCTCAGCCGCACGATTGACGGCGCGGCCACCACCTTCACCTATGATCCGGCGGGCAATCTCACGTCCATCACCCTGCCCGACGGCGCGATGCTCGATTATACCTATGACGCCGCCCACCGTGTGACGGGAGTCTCCAGCAACGCCGGCGACAGCATCCATTACACGCTCGATGCCAACGGCGACATCACGCAGCAGCAGGTCGAGGGGGGTAGCACCATCGCCAAAACCCAGTCCGCCGTGTTCGACAGCCTCGGCCGCATGCTCAGGCAGATCGGCGCCTATAACGAGACGACCTCCTATACTTACGACGCCAACGGCAACAACATCGGCATCACCGATGCCCTGAACAACACCACGGCGCAGAGCTTCGATGCCCTGAACCGGCTGATCAAGTCGGTTGATCCGCTGAGCAACGCGACGTCCACTGCCTATGACGCGCAGGACAACCTCACCTCCGTCACCGACCCGCGCAATCTTAGCACCACTTATACATATGACGGCTTCGGCGACGTATTGACAGAAACCTCTCCCGATACCGGCACGACGTCCTTCACCTACGACGCCATGGGCAACCCCGTGACGCAAAAGGACGCGCGCGGCGTGGAGACGGACCGCACGTTCGATGCCTTGAACCGCGTCACGGCCGAGACTTATCCTTCCAGTTCCGGCGACAACGTGACCTACACTTACGATCAGGGCCAATACGGCATCGGCCGCCTGACCAGCTTCACGGACGCGAGCGGCGGCACTTCATATACCTATAACGCGCGGGGGGATATCACCGGAGACACCCGCACTATCGGCAGAAACAGCTACACCACGTCCTATGCCTACGACCTTGCCGACCGGCTGGCCGCGATCACCTACCCCGACGGGCAAACGGTCAATTACGCCCGCGACGCCTTCGGACGGATCTCCGGCGTCACGCTGGCGGCAGCGCAGGATCACGACCGCGACCATGACCGCGACGACTTCTGGCATCACGACAAGCGCCGCGGCGCGCAGAGCCTGCAGCTGCTCTCCGGCGTCGGTTATGAACCCTTCGGCCCGGTTGACGGCTTCACCTGCGGCAACGGGATCAAAGAAACCCTGACGTACGATCAGGACTACCGCCTGACCGGCATCCTCGCCAAAGGCGGCAGCACCATCCAGAACCTGACATATGCTTATGACGGCGTCTCCGACATCGCGTCGATCACCGACAACGCCGCGACAGGCGGCAAGAACCGGCGCGACCGCGACGGCGACAACGATGACAGGGACAACGGCTTCTCCTTAAGCCAGACCTTCACCTACGACGCGGACATGCGCCTGCTCACCGCCGCGGGCGCGTACGGCACGCAAACTTTCGCCTACGACGCCGACGGCAACAGGACAAGTTTCTCGGTCACGGGCGCAGGCCGCCCTGAATACCGCGACGGTCGCGACCATAGCGCACCGCTCGCCGGCGCTTACACCTACGACTCAGGCTCGAACCGCCTCCTCGGCGTCACCGGCGCGAAGAACGTGCAATACGGCTACACCGCGAACGGCGACCTGCAGCGCGAGAGCGACGGCTACGACGTCCGCCAGTTCGTCTACGACGCCCGCAACCGCAACACGGCGATCGAAGCGGGCGGCGAAGGCGACGGCAGTGCGCGCTACGTCTACAACGCTCTCGGCGAGCGCGTGCGGAAATCCGGCGGCGGCCATGACGACTTCAGCGGCTTCGGCGGCAAGACCGACTTCATCTACGACGAACAAGGCCACCTGATCGCCGAAGCGAACGACGGCCGCGTGACGAAGGAATACGTCTATCTCGGCAGCCTGCCCGTCGCGGAACTGGAGAACAATCAGGTCTATTACATCCACGATGACCACCTCGGCCAGCCGCAAACCATCACCGACGCGAGCCAGCATGTGGTCTGGAGCCGCGCCGCCGATCCCTTCGGCAACACCACCGCCGTCAAGGGCGACCCCGATCTCACCAACCTCCGCTTCCCGGGCCAGTATCATGACGCCGAATCCGGCCTCGACTATAACATGTTCCGCTCTTACAACCCATCCATCGGACGCTACACGCAATCTGATCCCATCGGACTATTGGGCGGCATTAATACCTATGCCTATGTCGTGGGGAATCCGGTTAACTTTGTTGACCCAAGTGGACTTGATACTCTGCAGATCGGTTTTGCTGGCGGGGGATCAATATTCGGTTTTGTTATTCCGCAAGGAGGATTCGGAATCACTATTGATACTCATGGCAATATAGGAACTTATACATACGGCGGACTTGGCGGTGGAATAGGCGCTGGCGGCAGCTTTGGAGGAAGCATACAATTCTCTAGTGCCCAAACAATCTATGATCTTCAAGGCTACTTCTATAATGCAGGTTTTCATGGAGGCGCTGGCTATGGGGGATCGTTTGATGTCTTCAGCGGCAATAGTAATAATGGGCCAGTGATGGGCGGCGGGGTAACTCTTGGAGGCGGTGAAGGCGCATCTGGGACGCTTACAAAAACTTGGACACAAGTTTGCGGGGCGCAAGGTTGCACTCCTGCTATCCCCACTTCAGCACCTCAAACTCCTGCGCCTCAAAAACCGAAGACAAATGAATGTCTCCCCAGCAGTCCAAATAGCTGACGGTAAATAAGGGGGGTCATTCTTGAATAATCTAAAAAAGTTTGTCGGCATCCCCGCAGGGATAATAGCTATAGCGACATGGTTTTATCAGGGCATGTTGGAGGATGCCTATTTTAATTATCCCAAAATTCCCAATAAAGTAGATGGCAGAATTGTGCCCTTTTATATCAAAGGCAGAACGGTCTATATAACCCACAGTCAGTATGAAGTTCTACATTATCTTTTCTGGACTACAATCATCTCGTTTGCGGTTGTTTTACTTGTGGTCGTAGTAAATAAAATATCTAAACCAAAAAAAGACGTTTAATTGCATCCTGTTCTGACCATCAAAATATCAAAACAGGAGTTCCGGGGACACGTACCTAATTGAAATCAGGAGACGCAATACTTAATTGACGAACTGAACGAAGTGAAAAACAAAGGAGCGGCGTCATGAACGGGAACCGGCAGAGTGTCCGCGAATTTTCACGCGATGCGGGGGCCTGTCTTTCGTCGGAGAACAACAATCCCTGTTTTGAGGAGCAGCAAAGGCTGCTGAAGAACGCGCAATTCATCGAAAGCATGAGCGGGTCGAGCCCTGCCAGCGCGGCAAAGCCGATGATGTTGTGGCGGCGCTGGAGATGGCTATCAGGGAATACGGATGTCCAAAAACCATTCGCGTTGATAACGGCCCGGAGTTTATCTCAAAGGAACTTGATCTCTGGGCCTACATGCACGGCGTCACGCTCGACTTCTCGCGCCCCGGAAAACCTACCGACAATGCCTTCATCGAAAGCTTCAACAGCCGCTTCCGGCAGGAGTGCCTGAACGCCAGCTGGTTTTTAAACCTGAATGATGCTAGAATAAAAATTGAGAGCTGGCGGTGCGAGTATAACACTGCCCGTCCTCATTCCGCGCTCGGCAATAAAACGCCCGCCGAATTTGCGGAAACCGCCTGCCCGGCTAGCCGGGCAGGCCAACAGAGGCTGGATTTTCTCTCAGCCGATGGTTCAACAAAGGGGTGACCTTCAAACCACGGCATGACTCTACCATCTACTGGTACATAAGTTGGGAGGGGGTCAAGACAAACAACCTGTCAGTTTTTTTCTCGGCTTATATCTGGGTGGTTTTTTAGGTACGCTTATTTTTGGGTGGATATGTGTATACTTTTATTTGTCTATTTTTGGCGTGGTGCCGGGCCCTTAATAGATTTAGCTGAAATTAGAAATCCCCTCCCGAATACCAAGTAGGCTGACCTCTAATAAAATATCCTTGCTCTACATCCCCTGCTACGCCAAAATTATGGCACGCTGCGCGATGCGCTCGAAGCGACCGGTCTTGAAAAGGTCAGCGTCCGGCACAGGCCGCGTCTCTTGAGCGACAACGGCCCTTGCTACGTCTCGTCAGAACTCAAGGACTGGCTGAAGGACAACAACGTTCCGCACACGCGCGGCAAGCCTTATCATCCGCAGACGCAAGGCAAGATCGAGCGCTGGCACCGCACGCTCAAAAACCGCATCCTGCTCGAAAACCACTACTTGCCGGGTGACCTTGAACGGCAGCTCCGGGACTTCGTCAACCACTACAACACAAGGAGGTACCATGAAAGCCTGAACAACCTCACGCCTGAGTGCGTCTTCACGGGACGGAACATCGCCGTCCTCAAAAAACGCAATCAGATCAAACGTGAACGCACCTTGGAGGGGCTGAAGGCGAAGCAGGGACAAGGAACGCCTCCTTGCGCTGCACCGGAACGCGTAGCGGCTGTTGCAATCTATGCAGATTTCCATGAAAATTTGAGGGAATGCAGAGAGGCCAGACCTTTTTATAAGTCTGGCCTCTCTGGGAGTTTATTTATTCAGCTTTTTCCAAGTATTCCGGCCTTAGAAATGAAGCGTCGCACGCAGTTCTCCGGTGTGCGATGTATAGTCAGACTTGTACTGGAAGTCGTAATTCGCCGAAAAATCCCAGTTTGAAACTGTCGCATAAACGACATTCGCACCAAGATCAAAGGTGTTGCGCGCAGGCGATGCGCCTGTCGTGGTAAAGAGCGTATTCGCCGGATCGCCCGTGAAGCTCGACGACGTCTGTACCTTATCGTCGATCGCACTATAGGTATAGCCCGCATGCACGCCCGGTTTCACGATATCGCCCTGATCGTCGGCTTTGATCTTCCAGCGCGCGTTGACGCCAAGCCCCAGATCCAGAACGTTCTGGTCGTTGCCCTTGACGGTCAGGTCGGAAGCGCCGGCGCCCGTTTCCGTGTAACCCGCCGTTTTCAGGTAGGTATAGTTAACGGAAGCGAGCGGCGTCAGCGTCATGCCACCCGACATGGCGTAGTTACGTCCCAAAGCGGCTCTGGCCGTGTACTGGTCGCTATGGGTCTTCCCGACGGCAGTGTCACCGGCGAGGTCGGCATTGTGGCGGTCGCTGGTGAGCGTATTATAGGCGTAGCCCAACTGACCGTTGACGAAAGTATTCTCCGGCATCTTGTATGTGCCGTAGAAGTTTCCGCCATAATTGTCCATGGTCGTCCTGGTCGTGTTCGCATTATGCGAATCGATCCACGACTGGCCATAATTGAGGGCGAAACCGACGACGCTGCCGCCTGGCAGGTTCTGAGTGTCGATACCGACAGCGCCACCCGCCGTATTGCTGCTGAAACCGTCGACGCTGCTGCGCGTATCCTGATGCGCGTGCTGGCCATAGCCTTCAAACCATGTGTTGAGGCCCTGTGACGAATAGCCCGCCGCAACACCGCTGGTCGTATCGCCGGTGCGCAACGCCGCCAGACGGGTATCGATAATTCCCCCCGTCTCGTCGCCGACAGCCAAAGCGGCCTGCTCGGCGCCGCCATCAACCGTCGGCTGCAAGGACTGGAGGCTGGTGTGCAGGGCCGCAGTCGAGCCGCCGGAAGCGAGCAAGTTCTCGGCGGTGGCGAGGTTGCCCGTCGCGGTGGCCTTGATCGCGTCCAGAACCGAACCGACGGCGAGGTCGTTGCTCGTCAAAGCCGATCCCAGCGACGAGGTGATCGCCTCGCGCGTCGCGTCGACTTCGAGCTGATGGCCCGAAACGACTTCCTGATACTGCATGAGGCCGACGGTGGATGCCGTCGTCGTCACTGTCTGGCCGTTGACCTTCAGCGTGGTGCCGAGGACGTTGGAAGCGTCGGTGCCGGACACAAGTACGTAGTTATGCGTCGCACTGACGTTGTTCGTGAAGTTGACGGTCGAGCCGGTGGCCAGGGTGACAAGGTTCGCGCCCGCGGCCACGTTCCCGTATACAGTGGAGCTGTAAGACGTGGCGTTCAGGGTCTGGCCCGCACCGAGAGTGAAGGTTCCGCCATCCGTCAGGGTGTTGATCCCGAGATTGGTGGTGTCGGCGGCGGCCACGTTGCCGGACGTCGTCACGGTGATCGCCGTGCCAGCCGTCGGATTGTTCAGGGTCAGTGCTTTCAGGACGCCCGTGTTGCCGATCGTAGAGACCGAGGCGCTCGTCGCGTCGAGCGTGGCCGTGCCGACCCCAGAGCCGACCGCGCCGCCCGTGCCGTTGAGGGAGCCGGTGAAGGCACCGTCAAACGTCGTCGAACCCGTCGCGGCCGCGCCGAAGACGAGGGCGCCGTTCGCCGTGCTTTCGAAGGTCGCCGCGTCTGCGCCGGTCACGTTGATCGTCGTCGCAGCGACGGCGTTGACGAACTTCGTTGCCACCGTCGAGCTAGCATTGACGGTCTTCAGCGAAGTTGTGCCGATCGCGCCGGTAATGGTTTGCGTGCCGGTGCCGTCCAGCGTCAGCGTGCCATTGCCGGCAGCGCCGCCGATGACGCCGCCGGTGAAGGTCGCCGCCGCGCCCTTGACATCGAGGGTGGCGTTTCCTGCCGCGCCGTCCGTCAGGTTGGTCGCGCCGGTGACCGTGTTGGTCGCGCCGTCGAGAGTCAGGGTCGCGTTCGCGCCCGCCGTCGCCGCGGCCGTAACGTTCAGACTGCCCGCATCCGTGAAGGCGCCGGTGACCGTCGCGGATTCAGCCTGTGCGGTCGTTGCGCCTGCACTCGATACGCTCATGCCGGACGTGCCGGCCGACAAAGTGCTGCCGAAGGCCATGCTGCCGGCATTGGCCGCGTCCGTAGTGCCGCTAATGGCGACCGACCCCGCGTAGACCGCGCCGGAAACCGACGAGGCCGTGCCTTCCACGCCGGCTTTAAAAACCTTAGCCTCATCCGTTGACGAGCCGATCGTGCCGGTGATCGTCGAGGCGCCGTTCAGCGTGACCGTGCCTTGATTGGTTGTTGCCGTGGTGATGTTGCCTGTCAGGTTCGCACCCGCGCCGAGAGTAAGGGTGCCGTCATTCGTGCCGAAGGCGACGGTGCCGACGTTGTTCGTGCCCACGCCGTTCAGGGCGACGGCGTTCGTGCCGGTGAAATCCAGAGCCGTCGCGTTGACAAGGCCGCTGATGGAGGCGTTGCCGCCCGCCCCCGCGTTGATCAGTTTCAGCAGTTTCGATGTCGTGCCGACCGTGCCGGTGACGGCGCCCGTGCCGTCAAACGTCAGGGTGCCGGTGTTGGTGGTCGCGGTGGTGATTGTGCTGGCCAGCGTGCCACCCGCGCCGATGTGGAGCGTGCCGTCTCCGTTGAAGGTCGTGTTGGTGACCGTGTCGGTGCCGGCGTCGTTCAGCGCGAGGGAGCCCGTGCTGGTGATGCTGAGGGTGGTCGCATTGACCGCGCCCGCGATGGAAGACGTCGTGCCGCTCGCGCCCGCGTCGACTTCATGCAGGAGAGTCCCCACCGCGCCCCAAGCGCCCGCGCCCGTGATGGCATTGGACCCCTTCAAAATCACCGTGCCTTCGTCGGTCGCATTGGCAGCAATGCCCGCCGTCAACGTATCGGTCGTGTTGGCAGTGCCGAAAATCAGCTCGGCCTTGCCGCCCGTGCCGCCCGCGACGTCCTTCAGCGTGACGGCGCCGGTCAGCGTGTTGCTGGCATTGTTCAGGGTCAGGGTGGCGTCGGAGCCCGCGGCCGTGCCGGCCGTGATCGCCGTCGCGCCTGTGACCGCAGCCGCGCCAGTGACCGTCAGGTTGGTCGCGGCGGTCGAGGTCGTGCCAACGTTGTCGATGGTCAGCGCGCCGCCCAACGTCAGCGCGCCGGAGTCGGTCACGTTGACGGCCTTGTTCGCCGTGTTATTGTTGGTGATTGTCATCGCGTTGGCGCCAGTTCCCGAGTTCGTCACGGAGCCGATAGTGACGGAAAGAGGGTTGGTCGTCCCCGCGGCAGCCTGCGTAATGTTGATCGCGCCCGCGCCCGCGACGCTGTTATCAATCGTGCCGAGAGAGAACGTATCCTTGTTCGCGCTTCCATCGTTCGCCGTCTGGTCATTGGTGACCGTCAGGGCAAACGTGGCAAGGTTGACGTTGTCGCCCTTCCCGGTGCCTACCGCAGGCAGACCGTTGGCGTTATAGCCCCATGTGCCGTTCGCGGTCAGCGTATCTGTCGCCGCCTGTGCTTGCGTTGAGAAAGCGGCGACCGCGACGAGAGCCGTCGTGGCGAGAAGAACTTTTCTAAGGCGAACGATGGGCATGATTGACGATCCTTATGTTTGTCAGTTGATTTAAAAATTGAATTTCAGTCTGGCAGGATATGGGGCATGCGGACTAAAGTAGTCCGTGCAATATATGTAGCAGGATTAAGTGCTTTCACCAACCCCTGATGGGGATGATTCAATGAGTTTTATTAGCGCTGTGACATATTACTGCTACTTCCTTTTTGTTTTATGAAAGCGTTTAATAACAAATTAATTATGGCACACTGTTGCAGAAAACCGGAATTCTCAATAAAGACGGCCACTTTCGAGCCCAGCCTTTTTCATGGCTATTCCCCACGACAACCGTTTCATGCATACAAAAATATGTTCCGGAAGCGCGTTTCCAGCCATCAAAGACGTCTTGTGGCACAACGGAATCTTTTCCACCGATAAAATGCCGCTGCGGAATTCCCGCTATTTCAGAAGCGACACTGGTAGGATCTATGGAATCTTTCAATGGACTGACATTATGGATAGCGACGAAAGCGGCATAATCCGTGTTCCCCACAACCGTACGAATGGACAAGACATCATGCCGCCGCGCTGCAACCAGCATCGCGATCGCCGCGCCGCCGGAATAGCCGACCAGATTGAAGCCCGTCACATTATAATCTTTTCTGATGCCGTCTAGCGCCTGATTGTAGGCCGCGATAACTTCCGGCGCGGTGACTCCGCTCGTCCAGTAAATATCAAGACAAGGGCCAGACTCGTTCCAGCCCGTATATTGGCACGGACGCGCCATGTAAATTACGTTGGGCGCCGGATCTTCCGCCGCAAGACGCAATGCCACCGGGTCCGGCGGCGTCGGGTTAGGGGATTTCGTATACTTTCCGAGCCACGCCAGCCCGTCTCCTTCGATATACAAGTCAACGGGCGCAGACGATTTTTCAATACGTTGCCACGTCGTCAGATTGAAAATGCCCGCATGGACGACACGCTCGTGCATCCCCGCGCTTGCGGCAATACGTGCTGCCGTTTCGTGTCGGACAGACAGGGAAGACACAGTCGCGCAGCCTCCCAGCACGGTCAGTGCCAAAAACCCTGAAAACAAGCTGCTTTTAGAATTTACCTGCAATAGATGACAACTCCTTTAATGTCACCATTACTGACCTAACTTCTATTGAACTCCGTCAGACGGCGGGTTTGACTAAGGTTGTATAATCACTTATTCAATCTCTATCACGCTCAGCTCCAGATAAATATTTCTGAATGGTTTCTTGAGCCTGTTCATCCAGTGTAGGAATTTCTCTCGGATAGAAATAGCCTCCGATTAATTTACCTTAACTATTTCAAGGAGTGAAGCATATATCATTCATCAGCGCGCCCAACGCTTGGCCTGTTTCAAAAAGCAGGAGGGGTTTCCTCGTCATTAACTTCCCAAGATAAAAGTTTATAAATGCTGCCTTTTTTAATTGACGGGAATCAGAGAATGGGTATAAAAGCGAATCATATACGTTTAACAACTTGGAGGATCAAGACAGTGCCCGACGGTGATAGTAGTCATTTGCGTGAGTGTGAAAGACACACTTTCGTTCTCCGGCAAGTCTGATCTGTTAAGACTCTGCCAGACCGGAAGTCGAGTGGCAGAGGCTTTAATACAAAGTTTTCTTTCCAGCTTTTCACACCAAATCAACGCTTTATATCTGCTTTAATTAATCGGCGCTTCGACTGCCGCATATGCCGACTGCCGTATATACTGCATTCAAAGTACCCCTTATTGTCCTAAAGGCCCTGTTTCTGACTTGCAACAAGCAAAGGAAGAAGGTGAGCCATGACAAAAAATGCAAGAGAAGATGCCGCGCTGGATGAAGCCCACGTCGGACACATCCGGGGTGCTTTAGGAACAATATTGCAGGACGACACAGGGCCGCGTTCCGGCTGGAAGGCAAAGTTGAAAACGCTGCTGGCCATCCTCGGCCCTGGCCTGATTGTCATGGTCGGCGATAACGATGCGGGGGCTTTTAGCACCTATACGCAAGCAGGACAGAATTACGGCACAACCCTGCTATGGACGCTACTGCTGCTGGTTCCTGTCCTGTATGTTAATCAGGAAATGGTCTTGCGGTTGGGCGCAGTCTCCCGTGTCGGACATGCACGGCTCATTCTTGAGCGGTTCGGCAAGTTCTGGGGTGCTTTCAGCGTCATCGACCTGTTTTTGCTTAATGCCCTGACGATTGTCACGGAGTTTATCGGCATCAGCCTTGCCCTTAATTATCTCGGCCTGTCGAAAGAATGGGGTGTTGTCCTCTCGGCAGTGCTTATCATGGCGGCGGCAAGCACTGGAGATTTCCGCAAGTTTGAGCGTTTTTCTCTTATGTTGGTTGTTGGCAGCCTACTTCTGATCCCCGTCATTCTCAGCATCCACCCACCCATCGACCAGATCACCCATGATTTCTTTGTGCCACAAATGCCGAAGGATGCCAAATTGAGTGATGTTATGCTGCTCATCATTGCCATTGTCGGAACAACTGTTGCGCCTTGGCAGCTTTTCTTCCAGCAAAGCTATGTCATCGACAAGCGCATCACCTCGCGCTTCATCCGCTATGAGCGCGTTGATCTCGCCATTGGTATCCTGCTGGTCATCATTGGCGGCGTTGCCATGATTGCCTTTGCAGCAGCTACCTATGCCGGACACACAGAGTTCGGCAATTTCACCGATGCAGGAGCTGTTGCTTTCGGATTGCAACAGTATGTCGGCCATATTCCTGCTGTGCTTTTTGCGCTTGCTCTGGTCGATGCCTGCATTATCGGCGCATCATCGGTCTCCCTCTCCACGGCCTATGCTCTCGGGGACGTGCTGTCTCTAAAACATTCCCTGCACCGCAAGCCCAAGGAAGCAAAAGGCTTTTATGCTGTTTACTGTGGCTTGATCGCTCTGTCCGCTGCTTTGGTGCTGATCCCAGGTGTACCGCTTGGCCTCCTGACCAATGCCGTCCAGACACTGGCAGGCGTTCTGCTGCCCAGTGCAACCGTCTTTTTGCTGCTGCTGTGCAATGACAAGGCTGTATTAGGCCCTTGGGCTAATACACGTGGCCTCAATCTGTTTACAGGCGCAGTCATTGCCGTACTGGTCGTGCTGTCAATCATCCTGACAGCCTCCGTATTGTTCCCGGACATCAGTGAAAACCAGATCATTGGCATTCTTGTTGGCGGTGGGCTGCTTTCTCTGATTGTGACCCTCGGGGTCAAAATATTTGAACGCCGTTCCCGCAAGAAGAAGACAGATAAAGTCGATATTTCGGAGCGTAATACATGGCAAATGCCGCCACTCAAGCAGCTTGCACCCATGCAGCTAACCACGCTCAACCGTATCTGGCTTGCCGTCTTGCGGCTTTACCTGATCGTGGCAGGAGGTCTGGTTCTGGTGCGTATCGTTCAACTCGCTATGGGCGGTCAAGAATAAGGAGGTAATCATGAAAAAGACTCTGAAACTTCTCGGCATGGTTGTCTGTCTCATACCCTGCATGGCCTATGCAGAAGATAATCCCCAGTGAACTCGATAGCGCACTGCGTGCAGGTCATTCAGATGATAAGTATAGTCGTTCTGTATGCCGTTGGTGCCATAAACTTCCTGATTGCCCTTGACGGTTTCATTACCGCCTATCATGACACTGGAAAGCGCACCGTTCTCGACAACGGATTTGGTCTTGATGTCTAGGCGGTATTAATACCCATGCCTATACTGGGAATAATGAACCGGTGCGAGCCATTTTCGAGTTAGATTTTATAATTTTAGGAGCGATTTTATCACAAAGCCCTCTTGAAAACTTACACAATCTCTTACACAGTCAAAACAGAGACGCAATATTATCATTATATATCAAATAGATAGGTTTTTTAGAGGGCACTCAAAATCAGGTACCGCAAGGTGTGTTGGTTCGAGTCCGACCAGGGGCACCATTTATTCAGGCGGGGTTCCGCTCTGCGCCTTCGGCGCAACCGCGATGCCCGCAAAGGCTATTTATCGACAGTCTCTCAACTGCACCATTTTGCGGATTTCTTTCTTTTAGTATATTTTTGGCTCAGCTTAATACCTGAGTTGCACGCGGGTCATAAGCAGGTCTTCATTTGGCCTGTCGCCGGTCGTCGCACCGCCTTTAAAAGTCTCGCGGGTGAAATCGGCATCCAGCTTGACCGCGGGATTGAAGTACCAGTTCATGCCCGCAGAGACTTCATATGCATGGCTTACGGAAGTTGACGGACTGGCATAGAACGAAAACGCATTCGGATCGACATCCAGCTCGCTGTAACGTCCGACAAGTTCAAAAGCCCCCCATTGATTGGCCCGCGGATCGAAATCATGCTCCGGCCGCACGCCGCCATAACGCTCTTTCTCGCCCGTCAGCACATAGCCTGCGGTTGCTTCCCATGCCTTGTTGTGCAACATGGATTTATGGGCGCCATTTTGGACGCTTTGCCCCTCTTCGACATAGTCCGCCATCAGGCCGAAGGACTTGTAGTAATAGGTGAGTTGCGGATTAAGCCTCCAGACGTCGCCGTTGGCATAGGTGCCGGAGCCGTAGGAAAAAACGATCCGCTGCGCCTCCGACAGGAATCCGTTAGCAAGCTCGGATGTTGTGGAATTGCCTTCATGATTGCTCCCGTATGATCCGGCAAGACCGGCGCCGAGAGCTTGCAAAGGCGCATCTCCGGTCAGGTAAAAGGGATGCGCAAAGATCCGCCCGTCGAAATCCTTGGCATTGCCGGCCTGGCCATTGCTGATAGTCAAATCCGGAGCGCCGTTAAAAATGCCTGCTTGATATTCAAGCGCATTGGGTATCGCCTGTCCGTAGAGCATCACGCCTTCATCGCGTTGCGGCACAAGGTCGTTCGCATAGCTGCGCTCGATAAGAGGGAGTTCCTGCCCGGATTGCGCGCGTTCCAGTCCCAGAGGAGCCTTGAATTGCCCGAAGCGCGCATTCAGAAAGTTCGTCTCCGGCATGGGATGGAAATCGCCGTAGGCGTCAAAGAGACGCGCCTGCCCGGTGCCGAAATCCGTCATGATAAAGGCGTTGAAGTAATCCGTCATCTTGATATCGACAATCGGCCGCGCGCGGCGCACTTCGAAAGTATTCGTGCTTGTGCCAACGACTGATTTATGGTCGTTAAAAAACGTATGGCTGTCCAGTTGCGCATAGGCCGCGAAGCGCACGGCATACCGCCTGTCCGCCGAGGTGATGGCAAGCCCCTGGCTGGGATTGATTTCGACTGACGGCGTTGCGGATTCCTTCTCTTCAATGGCGTCAAGGCGCTGACTGATCGTCTTGCTTTCGGCTGAAAAGCGATCACCGCCGGTCGCGGCCGGCGCCTGCGATCCGATGGCATCTTGCTCTTTCACCTTCCCGATCAATGCGTCAATCTGCTTCTGCTGGAGGGCGATCTGTTTCTGCTGGGCGGAGATTTGCGATTGCAGCTTTTTAATGAGGATCATCTCATTGTCATCGGCATAGGCATGGCCCGACGCAAGCGTGACGATGGCCGTAGACGCAATGAACAAGGCCGCTCTTTTCATGACAACACTCCAGGACTGCCAGATGATCCGGTCAAAGGGGACGCGAGGAAATATTTCCGGTTTCAGGCAATAAAAAACCAGATCAGTTTAAACGGATCATATAAAAATATCAAATTGAAAGCCGACAAGGGCAACCATCCCGCTTTTGCCTACACGGGCATGCCGCTTTTATGGCACAAAGGTTACCGCGCCGGACGCGCAACCTTTTTGCCCGCAGCCGACCAGAGCGTGATTTGATTTCCCGAGTCCCTGTAGCCGTTATGCCCGCGCGGCGCGGCGGGGCTGGACGCCGCCTGAAACGCATGCGCCAGGCTCTCTGGCGTGGCCCCGCCCGTGCCGACGTTGAACGCCGTGATGTCGCCCGGATCGTTCGCCACGGCTTTTGCAAAGACTTCCGTCAGCTTTTTCCATTGCTGCCCGCTGACGTTTCCGCCCAGCGTCTCCAGAGAGTCGAACACCAGCTCGTCTTTTTCGCCGCGCCATGCCCATGTCTGACCGATCACTTTTCCCTTCGCGTTTTCGACCACGTAAAAGCCACTGTCTTTGGAGGTGAATCCATGTTCCGCGCAGGCCGCACCCGCGCCGCCGATGGACTGGCAGCAGTCCGTCAGTTCGCCGAGAAACAATCCGCGCACGTCATCCTTGTCAAGGCGGCGGAACGCCGCGCCCGGCAGGTCGAAATCCTCGCCCTTGATCGCGATGTCCGGAATGTTTTTGACAGCTGGCGCGCGCTTCACGAGCGCCAGCGCTACTTCAAAATCTTTTTCTTCCACATCGTTTTCAAAGCACAAATCGGCCAGCACAGGATGCTCCGCCGCCCGCGCGTAGCAGAATTGCGATGCGATCTCGCGCGTTTTCACCATCGACCACGACTTTCCGTCGGCGGATTTCGCCGGCACGGGAATCCGGTCGGCGAACTTCACCAGCTTCGCCATCGACGGGCCGCATCTCAAAACGGCGTCGCCCCATGCCTTCAAATCCATCTCCGGCGTTTTCTTCTCCGGCAGCTTGATCATCTGAATGATGTCGTGCAGGGGTTGCCTGCCTGCAACGCCCCACTTCTCAAGATACTGCAAAACGCGGTCTTCCGTGCCGAACAACCCGGAAGCGGGGAACGCATAAACGGCGGCTTCTTTCCCTGAATAGCCTTCCTGCTTGATCATCTCGCTTACCGCCGCAAACGCGACGGGACGGAAGTATGACGGATCATATACCGACAACTCGATGTCCGGAGGCTCTGCACGCGCCGCTTTTTTCCATGTATTATAATCACGCATAAATTTTTAAATTCTCTCTTTTCCTCTTTCGACATAACATTTATGTCCGCGCCAAGTTCCACGACCAGACAGCGCGCCACATGATAATCACCGTGAATGTACGCAGCTATCAGCGCCGCATCATTATCCGCATGCACGTTCGCACCCTGTTTGACCAGATAGCGCACCACGTGGAGATGGCCATTTCCCGCAGCCCATCTCAGCGCCGCATCATTATCCGCGTGCACATCGGCACCCTGTTCTTCGATCAGATAGCGCACCACATCAAGATGGCCGTTTTGTGCAGCCCACATCAGCGCCTTATCATTATTCGCATGCACGTCCGCGCCCTGTTTGACCAGATAGTGTACGACATCAAGATGACCGCAGACCGCTGCAAAGATCAACGCAAAATCTTCATGCGCATATATGTTTGCACCTGCCGCTACCAATTCCTTTAAACGCGCAAGGTCACCTTTTCGGATAGCATCGATAACCTGCTTCTCCCCATAAAGGATCAGCCTCTCTTCATCGCTTTCCCGCTTTGGCAACGCCGCCACGATGTCCTTATAGGTCTTCCGTTGTTGCGGCTTGGGCGCGGAAACGTCATCGAACGTTCCGGCGCGTCCGGCTTCCAGCAAGCGCCTTCAAGGCCTCCAGCGCCAGACGTACAGGTTGCGGTATTTCATTTTTTGCCATGGATCGAATCTTGAAGAAATTAATTTTCTATGATATATATTAATTCACATAATTATGCAACTAAAAATCACACGGATAAAAGCCGTCCGTTCTCCATGCCCCAAGCCTCAGATTTTATATATTTCTATTTAATATCAAAAACTTAATGAGAAACGCCACATGCCGGCAGAGGCATTTTCAGCAACGACGGCCAGATATGCGCCCAGCCGCTGTTATGATGCGCTCCCGAGACAATCCGGCCCGCTACGCACGCGCCCTGCCCCGCCATCGCTTCATAGCCCTGATAGATGGCGGGCGTGATGACCGTGTCTTTTCCGCCGATAAAATGGATTTGCGGGATACGGGCGATCGCGCGCGCGGCATCCTCCGGCGCAAGCGAGCCTGTCAGCGGGCTCAGGTCATGTATCCTTTGCATCGCCGCGCTGTCGATATCGCCAGCAACAGTGCGCAGACTTGCGACGTCCGTCCGCCGCGCCGCCAGCAACACGGCGACCGCGCCTCCACCCGAATAACCGATCAGGTTTATCTTTGCAAAGCCGTAGCGCCGCTTCAGAACATTCAGCGCATGATTCATGGCATCGATGACGGTTGGAGAAAACCTCGCGAACGTCCAGTATTTCAAAGGACAGGGCGTCTGCGCCGCCATCCTGCTGTACTGGCAGGGCCGCGCGAGATATATGACGTTCGCGCCGTCGTCGCGCGCCGCGAGCTTCAGTCCGAGAGGATCGTCCGGCGTCGGATCAAGCGACGGCGTATGCCGGTCGAGCCATGCATGGCCGTCACCCTCGATATAGACGTCGACAGGCCGCCCTTTTTGCGACAGGCGCAGGAAAGACGTGAGGACAAAAGGACGGGCGGTGATTTCAACATGCCGCAATCCTCCGCTGCGCGCGAGACGCGCGGCGATCTCCGCGCGTGGCGTAAAACTGCACCCGCCCGCCAAAAGAACAATCAGAAGAATATAAAAAGGATGCTGCGGCGTCCTGCCCGTGATATCGCGCGACAGACGTTTCATGACAACACGGGGCTCCATCGGAAATTCCCCTGCCGAGGGGCTAGTTTAATGGCGGAAGGGGTGAGATTCGAACTCACGGTGAACTTGCGCCCACGCCAGTTTTCAAGACTGGAGCCATAAACCACTCGGCCACCCTTCCGGTCGCAAGCCCTTGAAAAAATGGTGATCCCGGAGGGATTTGAACCCTCGACCCTCTGATTAAAAGAAATTATAGGTCATTTCTCAGGATTTCGCCAAACTTTCATAAGCTTCTGTTTACAAACACTAATTTAGATCGTATATTACTCCATAGTTTCACAGAAACACTCTCTTCGCGCTACAATTTGGTCACTTATAGGTCACTTGAGAATGGCTCAGAAACTTACAAAACGTAATATAGACGCCTTTCTTTACGAAGGCAATAACAGCACGGCATGGGATATTCGATGGGATACGGTCATTCCGGGCTTCGGCGTGCGCGTTTATCCCTCCGGCAAAAAATCATACATTGTTCGCTATACCCATAAAAACAGAAAGCGTTTGCACACCATCGGGCAGACCAGCAAAATTACGCTGAATGAAGCACGGGATTTGGCTGTTAAACACCTTGCCAAGATTGCAGACGACATAGACCCCGCCGCCGAAAAGCGCCGTATGCGCGGTGCCGAAACGGTATCCAAAGCTTTTGATACATTCATAGAGCGCTACGCCAAGGTGAAAAACAAGAACTGGGCAGAAACCAAACGTATTTTTGACAATGACGTATTGCCCCATATCGGCAATCGGAGCGTGCCGGAAATTACGAAACAGGATATCTCCGGCCTCATAGATAAGATCGTTGATCGCGGCGCGGGCACCATGGCTAACCGCACTCTTGCAAATGTCAAAAAATTCTTTAGCTGGTGCGTCGAGCGCGATTATATCCAGTTTTCCCCCGCAGAAAAAATTTCCAAACCTGCCCCCGTGGTATCCCGCGACCGCGTTCTGATTGCCGACGAAATCAGGGATATCTGGTATGCCTGCGAAGAAATCGGTTATCCCTACGGCGTAATCGTGCAACTGGCGTTTTTGACGGCGCAGCGACGCAACGAAATTGTCACGATGAAATGGGGCGATATAGATTTTAAAAACAAAATCTGGCACCTGCCCCGCGAAAATACCAAAACAGACAAGGCCAATGATATTCCGCTATCACCCCTTGCGCTGGAAATCCTGAAAAAAGCGCCCCGGCAGGAAGGCAGTGATTTAGTTTTTACCACAACCGGAAAAACGCCATATTCCGGCTTCACAAAGAGCAAAAACAACCTCGACAAGCGCGTGCAGAAAATCCGCACCCGCGAAAACCTTCCATCCGTGCCGGACTGGCGCTTTCACGATATCCGCCGCACCGCCGCCAGCCACATGGCTGGAATGGGCACCGCGCCGCATGTCGTCGAGAAAATCCTCAATCACTCAAGCGGCATTATCAGCGGCGTTGCCGCCGTTTATAACAGGTACGAATACGGCGAAGAGAAGAAACAGGCGCTTTTGAAGTGGTCAAGATACCTTGAAGCGCTTCGGAAGCCGCTTCAAGCCGCTAGCGAAGCCGCTTCGAAGCGTGACGCTCAAACCGCTACAAGCGCTTCGGAAGCCGCTTCAAGCGGAAAAACCCAAGCCGCTACATAGCCGCTTGTGGAAATTCTCAAGCGGCTTCAAATTCCGCTTCAAGCCGCTAGCGAAGCCGCTTCGCACGCTTCAAGCCGCTTGCCCCAAAGCCCCGAAATCCCGCTTCGGAAGCCGCTTCAACCGCTTCCGAAGCGGCTTCATGGCGCTATTATGTCAGCATATGCCGTTATCAGGGCTTTGATAGTACTATCGTATGCCGCCATATGGCGGCATACCGCATGAAAACCGTGATAATAATTGGATTATGGCAGGTTCTATGCCATACTTTGCCGCCAATATAGATATTTTTTCAAAGAGTTAGTTATGGTTGATCAAGAGCTAAAGAAAACCCTGTGGGCGGCGGCGGACAAGCTGCGCTCGAACATGGACGCGGCGGAATATAAGCACATTGTTCTCGGCCTGATCTTCCTGAAATACGTTTCCGACACCTTTGAAGAGCGCCGCGAAGACCTGAAAAAGAAATTTACCGACCCGAAAGACGATTACTACCTCTCAAACCAGAAACAACTGGAAAGCGAACTCGAAGACCGCGACTACTACACCGAAGCCAACGTCTTTTGGGTGCCGGAAGACTCCCGCTGGGAAAATATCCGCAACAAGGCAAAACAGCCCAACCTTGGCAAGCTGATTGACGACGCGCTGGTCGCTATCGAAACGGAAAACCCCCGCCTTAAAAACATTCTCGACAAGCGCTTTGCGCGGACCCGCCTTGACCACGGCAAGCTGGGCGAACTGGTGGACCTGATTTCCACAATAGGCTTCTCCAAGAAGGAAACCGCCCGCGACGTGCTGGGCGAAGTATACGAATATTTCCTTGGCCAGTTTGCCAATGCCGAAGGCAAAAAGGGCGGACAATTCTATACCCCCGCCTCGGTCGTCCGCGTGATTGTCTCCATGATCGCCCCGCACAAGGGCAAGGTCTATGACCCCTGCTGCGGCTCCGGCGGAATGTTCGTCCAGTCGGAAAAATTCATTGAATCGCACGGCGGAAAATTCGGCGATATCAGCATTTACGGACAGGAAGCCAACCCGACAACATGGCGTCTGGTCGCCATGAACCTTGCCATACGCGGCATGGACTTCAACCTCGGCAAGGAACCCGCCGACACCTTCACTCGCGACCAGCACCCCGATCTGCGGGCGGATTACGTCATGGCAAATCCGCCGTTCAATGTCTCCGACTGGTGGAATGAAAAGCTGGCGGGCGATGCGCGGTGGGAATTCGGCACGCCACCGGCGGGCAACGCCAACTATGCGTGGCTGTCTCATATCCTTTATCACATGAAGCCGTCCGGCATGGCGGGCGTGGTGCTGGCCAACGGTTCCATGTCATCAACGCAAAACAGCGAAGGCGCAATCCGCAAGGAAATGATCGAGCGCGACGTAGTCGATTGCATGATCGCCCTGCCGCCGCAACTTTTCTTCAATACGCAAATTCCCGCCTGCCTCTGGTTTTTAACCAAGGACAAGCGCAAGAACGGGCGCAACCGCAATGGCGAGACCCTGTTTATCGACGCCCGCAAGCTGGGCCGCATGGAAACCCGCGTTAACCGCGTTTTCGACGAGGCGGATATCTCCAAAATCGCCGATGCCTACCACGCATGGCGCGGCGAAGGCAAACCGAAGCAAAAATACGAAAACGAGCCGGGCTTCTGCTACGCCGCCAGTTTGGAGGAAATCGAAAAGAACGATTATATCCTGACTCCGGGCCGTTACGTCGGCGCGGAAGAACAGGAAGACGACGACGAAGCCTTCGACGAGAAAATGAAACGCCTGACCGCCCAACTGAAAGAACAGATGGAAGAAGGCAATAAGCTGGATAAAGAGATCAAAAAGCAGCTTGCGAAGGTGGGATATAGCCTATGACCATGAAAATCATTGTCCCGTCTCTGGAAGTCATCGAAAATCATATTTTCACGATACGTGGGCATCGGGTGATGCTGGATTCTCATTTGGCCGAACTGTACCAAGTGGAAACAAAAAATCTAAACCGTGCCGTCAAGCGCAATCCCCGGCGTTTTCCTGATGGTTTTATGTTCCAACTCACTGAAAAAGAAGCAGAATCTTTAAGGTTCCAATTTGGCACCTTAAAGCCGGAAGGTCGGGGACAGCACCGTAAGTACCTGCCCTACGCCTTCACCGAGCAGGGCGTGGCCATGCTGTCTAGCGTTTTGCGCAGCGACCGCGCGGCGGATGTCAACGTCGCCATTATGCAGGCTTTTGTTAAAATGCGCGAGGCCATGATCGCCCACAAAGACCTCGCCCGCCGCCTGAACGACATGGAAAGAAAATACGACAAGCAATTCCGCGTCGTCTTCGACGCCCTGCGCGAACTCATGGAACCGCCGCCCGCGCCGTCCAAAAAGCCCATCGGATTTGTGCGCGAGAAAGAATAGAAAGGGAAAACATGCCCATAAACATTACCCCGTTAATCGACGCGATAAAGCAGCTTGAGGAAGGCTTGCGGCGCTGCGAAGCCGACCGCAGCGACACCCTCGCCCGCGACGGCACGATTCAGCGGTTTGAATACACTTACGAACTGGCGCACAAGATGATGAAGCGCTATCTGGAAGCGACGGAAGCGAACCCCGACACGCTGGACAAAATGACATTCCCCGATATCGTGCGCCTCGCGTCGGAACGCGGGCTGGTGATGCGCGGCTGGGATGCGTGGTCGGATTACCGCACGGCGCGGGGCACGACCAGCCATACATACGACGAGAAAAAGGCCGCGCAGGTCTTCTCCGCTATTCCGCAATTTCTGGAAGACGCGCAATTCCTGCGCGACGAGATACTGAAAAGACAAAAGAAATAATGAATATCGACCTGCGGCCAGATTATATCGAGCTTGTGCAAGATATCCTCCGTAAGCACCTGCCGGAGGATGCCAAGGTCTATGTTTTCGGCTCGCGGGCGAAATGGACGGCCAAAGAATTTTCCGACCTCGACCTTGCCATTGACGCGGGCGGAAAAAAGCTTGCAAAAAAAATCCTGAATGGCCTGAAAGAAGATTTCGGGGAATCCAAACTGCCCTACACCGTCGATGTGGTGGATTTAAACGATATCACGCCGGAGTTTAGGAAGATTGTTGAAACACAAAAAGTGACAATGCCTGAACCGGATATATCTGGATGGAAAAGCGATAAATTGATCAATTTTTGTGTTCAGAAAGATGGTGTACAAACGGGGCCATTCGGGAGTCAGCTTCATCAGGAAGACTATGTTGAAGAAGGAACCCCGATCATTACAGTTGAACATTTAGGGGACAATAGAATTCTACACCAGAATTTACCCAAGGTTTCCCATGAGGATAAAGAGCGCCTAAAAAAATACTCACTTCAAACGGGTGATATCGTTTTTAGTAGGGTTGGCTCTGTTGATAGGCGATCACTTGTCAGATCAAACGAAGACGGATGGTTATTTTCTGGCCGTTGTTTAAGGGTGAGAATTGACCCCCAAAAAGCCGACCCAGCTTATGTATCGTATTATTTTGGGACAGAAAGTTTTAAGGAGTATATGAGATCAATCGCTGTAGGCGCTACCATGCCCAGCATTAATACAAAGATTTTAAGTGACATCCAGATTAGCGTCCCGTCACTCTCACAGCAAAAAGTTGTCGGGCGGATATTTGCCACGCTAGATGGCAAAATCGAACTCAACCAGCGGATGAACGCGACGCTGGAGGTGACGGCGCAGGCGCTGTTCAAATCATGGTTTGTGGATTTCGACCCCGTGCGGGCAAAAGCCGAAGGCCGCCAGCCCGAAGGCATGGACGCCGCCACCGCCGCCCTCTTCCCCGACCGCTTCACAGACTCCCCCCTCGGCGAAATCCCGCAGGGATGGAATAAACAACCTTTATCCGAACTTATCGACCTCATCGGCGGCGGCACGCCCAAAACATCCAAAGAAGAATACTGGAATGGGAATATTCCTTGGTTTTCGGTAGTGGACGCCCCCGCCGAAACAGACGTATTTGTAATAGACACAGAAAAGAAAATAACACCCGCTGGCGTTGAAAATTCCTCAACAAAGATTTTACCCTACGGAACCACCATTATTTCAGCCCGAGGCACGGTTGGCCGCGTCGCATTGGTGGGTGTACCAATGGCCATGAATCAATCATGCTATGGCATACAAGGTAAAAACGGATGGTGCCCGTTCTTTACTTACCTTGTAATCCGGCGCGCGGTCGCCGAACTGCAAACACGCGCTCACGGCTCCGTCTTTGACACGATTACACGCGACACCTTTAAAACAATTAACTTTGTTAATCCTAATAGTGCAGTAATTGAAAAGTTTGAGAAAACCATAGCGCCGTTAATGGCACGTATTCTAAATAACCGCAAAGAAAACGTTTCTTTATCCCAAACCCGCGACCTTCTGCTGCCCCGCCTCATTTCCGGCAAGCTGCGCGTGCGCGATGCAGAACAAAAAATCAAGGAGGCCATAGGATGAGCGCTTCTTATCATTACCCTCCAGAATTAATGACCATTCTTAAAGACGCCATACCAAAACTTTGTAAATCAAAAAGAGATTTACTGACTTTCTTCAAAGGGTGCGGCATCCAAAACGAAATTGTTCAACCATTTGAGACGCTACTTAAAGAAGACAAAGAAAATTTTAACAAGTACCGCGTTACTGCTGAACTTTTAGAAAAAATAAATGAATTGGGCGATAACGGAATACGCCTTCGCCGTGAACTTTTAAAAAGGGTCACGGAAATTGAAGACTTTTCTATTTGCTGGGAAAATGACCAAGCCGCTGCTAGGGGATTGGTTTCTCAAATTCGAGATATCGTTAACGTCAAAGACAGTTTTACGCGGATGCGTAATGAAAAAGAAGCAGAACAAAGAAAAAGGATTGAGGCTGAACAAGCCGCCATTACAAAAAATAAAGAAAAGGCCGATAAAATAGAAAAAGCAAAATCGGCATTTTTTGCTCTTTTTGGAGAAGATAATCCCCATACACGCGGTAAACGTCTGGAAAAAGCATTGACAGATTTGTTTGATGCTTTTGAGATTACGGTGAAAGAAGCTTTCACCGTCAAGGCTCCTGATACGGACCAAGTCGTAGAACAGATTGACGGTATGGTAGAACTTGAAGGCCATATTTACCTCACAGAAATGAAATGGTGGAAAAACAGTATCGGCGTTGCAGAAATATCTCCACACCTCGTCAGGGTTTTTAGTAGAGGTGGTCAAGCAAGGGCTTTCTTTATTTCGTATTCAAATTTCACAGAACCAGCCATTCAGCAATGCAGAGACGCCTTAGCGGGCGGGGCTATTGTATGCCTTGTGCAAGTAGAAGAAATTGTAGACGCCCTTAATTCCGGGGCGGACTTGAAGAAGCTTTTGAAAAAGAAAGTACAAGCTGCAATTTCGCACAAGAACCCCTTATTTAGGGATGTAGCATAATGAAAATAACCGAAGACCATCTTGAACAAGCCGCGCTCGACTGGTTCCGGTCATTGGGATACGAGGCCGTTTTCGGGCCGGATATCGCGCCGGAGGATGACGTTTCCGCGCCGGAGCGCACAAACTACAAGGAAGTCATTCTGGCCGACCGTCTGCATGACAGACTCGCCGCAATCAATCCCGCCCTTCCCGCCGCCGCCATTGACGACGCCATAGGCCAGATACTCAAGCCAAACCTGCCGACACTTATTCAGATCAACCGCCAGTTTCACCGCTTTCTGCGTGATGGCGTGAAGGTCGAATATCAGCGCGGAAACGAAACGGTCGGCGATATCGTGAAGCTGGCGGATTTCACGCACCCTGAAAGAAACGACTGGCTGGTCGTCAACCAGTTTTCCATTCAGGGGCCGCACCATACGCGCCGCCCCGATATTATCGTTTTCCTCAACGGCCTGCCCATCGCGGTGCTGGAACTGAAAAATCCCGGCGACGAAAACGCCGATATCTGGAAGGCTTTCGACCAGTTCCAAACCTACAAAGAGCAAATCCCCGACCTGTTCAATACCAATGAAATGCTGATTATCTCGGACGGCATAACGGCGCGGATGGGGTCGCTTACGTCCGATAAGGAAAGATTTTCGGCATGGCGCACAATCGACGGACGGGAAACGGACCCTCTCGGCGAATTTCGAGAACTCGAAACCCTCATTAAAGGCGTTTTTGCAAAAGAATTCCTGCTGGACTACCTGCAAAATTTTATTTTATTCGAGGAAGACAAGGGCGATATCATTAAAAAGATTGCAGGCTATCACCAATTCCACGCCGTGCGGCTGGCTGTCGCCAAAACGCTGAAAGCGGCGGCGGCGGACGGCGACCGCAAGGCGGGCGTCGTCTGGCATACGCAAGGCTCCGGCAAGAGTATTTCCATGGTTTGCTATGCGGGCAAGGTCATGACCGACCCCGCCATGAAAAACCCCACAATCCTTGTTGTTACAGATAGAAACGACCTCGACGGGCAACTTTTCGCAACTTTCAGCATGGGAAAAGATTTGCTGCGCGAGGTTCCCGTGCAAGCCGAAAGCCGCAAGGAATTACGCGATTTGCTGGCGGACAGGCCCTCCGGCGGTATTATCTTTACGACCATACAGAAATTCAGCCCCGGCGAGGAAGAAGACGCCTTCCCTATCCTGTCAGAGCGCCAGAACATTGTCGTCATATGCGACGAAGCGCACCGGACGCAATACGGCCTCACCGCCCGCCTCAATAAAAAGGGCGAATACGAATACGGCTACGCCAAGCACATGCGCGACGGCCTGCCCGTCGCAACTTTTATTGCTTTTACAGGAACCCCTGTATCCCAAACCGACCGCGACACGCGGGCTGTCTTCGGCGCGGATATTCACGTTTACGACATGGAACAGGCGCAAACGGACAGAGCAACCGTTCCCATTTTCTACGAAAGCCGCCTCGCGAAGCTGGAACTCAACGAAAACGAGCGCCCGACCATTGACGATGAAATGGACGAACTGACCGAAGACGAAGAAGAAAACGATGCCGCCCGCATAAAATCCCGCTGGGCCGCGCTGGAAAAACTGGCCGGAGCAGAACCGCGCCTAAAACAGGTCGCCAAAGATATTGTCGAACACTTTGAGAACAGACTACGCGTTATCGACGGCAAGGCCATGATCGTTGCTATGAGCCGCGACATATGCGTGCATCTATATAACGAAATCGTTGATTTGCGCCCGGAATGGCACGACGACGACCCGAAAAAAGGCTTTATCAAGATCATTATGACGGGGTCATCCAGCGACAAGCCCCTGCTGCGCCCGCATATCTATTCAAAACAAATCCGAAAGGACTTGGAAAAACGTTTCAAAGACCCTGACGACCCGTTCAAAATCGTTATCGTGCGGGATATGTGGCTGACTGGCTTTGATGCACCATGCCTGCATACAATGTATATCGACAAGCCGATGCGCGGACACAACCTCATGCAGGCTATCGCCCGCGTTAACCGCGTCTTTAAGGACAAGCCGGGTGGCCTTGTCGTCGATTATATCGGCATTGCCCATGAACTGCAAAAAGCCCTGAAAGAATATACGGCTAGTGGCGGCAAGGGAAAACCCACCGAAGTGATCGAGCAGGCTTTTGAGGTTTTCCTTGAGAAACTTAGCGTCGCACGCGGCATGATGCACGGCTTCGATTACTCGGATTACGAAGCGGAGGCATTTGAACTTTTGCCCGGCGCAGCAAACCATATTTTAGGCCAGAAGGACGGCAAAAAGCGCTTTTCCGACTGCATAACGGGCATGAGCCAAGCCTACGCGCTATGCAGCACCTACGATGAAGCCCTTGCCTACCGTGAGGAAGTCGCCTTCCTGCAAGCCGTAAAAGCGGCCATTACCAAGCATGAAACGGCCACCGGAAAACTGGCCGACGAACAGCGCGAACATGCCTTGCGCCAGATCGTTAGCAAAGCCATTGCAGCGGACGGAGTCGTGGATATTTTCGCTGCCGCAGGGGTGAATAAGCCAGATATCGGCATTTTATCCGATGAATTCCTAAACGACATACGCATGATGCCGGAGCGTAATCTAGCCGTGGAACTTCTGGAACGTCTGCTAAAAAATGATATTAAATCCAGATTTAAAAACAACGTTGTCCAGAATAAGAAATTCAGCGACCTGCTGCAAAATGCACTTAATAAATACCACAACCGCGCCATAGAAGCCTCGCAGGTCATCGAGGAACTTATCGCCATGGCCAAAGACTTTCGCGCCGCCGCTGAACGTGGCCATGATTTGGGCTTAAATCCGGCGGAAGTGGCTTTCTATGATGCTCTCGAAACAAACGAAGCCTCGGTGCGGGAACTTGGAGATGACACCCTGCGCCAGATTGCCGTCGAATTGACGGACCAACTGCGCAAAAACGTTTCCGTGGACTGGTCAGTGCGCGAAACCGTCCGCGCCAAGCTACGGCTCATGGTCAAGCGTATCTTACGGAAGTACAAATATCCGCCTGACCTTGAACAGCGTGCCATTGACCTTGTTTTGTCACAGGCGGAAACGCTTTCCGAAGAATGGTCTGAATAGCCCCCTCAATATTCCGCCGTGCTGGATACTATGTTGTCTTCGGCCCACTGGATTAGGTCTTTCCGACGATACCGGACGGACCGTTGTGATATTTTGACAAATCTTGGGCCGCCCCCGCGATACCGCCAGTTTTGCAGGGCGCGGACGGAATGGCCCAAAAAGGCCGCCGCTTCTTTTTCATTAATCAGCATGTCCAAGTGGTCATGCTCTGTTTGGGTTAATCGATTCATTTCTCTACCTCATGTTTTGCTGTGAAGCGCCTCAGTGCGTTCCATACCGCCTATAGTGAGGTAAAATACGGATTCAAATAACTCCCCAAAGCACTACCCAAACCGCTACTCACTACGAAAAAGGATTCGTTCAAGCAGTATTCCGCGTGGTGATTTCAGGTCACTTATAGGTCACTTAGAATTTTTATGAGGATGAAGAATGTTATATAAGTATTTGAAAAAATGGTGATCCCGGTGGGATTTGAACCCACGACCCTCTGATTAAAAGTCAGATGCTCTACCGCTGAGCTACGGAATCATAATGTCACGAGACATTAAGGGATTTTCTTATATGCGGTCAATAGTTTAAGCAAAAATAATATTTTGTAAATCACATATTTATTACATAATCATTATTTTAAGGGGTGTTTGGCATGGACAGTCCGCGCCGCGCCGTTTAATCTGCCCGAACGCTCAAAACAACAGGGAACACAAGGAATTCGATGGCCTCCGACCTTAACAAAACGCGCATGCGCGACACCCGCCTGCTGGTGCTTTTCCTTCTTCTGGCGGTGCTTTTCACAACGCCGGTGCTGCACGGCCTTCCTTACGAGTTGCTCCGTCTCGCGGGCTATTTCCTGCTGGTGGTCTGCGCGATCGGGCGGATGTACAGCACGGCCTTCATCGGCGGAGTGAAAAATGAAAAGCTGATCACCGTTGGCCCCTACGCCATGTGCCGCAACCCGCTTTATTTCTTCTCGCTGACGGGCGCGGCCGGCCTGGGATTGCTGTGGGGCGAGATCATCCCGACGCTGGTGATCTTCATCGGCTTCCTGCTGGTTTATATCAGGCTGATCGGCCGCGAGGAGGCTTTTCTGGCGGAAAAGTTCGGCGCGGATTTTACGGCTTTCAAACAAAGCACACCGCGCCTCTGGCCTGATTTCAAAAGATACAACGCGCCGGACGAATTGCTCTTTCAGCCCCGCTATTTCAACATGTCGGTGCGCGACGCGGTGTGGTGGTTCGTGCCCGCGCCGGTGTTTGAATTGGTTTCCCATCTGCATCACGCGCATGTCATCCCCACGTTCCTGCGGCTTCTCTGATGGCGGACGCGGCGAAAAAAGAAGCGCTTACACCGATGATGACGCAGTATCTCGCCGTCAAGGAAGCGCATCCGGACTGCCTGCTCTTTTACCGCATGGGCGATTTTTACGAACTCTTTTTCGACGACGCAGTGACGGCGGCGGCCGCTCTCGACATCACCCTCACCAGCCGCGCCGACACGCCGATGTGCGGCGTGCCGTGGCACGCGCATGAGACCTATCTCGCCAGGCTGATCAAGCTCGGCCACAAGGTCGCGATCTGCGAGCAGGTCGAAACGCCGGAAGAAGCGAAACAGCGCGGCGGTTACAAGGCGCTGGTGCGGCGCGACGTCATCCGCGTGGTCACCCCCGGCACGCTGACGGAAGACACGCTGCTTGAAAAGAACAGCAACAATTACCTGATGGCGCTCGCGGAAGCGGGCAACGCTTTCGGCATGTCGTGGCTTGATCTTTCGACCGGCGATTTCACCTTGCAACCGCTATTGCCGCAGAACCTCGGCGCGGCGCTGGAGCGCGTTTCCCCCGGCGAGATCCTCGTCTCCGAAAAGCTGACGCAGAACCCCGGCTTGTTCGAGGTGTTCGCCGGTTACAAATCCAAACTCACCGTCCAGCCGCAGAGCCGTTTTGACAGCGAGAACGCGCGCAAACGCCTCGAAAGAATCTTCGGCGTCGGCACGCTGGAGAGCTTCGGCGCTTTTTCCCGCGCGGAAATCGCCGCCGCGGGCGCGCTGATCGACTATGTGGAGCTGACGCAAAAAGGCAAGTTCCCGCGCCTCTCGCAACCGCGGCAATTACAACTCGGCGCGGTGATGGAGATCGACGCCGCCACGCGCAAAAATCTCGAACTCACCCACACATTGAGCGGCCAGCGGCAGGGCAGCCTGCTTTCCGTTCTCGATAAAACCGTCACCGGCGGCGGAGCGCGGCTTCTTGCCCGTCATCTCGCCATGCCGCTCACCGATCCTGACAAGATCAACCGCCGCCTCGACATGGTGGAATTTTTCGCGGGCAAAAACAATCTTCGCGCCGACACGCGGCAGTTTTTACAGCGCTGCGCGGATATCGAACGCGCCATCGCGCGCCTGAGCCTCGAGCGCGGCGGCCCGCGCGACCTCGCCGCGATCCGCGATACGCTGGCGCAAACGGTGCAACTGCACAAACTTCTCAATGCGGGCGATCTGCCGCAGGGCATCGCAGCGGCGCTTCAAACGCTCGCGCTGTGGGGGTCGCACCATCCGCTGATCGACCAGCTCGAGCGCGCGCTGAGCACCGATCTTCCCGTGCTGACGCGCGACGGCGGCTTCATCGCCTGCGGCTACGCGCCGAAGCTCGACGAACTGACGCGCCTGCGCGACGACAGCCGCCAGCATATCGCGCAGTTGCAGGCGAAATACGCGCAGAAATCCGGGATTTCCGGCCTCAAGATCAAGCACAACAACATCCTCGGCTATTACATCGAAGCCACGGCGACCCACGCCGACAAGCTCCATCTCGACAAAGAAACCTTCATCCACCGCCAGACGATGGCGAATGCGGCGCGTTTCACGACGACGGAGCTTTCGGAACTTGAGCAAAAAATCTCCGAAGCCGCAGGGAAAGCGCTGGCGCTCGAATTGCAACTCTTCGCCGATCTGGTGCGCGAAGTCATGGCGCAGGGCGAACTGATCGCCAGAACCGCGAACGCCCTCGCCGCGCTCGATGTCGCATCGGCGCTGGCCGAGCTTGCAGTGAAAAACAGATACACGCGTCCGCAAGTTGACGCATCCACCACTTTCGACATCAAGGGCGGACGGCATCCCGTCGTCGAAATCGCGCTCAAAAAGCAGGACAACGCCGACTTCATCGCCAACGATTGCGAGCTCGCGCAAGATTCCCGCCTCTGGCTGCTCACCGGCCCCAACATGGCGGGGAAATCGACGTTCCTGCGGCAGAATGCGCTGATCGCGCTGATGGCGCAGATGGGCTCTTACATTCCGGCGACCTCGGCGCATATCGGCACGGTGGACCGCCTCTTCAGCCGCGTCGGCGCGGCGGACGATCTCGCGCGCGGGCGCTCGACCTTCATGGTCGAGATGGTCGAAACCGCGACGATCCTCAATCAGGCGACGGAGCGGTCATTGGTCATCCTCGATGAAATCGGCCGCGGCACGGCGACCTATGACGGCTTGTCGATCGCCTGGGCGTGCCTTGAATATCTGCACGAGACCAACAAATGCCGCGCCCTCTTCGCCACGCACTATCACGAACTCACGGGTCTCACCCAAACCCTGCCGCGCCTCTCCTGCCACACCATGCGCGTGCGCGAGTGGAAGGACAATATCGTTTTCATGCATGAAGTGGCGGATGGCACGGCGGACAGGTCATACGGCATCCACGTCGCCAAACTCGCAGGGCTGCCGCCGCAGGTCATCGCCCGCGCCGAGGAGGTTTTGAAAACCATCGAAACCACCAAAACCTCCGGCGGCAAACCGATGAAGGCCGCCGACCTGCCGCTGTTCACCGCCCCACTTGCAATCAATAAGTCGGCGATGAGTCCGCCGCCGCAAAAATCCTCCGCCGTCGAGGATGCGCTCAAAGACATCGACCCGGATGCGCTCAGCCCCAAAGACGCACTCGAAGCTCTCTATAAATTGAAAAGCATTCTCTGATTTTCAATCTTTTCAAACAGATATATTTATCCATAAAAATTATTGACATATTTTTATATTGATTTACCTTAAGGCTCCAGTTTTTGAAACAGAAGGTATTTCATGGATAAAGAATCGAAATTTTTCTTCAAACACGTGCTGTATTGCAATGAGACCGACTGGACATGCGCCAGGGAACGCACGTACAAAGGCGCTCTTGTGCGCCAGTTCAAAAACAGCGCCACGAAAGAAAAACTGACCTTCACTTCGTTGCAGGATGGCGACGTCAAAAGAGTGTTCATTCGCGGCACAATCAACGGCCAAAAAGTCATCACCAATGCAGCCGTTTCATCCAGCTTTTTCAAATAAAACACACACAACAGGAGAAACACATGAAACTCACCAAAGGAAAACTGATCGCCGCTTTCGGCGCCGCCGCACTCGCAGGCGGGATCGCAATCTCGTGCAGCGGAGATGCCGCGTCGTACGCCAAGGATGCGCAGTCATACGTCAAGAATGCCGTCGCGCGCATCGAGAACGCCACCCCGTCCTACAAATACGATGCGGTATGCCAAACTCCTGACGACGGCGCAGAACTTACCGGCACGATAAAATCAAGCACACCGGCAATCATGACCTTCAAAAACGGCACGCTTGTTATAAAGGGCATCGCCAAGATGACGACAACGTTCAAAGGCCTTCCCGTCGATTCCACGTGCCAGCTGAAGCCGCTGAAAAAATAAGATTCGGATAGAGCCTTAAGCCAGAAACGCGGGCGGAACGCGCCCCGCGAGAATCTCCACGTTTATCCAGACCTTGCCGGTCACGTAAGGCTCTTCCGCCAGCCACGCGTCGAGAGCGGCGCGGCTCGCGAAGTCGCATACCAGCACGGAGCCGCACATATTTCCGGCATCGTTCAGCATCGCCACGCCGAAAAGCATGTTTCCGGCGGCCTTCGCTTCCGCGATCCGCGCGGTATGCGCTTCACGCACGGCCATGCGGCGCGAAAGAGCGTCCGCATCCGTTCCGTCACGGGCTATAACGATGAACTGCATGTCAGGGACCCGGCGGCGCGCTACGGTTGAACCCGTTCGACGTCTTGCGCACATGGTAATGCGCGGACGGCGGCGTGTTTCCGTTCGCGGGCCCGTCCGGAATGTTTTTTCCGGGAATGGTTTCGTCTTCAACGGGCCTGACCGAAATGATCTTGTCCGCGGCAGGTTTTTCTTGCGCCGCGTAAGGCGAATAAGGCGCGTATTCCTTCTCGATCGCGGTGTAGTAAAGCTTGAGCCTGCGGATGTCGCTGTCCGTGACGTGGCTCCATTTGACATCGCCTTCCTGCCGCCTCTGCCATTCAATCTTCTGCAACTCCTTGCGCGCGCGCGCGACGGTCATGTAAGGCGCGTCCAAATCCGGATTCAGCAGGTGGGCGGCGATGGCTTTCTTCATGCCTTCGCGCTGCGCGGCGGTGATTTCCTCCGGCGCGTGCTCGTAAACGATCCGCTCCGCCATCTTTACGAAACGGTCGAGCGACGGGTCCGCCGCCAGTTCGACGGCGAAGCGCTGGCGGAACCCCTTGACAAGCGCGGCGCGCGCGGGCCAGTCGGCCGCCTCGCGGAATTCCAGCGCCCAGTCGTCCAGCTTGTCGCGCGCCGCCGGGTCGACGGCTTTTTCCAGCATCTCCTCCGCCGCGCCACGTTGCACCGGATGTTTCTCCGCGTGCGCCAGCGCCGCGGCCTCCGCCACCCTGTCCTGAAAAGCCTTGTCCGCCTTCAGCGTTTTCACGCGTTTTTTATAAAGGGCGATATCGTCTTCGTCCGTCAGCACGGGGTCGGACATATCCATCGGCATCAGCGCGGGCTGCTTGTCCTTCCTGATGACGATGAAGGGATTGTCCGCCGCGCCGGGCTTGCCGAGGAGCGCGTCCTTCAACTGTTCAACCGTCATCTGCAAATACGGCGCGGGATCGACCCGGACGTTGAAAAGCGCATGCGCCGTCCCGCTGTCCTTTTGCGGCGCGAGCGCCGTCAGAACGCTTGCGTTGATCTCCTTGTTCGGCCCGGGCGACGCGGTGGTGAAAAGCTCGTTCTTGCCTAAAAAATCCTCGACGCCCGAAGCGCGCGAAAGGCGGATCGCCAGATCCCAGATTTGCGGCGCGGCCTTTTTGATCAGCTTCGCCACGCCGACGGTGGCGCGGATGTCGTTCAGCGCGTCGTGCGCGTCGTCGTCGGAGAGCGCCACGCCGTTCTGCTGCGCGACGTTTTTGAGGCTCATGCTCGGCGAACCGTAATAGTTGAGAATGTCGAGCTTGAGGGCGGACGGCATGTAAACCGCGACCATCTGCACCATGCGCATCACGTCGGCGCGGCCATTGGACTGTCCGTTGATTTTGTTGCCCGCCGTCGTCAGACCAGGCGGCATAAGATTCTGGTAAAGATTCTGCTCAAGGACAGGCTCGTCAAACGCAAGGCTGTTATAGCCGAGGAAAACCAGCGGCCAGTGCTTCATCCTGAGCCAGTCGTCAAGCTCCTGCATCAGCTCGAAATTGGAATTTTTGCTGTTCTTGAGCGTATCGGGCGTAAAGCCCGTGGTGAGCATCGCGCCGGGCGACGGCAACCGCCAGAGTGCATTGCGGCAGTCTATTTTCTTGCTGGAAAGAATATTGAGGTCAGGATCGGTAAACAGCAGTCCGATTTGCAGTATTTGCGTATAATCCCTATCGAGTCCGGTTGTTTCCGTATCGTAGAATACAAACACGCGTACGCCCTTTCGTTAGATGTTTCCAGGCTGTTTTTATTGGAGTTTTAGGTGTAGCATCTTTTAAAATTTTATGCACTAAAAATCAGACATGAAGAAATATAATTATCGCATGAAAAATAATAAAACAGAAATAGCCTTAGAAAATAAAAAGATAAAAAGCATATTTCAAGCATCGCTTTCAGAACTTGAAAGTCGTTTTTTAAAATCCGATAATAAACACAAGGCAGGGTTGAACTTTCAGCGCGATTATACCGCGCTTGTCGATAAAACAATCGCCGCCGTGGCGCGCGTGCGCTGTGGCGGAAATCAAAAAGCGGATGCGCCGCCCGCCGCGATTCCCGCGATCATTGCGTTAGGTGGTTACGGACGCGGCGAGCTTGCGCCCTGCTCCGACATCGACATTGTCTTCGTGCACAAGTCTCCGCTCAACAAACAAACGGAACAGTGCATCGAGAAACTGACCGGAGATCTCTGGAACGCTGGGCTGAAAATCAGCGCCTCGACGCGCAGCCTTGAAGATTGCGCGGAAGCGATGGACACTGACGTCGGCTTCCTCACCGCGCTTTTGGAAATGCGGCACGTCTCTGGCCCGAAGCCTGTTTTCGCCGCGCTTGAAAAATCCTTCCGCGCGCATATCGGCAAGACCCGCCCGGGCTGGTTCGTCGCCGCCAAGCTGGACGAACGCGACCTGCGTCATCACAAAATGGGCGACAGCCGCTATCACCTCCAGCCGGACGTAAAAGAGGGCAAAGGCGCTTTGCGCGACATCCACACGCTCTTGTGGCTGGCGAACTTCCTCTACGGCGCGCGCGACGCCAAAGCCCTCGCCAAAAAGCGCATCCTGACATCGGCGGAAGCGAAAGAGCTGGCGGCGGCGCGGCGGTTCTTCTGGACGGTGCGCACGCATCTGCACTTCCTCGGCAGGCGCGAGAACGACCGCCTGTCCTTCGAAAGCCAGCCGGAGATCGCGCTCCGCATGGGTTACAAGGACAAGGAACCCAACGTCCGCGCCGAGAAATTCATGAAGGATTATTTTCTCCGCGCCCGCGCCGTCGGCCACCTGACGCGCACGCTCTGCGCGAAGATGGAGGCGGAGGCGCTGAAAGGCGAAAAGCTGGTGCTGGACGACGCTATCGAAGGCTTCTCCGTCAAAAACAACCGTCTGACCGTCGCCAGCGCATCCGTCTTCAAAAAACGTCCCGCCGAAATCGCGCGCCTGTTCGCCGTGAGCCAGGCCTCGGGCATCGACATCCACCCCGACGCGCTGCGGTGCGTGCAGCCTGCCCTGCCCGTCTTGAAAAAACGCCGCGCCGAAGCGCTGCCACACCTGCTTGCCGTCCTGCTCGAACCCTTGCGCTGCGCGCAAACCTTAAGGCACATGAACGAGGCGGATGTCTTGAGCGCGCTGATCCCCGCTTTCCGCAACATCGTCGCGCACATGCAGTACGACATGTATCACGCCTTCACCGCGGACGAGCATACGCTGCATGCCGTCGGCGTCCTGCACGACATTGAAAACGGCGCGCGCGCGCAAGAAGCCCCGCTGGCGACGGAGCTTTTCCCCAAAATCCACCGACGCCGCGCGCTTTACGCCGCGATGCTGCTGCACGACGTGGCCAAAGGCACCGGTGAAGATCACTCCGCCGCCGGGGCCGCGATCGTGCACGAAACCGCGCCCCTGCTCGGGCTCGACGCCGAGGAGACGGCGCTGGCGGCATGGCTGGTCGGGCATCACCTCGCCATGACCCTCACCGCCTTCAAGCGCGACCTCGACGACCCCAAGACCATCGCGGATTTCGTCGCGACGGTGCAGTCGCCGGAGCGGCTCAAGCTGCTGACGCTGCTCACCACGGCGGACATCATCGCCGTCGGGCCGGGCCGCTGGAACGCCTGGAAGGCGGGGCTGCTCGACGAGCTTTATCACAAGACGATGGATGCGATGTCCGACGCCGCGCCGTCCGCCGCGCAAAAGAATCCTCCGGCGGCGGGCAAGACCGTCATTAAAATCACCCCGCTGCCCGAACACGACCACACCGAAGTCAGGATCGCCGCGCCGGACAGGAAAGGACTCTTCTCCCTGCTGGCGGGCGCGATGGCGGCGGCGGGCGCGTCGATCGCGGAGGCGCGCATTTTCACCTTCAGCAACGGCATGGCGGAAGACGTGTTCCGCATCCAGACGCATGAGGGGCGCGCGGTAGAAAACATCGGCTTCCTTGAAAAAACCATCAGGGCCGCGCTGGACGGCAGGCTCGACCTTTCGGGCGAACTGCGCGAGCGGCGCAAGGCCGCGCCAAGAAAATCCGCATCGTTCAAAATGCCTCCGCAGGTCGTCATCGACAACGACGCCAGCGACAGCGACACGGTCGTCGAAGTCAGCGGCCACGACCGCCCGGGCTTTCTTCATGCCCTCACCGCCACACTGCTCGACCAGGGCCTGCAAATCTCCGCGGCGAAGATCGCCACCTTCGGCAGCCGCGCGGTGGACGTGCTTTACGTCCGCGACGGATTCGGCCTCAAAATCCTGCACAAGGGCAAGCTTGACGCCGTCAAGGCCGCCCTCAAGGACGCGCTTGAAAACGGACTTTAAAAAAGGCAACATGCACGCATGACATCATTCACCATCACGCTCGCGCAACTGAACCCCACCGTCGGCGACATCTCCGGCAACATCGAAAAAATCCGCGCCGTCCACGCCGCGCACAAGGACACGTCGGATCTCGTCGCCTGCACCGAGATGATCGTCACCGGCTATCCAGCGGACGACCTCATCCTCAAGCCGTTCTTCATCGACCGGGTGATGGAAGGCGTCACGGCGCTGGCGCGGGACACGCGCGGGAACGCGGGGCTGCTGATCAGCGCGCCGTGGCGGCATAACGACGGCAAGACCTACAGCGCCATCCTGCTTTTGCATGAAGGAGAAATCATCGCCAAACGCTTCAAGCACCACCTGCCCAATTACGGCGTGTTCGACGAGGTGCGCGTTTTCAAGGCGGGCGAGCTGCCCCTGCCCGTTCCGTTCAAAGGCGCGAAGCTCGGCCTGATGACCTGCGAGGACATGTGGTTCCCCGACGTTGCGGCGCATTTGAAGAAGCACGGCGCGGAGATTTTCGTCATCCCCAACGGCAGCCCCTATGAAGTCGGCAAAAACCATCTGCGCCGGAAAATCGCGCAGGACCGCGTGCACGAAACCGGCCTGCCGCTGGTCTACGTCAATCAGGTCGGCGGACAGGACGAACTGGTGTTCGACGGCGCGTCGTTCGTGCTCGACGCGAAAGGCGCGCCCGTCACGGAACTGCCGGGCCACGTCGAGCATGTTTCGACCACCGTGTGGGATACGGCCACATGGTCGTGCCGCGAATTCGAAAAACCGCACCCGCCCGCCGAAGGAATGGAATCGATTTACCGGACGCTGACGCTCGGCCTTGCCGACTACGTGAACAAAAACGGCTTTCCCGGCGTGCTGCTCGGCATGTCGGGCGGGATAGATTCCGCGCTGTCCGCCTCCATCGCCGCCGACGCGCTTGGGCCGGAGCGCGTGCGGTGCTTCATGATGCCCTCGCCCTACACCTCGCAAGAGAGCCTCGACGACGCGGCGGAATGCAGCGGACTGCTCGGCATCCGGCACGACACCGTCGGCATCAAGCCCGCGATGGAGGCCTTCGAAACCATGCTCTCCGGCGCGCATGAGGATTATAAAGGCATCACCGCGGAAAACGTGCAGGCGCGGGCGCGCGGCGTGTTTTTGATGGCGATGTCGAACGCGACGGGATACATGGTGCTCTCCACCGGCAACAAGTCGGAAATGTCGGTCGGGTACGCGACGCTCTACGGCGACATGTGCGGCGGCTACAACGTTTTGAAGGACGTTTACAAGATGACGGTCTTCGAGCTCGCGAAATGGCGCAACACCAAAGGCCGCGTCATCCCCGAGCGCATCATCACCAAGCCGCCCTCGGCGGAACTCAGGCCGGACCAGAAGGACGAAGACAGCCTGCCGCCCTACAAAGACCTCGACGACATTCTCCACTGCATCGTGGAAGACGAAATGAACATCGCGGACATCACCGCGCGCGGTCACAGCCTCGAAACGGTCAATCGCGTGTGGAAGCTGCTCGACCGCGCGGAATACAAGCGCCGCCAGGCCTGCCCCGGGGTGAAGATCAGCCGCAAGGCTTTCGGCCGCGACAGGCGTTATCCGATCGTCAACAAGTTCACGGATATCGCGACGAAATAATCAGCTTTTAACCGCCTAAAAAGGCCGCGGCGGAAGCTTGATGCCATAGTCCTTGTCCTGACCGTCGCGCATCAGCCACGCCTTTTCCCTGAGTTCGGCATAGCCGGGCAGAGGCTGTTGCGTGACGAGGAGCGTTTTTCCGTCGATATCCTCGAAATCCGCGCGGGCGGCCTTCGGCAAGCCCAGCTTTTCGGAGAGATCGGGCTTCTTGCCGACGGCGTTGAAGAGTTTGGCGAGCTTGCGCCCCTTGGCCGTGGCGAGATTCGGCCGCACCTTGAAAAGAACATTCCCGCTGCCGTCCTTGATCTCGAGCGCCGGATGGTCGGGAAGATAGGCCTTGTTGTTGAAACTCACGAGCAGACACCCTTCGTTGTCGTCGTAACGTATGCGGTGGGTGATGTCGCCCTTTTCTTCCATGCGCTTTTCGATCTGCGGCTTGAGCGTGGCGACGATGTCGGAAACGGCGGAAACAAGCGCGGTCTCGGCTTTCCTGAAGGCGGCGAATTCACGGTCGAACTCTTTTTTGACGGCGCGGATTCTGGCGTCAGGCGCGTAAATGTGCACATAACTCGTTGCCCACATGTCGATCGGCAGAGCGCGCCCGTTACAATCCACTTCCTCGCTGAGGTGTCTGGCTTTCTTCGGCGCGGCGACGCCTTCCGGGAAGATATGAAGGATGGGCGCAATGTTTTCGCCCATGCCGGCGCTGAACTGATACTGCGCGGATTGCGACTGCTTGGCGGTGAGGCGTTTTCCGTCCTTCGGCTTGAAATGCCTGCCGTCGTGCGCGACGGGGCAGTCGAGATAGAAGTTTTCGTCATGTGCGTAATAGAGCGCGGGGAATGTTTTGTAGGCGCGCACATATTCGCCGCACATGCCCGCCTGCACCACGGGACTGTTCAGCCCGAGCAAGGCGGCTTCGGCCGGATGAGCGGCCATGAAAGCGGCGGCCTGCGCCGACCTGTCGGCGGGCCATCTTGCGTTTTTATCGTAAAAATCGCGGGCGATTTTCGCGGCGGCGAGGCTTTCGCCTTCAAGGCGGTAACGGACATGGCTTACGGACATGGTTTTATCCTCTTTCTTTTATTTCGGAGCGGGCACGCCGACTTTTCGGTATTCAGGATAGTAATCCTCCTGATAATGATCGATCGCTTCAGGATGCTTTTGCACGTATGCGAATATATGATTGCGCGGGAATTTCCCGTTTTGGATATGCTGACGCAAATCGCCGGACGTGAGCTTGTCTTTGTAGCCGCCGAATTCGCGCATGACATGCAGTTGCCGGTCGATCAGAATTCCAACGGCCTTTCGCTTCGAGAGATATCTCTCTACCTCGTCGGTTCCCCAGAACAAGCCGTCTTTGACATGACGCACGATATCGTAGCTGTTCCATTTGTTGCGTTTTATCTCAAAGTAGACAGGATGATTATGCGTCTCATAATTACAGAGACCCTCCCAATGCATGATCGTCGCATCGGGAATAACCGTCGTCTTGAGGCGGTTGACGTTTTCAGCGCCGCGGTTGAAAACTCTTTTCAGCATTTTATCCTTCCTTCATCCGGCGCAACAAAGCTCTGTTGGATATTTTTAAAATTTCCCATTGCTGTTGAATATAGAAAACATATATGCAAAAAAATATATGTCAATCCACTTTGTTAATTTTACATAAGTTCTTATGTAAAACAGGCTGTTTTTAACAACGGAAAAGAGATATAGTGACACGCTTAAAATATAAGGATTTCATGTCATGACCGTCGCCGTCCGTTTTGCTCCCAGCCCCACAGGTATTCTGCACGTGGGCAGCGCCCGCACCGCGCTGATCGTCTGGCTGTTCGCGCGCAAAAACAAAGGCACGTTCCTCCTGCGCATCGACGATACCGACCTCGCCCGCTCGACGGAAGAGAATGTCGAAGACATCAAATCCGGCCTCACCTGGCTCGGGCTCGACTGGGACAATTTCGCCCGCCAGCGCGACCGCAACGAGGTTTACGACCGCAACATCCAGAAACTCAAAGACATGGGCCGCCTCTACCCCTGCTATGAGACGGAGGAAGAACTCGCGCTGATGCGCAAGACTCTCTTGCAGCAAAAACGCCCGCCGATCTACGACCGCGCGGCACTGAACCTCACCGACGCGCAGAAAGCGGCATTCGAGGCGCAAGGCCGCACCCCGCACTGGCGCTTCAAGCTCGAACACAAGCCGATCGTATGGGACGACCTGGTGCGCGGGCGCGTGGAGTTCCACGGCGAGACGATGTCCGATCCCGTGCTGGTACGCGAGGACGGCCGTCCGCTTTACCACATCTGCTCGGTCATCGACGACATCGACTTCAAAATCACCCACATCGTGCGCGGCGAAGACCACGTTTCGAATTCCGCCAGCCACATCCAGATGTTCGAGGCTCTGGGCGCCACCCCGCCGCAGCTCGCGCACGTGACGCTGCTCGGCGACATGGCGGGCGGCAAGCTTTCCAAGCGCAAAGGCTCGCTCGGCATCAAATCGCTGGCGGAAGAAGTCGGCATCGAGAAAATGGCGCTGATCAGCCTCATCGCCCGCATCGGCACGTCAGATCCGATCGAGCCGCTGATGACGATGGAGGAAGTGATCGAAAGCTTCGACTTCGCCAAATATTCGCGCAACCTGCCCAAATTCGACGAGGAAGAACTCTATCGCCTCAACGCGAAAATTTTGCACAAGACGGAATTCAAAGACGTCAAAAGCCGCCTCGCCGCGCTGGGCCTGACTGACATCGACGAGGAATTCTGGAACACCGTGCGCCCCAACCTCGAACTGTTGCCGGACGTCAAGGACTGGTGGCACGTCGCCAAGGGGCCGGTCGAGCCGCTGATCGAAGACGCCGACTTCGCGAAAGCCGCCGCCGCGCTTTTGCCCGCCGACCCGTGGGACAACACGACATGGGACAAGTGGGTGAACGCGGTCAAAACAGAAACCGGCCGCAAGGGAAAAAACCTTTTCATGCCGCTGCGTCAGGCCATCACGGGGCAAGACCACGGGCCGGAACTGAAGGAACTTCTGCCGCTCATCGGCAGACAGCGCGTTCTGGAACGGCTGAAGGCGGCTTAGGAAGCCGATGGCCGGAACAAACTCCACAGCAAAAAAACCTGAAGCCCCCGCGCTCCATGCCCCGGCGATCATCCTCGTCAAGCCGCAGCTGGGCGAGAACATCGGCATGTGCGCCCGCGCGATGCTCAACTGCGCGGTGACGGATTTGCGCCTTGTGCTCCCTCGCGACGGCTGGCCGAACCCCTCCGCCGTGGCCGCGGCCTCGGGCGCGACCGACCTTCTCGACAACGCCAGGGTTTTCGACACGACAGAGCAAGCCGTCGCCGATCTCACATATGTTCTGGCGACCACCGCGCGCGGGCGTGGCATGGTGAAGGACATTCTCGATCCGCACGCGGCGGCGAAGGAAATTCACAAACATAACGCGGCAAGCGCGGAACAGAAGTGCGGCATCCTCTTCGGCTGCGAGCGCTCCGGTCTCGACAACGACGACATCGCCCTCGCCAACGCCATTTTGAGCATTCCGCTCAATCCCGGCTTCACCTCGCTCAATCTCGCGCAGGCGGTGCTGCTGGTGTGCTTTTCGTGGTTATCGTCGGAGAATCCCTTCAAACCCGCCGCCGCGCCGGAAAGCGCAACGCCGTCGGATGAACTGCAAAACGACGCGCCCGCGCCGCAGGCCGAAATCGAAACGTTGCTCAAACATCTGCAGAGCCAGCTGGAGGAGAACAATTTCTTCCGCAGCGCGGAGCAAAAACCGACCCTGCTCCGCAACATCCGCAATTATTTTTTCAGATCGAACCCGACGCGTCAGGACGTGCGGACGTTGCACGGCATCTTCAAAGCCTTAAGCGGCAACCGCGACTGGAAATGAATTTCGCTGGCGTCAGCGCGCGGGTTTCGGCTTTCCGCCCTGCGGATCGAAGACGCCGATAAGCCTTTCATAGCCAGCGGCGCGATTTTTTTGCGCTTCGGCTTTTTGCTCCTGCCGCGCCTGCGCGTCTTTCAACGCCGCGATCTCTTCCTCTTTCAAAGCGCGCTGCCGCGCCGCCGCATCCGCGAAAACCGCGGCAAGTCCCTGTCTCCCGATCGCCTCGTCAAACAAAGGAGACCGGGAGATTTCGTCCACGCAGGCGCGCACGATCTCTTCTTTCCGCAGGGCGAGGTTTTGCTTCTGCGCGGCGAGATATTGCAGATGGTCCGCGGCATGCGCAGAGAGCATTTTCCGGACGCCCGCGCTCCGCTTGCGTGAAACGACGCCGCCGAGATAGTTTCCCGTGAGCACGATGGGCAACGCGGCAAGGAAAAGGCCATGCGTCGCCACGCTCAAGGCAATCAACCCGCCGACGTCGGAGGACAGCGAAACGGCGAGATCGGCATTCTCGCCTTTTCTCCCGGCGCGCCTTTCGATGTTCTCCTGACGATTGTATATGACGCCGCAGATATCGGACTCTATCCGCCCGAGCCTCAGGATCTTTTCCGCGGGATCGTCCAGCGCCTCCGCTTTGACGATGGCGGCTTCGATGCGCACGCGCTCCTCCGCGCAGGCTGTTTCATACACATGCTTTTCGGCGGAGCCGAGTACTTTGAACAGACCGAAATTCATGCGCTTTTCCACCTTCTTATTTTCCGGGCGCTTTCGGCTTGCCGCTTTTCGCGGGCGGATTTTTCTCTCCGGTTTTCTCCCCGAACTCGTCCAAAATGCCGACCAGGTGTTTATAATCGCCTTTTGCATGAGGCGCTGAAGACCCGCTTTCAGCCGCCTGGCGCGCTTTTTCCTCGGCCGCGTCGTTGTCGCGCAGCTCTTTCGCCGCCGCGACGGCCTTGAATACCTCGGAAAGTTCAGGCGACTGCATGATCTCGGCGAATTTTCTGGAATCCCTGATCTCCTGCGTATGCTCCGCCATGGCCGCGACGATCATCATGGCGACAGCGTCTTTTTTCGCCTCCATGTTCTTCTCGTGATCGGCGGCGCTGAGCTTGAGTTTTTTTTCAACGCTTTCCTTGCGTGATTTCTTCATGGCCTTGGCCGCATAGTCGCCGCCGAATACGATCGCCGCACCCGCCAAAGCGAGCGGAAGGTGCGCCGCCGCCAGCATAACCGCGCCGCCGCCCGCGAAAGTCCCCCACCAGACGGAACGGCCGGCGGCCTTGCCTTTTTTGGCCGCCTGATTTTCAATACCCTTGGAAATGCCCTTTATTTCTTTCTCAAGGAAAATCAGAGCATACTTAAGCTCGATGACTTTTTCCGCCGGATCGGCGATTTCAGCCGCTTGTCTGATTTTACTATCCCAGGATTGCTCATTCTTCAGCCAGTTGGCCGCGCGCACTTGCTCTAGCGCTTCTTTGTTCCTGTTAAACGGATTGAATTTCATGACTGTATTCCTTTCATTACGGAGATCGGGGGTTAATCTGGCTTGCGGACGCGTTTCGGCGCCGGCTTTTGCGCCGCGGGCGGCTGCCGCTCTTTCATGGCGTCGGTGATATGCTTGTAGTCGTTCACCTCCGGCACGCGGGGCGCCGGCTTTTGCGGCGCGGGTTCAGGCGCTTTTTGCGCGCCCGCATCAAGGCGCCGCGTTGCGGCGGCCATGAAAGACCTGGAAAGCTGCTCGTCCTTCATGAACTGATTGTGCAAGGGAGATTTCGCGATCTCCAGCGCATTCTCCTCAATGAGCGCTTCCAGCCGGGCGGAAACATCGGTCAGCCGCTTCTCCAGAAACGTCACGCGCGCCCCCATATCGTTATCGAGCTTCTTCAGCGCGAAATGCTTGCGCACCCCCGCCGCCAGCTCGCCCACGCCGGTGCCGGTCATAATCATGAAAATCCCGCCGCCGAAAATAAGGAAGGTATGCGCGGCGGCCATGACCGCGAACCCTCCGACGGCGACCGGAATGCCGACAAGCGCCCTCATGCCGAAAGTCTTCTTGTTGGCCTTTTTTTGCATTTCATCGTTCGTATCTTTCAGCAAGGCCGCAAGGTCGATCTGTAGCTGACGAAACGCCAGCGTTTTTTCCGTCGGATCTTCCAGCGCCTCGGCCTTGACGATAAAAGCATCCACGAACGCCTCGAATGCGGCATCGGATTGCTTTTTCTGCTCGGCTTTTTTCTGTCCCTTGAAAAGGTTGAATTTCATCATCGCGTTCCTTTCGTTCTTTAAGGTTTGGGCGGGTTCAGCGCGTCGGTCAGCCTGCCGTAGCCCGGCTTCGGATGGTCATTTCCTTTTGCGGCCGGATTTTGCGCCACTTGCTTCTTCAAATCCGCGACTGCATTGGCCTGTTCCACAACGCACTCTGCGGCGGCTTTGGCGAAGATCGCCGAAAGGTTTGGATCCTCCGCGATAGCCTTGTACGACGGCGAGCGTGAAATCGCCTGCACGTTCTCCGCGACGATCTTTTTCATCATCTCTGAAATTTCTTCATACTTGTCGTCCATACAGGTCATATATTCGGCGGCTTCGGATTCAAGCTTTTTGCGGTTCCTGTCATCGAGGCCAAACTCACCCGCAAATGCCACGCCCATACCTGTGAAGCACATGAATGCAGCCAAGAGAAACAACGGATGCGCAAGCGTCGCTATAAAAAACCCGCCTCCGACAGCAGTTGTGCCGTTGATCGTTCGATTGTCCTTTTTATCTTCGACTTCACCTTTGATAGCCGCCTGCACATCGGAAATCCGTCCCCTGATCGCGCCCTGCACTTCGCGCAAGGCCAGCACTTTCTCCGCCGGATCTTCCAGCGCTTCGGCCTTGGCGATCAGGTCGTCGACCTCCTGCCTGTAGGCCGCGCGCACCTCTTCGCGTTTTTGTTTTTTTCTCTGATTGCTTTTATGAAATGGATTTAAATTCATCATTCCGTTCCGCTATATTACCGAATCTTTTAGATTTTTCTTAATATATAATTCTTCAAAATTAAGTCAAATAAAAAAGCCGCTCTTTTGAAGCGGCCTTTTTATCATCTCTAAAGATATGAAAATTAGCGGGAGTAGAACTCGATGATGAGGTTCGGTTCCATCTGCGCGGGATACGGCACTTCCTCGAACTTCGGCGTGCGGATGAACTTGCCGACGCCCTTGTCGTGATCGGCTTCGAGATAGCCCGGAACTTCGCGGCCTGCTTCCGCCGTGGCCTGAATGTAAGCGGGGATCTGGCGGGCCTTTTCCTTGATTTCGATGACGTCGCCGTCCTTGACGGAATAAGAGGATATCGTCACGCGCTTGCCATTCACTTTAACATGGCCATGGCTGACGAACTGGCGCGCGGCGAAGACGGTCGGAACGAATTTCATGCGGTAGATGACGGCATCGAGACGGCGCTCGAGCAGGTCGATCAGGTGCATGCCGGAATCGCCGCGGCGGCGGATGGCTTCTTCGTAATAACGGGCAAAGCGGCGCTCGCCGATGTTGCCGTAGTAGCCGCGCAACTTCTGTTTTGCGTGGAGCTGGACGCCGTAATCTGTTGGTTTCTTGCGGTTTTGGCCGTGCTGGCCGGGGCCGTATTCGCGTTTGTTGAAGGGAGATTTTGCGCGTCCCCAAAGGTTGACGCTCAAACGGCGGTCAATTTTATGTTTCGCTTGTGGTCTTTTAGCCATTGATATTACTCACTTTTTTTGTGCAAACCGTCACGGCCTGCGGATTGTCCTGCTAGTTCAGCCCCCTCATGGAACTGACGGGAAACAAGCATCATCAGCCTGGTTCCACATTCACGGGAATGAGCGGAATATAAGGATTTTGCCGTATTTGTCAAGCAAAACAGAAAATTATGGTTTTGGAGCAGACGCGCCCTTCTTCGGCTCCGGGGCGCCGCCAAAGAAAAACAGCAACAAATAATAGGCCACCGGCACAACGATCATGAGCATATAGCCGTAACTCATGGCGCCGGCCCTGTTATGCGCAAGAATGACTGCCGGATCCGCCAGCGCCGTGCCGTTGTTCAGTACAATCCCATAAACAACCATCGACTGTGGCAATCCCAGCATGCGCTTTTTCACCATCGCGGCATCGCTTTTGGAGAGATAGACATCGGCGCGCTGCCCTGTCAGGCTGGCGGCGTCAATCCCCGCCACGACCGGCGCGTGAACTACTATGAATTTCGTGAAATAGCCTTGCGGCGCCAGCACTTCCATGCCGGGGCCGCCAGACGGCAGGGAAATTGATTTTATAGCGACATTGACGACCTCAAGCTGGCTCGCCTGCGTCGGGTGCATTTTATTTATAGAAATGCTCGTCATCAGCAACGACACGCCGGTCAGCAGAACGAACGCCATCACGATGCCGATAATCCATTTAAGAATTTTCATTAAGATAATCCTCTAATATATTGTTTATTGACCAAGTTTTGCCAATTCAACCTGCGCACGAAGGTCGATGTCATCAAGAATCTCCGCCAGCTTCGGATCCATGATCTGCTCGCGATGGCTGGCGACCGTCCGCGCCAGTTGCTCAAGCGTGCTTTTCGGCAATTCCCCTGTCAGCAGGCCGACTTTAACTTTTTCCAGATGATCGAGAAGATCATTGGCGCGCTTGCGGGCTTTTTTCGTCGCCTCCTCGGAGGTGCCGCTGTCCGCCGCCTGCAAGGTCAGCAATGCATCGAGCGTGCCTATGGAAGACGGACGCCCTGTGGCAGCCTGCGACTGGGTTTCCGCCGTATCGCCGATCATGGCATCGAAGGTGCCGTCGCCGGTCTTCTTCGTCTCTGATTTCGAGGCGCCGCGCGCGCCCGAGGTTTTGTTAGGGCCTTCAATTTTCATGATTCAATATTAGACGTCATAAATCGCCAAACCAAGCGGCAATATTTGCCGCTTTTGAACCGTTCCCCCGCCGCGTCCGGCTAAAGAAATCATAACCTATTGATAAATAATGAAGTTTATCTGGCACGGGTCTCGCATCTCTCTACTTGGGAAAATATAAGATCCGTCAAAAATAAAGGCGGGATTGGATGGGTGTTAAAATGAAGACTATATTCAAAAGCATTTCAAGGTTGTTCCTGACAGTGACGCTGGCCGTGGTGATGGCCGGCGTCACCTTCCACGCCGCCCCGGCGCAAGCCGACGTGCAGGCGCGGATCAAGGACATCGTCCAGTTCGAAGGCGTGCGCGACAACATGCTGATCGGCTACGGCCTCGCGGTCGGCCTCAACGGCACGGGCGACACGCTCAACAACGCGCCGTTCACCCAGCAAAGCTTGATCGGCATGCTCGAACGTCTCGGCGTCAGCGTCACCGACCTTTCCATGACCACCAAAAACGTCGCCGCCGTGATGGTCACGGCCACGTTGCCGCCGTTCAGCAACGAAGGCACGCGCATCGACGTCACCGTCTCGACGCTCGGCGACGCCAAGAGCCTCGAAGGCGGCACGCTGCTCGTCACGCCGTTGCTCGGCGCGGACGGCAAGGTTTACGCGGTGGCGCAAGGCTCGATCTCGGTCGGCGGCTTCACGGCCAGCGGCTCGTCCGGCTCGTCCGTCACGCAGAACATCCCGACGACGGGGCGCATCTCCGACGGCGCGATCGTCGAGCGCGAAATCCCCTTCCGCCTCAACAGCATGAAATCGACGCGCCTCTCCCTGCGCAACCCGGACTTCACCACCGCGCACCGCATCGTCGAGGCGATCAACAAACACATGCACGCCGACATCGCCCATGCGCAAAACTCCGCCTCGGTCGAAGTCAGCCTGCCGCCGGGCTTCAAGGGCGACATGACGGACCTGATCACCGACATCGACCAGCTGAAGGTCACGCCCGACCAGATCGCCCGCGTCGTCATCGACGAACGCTCCGGCGTGATCGTGATGGGCGCGCACGTCCACATCTCCACCGTCGCGCTGGCGCAGGGCAACCTCACCATCCGCATCAGCGAAACGCCGCAGGTGTCGCAGCCCGCGCCCTTCTCGCAGGGCGGCACGACGACGACCGTTCCGCGCACCAGCATCTCCGTCGACAGCGGCAGCGGCAAAAAAGTCGCCCTGCTGAAGGAAGGCGTCAGCCTGCAAGATCTCGTGACCAGCCTCAACGCCCTCGGCGTCGGCCCCCGCGACATCATCACCATCCTGCAATCGATCAAGGCGGCCGGCGCCCTGCAAGCCCAGCTGAAGGTGATGTAATCATGATCAACCCCGGCACATACGTCAGCACCGCGCCGCAAGTCCCCACCCTCTCCGCGCAGCAAGTCGCCAAGGACGGCAAGGCGGCCCGCCAGTTCGAAGGCATCTTCCTCGGCGAAATGATGTCGCAGATGTTCCACGGCGTCGGCTCCGACCCTTTGTTCGGCGGCGGCGAAGGCGAAAAGATGTTCCACGACCTGCTGGTGCGCCAGTACGGACAGGAAATGGCCAACAGCAACAGCGGCCAGGGCGTCGGCATCGCGAGCATGCTCCAGAAGATGATGATCCAGATGCAAGAGCACGCGCCCGTGCAGCATTCATAACCGCAACCCCGGACGAAAGGACGATATCATGCAAGCAGAAACCCTCAAAACGACGAACGAAAAAGAATCCCCGCGTCTTTCCCTCAAAACGCAAGTGCAGGAAATCATCGCCGTCATGCTGGCTTTTTCCAACCTGCTGATCCGCGAGACGGCGGCGCTTAAAAAGGCCGATTTCAAGACAGTCGACACGCTGCAGGCCGATAAAAAGCTCTTCGCCAAGCAATATGAGGCCAAGATCACCCGCCTCGCCGAATACCGCGCCGAGCTGCCGAATCTGGATCCCTCCCTCGCCGACAAGATGAAAAAGGAGCGCGTGCGCTTCAACGTGGTGCTGGAGGAAAACATGCTGGCGCTCGATCTTGCGCAAAACAGCACCAAGCGCCTGATCAACCGGATTCTGGAAGCCGCCTGCCAGTCGGTGACGGCGCAAAAGCAGACCAATTACAGCAACACGGGCAAGGCGATGGCTTATAAATCCGCCACCCTGTCCACCAGCATCGACCAGTCGTTGTAACTGGCACGATCCCTGCAAGGATACGCCTGGATAAATTTATAAGAGGTAAAGCGTGACCACGCCGAGCAACATAACAACCGTACAGGGAGCCGCCGCCACAGGCCAGCCGAAAGGCAAGGCCGGCAGCGGGCATCCCGGCGGATTGCTTGGCTTTTTCGACGCCATCCTCCAGCAGATCAGCGCGACGCTGCAAGCCAGAGGACAGATCTCCGCGACGCAAAACGCCGACCCTGCGACGCAAGGCATAAAAGGCCTCGCGGAAAAAATTGCCGCCCTGCTCCGGAAAAACGGCGTCACCGCCGCGGACCTCGCGAAAATGTCACCGCAGGATCTCGCGGCGAAAATCACGCAACTGCTGCAAGGCCAAAACATCGCGATACCGGCAGCCTTGCAAAATATTCCGGCGCAGGACCTCTCGCCCCAGATCGCCGCCGCCCTGCAGGCCAACGCCGCGGCAACCCATACGGCAAGCGCCGCAGCCGCCATCAAGCCCGCGCTGACCAGCGACCTCGCCGCCCTGCAGGCGCCGCAGCTCCAGTCCGCCGATCACGCGCAGACCAAAAACGACATCGCGCAAAAAATCTCCAATTTCCTGGAAAAACAGCAGAAAACAGCCAATGCCGCGCCGGTCACGCCCGCGGAACTCGCGCATCTGAAAGGCGAGATCGCCAAACTGCAAGCCGCGCCGGGCACGGTCGATCCCGCCGCGCTCAGCCGCTTGACCGGCGACATCAGCCAGTTTCTGACCAGCCACGGCATCGATCAGGCGACCGTCAGCGGATTTGTCGCCGACCTGACGCAAACGCTCGAAAAAACCAAAACAGCGACAGACGCAACCGCGGCATCGGTCGCGCCGCCCGCCGCCGCCGCGCAAACGCCGCAACAGCAAGCGAGCGCGACGCCCGCGGCGCCTGCCGCCGACAAATCGCAACAAAACGCGGCAATCCCTTCAAGCGCGACGGAGCAAAAACAAGCGTCGCAACAAAACGCAACCCTGCCCGCGAGCAACAATCCTCCGCCCGGCCAAAAACAGGCCAATGCCGCGCAACCCGCAGACAACGCGCCCGCGAACGGCGCGAACGCGAAAACAGCCGCCGAAAACAGCACGCCCGCGCCCTACAAAGGCATCGGCAAGGCCGTCACCGACAACATCAACGGCGGCGCGGCAACCGAAAAGGCCGCCGCGCAATCCGCTTCCGCCGCACCGTCGATCCCCGTGTCGCAAACGCCCGCATCGCAGTCTCTCACGGCGAAAATCTCCGGCCTGCACGGTGCGACCGCCGCTGTCCTCAGCGCGATGTCCGCGACGGATGGCGGCGCCTCCACCGGCGGCGACGCGAACACCGGCGGCGGAACGCAATCCGGCGCGCAGAACATCACGACGCTGGCCGCGCTCTTGCAGCAGACGGGTTCCGCGGCCGGACGCGGCTTCACCAATTATCTTTCCGCCGCGACGCACGGCGGAACGCCTTCGCCGACGACGCAGATGGTCGCCGTGCAGATGATGCAGAACGTCAACGCCGGAATCAACGCCATGAGCTTCCAGCTCGAACCGGCGGATCTCGGCCGTCTCGACGTCAAATTGAAATTCGCCAAGGACGGCAGCGTCAAGGCGCACATGACCGTCGACAAACCGGAAACGCTGGCCCTGCTGCAAAAAGACGCTTCGCACCTTCAGAACGCCCTTAAGCAAAGCGGCCTTCATGCCGACGAAAACGCCATCAGCTTCGACCTGCGCCAGCAGAACCAGCAGCAGAACTTCAACGGAAACAACAACGGCAACGGCGGCAGAAACAACCGCATAGCCTCCAACAGCAACAACGGCATGGCGGGCGCGCTTTCCGCGCACATCGCCGTTCAGGCCGCGGGCTATATCAGCCAGAGCGGCGTGAACATCATGGTATAAGGGAGAAAGACAATGTCGACCATCAACTCCAGCACATCCTACACGACGCCGACGACCAACGCCACGACGTCGAACGCGTCGAATTCCTCGACATCCTCTTCGGGCTCGTCCGGCTCTTCAGGCTCGTCCGGCGCGGGCGGCCTTATTTCGAATTCATCGTCTTTGCAGCAGAATTACAGCGAATTCCTGACCCTGCTCACGACCCAGCTCCAGCACCAGGACCCGACCTCGCCGATGGACACGGCGCAGTTCACCAGCCAGCTCGTCAGCTTCTCGCAGGTCGAGCAGCAACTGCAAACGAACTCAGACCTCAACAAGCTCGTCACCGCCTCGAACAACAACCAGGCGACGCTGGCGCTCAACTACATCGGCAAAAACGTCACAGTGCAGGGCAACACGTTCGACTTCAACCCCGCGACGCAAAAGTCCGGAGTGACGCTCAGCTACAATCTCGCATCCGCCGCGACGACGAACGACATCAGCATCGTCGACTCCAGCGGCAACGTCGTCTACTCGACGCAAGGCTCGCTCAACCAGGGGCAGAATTCCTTCACGTGGAACGGCCTCGACAACAACGGAAACCCCGTTCCAGCAGGCACTTATACGCTTCAGGTCAATGCGCAGGACGCGAACAAAACCGCCATCAACGCGACGACGCAAGTGCCCGGCACGGTCACCGGCATGCAAACCGCGAGCGACGGAACGGTGTCGCTGCAAGTCGGCTCGCAGTCCGTTCCGCTCTCCGGCGTCACCGCAGCGTATCTGCCGTCGTCGACGGGCGGATAAAAAATTTCGAAACTGGCACGGCGATTGCAAGTCAGATTTTCGAGACAGAGACAAGAGACAAGAGATAAAAACTGAGACGAAGATAAAAACGAAAACGTAAAAAGGAGATGAGCAAATGAGTATTTTCGGTTCCCTCTTCACCGCCGTGTCGGGCCTGAGCGCGCAGAGCGACGCCATCGGCATGATCTCGAACAACATCGCCAACGTCAGCACCGTCGGTTACAAAAGAATAGACACGGCCTTCAGCAGCCTTGTGACGACCAACAGCACGACGGCGGCCTACAGCCCGGGTTCCGTCAACGCCGCGCAGGTCGCGACCGTCAACCAGCAGGGCATCTTGCAGCAGACCTCCTCCCCGACGGACGTCGCGATCTCGGGCAACGGCTTCTTCGTGGTGAAATCCTCGACGACCGATCCGCTCGCCGCGCCTTATTACACCCGCGCCGGCTCCTTCTCGGAGAATTCCAACGGCGACCTCGTGAACACCGCGGGCTACTATCTCTACGGTTGGCCGCTCGACCAGAACGGCAACATCCCCGCCAACTCGTCGAACATCTCTTCCTGCGTCCCCGTCAACGTCGGCTCGCTCGGCGGCCTGACCCAGCCGACCTCGACCGCGGCGATCGATCTCAACCTCAACTCCGCGGCGACAAGCGCAACCTATCCGGTCACGACCAGCACGCCCTCCAGCTACAGCACGGCGGTGGAAGTCTACGACTCTCTCGGCACCGGCCACAACCTCACGGTCAACTTCACGAAAATGACCACGCCGACGGCGTCCATCACCGGCACGACGGGTCTTTCCTCGATCTCCGGCAACATGGCCGGACAGGTGACGGGCCTTAATTCCACCGACAGCTTCACCATCACCACGGCAGGCACCTACGCCGGCACGACGACGATCAACACCAACGGCACTGTCGCGGATCTCCTCTCGCAAATCAACGCGATCAAGGACCCGACAACCGGCCAGCCGCTACTCTACGCGCAGCTTGACCCGGTGACCGGCGGCCTCAACATCGCGTCGCGCAACATCGGCGACACTTTCACGCTCGCCAACACGGCAGGCACGCCGCTGACGGCGCTCGGCCTCGGCGGACAGCTGCAATCGCAGGCGCTCGGCAACATCAATACCTCGACCTACAGCCAGACGGACCTGACATCCGCGCCGTCCAGCATCCCGACGGGCGACAGCTTCACCATCAACACCGCCGGCAACCCCGCGACGACCATCACCATCAACAACACGGTCGGCATGACCAACCTTCTTGCCCAACTGAACGCCGTCACAGGCATCTCGGCCAGCGTGGACAGCGCGACGGGCTTCCTCGACATCCGCTCGACGAACAACTCCGCCATCACGCTCGCCAACGGCACGGGCACGCCGCTCGCCACGCTCGGCCTCGGCACCGGCGGCACTTACGCGGTCACCGGCCTCGTGCCGCCGCCGTCGCAATCGCCGAGCCTGCTGACGCCGCTCAACACCGCCAACAACGTGAACACCGACGGCTGGTGGAACGTAAGCTTCACCACGCCCGGCGGCGCGGTGGTCGGCAACGGCGCGATCAACTTCACCGGCGGCGGACAGCTGAACGCGGTGCAGAACACGAGCCAGCAGGTTCCGACCACGCTCAGCAACATCGACTGGGGCAACGGCTCGAACCCGCAAACCATCGCCTTCGACATGTCGGGCTTCACGCAGTTCGCTTCCGGCTACAACGTCGTCTCCTCGAACCAGAACGGCGCGGCGCTCGGCCTGCAGACAGGCGTCTCGATCGACAAGAACGGCTATGTCGTGGCGCAGTTCAGCAACGGCCAGAGCCAGAAGATCTATCAACTGCCGGTCGCGACCTTCTCGAACCCGAACGGCCTGAACTCCGCGACAGGCAACGTCTTCAGCCAAACCGACACGTCCGGCACCTACAACCTGCGCCAGTCGAACACGGGCAGCGCGGGGACGATCTCCAGCGACACGCTCGAAGCCTCGAACGTCGACCTCGCGACGGAGTTCTCGCAGATGATCGTGACGCAACAGGCCTACGCGGCGAACTCGAAGGTCATCACCACCGCCGACCAGATGACTCAGGCTTTGCTGCAAACCATCGCGTAAGGCAAAACAGTCCCACCCACCCTATATAGAACAATATAGGATCCCTCCCAAGGCGCCGCCGGAGCAGAAAGCTTCAGAGCGGCGCCTCCCTTTTCAGGATAAGCTCAGCCGCGCAGGGTGAAAAAGAAAATTGCGGGCGAGCTGCCGTTGACGCTCACCTGCATGTCGTAATGGCCGGAGGCCAGCCGCGCCGTATTGCCGAAGCCCGCGGCGCGCAACTTCTCCATGGGCAGAATCTGCCATGCCCGCTGCGCGTCCGGCCAGAGCCTGCGGTAAAGAATGCCGACATCTGCATGCTTCACGGGGCGTCCGTCTTCCCTGACCACGACGACGACGTGACGATCCGGGCCGGGACCGGCAGGGCGTATCTTCAGCTTGATGTTATAAAGACCGCGGCGGGCTGTGTTCTTGTCCAAAATCCGCGCCCGCGCCGCCAGTGGAAAAAGGCATGCGCAAAAGGCGATGAGCAGAACGGCGCGCGACAAAGGACGACGGTTTATCGTTTTACGGTAATTTTTCATGAGAGACGATCCGCAATGTTTCTGAAAAGACAGAAAAAAGATAAGGCTCTCGACCCGCCCTGTCAACCTGATGTAGCATCATATCCGTCATGCATTTGAAAACCGCATGATAATAAAGGAAAAAAATGTCAGATCAACCTGCTTCCCTGGCGCCGTCCGCCTTGCTTGACACAGCGCCTAAGGAGCGTGTCTACAATATTCCGCAAGCCTGCGATGCGATCAGGGCCGCGGGCCGCAGCCCGGCGGGTTGCTTTTTTGAATGGCTGAAACTGCGTCTTGGAAAAAACAGCCTCGCGCCCGGCGATTATCTCGGCATGAAACTGTGGGACCGCGCGCTTTATCCCGAGGCGCGGCTGGAAACCTTCATCGGCAAGGATCAAAAGGCGCTGCAAACATGGAACAAGGCCAACTTCATCCCCGAGCTGCAGGCGCTGGCCAGCAGCAAGCTGGCGGCGGACGGCATTCTCTCCGCGCACGGCCTGCCGGTGGTGCCGGTTCTCGGTTTTCATGCGGCGCAAATTTTGCCGGGCAACGGACGGACGACGACGCCCGAGCAACTTGAATCCTTTCTGCTCCATGATCTCGTCTACCCCGCTTTCGGCAAGCCGCTGTGGGGCATACAAAGCCTCGGCTCCGTGAGCCTCGAAAGCCGCGACGCGGCCGCGGGCACGGTGACGCTGCAAGGCGGGCGCACGGTCAAAGCCGCCGACCTCGCGCGGGAAATTCACGCCGCCTACATGTTCGAGGGCTATGTTTTTCAGCCGCGTCTCAAACCGCATCCGGACGTGCGCGCGGTGTGCGGCGACAGGGTCGCCTCGGTGCGCGTGGTGACGATCATGAGCGCGAAGCACGGGCCTTGCGTGTTCCGCACCTGCTGGAAGATCCCCGGCGGCGCGAGCACGGCGGACAACTTCTGGCGCGGCGGCAACATTCTCGCCGGCATCGACATGGAGAGCAGGACGGTGAAGCGCGCGCTGACCGGCGCGGGCGCGAAGCTCCGCGCCGTCGAAACCCACCCCGACACGGGCGCGCGCCTTATCGGCCTGAAAGTGCCGCTGTGGCAGGAGATCTGCACGGCGGCGCTGTTCGGCGCGGCGGCGCTCTCGGGCTTCGGACTGCTCGGCTGGGACGTCGCGGCGACGGAAGACGGCCCGGTGATCCTCGACGTCAATGAAAGACCTGATCTGACGATGAACCAGATGGCGGACGGCCAGGGCGCCATCGACGAAACCTTCGGGGAATTTCTCGCCGAACGTGCCGCCGCCCGCAAGGCCTGGAAAAAAAGCACGCGCGACGCCCTGCGCAGAAACATGAAAATCGTCTATGAATTCTCGCGTCCGAAGGAATAAGAAGCGTCAGACGTCGAGGATATCGCGCGCGCGCCACCACCAGTAGACCATCTGCGCGGCGTAGCGCCCGAGCTTTCCGCCGGCGTAAGAGATGCCGAACGGCGCGAACCGCTCGTAGGTTTTGTCGCCCTCGGCGATCGCCGCGGCGACGACCTCGCTCCCCGCCGTCGTCGGGCAGAGGCCGTGGCCGCCGTAGCCGGTGTTGTACCAGTAGCCGTCTTCGATCTTGCCGATCTGCGGCATCTTGTGCGGCGCGTAGCAAAGCTTGCCCGACCAGGACACTTCGGGCTTGAGATGGCCTTTCAGTTGCGGATAGAGCTTGTGGATGTCGTGCAGCATCGTCGCCGCGATGTCGTTCGGGTGCGCCCACAGGCCGACGCGTCCGCCCCACATCAGGCGGCTGCCCGGCAGAAGCCGGTAATAATCGCTGCAAAAGCGCGTGTCGTAAATGCAGTGCGGCGTGTCGATGGCGTCCTTCAGCGCCTGCGGGTCGATCGGCTGCGTCGTCATGATGTAGGTTTGCACCGGAAACGCCGCGTTTTCGAGCCGCCTGTCGAGCCCTTCCATGTAGATCGCGCAGGAGAGGACGATGTCTTTCGCCTTCACGCAGCCGCCCGTCGTGTGCACGGCCCAGTCCGCGCCGTCTTTTTTGATCCTGATGGCGGAGCTGTTCTCGAAGATGCGCCCGCCTTTTTGCGCGACGACGCCCGCGAGGCCGCGCAGATAGCGCAGCGGGTTGAACTGGAAATCGTTGGGCGAGAAAATGCCGTCGAAATAATGCTCCGTCTTGCAGTGCTGGCGCACCTTCTCGCGCGGCCAGAACTCGAAACCGAGGTCGAAATTGTCGTTGGCGCGGTCGATGGTGCGCTTCAGCTCGTCGGCGCGGTCGCGCCACGAGACGGTCAGCACGCCGGGCAGCACCGGCCCGCAGTCGATGTTGAAATCGGCGATGCGCTTTTTGATCAGCATCCGCGCGTTTTTGGTCAGCGAGACGAGCTTTTGCGCCTTTTCAAGGCCGAGTTTTTTTTCGAGGTTCTGCTCGCCCGCGGCATAGCCCTTGGCGACGAAACCGGCGTTGCGCCCCGACGCGCCCCAGCCGATGCGTTTCGCTTCGACCAGCACGACCGACTTGCCGCGCTCGATCAGCCCGAGCGCCGTGTTGATGCCCGCAAGGCCGCCGCCGACGACGCAGACGTCCGCCTCCTCCGTGCCGGAGAGCGTGGGATAATGAACGTCTTCCTGCAGGGTGCGGACGTAGTAGTTGTCAATATAACCGTCTGTTTCGATTTGGGCCGCCACGGGATTTTCTCCTTCTTGCCGGCTGCGGCAGGGCCGCGATTTGCCGTTTTATCTGATCCATGTCGATTTCCGCGATGAAGCCGCGCGCCTTGTACGGCGCTATCTTGGCGTATTCGGCGAGAACCGCTTCCTTGAAGACCGGATCAGTATACCAGAGCTTGCGGGAAGCTTTAAAGCAGTTTGTGGTCGAAAACATCTTGACGGGCTGCGGCCAGTGTTTTTCCAGCGTCATCAAAAAACGCCGCGCCGCATGCAGGTGGCCGATGCAGAGCACGGATGAAACGGCGCCCGCGCCGAAGGTTTTTTCCAGCAGCGCGCGCGAGAAAGCCGCGTTTTCGCCGCTGTTGGCCGCCTTGTCTTCCACCAGGATCGCCGACGCGGGGATGTTGCGTTGCAACAAAACATCGCGCATGACATCGCATTCGAGCCGCCCGTCTTTCATCGGCACGCCGCCCGAGACGACGATCGTCTTGAAATAGCCCTGCGCGTAAAGGTCCGCCGCGTGTTCGGCGAGCTCCGCCGCGTGATTGTTGTTGCCGAAAACGATGCAGGCGTCGGCGACGGCGAGCGGCGTCTCGACCAGCATGTATGCGCCGATCCGTTTGAGAAAGGCGGTGCTGAGGTTGTCGTTGTGCGGCTGTTCGTCGCGCATGAAGCTCCTTTCGTTTCCGCGGGCCTGTCACGGGTTTTTGCCGCGGATTCCTGCCGCGGGTTCCTGCCGCCGGTTGATGCGGCGTCAGATGTTATGGTGTCAGCCAATATACAGTAAATTCTAAAGTTTAGCAATATGTATAATTAATTATTGACATAACTATAAAATATCCCTATATTGTCACACATATGTTTAATTATTTAGAAGGATATAGAACCATGCCACGCGACAATAGCAATCCACTCTCCAATCTTGCGGCACAGTTGAATATCGAACGCGCCGGCATCCCCGCCGACGTCGATGCCGCCATTGCGGATTTTCTTGCAAACGCCAACAAGCACCTTGCCGACAAAGTCATTAAAAGCATCAAGGCTTACGGCGACACCAAGACGGGTTTCGCCGCGTGGCAGAATTTCCTCCGCGACGAGGATTATATCGCCTTGCGCAAAAGCGTGCATGACCTGAAGATATCCATGAGGAAAGCCTACGGCATGTCCAGCGTTACCGTTAAAGAGATGCAAAGACAAGATAGAAAAAAAACCTACATGCCGCACAGGGCGCTTGGCCGCAGCCTAATGTCCGCCTTTAATCTTGTCGCCGGCTCCACATTGGCGGGAAACAACCGCGGCGGACTTAGCTTCAGACAGGAAATGGCTTTTGAAGGTTTTGTCGCCGCGCACATCATGTACGCAGAGCCGGGTGCATCGATCGAGCCGTTGACCGCCGTTCTCGCGCCTTACCTGAGAAAAGCCGTCGCTGAAAAACTCGCGGTTTCATACGAGAGCCTCAAAAAACAGTCCGGAAAACCGCTGCTGGATGAAGAGATCGTGCGCAGCCTTCGCGGCCAGATCCTTGAAACGGCCTATGCGCGTTTCGACAAGCTGGCGGAAGAACTTCGCGCGCCGCAGGTTTCGTCCATGCAATCTTACGATTTCGACGCGGAACAAATGCCCAAAGACGCCCGCTTCGGCGTCGAATTCGAGGCATTTATACCAAATGGCCAGAAATATCCGGCAAACATCATGACGCTCTCGAAGACCTTCAATGAGCTTGGCCTGTCAGCGGCTACCGCCATGATGCCGAAACAGGACAGCACGTTTGACAAGTGGCGCATGACCGCCGATTCTTCCATCATCAATCCGCTGAACGTCAACGGGCGCTACAAGATCAGCCAAAGACTGAACGGCGGCGGGGCGGAAATCGTTTCTCCCGTTCTGTCGGGCGTCATCGGCGCAAAGTTGCTTCAACGCGCCGAGCGGCTGTTGCAAGACCTGCAATTCAGGACCAACAGCAGCTGCGGCCTGCACGTACACGTCGACATGTCGCGCACGACGCTCGCGGAACAAAAAAATATCGTAAAAGCGCTCTGCCGCAACGAGGAAGCGCTTGACGCCCTCGTCGCCCCCGAAAGACGCGACACGCCTTTCGCGCGTTCCATCCGCGGAACCGATCTCGCCGCCGTCGACGCCGCCGCGACCACGGAAGAGCTGGTTGCACTCGTCAATCCGCACAACGACCGCAACTACAAATTCGACTTCACGGGTCTCGTCACGGAAAATGCGCCGCCGACACTGCAGTACCGCGCGGCGGGCGGCGCGGGTTATCTTGGCACAGCCGGAGATTACACGATCATTCTCTGCAATTTCACAAAACAGGCGCTTACCGACCCGAACATCAAGCTGAATGACGTTATCAGCAACCTTTCCGCGCAAAAGCACGGCATGCGCCCGCAACCGGCGGCTACCCGCTGGGGGATTTAACCCGCCGCCTTCACCGCCGCTTTCGGCAGGTCGAGCTTGATGTGCACTTCTTTGAGCTGCGCGGGCTCGGCGGGCGACGGCGCGCCCATCAGCAAATCCTCGGCCTGCTGGTTCATCGGGAAGGCGATGACCTCGCGCACGTTCTTCTGGTCGGCGAGGAACATCACCATGCGGTCGATGCCGAAGGCGCAGCCGCCGTGCGGCGGGGCGCCGAACTTGAAGGCGCTGTACATGCCGCCGAACTTTGCGCGCACCGCTTCCGCCGGATAGCCGGCGATGCCGAAGGCGCGCTCCATGATCTCTGGCACGTGGTTGCGGATGCCGCCCGAGGCCAGCTCGACGCCGTTCAGGACGCAATCATACTGGAAGGCTTTTATTTTCAGCGGGTCGTCGCCGTTCAGTGCCTTGAGGCCGCCCTGCGGCATGGAGAACGGGTTGTGCGAGAAATCGACCTTGCCGGTGCGCTCGCTGATCTCGTACATCGGGAAGTCGACGATCCAGCAGAACTTGAAGGTGTCTTTTTCGATGATGTCCATGTCCTCGGCGATTTTGGTGCGGGCGAGACCGGCCATCTTCGCCGCCTTGTCCGCCATGTCGCAGACGAAGAACACCGCGTCTCCGGTTTCGACGCCGCAGAGGCGGCGCAGTTCCGCCTGCGCGGCATCGGGAACAAATTTCGCAATAGGCCCTTTTCCACCTTCGCTTTCAAAAACGATATAGCCCAGCCCCGGCGCGCCCTCGCCCTGCGCCCAGCTGTTGAGCTTGTCGAAGAAGCTGCGCGGCTTGTCGAACACCGCGGGCGCGCGGATGGCGCGGACGACGCCGCCTTTTTCCAGCACGCCCTTGAAGGCCTTGAACTGGACGTCATCGCGGGCGAAAACTTCCGTCACGTCGGTGATGACCAGCGGGTTGCGCAGGTCGGGCTTGTCGTTGCCGTATTTGAGCATGGATTCGTCGTACGGAATGCGCACGAACGGCGGCGGCGTGACGCTGAATTTCTTGCCGTTGAAAGCCGAAAACTCCTCGAACATGCCGTAGATGACGGGTTCCATCGCGGCGAAGACGTCGTCCTGCGTGACGAACGACATCTCGACGTCGAGCTGGTAGAATTCCCCGGCGGTGCGGTCGGCGCGCGCGTCCTCGTCGCGGAAGCACGGCGCGATCTGGAAGTAGCGGTCGAAGCCCGACATCATCAGTAATTGCTTGAACTGCTGCGGCGCCTGCGGCAAAGCGTAGAACGTGCCGGGATGCAGGCGCGAAGGCACGAGGAAGTCGCGCGCGCCTTCCGGGCTTGAGGCCGTCAAAATCGGCGTCTGGAACTCGCGGAAGCCCTGCTCGTTCATGCGGCGGCGGAGCGACGAAACCACGTCGCAGCGCAAAACGATGTTGCGGTGCAGGACCTCGCGGCGCAAATCGAGGAAGCGGTATTTCAGGCGCACGTCCTCGCCGTAAGGCTCGTCGGAGTTGACCTGTAGCGGCAACATGTCCGTCACCGGCGCGGACAAAAGGTCGAAGGCCTTGAGCTTCACTTCGATCTCGCCGGTGGGGAGTTTGGAATTTTTGGTTTCGGCGGTGCGTTCGACCACCTCGCCCGTCACGGAGATCACGTTTTCGAGCTTCAGCTTCTCCACCGCCTCGAACAGCGGGTTGTCGGTGTTGATGACCACCTGCGTCAGGCCGTAATGATCGCGCAGGTCGATGAACAAAAGGCCGCCGTGGTCGCGCTTCCTGTGAATCCAGCCGGCGATTTTCACCGTCTGGCCCGCGTCGCTGGCGCGCAGGTCGTTGCATTTATGGGTGCGATAGGCGTGCATATCCGTTCTCCGCTCGGGTGGATGACATTAAAAAGCCCCTCTTTTTATCATAAATCATTGAGAAATCAACTGATTTTTATACTTTCAGGCCGCCACCCGCCGCCATAAACCATTGATTGATCATAATGAAACGCCTCCGCCATCGATAGACAGCGTGGATTCCGGACAGACACATCCGCCATATCCGGAAAAAGCGCATTATAGCCGGCTTAAAACCCAGGCTCAGGACCTGTTCATGCTGACCCCGAGATATTCTTCATATTGCTTTTACATAGCCTAAAATATTCTGTCAATAGAATTTCCGCGCAGGAGCGCTTGACTTTATATACAATTTGTGATTGAATAAAAGAGCTCATGCGGTGGGAGAAATCCCATCCCTGTGCCACAGTTGAAGGACCTGGTCTGGCTCTAAGCCGACGGGTCCTTTTTTATTTTCACGCAAACGAAAGGAGCAGTTTTGCGTTCCGCCCCTCTTGCGCCCCGCGCCCGCCTTCGTGCGCCGTTTCATCCTGTTACATCTGCGTTAAATCCATTTCCCGCGCCACGAAAAAATACGGACAAATGCAGACCGGATGCGGACAAATGCGGGTCGCTTGCGGGCAGATGCGGACGGAATGCGGACAAATACGGACATGAAAAACGAGAATTCCGGAAATTCAACCTGCGATTGTGTTTACGAGGACGAGGCGCTGGAAGATCCGACCGTTCCCCCCGTCGCCGCGAAAATCCATCGCGTGCTGTGGCGCGAAAAACGCCTGACCATCGGCGGTCTTTGCGGTACGCACGACCTGCGCAAGACTCCGCGCAGCACGATCAAACAAAACCTGCGCCTGCTGGTCGCGCGCGGCCACGCGCAACGCCACGGCCGCGGCAAGGGCACATGGTACACGCTGTAGACTCAGATCAAGTCCGGATTGCGCGAAAGTTCCTTGCGGAAGCTGGCGATTTCGCTCTCGCGCGCGGCGTCGAAATATTTCAGCGCGTCGGCGAGCGTGCGCGGATCGACGATCTTCTCCTCCGACCGCGCGGCATGGCTGAGCAGATAGATCGAAGCGAATTCCGACTTCATCATGCCGATCGCGCGGCAGGAGAACGCGAAGGACTTGCCGCCTTCCTGCCGCATGACGCGCAACGCGCCGTCGGCTTTCAGCCCCATCTTCACGGCGAACAGCGCGACGAAGAACGAAACCTGTCCTCGGCGGAGCGTCCTGATCATCAGGTTCGGCGTGATCTCGCCCCGCTCGTTGAAACGCGCCGCCAGCGCCGTCATTTCCGGCGTGACGCAAAGGCCGCTTTTCGCCTCGCGGCACAGTTCCTCGACCAGGCCGTCGAGCGCCGCCTCGACGCTCGCCGACCTCACGCTGAACCTTTTCGCGATCTCGCAGCGCAAAGCCTGCGAAACGCAGCCGTAGAGGTCGGTCGCGAGATCCCCGTCCACTTCCGGACGGCGGAGCAAGGCTTCCTGCAGCTTCTCGTGCTTGAGCGCCGTTTTGACCAGACGCTTCATGCCGGACTTCGGCAAGTTCACCTGCGGGTTTTCGAGCATGTTGATCGCCGTGCCCGCGTCGCCCGTGTCGATCAGCCGTCCGGCCACCGCCGGGCTGATATGCGCGCGTTGCGCGATCGAGCGCCAGTAGTCCGCGCCCTTCGAGGAAATGATGTAGACAAGATCGACGTCGTTCAGCACCGTGCTGTGCCGCAGGATCGGCCGCGCGACCGATATCTCGTCGTTGGCGAGGAAGATCACCACTTCCGGCGGCACGTTCGGAAAAACCGCCAGCCTTTCGGCCAGAGCTTCCCTGAAGTCGATCTCCGCCTGACGGATCAGTTGCATCATGATTTCGACGACCAGCCGGTGCTCCATCTGGTTCAGCGCGTCATTTTCGAAGAAATCCGACACCGCGCCGGCCAGCGTGTAGCGACCCTTCGGCGTCGTATCCTGCGCAAGCTTCAGAAGCTGCCTCGAATCCATTTTTGCGATCCCCCGCGCATGGCTCTCAGAGCCTGTATTCCCCAAATTATTCAACACCCCTGTTCCCCCTATTATAGCAATATTTTTATTATTATGTATATAGATATTTCAATTACCAATAAAACTTTATACAAATTATGTTAATAAATAATGAATTTTTGGGAGTTTAAAACGCGCATGAAAAAAACATACCTAATAAACGTAAAAAAAACCTTGCTAAAAAGCCCTGCCGCGCGTTATAAACCTGCTAAATCCCAAGCTGGTATAGGTGATATGCCCATAGTCAGCATTAACAAAAAGGGTGGGCTTCAAAAGAGCCCGCCCTTTTGCTTAGGAAAAAAAGTGAACAAACCGCCTCTGACGAGCAAAATCGAGAACGCCATCACCCCCACCGTCGAATCGATGGGGTTCGAACTGGTGCGCGTGCTGATCACAGGTTCGGGCAAGCCGACCCTGCAGATCATGGCCGAGCGTCCGTGGGATCCCGAGACGCGGAAAGGCGGCACGATCACCATCGACGAATGCGGCAAGCTCAGCCAGGCCGTCTCTGCGGTGCTCGACGTCAAGAACGTGATGGAAGACAAGCCCTATTTCCTCGAAGTCGGCTCGCCGGGCATCGACCGCCCGCTCACGCGCCTCAAGGACTTCGCGCGCTTCGCCGGACAGGAGGCGAAAGTGGAAATCGAACCCGCCATCGACGGGCGCAAGCGCTTCAAGGGAACGCTGAAGGGCACCAGGGGCAAAAACGTCCTGATGTCCGCGGAAGACGGCGACGTGGAAATTCCCTTCGCTTCGATCGAAAAGGCGAAACTGACCATCATGGACGAACTTTTGAAACCGAAACAACGCAGCAAGCAAATTAAAGCCAACTAGGAGAACAGGAAAAAGAAAATGCAGGAATTACTTCAAGCAGCAGACGCCGCCGCCCGCGAGAAAAACATCGACCGTGAAATCGTCATCGTCGCGATGGAAGAGGCCATCCAGAAAGCAGGCCGTTCCAAATACGGCTACGACCACGACATCCGCGCCACCATCGACCGCAAGACGGGCGAGATCGCGCTTTACCGCTACCGCACGGTGGTCGAGGCCTTCGATCCGGAAACGCCGGAGCTCGAGCCGCAGCAGATCCTGCTGAAGGACGCGAAGAAGATCAACAAGGAGATCCAGATCGGCGAGTTCATCATCGACAGCCTGCCGCCGCTCGATTTCGGCCGCATCGGCGCGCAGACCGCCAAGCAGGTCATCTTCCAGAAGGTGCGCGACGCCGAACGCGAAAAGCAATACGAGGAATACAAGGACCGCGTGGGCGAAATCGTCTCCGGCGTGGTCAAGCGCGTGGAATACGGCAACGTCACCGTCGATCTCGGCCGCGGCGAAGCCTTCATGCGCCGCAACGACGCCCTGCCCCGCGAACACTTCAAGACCGGCGACCGCGTCCGCGCCTACATCGCCGACGTCCGTCAGGAGCCGCGCGGCCCGCAAGTGTTCCTGAGCCGCACGCACGCCGACTTCCTCGCCAAACTGTTCAAGCAGGAAGTGCCTGAAATCTACGACGGCATCATCGAGATCCGCGCCGTCGCGCGCGATCCGGGCAGCCGCGCCAAAATCGCCGTCATCTCCCGCGACGGCAACATCGATCCGGTCGGCGCCTGCGTCGGCATGCGCGGCAGCCGCGTGCAGGCTGTCGTCAGCGAACTGCAGGGCGAGAAGATCGACATCATTCCCTGGACGGAAGACACGGCGACCTTCGTGGTCAACGCGCTTTCGCCCGCCGAAGTCACCAAGGTCGTCATGGACGAGGACAACCGCCGCCTCGACGTCGTCGTGCCCGACGACCAGCTGTCTCTGGCCATCGGCCGCCGCGGGCAGAACGTCCGCCTCGCGACGCAGCTCTCCGGCTGGAACATCGACATCATGACGGAAGCGGAAGAATCCGAACGCCGCCAGAACGAGTTCAAAACGCGCTCCGCCCTCTTCATCGAGGCGCTGGACGTGGATGAAGTCATCGCCCACCTGCTGGTGGTCGAAGGCTTCGTTTCGATCGAGGACATCGTCGAAACGTCCGATGCCGAAATCGCCCGCATCGAAGGCTTCGACGAAGACATCGCCGTCGAGCTGAAGCGCCGCGCGACCGGCTGGCTCGCCACCAAGAAGGACGCCTTCGAAAAACGCGCCAAGGAAATCGGCATCAGCAAGGAACTCGCCGCTGTCGAAGGCCTGACGCAGGACATGATCATCGTTCTCGGAGAAAACGGCGTCAAGACGATGGACGACCTCGGCGATCTCGCGGGCGACGAACTGCGCGAGATGGTCGGCGAAGACAAGCTCACGGAATCGCAGGCCAACGCGGTCATCATGGCCGCGCGCGCCGGATGGTTTGCGGAAGATGACGCCGCAAGCGCCGCCGCTGCCGCAAAAACCGTGAGCAACGCGTAAACCCAAAACGAAACGGACTTCGAAATGACCGACAAATCTGAAAAAGAGCAAAAAAAACCGGCCTCCACGGGCAGCAAGGGCACGCTCAGCCTTAAAGCGCCCCTCGGCGCCGGACCGAAGCGGCGCAACGTCGCGATGGGCCGCTCTGCGAAACCTGTCGCCGTCGAAGTCCGCAAGAAGCGCGGCGCGCAGGCCGATACGTCCGCCAAGCCCGCCGACACCGGCGACCTGCACCTGACCGAAGCCGAACGCGAAAGCCGCGTCCGCGCCCTGCAACAGGCCAAGGAAGCGCCGAAAGAAACGACGACGACGCATTACCAGACCAAGCTCGTCATCAAGACGCCTGAAACAGAAGAAGACGACACGCCGGAAAAAACAGCCGCGGAAAGCACTCCGGGCGAAGCCGCGGAAAGCGACCGCGCCGATCCGCAGGCCGCCGTCCCGCCCGCCGACAAAAAACCCACCGGACGCAAGGTCGATTTCTATACCCGTCCCGCGGCCGATCCGCGCGCCGACACCGCCGACGATTTCAGCAAGAAACGCCCCGGCCTGCGCAACAGCACGGCGCGCAACCGCCGCAACAGCGGCAAGTTGACCGTCCATCAGGTCATGAACGACACGCTGGGCGACCGCGAGGGCCGCACGCCCTCCATGGCCGCGCAGCGCCGCGCCCGCGAGCGCATGCGCAAACAGGCCGCCGCGCAGCAGGAAAAAGTCAAGCAGGTCCGCGAAGTCGTCATCCCCGAAGTCATCACCGTGCAGGATCTTGCCAACCGCATGACGGAAAAACTCGGCGACGTGGTGAAAAAGCTCATGGGCCTCGGCATCATGGCGACGGCCAACCAGTCGATCGACGCCGACACGGCGGAGCTGATCGTCCATGAATTCGGCCACACCTTCAAGCGTGTGCAGGAGTCCGACGTCGAACTCGGCGCGCACAGCGCGGAAGACCAGGAAGAAGATCTCAAGCCTCGTCCACCGGTCGTGACCATCATGGGCCACGTCGACCACGGCAAAACCTCCCTGCTCGACGCCATCCGCTCCGCCGACGTCGTCGCGCATGAAGCGGGCGGCATCACGCAGCACATCGGCGCTTATCAAATCCAGACCAAATCCGGCAAGAAGATCACTTTCATCGACACGCCCGGCCACGCCGCCTTCACCGAAATGCGCGCGCGCGGCGCGGACGTCACCGACATCGTCGTCCTCGTCGTCGCCGCGGACGACAGCGTCATGCCGCAAACCGTCGAAGCGATCAGCCACGCCCGCGCCGCCGGCAAGCCGCTCATCGTCGCCATCAACAAATGCGATCTGCCGGGCGCGAATCCGGACAAGGTGCGGCAGGAACTGTTGAGCTATGAGGTCGTTGTCGAAACAATGGGCGGCGAGACGCAATGCGTCGAGGTCTCCGCCAAAACCAAAAAAGGCCTGCCCGATCTTGAAGAAGCGATCCTGTTGCAGGCCGAAGTCCTGCACCTGCGCGCCAATCCCGACCGCACGGCCATCGGCGCCGTCGTCGAATCCCGTCTTGAACAAGGCCGCGGCTCCGTCGCCACCGTTCTCGTTCAAAAAGGCACGCTCAAACAAGGCGACATCTTCGTCACCGGCACGGAAACGGGCCGCGTGCGCGCGCTCGTCAACGACCGCGGCCAGCAGGTCAAGGAAGCCTTGCCCGGCCAGCCGATCGAAGTGCTCGGCCTCTCCGGCACGCCGGAAGCGGGCGACGATTTCACCGTCGTCGAAGACGACGCCAAGGCGCGCAACATCGCCGACTTCCGCCTGCGCAAAAAGCGCGCTCTCGCCGCCGCCAAGACCAAGAGCGGCCGCGGCGGGCTCGACCAGATGATCAGCGAAATCCAGGCCGGCGTCGCCAAAAACATGCCGGTCGTCATCAAGGGCGACGTGCACGGCTCCGTCGAAGCCATCGCCACGGCGCTGGGCAAGCTGACCGAAGAAAACGCGGAAGTGAAAGTGCAGGTGCTGCACAGCGGCGTCGGCGCCATCACGGAATCCGACGTCACGCTCGCCAACGCCTCCAAGGCGCTGATCATCGGCTTCAACGTCCGCGCCAACCCGCAGGCGCGCGACCTCGCCAAGCGCGACGGCGTCGAGATCCGCTATTATTCCATCATCTATGAAGTCATCGACGAAGTGAAACAGCTCCTCAGCGGCCTGCTCTCGCCCGACGTCAAGGAAAAGTTCATCGGCTACGCCGAGATCCGCAAGGTCTTCAACGTCAGCAAGGCCGGAAAGATCGCCGGTTGCTTCGTCACCGAAGGCCTCGTCAAGCGCGGCGCGAAGGTCCGCCTGCTACGCGACAACGTCGTCATTCACGAAGGCACGCTCAAGACGCTCCGCCGCTTCAAGGACGAAGTGCGCGAAGTGCAGAAAGGCTACGAGTGCGGCATGGCGTTCGAGAACTACGATGACATCAAGGAAGGCGACATGATCGAAGCCTTCGAGATGGAAGAGACGGAACGCAAGCTGGCCTGATAAAATGAGAAAAACCCGCACAAACCGGACGCCCCCGGGCCAGCGCCAGCTCCGCGTCGCCGAACAGATCCGCCACTTGCTGGTCGAGACGCTTCACCGCGGCAGCTTTCACGATCCCGCGCTGATGGAAGCGCACCGCGTGACCGTCACCGCCGTCGAAATCGGCCCCGACCTCAAGAATGCCACCGCTTATGTGATGCCGCTCGGCGGCAAGGACACGGAAGAGACGCTCGAAGCCCTCAACCGCTCCGCGGGATATTTCCGCAGCGAGATCGCGCCGAAGATGGACCTGCGCTACATCCCGCGCGTCGCCTTCAAGATCGACCAGAGCTTCGACGAGGCCGAGCGCATTGAAAATCTTTTGAAGCAGGAACGCGTGCGCCGCGATATCGAGAAAAAAGAAGAATAAATGGGCCGCAGCAAAAAAGGCCTCGTCGTCAACGGCTGGGTGAATATCGACAAACCGCAAGGTCTTACCTCGACGCAAGCCATCGGCCGCGTGCGGCGGATCCTCAATGCGCAGAAACTCGGCCATGCCGGAACGCTCGACCCGCTCGCCACCGGCGTGTTGCCCATCGCGCTCGGCGAAGCGACCAAAACCATCCCCTTCGCGCAGGACCGCGACAAAGTCTATGAATTCACCGTCACGTGGGGCGAGACGCGCAATACCGACGACCTAGAGGGCGAAGTCACCCAAACCTCCGACAAGCGCCCGACGGCGGACGAGATCGCCGCCCTCATCCCGCGCTTCATCGGCGATATCGAGCAGACGCCGCCGAAGTTCTCCGCCATCAAGATCGACGGGAAGCGCGCCTACGATATCTCCCGCGCCGGAGAAGACGTGGAACTCAAATCGCGCACCGTCTCCATCTATGATTTGCGCCTGACCGGGACCACAACCGACACGGCAACCTTCAAAATGGAATGCGGCAAGGGCACCTACGTCCGCGCCCTCGCCCGCGATATGGGCTTTATTTTAGGCTGTTTTGGCTATGTTTCCGCCCTCCGGCGGCGCGCTGTTGGCCCTTTTGAGGCTAAAAACGCGATTTCTCTGGACAGATTAGAGCAAATGGTGCAATCTGCCGACCCTGATCTCTACCTGTTGCCTGTCGAGACAGTGCTGGACGACATCCCGGCCCTCGCCCTGACGGACGACGAGATCAGCCGCATCAAGCAGGGCCAAACCATCAGGCTTCTGTCGCGTCAGGACATTGGCCGCCTCGATATCGCGGGCATCGACGACATGACGGATCTGATACTGGCCATAGGCGACAACAAGCCGCTTGCCCTCCTCGAACGAGACGGCATTGAACTGCATCCGGTGCGCGTGTTCAACCTCTAACTCTATAAGGAGTATGCGATGTCGATTGAGAAAAAAGAAAAGCAGGCGCTGATCAAGAAATACGCGACCACGCCGAAAGATACCGGTTCACCTGAAGTGCAAATCGCCATTCTGACCGGCCGCATCAAGAACCTTACCGAGCACATGAAGACCCATAAAAAAGATCTCGGCAGCCGCCGCGGCCTTCTCACCATGGTGAGCAACCGCCGCAGCCTTTTGAAATACATCAAGACGATCGATTCAAAGCGCTATGAAGCGCTGATCGACAGTCTCGGCCTGCGCGGCTGAACAATCGCCGGCCATTCAAAAAAAAAAGCCGCCCCCGACATCAGGAGGGCGGCTTTTTTTCATGCCGAAAACGCTACCTGAACAAGACAAAGAACAGCAAAAAGGCCACAACTCCGCCACCGATGGCGAAATACTTCTCGTGCGACAGGACCCAACCGGCGAGGTTCGCCAGTTCCTGAAGGACGGCGGCATTGACCTTGCCTTTATACTTGACAGCCGCCCCTTCCACCACGAACGGCAACAGCATCAGCGCGGCTATAACATTGGCCAGAAACCTGAGCAGCAACCCCGAGCCGTATATCGGTATCACCAGGGTGAGAAGCGTGGCGACGACGCTATAGATGAAAAACACGGTCATCGCATCGCATTGGATCGTTTTTCTCATGAAATCATTGACCTTCGCCAGATATCCGCTCTTGTCCTCAAGGTTGAATAGCGGATCTTCCGGTTTTCTTGTGCGCGACCTGTTGAAATAAAGAGCGCTCAGTGCTGTCAGTAAAATCAGTGAAATAAGAGCCATGACAATATCCTTCTCCAGAGAACAGCCGATATGGCCACCATAGCCGAAACGCCACCTGTTGTCAGCCTGAGAGTTTCCGAAGCCAGGATCAATCACCATATAACGAATGGATTTTTAGCATTGCGTAGAATAGCCATATATTAACGAGATTTGGTCCTAATCCAGCGCCGATTTTATTTGCTGTAATAGCAAATGCGCCTGTTGCTTTTCACGCGCGAAAGGCGTTCTGGAGATATAGGTTTCAAGCGCCTCGATAGCCTCTGCGCCTTTCCCCAGCTTGGCGTAAAGCACTCCCTTGTCGAGATAAATGCGGTATTCATCCGGAGAAAAGGCGCCGATCGCATCGGCCGCGCGTATGGCCTCCGCGTAATCTTCGGCATCGATCAGGCGCTTTTTAAGGTTGTTGACCAACCGCACGAGAATATCGCGGTTTGAAACCGCATCGTAATAATTGTGCGAGAGCTCCGCCTTCTTGCCGACAATAGACTTCAAAAGATCGCGCAAGGCCGCCGCGTCCATTTCGCGCCCTCTTTTGAACGGGTCGAGAATGACGCGGTCGCCGCCCGCCTCCAGACGCACGAGAAAATGCCCCGGAAAACTCAAGCCTTCGCAAACCCAGCCCATGCCGCGCGCCAGAAAGATGTAGAGGATGCCAAGCGATATCGGCAATCCTTTGCGCCGTTCGATGACGCGTATGAAATTGACGTTCTGGATGTCGTCATAGTTTTTCTCGTCGCCATCGTAGCCGTTGTCTTCATGCATGATCTTGCGCAAAGCCTTCACGCGCAAAACGAGATCGTCCGCAGCGCCGGACTGCGACGCAACGCGACATTCCTCGCGCAACTGTTCTGAAATTTTCCTTAAATGCTGGCGGTAACGGTCGACATGCACACCTGGCAGGAAAATCAGCCCGAGCGCCAGAGCGGCTTCGGCAAGGTCGATCTCTTCATCCGCGACGCTCCCGGCATGCCGGAGCCACAAAAGCGCATTGTCGCCGGATTGAAACGGAACGGAGGATTCTTCCCCGGCCTCAGCCATTGTTGCCTTGCGCCATGCCCGGAATGCTGTTCGGGTCCTGATATTTCAGGCGGACGTAGCTGATGACATTCTTGACGTGGTTGGTGTTGCGCGCATAAGCCAAGACCCTGTCAAGCTCGCTCTGGTTCTGCGCCACGCCCATCACGTAGACGTTGCCGTCGACCGTGTCGATGTTGTAGTTGATCGACTGCACGTATTTGTCGAACATCAGACGCGTCTTGATATTGCTGGTGATCCACGTGTCGACAAGATCTCCGGCGATGCTTTCGCTGTGGTTGACGGAAATCTCGTTGAGCACCTGCTTCACCCCCGGCGCCTGCCAGGCGAGACGCACCGCCTCGACCCGCATGTCCGGACTGGGCACAGTGCCCGTGAGCAGGACTCGGCCTTCCTTGACCGTGACGCTGAGATCGCGAAACAATTTGAAATCATGCTGGATATAGGAATCGACGATCCTGAGCTGCGTCGCGTCATCCTTGACCGCGCCGCTGACGCCGTCTTCCTGCTCCGCCGCCACGCCGAGCGACGCTCCCGTACCGAGCGCCACGCTGGCCGGGCTGCATCCCGCAACCATAAAAGTGATCCCCGTCAACAACAGGATCGACAGAAAACGCCCATGCTTTTTTGAATGAAGCATCACTTCCCCTCGCGAACAGCCTTCCCCAAGGCTTAAAAAGCATCCGGAATGTGCTCTGGCAAGACGCCGGGCGCCAGGATCAGCGCATCAAACCGCATTTCGTGTTCATTGTACTCCGGATGCCGCTGAAGGTAAAGTTCCGCGGCATTGCGGACGCGTTTTTGATTCTTCCTGTCAATGGCTTCTGCGGCGGCTTCCTTCGTCTTGCGCGATTTGACCTCGATAAAAACAAGCGTCTTGCCATCTAATGCTATAATATCAATCTCTCCCATCTGCGTTTTAAACCTTTTCTCAAGGATTTTATAGCCTTTTGAGCGCAAATAAGATTTTGCTTTAAATTCAGCTAGCAACCCCTTGCTATGAGATGTTTCAGCCATCAATAACCCCTCTTTTTATTGAGGATCAAGGCCCGCTGGTAGACATCGCGCTTTTTAAGGCCTGACTGCGCACTGACGTAAGCTGCAGCGTCTTTCACGCTCATGCCCTGATTTTCGATCATGTCGATGATCAAAGCGTCGATATCCGCCTCCGTCCATGATCTCGAACCGCCAGCTTCGGGCGCGCCGACAACCACGACAATCTCGCCGCGCGTCTCGCCACCCCCCGCGTAAATATCTAATAAATTAGATAAAGTATCTCTTTTAACTTCTTCAAATTTCTTTGTTAACTCCCTTGCGATAGCAACGGAGCGATCGCCCAGAACATCCAGCATGTCCTGAAGGCTTTTTGCAAGCCGTGGTCCCGTTTCGTAAAAAATCAATGTGGCGGGAACGTCTCTGATTTCCGCAAGCGCCGTCCGGCGCGCCGCCGACTTCACTGGCAAGAAACCGGCGAACATGAATTTATCCGTCGGCAGACCAGACAAAGCCAGCGCCGCGAGCGATGCAGAAGCTCCCGGAATGCACGTCACCGGAATATTTTCCGCCGCGCACGCCGCCACAAGTTTGTATCCGGGATCGGACACCAGCGGCATGCCAGCGTCTGAAATCAGCGCAATCCGCTTGCCTTCCCGCAACATGGCGAGCAATTTCGGGCGCATCGCATCCGCGTTATGGTCATGATAAGGCGTTTTCGGCGTGGAAATATCGTAATAGGAGGTGAGCTTGCCGGAAACGCGCGTATCCTCGCACGCGATCAGATCCGCCTTTCCTAATGTTTTAAGGGCGCGTAAAGTGATGTCTTCAATATTGCCGATCGGCGTGGCTATGATATATAACCCCGCAGGCAAATCCGAGTCCGTGTCTGAAACCGCTTTATGCGCCATATGGAGACTGTCCTTTGTTGAGAGTATACGCAAAAACCCGCCTTTTTATCACCCTTTTCTCCGTCCTGCTGCTGAGCGGCTGCGGCAACAACGGTTATTACCTGCCGTGGGGCACCTTCAACACGGGCATCAAAACCAACAATCCCTCCGTTATGCCCAATATCAGCTGGCAGACCCCCGGACAACGGCAAGTCCTCTCCGAGCAAAGCAAGGCCGTAGAGGCGCAGGCCGCATCGCCGCAAAATCAAACGACGCCGCCGGGGCAAAACGCCGCCGGCCAGTTGCCGCCGGTCGCCGCGTCCGTCACGGCGCAACCCGTGCCGCCCGTTGTCGCACCGCCGCATAAGATCATCGTTTCCATTCTCCTGCCGCTGACGGGCCGCGCGGCGCAACTCGGCCAATCCATGCTCAATGCAGCGCAGATGGCCCTGTTCGACATCGGCAGCGCCAACTTCGAGCTTGTGCCGCGCGACACCAAGAGCACGCCAGCGGGCGCGATCGCCGCGGCGGAAGCCGCCGTGAACGCGCACAGCGCCCTCATTCTCGGCCCGGTCTTCTCGCAAAACCTGAAAGCGATCAAGCCGATCGTCAACCCCACCAGCACGCCGATCATCTCCTTCACCACAGACTGGACGCTCGCCGGAGACAACACCTACGTCATGGGCTTCCTGCCATTCACGCAGGTCATGCGCGTCGCGCAATACGCCGCAACGCAGGGCTACGGCAATATCGCCGTCTTCGCCCCCGACACGCAGTACGCCGATATCGTCATCAACACCCTGCAAAAGGGCAACGTCAATCTCGTCAAGGTTTACCGCTATCCCGCGAGCCAGATCGAACTGACGCCCTATGTGCAGGATTTCGTCAATGAAAGCAAAAACAGCGGCGGAGACGGTTTCAATTTCAACGCGCTGATGCTGCCGATCGGCAGCGAGGGCTTGCGTTCACTGGTCACCACGCTGAAAGACAACGGCATATCCCAATATCTGCCTCTGCCGCCGAATGCGCCTTCGTATCAGAAGCCAAGCCCGAGCGGCATCAAATTCATCGGCACCGGCCTGTGGGACGACCCGACGCTGATGAACAGCCCGGGGCTTTTCGGCGGCTGGTTCGCGGCGCCGGACCCGAAGCTCCGCGCCAACTTCAAGGCGCGTTATCAGGCCAATTTCGGCGCGCCGCCGATGCGCCTTGCCTCGCTCGCCTATGACGCGACGGCGCTGGCCGCCGTTCTGGCGCGATCCGCGCCCGACGGCACGGACGCTTATGCCGCACAGGCCATCACCAACCCGCGCGGTTTCGCCGGCATCGACGGCATTTTCCGCTTCCTGCCCAACGGCCTTTCGGAACGCGGACTCGCCGTGCTGGAAATCCGTCAGGGCGGCCCTGTCGTGGTCGATCCCGCGCCGACGGCCTTCGCGCCGGAAACAGGAAACTGAAATGGGGCTGGCGGACGTTCAATCAGACATCGACGCGGCTTGCAAAACGGCTCGCCGCAAGAGTGGTTCCGTCACGCTGGTCGCGGTCAGCAAGTTCCAGACGATAGAAAAAATCGAAGAATTGCTGAAAGAAGGCCAGCGCGTCTTCGGCGAAAACCGTGTGCAGGAAGCTGAAGAAAAATACCCCGCCTTGCGTGAAAAATATCCGGATATTCAACTCCACTTCATCGGCCATCTGCAAACCAACAAGGTCAGGAGCGCCGTCGCGCTCTTCGACGTGATCGAAACGGTTGACCGGCAGGAGCTCGCGGAAGCCTTAGCTAAGGAAATGGACAGGCAGGCAAGCTTTCTTCCCTGCTTCATTCAGGTCAATACCGGCGAGGAAGAGCAAAAAGGCGGCGTCGCGCCGCGAGATCTGCCCGCGCTTTATCAAGCCTGCAAGGGTTTAAAACTGAACATCGCGGGACTGATGTGCATTCCACCCGCGGACGATATCCCGGATCTGCATTTCGCGCTGCTTGCCAAGCTGGCAGGAGAGCTTGGCCTGAAACAGCTCAGCATGGGCATGAGCGCGGACTTTCAGACCGCCATCAAATACGGCGCGACGCACGTGCGCGTCGGTACGGCGCTGTTTGGCGCGCGGCAGGAAGCCGCCTGAAATCGAGATCTGCTTTAAAGAACCATGCCTCTTTTAGCGGCATGACGCGCGACGAAAGTCAGAATTTTATCCGTTACCTGATCATTGTCGCCTTCCGCGTAAATCGTCTGGTCGCAACCATATTTGTCGCCGTCGCCAAAAGCGCCTATTTTATCTGAGCTATAAACGGAAATGGACAATGTCTCGCCGCTTTGACGGTCACCGACCGGGATATTCGTGGTTATATTAAGATGGCTTCTTTTATCCGTCACAGATCTCTCGTCCACCGCAAATCTAAAGCCGCCTTCCATTCCCTGCAGGAAAGCAAGCCCTTCACGGAGCGCGCTCGACGCATTGAAAAGGTCAGCCAGTCTTTGTTCCCTGTCTTCTTGCTTCTTGACTTCCCTGCCTTGGCGTATGCCCTCGAGAATAGACGCTTTCCATTTCGCTTCGCTCATTTTTTGGTCTCCTTGATGATATTATAATTGGATACATTTTGGTCACGTTTCTATAATTATTTTAATCTTATGTCAATATAAAAGTTATTGGTATCAAAATTCCCCTTATAAAACATATATATATATATTGTTATTGTCAGATATCAATGCTACACACAGCCCCTATGAATGAGGGCAATATGATCGAACCACGCCCTGCGGCGACCCGCGATGCTTCCAATAACCGGCACACCCTTTTCGGCATGCCGGAGGGGTACGATTCAGTCTTTTTGGGAAAGCTGGCGGAAAAAGCCGCACATCCTGTCATTCATGTCGCCGCTGACGATCTCCGCTTTGAGCAGATGCATGAAACTTTGCGCTTCTTCGCGCCGGGTGTGGAAGTGTTGCGCTTTCCGGCATGGGACTGCCTGCCCTATGATCGTATTTCCCCGACGTCCGAAGTCGTGGGCGAACGGCTGAAGACGCTCTCGCGCCTGATGCACCGGCAGGACGGTAAGCCGATTATTGTGCTGACCACCGTCTCGGCGATCATTCAGCGCGTGCCATCGCGCGACTTGCTCAAAAATTCCGCCTTTTCTGCCAAGAAAGGCGGACGGCTCGACGTCCACGCGCTGCAAATTTTTCTCTCCGCCAACGGCTATCACCGCACGGAAACGGTGCGCGAGGCGGGAGAATTCGCCTTGCGCGGCGGGCTGATCGACATTTTTCCCGCCGGTTCCTCGGAGCCTTTGCGTATTGATCTCTTCGGCGACGAGATCGAGCATATCCGCGCCTTCGACGCTTTAAGCCAGCGCACCACCGAGGACAAAGACGCGCTTGACCTTTACGCCGTCTCCGAGGTTTTGCTGACGCCCGAAGCCATAGAGAACTTCCGCACAAAATACCGCGAACTCTTCGGCGCAGTGCGGAAAGAAGACGCTCTTTATGAATCGGTCAGCGAAGGCCGCAAATACGCGGGACTGGAACATTGGCTACCGCTCTATTACGACCGACTTGAAACGCTGTTCGACTATGTGCCGCAAGCGACGGTCACGCTCGACAATCAGGCGGAACAGGCGCGCGAGATGCGCCTCTCCCAAATTGAAGACCTTTATCAGGCGCGCGCTTCCATGCTCAAGGCGGAGCAGCGCGATACGCCCGCGCAATACCGCCCCGTTCCCGTCGCGCTGCTTTATCTGCCGCAGGCGGAATGGGAGAAAAAGCTATCAGATTACGAGACGATTGATTTCTCGCCGTTCGCGCCAGCACCGGAACAGGAAGATGCGGGCGGACGCAAGGGCCGCGACTTCGGGGACATTCGCGCACAATCCGGCGCCGATCTTTACGCCGTCATTGCTTCGCATATCAAGTCGCTGAATAAAAAAGTTTTGATTGCCGCCTATGGCAACGGCTCGCGCGACAGGTTGAAACATTTGCTGGAAGAGCAAGGGCTTTACACTTCGCCGAAATACGACCTTGCCATCCTCGGCCTCGAACACGGCTTTGAAACCGCCGACCTCGCCGTGCTGACGGAGCAGGACCTGCTGGGCGACCGTCTCTCGCGCACCGCCAAAAAGAAGAAAAAAAGCGATGCCTTCCTCTTCGAAATCAGCCAGCTGCATGAAGGCGACTACGTCGTCCATGAAGATCACGGCGTGGGGCAGTTCGAAAAGCTGGAAACCGTCGTCGTCGACAATATTCCGCACGACTGCCTGAAACTGATCTACGCGGGCGGCGATAAATTGTTCGTTCCGGTCGAAAACCTCGACGTCCTCTCGCGCTACGGCTCGGAAGAAGCGGGTGCGGCGCTCGACAAACTCGGCGGCGCGGCGTGGCAGGCGCGAAAAGCACGTGTCAAAAAAGATCTGCTCGCGCTTGCGAACGAACTGCTTAAAATCGCCGCCGCGCGGATTTTGCGCCATTCCGATCCCATCACCCTCGCGCCTGAAATCTACGAGAAATTTTCCGCCGGTTTCCCCTATCCCGAAACGGAAGACCAGCAACGCGCCATCGAAGACGCGCTGCAAGACCTCGAAAAAGACGTGGCGATGGACAGGCTGGTCTGCGGCGACGTCGGCTTCGGCAAAACGGAAGTGGCCCTGCGCGCCGCCTCAGTCGCGGCTTTAAGCGGACATCAGGTCGCGCTGATCGCGCCCACCACGCTCCTCGCCCGCCAGCATTACCAGACATTCGTCAAACGCTTTCACGGCTTTCCGGTCAAAACCGCCCTGCTCTCGCGTTTCATTTCCGCGAAAGAAGCCGACCAAACCCGTGAAGATCTCGCCAAAGGCGAGGTCAACATCATTATAGGCACGCACGCGCTGCTCTCCGAGAAAATCAAGTTCAACAATCTCGGCCTGCTGATCGTCGACGAAGAACAAAAATTCGGCGTCAAACAAAAAGAACGCCTGAAACAGCTGAAAGAAAACGTCCACGTGCTGACGCTCACCGCGACACCCATTCCGCGCACGCTGCAAATGGCGCTGACCGGCGTGCGCGAACTCAGTCTGATCGCCACCGCGCCGATCGACCGGCTCGCCGTGAAGACATTTGTTCTGCCGTTTGATCCTGTGGTGATCCGAGACGCACTGATGCGCGAACACTACCGCGGCGGGCAATCCTTCTATGTCTGCCCGCGCATCTCGGATATAGCGGAACTAGAGAGCGAATTGCGCAAACTCGTGCCGGAGCTGAAACTCGTCGTCGCCCACGGGCAAATGGGCGCGGAAGAGATCGAGGAAAAGATGACAGCGTTTTACGACGGCGCGTTCGATGTTTTGCTCTCGACAACGATCGTTGAATCCGGCCTCGACATTCCCAATGCCAATACGATGATCATCCATCGCGCGGAAATGTTCGGCCTCGCCCAGCTTTACCAACTTCGCGGGCGCATCGGCCGCGCCAAGCAGCGCGCTTACGCTTATCTCACCTATGCGCAAAACAAAACACTGACCAAATCCGCTATCCAGCGCCTGCACGCCATCGAACAACTTGACAGCCTCGGCGCCGGGTTCCAGCTCGCCAGTCACGATCTCGATATCCGCGGCGCGGGCAATCTGCTCGGCGAAGAACAATCGGGCCATATCCGCGAGATCGGTGTCGAGCTTTATCAGGAAATGCTGGAAGAAGCCGTCGCCACGGCGAAGCAAGGCGGAAAAATCATTCCGGAGGCCGATCACTGGTCGCCGCAGATCAACCTCGGCATGCCGGTGCTGATCCCGGAGAATTACATTCCCGATCTCAACCTCCGCCTTTCAATCTACCGCCGCATCGCCGAGCTTGCCGACAAGCAGGAGATCGAAAGCTTCGCCGCCGAACTGATCGACCGGTTTGGCCCGCTGCCCGGTGATGTGGAAAACCTGCTCAAACTTGTGGAAATCAAGCAGCTTTGCCGTAGTGCGGGCGTGGCGCGCGTCGATGCGGGGCCAAAGGGCGCGCTGCTCGCATTCCACCAATCGACAAAGGTCAATATTAACAAACTGGTGCAATATATTTCAAAACAGCCCGGAACCGTCAAATTGCGCCCGGAAGACCAAAAACTCGTCGTCATCAAAGCCTGGGATGAACTGCCGCAGCGTCTGCGCGGCACACATAAGATTTTGAAAGAATTGACGGAACTTTGCTGATATGCCACTCTTGATTGCAGGAGTTCAAGGGAGAGTTTCATGAGCAGAGATTACGCACTGTCACGGGTCAAGGACGCGCTGGAAAAATCAGGCGGCAATCATCTCAAGGCGCAACGCCTCCTGATGTCGTGGCTGGAGAAAGATCAGAGCCTGCTCTACGGCCTCGTCAGCCCGCACATGCACAGCATCATCGTGCACGCGCTTGTCCATGTCGATCAGCCGGAAAAGAAAAACGCGCCGAAGAAAATCAATCCCGAAGAGCACGACATCGACGACTTCGGCAACGCCCTGCTCGAATCCCTGCGCGGCAAGGGCGAACCCACCGGCAACTTCGGCGAAGCGACGCCCCGCGGCGTCAACAAACCCGGCAAAGCCTCCAAGGCGCACGTCGACGCGATCAACACGCTCGTCACCGCCAGCCGCGACAAAAGCAAATCCGGCGGCGGAAAAAGCAAGAAATAATCGCATAAAATAGCCCTAGACTCACGCGCCCGTGACGTGCATTTTATTGTGTATGATCAGCACATATGCACTACGGAAGGCCGCGCCCATGGACGAAAACGACCGTAAAAACGAACTGTTCCTCATCGACGGCTCGGGGTTTATCTTCCGCGCCTATCACGCCCTGCCGCCGCTCAACCGCCCCGACGGCACGCCGGTCAACGCCGTGCTCGGCTTCACCAACATGCTGGTAAAGCTCATCACCGACATGCACGTGCCGAACATCGCGGTGATCTTCGACGCCGCGCGCAAGAACTTCCGCAACGACATCTATCCCCGATATAAAGCCAACCGCGATGAAACGCCGGAAGACCTCATTCCGCAATTCCCGCTCATCCGCGAAGCGACGGAAGCTTTTTCCATCCCGGCCATCGAGATGGAAGGCTTCGAGGCCGACGACCTGATCGCCACCTACGCCCGCCTTGCGCATGAAAAAGGCCACCCTGTCGCCATCGTTTCGTCCGACAAAGACCTGATGCAGCTGGTGCGCCCAGGCGTGCGGATGATCGACCCGATGAAATACAAAGACATCGGCGAAAACGAAGTGCTGGAAAAATTCGGCGTCACGCCCGACAAGGTGGTGGACGTGCAGGCGCTCGCTGGCGACAGCATAGACAACGTTCCCGGCGTACCCGGCATCGGCATCAAGACGGCGGCGCTGCTGATAAACGAATACGGCGACCTTGAAACGCTCTTGCAACGCGCGGGCGAGATCAAGCAACCCAAGCGCCGCGAAGCGCTGATCGAGAATGCCGAACTCGCGCGCATCTCGAAAAAACTGGTGAAGCTGGACGACCGCGCGAAAGTGCCGGTCGGCCTCGCCGACCTTAAGGTGAAAAAGCCGGACACGGCCCGGCTCTTCGCGTTTTTGCAGGAACAGGGTTTCCGCAGCGTGCTGGCGCGAATGGAAAGGAAGTTCGGCGCGACGAACGACGAAACTCCCGCAGCGCCAGCCCCCGTCAAAACAGAAAAAGCGCAAGGCTATGAACTTGTCCAAACCGAAGCCGCGCTTAAAAAATGGATCGACATGGCGGTCGAGGCCGGCGCGGTCGCGGTCGATACGGAGACGACGTCTCTCACGCCTGCAGGCGCGAAACTGGTCGGCATTTCAATGTCCACGGCGGCGGGCAACGGCTGTTACATTCCGTTGCAACACCGCACCCCCGAGGGCTACAGCGAAAGCTTCGATTTTTCGATGAAGGAAAAGGAACCGGAGCCGGAACTCATCCAAATCCCGATCGAAAAGGCGATGAAACTGCTGAAGCCCATGCTTGAAGACGAGAGTGTCCTCAAAATCGGCCACAATATAAAATATGACATGCAGATGTTCTTCCCCTACGGCATTAAAATCGCGCCGGTGGACGACACGATGCTACTCTCCTACGTGCTGGATGGCACGCAGCACGGCCACGGGATGGACGAGCTCGCGCAAACATTCCTCAATCACGAGACGATCAAATACGAAGACGTCTGCGGCAAAGGCAAGGCGCAGGTGACGTTCGACCTCGTGCCTCTCGACAAGGCTTTGAGCTACGCCGCCGAGGATGCGGACATCACGCTCCAGCTACACAAAATGTTCAAGCCACGCCTTGCGCGGGAGCAGATGGCGACGGTCTATGAAACACTGGAGCGCCCGCTTAGCACGATGATCGCGGAAATGGAATATAACGGCATCAAAATCGATGTGGCAGAGCTGAAACGTCTCAGCAACTCCTTTGCCAGACAACTCGCGGAACATGAGAAAAAGATTTACGATCTCGCCGGGCTCAGCTTCAATATCGCCTCGCCGAAGCAGCTGGGTGACGTTTTGTTCGGCGCGCTCGGCCTCGAAGGCGGCAAAAAAACCAAAACCGGAAGCTGGTCGACAAGCGCGGATGCGCTGGAACAGCTCACGGGCAACGAGATCGTCGATAAAATTCTCGAATGGCGCGGGCTTTCGAAACTGAAAAGCACCTATGCCGATGCCCTGCCCCAAGCCATCACGCCGCGCACGGGGCGCATCCATACGTCGTTTTCCATGGCAGGAACGAACACGGGACGGCTCGCGTCGTCAGACCCGAACCTGCAAAACATTCCCATCCGCACCGACGACGGAAAGAAAATCCGCGCTGCCTTCATCCCCGAAGAAGGATATGAACTGCTCTCCGCGGACTACAGCCAGGTGGAACTGCGCCTCGCCGCGGAACTCGGCGACATCAAGGCGCTCAAACAGGCCTTTCATGACGGCATGGACATTCACGCCGCGACGGCATCGCAAGTGTTCGACGTGCCCCTTGACCAAATGACGCCGGAAATCCGCCGCAGCGCGAAAGCCGTCAACTTCGGCATCATCTACGGCATCAGCGGATTTGGCCTCGCAAAACAACTCGGCATTTCGCCCGCCGAAGCGTCGGACTACATCAAAAAATATCTCGCGCGCTTCCCCGAACTGCAAAGATTCATGGACGAAGCGAAAGAGTACGCGAAAAAGCACGGCTACGTGAAGACGTTCTACGGTCGCAAATGCTTCATCTACGGCATCAACGACAAAGGCCCGATGAAGAGCTTCGCCGAACGTCAGGCGATCAACGCGCCCCTGCAGGGCACGGCAGCGGATATCATGAAGCGCGCCATGATCGCCCTCCGCCCCGCGCTCGCCGAGGCAAAACTCGGCGCGAAGATGTTGCTACAAGTGCATGACGAACTCTTGTTCGAGGTTCCGGTGAAAGAAAAAGCCGAGACAGAAGCGCTGGTGAAAAAGATCATGGAGAGTGCTGGATTGGGCATCGGCGTACCGCTCGAAGTCGGCACCGGTTGGGGCAAGAATTGGGCCGAGGCGCATTGAGATGAATACGCAAAGCGTAGGATATTATTTAGATATTGGTAGCGCAGTATCTGCTATTATAGCAGCGATCTTCTGGTTTATATCCGCCTATGGCAAATAGCCGCCGATGTCAACATATTGGGATAAAACACCGCCCCATGATCCTTTTTTATAAAGCCATTAAATTTTCTGCATCAATGAATAGATATGCCTCATTTTTTAGTGGAGTTTCCGCACTTTGCATCGCAATAAAATTATTTGTATATAAATAGAGGAGAAAAACCATGACCAACACATCTACCCGATCAAAAGCCAACCCGAAAAAAGGTTTCCACGACAACATCGAAAAGCTGACCGAAGAGAACACGGATTTCCGCCGCGTGCTGTATACGGGGCGCAATATCCAGCTTGTCCTCATGACCCTGCCCGCCGGATGCGATATCGGCGCGGAGGTGCATGACGACCGCGACCAGTTCTTCCGCATCGAAAAAGGTTCGGGCGAAGTGTGGATCGACGGCGCATGCAACAAGGTGAAAGCCGACGACGCGGTGATCGTTCCGCAGGGCGCGGAACATAACGTCATCAACACTGGCAAAGAGCCGCTCCACCTTTACACCATCTACGGCCCGCCCGAGCATATCGACGGCACGATCCACAAAACCAAAGACGACGCCGAAGCCAGCCACGAACATTTCGACGGCAAGACGACGGAATAGACCAAAACACCTCACGCCCGCGCAGCTTCGTTGCAATTTTTATTGCCAGCGGAACTGGCGGCGGGTATCCGGAAGGCCGTCCGGCCGTCTTATAGAGACTCACGAGACGCGCGGACGCGCTACCGGACCCCCGCGCAAGGCGGGGGTGACAAAACAGGGAAAAGAGGAGAAACATGATCACCATCACCGCACAAGGAAAACAAATCCCCGCCCTCGGCTTCGGCACGTACAAGCTGAAGGGAAACTCGGGACAAAGCGCCATTGAAAAGGCGATCGAAACCGGCTACCGGCATATCGACACGGCGCAATTCTACGACAACGAGGCGGACGTCGGCGCCGCGGTCGCGGCGGGCGGCATCCCGCGCGAAGATATTTTCATCACCACCAAAATCTGGCCGGACAACGCCGCCGAGGGCAAACTGCAAAAATCCTTCGACGAAAGCCTCAAAAAACTGAAGACCGATTACGTCGACCTGTTGCTGATCCACTGGCCGTCGTCGCCCGCGCCCTTCGCGGAGCAAATGAAGGCGTTGCAATCCGTGCAAGCCGCGGGGAAAGCGAAGCTGATCGGCATTTCAAACTTCACCGTCGCGCAGACCAGAGAGGTCGTTGAAACGCTCGGCGCGCCCCTCGCCGCCAATCAGGTGGAATATCACCCTTATCTTTCACAAAAGCCGCTGCTCGATTATCTGCGCGCCAGCGGCATGTTCCTCACCGCCTATTGCCCCGTCGCGCAAGGCAAGGTGGCGAAAGATCCCGTCATAGGCAAAATCGCCAATGCCCACGGCAAAACGACGGGGCAGGTTACGCTGCGCTGGCTGATCCAGCAGGACGGCGTCGCCGCCATCCCCAAGGCGGGCAGCGAGAATCATATCCGCGAAAATTTCGACATTTTCGATTTCACGTTGTCAGACGATGAGATGAAACAAATCTCCGCCCTCGCCCGCCCGGACGGCCGCATCGTCAATCCCGTCGGCATCGCGCCGAAGTGGGATAAGGCCGCATAGCCCGCGAAGCATAATCCCGCGCCGCAACAATTTCATATTGCACCGCACCATTTTCGACACGCGGAAAGCTCTTCTACAGCGCACCTTTATACGCGCCTCGTTCCTGCGGCTTGTGTAGATATTTGATATCGCCCCGCTAATTTCCCATTAACCGTAGATTAACATAATAGTGAGATGATATAAGTGTACTCATAGGTTGTTTAATGAGGCGGAAAGTTATGCGGGAACAAACCGTAAACGCATGTTCTGAAAACTACGAGGCGAAAGTTTTATTCAAAAAAATAAGAGTTCTTGCCACAGCCGCGCTTGTACTTTTTTTAACCTCCTGCATCCCCGTCGGCGACCAGCAGATCAATTCGAATCTCTTTAAAAACAAGCAGGACATGGAGCAACGCGCGTCGGAGCTTCATCCCGGCATGTCAGAAGCCGACGTTTTCAAGAAAATCTGCATCGCCAAGGATAAATTCTCGCACATGAGCCTGCCGGAGGTGCAGACAAGCCTCTACGGCAACTCCATTGTGCAAGGCTCGCCGCAACAGCTGGAAAAGTTCCGTCGCGTGCTCATGACCTATCAGGGTTATTACCTGCCTTATTCCAACATCAACGACAGCGGCTCGCTGGGGTTCGGCTCGCTGCGGGTCAACAAGACGGGGTACGTGCTCAAGCTCGTGCTGATTTTCGAGCATGGCAGGCTCCTGCAAGCCTCGGTCGACGGCAATCAGGACGTCAACCAATATCAGGATAAATCGCTTTTCAACGTTCTCCTGCAGCGCACGACCGGCGTAAGCTTTTAAATTCCATAATCTACAAAATCCGATATTTTTCCCGCGCCGTTGCGCGCACGGCAAATAAACGTCCGGATCCATGAATCTTTATTGACAATTCAAGCCTGTATTTGTAGTTTCCCCTCGCCTGTCAATGCAACCCGAAAGCTTGAACCCATGAGCCAGACTCCAGAGGAACTTGGCGCCAAGATCAGGGACGCGAAAAACAGGCCGGAACCGGCGTCGCTGCTGCCCCAATCAGACCTCTACGGGAGCGGCAATTCCGGTTTGCGCATGGGAACGGATTTTATCGCTTCTATTGCCGTCGGCGTGTTTTTAGGCTATTGGATGGATCGCTGGTTTCATATCCAGCCTTTCGGGATGATCGCCTTCCTGTTTCTCGGGTTCATCTCCGGCGTCATGAGGATGCAAAGGCTTCAGGCGCGGGAAGACGGGAACGAGGGCACAAAGGATAAAATAAAAAAAGAGCCGCAAAAGGCCGCTGAAACAACCAAGGACCAGAGTTAGGAACCGACATTTTGAGCGATATCCTCGAACAGTTTGCCCTCAAGCCGATCGTTCCGATCCATCTCGGGTCTTTCGACATTTCCTTCACGCAATCTTCCGCATTCATGATAGCGGGCGCTCTGCTGACCATCGCGCTGATGACCCTCACCGTGCGCGGCAAGGCGCTGATCCCCGGCCGCTGGCAGAACATCAGCGAAATCCTCTACGAATCCATTTTCGGCCTGACCAGGGAATATCTGAGCGACGAAGCATGGAAATATTTCCCCTTCGTCTTCACCGTTTTCATGGTGGTGCTGATGGGCAACCTTTTCGGGCTCATTCCGTTCGCCTACACCTACACCAGCCAGATCATCGTGACCGGCGCGCTGGCGGCATTGGTGGTCGGCTTCGCGACCCTGCTCGGTTTCGTCAGGCACGGACTGCATTTCTTTTCGCTGTTTTTCCCCAAGGGCACGCCGATCGTCATGGCGCCGTTCATCATTCCGGTCGAAATCATCTCGTATCTGTCGCGCCCCGTCAGCCTCTCGATCCGTCTTTGCCTCAACATGGTCATGGGACACATGCTGATGCGGCTGATCGGCGGGTTCTGCGTCACGATGATCGCCCTCGGCATCGGACTGAAGCTCTTCACCGCCGTCACCTTCAGCGTCAACACAATGCTGATGGCGCTGGAATGCCTGGTCGCGCTCATTCAGGCCCACGTCTTCGCCGTCCTGACCTGCGTTTACCTCAAGGACGGTGTGGAATTACACTAAACAACCCAAAACCAAGCACGAAAAAAGGAGAACTCTCAATGGACGTACAAGTAGCAAAAATTCTCGCCGCGGGCATCGCCGCCGTCGGCGTTCTCGGTTCCGGGGTCGGCCTCGGCATCCTCTTCGGCAACGTCGTGACCGCGCTGGGCCGCAATCCCTCCGCCGCGCCGCTGATCAAGAAAGACGTCATTCTTTACTTCGCGCTGATCGAATCCATCGCCATCTACGCGCTCGGCATGGCGTTCTTCGTCGTTTACGGCATCAAGTAAGGACGCAAGGATGAAGCGCAAGGCTCTCATGACGTCGTTTGCCGCGTCCGTCCTTCTGCCCGCCGCGCAGGCTTTCGCCGCGGACGGCGGCGCGGGCGGTTTGCCGCAGATGGATGTCAGGACCTTCCCCAGCCAGCTTTTCTGGCTGGCCGTCAGCTTCGCGCTCATCTATATCGTCATGGCGAAAATCTCCCTGCCGCGCGTGCGGGAGACGCTCGACAACCGCAACGCCCGCAAGGACAGCCATCTCGATCAGGCCGGCCAGCTCAGCGAGGAAGCTGAAAAAGTCAAAAAAGCCTACGAGAAATCTCTGGCCGAAGCGCAGAAAAAAGCCGCCGACGCCATGGCCGCCGCCGCGCGCGACGCCAGCGCCAAAGCGGCGGAGGAACAATCGGCCTTCGCCGAAAAAGCCCGCAAGCGCCTTGCCGAAACGGATCGCAATATTGCCGCCGCGAAAACGGAAGCGCTCGGCTCCATGACCGAGATCGCGACAGGCATCGCATCCGACATCGCGCAAAAAGTCGCCAACATGAGCGTCGCGGAAGCGGACGCCAAACGGGCGGTCGAAGCCGCGCTGAAGGAGCATACGGCATGAACGCTGAAATATGGATCCTGTTTTCGGCGCTGATCGTCTGGGGCGCCATCTGGGCAAAGGGCAGGAAACCCCTGCTTGCTGCGCTTGACGGCCGCACCGCGCGCATCAAGGCGGATCTTGAAGAAGCCGAACGCCTGAAAAACGAAGCCGAGCAACTGCTCGCCGACTACAAAAAGAAGCATGAAGACGCCGTCGAAACCGCGAAGAAGATCATCGAAAACGCCGAAGAAACAGTCGCCGCCCTGCATAAAAAGTCGGAGCAGGACATCACCGAAAGCCTGAAACGTCATGAAACCATGCTGATGGAACGCATCGCCCGCGCCGAAAAGGCAGCGGTGGAAGAACTGCGCCATCAGGCCGCGGACATCGCCTCCGCCGCCGCAGAAAAGCTGCTGACCGGCGCCATGGCCAAACACGGATCAAAGCTCGTCGATGAGGCGATCAAATCGCTTCCGGCGAAAATGAACTGATACCGCTTTAGTGGCATATCTCTCTTTACTGAATTTTTAAAACGGTCTGACCGGAGCCATGGTTGGACGATTTTTTATTATTCATAATAATACCATAGTAAAAGCCGTATAAAGAGAGTATAAATGTGAAACAATCCCACGCCGCAAAAAATGAGGTTTCACGTGAAACATGCAGGAAAAGAGCAACCAGCCATGAACGATCTTCCCGCCCTGATGACGCGCATGAACGACGCTTATCACCTCGATGAAAACGCCGCCGTCAAAGAATATCTCTCCGCTCTCTCTTTCAGCGATGACACGCGCGCGCGCATCAAAGCCACGGCGCGCAAGCTCGTCGAAACGGTGCGCGCAAAACGAAAACTTTTCGGCGGACTCGACAGCTTCTTGCAGGAATTCGGCCTCACCACCAAGGAAGGCGTGGCGCTGATGTGCCTCGCCGAGGCCCTGCTCCGCATCCCCGACAAAGAAACGGCGGACATGCTGATCCGCGACAAGATCGGCGGCGCGGACTGGAACCAGCACATCGGCAAGGGCAACGATCTCTTTGTCAATGCATCAACATGGGCCTTGATGCTGACCGGAAAAGTCGTCAGCGACGTTGAATCGGAAGCCAGCGGCCTGATTTCACGCATGGGCGAGCCCGTCATCCGCAAGGCCATGTTGCATGCCATGAAAATCATGGGCCAGCAGTTCGTCATGGGCCGCACGATCGAGGAAGGCCTGACGCGCGGCGCCGACGCTGAAAAAATGGGTTATCGCCATTCGTTCGACATGCTGGGCGAAGGCGCGCGCACGATGGAAGACGCGGAGCGCTATTTCAAAAGCTATGAAATGGCCATCGACGCCATCGGCAAAGCCGCGAACGGACGAGGACCTATTCAATCCCCCGGCATCTCCGTCAAGCTTTCCGCCCTGCATCCGCGTTTTGAATACGCGCAACGAAACGTTTCCGTGCCCGCGCTCTCCGAAAAACTTCTCGCGCTGGCGGAAAAATGCGCCCGCCACGGCATCAGCCTCACCGTCGACGCGGAAGAAGCGCACCGGCTCGAAATATCCTTCGATATCATCGCCAATGTTTTCCCCTCTGCCGCCTTGAAAGGCTGGGACGGATTCGGCCTCGCGTTGCAAGCCTACCAAAAACGTTCCGGCCGCGCGCTCGACTGGCTGACAACGCTCGCCGAAAACAGCAACCGCCGCATGATGGTGCGGCTCGTCAAAGGCGCATATTGGGACAGCGAGATCAAGTACGCGCAAGTGAACGGCCTGCCGGGCTATCCGGTCTTCACGCGCAAGGGCGCGACCGACGTTTCCTATCTCGCCAACGCGGCGAAGATGATGGAACGGCGCGACGTTCTCTATCCGATGTTCGCCACGCACAACGCCTATACCGTCGCGGCGCTGATCGAGCTTGCGGGCAAGAACCAGAAGGACTTCGAATTCCAGCGCCTGCACGGCATGGGCGAACCGCTATACCATCAAATTGTCGGCTTCGCCGACGGGCATCAGATCGCCGGTGCAAAAGAGACAAAATATCCCTGCCGCGTCTATGCGCCCGTCGGCAGCCATCAGGACCTGTTGCCCTACCTCGTCCGCCGCCTGCTCGAAAACGGCGCGAACTCCAGCTTCGTCAACCGCCTGCAAAACGACAAAGTGCCGGTGGACGACATCATCGCCGATCCGGTCGAATACATCGCAAAACTGGAGAGCAAGCCGCACCCGAAAATTCCCCTGCCCGCGGACATCTACGGCGCATCGCGCAAAAATTCCAAAGGCATCGAATTCGCCAGCACCAACGTCAGCGCGAAATTCCTGAAAGATGTCGAAGGCTGCGCAAGCCAGCGCTATGCCGTCGCCCCGCTGATCAACGGCGTAACCAAAATCGGCGGTGCGGAAAAAATCCTCAGCCCGATCGACAACCGCCGCGAAATCGGAACACTGACGATGGCGACGAAAGAAGATATGCAACTGGCGCTTGCCACGGCACACGATGCATTCCCCGCATGGAACGCCATGCCCGCCGATACCCGCGCCGACTGTCTCGCGCGCATGGCGGAGCTGATGGAAGAAAACCTGGCGGAGTTCACCTCGCTCTGCGTGCGCGAAGCGGGCAAATCCCTCCCTGACGCCATCGCCGAAGTGCGCGAAGCCGTGGATTTCTGCCGCTATTACGCCGTCGAAGGCCGCAAGCACTTTGGCGAAGCCGTCACATTGCCGGGACCGACGGGCGAGGCAAACCTGCTCTCGCACCACGGACGCGGCGTATTCCTCTGCATCAGCCCGTGGAACTTCCCGCTCGCCATCTTCATGGGGCAGGTTTCCGCCGCCTTGATGGCGGGCAATACCGTCATCGCCAAGCCCGCGGAGCAGACCTGCGCCATCGCGCAACGCGCCGTCGAACTGCTTTATAACGCGGGCGTCCCCAAAGACGTCCTCTCCTTCGTTCCCGCGCGCGGCGAACTTGCGGGCGACGTGATGGTCGCGGACGAACGCGTCTCCGGCGTCTGCTTCACCGGATCGACGGAAGTCGCGCAGCTCATCAACCGCACGCTTGCAAACCGCAAAGGCGCCATCGCCCCGCTGATCGCCGAAACCGGCGGACAGAACGCGATGATCGTCGATTCCAGCGCTCTGCCGGAGCAAATCGTCGATGATGTGATCACTTCCGCGTTCAGATCCGCAGGACAGCGCTGCTCGGCCTTGCGCGCCCTGTTTGTGCCGGAAGATATCGCAGGCAAAGTGATTGCCATGCTGAAGGGAGCGTGCAAGGAGCTCACCCTCGGCGATACGGCCAAACTCTCGACGGACATCGGCCCCGTCATTGATAAAGACGCGCTCTCGATCCTCGAAGAACACGCCGCCCGCATGGACAAAGAAGCAAAATTGCTCGCAAAGGTCGACATGCCGGACGCGTGCAAAAACGGCACGTTCTTCGCGCCCCGCGCCTATGAAATCGCGTCGCTCGACGTTTTGAAACGCGAGGTGTTCGGCCCGGTTCTGCACGTCATCCGCTACAAGGCGGGCGAGATCGACAAGGTGATAGACCAGATTAATTCCACAGGCTACGGCCTCACCTTCGGCATTCATACGCGCATCGACCACCAGATGCGTTCCGCCTGCGCGCGCGTGAATGCGGGCAACTGCTACGTCAACCGCTCGATGATCGGCGCGGTCGTCGGCGTGCAGCCGTTCGGCGGGCAGGGCCTTTCCGGAACCGGCCCGAAAGCGGGCGGGCCGCACTATCTCTTGCGCTTCGCCACGGAAAAATCCGTCAGCATCAACACCACCGCCTCCGGCGGCAACACGACACTCGTCTCGCTGGCGGAAGAATGACGACGATAGGTCTGCTCGGCGGGTCATTCAACCCCGCGCACGAAGGACACTTGCATATCAGCCTTTACGCGCTGAAAATGCTGGGGCTGGATGCCGTATGGTGGATGGTCAGCCCGCAAAACCCGCTGAAACCGACGCGCGGCATGGCGACGCTGACGGAACGCATGGCCGGCGCGGAGAAAATCGTGAACAGGCATCCGCGCATCCATGTTACCGATATAGAGAAGCATCTCGGCACGCGCTATACCGCGGACACTATTCCGGCTTTGAAAATACGCTTCCCGCGCACGCGCTTTATCTGGCTGATGGGCACCGACAACCTGTTGCAAATCCACCGCTGGCAGGAATGGGAGAAAATCTTCCTGAGCGTGCCCGTCGCCGTCCTTGACCGGCCGCCGCGCGGAAACACTGTCAAATCCTGCCGCGCGCTGGAAAGGTTTCGTAGCCGTCTTCTTCCGCAGGACGAAGCCGCGCGGCTCAAGCACGCTCATGCCCCCGCATGGACGATTTTGCACATCCCGCTGAACGGGCAGTCATCAACGGCTATCCGGAACGGGGCTACCAGTTAAAACCAGACACCCTGCGGCTCTTGACCCCGTCCAATCTGCTGACGACCCCGAGCTCCCTGCCTTGATTTTTCATCTTATCAAGTAAATCACGCGTGAAATCGATCACTATGCTCACGGTATCTTCAGGCTTGCTGTTTTTGCCGAGTATCTTTTTTTCAACCATAAACTTGTGGATGCGTGTCAGGTCAGCCATATCTTCATCCGAAATGCTCGCGGAGACTTTTTCAGCAGACTGGGAATTCGGCTTTCCTGTGAGATTTGCCGCAAGAAACGCGCGTGCAAGGGTAAAATCAACGGCAGACGCAGGCTTGCCATTGGCAAAGGTGCAAAGAACATCACCGCCCGCCTCATCGCTCATCAAGGCCGTTACTAAATACAATGATGATTGAAATGCGCCCGCCGCATTCGGACGGCCCGGCAACCGTGTTCCCAAAGCCACTATGGAAACTACTGTATCCTTATCCAACTTAATCGTTTGCACCATGATATAATTCCTTCTGTAAATTATTTTTTGTAAAATATGAAAAAATTTATCCCCTGTCAAATAAAAATATATTCATAAATATTAAACTCTTACCCTCATAAATTGCGTTTTTTAACGGCATATAGTACTCTAACCATATGAAGTCTGTAAAAACTGCAAAGCCGAGAGCCAAAAAGAAGCCCGCAAAAAAAGCCGCCGCCGGCTCTGCAGGAAAGTCTTCTAAAAAAGCGTCCCCCTCTACCGCAAAAAAATCGCCACAGAAAAAAAACGCGCTTCAAAAAGCGACCGGCCTGCAGGATGTCATCTCCGCGACGCTCGACGCCGACAAGGCGCAAGACATCGTCTGCATCCCGCTGAAGGGAAAGACGTCGATCGCGGATTACATGATCATCGCCACCGGCACATCTTCGCGGCACGTCGCCTCCATGGCCCGCAACCTGCGCGACAAGCTCAGTCAGGAACATAAAATCAAAGCCCGCGTCGAGGGACTGGAATCCGGCGACTGGGCGATCATCGACACGGGCGATGTGATGGTTCACCTCTTCCGCGCCGAGGTGCGCGCGTTCTACGATCTTGAAAAACTCTGGGGCGGTGATTTCTCGACGGTGAACTATACGCGCTATCAGTCGGTTTAAATGAAAATCCGCATACTCGCCGTCGGACGGCAAAAAGCATCTCCCGCCAAAGAGCTTTGCGCCGAATATCTCAAGCGCATGAAATGGGACGTCAGCCTCAGGGAAATCGACTCCCCCAAAGCCGCTACCTCAGCGCAGGAAGCGCCGCTGATTCTGAAAGAGCTCGAAAAACAGCCATCCCTCGTCGTCGCACTTGATGAACGCGGCGAAACGCTCTCCAGCCCCGCCTTCGCCCAAAAACTCTCCGGCTGGCAGCACGCCGCCCCGGCCAACACCATCACGTTTCTGATCGGCGGCGCAGATGGTTTCGATAATAGTGTGCGCGGGAAATCTGGATTTCTGCTGTCTTTCGGCAAACAAACATGGCCTCACATGCTGGTTCGCGTTATGCTGTTGGAACAGCTTTACCGTGCCCAGCAGATCATCGCCGGACACCCGTATCACAGGCAATAGCGACAAAGCCGTTGGGACAATAAGTGGCGCAATCAACGAATATATCAAAGCGGAACGCGCTTCTTTCGGCCCTCGCCCTGTGCGCCCTGTGCGCCCTGTTGCCTGCGTCGGCGCGCGCCGGCATCACGAATTACACGCACAAAGCCGACAATATCCGCAACGAGATCATCGCCCGCCAAACGGCGCACGCACTGCTCATCCACAAATCAGACATATTGAACGCGCAAGTCTCGACGCTCAGGAAAAACCTTGTTCACGTCACCAGAAGCCTGCGCAACAGCGAGAACAACCTCTCGCAGACCGCCGCAACGCTTCAGGACCTTGAGCAGAAAAAGAATCTGGTCATCCAGAAGCTCTACAAAGACCAGCAGGCGATGGGCGGCCTTGTCGCGGCGATCAGAAAATATTCCGAGATGACCACGCCCGATATGCTGATGCAAACGAACCCGATCGACGCCGCGCGCGCATCTTTGGTTATGAAATCAGTTATGCCGCGCCTGCAAAAACAAGCCGCCCTGCTGAAGGCCGAGCTTTCGGAAATTAAAAAAATAGAAAATTCCATACAACAGCAAAAAAATCTACAAACCGCCCAAACTCAAAAACTCGACCGGCAGCAAAATACCCTCTCAGCTTTGCTGGCTGAACGGCAAAAACTCTACAAGAGCACGGAAAGCCAGCGCCACGCGCAGGAAGTTGCCGTCGAGAAACTCACTAAAGAATCCAAAAATATCGAAGATTTGATAAGAAGACTTAAACTAAAAGAACAGCATAGCCAACATCGCGCCTATCTCTCCGGCGGCAAAGGCGGCCATATTCCCGGCCACCTCGTCATGCCCGTGCAAGGCAAAATATTCATCGCCTTCGGGCAAAAAAATCAGCTCGGCGCACGGAGCGAAGGCATCACATTTTCCACAAGAAAAGGAGCGACGGTCGTCGCGCCGCTTGCCGGAATCGTCCGCTTCGCCGGGCCGTTTCAGAAGTACAAGCAAATCTTGATTATCGAGCACAAGGGCGGGTATCATAGCCTCATTACGGGCCTCGCGCGCATAGACACTGTTGTCGGAGCGTCTCTCGCGGCCGGTGAGCCTGTCGGTGTCGCGCAAACATCCGGCTCTCCTCAAGTCTACTTCGAACTGCGCCATGACGGGAAACCGATCAATCCGCAAAGGTTGCTTCTTGCACAACTGAAACAGGAAAAAAGCTAGCCATGAAGAAAACAAAAGCATTCAAGTTCGCCCTTATCGTCGCCGCCCTTGTGGGGTGCTCCTCGCTCGGCGTCATCGCCGCCGAAGCCGGTGGCTCGAACAGCCCGGACGCGACCGCGGAAACCTACAAGCAGTTAAACCTCTTCGGCGACGTTTTCGAAATGGTGCGCGCGGATTACGTCGACCCCATCTCCGACAAGAAACTGATCGAATACGCGCTCAACGGCATGCTTTCCAGCCTCGACCCGCATTCTTCCTACATGAACGCCAAGGAAGCCAAGGCCATGAACGTCGAGAACACCGGCGAATTCGGCGGTCTCGGCATTGAAGTCACCATGTCCAACGGCGTGATCAAGGTCATCTCGCCGATCGACGACACACCCGCCGCAAAAGCAGGGATACAATCCGGCGACCTGATCATCGAAATCGACGGCAAGCCCGTCACCGGCATGAGCCTCAACGACGCCGTGAGCAAGATGCGCGGCAAGGTCGGCTCCAAAATCGTGCTGACCATCATCCGCAAGGGCGAAAAAGCGCCGCTGAAAGTCACCCTCACCCGCGCCGTGATCCAGATCAAATCGGTCAAATACCGCGTCATCAACGGCGACGTCGGCTACATCCGCATCACCATGTTCAACGCGCAAACGCAACCCGGCATGCTCAAGGCCTTCAAGTTCATCAAGAAAAAGGCCGGCGACAAGCTTGTCGGATACATTCTCGACCTGCGCAACAATCCAGGCGGGTTGCTCGATCAGGCGATCGCCGTCTCGGATGACTTCCTCAACAAGGGCGAAATCGTCTCGACCCGCGGCCGCAACCCTGACGACACGCGCGCCGACTACGCGACGCCCGGCGATCTGGCCGACGGACTGCCCGTCGTCGACCTGATCAACGGCGGCTCCGCCTCGGCCTCGGAAATCGTCTCCGGCGCCCTGCAGGACAACCACCGCGCCATCATCGTCGGCACGCAGTCCTTCGGTAAAGGCTCCGTGCAGACGCTGTTCAACGTCCCGGGCGGCGGCATGGTGCGCCTCACCACCGCGCGCTATTTCACGCCCAACGGCCGCTCGATCCAGGCGGAAGGCATCACGCCCGATATCGTGATCAAGCCCGCCAAGATCGTCGCGGACAGCGATCCGTTCCCGACCATTCACGAGGCCGACCTGATCGGCGCCCTCAAGAACCCGGACGGAACGCCGATCAAGAAGAAGACAGACGACGCCGATGAAAACAAGGCTCTGGAATCCGATTACCAGTTGTTGCGCGCCGTAGACCTTCTGCAAGGCATCGCCCTTTACAAGGGAGACATGTCCGGCAAGACCGAAAAATCCCCGGCAAAAGAAGAAAAACACACGCACTCCTTGAAACTGAACAACTAAGGAGCCGGTGTTGAAAAGATGGGCTGAGGCATGGTCATCTTTTCCGGCGGCGCATAAAAAGCGTTGTTATCAGGCGCTGGCCGGATACGGAGTTCTGGCGGTCGCCTGTGGCATCTGGATATCCCTGCATGCCAGCGTGACGCTCGAAAGTCTGCGGGACGCCGCGCCCTCGGTATCGGCGCAGGTACAAAACATCTACACCACGCCGCAAATTACCGGCTCCGCTGCCGCGACAGCTTCTTCCCCGAACATTGCCCAGCCCGTCTTCGATAACGGAAAAACCTATATTTCCGTCATCATCTCGAACCTCGGCCTGTCTTCTCTCGAAACGCAGCGCGCCATCAACGGCCTGCCCGCGCAATTCACGCTGGCCTTCTCGCCCTACAGCGACGACGTGCGGACATGGGTGGAAAAATCCGTCGCCGCGCATCATGAGACGCTCATGCTCGTGCCGATGGAAGCCGCCAATTACCCGGAAAACGACCCTGGGCCGCGCGCCCTGTCCTCGCGGCTCAGCGATAAAGTCAATAACGAAAACCTCAAATGGATGCTCGCGCACGGCGACGGCGCGGACGGCGTCATGAACATGATGGGATCGCGCTATCTCAGCGATCAGAAAAGGCTCGATTCCACATTCCTCACCCTGCTTAAAAACGACGCCATGTTCATTCAAACGCCGGGCGTAAAAGGTTCGGCTGCGCCTGCCGCCGCAGCGAAAACAGGCCTGCCCTTCATGGAAGCCAACCTGCGCATCGACGCCGATCCGACCACAGACGCCATCCGCGACCAACTCGCCCAGCTGGAGCTCGACGCGCAAAAACACGGCTATGCCATCGGCATCGCCCAGCCTTATCCCATCACGCTGAACCTGCTCAAAGAATGGTCGGCGGGGCTTGCCGCGCGCGGCATCATCCTTGCGCCGCTGAAAACCATCTGGAAGAATAAAAAGCATTACATTCCCGGAGAAACTGCGGCAGCTCCATCGACCGCCGCCCCTGCCGAAAAATCTACACTAACCGGAACGACAGCTTTTCCGCCGCCGCAATCCCAACTCCGGCAACCCTGACATGACGGAAAAAGAGACCAGACAAGCCCAAAAAATTTACCGGCCCGGCGTCGGCATCGTCCTGCTCAACAACGCCGGAAACGTGCTGATCGCCGAACGGCTCGACAATCCGGGTGGCTGGCAAATGCCGCAAGGCGGAATCGACGAAGGCGAAGCGCCCGAAACCGCCGTCTTCCGCGAAATGGAAGAGGAAATCGGCACGCGCAATGCTGAAATTCTCGGCATGATGAACGACTGGATTTGCTACGATTTCCCGCAAGCCTTAAGCGACCGCCTCTGGGATGGAAAATATTGCGGCCAGCGGCAAAAGTGGATTGCCTTGCGTTTCCTCGGCTCAGACGACGAGATCGACCTCACGACGCACGACGAGCCTGAATTCAGCGCCTGGAAATGGGTTCCTTTCGACGAGCTCACACGCTATGCGGTGCCGTTCAAGCGCGCCGTCTATGCTCACGTGGTCAAGGAATTCATGCGCTATGCCCTGCCGTTGCGAAAACCGGGCGCGTAAAACTTACTTTACATCGTTGAAGTAAGGATGAAGGACTTTGTCACCCACCGCAATGCCGAGAGATTTGGCCAGCCCGCCGTTGATCTCGATGACGCCGCTCACAGGCCCGTCGGATGGAATGGCGGTCAGGTCTTCCGGCACTGCGTTGGCATGAATGTGCGTGATCGTTCCGTCCGCCGCGACGAACAGCATATCCAGCGGGATCAGCGTGTTCTTCATCCAGAAGTTGACCGGGGCCGTCTGGTTCATCTCAAACAGCATGCCGTGGTCGGGCGCCATCTTTTTGCGGAACATCAGGCCGATCTCCTGCTCTTCCGGCGTCGCGGCGATCTCCACCTGAAAATCATGCTTGACTCCGTTTTTGCCGACGATCACAAGCTTTTGGATATGGAGGTGCGTCTGGCCGTTGGCGCGACGAAGGGAATAAAACAGACCCGTCGCCGCAATGCAAAGAACGATTGCAACGGTAAAAAAAGATTTGGATTTTTTCATGTGTCCTCTCATAAAATCACGTTTCCTCAGGCGGCGCCTGCGCCAGTCTTCCGCCAAGACGGAACGGCTCTATGCGCTTGCACAGCCCGGTGGATGGCTCGATATCGACCACGGCGCCGCACAAGGTGACCGGCCCTTCCGCCGGGCGCAGGCGTTCGCCCGGAATCTTGCGCGTAAATCTTTGCACGGCGATCGACTTCTCCATGCCGATCACGCTGTCATAGCTCCCGCACATGCCGGCATCCGTTTGATAGCCGGTGCCTTTGGGGAGAATTTGCGCATCCGCCGTAGGGATGTGCGTGTGCGTGCCGACGACAAAAGACGCCCGCCCGTCGCAAAACTGCGCCATGCCCATCTTTTCGCTGCACGCTTCGGCGTGCACGTCGATGACGATGGCATTGACCTGCGCGCCCATGCGGTGCGTGTTGCAGATTTTATCGATGGCGGCGAAAGGATCATCCAGCGGATCCATGAAAAGGCGTCCCATCACGTTGGCGACGAGTATTTTGTGCCCATGCGCCGTTTCGATGACATATGTGCCGCGCCCCGGCGTGCTTTCGGGGAAGTTAATCGGGCGCAGAAGACGTGGATCGCCCGCAATGTACGAAATAACCTCGCGCTGATCCCAGATATGATTTCCGGTCGTAATGCAATCGACGCCCGCTTTATAAAGATCGTTGCAAATCTGCGCCGTGATGCCGAAGCCGTGCGCCGCATTCTCGCCATTGACGATCACGGCATCCAGCTTGTATTTGCGGCGCAATTCCGGAAGCTGCGCGATCACTTCATCACGCGCGTCGCGGCCGACAATATCGCCCAGAAAAAGAAGTTTCATTTATATATGTTCCCGTCGGTTATAATGATATCCATCCTGACGTCATTTGCGTCGCGCGGCAAGCCATCTTTGTAACGTTGCATTTCATAGGCCAGACCGACGGCCTGCACGGATTTCTGCTTTTTCATGCGGGCGATTGTGCGGTCATAAAAACCACCGCCGTAGCCAAGGCGCCCGCCTTTCGCATCAAACGCCAGCAAAGGCGCCAGCAGGATATCAGGCATGATCGTTTCATCGTCCGCTATCGGCTCCTGAAGCCCGAACTTTCCAGTTATCATTTTGACGCTCTCATCCCAGCGGCGAAACAGCAACGGCGCGCCATCACCCACCACATGCGGCAAAGCGCAGACATGCCCTCTCGCCAACAACGCGCGCAGGATCAATAGTGCATCCACCTCTCCCTTGACGGGCCAGTACCCGCCGACGATGGCCCCGGCCCCGACTGGTACATTCTTAAAAAAGCTGTCGCATATCGCTTCGCTCGCGGAAATTCTCTCGTTTGGCAACATTTGCAAACGCCGCTCCAGAAACGACTGACGCAAAGCCGATTTTGTAGGGAGGTGAAGTGTCACGCGCTTGGGGTTTCTCTTAAAAGTAGCGGAAGGCTGCCACCTGAGCCGTCGACGGGGTTATCCGCTAGGCCCTGTAAAACAGGGGGGTGCCATATAATCAGGCCACGGCCCGAACAGTGACGGCTCCCGATCTAACGATCATCGGCCTCTGGGACAGTGCTGTCTTATCGAACTCTGCAGCAACCTTCCGGAAATGAATATAGGGCGGAAGACGTCAGGAATCAACCAACTCTTATGATGCCTGCATCACGCGGGTGGCAACCCCTTCAATTCTCTTGGTAATTTGCTCCAAAACCTTCAGGACGGCCAGCTCTTCCTCCTGGCTGATGGAGGACTGCGGAGCGGCAACCGGCGCGGGCGTCGCGTTAGCGCGCGTAGCACGCAAAGCAGGTGCGGGCGCTTCCATATGGCCTTCCTTGGCGTCAAAAAGCTCATCCGCCAGAACCAGTGTCGTCAAAACCATCAGGTGCGCGTCATTATACGCCGCACCCGCACGCGAAATCTGCTGGAGGCGTTGATCGATATAAGAGGCCAGATCAACAATGCGTCCCTCCTGACCGTTATCGCAGGAAATATCATAGGAGCGCCCGTTGATATAGATTGTTACTTCAGCCACGGATTTAAGCCTCCTCGGTTAAGAGCATTTCAAGACGGTTGATCGTTTGGTCGAGTTTCGCGGCGATCTTGCGGTTGACTTCGCGTTCGTTGCGCACGCTCAAATCAAGCTGGGGTTCCACTTTTTGCTTTTTCATGACTTGAAAGCGTTTTTCAACCGCTGATTCAAGATGCTCCAGGGCCTTGTCGAGATTCTCAAGAGCCGGTTTTAATGCAGATTTCATGGCGAATCCTTGCTCACTTCGATAAAACGTTTTTTGTAATAACCACAGAATAAAATTCCTGTGGCCTTTCGTCAATTAATATAAGCGCTTTCCAGGCCGATTAAGTGAGGCTGTGGATAATATAGGGCAACAGCAAAATCAGAGATAAGGAAAAAGAAACGGACGGGAAGAACGGCAGATATTCAGTCTCATCCCCATTCTGGAGCAACACGGCGCAACACTGCCGAGAAAATTATCAGGTTTTTTTTGTTTCTTTAAAAAACGTCCTGACGGTCGCATTCCTCTGGCATATCTTCTCGATATCCGCATCGGTCATCAGCGCATCCAGAGGAATGAATACAAGCTTACTCCCGGCGTTTTTCATGACTTCTTCAAGCTGAAGCAGAGTGCTGACGACTGAAACATTCTCGTCATTGGCGATCGACTTGCTTTCCCACCCCTGCTCAACCGGAAACAACCGGCAACCATGCGGAAGGAATTTGCATCCCCGCTCCATGGCATTCTGTTGCGCGGCAACAGACGCGGTTTTTTCCAGCAGACCAGGGGGTGGACTATACCCCTGATCCGTCATGGAATCCTCCTGCACTTACAGCTTCGGCCTTGAATCCTTAACGACATACTTTTCGAAAAGCATGCCGATTTTGTCATCGACAAGAAGCTCGGAGAGTTTTGTCTTGTCCGCAAGCTGGGCGGCTGTAAGGGCGCCTTGTTTAATCAGGATTTCGCCAAGTTTTTCGTTGGCCTTGTCCTTATAAGCCGGCCCGTTCAATTCATCGCGCGCCGCCTTGAGTTGCGCGGAAGAAATGACCTTCTTGTCCAGCAGGAATTCGCCAAGATCAAGTTCATTGCGGAACTTGAAAGCATCGGCAAGATAGCGCTTGCTGATTTCCTGATTACGCGTTCCGCGCGTCAAGTCATTCAGCGCCGCCTCTATTTTGGCTTTTGCATTCGGTGCGTGGCGGTCGACGTGAATGATGCCGGCCTCCTTGAAAGCGGAAAGAAGCTTTGTCGGCACTTTTTCGCCCACAACCAGCGTTTTCTTGCGATTCTTGTTCATCACGACATGAACGGAAACATCGCTCGCTTCCCCGGCCGCATCCTTGAACATGACACGCAACGTTGTCGTCGCAAGGCCCAACTCCGAACGGTTTTCGGTTATGCGAAGAATTTCGTCCGCCGTGGCGTTCTTCTCGGCATCAATGCCGCCTGCGTTGTTTTCCTTTTCGATTTGCTCGTCCCTCATGCGGATATTGGTGTCCCAAATACCTTCAAGGTTTTTTGCGCCTACCGTAGGCAACGCAAGCGCGGCCATGAAGTCCTCATGGTTGACGACTGAAAGCTCGATCTCTTCCGTTCCGTCACCTGTATAAAGGGCAATATCCTCGATCCGGACGCTTTCAAGCGGGAACGTGCCCAGCGTTTCATGATCGCGGTTGACGATAAACAGCTCTTTGGTTTTCGCCGTGTCTTTTTCGGCGACCGCCTGAAGGGATTTTTTCAGGCGGGCGATGGTGATGATCTTGTCATCATCCGCCTCGACGATCTGCGGATCGACCTGCCTGATGTACTCGCAGAAGACCTTGCGCGCGGCGGCCGCCTGCTTGCCCATGTCGGAACTGTCAAAGACGCTGACGTTGAGATCTTCCTCGACAGAGCGCTGGAAGCTGTGCGCGCCATCCTGCAGCACGATATCGCGCAGGCCCGCGTTATCCATCGAAGCCTTCAGCTTTTCGTAGAGCTTGTGCTTGCCAATGGCTTCCGACTTCTCGAAAACCATGCGGTCAAGGACGTCTACCAAACGTGTGCCAAAAGCCACAGATGGGTTTTCGTACTCTTTTTCGGCCAGTTCAGGCTGTTTCATGAAGTTCTTGAAGTCGGCCTTTACCTCGGCATCTTCCGGCAACATGTGCGGGCGAATCGGAAGGGCCGCCTCTAGATGCTGCTTGATCTTGCGGAAGTCGATGCCTTCCTTCTTCGCGTATTCTTCGTCCACTTCCTCGATCAGGTCGGTGTTGCCCGTGGTCATGAGGTTGTCTGCGTTGGTCATCTCCGACCATTCGCTGTAGAACCGCGCCAGCTTGCGCGTTGAATTGACGACACTCCTCCAGTTTTCGAGCAAGGTTTCCTGCAACTCCGGAACGGGAACGCCTTCAAGCTCGGCTTTGGCCTTTCTCAGTTGCATCAGCCATTGGCCGAATTCCTTCGGGTTTTCGTCAGCCTGTTCCCTGAAGACGCTGTACAGCGTCGAAACGGGGACGCCGCACATCATCTGGCAGATGCGGTGCTGCCAGTCGGCTTCCGTCGGGTCGGGCAACGTCTGAGGCGAGAGGCGCGAGTAAACCGATTTGTTCAGACTGCGTGTCGTCAGACCGTCTTCCGTCTTGTTGCCGGTGAGCGTGACGAAGAAGCCTGCCTGCATGTCTTCGCGACGGAAGGTGAAAGACGACGGACCGTTGGTCAGGTCTTTGTTCTTCAGCGGATTTTCAACCGTGCACTCGTTTGTTTCCCCGTTGAGGAACTGCCAGACGGTCTGCAGGCCGTTGTCCGAACCTTCTTTGGATTTATTGTATTCATCGAGAACGCCTTCGCGCCCTTCCATGAACCAGCGGATCAGGGGACCATATTGCGAGTTCATGCCCAGCATGTTCCCGCCCGCCTTGTCGAGACCTTCAATATTGCTGATCTTCTTGAGTATTTCAAAGGCATTGTCTATTTTTTCTTTAGTGCCTGTTCCAAGTTTTTTCCAGTCAATGACAGGCGTGCCATTATCTGTATAAGTGACGATAATGCGCTTTTTATTCCATTCTTCCTGTGCTTCAGGTTTTCCGGCAACATCCTCAGGCATCTTCTCCAGATCGTTAAGTTGGCTGATATAACCGAGAGAAATATCCTTCAGCGTTCCCGTCTTCAAACGCTTATCGATGGCATCCGGCAAAGCATCGCCCGCGCCGAAATCGAGTACCATTTCGAAGAGCAATTCGTTCATGTTTTTGCCGCCGCAATCGAACACTTCGACCGGCTGCGTCGAGCGCATGCGCCCTTGCAACGCACCCATGAAGGACTTTCCCGCGCCCGGATCGCCGATCATCATTTGCGTGCGGTTGGTGCTTTCCGGCTTGCGGCGCTCGAGGCCATCGAAAAACAACGGCAACATGCTCGGCACCGGCATGTCGCAATAGGCCATGGCGATGACTTCCACGAACGGACGCTCTGAATAAACCTTCATCGGATTGCTGTCATCCGCAATGATTGACAACACCTGTTCCAAATGCGACTGACCATTATAATCGGAACGTTGCGAACCCCACATCGGATACGGACGGGAAGACGTGCCCAGCGGACGCACCAGTTTGGCGGAAAGCTCCCGCGCCTGTTTCATCCGGCGTTCCGTCTCTTTAGCGACGGACGCTTCCGTGGCGTCGCTACCCAGAGACAACCGCGCCTGCTTCTTCTGGAAGCCCTCGTCGACGATCAGGTCCTTGATCTTGGTTTTCAGCAGATGCGTTTCTTGTTCCATCTTTTTTGTCATTTTTTTGGATCCATCTTGTTAAGGGCTTTTTTCATGTCCCGCCGTTTTTTACTGCTCGGAATTGCCTTGAAGCTCCCGCATTTCCGAACCTTCTCAAGTAACAGTCCCACAATCGCCATCGGCACCTCGTTGGGGTCCTTGCCCAGAACGACGCCTACCTGTTGATGCGGCTTCTTCGCTCCGAGACCTTTGGCCATTTTCTCCATGGCAGTACCTTTTTGCGCGGTAATGACCGCGACGTCGAACGTCACCTTGTCCGAGTATCTGAACATGGTGGCGATCTTCTCCTTGGACGGGATTTCATCGGCAGAATCCCCGTCGGAAAGAACCAGCACGTGCGTGAAGCCGGAGAGCGCTCCACTTTTGCTCCTGTGTTCGCTGATCGCCTCGGCGATCTTGGGAACGGCAGGCGCAAATTCCGTTCCGGAGTTGAGACCCTTGCGCATTGTCTCCATGGCCTGCCCGACCTTGACGCGGTCGTCTCCGGGTTTGATCAAAATAGGCGCCTTATCGTCACCCCACATGCCGACATAGACGTTCATATGCATGTCTTTGCCCGCTGCGGCTTCATAAAGAATGGCGGCGGCCTGAAGCGCGCTCTGCAACGGCGTCACGCCTTTCAACGTGTTGCCCGAGGCCATCATACTGCCCGATCCGTCGATCATGATGACGATATCGACTTCGGCGGGCACGTGTTTGTTTTCATCCCTGTGGAAGCGTTTCAGATCCTCTTCCTCAACCGAACCCATGGCTTTTTTGATGGTCAGATCCTTGTGCGCCTCGACATTGAAGCGGTCCTTGACTTCGCCGTCTTGCGGCAGGATTTCGAGAGACCTCGACTTCGTAATCTGGGTCTGCATTTGCATTTCCTGAATTTTTTTGAAAATCAGGCGCACGCGATTGATATGTCCGCCAAGTTCCTTGATGCGTTCAGGATAGTTGGTCCAGTCCTGTTTGGCGAGATCCGCGAGGCTCTTGCCTGCGCCTTTGCCCGCGCCTTTCGAAGGCTTGGCATTTTTGTTGCGCTTTTGGCTTCTTCTGCCTTTTTTTCCTCTACCCTGGCCGTCCGCGTCCTCGCCTTCGTCGCCGTCCGCTTCATTGCCGTCAGCATCTCCGTCGGCATCGCCATCGTCGCCCTGCTGGCCTTTGGACTTTTCCTCAAGCTCGTCCATGGATTGGGCATCGCCATCGCCGTCGTCGTTCTGGTCTTCCAGAGAATCCAGATCATCCCCGTCCTGCCCGTCTCCGTCGGCATCCTGGCCGTTGGCATCCGGATCGACTTCATCTCCGGGGTTTTCCATCGGATCCTCGACGTTGGGCATGTCACCCGCGCCTTCGACGGGAACGGAATCTTCGTCATTCGTGCCCAGCTTGCCTTCGGGGTTGCCGTCCCCTTTATCGTTTTGCTTTTCGCCGTTCTGATCCTGTTCGCCGTCCCCGTTCTGTTGCTGATCGCCTTTGTTCTTGTCGGCATTCTGCTTTTTGCTTTTCTTTCCGCCGGAGTTCTGGCTGTCGCCATCGTCTGCGCTATCGTCAAGATCATCGGGATCCTGGGGGTCGCCCTGCTGCTTGCCGCGCTGCTTGTTCTTCTTGCTTTTTTGGCCTTTTTTTCCTTTGCCTCCGGGTTGGCCGGGGCCCTGTTGACCCTCGCCGTCCTGCTCCTCGCCTTCGCCATCCTGATCTTCGCTCTCGCCGTTCTGCCCCTGCTGATTTTGCTTGTCTTGCGCTTCTTTCAGTTGCTGATCGACCTGATCATTGACCTGCTCCAGTATTTTCTGGATCAGGTCTTCGGCGTAAAGATCCCATATGGTCTCGATCACTTCCTTGCGGCGCGCGTCCATGGCCTTGACGCGGCCGAGCATATTGTTCCAGCCGTACAATCTCTCGTGCTGCCTGGGTTGCAGGTTCTCAAGCCCGTCCGGGCCGCCACACAGCTCACGCAGATATTTGAAATCTGCATGATCGACGCCATCCGGATCTTCCTTCGCGCCTGCCGGACGCTGCGCAAGCGTGGCGGTCTTGCGCACCATTCCGGCGTCGACGCCGACGCGCTTCCAGCCGGCATTCGTGTCATCGAACAACCCGTTGTTCTGAAAGAAGCTCAGTTGCACGGCGTTGCAGAGGTTCATGTAACGGCGCAGTTCTTCGGAGGCGTTTTCATCGCCCGGCAGGCGCGTCAGGCCGATCGCGCGTTGCGTAACGGCGGTATTATTGATTGAAATGCTGTAATCCTGAAGTTCCTGCAGGCCGATGTTGGAGACGAACCTGTTGGTGACGTTTTCCTCGCCCGCGTCGAACATCATGCTGCGCAACTGCCATTCGGCGCTCAAAACGCGCAACTTTTTATATTCCTCGGGCTTGAGCTCCGGACCTTTCTTGGCGGCCGCCTTGCGCGACTTCTGCAACAGCGGCTGCATCAGGTTGAAGACCTGCTGCATGCGGCGCGGATAGGTGACGGTCAGCAGGGCACGGCCGATTTCACGGTAGACGTCTGCACGGGCATGCTCAAAACCGACGATCATCGTCTGCATCAGGTCGATATCGATAATATTCTTCTGGCGGCGGAAGGCAAATCCGCTTCCTGGCTCTCCCCAGGCGTATTTGGTGTTTTTATCGCGCAAGGCCTCGCGGACATGCTGCGCGTGCAAGAGCAATTCCTGATAGGCCATCCGCGTGCCCGTTATCTGCTTCCACAAGCCCGTGCCGCTGAGCTCTCCACTCTCCACGGCCGGATCCCAAGCTTTCATGGCATCCGGATTGACTTTTATGTAAGCCAGCCCTGCTCCCCAGAGAAGTTGAGTTTCCGGAGAATTGAAACGAGGCTGCTGAGGCGCTTTACCCGTCTCAAGCGCCTCGATGACGTTTTGCACTTCGTTTTTGAAGTCTGGATCTCTTGTTGGAATGCTTTCCGCGAACTGCCTGAAATCGTCAATCGTGAAGGGCTTCGGATTTTCCGGCGTCTGCGCCGCGCGGATGGTGCTATTGAGCAAAAACCTGTGCCGAGTCAGAGGCTCGCGCAGGATACTGTCAATGCTTCTTCTATCTTCCATGCCGGCCATACGCAAAATAACTCGTGTTCAGGGTTCAAGCACAGTCCACAAAAATACATAAATTCCACAGGAAGGTGCCTGATTGGGTACTAAAGGAATCGGTGTGATCTTTGTTTGATAGATATCCTATCATTTTGACGAAATAGGTAAACGGTGAATAATTAATATAAGATAAATATTTTTTTTATATGTATATATCTATAGCGCGAATATTTTTATAGTTTAATTACAACTGATATTTTTACGCGTTTACATACCACCGATCATAAAAATAGATATCATCACGGTAATAAATAATATGAAAAAATACTGTGATTGCTGTGCCTGCAATAAATTCTCCGGTTCCAGCCGCGCAGGAGCATCCTGCGCGCCAAACCAAGGTGTGTTATTTACGTAATCTTCACTATAGCGCACAGCGCCTCCAAGCATCACGCCAAGTCCGCTTGCCATCGCAATCACAAGCCAGTCCTGATAAGCCAAGCCTGCTCTGGCGCACTGCTTCAAGGCGAGGATCATGTCATTCCACGGATTGACCCGCCGCACGAAAATGCCGCCTACCATAATAAAAAAAGCGCCGATCGCCGCCGGAATAATATTCATCAGGATGTCGGCTCCCCTGACGAACTGTCCAAAATATTTTCTGCGTTTGTCAGGAAGTCCGAAAGCGTCGCGAAGAGCCGCATAAGTCACGCACAGCGCCATACCCACAGGCCCGGCAGCCAACAGCCAGAAAACAGGGGCGAGCAAAAACTTGTTGAACGAGAGCGCCATGAACGTAATGGTCTTGCGGATCACGGTATGTCCGTCGACATGTTCCAGAGGCTCCTCAAAATAAGGTTGCAAAACCGCCTTGGCGCGGGGCAAATCCCCGATATCGGCGAGAACCTGCCTGACAACCTTGACTGGCATCATGAAGTTGACGCAACAGGCCAAAAAGATGAGCTGAAGCAAAAGCCCGTAAGGCGTACGACCCGCATAATAAAGAGCCTCGCCCAAAGCGGCTGCAAGCCCGCCCGTCAGCAAACCCACCGCCGCGCCGCGCACAATCCGGACAGACTGCGGACGCTCGGCACGGTTGAGCCTGCGGTCAAGGTCCAGTCCCGCGTCATGCATCAAGCGGTAGTAATAAGGCTTGACCGCCGGACGGTAAGGCATCATGAGGCCGACGCCGAAATGCAGGATCAGAAAAATAAGGATAAGCAAAGCCATCAATGGCCGCCGTCATGCGCGCATGTCTTCCCGGCGAATTTCACTCGCGCATGTCTCTTTGCGTGCGTTCCTTGCGCTCGTGCCGTTCCTGCGCCTCAAGACTCAGGGTCGCGATCGGACGCGCTTCCAGCCTTGCCACTGAAATAGGCTCACCCGTTTCCTCGCAATAGCCGTAAGTTCCCTCATCTATTTTTTCGAGCGCGGCGTTGATCTTGGAAATCAGCTTGCGCTCGCGGTCGCGCGTACGAAGCTCAAGCGCATGATCCGTCTCCGCCGAGGCGCGGTCGGCGAGATCCGGCTTTTGCAGGTTGTCTTCCTGCATTTCCTTGATGGTCTCGTTCGACTCTTCCAAGAGCTCGGAGCGCCAGCGCAACAGCTTCTGCCGGAAATATTCCAGCATCACGGGATTCATGAACTTCTCTTTTTCCTTCGGATGATAATCCGGCGGAAGAATGGTGGACGATGATTCCGGTAGCGAGCTCATGGCAAATTTCCCGATTTGATTTTACGATTAAAAGAATATAATGCCAGACAAGCAAATGCACAAGACGGGCAAATGCACAAGACGGGCAAATGCACAAGACGGGCATTAATAAATTTCATAATAAAATTTTCCACACCCGCTGTCACCCACGGGCTATCAAAAATAAAGGAGGCATCATGCTTCAGATCCCAAAGACGCTTCTTTTTATTATTCTGACAATTTCTGTCGCGGGCATAATAAACCCGGCAACCGCACTGGCCGCCGGTTTGTCCCATCAGAGCTATAACGGACGCACGCTTTATATTTATGTTCCCTCACATATGCCGCCGCGCGGCGAGCGCGCCCTCGTCGTCGTTCTGCACGGCGGCATGGGCAACGCCGGACGCATCCTCTCCAACAAATCCGAAAGCGGGCTGAACATGAACGGCGTCGCCGAAGAAGACGGCTTTATCGTCGCATATCTCAATGGCACCAAGGTCGCGCGATTCTTCAGCGCCGCGCGCAAAGGCTGGAACGCGGGCGGCGGCTGTTGCGGGTTGCCTGCCAAAAATCACGTCAATGACGTCGCCTACATTCAAGGCGCGGTGGACAAGCTTGCATCTGAATATGGCATCGACAAAAAAAGGATCTTCGGCATCGGCCATTCCAACGGCGCGATGATGACGCAGCGCATCCTGTGCGAAACCCGCATTTATGCAGCAGGCATGGCTATTTCCGGCCCGCTCAACCTGCGCACGGACACATGCCCGAACGCACGGGGCGCGCGCATCGTCTCCCTCCATGGCGCGGAAGACAGGAACGTTCCAGTCGCCGGCGGACGCGGAACCGAAGGACTGTCCCGCGCCGTTTACAATTCGGAAGCGCTCAGCAAACGCATCTTTGAAAATGCCGGCGCTTCTTATACACTGCAGATCGTGCCGGGCGCAGACCACAGGCTCGATCATATCGAAGCCGTGATCGAGAAAACGGAACATCAGACCATTCCCCAAAAAGCGGCGCGGTTTTTCGGCCTCGACAAAACCTGAGTTTTACTTTTTAGGAAATCCATGCAACAGGGCGAAAACAACCCGAATACCGTCACCATTCCTCAGGCTCTGCAAATCGCCATCGCGCATTTCAAGTCTGCCAGGATTCCCGCGGCGGAAGACATCTGCCGTCAGGTATTGCAAATCGCACCCGACAACGTCGATTTTCTGCAACTTCTCGGGCTCATCGCGTCCGGCACCGGACGCAACGATGAAGCCATCGGATTGTTCGAGCGCGCCGTCGCGCTCAGAGAGAACGACCCCCTGCTCCATTTCAGCTTCGCGCTGACCCTGCAAAAGTGCGGCAAGGCTGAGGATGCGCTCGGCATGTATCAAAAGGTTCTGGCGCTCAAACCCGACTATGTGGAGGCGCTGGTCAACAGCGGGAACATCCGCAAAGAACAGGGGCAATACGAGGCGGCGGAACAAGCCTACAAACAAGCCATCGCCATCCGGCCGGACAGCGCCGAGGCTTACAATAACCTGGGCACGGTTCAGGAACGCCGCGGGAAATCAGATGACGCGGAGGCTTCTTTCAGGAAAGCGGCGGATATCAAGCCCGATCATGCCGCGGCGCATTACAATCTGGCCGCGCTACTGGACAAACACGGCAAATCCGAAGAAGCGGCGCAACATTACGCCAAAGCGGTGCATTTCAAATCGCCGCTGGCGGTAACAAACCTCGATCTCGCAACGGTCTTCAAGAAAAACCTCATGATCGACGAGGCGATCGTCCTTTATGAAGGCGCACATCGGCAACATCCGGACCATCCGGGAATATTGGCCGAACTTGTCCGTCTGATTTACAATGCCTGTTGCTGGGAAAAACTTGGGGATCTCGAAACGCGGCTGCTGGAAATGGTGAGGCAGAAACGCCCTGGCATATTCATCTATTCCCTGCTCTGCACCGCCGCGACGCCTGAAGACCTGCTGACGTGTGCCGCATGTTACACGACCGATGAAACGCCACGGCCTTTTTCACACGGCGAAAGAGCACCGGGCGGAAAAATAAAAATCGGCTACCTTTCTTCCGACCTTTTCGCGCACGCGACGGCATACCTCATGTCGGAACTGTTCGAACGCCACGACCGTTCGCGTTTCACCGTCAACGCCTATTCTTACGGCGCCAACAAAGACCGTACGCCGATGCGCGAAAGACTGGAAAAAGCTTTCGACAGCTTTGTCGATGTGGCCGATCTTTCCGATCAGGACGCCGCACAGCGGATTTACGACGACGGCATCGACATTCTCATCGATATTCAGGGCGGACTGACGGATAAAGCGCGCCGCGGCATTCCCGCCCGCCGGCCAGCTCCCGTACAGGTCAATTATCTCGGCTATCCCGGGTCGTCGGGTGCGCGCTTCTTCGACTATATCATCGCCGACCGTTTCATTATCCCCGAGGACCAGGAGAAATTCTACAGCGAGAAAGTGGCCTGCCTGCCCGATTGCTACCAGCCGAACGACACGCAACGGCAAATTTCCGCCGTAATGCCGACGCGGGAAGCTTATGGACTGCCCGCCAAGGGCTTTGTTTTTTGCTGCTTCAACGGCAGTTATAAAATCACACCGCGCGTGTTCGATGTATGGATGCGGCTGCTGCAGCAGGTTCCCGGCAGCGTCATGTGGCTCTACCTTGAAAATAAATCCATGAAAGAAAACCTGAGACGGCAGGCGGAACGCCGCGGAGCCGATCCCGACAGGCTTGTTTTTGCCGGACGCGCGCCGTTGCCTGAACATCTGGCGCGTTTGCGGCTGGCGGATCTGTTTTTGGATACGTTGCCGGTCAACGCGCACACAACGGCCAGCGACGCCCTGTGGGCCGGATTGCCTTTGCTGACCTGCGCTGGTCAAACTTTCGCGGGCCGCGTCGCGGGTAGCCTGCTCCAGGCCGCGCACCTTCCCGAACTTATTGCTTATTCTCTTGAGGAATACGAGGCGCTGGCACTGCAACTGGCGCGAAATCCCGAACAGCTTGCCGCCTTGCGCGAGAAAATAGACCAAACAAAGCGGCACGTCCCTTTATTCGACATCGCGCGCTTTGCGAGCCATATCGAAAGCGCTTACGCCACAATGTGGCAAAAACATCAGGCCGGAGAAACGCCGCGCGGCTTTGTCGTCGAACAAGGCAAAAAATGATCTTTTCTCGAACCGGTTTCTATATGATTTGATTTTTTAAGTGTTGCAGCTTAGCAGAGCGAATTTAATCCGAAGCTAAATTTAATCCTAACAAACGATAAACGTAGCGAAAAAAACTCAGCCTGGGACGCGCAATCCTGCGCGGGTAAAAATTGCTGGTGATTTTATATCAATAGTTGAAAATAATTTAGTGGAATTAAAAAATTTTCCAGACTTTGTTCTTAATCATCCGTTAATCACACAGGTTGGTTCACGCTTCGCCTGTGGCGTCACCATTTTTTTGAGTTGACGTCCTTCAGCATGACAATATCAAGACTCAGGTCCGCCACGATCCGCTTCAGCTTCGCGTTCTCCGCCTCCAGCGCCTTCAGCTTGCGCGCGTCCGACACGTCCATTCCGCCGAACTTCGCCTTCCACTTGTAAAACGTCGCAGTGCTGATCCCGTGACGGCGGCATACCTCCGCCGTCGGCTGGCCAGCCTCCTGTTCGCGCAATACCTTGATAATCTGTTCCTCTGTGAACCGTTTCTTCATCGTCTGCTCTTTCTGCCCTGTCCTTTTAGGGTAATTATGTATAGCAGACTCTACGACTTTTTGGACTAAATTTCAGGGGGCAGGTCACCTCCGCTTTTGTATCCTTGATCTTCATATACGGCACTTCTATCTCTCCAGAAGAGGCGGGGCTTGGGATATATATTTTACTCTTTTCGCCCTTTAAGTATTTCTTCTCTGATATTGTCTCCAGTGCATTCGTAATGGCTTCATAGAGAGGTGCGAGGGGATATTTGGATTTTTTGATCAAATCCATCGAGCCCTCAAAGCTAATTTTTGTCGTGACTTGTGTCATGTGTAATTTCCGTGATTTGAACCTAAGAATAGTTCATATCATCCACTTTTCTGCAGAAACCATAGACAAAGAAATATATTATATTACAAGGATTTTACAGCGTCTCTTGACCAAACCGCCTGTCAGTGTTATTTAAAATGCAGATTGTCCCCGTAGCTCAGCTGGATAGAGCGAGTGTTTCCTAATCCGTAGGCCTTATAATAATTCTCCTTCATTAATCTAAAATAATCATTTAATATCAATATATTACAAATTATCTTGCTATAATTTATACATCATTTTATCATTACACACATGTTACACATTTTCACACACTGACGCGTTTTGAGGCAAAAATGGCAGAGCACACGATCCTGGGCGGCAAAGTCCACGTCTATAAGCGCGGCAGGAGCCGTTACTGGCAGTGCGCAACGTATCTTGCCGGTAAAAACCGGCGCGTCAGCACAAAGCAGGAAGGCCTGGCGCAGGCGAAGGATTTTGCCGAGGACTGGTATCTGGAGCTTCGCGGAAAAAACAACCGTGGTGAACTCAAAGGCGAAAAAACATTCAAGCAGGCCGCCGAGCAATTCCTGCGGGAATACGAGGTCGTCACTGAAGGCCTGCGCCATCCGGATTACATAGAAGGACATCAACGCCGACTTCTCCTACACCTTCTGCCCTTCTTTGGAGACAAATGCCTGTCGGAAATCACGCCCGGCTTGGTTCAGGAATACCGGATTTTCAGGCTGGATCCACAGAACAAGCCTCTTCAAAAACCGTTCAAACAAGCCTTCCGCCAGTTTGAAAAAGAATATGGCTTCCGCAGCAATCACCGGACAGACCGCGAAGCGGAAATCCGGCTGGAAACCGTAAAAAAGCACATCGTTCCATTTTTCGACGATACTATCGTCTCCGCTATCACGTCCGATGCTATCGACCAGTATAAAAAACACCGCATAAAGGAGATCGACAAGGACACTGCACTTGCCATCACGGTCGTGGACGGTGAACTTGGCGCTTTCGGCGAAATGCTGCGCTGGATGAAGCAGCGCAGCAAGTCTCCATCAAAGAGCACCATGCTCCATGAGACCGTGACCCTCAGGCAGGTCATAAAAACAGCTATCCGGCAGGGCTGGCTGGAGCACCTGCCGGATTTCTCGCCGCCTTACCGGAAAGTTGAGAAAATATCCCGCCGCGCATGGTTTGCGCCGGAGGAATATAAAACCCTGTACGAGGCGTCACGCGCCCGTGCGCAAAAAAACAAAGGCAACGGCAGGCAGTGGGCCTGCGAACAGCTTCACGACTATATTCTGTTTATGGCGAATACGGGCCTGCGCCCTGATGAAGCCAATAATCTGGAGTTTCGTGACGTGGAGATCGTGGAAGACGAAGCGACCGACGAAACGATCCTTTTGATTTCCGTGCGGGGAAAGCGCGGCGTCGGCTATTGCAAAAGCATGACCAATGCCGTGCGGCCATTTGAGAGGCTTCGTGACAGGTTGCGCCCTGCCGCGGGTGATCCGAGCGCGGATGATAATTCCGATGGCGTAGGCCTGCAGGAACAACACAAATGGCAAAAGCCGCAGCCGACCGATCTTGTTTTTCCCGCCGATCACAAGAAACAGTTCAATGCCATACTCGCCGAAAACGACCTGAAATTCGACCGCGAGGGCAGCAGGCGGACAGCCTACAGCCTGCGGCACACCTATATTTGCTTCCGGCTTCTCGAAGGCGCGGATATATACCAGATTGCCAAGAACTGCCGCACCTCAGTCGAGATGATCGAAAAATTCTACGCCGCACACATCGCCACGACGCTGGACGCCTCGGCGATCAATGTGCGCAGACCGAAGAAAAGCAGCAAACAGCCCAACGCCGAAGAGGCTGGGCTGTAAGTCCACTCTCCATCTTTTCCCGTCAGGCGCAAAGGCAGCTTCAGCCGTCATCTCCGGTCCGATGGACCCAAAAGGAGATGGACGGGATAATAAATGCAAAAACCCCATCCAATACCTCGCGCAATGACAGGTGAACGCCTGTCATGATGTCCAAAAGCGTCCTGAACAGGACGCGGACAGCGCATGTTAACACTCTGGCACATAGCGGGCAGCCGCACCATTTCACGCCAGTCAGGGAGCCTTTGTGACGAGCATCCGTGAAAGAAAACCGCGCCGCAGGGGCGGCGCGGCTGTGAGGAAGCACCGCGTTAGAAGCGCGGCGCGCAGGGCCGGAGCGCCCGTTTTCTGCGGAGAACCGTCTGGATGTTTGCAAGCGTGATCGTCGTCAGCGGGCATTCGGCTGCCGAGAGATTGCGGCGGGTTAGATCGGCGATAATGCCGTGATACAGCGCATGCAGTTGCGCTTCGGTCATGTGTTCGAGTTCTTCTTTCGTGATGATAAACATTTTCTGCTCCTGTCTTTTCCGGCCACGACCATCGCGGCCTTATGCGGCAGACAGGGCAGCGCGTTCGGTTGCGCGCACTCAGGCGGAACGCAGTGGAGAAGCCCTTCAGGGCTTGCGTCGATAAATCCGAACCGATGCAGGATGCAAATGGACAGGCCGTGACGTGGCAGGAGTATCAGGGGCAGTACGTGATCATCGTGGGAAAGAAGCACTCATTTTCTCTTCATGACGAAGCTCTGCGGCAGTCTCACGAAGAAACTTATGCCGAATAACCGGAACGCGTCGCCCTTTACGCTCAATGACCGGCGCGGCGCTGTAGAGCCGCCTTGCACAACATCCGTATCGATAAGGCTTTCGTGACCTGTTTACAGGGCCGTGTTCTGTACCCGCGGATCAGGCCATGTCTCTCCTTTAAAGATTTGCAATCACCCATGCGTGCAGTCTTCAGCCTCCTGCCATGCGCGGGCGCCCATCGAGTCAACGGGAAGCCTCGGTTCCTCCGCCGCCTGTTGCACAGGCAAGGTGAACGGCGGCACCTCCAATTTTCCCGTATGACTCTGCGCCCTTGCGCATGGCTTTGGGGAGGCATCGCCCGCAAGGGTAATTGCAAACAAAGGAGACTGAACATGACCACCACGACAGAAACAACGACCACCAAAACAAAACAGGCACCTGCCTTTTATATTTTCTCGCAATCGCAGGACGGCAAGAACAAGCGCATCGGCGCGGCCTTCCGGCATAGCAAGGGCAGCGGCTTCAACGTCCTGATCGGCAACACCCGCTACGTGGCGTTCCCGCCCAAGGCGCAATCCGCAACAACCACCGAGGGGAAAAGCGCCTAACGGCGCTTTTCTTCTCCCTTATTCAGGAGTAATAATCATGACCGATATCGTAAACATACCCCTTAACAAGCTTGCCCTGTGGAAAGACAACGTCCGCAAGATGTGCAGCAAAAGCGGCATCGAGGAACTGGCGGCCAGCATCAAGGCGCACGGCTTGCAACAGAACCTCGTCGTGCGCAAGGACGGCAGGAGCTTTTCCGTCGTCGCGGGCGGCAGACGGCTCAAAGCCATGCAACTGCTTGTCAAATCCGGCGATCTCGGGGAAACCTTTCCGGTGCCATGCCGTATCATGGATACGGATAACGCCACGGAACTGAGCCTCGCCGAGAACTTCATGCGCGAAGCGATGCACCCGGCAGACCAGTTCGCGGCCTTCCGCGATCTCGCCGACGCGGGCATGCCGGTGGCGGACATAGCCGCCCGCTTCGGCTGCACGGGAACCCATGTGCAAAAGCTGCTCAGGCTCGCCCGCGTCAGCCCGAAAGTCATGAAAGCTTTCAAAAACGGCGATCTGACACTGGACTGCGTGATGGCCTTCGCCGTGACGGACGACCATGCGGCGCAGGAACGGGTACTGGCGGATTACGACCCCGACCGCAACGAGGCGCGGGACATCCGCGACGCCCTGACGGAGGACGCGATTGCCGTCACCGACAAGCGGGTGAAGCTCATCACCCTCAAGCGTTACGAACAGGCCGGAGGCGCCGTCCGGCGCGACCTGTTCAGCGACGATAACGGCGGCATATATATAGAGGATGCCGCCCTGCTGGACAGGCTTGTGGCCGAAACGCTGGAAAAGAAGGCAAAATCCGTCAAAGCCGAGGGCTGGAAATGGCTGCTGGTCATGCCGGAGTTCGGTTATCAGGACGGTTCCGCGTACAGGCGCACCTATCCCGAGCCCGTTCCGCTGACGGAACGGGAGCAAGAACATCTCGATGCGCTTCAGGCCGAATACGACGCCCTGTACGAAAACGACGATGAATCCGAAGAAACAAGCAAACGTCTGGATGAACTGGACAAGCTGATCTCCGCACTCGATGACCGTGAAGGCATCTGGACACCTGAACAGAAAGCGATAGCGGGAGCCGTGGTTTCCATCGACTATGACGGCAAGGTGAAGGTCGAACGCGGCTATGTCAAACCGGAGGATATGCCGAAGCAGGCACGAAAAGCCAAAAACGCCAATGCTACTGACGCACCCGATGCGACCGATACGGAACAACCCCCTGTCGGTCTCTCCGCCTCTCTGGTCGAAAGCCTGACGGCGCAAAGATCGGCGGCGCTGGCCGCGGCCCTGCTGGACAAACCGGACAAGGCGCTGGCGACCATCGTCTACACGCTAACGCTGGAGGTGTTCGATCACTGTCAGGCCACGGCTCTGGAACTAATCGCAAAGCCGCAATCCCTCGACAGCGCGGAGGGTTCTCTGGCGTTTACACGCCTTGAACAGGCCCGCGAGAACTGGGGGCAGCGCATCCCCGGCACGCCGGATGATCTCTGGCAGTGGTGCCTTGAGCAGGACCAGATGGTGCTGCTCGACCTTCTGGCGTTCTGCGTCGCCCGCACGGTCAATGCCGTGCAGAAGAAGACGGACCGCGCCGGTTGCCCGCGGCTGGAACATGCGCGGCAGCTTGGCATGGCGCTTGATCTCGACATGAAAGCATGGTTTACGCCCACGGCGGAGAACTGCTTTGGCCGTATCCGGAAGCCGATGATCCTGCAAGCACTGGCCGAAGTACGCGACCAGCCGTCGGCGCCTGCGTGGGAGAAGCTCAAGAAATCCGAGCTTGCCGCCCTTGCGGAGCGTGAACTTGCCGGAACGGGGTGGTTGCCGGAAATCCTGCGGTAACTCCAATACCGTTCCCTTAAAACGCCGGTTGCCGTTTGCGCGACCGGCGTTTTTCTTTGCAAAACCGCCCCTTCAGCTCTGGACGCCCCTTGTATCACCCGCGGGCGCTTGGAGGCGTCAACAAAAAAATCGGTTCCCCCTGAAGGTCTCCCCCAATTTTTATGTATGACGCCGCGCCCTTGCGGGTGACGGCGGGGACTTGTCCCGAAGGGGACGGTTCAACAAGCAAAGGAAAAACGCCCATGAAACGCTTCGCAGAAATCCACCGGCTCGACTGGAACGGCCATCTGCTGGAAATCACCTACAACCCCCGCTGGCTCCCTGCCGGCATCGCCGGACAAGATCTGGCGCACATCGAAGTCCGGAGCATCTATCCCGCGGACGCGCCGTTGCCGATAGCGCCTCACGGCCATTACGCCCACACGCTTCCGCGCTCGATCATCGACGCCGCCAGCGGCCCCGTCAATTACATCGACGTGATGCTGGAAGCCGAAACCCTGCAACAGCAAGCCGCCTGAAGGAGAATACGCCATGACAACGCTCTATGCACAGCCTTACGACATATCCGCCACCGGATTTTACTTCGACAGCGCGGAAGACTACGCGCAAAAAGCCGCAAAAAACTTCAATCCTTACGGCGGTATCGTCGAGGAATACGAACTCCAATTCATTGACGGTGAAGGCATCGACGCTTGCTTGTTCAAAGCGCTTGGCGTTGACCAGTGCAACTTTCCGGCCTATCTCGAAGCCTGCGATACATGGGATGACCACCAGAAGCAGAAAGTCATTATTGCGGTCGGAGAATGCGGCTACAAATTCACCCTCGGCATCGACGATCCGGACGATCTCGATGTGGACATCTACCAAGTAGAAACTTTGCGCGAACTGGCCGAGCAATTCGTGGACGAAGGCCTGTTTGGCGAAATCCCAGCCAACATCCAAAACTATCTGGATTACGACGCCATCGCCCGCGACCTCGGTATGGATTACACCGAAACACTGATCGCGGGTGAAAGGCTGGTGTATAGATGCTTATAAATGTATTAAAGCCTGCTACTGCGAAATTCAGTAACAGGCTTTAAATTCATCTGGCAATAGTTTATCGATCAGACCCTCAGTTCATCTTCAAGGCTAATACGAACGCGCTTTCCAACGGCAGTGGCAGCGCGATGAATGGTTTCAAGGGAAACCTTGTCGTTTTTAGGATCAAGCAGCCTGTCAACCTGGGTACGGCTGGTGTGCATCCGCGCCGCCATTTTTTGTTTGGTGATTTTTTTAGCTTTCATGGCCTCCTGAATTTGCCATGCCAGAACGCGCTTTTCGGCATAGGCGGTGACTTCTTCATAGGTGCCATCCTCTTTAAGAAAATCCTCGAAGGATGAACCGATTGTTCCTTTTTCTTTCTTTTTCATGCTTCAATCTCCTTTTTACGGCTTGCGGCCAGTTTCAGTTCTTTTGCGGGCGTCTTCTGCGTTTTCTTGATAAAGCCATGCAGAAGGATAATCCGTTCTTTCACTACGCAGAAAATGACCCTGGCCTCGCGCTTGCTGGGCAAGGAACTGCGTATCTCCCAAAGCCCCGCGCCCAAAAATTTGCAGACGGGCATTCCGATGGGCCAGCCATACTCGACGGTTGCAATATCCTTGCCGAGCACGGTCCTGTCCGTTTTCGGAAAAGTTTGTAGCCATTCCCGCACAGGCTCGGACCCATTGGGGGACTGATAAAATGCCGCCGGACATTTTTTAGGCTGACTTTGCATTTTATCACCTATGTTTTAAATGTACCTTATAAGGTACATATTGTCAAGGACAAATCTTTATTCTTATTATTTTTCAGCATGATAGATGATTTATAAGGCTATTTTTAGCATTGGTCAATGGCAGTTAATAGCGCTTTTCTCACATCTTCCTCCGACCAATGCAGCCTCTGCGGTTCGCCGCGCAGGAGGGTGACGCATTTTTTGGTGATGACGGTGCCGACTTTGTGCGGAAGGAGTTCTTTGGCGACAAGGTTTTCGAGGAGTTCGGATTTCAGGACGGTGAGTTTGATAAAGTCGCCGTCAATCTCTGTGATTTGTGCGATGACCTTTTGCTTGCCGACGGGGCGAGGCTTGATCTTGCGCCGCCTTGTTGTCCGGCGCGGCCAGATCGCCTCCGTCCATTCTATGACGTCGGAGATAACGAAACTGTCTGACTGCTCCCACGTCATGACGGCCTCCGCTGTGCGTTAAATGTTGCGGAGGCCTTGCGGGATTTCTCCGGCTTGGCGGCGCGGGCATTGCTGTCAGGACGCAGGCCCGCTCGGAGGAGGATTTCTTTCACCTCAAGAACGCTTGTGCGAAGGTTGACCGTCGCCATAGGCGGGTCGATTTTCGGCCTGACGTATCGCCGCGTGACGGTGGAAAGCAAGTCTCTGTTGCTTCTCTGGCGCAATGTCGCCGTGAACGCCCTTTCGTCAAGGCGCTTGTCCGGCGGCGGCGACATGACGGAGACAGGCCAGAGCGGAACGCCGTTGAGGGCATAGCTCATGTTCATGATGATGGAATAGAACTGCCTGTTGGCCTCGATTTTTCTGGCTTCCTCTTCCTGCCTGACCTTCAATTCCGCATATTGGCGGATATACTGGTTCAACAGGGCTTGTTTTTCGGCCACTTCCTTTTCATGCCGTTTCTCTTGGTATTCTTTTTCTTCCGCCGCCTTGATATGGAGGGTTTCAAGGGTGCGCTCGATCATCCGGCGGATTGCGCCGCGCATTTCGTCGGTGATGAGGGCGCTTTCAAGCGCGGATTGCAGCATCGTCAAATCCCCTGACAACAGGGCGATTTTGCTCTGAACCTCGGCCATCTTCTCCGCAATCGGTATGGTTTCAACAAGTTTGGCGGGTTGCGGAGGCTCCGCCGCCGTGGAAACATACCGCGCAATCTCGCGTCGGATGCGTGTGGCCTCGCGCTTGTGTTCTTCCTTGTATCGGTTGACCGTCTTTTGCAGGTCTTGACGCTCAAGAAGATGCGACCGGACAAGCGCGTGAAGCTCTTTTCTATCACGCTCAAGCGCAGCGCGTGTTTCGGCCTCGTTCAGGGCGCGGACTTTTTTATATGCGCCCGTGGCCTTGTGCCAGATGCCCTTGAACCCGCGCGGCAGGCGCTCCGCCCGCGCACGGGTTTCTTGCGCCCAGCGTTTTTCTTGCCTTTCGATCAGCGCGGCACGTTCCGTGCGCTGATGGTGGACAAGAAGGCGGATTTCCCGCACCAGAGGTGCGCGAACGTCTTTTGCTCGCCGCTTGGCGTCGGCGAGATATTTTTGCAAATTCTCGCCCATGCGTTCGGCGAGATAGGCCTTTGCCCGATCGACCGTGGGCAAGGCTTCCGGCTTGCCCAAGCGGGTTTTCAATTCCCGCGTGCCAATATCAATCCACCGCGTCAGGGAATACACCCCGCCCGCCATGTCCAAGGCGACAAACCCGCGCCTGTCGCCTTTGGCGAGCAGGAACCCGCGCTCCTGCAACGCCACGACGAAGGTTTTCAAGGTGTCGGATTGCTCCCATGCCGACTTGAACAGGGTTTTCATGGCTTGCGGGTCTTCCGCAAGGCGCACGGCCTGACGGTGTTCTTCCATCGTCAGGTGGAAGGGGCTGCGCCGCTCGCCGCGCTGCATCCCCTTCGGCAGTTTCCAGCCGTGCCGGAGGTAGAGGCCGCGAGAAACGTCCATGAGCTTCTTTTTGAAGTGCGCCATGTTCACGGCGACCAGTTTTGCCGTGTCGATGCGCGACCAGACGACGTGGCAATGCCGCCGCCCGTTCTTTTCGTGGAAGACGACGATGCGGGGTTGTCCCAATAACAGCAGTTTTTTCTCGATTTCCTCGATTGCCGCTTCAAAATCCTCAATCGGCACGTCGGCGTCTTCCGGCGGGTTTAAGGACAGGGAAAACAGGAATTGCTCGCACCGCGTGCCACGGCTCATGGCATAGGCTTCCTGCAACGCTCCCTCTAAGGTGTCCGAGATAAACCCTCTGATTTCATGCACCGTCACATGGTCGTTGTCGTCGCCGTTGAGCAGGTGTTTGGCCAGTTCCGCGCTGTTCGCCCTCTGACTGGCCTTGAGGATCATTTTTTACATCCTTTACTGGAAATTAAAATGTTGTTTTTGCTTGCCACAACAACGAAAAGTTTGTTCAAAAAGGAAATTAATATTATCTGCTTCTTCATATTTTTTACCCAGTATATCTATCATTTCAAATATATCCCGTAGCGGAATCGCATCATGCTCTTCAAGTCTGTCCCGTATTGCTGCTGTTACACGATGCTGTACTTCGTTATAAGCACGTAAAACCGATGGCTTGAGAACGTTTTCAGTTCCCGCTTCATATGTTCCTCTTGCCACTACTGTAAGCCAATGAGAAAGGCAGGTCAGCAATAGCACTTCATCTTGAATTGTCGTTTCCACTCAGCAAAAACTCCTTGTTCCGTTATCTCTTTTCCGGTTCTAGCCCAAGAGCCTTGACGACTAAAGACCTTATTTCCGTGACTTCGGCGCAGGCCGTCTGGAGGGCTTTTTCCGTCTCATTAGAGAGGGGTAAAGACCCGCTATGGGCGGCCTTGGCAAGCTGGTTCAGGTTGTTCGACAGCCGCCCTTTGCCGAGCGCCCCGAGCAGTTGCGTCAGGGCTTGCTCGTCCTGCACCGGACGGCGGAACACCCGTTTTTGCGGGGTGGGGTTCTCGAACAGGCAATGCCGGACATACTGCCCCAAGGTCATGGAACCCGCGTCCGCGCCCAGCTTGCGTTTTTGCGCGGGCGTAATCCGCAGGGAGAAAAACATCGAGTATTCGTTCTCCGCATTATCCGCTTTTTCTTCCGTTTCATCTGTCATGCGCCCCTCCCTTGGGTTGCAGATAGAGATTAACGGGTCATAAAATTACCAAGTTTAAAAGCGTCAATTACGCCCTTGGTAACGAGTCATTTTTTGGCTCTGCTTATACTTTCAGGCTATCAAGCGTTCATTAACCAAAGTTTAAAAAGAGTTACTTGTGCGCCGCACAAGCGTCCCAGAAACTTGACGCGAAGACAGCCACAGGGTATGTCTAACCGCGTGACTCGCAGAGAGTTTTCGGCTCTACACCGCCGTTTTCCGGCGAGCAACAAAGTTGCAAAAATTATTTTTCCGCAGGACGCGCCACTTGCGCGTGTATGGCAAGCTGTGGATGGTGACACCTGAAACTGGCGTTTCGAGTCGTCCCATCCCGAGCTTGGCAAGGGCAGGGTAAAACCCCGCCCGTTGCATCCCACCCCTTGGAGAGCCTTCAATCTCCCCAGACCCCATGACCCCGCACGGCGGCGGTACAACCGAAAAGGGCTTCCGCGCCCTTCTGGACATCTTCGGTTCAAGGCGGCTTTCATGCCCCCTGAATACCCCTGACCAACCTTCCGCAGATTGGATACGCGCCAACCGTCCGCCGATGTGGATGCCGTCAAGGGCTATCGCCGCTGCCTGAACCCAGCGCAGAAAATTAACCTTTTGTTAATTTTTGGCCTATGGCAAGGCATAAAGCGCCTTGACCAATGCTGTCCGTTTCTCGCCTCGCGGCTCATGGGTAAGCTGGCGTACAAGGTCTATGTGCGTCTGCACAAAATCCTTGAAATCGGCGCTATCCCAAACGGAACGGAGCCATGCCTTCTCCTCTGGCCGCCACATGGTCAGAAACTCCGGCGGGGCATGGGCGATATATGATGTTGGGCGGACTTTTCGAAGAAACGTCTTTTGATGCGGTAGAGCGGCAAGTTAACGAATATTGATGTAGGTAGTGTAATCGTCTTGAAGTCACCGTTCCACGGTGGAGGGATAGCCTGCGTCCTTTGTGGCTTCTATCAATGCTTTTGAATTTGTTTTTGCATTATCGAAGGTCACGATCGCTTCCTTTTTCTCAAGGCTGACGGAGACCTTTTCCACGCCCGGCACCTTATCCAGCGCCTTTCTGACAGTGATCGGGCATACTGGACAGTACATTCCGCTGACGGCAAGGGTTACCGTTTGCATCGCCGCCTGAGCGGGTACCGCATAAAAAACAAGCATTACAGCAGCTGTTTTTACAATATTTCTCATCGTTATTCTCCTTGTCAATCAGTAAAATAGTGGAAGAATGTAAGGATATGCCAACGCGATCACAACGAGCGTAAAAACGACCCAGAACATTATCTTGTACGCTACGCGGACTTGTGGCCTAGCACAGATCTTTTCAGCCTTGCAGGACTGCGCAGGCCGGAAGATTTTTCGATAAGCCAGAAACTGGGCCATCAACGCAATGCCGACAAAGAACCAATGGTAGGGTTGGAGCTGCGCGAGATTGCCGATCCAGACGCCGCTCACGCCAATGGTCACCAGAATAAGCGGGCCGAGGCAGCAGGCCGAGCCGAGAATCGCGGCAAGACCACCAGCGATCAGCGCGCTGACACCGCCGGCGTATTTTGTTCCTTCGCTGCTTTTATCCATTTCCGACCGTGTCGTCATGGCGTTTGCGATCCTTTTCTCAATGCCATCTGTATAGCTTCGACGGAGGGAACCCCACCTTCATAAATACGACAAGAATCTGAGGCACAACAGTTTCCCGGGCCTCCTGCGATATCCTTTTCATCGATGAGAATCGTAGGAGAACCATATTGCCGGACGTAATCGGGCGCTTTTTCATCTCCGCTTTTCCATTCTGTGATGCGACAGCCGCAACCTGTGTTTTCAATAGCCTTTTTCAGGTTGCTGTGCGCCTGCTCCGCGTTCGGACAGCCATCGAAGTAAATCAATTCCACTTTCATTGCCTGTTCTCCTTTTCGTGTTATACTTTAAAGATAAAGTCTGTAGTTAATACAAGGTCAAGAAAAAATGAAACGGCAGGGATACACGCGTGGCGTTCTGGCGGAAAAAACCGGCTGTAACCTTGAGACAGTCCGTTATTACGAGAAAGCGGGTCTCTTGCGAAAACCGGCGCGGACGCAAAAAGGGTATCGCCTCTATGGAGCGGAAGACGTGAAGAGGCTCCATTTTATCCGCCGTTGCCGGGAACTGGGGTTTTCCATCTCTGAAATCCGCGGGATGTTGGATATCGTGGACAAACGCACTTACACCTGTGCCGATATTAGTGCTATGACAGAGGCGCACATCCGGGATGTCAAAGGCAAGATATCAGATCTCAGAAAAATCCTAAAGACGCTGCAAAGCATGGCCGAACAATGCCAGTCGGGCAAAGGCCAGGACTGCCCTATACTGGATGCTCTCGAAGATCAGGGCAGGTAAGTAGTTGTACTGGCTAGGGTCCAGACTCATAAAATCCACCACACAATAGTTGCGGCGAGGAATACGGAGGCCAGGAAGTTTCTGGCCAATCTATCGTATCGAGTGAAGATACGCCGAAAATCCTTGAGTCTGCCAAAGGAATTTTCGATGCGGTGGCGTTCCTTGTACGCGGTTTTATTGAAGGAGAACGGCTGTTTCCTGTTGCAGCGGTTTGGGATGACGGGTTTTGCACCGCGCGCTTTCAGGTTCTTGCGCAGTTCCGCGCTGTCATAGGCTTTGTCTCCGAGAAACTTTTTCGCGGCTTTCGTCCGGCGGATCAAGCGCTCCGCAACTGGGCAGTCATGCGCTTCACCGCCTGTCAGCAGGATGGAGAGAAGACGGCCTTTAGCATCTGCGATTGCGTGTATCTTCGTATTGCGTCCGCCGCGCGAACGTCCAACCGCCTGTTTTTGCTCCCCCATTTTCCGCCCGACGCCGAACGGTGCGCCTTGACGTGCGTGGAATCAATCATCTGCGTGTGTGTTGATCTTCCGCGCTGTGCGAGGGCAAGAAACATTCTCTCCCACACGCCGCGCTTCGCCCAGCGAACGAAGCGGTTGTAAACTGTTGTGTGCGGCCCGTATTCCGGCGGGCAGTCACACCAGCGGCAACCGCTTTTTAGCACGTGGATAATGCCGCTGATGATGCGCCGGTCATCCTCCCGCGCCTTGCCGCGCACGTCCGTCGGCAGGTGTGGCACCATCGTTTTCCATTGATCGTCAGTCAGCCAGAACAAGTTTTTTCTCATGATGTGATCCTCCCAGCATCCAGAGAATCACTATCCGATTCATATCGCAAGAAATTTATTGGGTTTTGACCCTAACAAGTCCTGACGGGGTACAATTCGCACTGTAACGCAGGTGCGTATCGCAGATGTGAAGGGCAAGATTTCCGATTTGAAAAAAATCCTGAAAACGCTGGAAAATATGCCTGCCAAGTGCCCTTCGGGAACGGGGAAAAATTGCCCGATTCTGGACGCTCTCGAAAAATAGGGTCAATAAAGGCCAATAAAATCAAGACGCTTGATTTTGTTAACTTGCGTGATATAGAGTGGAACGATGAGGAATGTCTTTTCCAGTTTTGTGATTTTCGCCGTGGTCGTTTCGACCATGGTCTTTTGCCATGGAGACATGGCGCAAGCGGCTGCTTTTCATCCTCATGCCGTCCATTCTGTTTTTAATCATAACGGTAAAAGCAAACAATCGCACGACTGCCATAAAGCCTCCATGCAGCTTCCCGAGAAGGTGGGCAGCGGCAAGGTCGTTTTGAAAAACAGCATCTCCGCCGGTTTCGCGATTGCGTCTGAACAACCCGCATGGACGTCTGCGCTGGCCCGCACGTCCGTTATCCGCGGCCCGCCCTTTGACGGCAGTCCGCCCGCTTCCTCCGCGCCCATTTTTCTGACCACACAACGCCTCCGGATTTAATTCAGGTTTCCGCCGCCGCGCTTTCGCGCGGCTATGCTTGTATTCTGCTTGCACAGGGAAACCTCCATGAAACGTATCTTCGTTAAAAATTTCGCGACAACGACCAACACAATACGGCTATGCTGCCTGATCGCGCTCGGACTTGTTTCCGGTTGTGCGCATTATGTGCCGCATCCGCTTGTGCCGCAAAAGTCGCTTGCCGCTTTTCAGGATCGCTCTCTTTCCGCCCCCGGCTTACGCGCCTTTTTTGCCAAGAACCACGTCTCCATGCCGCTTGTGGGCGATGCCTGGGATATGAAAGCCCTTACGTTGGCCGCATTTTATTATGAGCCCTCTCTTGCCGAGGCCCGCGCCAGATTGCTCTTCGCACAAGCCGCAGAAAGCACGGCGGCGGAACGACCGAACCCGTCTGTCGCGTTTACCCCGGGGTATGATAACGGGGTTCCGAACGCGCCGGTGCCATGGATACTTCCCGTCACGGCGGACTGGACAATCGAAACCGCCGGCAAGCGCGGGGATCGCATAGCCGCGGCACGGCATCTTTCCGCGGCATCGCGATGGGAGCTTGTCGGGAAAGTCTGGGCCGTGCGCAGCCGTTTGCGGACGGCTCTGCTCGATTTGTACGCGGCTAGACAAGCCGAAGAGCTGCTCGGGCGGGAGGAGGCCGTGCAACAACGCGTGGTCAAACTGACAGAAGGTCAGGTTGACGCTGGCATGCAGCCGGGATATCTGCTGACCGAGGCATACGCCGCTCTCGATACCACGACTCTGTCGCGGCAAAAGGCGATCGGCGCCGCTGAGCAGGCGCAAATCAGGCTGGCGGGGGTAATCGGCATCCCGCCGCACGCGCTCGAGAAGATCAAACTTTCTTTCGCCGCCTTTAAACACCTCCCCAAAACAAACGCGTCGTCGCGGATGCGGCGTCAGGCTTTGCTGGGCAGGGCGGATTTGCGGGCGGCGCTCGAGAGATATGCGGCCAGCCAGTCGGAATTGAAGCTGCAAATCGCCCGCCAGTGGCCAGATCTGCATCTGGGACCCGGATATGCGTGGAATTCGCAATTTTCACGCGACAGCGCGTGGCAGCTCGGGCTGAGCCTGCCGATTCCCGTGCTGAATCTTAACCAAGGGCCGATCGCCGAGGCCAAAGCGAAGCGCAGGCTCGCCGCGGCGCATTTTCTGACCGTTCAGGCGGATGCTCTTGAACAGGTCAATAGCGCTCTTGTCCAATACCGCTCCGCGCTCGCTGTGCTGAAAACCACGGACGGGCTTTTGGCCAATCTGCGCCAAAAACTTGATTCCGTACGCGCGCAGGTGAAAGCGGGCGAACTGCAGCCTCTTAACCTCGTCGATGCCAAGGTTGCCGTTGCCGCCGGCGTCAGAAACCGCCTTCAGGCGCGGATTAAAGCCCAGCAGGCGCTTGGACAGTTGGAAGATGCCGTGCAAAGCCCCTTAACTCTTCCTCCCGCCACGCTTCGCGCGGCAGAGGACGGAACAACAAATCAGGAGAAACCATGATGTCGCGTAAGTTCATCGCTATCCTCGTTGCGGCCAGCATAGGATTCAGTGCGGGCATGTTATATGGCGCGCCCCGTCACGCCTTTGCCGATTCAGATGCACCAGACACGGCTCAGGCGGATATAACCGTGCAGGAAGGCCATCTCAAGCGCATGACCATGCGTCAATATGTTGACGGATATGGTGTTATCGCACCTGCGCCCGCGACGGCACAGACACCTGCCGCCGAGGCGAACGTTGCCGCCGCCGTGACGGGCGTCGTGACAAAAGTCGAGGTCACGGAGGGGCAGACTGTCCAGCGCGGACAGATACTGGCGCTATTGAATTCCGACTCGATGACGGAACAGTACGCCGCACAGGAAGTCGACCGCTTGAAGACGCTCTATGCGCACCACAATGCCTCTTTGAAAACCTTGCAGAACGCGGAGGCGCAACTCGCGTTGCTGCAGGTGACGGCGCCTTTTACGGGGACAGTCGTCAGCGTCAACGTCAAGCCCGGCGCGGCCGTAACGCCGACAACGGTGTTGGCGGATATCATGGATCTTGACCGGCTTGTCGTTCGGGCGGACATCCCCGCGCAGCAGGCGGCACAACTCGCCGTAGGCCAGCCGGTGGATATTCAGGGTCCGCCGCCCGTATCGGCGCAACTCTCCTATATCAGTCCCACCGTCGATCCGAAAGACGGCGCGGTGATGGTGTGGGCCGCGCTGCCGACAGGTCACGGATTTAAGGTCGGCCAATATGTCAGGCTTCATATCACGACGGCGGTGCACAAGGACAGTCTTGTCGCGCCGGACAAAAGCGTCATCAGAGGCCTTGGCGGCAAGGGCGTTCTCTCGGTGATACACGGAAACGAAGCAGATCAGGTACGCGTGCAGGTGGGACTGCATGAGAACGGCTGGATAGAGGTGAGCGGCTCCGGCCTGAAGGAAGGCACGCCGGTCGTGACCACCGGCGCTTATGGTCTGCCGGCGCATACTTCCATCCAGATCGAGAATGCGCAATGAAACCTGATTCCTCACCTGTGGCGGGCTTTACGGCGCGGCACCAGCTTGCCATCGTTTTCCTTGCCCTCATTTTGTGCCTTGCGGGCGTTTTCGCCGCGCTGCGCATGCCGTCGTCCGTGTTTCCGGCAACGGCGTTTCCGCGCATCGTCGTCAACATCAACAACGGGATCATGCCGGCCAATCAGGTGATGGCCACGATTACGCGGCCCGTCGAGGAAACGCTCAAAAGCATTCCGGGCGTCAAAACCGTCCTGTCGACAACAACGCGCGGCGCGGCCATCGTCAACGTGGAGTTTTCGTGGGGAACAGATATGCACCGCGCGGAACTCTATGTTCTCGGCAAGCTGTCGGAGATCCAGAGCGGTTTGCCGGCCGGCTCCGATGTCGAAGCGTCGCGCGTCGGGTTCACGCTGAGTTATCCCATCATCGGCATCTCCATGACCTCGAAGACGCAAAACCAGATGGATTTGTGGAAGCTTGCAACCTATACGGTGAAGCCGCTTTTCCTGCAAATCCCCGGTGTTTCCAAGGTCGAGATCGTGGGCGGCCGCAGACCCGAGTACCATGTCGTGGTTGATCTACAAAAGCTTCGCGCAACGCATCTCGCCATCACGGACGTGAGCGCGGCGCTCAAGCGTAGCAATCTGATTGCGTCAGTCGGTCTCATGGTGCGCAATTACCGCCTGTATCTGGCGACCGTGGACGGGCGCGTTCATTCTCCGGCGGATATCGGCAACATCGTCATCGCCGACCGCGACGGCTACCCGATCCGCGTATCGGATGTCGCGCAGGTGGTGCGCGCGCCCGCGCCGGCCTATAAAAGCGTCACGGCGCAGGGGCGTCCGGCCGTGTTGCTCGATATAGAAAGCCATACCGACAGCAACATCACGGCAATTTCCGCGGCATTGCGGAGTGATATCAAGCAGCTTCACCGGGAGCTGCCGCCGGACGTTCATCTTTCCTTCTTTTATAACCAGTCTTCGTTTGTGAAAGACTCCGTGAGTAATGTATGGAGTTCCGTTATCTTCGGCCTCATTCTTTCCGCCGTAATCCTTTTCTTCTTTCTGAAGAGTTGGGGAAGCGTCTGGACCGCCATTGTGACCATTCCCATTTCCGTGCTCATCACCTTCGTCGCCATGAAGATCGCGGGCTTGAATTTCAACATGATGACGCTGGGCGGTATTGCCGCATCAATCGGCCTGATCATCGATAATGCCATTATCGTCGTGGAGGCGATCGTGCATCGCATCGCCCTTGGCAGCAAGCGTCTGGAGGCACTCAAGGAAGCAATGGGCGAGATTTTGACGGCGCTCGTCGGCTCGACGCTGACGCCGGTGGTGGTTTTTCTGCCGCTTGCGTATCTCACGGGCATCGCAGGTGTATTTTTCCGCGCATTGGGGATTACGATGGTTGTCGCATTGCTTGTGTCCCTGCTTTTGGCCGTGACGCTGACGCCCGCCATCGCAACCTGGCTCATTCGCGATACGCGGAAGATGAACGGAGAGGACGGGCCTATATTGAAACGGATACTGCGTCTGTACGAAGCCTCCATGCGTGGGGCGTTGCGGCATACGGCTCTGACGCTTATCGCCTGCGTCGTTATCGGGCTCGGTTCCATCTTCGTCTATCAGCACATAGAAACGGATTTTCTGCCCAGCTTTGATGAAGGCGGTTTCGACATTGACTTTACGGCCCTTCCAGGAACAAGCCTGCAGGAGACGTCGCGGGTGCTCGATCAGGCTGAAAAAATCATTAGAAACGATCCCGACGTACAAAGCTATTCGCGCGAGCTGGGCATAGAACTCGGGCCGTTCCTCAACGAGCCGAACGTCGGCAGCTATCTCATTAAGCTGAAACCGGACCGCAAGCATACGTCGGATGAAGTGATGGACCGTATTCGCGGACAATTCGACAAGCGGTTCCCGATGGTACGCTGGGATATCAAAGGGTTTCTGAGCGATCTGGTCGGGGATCTGCAACTCGCGCCTTATCCGGTCGAGATCAAGCTGTTCTCTCCGGATCTCGCATGGCTCAAAAAAACCGCGCCGCGCGTCGAAGAGCAGATCCGGAAGATTCCGGGCATCGTCGATACTTTTGACGGGCTTACGGTCAGCGGCCCCACTATTGATTTTCAGGTGCGGCGGGCTGCCGCCGCGCGTTATGGGTTGACGGCTCAAGACATCGCCGATGCAGTTGATAATGTTTTGCTGGGAAAAATATCTTCCTTCGTTATTCAAGGCGACCGCGTCGTGAATATACGCGTATTGGCAGATCGATCACGGGTCAGTGATATATCGGACCTGCGGCAACTGCCGATCCGCACGCCGAACGGGGCCATCGTGACGCTGCAGCAGGTTGCATCTGTCAGCGTGAGCCCCAATGAAGTGGAACTGGACCGGCAGAATCTGCGACAGGACGACATTGTTTCCGCGCGTCTGCAGGGCGTTGATCTCGGCACGGCGATGCGCGAAATTAAGGCAGTTTTGAGCCGCGATAAATGGTTGCCTGCCGACGCGGTCGAATATGGCGGGCAGTACAAGCTTCAGCAGGCATCTTTTAAAAATCTGCTCACCGTATTGCTTGCGGCCATTCTGCTTGTCTTCACTGTTCTGGTGATCGAATTCCGTTCGTTTTACGAACCGGTCGCCATTGTCATCGGCGCGGTGCTCACGCTTCTCGGGTCGTTGCTCGGTCTTTGGACGGCAGGCATCACGCTCAATATCGTCTCCTACCTTGGGGCAATCATCGGCGTCGGCATCGTGGCGAAAAACGGCATCCTTGTTCTTGATTATGCGCGTCAGATGAGGGATCAGGGCATGGAACTGCAGGAAGCGCTCGTGTGCGCTGGACATCGCAGGCTCAAGCCCGTGCTGATGACCTCTCTGGCCGCCGCCCTTGGCATGCTCCCGCTGGCGTATGGGGCCGGCGCTGGCGCCCAGATGTTGCAGCCGCTGGGCATAGCCGTGATAGGCGCGCTTATTTTCTCGGTGCCGCTGTCTCTGATTGCAACGCCGGTCATTTATTCCGTATTGGTTCGGATGCATATGCGGTTATCGGGACAGGGGCTTGATAAACAGACGTAGGCATTGATGATTTGATATAGATCAAGTGCCGTCTCGGACAGGCATTTAAAATAAAGTGTTTCGGATATTTTTGTATCCAGAGGATGAAAGGAAACAATGACAATGACAGAACAGAAAGCACATTGCTGCCACCATGGACAGCACAACCATGAAGCGCCGGAAAAAACGTCCGCGCCGTCCAGCGGTTCTATCATTTATACTTGTCCGATGCATCCGCAAATCCGGCAGGAGGAGCCAGGGTCATGTCCGCTTTGTAATATGACGCTGGTGCCGAAAAAGGCCTCTGGAGGTGCGGAGAAAAGTTCGGAACAGGATGGCAAAGCGGAAGGGGAAGCGCATTGCTGTCATCACGGACATCGCCATCATGACGCATCGGAAAAGCCGTCTACTCCTCTCAGCGGGCCTGTTGTTTATACCTGCCCGATGCACCCGCAAATTCGGCAGGATGGACCGGGATCATGCCCGTTGTGCGGCATGGGTCTGGAACCGGAAATGGCCACGGGCGGCGAGGCGGAAAATCCGGAACTGGCCGATATGTCGCGGCGGTTCTGGGTCGGTCTGGTCTTGACCCTGCCGGTGTTCATCTTGGAAATGGGTGGACATTTCTTCAAGCTTTCTCTCCTGCCGCCCGCAGCATCCAACTGGGTCCAGCTGGTTCTGGCCACGCCCGTTGTCTTGTGGGCGGGCAAGCCGTTCTTCGAACGCGGCTGGGCGTCGCTCGTCAACCGCAGCCTGAACATGTTCACGCTAGTTGCCATGGGCACCGGTATAGCCTGGCTTTACAGTATCGTCGCAACGGTCACGCCGGACGTGTTCCCGCCCGTTTTCCGGCATCAGGGCGCTGTCGCGGTCTATTTCGAGGCCTCTGCCGTGATCACGGTATTGGTATTGATGGGGCAGGTGCTGGAACTGCGCGCACGGGAGCGCACCGGCGGCGCGATCAAGGCGCTGCTGCAACTCGCGCCAGAGACGGCACTACGTGTCGGCGCGGATGGCAAGGATGCAGACATCTCCCTCGATCAGGTCAAAACCGGCGACCTGCTGCGCGTCCGCCCAGGCGGCAAGGTGCCTGTGGACGGCATCATCACGGAAGGCAGCGGCACGCTGGATGAATCGCTGATCACGGGCGAGTCAATGCCCGCGAAAAAGGAATCCGGCGCGGTGGTCATTGGTGGCACGATCAATCAGGCGGGCAGTTTCGTCATGCGCGCAGACAAAGTCGGCGCCGATACCATGCTGTCGCGGATCGTCGATATGGTGGCGCAGGCGCAACGCAGCCGCGCGCCGATCCAGAAGCTGGCTGATCTGGTGTCGTCGTGGTTCGTTCCCGCCGTCATTCTCTGCGCATTGATCGCGTTCGTCGCATGGGCGGCTTTCGGGCCGTCTCCGGCCTTCAGTTACGCCCTGATCGCCGCCGTCAGCGTGCTGATCATCGCCTGCCCGTGCGCCTTGGGCCTTGCCACGCCGATGTCGGTCATGGTCGGCGTCGGGCGCGGCGCGCAGGAGGGCGTACTGATTAAAAACGCTGAAGCACTGGAACGTATGGAGAAAATAGACACGCTGGTCGTGGACAAGACCGGCACACTGACCGAGGGAAAACCGGCAGTGACCAAAATTATAACCGCCGAAGGCATAAGCGAGGATAAACTTCTCGCTCTGGTCGCCGCGTTGGAACGGGGCAGCGAGCATCCG
>JAJZVA010000009.1 GCA_021845905.1 Pseudomonadota bacterium
CCCTCTATCTTTTTCCATTGCTTATCAGACACTTCATAGCGCTTCACCATCAAAACCTCCCTCGGTTAAGGTCAGTGAATCACATCCAATGTTCTATTGGAATCCTATATGTCGATTGGTCCTAGGAGCCTCCGGCAGTCAGCTTGAGGAAACTCTCGCGCGCGGCGCGGTCCTTCTTGTAAATGCCTCCAAAGCGGGTCGTAACGGTGAGCGCGTGGTCCTCGCCGACGCCGCGGAGTTTCATGCAAAAGTGCTCCGCCTCGATCATCACCGCGACGCCTTTGGGCTTGAGATACTTTTCGAGCGCGTTCGCCACTTCCTCGGTGAGCCGTTCCTGCGTCTGCATGCGGCTAGCGTATGCGTCGACCAGCCGCGACAATTTAGACAGGCCGACAACGCGCCCGTCCGGCACGTAAGCGATATGCGCATGGCCGATGAACGGCGCAAGATGGTGCTCGCAACGCGATTGCACCTTGATGTTCTTCACCAGCACTGGCCCGCCGTAATCCCCGACCTCGCGGAATGTTTTGGAGAGAATTTCCGCCGCATCGAGCCCGTATCCGTGAAAATATTCATCGAACGCCTTGACGACGCGCTGCGGCGTTTCGCGCACGCCCTCGCGCTCTGCGTCCTCGCCGATATACTCGATCAGGGTTTTCACTGCCCGTTCGGCCTCGACGCGTGACGGTCTGCTGTCTTTAACGATTTTGAGCTTCTTTTTCATTGCAGGCGCTCTTTCTGATGTGATTTTTTAGGCGTCTTATTGTCACTCACAATGCAAAAGCTGTCAATCGAACGTGAGAGGCCGTTCGCCTGCCGGATGGAGAACGGCGGAACCGCACACCGGACATGCCTCTTTTATTGCAATGAAATCTGCGCAAGCGCGGGTGGCACGGACGCAGGAACATAAAGCTTCTTGCCCAAAGACGTCAGCCAAACGCCACTCTGGTTCGCCGCTTCATAGAAGACGTATGGCTTTTTCCACCCATACACCCGCAGCGGGAGAACATACCGACTGGCCTCGACAACCGCGCCGCCGTCGTTGAGAACGATGAAATTCTGCGCCGCTCCCTTGGGCGCGACGTTCAAAAGCAAAACCACATGATCCGGTTGCTTGCTCGACCCGCTCGCGCTGACAAGGGTGACCATGAGACGGTTTTCCGGCACACCCAGATGGCGCAAAATAGCGTATTGCAAGGTCGCGTAATCCTTGCAATCACCCGCCTTCGACAAAACCGTCTGCACCGGCGCCGCCCAATAAAAACCGGAAGCCTTGCCATAAAGGTTGTCGTTATAGGCGATGTATTTAACAACTCCCGCATTGACGTCTTGCGCCATTTTCTTCAGCGGTTCTTGCGCGTAAATGTTGAACCCGTCGAGAAAAACATCATACTTACGCGCGTTTTTAACGTTGCTCATGCCGGCTTTCTGCCGGGCGGCAATGGCCTGCCAGTCATTATTTTGCAAACTTGCGGCACGGTAGGCCACTTCGCCGAAAGCCGTCACCGTCTCAGGTAAATCCGGATATTGCGCAGATGATGAGATATTTTGCGGTCGCGGCGCGGGCGTCACCGGCGCAGTGCTACAGCCGCCGCACACCAAAGCCACGCTCGCGAAAGCCGCACAGAGATATCCTTTCATGCGCGGTTTTAAACCGGATTTTTTTGCCTGCGGCGCGCCTGAAAACGAATGCGCCTTATTTTCTTTCATTCGGTTATTCCGTATTATTATTTTTGCTTAAGTTTTTGCATTATTGACTCATTTTATTATTACGTCAATAAATCAATTATTCTTTAAAATATTTAAATATCAGATATTTAAATAAATAAAATAATTTTCTGTAAATTATCTGAGTTAATAGCGATGTCTTTAAGGTTTTTTAGATGTGGGGGCATCAGGTTTGGATTTCGGCGAAACCTTGGCCCCATAAACCTTATCATACAATGGCGTAAACCACGCCGCATGCTGATTGAGCGCATCAAAAAATACATATGGCTTCGACCAGATGCCGTTTGCCCCTTGAGGCCGGGCATAAAGACTTGCATCAACCACGGGGCCTCCGTCATTCAGGACAACGAAGTCTTGTTTTGATCCGTCTTTTGCCACGTTCATCAATAACACAAGATGGCTGGTTCCCTTGTCGGAACCGCTGGCATTGACAAAGGCCATGACCAGCCTGTTTTCCGGCACGCCCAAGTGGCGCATGATGGCATATTGCAAAACTGCATAAGCCTTGCACTCCGCCATGCCTGCCTGAACCGTCTGCACGGGCGCGGCCCAGTAAGCATCCGGATTCGGATAAAGCTTGAATTTATAAGAAATAAGGCCAAGAACGCGCGTATTGACGTCCTGCGCCATTTTTCTCAGCGGTTCATGCGCATAAACCTCGAACTGATCGAGAAACGCCGCATATTTTTTCGCATCCTTTGCATCCTGCATGCCCTGTTCTTGACGTTCAAGCATCGATAGCCAGTTTGCGTAAGGTGCGATCTCTTTGCGTCTGGCAATGGCGCCAAAAGCCGCAACCGTCTCCGGCTCGCGCGGATGTTGCACAGTCGCGCTTAGCGTCAGAGGATCCAGACCCTTCAAGCCTGACGGCGTAGCCGCCAGGGAAGCTTGCCCAGCGCCAAGCGAAGTCGCCGAGATCGCGAAAGCAACAGCCGTGAAAGCCGCGCAGAGCGCCCCCTTTGCATGCCGCGCGCGCAATGGACAGTCTGCTTTCTTAGCAAAGTTGCCGTTGTCTTTATTCATGTCACGCCATACGCGCTTTCTTTTTTCAAAGAGCTATTCGCCGCAACGGCAGGCGTGTTCCGAGACGCAATGTCCTTTTCGTTGATGATATAGTCTCTTGGCGTCAGGCTCGTCCGCCAGAAACCTTTTTCATTTCTGATATCATAAAGAACAAAATCGCATTTTACCCATTTGCCGTCTTGGTTTTGAGTATTCCATGTTTTTTGCACACGCAGATTATCGGCAGGAATAACCGGCGGACTATCATTTAAAATGACAAACTCCGGTTTTTGATGTATCGGCGCGACGTTCAATAGCAAAATGACATGATCAGGAGCCTTGCGGGAACCTTCCGCATTGACATTCGCTATAAACAAACGGCTCGCAGGCACGCCCAAGTGGCGCAGAATGGCGTATTGCAAAGCCGACTGATCTTGACAGTCCCCTTTCCCGTGAAACACTGTTTCCGCAGGCGGAACCAAAGGATCATCCGATCCATAGAAGGTATCGCTATAGCTGACGTTTTTTTCCACGAGTGCGTTGACATGCGCAGCCATTTTTTTGAGAGGTTCGTTGCGAAAATGGTCGAACCGCCCTAAAAACGAATTGTATTTCACCGCTACTTTTTTCTGCCGCATGATATCGGCCTGATCGAGCCAAACGTCATGCCAGGTGCTCCAATAAGGATCTTTCCGCGGCGATGCCTGCGTTGCGACACTGTTAAAAACATTGATAATCCGTGGCCCTGCCGACTTGATATAAAAATCATTGCCGTCCGGAGGTTTGACCGGCAACGGCTTTGGTGGAGCGGGCCTGGGTGGAGCGGGCTTGACCGGTAGCGGCTCAACTGGCGACGGTGCGGGGCCTGGATGGTCCGGCCGTATAAAATAGACATCAATTCCTACACCGGCCCCGGTCAGCACAGCCGCCGCGAAAGCCGCGCCAAGATATCCTTTCCAGCGCCAGGAAGAAGCTTTTTTCATTTCTACACTCTATCCTTTATAAATCACTTCTATTTTCAGGTGAAACAATCTCACGACACGCCTGGCGCACCTTTTCTCCCGGGACGAGGGCCGGACGCGGAAGATGGTTGTATCTGCCATGATGCCCCCTGGTTCATGAGGTAATAGGGAACGACATCCGCACGCACCAGCGTGCCATTGCTCTTTCTCACCACCCACGTCTTTCGCACGAGCGCATTATCGGCATCGATGACCGGCTTGACGTCGTTAAGGATGACGAAATGAGGAGCTTTGTCTGCCGGCGCAACATTCAGAAGTAAAAAAGCATGGTCGTAATCGTCATGCGACCCAACTATGCTGACAATCGCAATCATCAAGCGCTTTTCCGGCACGCCGAGATGCCGCAAAATGGCGTATTGCAATCCGGTCTGGTCCTTGCAATCGCCCTTGCCGTGAAGCACGGTCTCGGCGGGCGCGGCCCAATGGTCATCGGACTCGCCATAGAGTTTGGCGCTGTAAGCGATCGTATCTTCGACCAGCGTATTGACATGCGAAGCCATCACCCTCAATGGCTCGCCACGGAAACCATCGAACAGCGCGAGATAGTCATTGTATTTCTTCGCAACATCCGGCCTCTCCATAAGCCTTTCCTGAAGTGATCTTGCATCGCCCCAGGATTGCCAAAGAGGATTCAAATCCGGCGAACTCCGCATCGCCACATCGCCGAAAACGCTGATAACGAAAGAGTCGACAGACGAGGTTGGAGCCTGCGGAACGACAGGAAGGGTTGCGTGCACGCTGTGGTTTCCCGCCGCAGGCTTTTGTCCGGCAGGCCGGGAATGCGTTGCGACGGGCTTGAAAGCATACCCACCCTCGGAAGGCGCCAAATGCCCGGCGACGCCGAAACATCCGCCAACCAGCGCGACGGCTGCGAACGCCGCCCTGAGATAGCCTTTGCGTTTTTCATGTGCAACGATCGTGACGGGTGCTTTCATATTTCAGCTCACTTTCATGCCCGGCACGACCGTGGCTTTCGAATGCGAGGCCGGTGCCGGAGCAAGTTTCTGCCCGAACACTTTTCTACCCACCGCCGTCTGCCAGAACCCATCCTGATTGATGGCAGCGTAAAAAACATACGGCAAAGACCATTCATAATCTGCGCCTTGCGGGCGCGTATACTCCCTGGCATCCAGAACAGGCCCGCTGTCATTCATCACAAGATAATCCGGCTTATATCCTTTCGGCTCAATGTTCAAAATCAAGACCGAATGATCAACTGAATTAGTCGAGCCTACTGCGCTGACAGAAGCGATCATCAAACGTTTTTCCGACACGCCGAGATGTCTCATGATGTAATATTGGAGTATAGCCTGATCTTTACAGTCACCCGCGCCATGCCACACCGTCTCCGCAGGCGCAGCCCAGTGGGTATCATCCTTATCATAAAGCGTATCACTGTAAGTGACTGTGTTTTGCATCAGCCTATTGACATCGACGGCCATGGCAGTGAGCGGTTCGCCACGGAAACGGTCGAACTGCGCTATATAATCGTTGTATTTTTTTGCGACATCAGGCTTTCTCATGAATTTATCCTGAAGAGACACCATGTCGCCCCAGCTTTCCCATCCCAAATCGTCCTTCGGAGAAATCTGCTGAGCTACACCATTGAAGACACGGATAACGTCTGGACCCGCGGCCTTGTTGTCGACGGGCACGCTATCCGGAGGATAAGAAGACTCGTTTGGCTTGTATATGTCGTATCCATACACTCCCAGCACGCCAGCCATTAAAGCAACGCTAAAAGCTTTTTTCAGATAGCCTTTGCCGGGTGACTTCCCTTTGTTTTTTTTCGCTCCCGATTTGCACTGCAAGTCGGACTTGATAAACGCCGTTTCTCCAGAGTTTCTTTCAGTAACCGCAGTCACGGCAGGGAAGGCGCGCACCTTGTCGATCAAATCAGCCCCGCAGGAGAGCATGATGAATCCGGTGTCGGGAAAAACCGTTTCAATGAAAACACCCTCGATTACAGACTTGCTGTCATAGCCTGCGTCTTGTGCAAGCGCCTGAATATTACGGCTCAACTCATGTATAAAATAATGACGCGTATCTTTAAAAGGAAAGGCGACATCAACCTGCCATTTTATTTGGGTATGCTTAGCATCCGGTGCCTTGGCGGCATTTTTTAGTTCAATGTCCATGACCCACTTTATTTTACAAATGTTCTGCCGTTATTTTCGTCCAGAGTAAAAATATAATAATACGTATATTAATTATGTCAATGGTTTATTCCAAAATTTAATTATCAAATAATTTCAATATGATAATTACCAACTCAAACCATATACACGGTCTCTCTTCGTTGCCCAAAATCCATTCTCATTGCGCGCGTCAAAAAACGTATAACGGTGTTGCCTCCAGTCCTTTTCATACATTGAGTCCGGAAAAACACCCAGCGTGTCATTCATCACCAAAAAATCTTGAAGCTTGCCGACCGGCGCGACATTGACCAGCAAAACAGCGTGGTCCGTCTCATTGTCATTACCATTCGTCCTGTCTGCATTAACGTATGCTATGAACATCCGGTTTGACGGCACACCGAGTGAACGCAAGATGAAATACTGCAATACGGCCTGATCCTTGCAGTCTCCTTCGCCATGACGCACGGTCTCCGCTGGGGTCGCCCAATAATCGTCATCCTTGCCGTAGAGCGTATCGCTATAACCGATCTGATATTGCACAAGATCGCTAACGTCATTTACCGCTTTCGCCAGAGGCTCGCCGCCGAATTTTTTAAACTGTTTCAAATATTTCCGATAAGGCTGCGCGCATTGCGGTTTTTCCATGCATTCCGCCTGATGACGCAACAACCTCGTCCACCTTAAACCAGACGGATCTTCATACCTTGGCATTTTTATGGCCTTGTCATTGAAGGCCACCAGAGCGGGAGGTTGTTGTCCTGCCACAGTCACGACCGGCGCAAAAGATTTGGGATGATAAGGTTCGCTATACGGTTCGACTCCACAACCGCCAAGGATCGCTACGCCTGCAAAAATGGCGCAAAGGCTTTTTTTTGCACGCAGACTGACGGCTAACTGCTTTATTTTATTCTGATTCATCCCGCTCATCCATTTTGGACATTTGATCAGCAGTATTGTTATATTAGGAAAAATATAATTTATGTCAATAATATAATCCTGCGTTCTGTATTGGTTTTCGAATGACATTTTATATTTTATTTATTATTTTCAGAGCCTTCTAAAAAATTGACAGAGGTCAAAAAAATGGAAAAGCAACTCTTCAACCCTTTGAAGGCGGGCGCGTTCAACCTGCCAAACCGCATCCTGATGGCGCCGCTCACGAGAGGCCGCGCCGATGTGGACGGCGTGCCCACCAGGCTGATGGCCGACTATTACGTTCAGCGCGCCGCGGCGGGGCTGATCATCGCCGAAGCGACGGCTGTTTCCAAGCGCGGCTACGGCTGGGTGCAGGCGCCCGGCATTTTCACCCCGGCGCAGGTCAAAGGCTGGCAGATGGTCAATGACGCCGTGCACAAGGCGGGCGGACGGATCGTCTTGCAACTCTGGCACATGGGCCGCGCTTCGCATCCGGACTTTCTCGGCGGGCAACTGCCTGTCGCCCCTTCTGCCATCGCCGCCGAAGGCCACACCACCACGCCGCTCGGACAAAAAGACTACGTCGTGCCGCACGCGCTCGACCTTGATGAAATCAAGACGACGATCGCGGATTACCGCCGCGGCGCGACCCTGGCCAAAGACGCGGGCTTCGACGGCGTCGAGATTCACAGCGCCAACGGCTATCTGCTCGACGAGTTCCTGCGCGACGGCGCCAACAAGCGCAATGACATTTACGGCGGACCTGCGGAAAACCGCGTACGCCTTCTCCAGCAAGTGACGGAAGCCGTCGTCGGCGTCTGGGGCGGCGACCGCGTGGGCGTGCGCCTTTCGCCCCGCAACCCTTACAAGGGCATGACGGACAGCGATCCCATCCATACTTTCAGCGTTGCTACTGAAAAACTCAACTCCTACGGCCTCGCCTATCTGCATAGCATGGAGCCGTTGCCGGGCCACAGACTTGCCGTTGCGGGAGAGCGCGTTTCGCCTTACATGCGCAAAATTTTCAAAGGCGCTTTCATCGCCAACGGCGGCTATACGCAAGATCTGGCGGAAAAAGCGCTGGAGCACAAAGAGGCAGACGCCATCGCCTTCGGCGTGCCGTTCATCGCCAATCCCGACCTGGTGGAGCGTTTTAAATCCGGCGCGCCTCTCAATGCCGCCGACGACAGCACCTTCTACACCCATGACGCGCATGGCTATACAGATTATCCCCTGCTGGCAAAAGGCTGATTTACGTATCCTTCGGGATTAAATTATCGGCTGTTGCGAAAAAAAGACACTTTATAACTATGAAGCGTCAACTGCCGCTGAATCGAAAAAAACGTTTGAATAGCCCGGCTCATCTATGCCACCTTTGCTCATCCTTTCAGGAAGAATCGGGGTTCGCTGATTATGTGCGGCGTAATAGGCATTATTGGTCCGGAAGATTTCCAGACTCGAATGCCGCCCGCTCCGCAAGAAGCAAACGCCACATCGACTGCCAGCCCGGCGTTGCAATGCTATCGCGGGCTTCTTGTCTTACAGCACCGCGGGCAGGACGCCGCAGGCATCGTCTCTTACGACAACACGACCCATATGTTCGCCGCCGAGAAAGGCCGCGGCCTCGTCGCGCAGGTGTTCGACCAGCAGCGCATCGACAAGCTTTCCGGCTATATGGCCATTGGTCACACGCGTTACGCCACAATCGGCACGGACGGCGAGAACGACATCCAGCCGATGATGACCGGCATTCCTTTCGGCCTCGCCATGGCGCACAACGGCAATATCCTCAATTATTTTTCACTCGCCCAAAGGCTCAACAAAGATTTCCGCCGCCAGCTTCTGACGCATAACGACCTTGAAGTGCTGATCCACTATTTCGCGCATTATCTCACGGAAAAATCCGGCGGCATCCCCGATCAAAAAACTTTTACTTTCTACAACATCTCATCCGCCGTGGGGAAAATTTTCGACACAATGGTCGGCGGCTATGCGGTCGTATCGCTGATCGCCAACGAAGGCCTCATCGCCTTCCGTGATCCGAAAGGCCTGCGCCCGCTGGTTCTTGGGGCGCGCGACAATCAAGACGGGAGCAGGACCTATTGCTTTGCCTCGGAAACCATCGCCCTCACCTATCTTGGCTACGACTATGTGCGCGATATCGCGCCGGGTGAAGTGGCGTTTGTCGCCAAGGACGGCACGCTGCAAACCGCCACCGTCCGAAAAGAAGAAAAAACCGCTCCCTGCATGTTCGAGTGGGTTTACTTTTCCGGCGCTGAAGGCGCGCAAGGCGGCACATCCGTCTATGCCGCGCGGCTTAACCTCGGCATGCGCCTCGGCATGCGCGGACGCGAAGCCATCATGCGCGGAGAGATAGCGCCCGATGTCGTCATGCCCGTGCCCGATACCAGCCGTCCCGCGGCGATCTCCGTCGCCGACGCGCTCAAACTCCCCTATCGCGAAGGGTTGATCAAAAACCGCTACGTACAACGAAGCTTCATCCTCGGCACGCAGGAAAAACGCGAACAGGCGGTGGAGCTGAAACTCAGCCCGGTCAGAAGCGAAATCGAAGGCAAAAACATATTTCTTATCGACGACAGCATCGTGCGCGGCACAACCGCCAAGAAGATCGTCGCCATGCTGAAACGCTACGGCGCGAAGAGCATCACGCTCGGCATCACCTGTCCGCCCCATCGCTACGCCTGTTATTACGGCATCGATTTCCCGGATGCGTCCAAGCTCCTCGCCCGCGGCAAAAGCGCGGAAGATATCGCGGAATGGCTCGGCGCGGACAAAGTTATCTATCTCGATGCCGAAGACTTGCGGCAGGCCATCGGCATCAACGACATGTGCATGGCCTGTCTCGACGGGAAATACCCCACGGAAACCAAAGAAAGCGCCGCGTTCTCGGCGCAACGCCACACAGCAGGAGGAAAAACATGAAAATTTTTGTCGTTTTCGGCAGCGCGTCCGATGATTCCATCTCGCAACCCCTGGTCGACAGCCTCAAGCCGGTCTGTAGCGATGTCGAGTTTCAGGTCATTTCCGCGCACCGCAACATCGACCAATTGCACGATAAAATCAAAAACTGGCAGGGCGACGCAATCGTCGCCGGTGCTGGGCTTGCCGCCGCGCTGCCGGGCGTCGTCGCGGCATTGACGCCGTTGCCCGTCTTCGGCGTGCCCGTCAACTCGCAGTTCGGCGGATTGGATAGTCTGGCGTCGATCGCGCAAATGCCGCCGGGCGTTCCCGTGCTGACCTGCGGGCCGGACAAGACGAGCGCGATCGTTGACTTCCTTGATCAATGGAAATCCGCCAAACCGACTTCCTACGTCCATTTCGTCGTACCGGAGGGCGTCAAGGCCGAGGAAATCATCGAAAAATCCAGAATTGCAGCAGCTGATAAAGGCCTGACAGTTACGTCTTCAAACGCGCCGGATGAGGCCGCACTCAACATATATCTCGTCGCCGAAGCGGAAGACATCCGTCCGGACGCTTTCGGCATCCACGTACCGTTCTTCAAAAAAGAAGACGCAGCGAACGCGAAAAACTATCTTACGGTACTGGACTGGGCGTCGCGCGGCGGCATCTGGGTCGGCGCCAACAACACGCGCAATGCCATTCATGCGGCGGCGCGCCTTTATGAGCAACGCAAATCGGAAGGAGAACGCAATGCTGCCTGAGATCATTTACAAAGGTTCAGTCAAGGACGTGCGCGGAAAAACCGGCGTCTCGCCTTATATCTTCGAATATTCCGACCGCTATTCCATCTACGACTGGGGCCAGATGCCCGACCTTCTCGCGCATAAAGGCGAATGCCTTGCGTTCCTCGCCTGGTTCTTCTTCGATTACCTCGAAAAGAAAGGCGTCAAGCACCACCTGCTCGGAAAACCGGAAGGCCGCCTGCTTTCTGTTCAGCCGGTTGACGTTTTCAAGCCCGCATCGGCAACGAAAGACGGCAAGCTGGTCTGGGATTATAGCGCTTATCAAAAACGCCCCGTCAACGCGCTCGTGCCGCTGGAGGTGATCTTCCGCTTTGGCGTTCCAGAAGGCAGCTCGCTTCTGAAACGCACCGCCGATCCTGCCTATTGCAAAGAGATCGGCCTCGATCACGCCCCCGAAACCGGCGACATGTTCGCGCATCCCGTGATCGAATGCTCAACCAAGCTCGAAAACAAGGACCGGTACATCAGCCGCACCGAGGCCGCGAAAATCGCCGGTCTTAACGAGACGGAGTTGCAAAACCTTTTCAGGCTGGCGTCGGATGCCGCCGCGCATCTTAAAACCTGCTTCGACGGCATCGGCGTGACGCTCTGGGACGGCAAGTTCGAGTTCGCCTTCACCGAAGAGGAAGACGGCGCGCGCGGCTTCATGCTGGTCGATTCCATTGGCCCAGACGAGCTGCGCCTGACGCAGGGCGGTATGCACCTTTCCAAGGAAATGCTCCGCGCCCATTATAAAGGCTCGGCATGGCTGGCCGCGCTTGAAAAGGCGAAGACGCTCGCCGACGAACGCGGCGAAAAGGACTGGAAGAATATCTGCCGCGAAGAGCTGAGGCAATCGCCTGCGCCCTTGCCGAAAGAAGCCAAGGAAAAAGCGGAGATGATCTACATGAGCCTTTGCGAGGCTCTTACCCGAAAATATCTGGGCACTTCCGTTTATAAAGACGCATGGCCTCTGGATATCTTAAGCACGTCTTTAAAAGATCTGCGGGAAAAGGCCGCGGCATGAGCAGCGGCGGGATGACTGTTCTGCTTCTCGGTTCCGGCGGGCGTGAGCACGCGCTGGCCTGGAAGATGGCGCAGTCACCCCTGGTCGCGAAAATCCATGTCCTGCCCGGAAACCCCGGCATGACGACAAATGACGGACGCATCGTTTGCATCGAAGGCAAGATTGACGATATCGTACGAGAACTCAAACCCGGACTCATCGTCGTCGGGCCGGAAAAACCGATGGCAGAAGGCGTGGTAGACCGTCTTGAAACCGCAGGCTTCACCGTTCTCGGCGCGAGCAAGGCGGCGTCGCAACTTGAATCCTCCAAGATATTCTCCAAGGAGTTCATGCTGGAAAACGGCATCCCGACCGCCCACGCCGTCACCTGCGACAGTTACGACGATGCCGTCGCCGCCGTCAAAACGTGGGATATCGAAGGTAAAGGCATCGTTATCAAAGCGGATGGCCTCGCCGCAGGCAAAGGCGTGGTCGTGACACAAGATCCCACGGAAGCAGAAAAAACATTGCACGATTTCATGATCGACACGAGGCATCCCGTCAAAGCGAAACGCGTGTTGCTCGAAGAAATGCTTCTTGGACGCGAAGTTTCCGCTTTCGCCTTGTGCGATGGCGAGCGCTTCATACCCTTCGGCTACATCTGCGATCACAAGCGCGTTTTCGACGGCAATCAAGGCCCGAACACCGGCGGCATGGGCGCATTTTTCCCAAAAGACTGGCCTTCAGATGCGGCCCTCACCTTTATTAATGAAAAGATTTTCTCTGCAACCTTGCGCGGCATGAATGCACGCGGCACGCCGTTCAAGGGCATTTTGTTCGCGGGGTTGATGGTTGACGGAGATGATGTGAAAGTCATCGAATTCAACGTCCGTCTCGGCGACCCCGAAACGCAGGCGCTTCTGCCGCTGATCGAGACCGACATCGTGCCGCTGTTTCTCGCCGCTGCGCAAGGCGATCTTTCCGCCTGCGGCGCACCGCAAATTTCAAACGAGACCGCCGTGCACGTCGTCATGGCCTCTGCAGGCTATCCAGGCACAGAGATGAGGCTCGGCGAAAAGATTACGCTTACCCCCAATACGAACGATAACACGCAAGTGTTTTTCGCCGGCGTAAAAGAAAAAGACGGAAACTTCATCAATAGCGGCGGTCGTGTGCTCGGCGTCACGGCGCGCGGCGCGACGCTGGCCGCGGCGCGTGAAAAAGCCTATGCAGGGATCAGCAACATCTTCTTCAACGGCGCGCACTGGAGGCGGGACATTGGCGGACAATAACAAAATCATCGCTGCGGTCCTTGCCTCGGGCAGCGGTTCTAACGCAGAAAACATCCTGCGCCACGTGCAAACGCATGGCGGGCGCGTCGAGATACCTCTCGTGATTTGCAACAAGCCGGAAGCGCCCATCATCGCCCGCGCCGAAAGCTTAAGCGTGCCGTGCAGAGTGATCGAACGCACCGGCACGAAAAAGGAACAGGAAACCGCCATCATCGCAGCGCTCGATGAATATCATGTCGAATGGATTTTTCTCGCCGGTTTCATGGCGATCCTCAGCCCCGATTTTGTCGCGGCTTACGATGGCCGCATCATAAACATCCACCCCTCGCTCCTGCCGCAATTTCCCGGAAAGGATGGCTATGGCGACGCCTTCCGCGCGAATGTTCCGGTCTCCGGCGTCACGCTGCATTACGTAGATGCAGGGCTCGACACAGGCCCGATCATCGCGCAAAAAACTTTTCCGCGCCTCGAGGCCGATACGCTGGAAACATTCCGCGCGCGCGGGATGCAGCTGGAATACGAACTCTACCGCGAATTTATAGACATCCTCGTGCAAAGGGCCGCCGCCTGATGAAACAGAAAATGACCGCCATCCGCATCGAGATCGAAAACGCCATTCCCGACAGAAGGCTGGAAAAATGGGCAGCCGAAGCGCGCGCATCGCTCAATGTGCCGCTCGCAGCGATCGAGGAGATTAAGGTTTATAAAATAGCAGGCGGCACGGCGAAAAATCTTGCCGCCGTCTTCACAGATCCAGTTTTACAACAGGCGCACTTCAGAAACAAGGAATATAAGTTCCTTCATGGCGCGCCCGCCTTCGTCGTCGATGTCGGTTTTCGTGCAGGCGTGACGGACAATCCGGGAAACGCCGCCGCCGAAGCGCTCGCGCTTTCCGGCATCACCGCACGCGTGGCGAGCGGGTCGCTCTATTTTCTTTTCGGAGATTTCGACGCCATAGGAGCGGAAAAAGTGACGCGGGAACTTCTCGCCAACGACCTGATCCAGAAAACCGAGGTTTACGCCGCCAATGATTTTTATGCCCGCGACCGTTTCAAGGACGTCTTGCTGCCGGAAGTCATCCGCACCTCCGACGCTTCGGTGGAAAAAATATCGCTCGATATCATGGATTCCGGTCTTGTGTACCTCAGCCGCGACCGTTGCCTCGCTCTTTCAGTTGACGAACTGAAACACGTCCGTGACGCCTTCAAAACCAGACCGACGGACGTCGAGCTAGAGATCATCGCCCAGAGCTGGAGCGAGCACTGCCGCCACAAGATTTTCGGCGCCGAGATCGACTATAACGGCGAAAAAATAGACAGCCTTTATAAAACCTACGTGAAAAGCTCCACCGAAAACGTGAAGAAAGCGCGCAAACTCGACTGGCTTGTCTCGGTTTTCAGCGACAACGCAGGCATCGTGCGTTTCGACGACAATATCGACCTTTGCATCAAGGTTGAAACGCACAACTCCCCCTCAGCGCTTGATCCTTACGGCGGCGCACTGACCGGCATCCTCGGTGTCAACCGCGACATTTTAGGCGCAGGGCTCGGTGCACGGCCGATCGCCAACACCGATGTTTTTTGCTTCGCGCCGCCCGACATGCCTTTATTAGCGGAGGAAGAATTCATGCCGCAAGGCGTCAAAGCCCCGCGCCGCGTGCTCGAAGGCGTGCACAAGGGCGTGGAAGACGGCGGCAACAAAAGCGGCATCCCCACCGTCAACGGCGCATTTTTCTTCGACCGCGATTACGCGGGCAAGCCGCTGGTCTTCGTCGGCACAGTCGGTGTGCTACCGCACAAACTGCCCGACGGACGCGCCGCGGCTGAAAAACAGGCGCACATCGGCGACCGCATTTTTATGATAGGCGGTGCGATCGGCGCGGACGGCATCCATGGCGCGACCTTCAGCTCGATGGAGATCGACGAAAACGCCCCAGCCACCGCGGTGCAGATCGGCGATCCACTCACGCAAAAACGCATGTCGGATTTTCTTCTCGAAGCGCGCGATCTCGGCCTTTATTCCGCCATCACCGACAACGGCGCGGGCGGGCTTTCCTCCAGCGTCGGCGAAATGGCGCAAATGACGAACGGCGCAAAGATCGACCTCGCGCTCTGCCCCGTCAAATATCCCGGCCTGAAACCGTGGGAGCTGATGGTCAGCGAAAGTCAGGAACGCATGACCGTCGCCGTGCCGCCGGAACATGCGAAGGCGTTTCAGGAACGTGCGGCGCGGCACGGCGTAACGGCGACAGACATAGGTGCGTTCACCGATAGCGACAACCTTGAAGTCTTTTATAATAAAGAGCAGGTCGCCTGCCTGCCGCTCGATTTTCTGCACAACAGCCTGCCGCAGATGAAGCTGAAAGCAGAATGGAATGGCGGAAAACCGCGCGCGAACTGGAGCGCGGAGACAAAACTGCAAGACCGCACGCGCATGGCGGAAAGCCTCGATGCCGCGCTGTTGCAGCTTTTGCAATCGCCCAACATCACCTCGAAGGAAAAATGGGTGCGCGCCTACGACCATGAAGTGCAGGCGGCGACGCACATCAAGCCTTTCGCGGATGGCGGGGTCATCTGGCTGAAACCGCACGGTGGATCCAAAGACAACGGCGTTGCCATCGGCTGCGGCCTCGCGCCGCGCCTCAGCCTGCACGATCCCTACCTGATGGCGCAATGCGCGGTTGATGAGGCGGTGCGCAATGTCGTCGCGGCGGGCGGCGACCCAGACATGTGCTGCCTGCTCGACAATTTCTGCTGGCCTGACCCAGTGCAATCCGCGAAAAATCCGGAAGGCACATACCGTCTCGGCCAACTGGTGCGCGCCTGTCAGGGGCTCTATGACATTTGTCTGGCATACGGCATGCCGCTGGTAAGCGGCAAAGACAGCATGAAGAACGATTTCAAAGGAAAAGACAAGGGCGGACGCGACATCGCTTTCGGCGTATTGCCGACACTGCTGGCCACCGCCATGGCATGCGTAAAAATAGGCACGGCGCCTACGAGTTACTTCTGCGCGGCAGGCGACCTGATTTATCTCCTCGGAACCAACAGTAAAGGGCTCGGCGGCTCGGAATACGCGCATATATATAACGTCCCCTCGGAATCACCGACTATCGACCTTGCAGGCAATATTGCACTATATCGCAAAATACGTGGCGCTCTACCACTGTTTTCATCGTTGCATGATGTCTCCGAAGGCGGATTGCTGGTAGCGCTGGCCGAAAGCATGATCGCTGGACATGCCGGCGCAAAACTTTCCGTTCCACTGGACGCCACAACCGCCTTCAATGAAGCGCCCGGACGGTTCGTCGCCTCCGTGCCCGCGGCAAAAAAGGGGTCTTTCGAAAAAATTTTTGACGCGCAACCGATTGGCGTCGTGACAGCAGATGCACAGCTCTTATTCAATGATATGGCCATACCACTTGAATCGCTCTCATTCGCATGGAAGAAAGGATTTTGACATGACCCAGCCTTCATTCCTCGTTCTCTCCGGCGATGGCATCAACTGTGAGCGTGAAACCGCCGCGGCTTTTCGCGTGGCCGGCGCAAAGACCGATATTCTACACATCAACGACCTCGCTACCGCGCCGGAAACGCTGATGCAATACGACGGTATGGCGATTCCCGGTGGATTTTCGTTCGGCGACGAGCTTGGCAGCGGACAGATACTCGCCCTCAAGATCCGCCACGCCATTGGGCCGGCGTTTTTCGATTTCATTGCCGCAGGAAAGCCGATCATCGGCATCTGCAACGGATTTCAAGTGCTGGTCAAGCTTGGCCTGCTACCCTACCCCGAAACGCAAAAACGCGTCGTGGCGCTTGCCCCCAACGCGCAAGGCGGCTTCACAGACCGCTGGGTGCGGCTGGAGCCTGTCAAAAACAGCGTCTGTAAATGGACGGAAGGCATGGACGCTTTCGACCTGCCCATTCGCCACGGCGAAGGCCGCATCGTCTTCAGCGACGACGCGATCTATCCCGAACTTCTTGAAAACGGGCAAATCGCCCTCGCCTACGGCGAAGACGTCAACGGCTCGCATCAGCGCATCGCCGGGCTGTGTGACCCTTCCGGCCTCGTCTTCGGCCTGATGCCGCATCCGGAGGCTTTTGCCTATCAGGCGACGAACCCTTCGCCGCAACGCGATTTCATGGCCGCGGGCGCGGGGGCGAAAATTTTCAAAAACATCGTCACCCGCCTCACCGAAACCCAAAAGGAGAAAATCTATGCCAACTGACAGCATTAAAATCAAACGCGCCCTCATCAGCGTCAGCGACAAGAGCGGGCTTGAGGCGCTCGGCAAGAAGCTCCACGCGGCAAGCGTCGAGATCATCTCCTCCGGCGGCACGGCGAAAGCACTGAACGGATATGATATCCCCGTTATTCCGATCGAACAGGTGACGGGTTCGCCCGAATGTTTCGGCGGACGGGTGAAAACATTAAGCTATCAGGTCGCAGGAGCGCTCCTGTTCCGCCGCGACAATACGGAGGACGTAAAGCAGGCGGAAGAACTGGGCATAGCGCCGATCGACCTGCTTGTCTGCAATCTTTACCCCTTCGAAGCTGTGGCGAAGAACAATCCTGCGTGGCAAGAGCTGATCGAGAACATCGACATCGGCGGACCGACGCTGATCCGTTCCGCGGCGAAGAACCATGCCGCAGTCGCCGTCGTTACCGATCCCGCGCAATACGATATGATCGAGTCTGAAACGACCTTTTCTACCCGAGAACAGCTCGCGCTTGCCGCTTTCCGCCATACCGCGCGCTATGACGGGATGATCGCCCAGAAGTTTGAGGAAAAATGCGGTGCAACAGAGCGCACTATCGTCCTTTCGCCACAGGGTGCAAAACTTTTGCGTTACGGCGAAAACCCGCACCAGAAATCATGGGTCTATACCGATCCGTTCCAGAGCGGCATCGCCTCGACTGAACCGGTACAAGGCAAACCTCTCTCTTATAACAATCTGCTCGATGCCGATGCGGCGTGGCGCTCCTGCGGTGACGCGGCCACTTGCGCCACCGAAGCCTTCCCCGCCGCCGTCTCGGTTATCAAGCATCTGACGCCCTGCGGCATCGCTCTCGCCAAAACGCAGCTCGAGGCTCTGGAACGTGCCTGGGCGGGTGATCCGGTCAGTGCCTTCGGCAGTATCCTCTGCTTCAACGCAGAAGTTGATGAGAAAATCGCGGAGTGGCTTGGCGACAAGTTCGTCGAAGTCATTCTTGCGCCATCATTCAGTGAAAAGGCACTGGCAACCTTCGCCAAAAAGAAGAATCTCCGTCTCCTCGCCCTGCCTGCTTTCACCGGCACGTACGCCGCGCCAATGATCAAATCCATCTCCGGCGGCTTCGTGGTACAGCAGGAAGACACGGGTGCGGACGCGGATTTCAATGCCGTGACCAGCGCGAAATTTCCCGCCAACGACAGCCTCGCGCGCTTCGGTGTCATGGCCTGCAAACATCTCAAAAGCAACGCCATCGGCCTTTTCGCCGCGCACGACAACGGCTACAGCATGATCGGCGCAGGGATGGGCAACCCCAACCGCCTCGTCAGCATCAAACAGGCAGTCGAAAAAGCCCACGAGAACGGCTACAAAGACCTTTCCGCCGCCGTTCTCGTATCGGACGCGTTCTTCCCCTTCCCCGACAATATCGACATCGCGAAAGCCTCCGGCATTCGCGCCATCGTCCAGCCGGGTGGCAGCGTCAAGGACCAGGATGTCATCAATGCCGCGAACGATGCGGGCATTGCCATGGTTTTTACCGGCCGCCGCCACTTCCGCCATTAAGGAGCAGATATGCAACCGCAAAAAATATCCTACAAAGACGCAGGTGTCGATCTTGAGGTGGCCGACGCGCTTGTCGAAAAAATCAAGGCGCGAGTGCAGTCGACTTACGGCGAAAACGTCGTCTCCGGTGTCGGCGGATTCGCTGCGCTCTATAAATCCGCCGGCGGAAAAATACTTGCGGCAGGCACGGACGGCGTCGGCACCAAGGTCAAGATCGCGCAACATTTAAACAAACACGACACCATCGGCATCGACCTCGTCGCCATGTGCGCCAACGACATCATCTGCACCGGCGCGACGCCGCTGTTCTTCCTCGACTACCTCGCCATGGCGAAAATCGACCTTGCCGTTCTCGAGCAGATTGTCGCGGGCATCGCCTCCGCCTGCAGGGACTGCGGCATGGCGCTAATCGGCGGCGAGACGGCGGAGATGCCCGATGTTTATAAAACGGGCGAGTACGATCTCGCCGGTTTCGCGGTCGGCGAAATGAACGAAGGAGAGATCATCGACGGAACGAAGATCAAGGAGGGTGACACGTTACTTGCGCTACCCTCGTCCGGCGTGCATTCCAACGGTTTTTCTCTGGTGCGCAAGCTCATCAAACAGGAGGAAAAAGGCCTGCTCGCGCAAGCCCTCGCGCCGACGCGGCTTTACTGGCAGGACATAAAGGATATCCGTTCCCTCGCCCACGGCATGGCGCACATCACCGGCGGAGGCCTCGGCAATATTCCTCGCATGAATGGCGGATTCGATTACGTAATCGACCATCTCCCGCCGCCGCAGGATATTTTCGGCGTGCTGGCGGAGCGTTCCGGCCTTGATGACAAAGAGCTCTATGAAACCTTCAACATGGGGCTCGGCTTCGTCATCGCGACCGACAGGCCGGACGACGTCATCAAAAAAACCGACGCGACCAAAATCGGCCATGTCGCGGCGGGCGAAGGTAGGGTGCGCGTCGCGGCGGGAAAAACAAATTTCATCATTTAAGGCCTGAGCGCATGACCAAAACCATCGCCCTCGACTTTGAAACCGCCAACTATCCGCGCAATAGCGCCATCGCGCTCGGACTGTCAGTCATCGCAGACGACGTAATCACCCTGCGCAAGGCGTGGCTGTTCCGCCCCCCTGCAAACGATTACGGCGGTATTTACATCCGCCCGGATTTCATCGCCATCCACGGCATTCGCCCCGCCGATCTGCATGGCAAACCGGATTTCCGCGGCGTCTGGCCGGAGATCGAAGCCATTCTCGACGGCGCGGATTTGCTCATCGCCCACAACGCCGGTTTCGACCGTAGCGTTCTGTACGGCGTGACGGCGCACTACGACATCGCCCTGCCGCGCTTCGACTGGCAATGCACGGTGAACATCTCCCGCGCCACATGGCCGCAACTGCCCAATCACAAACTGCCCACGGTCTGCAAACATCTCGGCATCACGCTGGAGCACCACGATCCCGCCAGTGATGCGGACGCCTGCGCACGGATATTTCTTGAATCTGGCGCCTCCAACATGCTGGATTCAGTAGCCGCTTACGATCGGACATATCAGAAAACCGAAAACATGCCGGAAACCGTCGCCGCCGCGCAATACCGCATGGGATTGCGCTACCTTGAAGGCGATGGCGTAGCGGCCAACAGAGTCAAAGCCCTGAACTGCCTGCGCAAGGCCGCGGAACAAGGCCACGCAGAAGCGCGGCGAAAACTTGAGGCCTTAAAATAAGATTTATTTCCGCGTCTTGAGCCGTGCGCCGAGGTACAGCGCGGGAATAAGGTTGGTGCTCAAAAGCGCGCTCCAGATCACGCCGCCCATGATGACGACGGCAAGCCCCTGCTCCGGCGCTGCGCCAGCGCCGAGGCCGAGCGCCGTCGGCAACATACCCAGCACCGCTGTCGCGGTGGTGAGCGCTATGGGGCGAAAACGCGCACGTACGGCTTCTTCCACAGCAGCAGTCACGTCCATGCCTTCTTTTTCGTTACGCCTTGCGCGGTAGAGCAAGACAATGCCGTGGTTGAGGCTGACGCCGACGAGCGTGAGGAAGGCGATCAGCCCTGTCGCGTTGAGACCGACGCCGCTGACGACAAGCGCCGCCGCCCCACCTGTCAGCGCCAGAGGCATTTGCAACAACAGAAGGCCTGGCACGAGAAATCCTTCGAACTGCAAGGCCATGATGCCTGCCATCAGCGCCAGCGCCGCGACCAGAGCCATACCTAGCGCCAGCGCCGCCTGCTCAAGTTGCGGAAAAAGCCCTCCGAAAGAGATCCGATACCCTGGCGGCACATGAATGCCTTGCAATGCCTGTCTGGCTGCAGCAATGACATGGTTCAACGGCGCAAGCGGCGTGGCGAGAATATCGAGCGTGCGCGCGCCGTCTAGGTGGCGAATCACGTTCGGGCGGCTGACAAGTTTCAGCGTCGCCAGACTTCCGAGCGGCATCCAGCCTTGCGGCGTTTTCACAGGCACCTGCGCCAAAGCGCGCGGGGTTTGGCGCGGCGCGTCGGCAAGCCGGACATAAAGAGCGAGCGGCACATTGCCGACAGGCACCAGCGCCGCAATTTCGCCATGCAAAAGAGGCCTGATCTGCGCATAAAACATGGCAGGCGTAAGATGCATGACAGAAAGAGCCGCCACATTTGGCGTTATCCGGATCGCACTTACCGGATAAGCATCATTGTCAAATATATCCATCAGAGCAGGAACACGGCGCAGTCGCGTAGCTATCTTCCGAGATAATGCCCGCAAGCCTGAAATGCTGTTGCCGAAGACGCGGATCACAAATGGCTGAGGAAGGCCGGAAAGGCTCTCACCCGTGCGTTCTATCGTCGGCGTATCGATGTCCGTTTGCACGTCCGTCATATGACTCTCTTTTTTGAGACGTGCGCTAATAGCATCAAGATTGTTGGCGCTGACACCCGACTTCAGCGTAATCTGGATTTCCCCGGCATAGGCAGGCTCTGTATAGGCTGTCGTTGAAGCAGATCCGATACGGGCATAAACATGATCGACGGCAGGATCGGCTTTCAAGCTTTGCGTGATATGATCCACGGCCGCCCGCGTATCGGCAAGAGACGTTCCTGGCGGCAATGTGAAGCTTTCCAATAAAACGCCTTCGTTCGGCAATGGCAGAAAATTGACCGGCACCAGCGCAAGCCCGGCAAGACTGACCAATAAAAAGATCACGCATATAAAAAGAGCTCCCATCGGGCGACGGGCGGCGGCGCGGAATATTTTTTCATTCCAGCTACGTAACTTGGGCAGGAAAGAGCCTTCGCGGCGCGCCTCGCGAACTTTGATCAGGTTTAGGCCGAGCGGAATGAGCGTCAGAGAAACCAGTAAAGACGCCAGCAATGCGAATGTCATGGCCAATGCAAAGGGGATGAAAAACAAACCGGCAAGCCCGCCGACTGCGAGCAAAGGCAAAAAAACAGCGACCGTGGTAAATGTGCCCGTAACGTCAGGGCTGGCAATATCGCGCAAACCCGCCGCGACGCTCTCTTGCTGCGACATCCCCTGCTCACGACGGTGTTGAATGCTCTCAAGAACGATAATGGCGTCATCTGCCAGCAAGCCGACCGCAACGGTCAGCGCGCCAAGCGTAATCAAATTAAGGCTCTGCCCGGCGGCGTGCAAAAGGCCGATCCCCATCAGCAGCGACATCGGTATGCTCAAAGCCAGAAGCCATACGCCGCGCCCGGCGCCCAGCGCGACAAGCAGGACGCCGATGGCCAGCAATCCGCCGAGAACAAGATTGCGTCCAAGATCGCGGCCAATCATCCGCACCAGATGCCCCTGATTGTAAATGCGCACCCATTTAACGCCTTTTGGCAAAGCACCCGCCGTGGCCGCAAGCGTCTTTCGTACTGCACGCGTGACCGGCAAGGTGCCCACACCCGGTTGTTTCAGGATTGTCAGCGCAACGGCAGGATGCCCATCAAGCAAAATTGCGCTATGCGCAGGAATACCGGCACGCGCGATATGCGCCAGAGCGCCGAGACGGATTGCCATCCCTTGCGCGTTCATCACGGAAATGGCCGCAAGATCATGAATATGACGCGGCAGGCTCTGCACTTCAATCGGCACGTCCTGATGACCCATATCGACATACCCGCCGGAGGCGCGAACGACAGACTGCCTTAGCGCGCGCATGATCGCGGATACCGTGACGTCATACCTGCGCAATGCGGCAAGATCAGGTTGCACCCACAAAGCCTCTCGTCCCGCACCATAAACCTCGACTCTCTGCACGCCTCTGAGCGCGCGCAGAGCCGGAACAATATTCCCGCGGACGGCATTTTCAACCTCCGCAGGCGCGATGCCGGGAGGGATTTGCGCCGCATAATCCGCCACTTCATTGATGGCGTTTCCCATGATATCGGCTTGCGGATGCACATCGGCCGGAAGACTTGCCCGCGCGCGGTCTATGGCACTGTTGACAGCCAGCAGATCATCTTCCGCGGTTGTGTTCCGGTTGAAGCGCACGTCTATCTCAACAGCGCCTCCGCCCATCGCCGAACGCACGGCAGATACATTCTGCAAAGCCAGAATTCGCCCCTCTATCGGGCGCACAACTTCCGTTTCCAGAGCTTCAGCCGCCACGCCAGGGCGATGCACAACAACAGAAATCTGCGGAAATCCGAAACGCGGCAGGACTTCAACAGGCGTCACAAACAACGCATGGACTCCATAAGCGGCAAGAGCGCTGTAAATCAAGATCCATAGCAGTGGGCGGGAAAAAAGGCTTTTCATGCCACGCACCCGTCAATCGGGAGGCTGATAGTGCGCGGCAATGCCGTGATGGAAAAGGCCGTAGGCGTTATCCACAATGACATTGTCTCCGGATTTGAGACCGCTTTTTATAAACGTCCCCCAACCGCGGGCCGGGCCCAAAACAACCTTGCGTCTTTGCAGGCCTTCATCCGTTTTCACCAGAACCCACCACTGTCCGCGATCAAGAACCAGCGCGCGCGTCGGCACCACGACCATCTTCTCAACATGGCCGCCAAGCGCGACATTGCCATAGGCACCATCGCGCAACTGCCTCTCTTTTTCAGCGGGAACCATGCCGACCGTTTCTCCGCCGCTCGGGGAAGACGCGTTAAAAACGCTTCGCACCACGACCGGAACAGGCTTTTCTCCTGTTGCAGGCGTGAAAATACCCGTCATGCCGGTATGAATAGCCGCCGCATCCGCTCCGTAAAAGCTGGCGGCAAGCCATATGCTGTCATCGGGGCGCAATATCAGGATGGCGTTTCCAACGGCAACGCGCGCACCGTTAGAGGTGCGGAGAGCTATAACGGTTCCGTCGACAGGCGTCTTGATCACCGCCATATCCTGCAACGCCTGAAGTTTTGCCGTTGCCGCGGCGCGTGCGGCATCCGCCGCGGCAAGGTCGCTTTTTGCCCGCACAAGCGTCTGACGCGTGCCAAGGCGGTCCGAAAGTGTTTTTTGCGCAATGACAAACAACCTCTTTGCCGTACTGTAACGCGCATCAGCCGTTTTGACAGCCGCCTCATCTGCAGCCAAAACCTCCTTCATCTCCGCACCGCCCAGTGTGGCAAGCGTTTCACCAAGATGAACATGATCGCCCGGAACGACTTTCAAGCCGGCAATCGTTCCTGCCGCTCCAGTACGTACTTGAAAAACAGAAATCGAACCCGACGTGGCATAAGCCTTGTAGCGCAGGGTCACGTTTTGTTTTTGCACGGTAACGATACCCGTGCTTTGCGCCAGCGCGGGAGCAGCCGCAAGCAAGCAGACGCAGACAAAACCAAAGGTCGTTTTTTTATACAAGCGAAATGTCATCAGGGATTTTGTTTTGAGATACGGGGCAATCGCGTGAATCCATGTTGCCTCTTTTTGAGATTAAAACACCGCTTCCTTGCCAGTTCAAGGAGAAAGCGATTCAGATTTTATATATCGAGTGAAATGAAGGAGATAATTCACCCCTGCACATCCGCCAGCACAGTGAAACCCCGAGAAAAAAGATGGCAAATTCCGGAAATAATGAAAAGCTTTTTTCAGGCCTGCCCGTTTATAGATGACATTTTAGCTTTATAACAAGCCGTATCCGTCTTCCCTATTCCATCCGGCACGTCCAGCAATGCCATGGGCGAGATGCGTTCTTTGCGGCGCAAGGCATTGACAAGCGCGTAATAAGCCGTGTTTGCGAATGCGTTATTGCTTTCATCGCGGGTGATATAGTGCGGCAACTCATGGTAGCTCTTGCGGAACAGCCATTTCGGATACAGCGGCTCGAAATATTTCTTTTTCGTGCGGTTGCCGTTTTCGTCGTATTGCCATTGATAGTAAGTCGGGCGCACCGGCGCGGTGACCATGACGCTGGTATCCGAAATCCGGCGCACAACCAAAGTTTTTGTATCTTTCTTACGCATGGCGAACCTGTTGTATATGGCCCCAAGCGTGCCCCAGATCATATTTTTCGCGCGCATCATGCGATCATTCGTGGCAACCATGTAAAGGGTCGTAAAACGGTTTTTTTCCTTCGTGTAGCGGGAAAAAACGCCTGCCGCGACCAACACAACCTCATTGAGAACGCCCTGCGCGTCTTTTTCCGCATAACCGATCTTCTTCATCATGCGCAAAGTCGCGTTATAAGTCTCCTGCGCTACGATCGCGCCGGCGCTGTAACCGAAAAACGTCACATTGCGAAGATTCTTCCTGGCTTCATCAAGCGGTAGCGGCGTGCCCGACACATTGCCTTGCTCGTCGCGGGAAAAATCTTTCGCGACCAAAGGCATCAGCACCGCAGTGCCGATATCGAAACCCGCGTCAGATGAGCGCTTTGATGGGTGGCTGTTGTAAAGCGCCAGATTGAAAAGGTTGCGAAGGCTCGTATGTGACCAGCCATAAATGGGCGGCAGTTGCGGAAAGGCATCCTGCAATAGTTCTTCCATGCTCTTGATGCTACCCGCGACATAGCCCGGACGGTTGTTATTGGTAAGAAAACCCGAAAGATAAACCACTGTCGGCTGCGTAATGCGCACCTGATCGAGCGCCACTTCCTGTAACCGCGCTTTTCCCGATGCGTCCGGTATTCTCTGCCATAATTTTCCCATATTTTCCTCCGTGTGCATTATTTTGCAAAATCATATTTTTGTCAATTTAATTATGAATAAAATAATAGTCGTTATATTATTGATTTTTCGTTATAAAAATTCCTACTAAGCTTGTTGACTATTATGATAATTGCTGATAATTAAATATTTCTTTATGTAAGGTGATTTAGGAAAGGATCATTGCCCCATGGATTCAGATCGTTCCCCATCCCAGCAACCTTGGGAAAAATCCTATCCCCAAGGCGTAAACTGGAATGCAGACATTCCTGTCACCACCCTGCCCGCGCTCTTTGACGAAGCCGTTGAAAAATACGCCGCGCGCCCCTGCCTCAACTTCATGGGAAAAAAGTTTTCTTATAAGGAGGTTGGCAAAATGGTCAATAGTTTTGCCAAAGGCCTGCAGGATCATGGCATCGGCAAAGGCGCAAAAGTCGGGCTTTGCCTGCCAAATTCTCCATTTTATGTGATCGCCTATTATGCCGCGCTAAAAATCGGCGCAACAGTGGTGAACTTCAACCCACTCTATGCCGAAAAAGAAATGGAACATCAGATCCGCGACAGTGATGCGGAAGTCATGATCACGCTGGATTTCGAACAGATTTTTCCAAAAGCCGAGCGCATGCTCGGACAGGCCAGCCTGAAAAAAATCATCTCCTGCGACATGACAGACTATCTGTCTGCAAAAGAATCCTTCAGTTGCAAAACCTTCAACAGGCTGTCGGGCATCGCGCATGCGCGGCCGCTCAGGGTCATTTTCGGCGGCTACGCCGGTAGAAAGGTCGATGCGCTTGCCAAAAAGCTGGGTGTTCCCGCTGTCGTAAAGGTCAAAAAAGACGCAAATCATCTTCACTTCAAGGATCTCCTGCGCACGAAAGGTGTGCCCGCACCGGTCGAAGTTCTCCCCGAGGATATGGCAGTTTTGCAATATACCGGCGGAACCACCGGCGTACCGAAGGCCGCGATGCTTTCGCAAAAAAACATTTCCTCAAACGTCCAGCAGGCAACCATGTGGTTCCTTGCCGGTAAAGAACGCCCGAAGCAGGATAAAATCCTCGCTGTCCTGCCGTTCTTCCATGTTTTCAGCATGACCGCGCAGATGAACCTAAGCCTCCATATCGGTGCGGAACTCATCATGATGCCGAAGTTCGGCCTCACCGACTTCCTGAATACCGTAACAACACAAAAACCGACCATCTTCGCCGGGGTTCCGGATCTCTATAAAAAGATCATCGAGGCGCCCGACCTCGGCAAATACGACCTTTCATCTCTCGACATTTGCATTTCCGGCGCGGCCCCATTGCCGGATGAAGTCAGGATGGGCTTCAAAAAAGCTACGGGCATCGACCTTCTTGAAGGATATGGCTCTTCTGAATGCTCCGCTGCCGCCATTGTCAATCCTGTCAATGGCGTCAAAAAGCCCAAATCGATCGGCATGCCGCTCCCCGGGACGGAAATAAAAATCATTCCTCTGGAAGACTACAAGGACGCAGGAAAAGTTATCGGCGAGATCTGCCTGCGCGGTCCGCAAGTCATGCAGGGCTACTGGAAACAGCCCAAAGAGACCGCCGACGTGATGGAGAAAGACGGTTTCATGCGTACCGGAGACATCGGCTATGTTGATGCTGACGGCTATGTGTTCATCATCGGGCGCAGCAAGGACATGATCATCCTCAATGGCCTCAAGATATTTCCGCTGAAGGTAGAAAACGCCATCCTCAAAAACGAAGCGGTCAAGGACGTCAGCGTCATCGGCGTGAAAAACGCCAAAGTCGGTGAAGTTCCCAAAGCCTTTGTCGTCCTCAAGAAAGGGTGTACATTACCAGACGGCGAGCTTCAAAAATTCCTCAAAGACTATCTGGCCGACTATGAGATACCGCGCCTCATCGAGCATCGCGATTCACTGCCTCTCACCGCAATCGGCAAACCCGACAAAAAAGCGCTGAAAAAAGAGGAAGAGGAAAAAACCGTGCGCAACACAGCAGCAAAGCAACAGCATAAACCCTGAAAGAGAAAAAATGACTCTTCATCAAAAAATCCGATCTGTTCTCGATGGCGATTTCGCGAATATACGTGAAGAAGCGCGCGCATTTTTTTCACATCCCGATTTTCTGCCGGTTTCTCCCGACATCACAAAAGAGCAATATCGCGCCATTACCCTGGCACGGCTTAAAAAACTGACCGATGCGGGATATCCCAAACTTCCTTACGAAGCGCAATACGGCGGCGCGGAAAAACCCAAAACATACATGAATTTTGTGGAAATCCTTGCCCATCAGGATATGAGTCTTTTCGTGAAGCAGGGTGTCAATTTCGGGCTGTTCGGCCTCGGAATGACCGCGCTCGGCACCGCTAAACATCATGAGAAATACCTCAGCGGCATCATGAGCGGAAACCTGCTCGGCGGCTTCGGCATGACGGAGCTCGGCGGCGGATCGGATGTGCAGAATGTCGGCACGGAAGCGGTATACGATCATCTCTCGCGCAGCTTCGTCATCAACACTCCCACGGATGCGGCGCGCAAAGCCTATATCGGCAACGCCGCGAAGGATGGCGAGATGATGATCGTTTTCGCGCAACTGAAAATGGAAAAAAATGCCGAAAGCCAGGGTGTGCACGCTTTTCTCGTGCCCGTTCGCGACAAACAAGGGCAAATCGCGCCCGGCGTTACGATAGAGGACTGCGGCCATAAAATCGGCCTCAATGGCGTCGATAACGGATATCTTTCTTTCTCACAGGTGCGCGTACCATATGACGCAATGCTTGATCGCTTTGCTTCCATTGATACGGAAGGAAACTATAAAAGCGACATAGAAAAAAAATCAGCCCGGTTCTTCAAAATGATCAACACGCTGGTAACCGGGCGCGTGGCCGCTTCCGTCGCGGCCTTGAGTTGCGCGAAAAACGCCCTCGCAACCGCTGTGGAATTCGCCGACAAACGCGTCGTCTTCGGCACGCCTCTCCTTGACAAACAATCCGCACAATCCCGGCTGTTGCCGCGGCTTGCGGATGCCTATGCAATGCACTTCGCGACGCGCCTGCTGATAGACAAGCACGCGGACAATGCGCCGGATCTTGAAACGCTTGCAGCAGCGCTGAAATCCGTCTCGTCGGACAAAGCGCTCGACGCCATCGACGAAGCACGGTGCATTGAAGGCGGCGCGGGATACATGGCCGACACATCCCGTTACGGCGCGCTCCGCAACGACATCGACATCTTCCGCACCTTCGAGGGCGACAACACCGTTCTGCGCCTTCTGGTCGCCCGCAACCGCCTGACTGAAAGGGCAAAGGAATTCGAAGGCGCGTCCGCGTTCCGAAAAGCCTTCAAAGCAGCGACACTCACGTTGCATCAAAAAACTTCCACGTTCGACCTTTCCAAAGGCAGCGCGCGCAATATCCTTGATCCCTCCTTCCAACTTGATATGTTCGCCAAGCGCGAAAGCGCCATGCTTTATGAACTGGGCAACAAAATCCGTAAAAACATAAAAAAAGCCGGCGGCTTCAGGCAGTCAGCCGATCTCTGCCAGGATGACATGCTGGCCTATGCCGACGCCTACGCGGAAAAAGCCATGCTTGAGGAATTTGTGAAAGCGGTCGAAGCGCAAAAGGACCCGGAAGTAAAACAAGTCCTAAAAGACCTCTGCGACCTCTTCGCCGTTAACGCCATGAACAAACATGCGGCATGGTACCTGGAAAGCGATTATATGAAGCCTGCAAAAACAAAAGCGCTGAAGGAAACGGCGCAAACACTCGCTGAGAAACTTCGTCCCCAGGCATGCGATCTCGTCAGGGCTTTCGCCGTACCGAAAGCGTGGCTCGCGGCACCAGGGAGAAAACAGTCTCCGCAAACCCGTGCCAGTGGCCAGAGAAACAAACCATAACCTTCCCGATGACGAGACGCAAAGAGATTCCAGAGACTAACTTGCGGCAATGCTGTCGCTGAGAGAAACGCGCGTTCTTTCATATGCACGCTCCATATCAGGAAGTTCTTCGGCTAAGAAAATGCTACAATCCTCGTTCTTTTTGCTGAGTACGCTACTACGGCGCATTATTTTCTCTGCGATGCGCGCCATCTGCAACGCGCCGACCTGCCGCGATGAAAATGTCAGCGCATAAGCATGCAATACAGCCTCCTCTGCCGGCGCTTTGTTTTGCGCAAGATGCTTGAGATTCTCGATATGCTGTTTCGCGTCTGAAAGAAAAACCTCTATGAGGGCACGGAACTTTCGCCCAACCAATTCTTTCGTCTTCGTCACGGCGACAGGGTTAACCACTTCCCCTCCGCCATCATCATTGTGCGGAGCAACGATTGAAAGGGGAAGCCACTGGCAAATCATGCGTTGAAGTCTAGGCTTCCACTTCGGCAACCAAAGAGATTTGGCGATATAGCCGTCCATCCCCGCCTCAAAACATTTTTCAGGGTCCCCCCACTGCTGGTTGGCCGTCAGCGCGATGACGGGAATGTCGCCTATCCGCCCGTCAGCCCGCATATCAGCAATTTTTTTTGCCGCTTCGTAACCATTCATCACCGGCATATTGCAATCGAGAAGGATCATGTCGAAATGCGCCGTTTGCAGGAGGTCGAGCACGCTCGCGCCGTTTGAAACGACGGTAGCGTCAAACCCCATTCCCTGAAGCAGACTTTCAACATAACATTGATGGGTGCGGTCATCTTCCGCCACAAGGATATGCGCTCGCTTTTTCTGAGATTTTTGTTTCATTTTATTCCTCTTACTTGAAAGCTGCTTTTGTTGCCGCGAAGGTTTCCTCAAGGCGCGTGACAAGCGGGGCGAAAAATTCCCTGTCGCAACAGCCGTTTTCGACCTGTGCGCGCGCAGCCTCTTCAATTTCTTGTGCGATATCCGACATGCGCACGGCTCCAATCTGAAGACTGGAAGATTTGATGGTATGCGCCGTTGATACGATCTCTTCAGTTTTTTTCTCCGCCATTCCCGTGCGCATCCGCATCAGATAGGCATCGGTATCTTCCAAAAAATACTGCAACATCGTCGGGAATTTTCCCTTCATGATTTGCTTGGCGGCAGAAACGCTCTCTTCATCGAGAATCGGCTTGTTCATCAAAATCCCCTTTTTAAGACAGATAACAACCATTTCAGTTTACATCCATAGGTTGAAAAAATAATTAACGTAAATGCCAGTGTTTCTCCGGCCGCATACAGGAAACATGTTTTTAAAATGCAAAACCAATATTATAAATAAGATAAATATAACTATACATACAATGGCAATCCAATTTTTTGATGCGTTTTTTTATACATCGCAGTCGCCTTGCGTCATCATCTCTGCTAGCTTATAAAACAACCGGAGGTTGATTTTGGCCAAAAAGAGCAAACCGCAAAACACCAAAAAACCTGGCGGCACGCGTGCACAAAAGCTCGATAAAGACACGCGGGTCGTTGCTACGCTCATGCTGGCCGCAATCGACAAATCCTATGCCCTCGTGCAATTCGACATTAACGGCATCATTTTGCATGCCAACCGAAAATTTCTCGTCATGATGGGATACACCTTGCGGGAAATCGTCGGAAAGCACCACAGAATCTTCATCGAAGATATCCATCATAACAGCATGGCCTATAAGGCATTCTGGGACAATTTGCGCTGCGGCGAATACCAGGCGGGAGAATACAAACGTCTCGGAAAAAACAAACGCGAGATCTGGATACACGGCTCATATATCCCCGTTCTTGATGAAGATGGAAATCCAGAGCGGGTCATTAAAGTTGCAACAGATGTCACGCAACAAAAGCTCGTTGCGGCAGATTTTTCCGGCCAGATACAGGCCATCAACAAATCCCAGGCCGTTATCGAATTTGACATGAACGGCATTATTATGACGGCAAACCCCAATTTTCTCAGCATCATGGGGTATTCTCTTTCTGAAATAGAAGGCAAACATCACAGCATCTTCGTCGAACCAGCCTATCGCGACAGCATGGAGTACAGGACTTTTTGGGAAAGCCTGCGGGCGGGGAAATATCAGTCTTCCGAATATCGTCGCATCGGAAAAAACGGCCACGAAGTCTGGATTCAGGGAACGTATAACCCGATCCTTGACCTGAATGGAAAGCCATTCAAAGTCGTTAAATTCGCATCAGACGTCACTGATAGAAAAAACCCCCGTATCCAGGCGGTTCTCGATACCGTTGTCGACGGCATCATCACCATCAATCAACGCGGCACGATATCCGGATTCAACCCTTCAGCGGAACGAATCTTCGGATATCAGGCCAAGGAAGTTGTCGGGCAAAACATCAACATGCTGATGCCAGAGCCTTACCATTCGGAACATGACGGCTATCTCTCCAATTTTATCAAGACTGGCAAGGCCAAGATCATCGGGATAGGTCGCGAGGTAACAGCGCGGCGCAAGGACGGCACTATTTTTCCCATCGAACTCGGCGTCAGCGCCTTTACGGTAGGCAACGAACGCATGTTCGTCGGTAGCGTGCGCGATATTTCAGAGCGCAAAGCCGCAGAACAGGCGATTAAGGACAATGAAGCAAAACTTATGGCCATCGTCAACAACACCGTCGACGGCCTGATCACCATCGACGAACGAGGCAATGTCGAAAACTTCAACGTCGCATGCGAGAAAATTTTCGGCTACGAGGCAGGCGAAGTCGTCGGTAAGAACGTCAAAATGCTGATGCCGGAACCATATCACTCCGGTCACGACGGTTACCTCACCCATTACAAAGATACTGGAGAAAAAAAAGTCATCGGCATCGGGCGTGAGGTGCAAGGCCGCCGCAAGGACGGCAGCGTTTTCCCCATCGACCTCTCGGTCAGCGAGGTCAATATAGGCGGGCGAAAAACCTTTAGCGGCATAGTCCGCGACATTTCAGAACGCAAAGCCGCAGAAATCAAGCTTGCAGAATATACCCAGCAACTTGAAGCGGCGCGCGTTCAGGCCGACGGCGCCAATCAAATGAAGTCCGAATTCCTGGCTACTATGAGCCATGAGATACGCACGCCCATGAACGGCATTCTCGGCATGACGGAATTAATGATGGAAACAGGCCTGAGCAACAAACAGGCCGGATATCTTCGTACGATCATGGGCTCGACGGAAACGCTCCTCACGATCATTAATGACATTCTTGATTTCTCCAAGATCGAGGCGGGAAAAGTCGAGCTTGAACCCCTTCCCATTGATCTTATGACGCTAGCTGAAGATGTCGCCATGCTTTTGATGCCGCGCGCCCAGGAAAAAGAGCTGGAAATGATCGTACGCATTGTTCCGGGAACACCCTGCCATCTGATCGCCGATCCGACCCGCATCCGCCAAATCATCTCCAATCTTCTCGGCAATGCCATCAAGTTCACCGAAAAAGGGCATATCCTGCTGCAGATAGAAAAAGACGAGGCTGTTACAAACAAGCCCGGCGTCGCAGGCATACGCATTTCCGTGACGGACACGGGAATCGGCATACAGGAAGACGTGCAGAAACGGCTCTTTCAAAAATTCATGCAGGCTGACGCCTCGATGACGAGAAGGTTCGGCGGAACCGGGCTCGGCCTTGCGATTTGCAGGCAACTCACCGAAATGATGGGTGGGAAAATAGGTCTTAAAAGCAAGGCAGGCGAAGGTGCGACATTTTTTTTCACACTCGCCCTGCCACTTTCCGAACACCCGCATCGCAAAAAACCAGCACCCGACGTTCTTAAGGACTTGCGCATGCTGGTCGTCGACGATGTCGAAGATAACAATACCCTTCTTAAGGAGCATCTGCAGGAAAACGGCATTATTTGCGCCACGTGCAAAAGCGGCTCGGAAGCTCTCTCCATGGCACGTAAGGCAGCCGCGGATGGAAAGCCATTCGATATGCTCATCATAGACTATTTGATGCCGGAAATGGACGGCCTTGCTCTGGCGAAACATCTTCGTTCCGACAAGCAACTAAAGGAGACAGGCCTTATCGCCATCACCTCCGCGTCTGGCCGCGTCAAGCCCGGACAATTCAGGAAGGCGGGATACTCGGCACTTCTCGGTAAGCCCTTCCGCATACACGATGTAATTGAAGTCCTCTCCCTGATCCGTCAGGCCTATGCCGTTGGTAATCAGGGCGTATTTATCACCGAAGATAATCTGAACAGTCTTCGCGGCGCGACCGTCAACTTCCGCAATCTTTCATTCAAGGGGTTAAATATCCTGCTTGCCGAAGACAATCGCGTCAACCAGGGCTACGTCATCGAAATGCTGGAAAGCGTCGGATGCAAAGTTTCCCTCGCGGTGAACGGTCGTGAAGCCGTTAAAATGTCGTCGGAAAATGATTACAATCTCATTCTCATGGACTGCGAAATGCCGGAAATGGACGGTTTTTCCGCCACACGCGCCATCCGCGCGCAGGAAAAGAAATCCGGCGCCAAACATGTCCCCATCGTCGCCCTCACGGCAAACGCGATGAAAGGCGACTGCGAAAAATGCCAAAAAGCCGGCATGGATGACTATCTGACCAAACCCATGCGCAAAAACCAGCTGCTCCGCATCATGGCCAAAGCGCTTCCTGACAATGCTAAAATAAACGATGAACTTCCGGCCAACATAGAACCTCTTTTTCAAGGCATGAAACTTTTGCTCGTCGAAGACAACCGAACGAACCGTCTGATGGTCGAGGAAATGCTCAACGAAATGGGTTTCAACATTACCGTCGCTGAAAATGGAAAAAAAGGTGCGGAAGCAGCTTTAGAGCAAAAATTCGACGTCATATTGATGGACTGCCAGATGCCCGTCATGGACGGCTACGAGGCAGCACGCCAAATCCGCAAGAACGACATGGAGAAAAAATCGCCCCACGTGCCTATCATCGCCCTCACTGCCAATGCCTTGACTGGAGACAGGGAAAAATGCCTGACCTCCGGCATGGATGATTATCTTGCCAAACCTGTCCGCAAACAGGACTTGCGCGAAGTCTTTGAAAAATGGCTGAGAGAAGCTTGAAAACCGGACAGGTAACTTTCTGAGCGGATTTTAGCCCGCGCCACACCTCTATAGCCCGTTGCCTCGTTACCGGCATGAGGAGGTGCGAAACATCATATTTTCATGAAAATGTCTTTTGTTTCCTTCCCTTTTCCGTCAGAAATGTGCCATATCTAGTCTGCTTTAAGGGTATGAAACAATGTTAAGTATCAGCAACCTGACCTACAAAATCGGCGCACGGACGCTGATCGAGGATTCCAGCGTCAATATCATGGACGGCTGGCGGGTCGGGCTTGTCGGCGCAAACGGCACCGGTAAAACTACGCTGTTCAAGCTTATAGCGGGCGAACTGCATGCCGATACGGGAAGCGTTAGCCTCAATGCACGCCAGCGCTTCGGGCAGGTGCGGCAGGACATCCCCGACACGGATACGCCGCTAATAGACATGGTCGTGAACGCGCACGAGGACATGGCGGAGCTGTTCCGCCGCCTCGAGACGGAAAGCGACCCGAATAAACTGGGCGACATATACGAGAGACTGATCGAAATGGATGCCTATTCAGCGCCATCGCGCGCTGCGATACTCCTCATCGGCCTCGGATTTAAGGAGCATCAGTTGCAAGAGCCGTTTTCCTCTCTCAGCGGCGGCTGGCGCATGCGCGTCGCGCTGGCGGCGGCGCTGTTCGTCGAGCCTGATTTTCTGTTGCTCGACGAGCCGACCAACCACCTTGATTTGGACGCCATCATGTGGCTGGAAGAATACCTGCTCAAATACCCCCATACATTGATGATCATCTCGCATGACCGAGATTTGCTCAACAAATGCACGGACCACATCCTGCATCTCGAACGGCAAAAACTGACGCTTTATAGCGGCAATTACGATACCTTCGAGCGCGAGCGCGCGGCGAAGCTCGGTCAGCAGCAGAAAACCTTTGAAAAGCAGCAGGCGCATCGGGCGCATATGCAGGCCTTTGTCGACCGTTTCCGCGCCTCGGCCGCCAAGGCGCGTCAGGCGCAAAGCCGCATCAAAGCGCTGGAGCGCATGGATCTTGTCGACGCCGTCATGGCCGACCGCGCGGTGCGTTTCACCTTTCCTGATCCGGAGGAAATCGCGCGGCCGATCATCGCCATCCGTCAGGGCGCCGTCGGCTATACGGCGGGGAATCCGGTGTTGAAGCGCATCACTGAGAGCATCGATCCCGGTGACCGTATCGCGCTTCTTGGCGCGAACGGAAACGGAAAATCGACGCTGATCAAGCTTATCGCCGGAAAACTGGAACTCATGCAGGGCGAGATGATGCGGTCTTCAAAATTGCGCATCGGCTATTTCTCCCAGCACCAGACGGAGGAGCTGGACGTGGACTCGACGCCGGTGCAGGAGATGGGACGTCTGATCCAGAAGCAGACGGGAGACTGGAAAGAATCTGTCATACGCGCCAGACTGGGGCAGTTCGGTTTTGGGAAAACGCTTGCCGACAACCGCATCGGCAACCTCAGCGGCGGTGAGAAGGCCCGCTTGCTGTTCGCCTTCATGAGCTTTGAAGCACCGCATCTGCTGCTGATGGACGAGCCTACCAACCACCTGGATATGGACTCCCGCGAAGCTCTGGTGCAGGCGCTGAATGCCTATCAGGGCGCGATCGTCATGGTCAGCCATGACCCCACCATGGTCGAGCGCGTGGCCGACCGTCTGTGGCTGGTAAAAGATAACGCCTGCACGACATTTGACGGCGACCTTGAAGACTACAGAAAATTCATCATCCAGTCCCGCCGCGACGCGCGCAAGCAGGAAAAAGAAAAAAGTAAGAAAACCCCGCAAAAAGAAGAAGCTTTGCAAGCCTCACCCGTGAAAATAGCCACTGTTGAAAAAGAAGTGGGCCGCCTTGCGCGTGAAAAAGAAAAAATGGAAATGGAAATGGCGGCTCCGGATTTTTATACCAATGTCGAAAAAAGCCGCACGGCGCAGGATGTATATGCGCAAATCCTGAAAGACCTCGAAACGAAGGAAGCGCTCTGGCTCGAACTTCTGGAGCAAGACCGATGAAAGACGTGGCCATCATTGGCGGCGGCCCGGCAGGGCTGATGGCGGCGGAAGTCATCGCGACGGCCGGGGTTCCGGTTGCCCTTTACGAACGCAGACAGACGCCGGGGCGCAAGTTCCTGATGGCGGGTCGCGGCGGATTGAACCTGACGCACAGCGAGGATATGCCGGATTTCATGCGCCGCTACGGCAACGCCGCTGCTACCCTTGCGCCCATCATCGCCGAATTTTCACCGCTGATGCTACGCGCCTGGTGCGAAGGGCTTAGGGAGCCTACTTTTGTCGGCACCAGCGGCCGCGTTTTCCCGCAAAGCTTCAAGGCATCTCCCTTGCTACGTGCCTGGCGTTCAAGACTTGATAGCCTTGGTGTCAGGTTTTTACTCCAGCACGACTGGCAGGGATGGGCCGATGACAGCGCGCTCATATTTTCATCTCCTGACGGAGAAGTAAAAGCGAAACCTGCGGCAACCGTATTGGCTCTCGGCGGCGCTTCATGGCCGAAGCTGGGCGCGGATGGAAACTGGACGAAGATTATGGCACAGAAAAATATTCCCGTGTCGCCGTTGTTGCCCGCGAATTGCGGCTTTGCCGTGGAATGGTCGGACGTCTTTCGCAACAAGTTTGCCGGCAGCCCTCTCAAACAGGTTACATTGTCCTTCGCCGATATCTCGGTGAAAGGGGAAGTGATGATCACGGAAAAAGGACTGGAAGGCGGTATTGTCTATGCCGTCTCTGCCCTTCTCAGGTGTGAAATCATGCGCAAGGGTAGCGTGACCTTTACGCTTGATCTGAAGCCGGATCTTTCATCGACAGTTCTTCTTGCACGCTTGCAGACGCCCCGCGCCGCGAAATCCTTCTCCAATTTTCTGCGGGAGAAAGGTGGCCTGTCACCGGCAGCAGTTGGATTACTGCAGGAAAATAGAAGCGCACATGATTATACGCCGGAGGCTTTAACGGCTCTGATCAAAGCGTTCCCCGTGTACAGCACTGCGCCGTTTTCCATTGACAGGGCTATTTCAACAGCAGGGGGTATCCCGTTTACAGCGCTCGACGATCATCTGATGCTGAAGGACAAACCTGGTGTTTTTGCGGCTGGAGAAATGCTCGATTGGGAGGCTCCAACCGGAGGCTATCTCCTTCAGGGAACTTTCAGTACTGCGGTACGTGCGGCAAAAGGCGCTCTGGCCTGGGTTGGCAACAGCAAGAGTAAAATGTAAGGAGCACGTGTCAGGTGAAGTGCCATCCCACTGACAGAGGAATTTTTCTTAGTTTAATCAATAAGATAGAATTTGCAGATAGTGGGTTGGCGTAGTGAGGCAGTCGCCTCACCACCACGCTCTATGATAGCGTGAATGTCGTGAAAGCGAGTTTTGCCTTCTGCGCCAGCTTTATGCCTCGCCTTTTTCCATGCGGTGCTATCCAAGTGAATTTGGTGGTGCGTCTTGGCAAAGACAGGTCCACTGAAGCATTAAAGCAGATAAGGCTTCTCAAAAAGTAAGAGATAACCCCTGCATAAATATTAACGCGGGCGCATGGATTCTAGGTAAAGAGATTAATCAGATACACATACTATTATAAATTTTATACTTTACTTAAGAATTCACGTCTTTATCATCTAGGGAAATTTTAAAATTCAATCAAACAGAGAGGTTTTTCATGGCTGAATCCAGAAAAGTTGTTATCGCCGGATATGCACGTTCACCTTTTACGCCTGCAAACAAGGGCGCCTTGAAAGGTGTGCGTGCGGATGAACTGGTGGCGCAAACAATCCGCGGGCTCCTTGATAAAAGCGGCGTTGATCCAAATCTGATTGAAGATCTCAAACTCGGCTGCGCTTTTCCAGAAGGTGAACAAGGTTTGAATATGGCACGCAGCGTCGTGTTTCTGGCAGATCTGCCGCAGGATGTGCCGGCACTGACCATCAACCGCTTCTGCGGCTCCTCGATGCAGGCCATTCATGACGCCGCAGGAGCCATTGCCATGGGCATGGCCGATGCCGTCATTGCGGCGGGCGTCGAATCCATGAGCCGTGTGCCGATGGGCGGCTTCAACCCCCAGCCGAACGACAGGCTTTATAAGGACTACCCTGCCGCCTATATAAGCATGGGCGAAACCGCCGAGAACGTGGCGGAACGTTTCAAAGTCGACCGCAAGGAACAGGAGGAATTTTCCCTGTCGTCCCAGTTCAAAGCGGCGGCGGCCAAAAAGAACGGTTTTCTGGATGACGAGATAATTCCCGTTGTCAAGCGCGACGGAACCGTAGTGTCGGAAGACGGCTGCCCACGTCCAGATTCGACAGCCGAAGATCTCTCCAAACTCAAGCCCGCTTTCAAACAAGGCGGCTCCGTTACCGCGGGTACGTCATCTCCCGTCACCGACGGCGCGGCTGCTGTACTGGTTTGCTCCGAAGAATTCGCAATCAGGCACGGACTGACCATCATGGCGGAGATAGAATCCTTCGCCGTAACCGGCGTCGACCCGGAAATTATGGGCATGGGGCCGGTCGAAGCGACCAACAAGGCGCTCAAAAAAGCAGGGCTTTCGATCAAGGATATCGACGTGATCGAACTCAATGAAGCCTTCGCCTCCCAATCGATCGCCTGCATAAAGGAACTCGGCCTCGACACCGAAAAGGTGAACAAACACGGCGGGGCGATCGCGCTCGGCCACCCGCTCGGCGCCTCCGGCGCGCGCATCACCGGTAAAGCGGCCAAATTGCTGAAAGACGGCAAAGGCAATTATGCGCTTTCCACGATGTGTATCGGCGGCGGGCAGGGCATTGCAACCATCCTCAAGAAATATGCCTCGAAAACAGGTCTCAAACCTCACCCCTGACGTTAGGAGTTATAGATGTCGATTAAAAAAGTAGCCGTCATCGGCGCAGGCGTCATGGGCGCCGGTATTGCCGCCCAACTGGCAAACGCCGGAATAGAGGTCGAATTGCTCGACCGCGTAGATCCGAAGACGCCGGATAACCGCACCGCGATTGCCGAAGGCGCCATCTCCAGGCTTTTGAAGACCAACCCTGCCCCGCTGATGCACAAAAAGAACGTGCGTTTGATTCGCGCGGGCAATACAGAGGACCACCTCGACCGCCTGAAAAACTGCGATTTGATCATCGAAGCCGTTTACGAGAATCCCAAGCTCAAATCCGATATTTTCAAAAAAATAGACGCACACCGCAAGCCCGGGGCGATCGTCGCCTCCAACACGTCGACTATTCCTCTGCGCGCTTTGATCGCCGACCAATCCGACGCGCTGAAGAAAGATTTCGTCATCACCCATTTTTTCAACCCGCCGCGCTATATGCCGTTGCTGGAATTGATCACATCCGAGCATAACAGCCTTGAAACAGTGGCCGAGATCACACGCTTCATGGATAAAAAGATGGGCAAAGGCGTCATCCCTTGTCATGATACGCCGGGCTTCATCGGCAACCGCATCGGCACCTTCTGGATCCAGACAGCAATCAACGCCGCATATGACCGCAAGTTGACTGTGGAGGAAGCGGACGCGCTCATGGGCGCGCCTATCGGGGCGCCCAAAAGCGGCGTATTCGGCCTTGCCGATCTCGTCGGACTCGATCTTATGCCGCATATCAGCAAAAGTCTGCTTGCCAGCCTGCCATCTGACGACTCTTATGTGCAAAATGACAAGCCGCACCCGGTCATCGATAAAATGATCGCCGACGGCTTCATCGGACGCAAGGCCAAAGGCGGCTTTTACCGCCGTGATGAAAGAAAAAATGATTTCATGGTTGATCTTGAAACAGGCATGACGCGACCGAAGTCCAAACCCCGCCTGAAAGCCGCTGACAATGCGAAAAAAGGCGGCCTGCGCGCCCTTATCAGCACGAAGGGTCGAGATGGAGACTATGCCTGGGACGTGCTGAAAAAGACGCTCTGCTACGCGGCGGAGCACGCGCATGAGATCACCACCGACATCGTGAAAGTCGACGAAGCAATGAAGCTCGGCTATGGCTGGGAAAAAGGACCGTTCGAAATGATCGATGAAATAGGCGTCGATTATTTCATCAAGCGCCTCAAAAAAGACGGTGATGCCGTTCCTTCCTTCCTGCAGCAAGCCTCTGGAAAAACTTTCTACCGCACGCAAAAAGGCCAGTTGCGGTTTCTAAACAGGCAGGGCGCTTACGAAGACGTCAGCCGTCCGGAAGGCGTTCTCCTGCTCTCCGACATCAAAAGAAAATCGAAACCGGTCATCGACTGCGGCAAAAACATCCCGGCGCTCGGCGCCGTCGGCGCAAAGGTATGGGACATCGGCGACGGCGTGCTTTGCGTCGAATTTGTCTCCAAAATGAACACGCTTGATTTCTGGACCATGAAAGCGATCAACAAAGCTTGCGACCTGATCGAAAAAAAAGACGGCAAGTACAAAGCTCTGGTCTTCCACAACGAAGGGAAGAATTTCTCGAGCGGCGCAAATATCGGCGTCGCCCTCATGGCGGCAAAGGCGAAACAACTGTGGATCGTCGAAAAAATGCTGAAAACCGGCCAGGAAACCATGAAGCGCCTGAAATACGCGAAATTCCCCGTCGTCTCCGCGCCATCGGGCATGGCTCTGGGCGGCGGTTGCGAAGTGCTGATGCACAGCCATCACGTGCAGGCGCATGCGGAAACCTATATGGGCCTGGTCGAAGTCGGCGTCGGTCTCCTGCCCGCCTGGGGCGGATCGACAGAACTTCTGACCCGCGCGCAAAAAGCGCAGGATGCAAAGCTCATGCCCGGTGGGCCCATCCCGCCACTGGTGACGGCATTCGAAACGATCTCAACGGCAAAAGTCAGCACATCCGCTTTTGAGGCAAAAGATCTGTTTTATCTCCGCGATACGGATGGCGTGACGATGAACAAGTTCCACCTGCTGGCAGACGCGAAGGCAAAGGCGCTTGAACTTGCAAAAGACTTCAAACCAGAATTGCCGATGGACTTGCGGATGGCCGGCCCGGAAGGACTCGCCGCAATAGATCTTGCCGTTGATGGATTTTACCTCAAAGGTCAGGCCACCCCCTATGATGTCGTTGTATCAGAGCGTGTGGCGCATGTTCTCAGCGGCGGAGATGCTGCGAAAAACGGTAAAAATCTCTCTCAGGACGAGGTACGCGCGCTCGAACGCGCCCATTTCATGGCGCTCATTCGTGATGAGCGCACGGTTGCCCGCATTGCATCCATCATAAAAACCGGCACGCCGTTGCGCGAAAAGCCGATTGCCGGAAAAACGGCGGCGATATTGCGTGATGAAGCCAACCGTAAAAGCGGGTTCTTCAAAGAGACGCCCGTTGCCGGAAAAGGCTTCAATAAATCCGCGCCTAAAGCCGGAAAGAAGGCAACGCAAATCCCCGCTCAAAAACCCCAAAGGCCTAAATGGCTCAACCGCAAGAAATAATTCCTGCGGGATTCAGCCCGTCGTAAAAGACTTGCCGCAGCCGCAACGGCCGGTTTCGTTGGGGTTTTTAAAGATAAAGCCGGATTCAAACTGGCCTTCGGCATAATCCATTTCCGTGCCAATGAGATAGAGCAATGCGCGCTGATCGACGAAAATCTTCACACCCTTGTCTTCGACTATTTCCTCCATCGGGTTTTGCTCTTCGGCATATTCCATGAAGTAGCTCATGCCCGAACAACCGCCCGGCTGCACGCCGATGCGCAGGCCGATCACGGGGTTGCCTTCCGGCGCCTGCGCGATAAGCGACTTCACTTGCGCCGCGGCGCTGTCCGTCAGTGTCATGATTTGTTGCGTCATTTCAGTTCTCCTCTTTGTTTTAAAACATGTTCAGTTGCAGTTTTGCCGTTTCAGCCATTTTTGACGGATCCCACGGCGGGTCCCAGACAATCTCCACCTTCACGCTACCGATGCTCTCCACAGAGCCGACGGCGTTTTCAACCATTCCGGGCATCTCGCCCGCGACGGGGCAGCCCGGCGAAGTCAGCGTCATCTCGATAAAGACATCGTTTTTGTCATCGATATCGACCTTGTAAATCAACCCCAGCTCGTAAATATTGACCGGGATTTCCGGATCGTACACCTCGCGCAAGGCCGCCTGCACCAGAGGCCAAAGCTTGTGGTTCCGGCTCGCCTCCGTATAAGGCGGCTGCTGGAGTTTCTCCATATCCTCGTCGCTGTAAGCATTGCGCAGCATGCCCTCGTCCGCCACCTGTTTCATCATAAGAACAACCTCTTCGCTTTTTGCACGGCTGCGCTGAGTTTTTCCGCATCTTCCATCGTGTTGTAAAGCGCGAACGAAGCGCGAACCGTGCCCGTCACGCCAAGCGATTTCATCAGTGGCTGGGCGCAATGATGGCCTGTGCGCACCGCGATGCCGAGATGGTCGAACACCGTCGCCACGTCATGGGGATGGATTTCATCGAGCGAGAATGAAATGATCGACGCCCGCTGCGGCGCGGTGGAATAGATCGTCACGCCGTCGATGGCGGAGAGCAGCTTTTCCGCCGCGTGAAAAACCTCCATCTCCCAAGTATGCGCAGCCGTGCGGTCAATACCGTTCAAATAATCAATCGCCGCTCCAAGGCCGATTGCCTCGACAATCGCCGGCGTGCCTGCCTCGAAGCGTACTGGCGGCTCTTTATAGGTGATTTTATCGAATGAAACCTTCTCGATCATCTCGCCACCACCCTGATACGGCGGCAGGGCGTCCAGCGCCGCATAGCGGCCATAGAGCACGCCAATGCCAGTCGGGCCGTAAAGCTTATGCCCTGTGAATACATAAAAATCGCACCCCAGCGCCCGCACGTCGATATCATAGTGAACAATCGCCTGACTGCCGTCGATCAGCACCTTCGCTCCAGCGGCGTGCGCCCTCTCAACGATCGCCGCGACATCCACAACAGTTCCGAGCACGTTTGACATCTGCGTGACCGCGACCATCTTCGTCTTCGGGCTTAACAGTTTTTCAAAGGCATCCATATCGAGCGAACGATCGGGCCTTACCGGCACGATTTTCAGCGCAATGCCGCGCTGTTCCTTCAAAAAGTACCATGGAACGATGTTGGCGTGATGTTCCAGCTCTGTGATGACAATCTCGTCGCCTTCCTTCAATGACTGTCCGAAGCAGGACGCAACAAGGTTGACAGCCTCGGTCGCATTGCGGGTGAAAACGATTTCCTTTTCCGACGCGGCATTGATGAAGCGCGCGACCTTGCCGCGTGCGTCTTCGAATTGCGCGCTTGTCTCCGCACTGAAGGTATAAACGCCGCGGTGGACATTGGCGTAATGCTTTGTCATCACTTCGTTCATCGCGTCGATGACGCATTGGGGCTTCTGCGCGGAGGCGGCGCTATCAAGATAAACGACGGGCTTGCCGTTGACGCTTTGCGCCAGCGCGGGAAAATCGCCCTTAAAATCAAGCGTGGTTTTTGCCATGTTCAATGCCCGAGCCATTCCCTGATCCGTTCCTCATAGACTTCGCGCGCGGGAGCGAAACTCACCTCCGCCAGCGCGCCGTTCAAAAATGATTCAATCAAAAGGGATTTGGCTTCGGTCGCGGGTATGCCGCGGCTTTGCAAATAAAAAAGGGCATCCTGATCAAGCTGTCCCGACGCCGCGCCGTGACTGCACTTCACGTCGTCGGCATATATCTCTAGTTCCGGTTTAAAGCTTGCTTCTGCTTTTTCGGACAGCAATAACGCATGATTAAGTTGGTTGCCATTTGTTTTTTGTGCAACACGACGTACGTGTATTTTCCCTTGGAAAACTGAACGAGCCTGATCATCTATAACTCCCTTAAAATGCTGGACGGATGTTCCGTCCGGTTCAAAATGATCCGTCAAAACCGTAAAATCATGGCATTGCTGATCTTTTAACAAATAAACGCCGCTTACATTACATGAAATTCCAGAATCAATCAATAGATTTTGATATTCCTGACGCACCAGACGCCCCCCTGCAGCATAGCTAAACCCTTCAAAAGATGAATGTTTTTGCTGTTGCAGAACTGTGTAGGAAAAATGGCAAGCCGCTGCGCTTTCTTCCTCAATCTTGTAGAATTTGAGGCGTGATGCCGATTCCAAGAAAATTCCCGTATAGATATTTGTGAAATAAGCGCCGACCCCGGCATGCCGCTCAAAAACCGTCAGCCCGCTGTTTTTGCCAAGCCAGTAAAGGCAACGGGGTTGGAGTGACGGCGCTTTATCTGCGTCGCCTGCATTATAAAACAGAACCTCGAGAGGCTGCGTGATATCCGCTCCATCTTTCACGATGATCACCGCGCCATCGTGCATATAGGCGGCATTAAGAGCCTTGAACGGCGCGGTGGCGAGATCACCGACCGTAACGAGATGTTCCTCAATACCTTCGACCTGAACAGACGCGTCCATCAGGCTCATAACAATCACGCCTTCGGGTGTGGCGCTAAGTTCTGGTTTATACTGACCGTTGACCAGCACGATGCGCGCTGCGTCTTTTAGCAAAGACGACGGCAGTGCGTTGATATCGAATTTTACCGGCTCGACCTTATAATGGAACCGCGTCTGCGTCAGCGGACGAAGATGCGTGTGTTGCCAACCTTCCCATGAAGGAGTTGGCAGTCCCGTGCGGGAAAAAGCTTCCGCGCCGGTATGCCGCATGGCCTTTACCCAATCGGCGGCAGGTTGCTCACCCAGCTTTTGGGCGTCTTCAAGCCATGGTAACGTCGCCTCATCTGCGGCTTGCTGCTGGAGAGAAAATTTCACGCGGCGTCTCCGGTAAATTCGGCATAGCCTTTATTTTCAAGCTCCAGCGCCAGCTCAGGTCCGCCTGTTTTCTGGATTTTCCCATGCGTCAGCACATGCACGATGTCGGGCTTGATATAATCAAGCAATCTTTGATAGTGCGTGATGACGAGGAACGCGCGGTCTTTATCACGCAGAGCGTTCACGCCGCCTGCCACGACTTTCAGCGCATCGATATCCAGTCCGCTGTCGGTTTCGTCGAGAATGGCAAGCTTCGGGGCCAGCATTGCCATTTGCAGCGCTTCGTTGCGCTTTTTCTCGCCGCCGGAAAAGCCGACATTGACGCCGCGCTTGAGCATATCGGCATCCATGCCAAGCTGCGCCATTTTTTCTTTTTGCAACTTCAGGAATTCGACCGGCGCCAATTCCTTTTCACCGCGCTGTTTGCGCACGGCACTGAGCGCGGTTTTCAAAAACGTCGTGGTGCTGACGCCCGGAATCTCGACAGGATATTGAAACGCGAGAAACAGTCCCGTCGCCGCACGCTCTTCCGGCGACAGGGAAAGCAGGTCTTTACCCAGAAAAATGACCTTGCCTTTTGTGACTTCATAGCCCGGGCGGCCTGCCAGAACGTAAGAGAGCGTCGATTTTCCGGAGCCGTTCGGCCCCATTACCGCATGCACCTCACCCGCGTTCACGGCCAGGTTGATGCCTTTCAGCACTTCGCGCCCGCCGACTTCCGCATGGAGGTTTTCTATTTTAAGCATCGTCATCCCACAGCTCCCTCAAGCGATATCGCGACCAGTTTTTGCGCCTCGACGGCGAATTCCATCGGCATCTGCTGCAACACCTCGCGGCAGAAGCCGTTGACGATCAGCGCCACCGCCTCTTCTTCGCCGATGCCACGCTGACGGCAATAAAAAAGCTGGTCTTCGCCTATTTTGGAGGTCGAGGCCTCATGTTCCAGCGTCGCGCCCCTGTTTTTATTCTCAATGTAAGGCACTGTGTGCGCACCGCATTCGCTCCCGATCAGCAGGCTGTCGCACTGGGTGAAGTTGCGCGCGTTTTCCGCGCGCGCCGAGATACGCACAAGCCCGCGGTAGGTGTTGTTCGACCGCCCCGCTGAAATACCCTTGGAGATGATGCGCGATTTGGTGTTCTTGCCGATATGGATCATCTTGGTGCCGGTGTCGGCCTGCTGGCAATGGTTGGTGAGCGCGACGGAATAAAACTCGCCGACGCTGTCGTCGCCCTGCAAAATGCAGCTCGGATATTTCCACGTGATAGCAGAGCCGGTTTCGACCTGCGTCCATGAAATCTTGGCGCGCGCGCCTTTGCAGATCCCGCGCTTGGTGACGAAGTTGTAAATGCCACCCTTGCCGTTTTCGTCGCCCGGATACCAGTTCTGCACCGTGGAATATTTGATCTCCGCGTCTTCCATCGCGATCAGTTCGACCACGGCGGCATGAAGCTGGTTTTCATCGCGCATCGGCGCAGTGCAGCCTTCGAGATAGCTGACGTACGCACCTTTTTCGGCGACGATTAAGGTTCTCTCGAACTGCCCCGTCTTCGCCTCGTTGATGCGGAAGTAGGTGGAAAGCTCCATCGGGCAGCGCACGCCTTCCGGCACATAAACGAAGGTGCCGTCGGTAAAAACAGCGGCATTGAGGCAGGCGTGCTTGTTGTCCGTATAGGGCACGACGGAACCCAGATATTTTTTAACCAGTTCAGGGTATTTTTGCACGGCCTCCGAAATGGAGCAAAAAACCACGCCCGCATCGGCCAGTTTCTGACGGAAGGTCGTCGCCACGGAGACGCTGTCGAACACCGCGTCGACTGCGATGCCCGCCAGCATTTCCTGCTCACGCAGAGGAATGCCGAGCTTCTTGTAGGTTTCGAGCAGTTTGGGATCGACCTCGTCGAGGCTCTTCGGCGCCACAGCGGTTTTGGGCGCGGCGTAATAGTAGGCATCCTGATAGTCGATGGGCGGAAACGAGACTTTCGCCCACTTTGGCTCCGGCATGTCGAGCCAGTGCTTATAGGCCTTCAAACGCTGATCCAGCAGCCATTCCGGCTCATTTTTCTTCGCTGAAATCAGGCGCACAATCTCTTCGCTCAGCCCCTTGGGCGCGCGGTCGCTTTCGATGTCGGTGATGAAACCGGCTTCGTACTTTTTATCCAGCAATGTTTCAGGCGCAATCGGCATCTTCACCTTTCAAGAAATCATGGCCCTTGCCGCAAGCGGGCGCGGACAACATGTCTTCCAGCTTCACTCCGTCAAGCGCGGATTTGATCGCATCGTTAACGCGGCCCCAGTTTCCTTTTGTCGGGCATGTTTCCAACATATTGCAATGCTCCTTGTCCGGATCGACGCAACTGACGATCGCAATCGGCCCGTCCATGACCGTGATGATTTCGCCGATCGAAATATCTCCGGGCGCTTTTGCCAGACGGTAGCCACCTGCCGCGCCGCGCGCAGACGCAACAAGGTTGCCTTTTGCCAGCATCTTCAGAACCTTTGCAATCGTCGGCTCGGGGATGCCTGTCCGGCTTGCAAGATAATGCGCACTGCTACTCACAACGCCCGCTTTGCTATCCACAGGTCCGTCGGCAGCTTCGTGCACGAGTTGCCCCATAACAGCGATTGCGTAATCCGTCAGTTTTCCTATTTTTATCATAGCCGTTTCCTTTCGGTACTAAAAGAGTCCTATTTACATTCTTAATATGAGCGGATTATAGCCCTAGTTAGCAACAATGCGAGAAAAACGAATAATAATCCATCAAAAAATGGTATTTAAATACCTCATTTTAATGACTATCTGAAAAATTATAATTTTCTTAATAAAATATCTCCATAATGATTATAAATAGCGGGGGCATTTTGGAATCATATAAAAGTACAACTGAAGATGTCACGCTCTCCGAGGCTGAAAATCATCCCAAGAGCGCCGTGCTTGTTGGGTTGCCTGACGAATTGCTGGAATGGGTCGAGCAAAACCAGGATCTTATCCTCCGCATTCAAGCCGCGCTCAAAGACAGCTATGCGAACCTGACCAATGACCAGCTATGGGAAGCCATTGCGGCCAACAGTTCCCCGGAGTGGCGCCTTGCACGAGCAGACTTGCAGGATGCAGAAAAAACATGGAACAGCCTGCACCATCCCGCAAAAATGCCCCTCGGGCTGATCGGTCAGGCGCTTGACAGCGAGGAGACCAACAGCGCGGGAGACCGCTACACTCTTTCCCTCTCGCATTTCACTATTATCGACGAAGGGTTGCGTCAGCGCCCGGATCTTGAAAAGTTGCTAAACGTTCTGCTGGTGCAAAAACGCATGCTCGGCGGATCTGAAACCCACACACGGCGCACATTTCTTTCCACGGAACAACTGGCTGACATGGATCCTTTGAAAGATGCCTTTCGTCATGCGGCGCGGCGGCGCGGCGTAATGGTACGGCAGCTCAAGACGGTGATGAAGGGCTTTTTCACACCGCAGAACAAACTGGATAAAACTACTGGCGTGATTGTTCCCTGGTCGCCAAAAATCTGATCTGCGGCCAGTTTTCATGCGCATTATCAAGATGCCACGCATTACGTGCAAGGAAAACGGGATTCCCGTCATGGTCTTCCGCAATATTGGGCAGGTTTTGCGCGACGAACTTGTCCATTGAGTCGTTATCATCCGTCTCAAGCCAGCGCGCCGTATGCAACGCCGTCTGTTCGAAATGGACGGGCAGGTTATATTCCGTGCGGATACGGTCGGCGAGGATTTCAAATTGCAACGGTCCGACGACGCCCACTACCCAGCTTGAGTCCATCCGCGGCTTGAAGACGCGCGCGGCGCCTTCTTCCGCCAGTTGCAACAATGCCTCGCCGAGATGCTTTGCCTTCAATGGATCATCCAGCCGCACACGCTGCAAAAATTCCGGCGCGAAGCTCGGGATACCCGTGACATGGAGATTTTCACCTTCCGTCAGCGTGTCGCCGATCCGCAGGTTGCCGTGGTTGGGAATGCCGATGATGTCGCCCGCGAACGCCTCTTCGGCCACTTCGCGTTCCTGCGCGAAAAACATCAGCGGATTGTGCACAGTGATCTGTTTGCCCGCGCGCACGTGGTTCAGCTTCATGCCGCGTTTGAAGTGCCCGGAGCTGAGACGCGTGAAGGCGACGCGGTCACGATGTTTCGGATCCATATTCGCCTGGATTTTGAAGACGAAACCGGTGACTTTATTTTCCGTCGTTTCGATAACGCGTTCGACAGCCGGTTGCGGCTGCGGCGGCGGGGCAAATTTCTTGAGGCCGCCGAGAAGCTCGCGCACGCCGAAGTTATTCAGCGCCGAACCGAAAAAGACCGGCGACAGATGCCCTTCGCGGTATGATTTCACATCCATCGGCTTGCAGGCGCCACGCACCATCTCGACGTCCTCGCGCAGTTTTGCGGCGGCATGTTCGGGCAACAGATGGTCGAGTTTTGGATCATCCAGTCCCTTGCATTGTTCGGCCTCGCCCAAAGTCGTGCCTTTGCTCCGCGCCATGAGCATGAGCTGATCGTCGAGAATATCGTAACAGCCAAGAAATTCCTTGCCCATGCCAATCGGCCAGCTCGCGGGCGCGAGATCGAGCGCCAGCGTTTTTTCGATTTCGTCCATCAGCGCGAACGGATCCTGCCCTTCACGGTCGAGCTTGTTGATGAAAGTGATGATCGGCAGATCGCGCAGGCGGCAGACTTCAAAAAGCTTCCGTGTCTGCGCCTCGATGCCTTTGGCGTGGTCAATGACCATGATCGCGCTGTCAACAGCAGTCAGGGTGCGGTAGGTATCTTCCGAGAAATCCTCGTGGCCGGGCGTGTCGAGCAGGTTGAATTTGATGCCGTCATATTCAAACGTCATGACCGAGGAGGCGACCGAGATGCCGCGCTCCTGCTCGACCTTCATCCAGTCGGAGCGCGCCATGCGCATGTCGCGCCGCGCCTTGACGGCACCCGCCATCTGGATCGCGCCGCCGAACAGCAGCAGTTTTTCGGTCAGCGTCGTTTTTCCCGCGTCAGGGTGCGAAATGATGGCGAAGGTGCGCCTCCTGTGGATTTCATCGTTCATGGACATGGCTTAGAATATTTTACCTTCAAACGGATTTGAGCCGTCCGCGCTTTCAACCTCGATCACCCAGAGATCCGGGTCGCGCGCGACTGCTTTCTGGATATACTGGTCGGCGCGGGCTTCGTCAACGGTTTCGCTGTCAAAAGGGTTGCTCCAGCCCAAATTACCCTCCATATCGCGGCTTTGATTGAGAATTTTAACGGCCTTGTCTCTTAAAGCGATGCGCAACGTCACCGTTCCCGCAGCTGGAGCGCCTTTATGTACGATATACACAGGGATACCAGCGGCCATGCACTGACGAAGATAACCAGCAACGAGAAGCTCTGTCGGCAGTTTTTCCGTCATGTCCTAAAGCACGCTCACGGGCGCATAATGCTCCATCGTCCGCTCCAGCGGAAAATCGATATAGACGGTTGTACCCTTGCCTTCTTTCGATTCCATCGTCAGGCGGCCGCCATGCAACTCGGTCATCGCCTTGGCCAACGGCAGGCCGAGGCCGGTGCCCTGTCCTGCGCTATGGCGCGGATCGTTCACCTGTCCGAAAGGTTCAAGCACGACTTTCAGCTTGTCAGCGGGAATTCCGCACCCTTCATCCGAGATTGAAATGCGCATATGATGATCCGGCAGAACGGCGGCGCGCACTCTGACGCTTTTGCCCGTCGGCGAAAATTTAACCCCGTTCGAAACGAGGTTGATGAGGATCTGGCGCAACAACCTCTGGTCCGCCTTGACGTGCGGAAGGTCTTCGGCGACCTTGAAGTCGAGCGCGACCGACTGCGCCTGTGCGCGATCGCTCATGATGCGCGTGACGGAATCGAGCACTTCGTTGATCGCGACCTCGCTTTCGATCAGTTCGACGCGCCCGGCTTCTATCTTGGACATGTCGAGCACATCGTTGATGATGTCAAGCAGGTGGCGCGAACTGAAATGGATATCCTCCATGTATTCTTCGTATTTCGGGTTGTTGAGCGGCCCGAAAAGATGGTTCTTCATCAACTCGGAAAAGCCGATAATGGCGTTGAGCGGCGTGCGCAATTCATGGCTCATGTTGGCGAGAAAAGCGGACTTGGCGCGGTTGGCGGTGTCAGCCTCTTCCTTGGCGCGCTTCATCGATTCCATCAGATGTTTGCGCTCAGTGACGTCGCGGATCGCAGAAACCATGAAGCGCCTCTTCTGACTCAGCTCCAAAAGAGCCGTGGTGATCAGCACGTCGGCGACGCTGCCGTCCTTGCGCAACAACTGCACCTCGCGCGACCCCTGGCGTCCATGATCGATGAACGCCGCATGCAAGCGCTTTGAAAGCGCACGGTCTTCCGGCGGCACGATCAGCAGGAACTCCTCGCCCAGCAGGTTCTCGCGCTTCCAGCCGTATTCCTTGAGGAACATGTCGTTGACGCGCACGATGCGCCCGTGATGATCCGTCACGATGATGCTTATGCCGCTTGCGTCGAACAGCGCCGTCATGAGCATCAGCGCATCATCGCGCTCGTGCTGCAAATGCATGCTGTCCGCCATGTCGGGGCGGATCGTCACCTCGATATAACTCACCACGCCGGCGGAATCGAAAAGCGGATTCAAAATGAACGTCTGCACCTTCACGCCGCCGGGAAAACGCGGCAGCACATTGAATGTCGTCGTCTTGCGCGTCTTCAGGCAGTTGCGCAAGGCGTGTTCCATCTGCTCGGCCACCTTGCCTTCGAACAGTTCAGCCGCCGTGCGCCCCAGCATACGCTCGCGCGGCATCTCGAAATAGGCGGCGGCGGCGGCATTGACCTCCACATAGGCGCCCTTGTTATCGGCGCCTACGGCGACGATCATCCTCCCGACGGGAGACTTCATGAAAAACTCACGAAAATCCTTATCGGAAACAACAGTGCCTGTCATATCGGTTTTATCGATAGCGCTCATAAGCTGCCTTGCGTGCTGCACGTCCCACTCCCTTTTATTGTTAGCATGTAAATAACCAAAAACTGGTTAATGAACCGTTGCCGGAAGATGTGGATAAAGGCGCTTTTTATATTTCATAATATTTATACAGGTCCATAAAAAAACCCCTCGCTTTTCGGCAGAAGGGTTTTTTTGAACTTTAAAGCCAGATCTATCAGGCGGTCTTCTTGGCTTCAGCTTTTTTAGCTGTACGGCGCGGCTTTTTCGGCGCGGGCGCGGGCTTGCCAACTTTGTCGACAAGTTGCTTGCGAATCTTGCGCAGGCGCACCGGAAGCTTGGTCGGAGCCGTGCCCAGCAGGAAGGCATCGATACCGCCCTTGTGCTCGACTGTACGGATACCGTTCGTGGTGCAGGTGACCGTCACGCTCTTCTTCAAACCGGCGCTAAAAAACGAAGCTTCCTGCAAATTGGGCAGGAAACGGCGGCGGGTTTTGTTGTTGGCATGGGAAACCTTGTTGCCCGTTTGCGGGCCCTTTCCCGTGATTTCACAACGTCTCGACATTCTCTTGATCCTTCTCGAAAAACTTATAGATCGGCAACATATGTCAAGAAAACGATATTCGTCAAGCTTTTTTAGATTGTTTATTTACATAAATTAATTTTACACGCCTCCAAACGCATTGTATACTGCACTAAAAGAGGTCAAAACCACTTTTTGCCACTCTACCCTCCACAAAACGCTCTTTTCGAAGAAATCGGGCGTATATCATTCACGAGAGAGAATCCATGCAATTCGAAATCGCCAGCCCCGTCGCCGATATCCATGGCGCGCCGGATTTGAATGTCCTGCGCGGCAAGTTCGAGACGCAACTGGTCATGGGCGAGATTTTCAACGTCGAGGAAGAAAAAGACGGCTGGTGCAAGGGCACGTGCGGGCACGACGGCTATGCCGGATACGTCGAAAGCCGCCACCTGCGAAAAAAAACCGCCGCGCCGACGCATATCGTCATCTCGGCACGGGGCAACGTTTATGCCGCGCCGACCATCAAATCGCCTTACATGAACACCTTGAGCTTCGGTAGCCTGATCCATGTTACCGCGATAGATCAAGGCTTCGCGCAAGTGGATGGCAGCGGCTGGATCTACGCAAGGCATCTCGCGCCGGTTGAAACACATGAAAAAGACCACATCGTCACGGCGAAAAAATTCCTCGAAACACCTTATTACTGGGGCGGGCGCAGCGGGTTCGGCATTGATTGCTCCGGGCTGGTGCAAGTGTGCCTCGGCTTTGCAGGCATCAAGACGCCGCGCGACTCCTGCGATCAGGAAGGAGCGATCGGCCAGGCGGTGGATACGCCGCAAGCGGGCGACATCGTCTTCTTCAAAGGTCATGTCGGCATGATGGCGGACGACGCGAACCTTCTGCACGCCAATGCGCACCACATGAAGACCGTGATCGAGCCGCTGGAACACGTCATGGCGCGGCGCGGCGAGATCACGTCTATAAAGCGGATATAACGCGCAAAAGAAAAGAGCCGGTGTTTTGAGCACCGGCTCTTTGTCTTTAGCTTGGAACGATTAGTTCAGTTTGAAAGCAACATCGCAATCGTTGGTGGTGTTTGCTTCCTTATAAATAGGGCTACCACCCGAAGTAGTACCCCCCATGCAGGCTGCGGCATCACCAATACCGAGGATGCTGCCGGTTATCGGGTTGCCGTCATCCATTTTACGGTCGATCTGCCCCGCTTGTCCCGGCGTCATAGAGTTTGCACCGAGCGTCGTCGATGGATCACCTGCGGAGGCTACGTCAAACGTATAGAGGCCTGACCAATTCGTTGAGTACGTTATATCCGCCACAAGTAACCCAGCACCCAGCTTGGCTTGCGGCACGTTTCCACCAAAATTCAATGGGCCAGTAGATGGTTGGGAAATCCCAGCCAGATACCCAGCACCGGACAATTCAGCAAAGAAGCAAAGGTTCTCTGGTCCGGCGCCGCCTGAGCTTGACCCCATCCCCGTGGGAACAGACGTAACTGCTGAACCGACTATCCCATTGCCATCACCGACTGTCGCACACATAGCACTATTCGGCACCCGATTACTGGCATTTGTAATATCCCCCGGAAGACCGGCGTAGGCATCCTGGAAGCTCGTTTCCGCCGCCTGCAGACCCTGGAACTGCGTCATCTGCGCCGTGACGCGGGCATTGTCGATCAGTTGTTGGCCCTTCAGGATGCCGCCGATCAAAAGACCGATAATCACCAGCACGATGGCCAATTCCACCAGCGTGAAGCCTTTCTGTTTCTGTAGCCTGTTTAACTTCTTCATGGTCTAAACTCCCTTTTGTTAAAAACCCGCAACGTTCCAACCGGTCAAGACCGGCCAAAAAACTATGCCTTATGAGTGTGGTGCCCTCTCCTCCATAGTTCAATAAAAAAGTTAAACCTTCGTTTAAATCTGAAAACAAGATCAAAGGATTATTGCTCAATATATCAAAATGACCAGCATTTTATCGCCTATGTAAATGATTGGGCGCCATTCGCGCCGTTTTTCGTGCGGCTGATCATTACGTCAGATTGACCGGATGATTTGTCAATATGACACATAAGAGGGTGAAATTAAGAAAGCTTTAACCTGAAAAAAGAATCATGCGGGCGCGTTTTGTTCCGCTGTTTCATTATCAGCCGGATAGGCCTGCCGGTACTGAGTCGGCGTGAGGCTGGTAATGTCGCGAAAGGCGCGGTTGAACGACGCGAGCGAATTGAACCCGACTTCGGACGCCACCACCTGCACGGGAATTTCAGGGCTGTGAAGCATCCTTTTCGCGTCTTCCACGCGGAACTCGTTGAGCAGACGCGGAAAGCTCTTTCCAAACGCGACGTTGATCACTCTTGAAAGAGTATTCTCCGAAACATGCAACTCGCGGGCGAGATCGGCGCGGCTGAAAGCCTGTTCATGATAAAGCTTATCGACTTCCATCAGGGTTTTGATCCTGTCGGCGAGGGCCTGCTCTTCCGCCGTCATCGTCTGCGCCGTGAAACGCGTCGGCTGGTCGCTCAGTTGCACGGGCGACGGGTAAACGCGAAACAGCATGGTGCTCGCCAGATAAACGAAAGCGATCCCCAATACCACCAGCAAGGCGTCCGCCGTTTCCTGATCAAGCCCTCCCACCGAACCCAAAAACATAATGCCGCTCGCGCCCGCATTGGCGGCGATCAGCACCAAAACCAGCCAATAGCGCTCGAGCCCGCCTTTGGACTTGCGCAACGTGGCAAAAATATTTTTATGTCCCCACAGCGCCAGCATGGCAAAACCGCCGGAAATCGCTCCAAGCCACTGCAACCACAAAAACAGGTTAGGGCATAAAGTTTCGCCTGCCGGGCAAACATTCGCCGTTCTGTCGATCATGAAACCCGCCAGCAAAGACAATGGCGCCAGCGCCAAAACCCAAAACTGCTTCGCATCCGGCAGGTCCGCGCCGCGCGCGATCTGCAATACCAGAAGATAGCACAAAAGCGGATCCAACCCCCGCGACAGCAACAGCGCGAGCCGGATAGGCTGACCGTAGTCCTGCAGGCGCAAGGCGAACTGCAAAGCGAAAGACGCCGCCATCACGAGGAAATACGCCAGCGCGAGCGAGGCCTGTTTCCAGCTGCGCACGCGAAAGATGACATAAACGACGATCAGCACGCTCTGGGCGAAACCGGTGATGGACAGCCATTCGATGACGCTGAAGCTGTTGTCAAGGATAGAAGACATGGCGCTTAAAGCTTCCTTCCGCGCTCTTTCAGGATGCGCAGAACCTGCTGTTCGGACATGCCTGCCTGATGCACCAGAAAAAACGCCATGTTGGCGATATCGTCCGGAGAGAGATTCTTTTGCGTGCGCAACATGTCTTCCATCAGCGCGCGAGCTGCCGCCTTATCGCCTTTTTTCTCCAGCACGAAAGCCGGCATCTGGCGCGCCCATCCCGGCATTTTGACGCTTTGCGGCATTTGCGAGAGCTTTTCCGCCAGTTGCAAGGCGAGGTTTTCGTTATAAACGCGGTGTTGCGCGAGATAGATCGCCTGCACCATCCAGCGCCATTTCTCGCCAAAGGGTTCCTGTCCGACGGCGGCAAGATAGCGGACAAGCACCGCGGCGTCCGCGGGCACGCGCGTCGCGCCAAAGTAATAGGCCGCCAGCGTCGGCACGTAGTCTGAAACAGGGTCAAGACTGCTCAACAAAAAAAACCATTTTCCCAGCATATGGTAATCGTAATCCTTGAGCGGCGCGGTGCTCACGCCGAGATTTCCTATGTTTTGCAAAGATTGCGCAAGTACGCGGTAGGAAAATTCCGGATCGCCCAGCGTCATCATGACCGCGCCCGTCCGGTCCGGCACCGGCGGCACGCCCGACCAGCGCTCGTAAACATCCTGACTGCCGCACCAAAAAAGAAAATTCACCCCCAAAACGACCGCCAGCGCCATTTTGACCCGGCTCAAACCGTTCCGCGTTTTCGGAAAGGCGGCGTCCATCAAAACTGCCGCCGCGTGAAATCATAGGCCGCCGCCGCCAGCAGCAAGGCGACGAAGACAATCCCCTGCATAACGATGAACCCCGTCACGCCCAGATGCATGGACATCCAGCGCGCGTAGGCGCTTGCGTGCGGCATGAAGCGAAATCCGGCCGACCCTTGCACGCCATAAACCAGCCATGTCGTTTGCCCCATCATGTCGAGGCGCGGCGTCACCATAGATATCAGCTTCATCATGCTTCCGATGACAGCGTAAAACCAGTTTTCGGGCGCTTGGGCAAGAACGCCGAGCAAGGTTCCGGTCATTCGCGACAGGGCATAAAGACCAAGCGTCGCAAGGGCAGATCCCGCCGCGCTCGACAAAACCATGGAGAAAAAGAGCGCCGCCACCGTCATCATCGCGAACTCGGCGGCAAGACTTCCGCCCCACACCAGCAATCCCGCCATGTCAGGGCGCCCGATGACACCGACCACAAGCGTGATCACGCCGGCGATCAGAAAAGCCAGCAAGGAGAAGGCCAGTGCGTGGCTGGCGAGAAAAGACAGACGGGAAATAGGGCGCGAAAGCAAAAACTCGACCTCTTTGTTCTCGAAGGCCCGGCGGATGTAAAAACAGCAAAACAAGACAAGACCGATGACGCCGAGGAACCGCAAACTGCCTGAGCCGAAGACCAGCGCGAAGCTCGCGCTCTCGGATATGCTGGTCGAGCCCATGAATACCGCGAGCGCCGCGCCCATCAGGATCATCAGTATAAGCGTCACCATCAGCCTGTCGCGCATTGCGGCAGTCAGAACGTATTTGACCAGAGGCTTCGAGATCATCTGGATGCCCTTATTTTAAAGATTACATCTGGAACGGACGCGGATCGTTTCCGAATTCCTTATAAACCCTGCGGTCCATGGGCTGGACATTGGACCCCGGCACGATCGTCGCTTGCAGGAATATGATCAGTTCCTTTTTGTTTATATTGTCGCCGTGATTGTGGAACAGACTGCCAAGGAAAGGGACGTCTCCCAGCACGGGCACACCGACCTGATTGACCTGGTTGGAATTCTGCATCAATCCGCCCATGACCATGGTCTGACCGGACTGCATCTTGATGACTGAATCGAGTTGCTGCACGTCCATTTCCGGTATCGGGTTGGCGGGAACGTCCGCCAAGGGAAGACCGGACGTCTCGATGCTGAGCGCCGTCGAAGGGTCGTTGACCGTATCGACTTCCTTGCTCACGGTCGGGCGCACATCCATGATGATTTCGCCAGTGCTGGTATCTATCGTGGGCGTGACGCTGAGGAGAATGCCGTCCGGCACGGATTCCTGCTGGGAGTTGTATGTGATGGTCGGGTTCGTCCCCACAGCCGTCGCGGGCGTCGTGGTCACCTTGATCTGAAAGTAAATCAAATTCTTGGCCACATTGACGATCGCGGACTGATTGTTCATCACCGTCACGCGCGGACTGGAAAGAGAACGCACGGTGCCGAACTCGCTCAGGGCGCTGATAACTGGTTTGAAGCCATGACCGAGATCGAGATTGGCCGTAAAAACATCGCCATTGGTATCGGCAGGCGTGAACGCAGGCGCCGGCATTTTAATCTGCGCCGACGACACGACACGCGTCAAATTCGCGCCCAACTGACCCCAGTCGATACCTGTGGAATATTGATCGTTCAGCGACACTTCGAGAACCTTGGCCTCGATCAGAACCTGCGACAAGGCCTGACGGCTATACTGGTTCAAGTATTTTTGCACCAGATTTTGCTGTCTTTGAGTGCCGTATACGCTGACGATTCCCGTCTCCTTGCTGATGGAAAAAGTCGCAGGAGGATTCTTCGGCGCGGCGGAGGAAGATGAAACAGAAACGTTAAGAGACGGCGGCACGTTGGAGGTTGGCGCAGGCCCGCCGTTTGCTCCCGGCAAGGCAGGGGGCATCGGCGAAGGTTCTGTGACGGCAACAGGATCGCTCTGCGTCGCAAGAGGAACATAATTATCCGACGCGGCAAGAACCTGCTTCAAACCGGCGCTGAGGTCCTTCCAGAAATCCGCATCGTTCTTATTGCTGATTTTCGTATCAGATCCGCTACTTGCCGTCGGGTTTCCACTGCTCCCGCCGCTGCCACCGCCACCGCCACCGCCGCCTCCACCGCCGCCACCGCTACTGCCGCTGGAGATGCTCGTCTCGATAGACGACGAACTCGTACGGGAAAGGCTCATGTAATCAACTTTGTAATTTTCAAGATAAGGACGGTCGAGCTGAACGCGCAACACGTTATCCTTGAACGTATAACGCAAACCCGCCATGTTGCAGATACGGTGGACAACCTGATCGAACGGCATGTCCTTTGCGGTAAAAATGATGGATCCATGAATATCGGGATCCATCTCAAGATCAACGCCCGCCTGCTTGGCGAGCTCGAACATGAGATCGCGCAGAGAAACTGTCTGATCGACGGAAACCGTCACCAGCGGCGACGGCAGCTGAAGATCGGACGGCGTGGCGACAAACGACTGAAATGGCGGCAAAGAGGCTGTTTTCGCAGTTTCCGGCTGGCGTTGCGGTGACAATCCGTCGCGGTAATTCTGAATATCCTTGTTCGCGCTGCGGTCATACGTCATCTGGTTTTTAGCCAGCGTGCATCCTCCCAGAGAGACAGAGCACAGCGCGGCACCGAAGAAAATATATCCGGCGCGAAAAGAATAACTTATTTTTGACACCTGAACGAACCCACCCCTTTGAATAACAATAATTCTCTGGGATTATTTTTACAGAGACAATCTTGATGTGTCAATGTCAAGAGAGTCGGAGAGACTGGTGTTCTTGTCGAGCATTTTATGTTGCTGAATTTTTATTTTCATATCGGCGGCGTAATCACATTCCGCGATCGCCGTCTCCTGCGTGATGAAACCTTTAATGTAAAGGTTATAAAGCGATTGGTCGAAAGTCACCATGCCCGCGGCATTATTGTTGCCCATAACGTCGTGAATTTTGCCCGTCTCCCCCTTCAGGATCAACTCTTTGACAAGAGCTTCATTCAGGAGAATTTCCGGCACCATCACCATGCCGCCCTTGGCCGCCGGCACAAGCCGAAGCGCAATGATCGCGCGCAGATTCATGCTCAAGGCAATGCGTACCTGTTGATGCCGCTCCTCGGGAAAAAAGCCGATAATGCGCTCGATCGCCTGGGTCGCATTGGTGGTGTGGAGCGTCGCATAACAGGTGTGGCCCGTCTCCGCTGCCGCGATTGCCTGTATCATGACGTCCTGATAGCGGATTTCACCGACAAGGATGACGTCCGGCTTTTGCCGGAGGGCGTTCTTGAGAGCGACGCTGTAGGACGCCGTGTCGATGCCCACTTCACGTTGGGTGATAATGGCTTTTTTATGCTCGTGATAGAATTCGACGGGATCCTCGATCGTGATAATGTGTCCGCCCGCCATGGTGTTGCGGTAGTCGACCAGCGCACTTGCCAAGGTCGATTTCCCCGACGACGTGACGCCGCAAATCAGGATGAGCCCGCGCTTCTCCAGCGCCAGCTTTTCCATGATTTTGGGAAGGTGCAACTGCTCGAAGTTGGGGATCTTGCTGGTGATGCGCCGGATGACAAGCGCGGGCTGCTGGCGCTGACGCAGGATGTTGATGCGAAAACGACCTTCTTTTCCAAGGTCAAGCGCCATATTGAGCTCCAGACTGGTGTCGAACTCGAGGCGCTGGCGTGGCGTCAGAATTTCCATCAGGATGGCCTGAACATCGTCCTCTTTCAGCGCCTCGCCTGCCAGCGGAAAAAGCTTGTCATCAATACGCAAGGTCGGCGGCACGCCGACCGTCAGATAGATGTCGGTCGCCTCTTTCTGCACCATTTCTCTCAAATAATCGTAGATGGCGACGTTGCTCAAAATGAATACCCTTCTTTGTTTTCTTCAGGCGGCGGCGAAGGCTTCGCGCTCTTCTTGCCGACGGGATCCGGCCGCAGGTTCATGGCTGGCGGCATGGCTTTCTTGTCGGGCGAAGGCGCATCGTCGGCAGATTCCGCTTCCGCGCCGCTCTTGAGCGCATTGTGCGCGGTCTCTTCAGAAATCAAGCCGCTTGACAAAAGATCATTGACGCTGTCTTCCATCGTCTGCATGCCGTAGCGCGCGCCCGTCTGGATCATCGAATAAACCTGCGCGAGCTGATTTTCGCGGATCAGGTTGCGCACGGCGTTGGTGCCGACCATGATTTCATGCGCCGCGACGCGTCCGCCGCCTTCCTTCAACAACAACGTTTGCGCGATGATGCCTTGAATGGAGCCCGCCAGCATCGCGCGCACCATTTCTTTTTCCGCCGCGGGAAAAACGTCGATGATACGGTCGATGGTCTTGGCGGCGTTGTTCGAGTGCAGCGTGCCGAAGACAAGGTGGCCGGTTTCCGCCGCGGTGAGCGCGAGCGCGATGGTTTCATAGTCGCGCATTTCGCCGACGAGAATGACGTCCGGGTCCTCGCGCAGGGCGCTTTTCAGCGCGCGCGCGAAAGATTTTGTGTCATTGCCGACTTCCCGGTGATTGACAAGCGCTTTCTTTGACGGATGGAAGAATTCCACCGGATCCTCTACCGTCAGGATATGCACGGCCTCGGTTTCGTTGATATGGTTGATCATGGAAGCAAGCGTCGTCGATTTACCGCTGCCGGTCGGGCCCGTGCAAAGAACCAGCCCTTTTTCGAGTTCGGCAAGCCTGCGCATGACCGGCGGCAGCGACAACTGCTCCATGGTCGGAATCTTCGTCGGAATGACGCGGAAAACGGCGGCGGACCCCGCGCGGCTGGTGAAAGCGTTGACACGAAAACGCGCATCGGGACCGAAGGCGATAGCGAAGTCCACCTCGAAGTCCCGCTCGTAAGCTGCGCGCTGTTCTTCGCTCATGACGGTGAAGAGCATGCCGCGAATGTCGTCGCCTTTCAAAATGTCCGGCTTGACGCGGCGCAGTTCGCCATTGATGCGCACCATCGGATTGTTTCCGCCGCTCAAGTGCAAGTCTGACGCCTTGTTATCGAGCGTAAATTTAAGAAACTCTGTAATGTCCACGATTTACCCCCACGATGCCGCCTGCAACCTGTCCAGATTCAAGAGTACGCAAAACCCTTGAAAAAAGGGTAAACGTTGATTGGCATAATGAAAAATCAGACACCGAGGAGAGCAGACCGATAGAGGCATAAAACAAAGATAAAAGCGATCACCAACGACGGCCCGAAAGGCACTTCCGCAGCATCGCCACGTTTTTTCCACAATAATGCCAAAATCACTCCCGCCCCCCCGGAAACGATCATCAGAAACGATGCCTCCATGGCGTTCAATCCGAGCCAGAACCCGGCGGCGGCAAAAAACTTCACGTCACCCAGCCCCAACGCCTCGCGCTTCAAAATCACTCCTGCCGCCGCGCGCAACAGCCACGCACCGCCGCCATAAGCCAGCACGCCACAGCAGGCCTGTATCCCACGCGTCATGAGAAAATGGACAGGGTGCGCGGCCATTCCGGCATTGACCGCCAATACGACAATGCCGATAACGGCGATCGCCGTGTTCAGGCTGTCGGGAATGATCTGATGCCACAGATCGATATCTATTATCGCGACCAGCACAGGCGCCAGCGCGAAAACGAAGATCGTTTGCGCTGACAGGCCGTAAACGAAAAAAAAGAGCAGGCACAAAGCCAGGGTCGCCAGTTCAATCAAAGGATAACGCATGCCGATGTGCGCGCGGCAATGGCGGCATTTTCCTCTCAGAAAAACCCACGAAAAGAGCGGTACGAGATCGGCGGATTCCAATACATGACCGCAAGACGGGCATTGCGAGCGCGCCCGCGTTACAATGGAAATCTCACGCGGCAACCTGTAAGACAGCGCTGTGGCAAAGCTGCCCAAGGCCAGCCCCAGAAACACGACGAAAGCCATTTCGATGAAAAACATGCCGGTTTTACCGGAGGGTCGCCAGGCGCTGTCTTATATCGTCAAGAGGAAGAGACGTGCCCAGTTTTCCTTCGCTCGCAAGATTCAAAATCCTGTGATACAGCTCGGCAGCCTTGTCTGTTTTGCCGAGATGGTCGTAAGCCACGGCCCTGTTGTAAAGGATAACGCTGTCGCCCGGCTTCAGCGCATCAGCCATGTTGAGATATTTGATCGCGTTGCTGTAGTCTCCGGCGACGCCGTACAGCATGCCCAGTTGCGCCGTCACCGCCACGTTGGCCGGATACATTTCGCGCAATTTCTGCAAGGCGCCGATAGCCGAGGCCGTGTCTTCGCCCTTGATCAGTCCGAGCACGTTGGTCATGGCCGATACATTGTCCGGGTCGATTTGCAAAACGCGCCTGTAAGTGTCAATGGCTTCTTCGCCTTGCCCCAGATCCTGCAACGCGACCGCGCGGCCCATCAAAACCCGCTGGTCGTCGGGATTGCGGCGGAAAAGTTCGTTGAACAAGCCAAGCGCCGCGGCATAATGCCCGTTGGACAAGGCAAGACGCGCCGCAACCAGCAAAGACTCGTAATCATCTGACGAATGGTCGCGCTTCACGACAAGATACCGGGTCGGCAACGGACGGATCTGTGCCGGCGTCGCCAGAATATCGGTGACGCGCAATCCTTTATCCGTCGCCACGCGGTTTTTGGCGCGCTCTGCTGCAACATGTGCCGTTTTCACCGAAGGATTTTCGGGTTTAGCCTGCGGCGCCTTCAGCGAAGCCGCGTTCCGGACGATGGCCATTTCCGCAGGAGACGGCGTTGCCGTAGAAGGAGCGGTTGCGCCGGCCACAGGCGCGATTGCCGCCGCGACGCTTGCTATCGGCGGCTGCACGGACCCTGTAGGCGCGGAAAGTTTCGGCGACGGAGTTGTTTTTTCCGGCATCGGCGGAACGGCCATCATTGGCACGGCTTGCGCCAGCGCATGCGCGGAAACAAAAACGCCGAGACTTAATACAAGCGCTGTCTGCGCCCACAATGCCACGCGACGATCTCTTGCGCGCTTCAAGCCTGACAATTTCATGACTGATAAACTCCCGTGGAATTCTCGATGATTTTAAGGAACGCCCGCTCCAAACTGTCGTTTTTCATTTTTTCCCTCAATTCTGCAGGCGTTCCGAGGAACTGCAAAGATTTGTCGTGAATGATGCCGATCCTGTCGCATAGTTCATCCATGTCGGAGAGGATGTGCGTGCTCAAAAATACCGTCATCCCCTGGTTACGGCAAGAAACAATCTCGTCCTTTACCAGAACGCGCGCGCGCGGATCAAGTCCGCTCATCGGTTCGTCAAGTATCAGCAGAGGACACCCCGTCAGCCAGCTTCCCATCAGCCCGATTTTCTGACGCATGCCTTTTGAATAGGTATTGACGCGGCGGGCAAGCGCTTCGCGCGAGAGCAAAACCCTGTCCGCTGCATCCAAAACCGCCTTCTCGTCAAAAGGCCTTTTGTAAAGGTCGAGCGAAAACCTGATGAACTCAAGCCCGCTCAGAAAAACCGGCGGCTCGAATTTTTCAGGAAGATAAGCGATCATGGCCTTGCTGGCGTCATCGCTTCTGTCGCGCCCGAACAGCGAAACCGCGCCCGCCGAAGCTTCCATCAAACCGAGAATGATCTTGATGAGCGTGGTTTTCCCAACGCCGTTCAAACCGATCAGGCCGAAAGTCTCGCCTCGTCTTACATCGAAAGAAATATTTTCAATGACGTTTGCGCCATGTCCGTAATGCGCGGAAACGCCCTCAATGGCTATGGCGCGCGAGGCGGAACCGGACACTGAAGAATTTATTTTTGCTGCAACGGCCATCAGTGCGCTCCCGGCAACAAAATGCCCGTTGTGATGTCGTACGTCTCGTTCGGGCTGAGAGTCAAAGCGAGCACTTTATTCAATCCGACATCGTACCATTTGAGGCTGACCTCCGAAGAAGGGCTGACATGAATGGAAACGATCTGCGGCAAAAGATCTCCCGGGGTCATCTTCATACCGTTCATCCAGACAATCCAGTCTTTCGCGGAACGATAGTAAACACCCGACAGGCGGATGACGCGATGCGCCGGAACCGGAGCATTGGCAGCGGCCAGCGTCGGCTGTTTCATCACCTGCCCCTTCAATGCCTGCTGGATCGCCGCGATTTCAAGCGGCGTCAGAAAGAACGATCCACGGAACGGCTTGTCTATATCCGTTTGGACATCAGGCATGACTTTCACCACAGGCGACGCTACTTTCACGTCGGACACGGGGACCGCCTGGGCGCGCACCGCAAAACCTCCAAGCAGAAAGACCAGAATCAGAAAACGCAACATTCTATTCATCATTGCCCCCTGAACCCACCCGCCGCCGAACCCGTTGCCGCGGGCGGATTGGGCACCAGCGCCAGAGATTCAAAGGTAAGCGCCGCGCCGACAAAACTGACCGGTTTTCCTTCGGCGATGGCTTTCAGGGATTCCGCGTCCACTTTTTTCGTCCGGTGAACGTCCATCTCTTCAAGGCGCACGAAAGACGGAAACGACTGTCCCATGTCCTGCGCCAACAGATATATGTTCGAATCAAGAGGAGAAACGATATGGTTGATGACGATTTCGCTGGCGATGAGCTTATAATGGATCGCCGCCGCGTCTGCGTTGGAAATCGTGTGCACCTTCCCGACCGAGTAGGCGAAATTTGAAATCCCGGCCTTGACGCGCATGTCCTCCATCGCGCTTTTGATGGTGAATCTGTTCTGTTGCGTAAAAAACCCGCTTTGCTGCAGAGCCGTGTATTTCGGCAGGTTTTTCTTGAGATAGGCCGTATCCATCCTGACGGCGGAAATCCGCCCCCGCAGGCCGGATATCTCGCCATTAAGTGAATTTTGCCGCATCTGAACGTTGCTCAGCATGGGGCCGACGGAAAAAAGATAGACCCCCAATGCCAGCAGATTGAGGGCAATCACGCAGACAAGAACGACGAGACGTTTCAACCCGATCAGTTTTATCATAGCGGCGGCCCCGTCATCGTGAACTCCGCGTCGGTCGGCCTCTCATCCTGCCCGCCTTTGACACTGCCCACCTCGCCCTCGAAACTTCCCGTATTGGACACATTGCCGAACTGATGGGTGATGTCGACGCTATAGCCGGGGAATTTTTGTTGCAATATTTTCACAAGCGCGTTGGCCCGGTTGACCTTTTCCTCCAGCGACAGGCCGCCGGTAATATCGAACTTAAAATCTATTTTTACCGTTCCGTGATTTTCTTTCTTGCCCTGAGAGAAAAATCCGCGTCTGGGAGAAAGAACAGAAGATGCGTCATGAGTATATGTCAGGCTGCTCAGTTTGATATCGCTCGCAAGCGACGCGCGCAGGAGGTTTAACGTCGGCGCCACGTCCACGCGGCTTGTGTCGGCCGTTTTCTTGATGGCCAGAATTTTTCTGAGAACATCGGGCTTGACGGGAAACGCGTTAAAGACCTTTGCGAGCCGTGCATACTCCCCCTGCAAATAATCGCGCTGCGAACGAAGCCCGCCAAGATCGCTTTTCACGGACAAATAATCACTGTACTGGCTGACGGTATAAGCGCCCATCCCGAGCAAGGACAAGGCGAGAACCGCCGCCGCGATCTGCGAAACCTTGCGCGGCACCATGATGCGCTGGATGCTCGGCACGACGACAGGCACGGAGAGTCTGCTTCTGCGGGCCGTCCAGACGGCATGCACCACATCGCCGAAGTTGGTTTCGCCAAGCGACACGGCCTTCGCGCCAAGGGCAGCCAGCGCCTCCGCCGGAGTGATGCACCGGAAATTCGTTACCGGCAACGATTTGTCGCTAAAAAACTGCTTTTCGACATTGCTGCAGATCACCATCACATCAAGGCCTTCCTCGGCCGTGTAACCGAAACGCGCGATGTAGGCGAGCGTGGCCTTGAATTCGCGCACAACTTCATCCGCCCAGCCGGGACCGTGCGCGCCCGCCTCCGATGTCGGCGTGGTGCGGGTCAAGGCGAGACTGCCGTTCCTGATGACGACCTGTCTGAGCCCGCCCGTCTCGTGCTGACTGATCAGCACCGCCCAGCGCGACGGATTTCCTTCCTTCACGAAAACCTTGTCCGCCAGCGTCTTGACCAAGCCGACGGACTCGGCTGGCAGCAATCCAAAACCTGCGATCGGTACGCCCGCTTCAAGCATGTCGGCGGCAATGGCATCGAGCCGCTCTGTTTCCGGCAAGGCGACGAACAGGTAAAACGGCTTTTCTTTTTGCGGCTTGATCATGACCGAGGCGCGCACCGGATAATTCGGGAAAGCCTGGTCAAGCTTGCGCTTGATGTAATGAGAGCGATCAAAAGGCGTCAGCTTTGGAATGCGATCTTCCTTGCGGTAAGTCTGGTCCGAACCGTCAAACAAGATAAGCACAGGGCTATTATTGCCCTCAGACAGGGTATCCACCAGCTGACGGTCGAAATCCGGCATTTCCCATGACAGCGCGGCCTCGCGCGCCATGCCGCGCGACGTGGAACCGAAGAGAGTAACGCCCTCGCCACCCACCATCAGAACCCGTTTTTTTGAAACCACAAATTCCATTTTATTTGCTGATCGTGCCCAAGCTGTTGTAAATCGGCCCGAAAACGGCCGCCGCAATCCACAAAATTATCCCCCCCATGATCACCGTCAAAGCAGGTTCGATCATTTGAATCATTGCGTCAATCGCCTCGTTAACGTCTTTATCATAGAACTCGGTCACCTGCTCCAGAACGCCGCTCAGGTTACCGGATTCCTCACCTACTTTCACCATGCGCACGACCAGCGTCGGAAATTCTCCGGATTTGGTCATGGCCTGCGACAACGCGAAGCCTTCCTGCACGCGCTCGCGCACCGAGGTCAGCGCGTCGACCAGAACCATATTGCCCGCAGTCAGCTTCGCCGAATCAAGGCACTTCAATATCTCAAGACCGCTGGTAAAAAGAATTCCGAACGTCTGGCAAAACTGTGCAAGAGCTATCTTGCGGATCAGGTTTCCCGACACGGGCGCGGACAAAGCGATATAATCCGTATAATACCTGAAGCCTTCGGAAATCGCGCGCCCGATGCGGATCAAGATATAAATAAGCACGGCAACGACAAGAAGATAAAGGGCGTACTTGCCAAAGAAATCCGACGTGGCGATCAGCCACCGCGTCTGTATCGGCAGCGCTATATTCATGTTCTTTAAAAAGCCGACGACCTGCGGCACGACGTAGCCCATCATAACGTAAATGACGCCCGTCACGACAACGATGAGAATTTTCGGGTAGCGCGTGGCTTTCTTGATTTTGCTGCGCATCGCATCGACCCACTTGAGATGGCGGACGACCTGCTCAAAGGAACTGATCAGATTGCCGGTTTCCTCGCCGGCACTGATCAGCGAGACGAAAATGCGCTCAAAGACCGCCGGATGCCGGGACAAAGCATTCGAAAAGGAATTGCCTTCCGCCACCTCGCGGTAAACATCCGACATGACGTCGCGCAACCGAGGGGATTCGGTAGAGTCGCGCACATCCGACAACCCCTCGAGCAATGGCACGCCAGCTCTTTGCAACTGCTCGAGATGAACGAACATCTGCACCAAGTCGCGGATCTTGATTTTCTTGGCAAAAACGGCGGAAATCCCGCCCGCTTTCTCGGAAATTTCTTTGCAATCGATCAGGGCCAGGCCGCCCTCTTCAAGACGCGTCGTCAGGTCGGACTCATTCGCCGCAGCAACAACACCGCGGACGGGACGCCCTTTGGCGTTTACGGCCCTATAACTGAACTTCGGCATCTCGTCCCCAAAACCCCCGCGCAAATAAAGTATGGCGGCAGTCCCCACAGCCACCCTTTAACTATTGTTACATGAATTGTATAAACAAGCCAAGACATTAGAAAACAACGGAAATACATTCCACGCGGGCCGCTTGGCTTGAGCCGGGGCAAGACTACACAATTTCCAAGACGCGGAAACACGCTGATTATAAAGTTATATTTAAATACAGTGACTTAGAGATTCTCATCCACGGAAGCGCCGTCTTCGGCAACAACCTGCTCCTCTTCAGCAGCATCTTCAGAGACTTCGCTAAAATCTTCTTCCTGCATCGCACCACCGGCGACATCGGCTTCGGCCGCTTCGGCCGCGACGGCAGCCCACTCGTTCTCACCGTCCATGATATCGATGACTTCTTCTTCATCCTCTTCAATTTCAATGACTTTTTGATGGTTTTTGATGAGGGATTCGGTGAGGTTTTCAATGGAAATATCTGTATCTGCGATCTCGCGCAAGGCGATGACGGGGTTTTTGTCGTTATCCCTGTCCACCATAATCTCCGCGCCTGAACCAATCTCCCGTGCCCGCTGCGAAGCCGCGAGAATCAGTTCAAAGCGATTGGGGACTTTCAAGACACAATCTTCAACAGTAACGCGCGCCATGGCGATAACACCCTTCTGAAAAAAGTAAAGTACGAGCAACTTGCTATAAGTCTTTACAGCCGCTTTTGCAAGATTATTTTTTTAATTGTATCTTTTTTTGATCTTGGTCACTTTTTCTTGACAACGGAATTCGGAAACAGGTATATCATGCATACAAATAAAATTTACATAGGACGGAGGGGAACTTGAAAAAAGGCAACAATAACAATGGGTTTCCGCATGCTGATTTTTTCTATCCGGAAGAAAAGCTTGCTGTATTCATTGACGGCGCAAATCTTTATGCCGCAGCGAAAAATCTTGATTTTGACATCGACTACAAGCGTCTTCTGAACTGGATTTCAGCGCAAAGCAGATTGGTGCGCGCCTTTTACTATACTGCACTGCTGGAAGACCAGGAATATTCGCCCATCCGTCCGCTGATCGACTGGCTGGACTATAACGGCTATACGATGATCACCAAACCGGCCAAAGAATTCACCGATCATACCGGCCGGCGGAAAATCAAAGGCAATATGGACATTGAACTCGCCATCGACATGATGGAGCTTGCAAGCCGTGTCGACCACATCGTTCTGTTCTCGGGCGACGGCGACTTCCGCCGCCTGATCGAATCCGTCCAGCGCCGCGGCGTGCGCGTCACGGTCATCTCCACGACACGCACCCAGCCGCCGATGGTGGCGGACGAATTGCGCCGTCAGGCCGACCATTTCATCGACCTGATCGACCTGGCTGAAGCCATCGAACGCACAGACAATAATATACAGTCGAATCAAATGCTAGTTGAAAACGCCGTTTAAGTTGCGGATCCTGTTTTCCTGCCCATGACCGCTTCAAGAGCCGCGATAGCTTCCGCGATCGGCGACTGGAGCGCCTCGGCCTCGCGCATGACTTTTTCCACCAGCGCGACGGCGGATTCAAGCGGCACGTCGGGCGCTATATCAATATACTCCTGTTCCACGGGGAATGCAGCATAGAGTTTCGAAAGTCGCGTCGCCAGCGTCATGTCAAGCAGCGATAATTTTCCAACACTGGCCTCGAACACGGCTTTGCTCAGCAAGGGCCGCTTTTGCACGATATCGCCGGACTGCTTGTACTTCGGCGTTTCCGCGGTGTTCTTGAGATTTTCCAGCATTTCGCCGTAAATCGTCAGGAAAGCTTCAATCCGGTTCTTATTTCCGGCCAGTTCGCCTTCCAGCGTCGAGGCCAGAACATGCCGCTCCCGCGTCAAAAGCTGGTTTTCCTTGTCACGGGCCTGCGCATGCTCCTCCTGTTGCTGCGTTTCGAGGCGCTTCAGGCGATAATGAAGGACGAAAATCATCAACAAGACGGCAATGGCAGGCAGGATGTTCAAAAGCATGCGCATGTCGGGGGACATGCCTGCGTCGCGCGAAACGACCTCGCGCCAAATGCCCAAAGCATTATGCCGCGCCGACTGCTCGGCCTCCATATAGGCGGGAACGGATCCGACATCCTGACGCCGGTCGATGACCGCATAACCGTGACTGAGCAACGCAAGACCGAGATCTTCTCCATTGGCAGTCGAACAACGCGCCACGACATGCTCTTGCGTGCCGCCTTCGGTCTGACAGGAGACCGCAGACCCGCCGATCAGTTCATCCACCAGATCAAGCGCCTTAAGTTCAATAACCGGAGACATGACGGATTGCACGCCCCACAGCGTGATGGTCATTCCTTGCCCTTGCAGCGTAACCGGATCAACGGCTTTGACCGTGCGCGAAAATCTGGCTTGATCCGCGTGCGCGACGACCGGCACGGTCAGCAAACAAACGATAGCCAGACAACCGGAAAACAAACGCCCCAAAAACAAAGACCCGCGCATAATTTGATCCCTCCCCGGTATCAGTATTTTATCTTGTCGCTTTTCTTTTCCCATTCCTCGAAAACGGTCCAGGCCTCGCCGGACAAAAGCCGACGCGTTTCCTTGCTCCGTTTTTCCAGCGGCAACGCCACTTCACGGTAAAGAAAATCGTCGTCAAAACCGATCGCCGCGGCATCCTTGCGTGTATTGGCGTAATAAATGCGGTTGATTCGAGCCCAGTAAATCGCCGCAAGGCACATCGGGCACGGCTCACAACTGGTATAGATGTCGCAGCCCTCGAGGGAAAAACCGTTACCTGCCTCACAAGCGGCGCGAATTGCGGTGATTTCCGCATGAGCCGTCGGATCGTTAGACGACGTCACACGGTTCCAGCCTTCACCGATGATTTTGCCGCCCTTGACAATCACCGCGCCAAAGGGCCCGCCGGCATTCGCGTTCATCTTCTCGCGCGACACCGCAATGGCACGGCGCATGAATTCCTTCTGCTGCTCGGGAATATCCATTATTTCACCGTTTCATGACGGCGGGGCGGAGCCGGTTTTTTATCTCCATCATCCTTTGGGCCGTCTTTTGGCGCGTGATAAGAGAATGTCAAAGCGCCGTCTTTCACGTCGATATTCACCGCGCCGCCCTTGGTCAGCCTGCCGAATAAAAGCTCATCGGCGAGCGGTTTTTTGACATGTTCCTGAATGACGCGCGCGAGCGGCCTCGCGCCCATCGCCGGATCATACCCTTTTTGGCCAAGCCACTGCCGCGCGGCATCGCTCAACTCAATGGTCACGCCGCGGTCGCCGAGTTGCGCTTCAAGCTGCATGATAAACTTGTCGACCACACGGCTGATGGTTTCGGCCCTAAGAGGCGAGAAAGGAATGATAGCATCGAGACGGTTGCGGAATTCCGGTGTAAAGGCACGATTGATCGCTTCCTCATCCGCGCCTTCACGCGTTTCCGCACGAGCGATGCCGATCGAAGCCTTGGCAAGCTCCGCTGCCCCCGCGTTGGTCGTCATGATCAGGATAACGTTGCGAAAATCTATCGTCTTGCCGTTGTTGTCGGTGAGCTTGCCGTAGTCCATCACCTGCAAGAGGATATTGAACAAGTCAGGATGGCCTTTTTCAATCTCGTCAAGCAACAGGACGCAATGCGGATGCTGGTCAACCTTGTCGGTCAAAAGCCCGCCTTGTTCAAAACCGACATAGCCCGGCGGCGAACCGATGAGCCGCGAGACGGAGTGCCGCTCCATATATTCCGACATGTCGAAGCGGATCAGCTCCAGACCCAGCGTTTTCGCCAGCTGCCGCGCCACTTCCGTCTTGCCGACACCGGTGGGGCCGGAGAAAAGATAGCTGCCGATGGGTTTTTCCGGCTCGCGCAAACCCGCGCGGGAAAGCTTGATGGCAGCAGACAGCGCCATGATCGCGGGATCCTGTCCGAAGACCATGGTTTTAAGGTCGCGCTCGAGATTGGAGAGCAGTTCCTTGTCGTCCTTGGTGACCGTCTTGGGCGGGATGCGCGCGATCTTGGCGACGATCGTCTCGATATCCTTCACCGAAATGTTCTTCTTGCGCTTATCCTCGGGCAACAGCATCTGCGCCGCACCCGCCTCGTCGATCACGTCGATCGCCTTGTCCGGCAGCTTGCGGTCGCCGATGTAGCGCACGGAAAGATCGACCGCCGCGCGCAACGCTTCTTCGGAATAATGCACCTTGTGATGCTCTTCGTAATAGGATTTCAAGCCCTTCAGAATGCGAAAAGCATCGTCCTGCGACGGCTCATGCACGTCGATCTTCTGGAAGCGGCGCACCAGCGCGCGGTCTTTTTCGAAGTGGTTGCGGTATTCCTTGTAGGTGGTCGATCCGATGCAACGCAAGCTGCCGTTCGACAGCGACGGCTTCAGAAGGTTCGAAGCGTCCATCGCGCCGCCGCTCGTCGCGCCCGCGCCGATGACGGTGTGGATCTCGTCGATGAACAAGATCGCACCCTCGACCGCCTGCAACTCCGTCAGCACGGACTTGATGCGTTCCTCAAAATCCCCGCGATAGCGTGTGCCAGCGAGCAGAGAGCCCATATCAAGCGCGTAGATGGTGCAGTCTTTCAATACTTCGGGAACGGCGCCCTCGGTGATGCGGCGGGCAAGCCCTTCGGCGATCGCCGTTTTGCCGACGCCGGGATCGCCGACGTAAAGAGGATTGTTTTTGGTGCGGCGGCAGAGAATTTGTATGGTGCGGTCAACCTCGTGCTCGCGCCCGATGAGCGGATCGATGCCGCCCGCGATCGCCTTGTTGTTGAGATTGATGCAATAGGCATCGAGCGCCTCGCGGCCTTTTTTGATCATGCTTTCTTCGGAAACATCGGCATCCGCGCCTTCGGTCGTCCGAGTCTCGCTCGCGCCCGGCACCTTGGCGATGCCATGGGAAATGTAGTTCACCGCGTCGAAGCGGGTCATCTCCTGCTCCTGCAGCATGAAAACGGCGTTGCTCTCGCGCTCCGAAAAGAGCGCCACCAGCACGTTCGCGCCCGTCACTTCCTCGCGCCCCGACGATTGCACGTGGATCGCCGCGCGTTGCAACACGCGCTGGAAACTCGATGTCGGCTTCGCCTCGTCCGCGCCGGGATGGACGAGATTTTGCAATTCCGTATCAATATAGTGGTTGAGCTCCTGCCGCAGAATTTCAACATCAACCCCGCAGGCGCGCATCACGGCGACGGAGTCCTGATCCTCCGTCAGCGCCAGCAACAAATGCTCCAGCGTCGCGAACTCATGACGCCGCGCGTTCGCGTAAGCCAAGGCCCGGTGCAGCGTTTGTTCAAGATTGCGTGACAGCATTTTTTATTCCTTACTCTTTATCCGGACGGCCATGCCGTCATTCCTTCTCCATCGTGCATTGCAACGGATGCTCGTTCTTGCGGGCATAATCCATCACCTGACTGACTTTCGTTTCAGCAACTTCATAAGTATAAACGCCGCAGACGCCGACACCGCGACGGTGCACCTGAAACATGATTTCCGTCGCCTCTTCCCTATTCTTGCTGAAAAACCTTTCCAATATATGAATGACGAACTCCATCGGCGTAAAGTCATCATTTAACAGAAGGACGCGGTACATGGCCGGTTTTTTTGTTTTAGTACGCGTACGTGTCAGTACACCGGTTCCGGCGCCGCCCGGCGGCGAATGTCCGTCTTCATCGGAAGAGGACATAAACCTATTAAATTCAATGCGTTGCATAATAAATGACTTTTCTGATCCTTCATCATAAAATCCGTTGGAACAGTAGGTCAAACGGTTTAAAGATCAAATACGCAAAATTATTCTCTGTTGCGTTTCGGTTTTCCCCTCCCTTTTCAAAAAGCCGTCTGGACAATAAAATACGAAAAGAATAGGCTTCATCGTTATCTGAAGTCTTACAGGTGAAGATTACCGAAGCGCGAGGGTGTCCATTGTCGGCGGACGATTTCATGTTGCCAAATATAAAGCGTTTTTTCATGGCAACACTGGCCATGATCATGCTTTGCGCGGTATCGCATGTGCCGTCCGCGCAGGCGCGTTACATCCATCACCATTATTACCACCGCCACTATTATCATTATTTCGATCACCAGATAGAACGCCGCCTGCCGGACAGATTTTCCTATATCGTGATCGAAGCCACGACCGGCTACGTGCTCAGCTCCTATCACGCAGATAAGCAGCTTTACCCCGCTTCATTAAGCAAACTCATGACCCTTTACCTGACATTCAACGCGCTGGACGAAGGCCATCTGAGCGTTAACGACTATGTGCCCGTTTCACGTCTGGCGGCATCCCAGGTTCCGTCAAAGATCGGGGTTATTGCCGGCTCCCATATCCGCGTAGGCGACTGCATCCGCGCCATCACCACCCACTCAGCCAACGACTGCGCCATGGTTCTCGCCCAGGCCGTCGGCGGAACGGAACGGCACTTCGCCAAAATGATGACGGCGGAAGCCCGCCGCCTTGGCATGCGCAATTCACATTTCGTCAACCCCACCGGACTTTATAACAAACAGCAATATTCCAGCGCACGCGATATGGCGATCCTTGCCCGCGCCCTGATCCGCGACCATCCGAGCTATTACCATTATTTCAGCGTAAAATCTTTCACCTACGGCGGCGAAACGTTTCCCAACGGCAACGAACTCTTGCGTAGCTATCCCGGTATGGACGGGCTCAAGACAGGCTATATTTACGCATCCGGATACAACCTCGTCTCTTCGGCCGTGCATGACGGCACGCGCCTGATCGGCGTCATCTTCGGCGGGCGCACCATCCTCAGCCGCAACAGGAAAATGGTCCAGTTGCTCAATCAGGGCTTTGCGCGCGTGCGCCGCATCCGCCTGACGACGTTGCTCAATGCCCAAGATGCGCAAAAACTGATTTTGCCGGCGCAAAGGCCTTTCGATCCCGGAACCGGAGAGGAAATCAAGGCCGGGCCGGAAGAAGACAGCAATGCGCCGTCGCCGCGGTTCCAGCCCATGGGGATGGATACTGCCCGGACCGAGGCGGATAGCGGCGATGCGGATTATAACGCCGCCACACATGTCGGACACGACGGCTGGATGATCCAGATCGGCTCTTTTTACAGCCACCGCACCAGCGAACAGGCCTTGCAGGTGGCGCAATCCGCCTTGCAGGGCGTTGTCAGCGGCACCTCTTCGATCGCGCCGCTCATGACGGTGCACGGTATCGTTTACCGCGCGCGGCTCTCCGGCCTCAACCGGAACGGCGCTGTCGCCGCCTGCCGCATTCTCAAGGGTAATTGCATCATTCTTTCACTGGAGTGATGATTTGACGGTCCTGCGGAAAATTTTTCTCGGTTTGGCGCTCACAGTATTGCTCGCCACGACGGCGCATGCGGAAGAAATCATCTTCCGTCAGGATGCCGGCCTCACCAACGCCGAATACTATCTCGCCAACGGCAAATACAGCGCCGCCATTCTGGCCGCAGACGGCGTGCTGAAGCGCCACCCGCAGAGCGCCGACGCTTACACTTATCGCGGCTATGCCCTTGATCATCTCGGGGAAACGGACGCCGCGGAACAGGACTTTAAACACGCCCTCGCCATCGACCCGACGCACCTCGGCGCCAATGCCTATCTCGCCGACGTTTACCTGCAAAAAGGCCAAATGGCCCGCGCCATCGAACAGATGCAGGTCATCCGCATGACCTGCGGCCGCACGCAGTGCGCGGAGCTTCTGGCCGTCGAAAGCGCGATCGACCAGTACAAAAGCAGTAAAAAACCCGACCAGCCGCAACAAAAAAAGTAAAAAACAAGGCTACCAACCGCCAAAGAGTATTGTAATATCGTTTCTCTGCCGCCAAGAATGGCGACATGCTCACCCTGAAGGTTTTCATGCGGCGTTTTTTCCACATCCTTTCGTTTTCGTGCTTCATCGCGTCGCTATGCCTCCCGCGCGCCGCGCTGGCGGATGAGACGGAACGTCTTTATCAAACCTACGGCAATGCCGTTTATCAGGTCGAAGTCATCGACATGACGTCGCAGAAAAAGAACGTCCTTGGCTCCGGCTTCCAGATCACGCCGGGCGGGCTGATTGCTACCAACTATCATGTCATCGCCGAGGCCTTGCAGCACCCCAGCCGCGACCGCGTCATCTATGTCAGCAACAAGGGCGCAATGGGCGCGCTGACCATCGTCGACGTGGACGTCGTTCATGATCTCGCGCTTGTCCAAATGCAAAAGCCGGGAAGAGAATGGCTGAAGCTCGGCTCTTCCGCTCTGCCCAAGGGCACCGACCTTTATTCCATCGGCAACCCGCACGACCTCGGCTTCACCATCGTGCCCGGCACGTTCAACGGCCTGTCGCACGACAGTTTCATCGACAACATCCATTTCTCAGGCGCGCTCAACCCCGGCATGTCCGGCGGCCCAGCCATCGGGCATGATGGCGCCGTCGCGGGCATCAACGTCGCCACGGCAGGCAACGGCATCGGCTTCCTTGTACCCGTTGAGCCGTTGAAAGCCCTGCTGGCGCACTACAGAACCCTGCCGCCGCACTATGATTTCGTCGCGCACGCCGATGCACATTTGCAAACGCAGCTCCTCGCCAGCCAGAACCACAATATTGGAGAACTGCTGGCGAACAAGCACTGGGGCAGCGTGCCCTTCGGCCCCGTGCGCGTTCCGGGACATATCGATACGGCGCTCAAATGCTGGGGCGGCATGGACAGCAAGGAACGCGACCCCTTTAACGCCTATTTCTCCATCTGCTCGACACAGGACCGTCTGTTTCTCGACGAAGGCTTCGATACCGGCGCCGTGCTCTACCGCTATGATTATTTCACCCCGAAAAAACGCCTCAACCTCGTGCGATTCTACAATTTCTATCAAGGGCAGTTCGGCACGCCCGAAGCCGACTACCAGAACGCCAAGCAGGGCGACGTAACGGACTTCTCTTGCAACGGCCACTTCATATGGCATGCGGGATATCGCTGGAAAGCGGATTTTTGCATCCGCCAATACAAAAAATATCCGCAAATTTTCGACATGCACCTTTATATGGCGATGGTCGGCGCGGGCAAAAAAGGCTTTATCGTCACGCTGATGGCTCAAGGCGTCTCGAAAGAAAACGCGATCGCCTTCGCCCGCCGTTTTATACATGAAATCAAGCCCAATCCACCGCACGCGGAACAAAAGCCACCGCATGCCACGGACTCTCACGCGGGAAGCAGGCCATGAAATTCATCCTCGAAGTGCGTAACCACGATGACGACACGCGGCATTTCGCCTTCACGGATTTTCCGGTCCGCATCGGGCGCGCCTTCAACAACGACATTATTCTCAAAGATCCCTACGTCAGCCCTCACCATCTACGGCTGGAATGCGATGGGGAAACTTGCACCGTTACAGACGCAGGAAGCGAAAACGGTTTTCTGCTCAACGGAGAAACGAAATCCGGAACCGTTCAAGTGAAGTCCGGCGACGCGTTGCGCCTGGGCGAGACGGAAATCGCCCTCTATGCACCGGATCATCCCGTTGCAGACACGCTACCCCTGCACAAGGACTACCCCATCTTCTCTTGGGTCGCGCAACCTTTGAACGTGCTTGCCTGCTTTCTGCTGTCCATCGTCATCACTCTCGGTTGGGCATGGCTCGAAATCTGGTCTGATCAGGAAGGCCTGGCGCTCACCGCAGCCACGGCGGCCACGGCGGGCATTATCATTCTCTGGGCCGCGCTCTGGTCTGTCGGCGGACGCCTGACGCGGCACAAAGCGCATTTCAGAAGCCATATCGCGCTGATTTGCCTTTACATGATCGCAGGAACGGTCGCCTGGTACATCGAAGCCTATGCCGATTTCCTCACCAACGGCAACTGGCTGTCGCAATGCGTCACTTACGGCCTCAATTTCATCCTGCTTGGATTTTTGCTCTACGGCAGCCTGACGCTTGCATCTAAAATGAGGCACAGGAAAAGGGTCTTTGTGGCAACGGCCCTGTCGCTCGGCGTTACGGTCAGTGTCTTTATCTTTACAACCGTGAGCACCAGAAGCTTCAACCAGCAGCCGGTCTATTCCGCCACGCTGGAACCTTACCTTTCGGGACTGGCGCCGACGCAAACGGTCAACGCGTTCATGGCGGATAACGAGCGCCTGTTCTCGGATAAAAAATTCGCGCACGCGATAGCAACACCCGTTCGTCAAAAAGCGCCGCTCATTCCCTTCGCGCGCGCCAGGCACAAGTAAAGATCCGGATATTTCCGGACATTGTCGAATCACATTTTTAATGAATTTCCGTCTAGAATTGAACGAATTGGAAAACCTTAGTTCTATAGTTATGAAAAATAAATTACATTTTCATAATAAATATTCGAACATCATATAAGTATTTGATATATATATAAAAAATATTTTAAAATCTAGTTATTTTATAAATTTTATGAAAAAATACGAACCTGATATAGACTCTTTCTACCGGTCATGATACCAATTTCTCAGTTCCATTTTACCGAAATAACACACGGCATCCGCCCTGCGGCGTGCCGCGCGAAGGACGAGTTGATGACGATCGAGAAAAAAACCATTCGCAGCGATATCCCGGGGAGCCATGTGTTTCTAAACGGAAGCATCGGCTATATCGGCACGGCGACGGATGATCAACGCCGCCTTGTCGTGCCCCGCAACGTCACGCTGAACGGCAATATCAGCGCCTGCAACACGCTGGTCGTGGAAGGCGTCATCGAGACGGAAAATTTCTCTGCCGCGCGTCTGGATATCCTCGAACCCGGCCTTTTCAACGGCACTGCTGAAGTGCGGGATTGCGTTATTGCCGGGTGTTTTGAAGGCAAGCTGGTCGTTCATGGCCTCCTGACCGTCAAATCAACCGGTCGTATCTTGGGCAACGTCGAATACGGCGCGCTGGAGGCAGAATCCGGTGCGAGAATAGAAGGAAAAATGATCCCCGTGACAGCGGCGTCCGAAACTCAAGAATCCGCCCTCGAGCTGAGCCTGCCGCCAACAGCGCAAAAGCTCACCAAAGAAGACACCGCGCCTCATAACGTTAAAGCCCTGTTTACCCCTGAAGAGTCAGACGACAATGCTGGACGTCCGGCCATTTACCGTCGTGCAGCACGCGGCTGAGAAGGAGACGCCTCTATGGATATGGTTCTGAAAAATGCCGATCCGGATGACTTCTTTGCCGTAGCGACAGCTCTGGTCGACAGAAGCTTCATGCTGTTCTACCGCCATGTACGCAGCAATGCCCGCAGGATATCACACCTCATCATGGCGCTAGTGCCCTTGATGGTGCTGATGGTCGGGAGCTGCAAAACGCCCCAGTCAGCTTACATGGCAGATGGAATTTACGGCAAGGTAAGCGCCCGTCAGCTTCAGGGCGATCTTTTTCCCGGCATGACAGCGAACAGCGCCTCTGCCCGTCCCGCGGCAGGCTATATCGCTGAAGCAAGGAATTTCGTCGATAGCGAGCCTCATGCTCTCCTGCTCCTGACCCGAACGGATATCGGTTATATATTCGGAGCGCCGTCATTCCGCCGTCACGACGCCAATGCGGAAGTCTGGCAATACAAGACAAACCGTTGCGTGATCGATTTTTATTTCTATGGCGAAAAACCGGCCGCCTACGTCGATGCGCGCTTGCGCGATCAGTCTCCCGTTTCCGGACACCAGGAAAGCAAATGCCTCAACGAGATCAATGCCGCAGGCACGGCCAGCACCTAAGGTTTTTTATACCGCCGTCTTTTCTTTATAAGCGCATAAATCCCTGACAACGCAGGCCGGGCAGTCCGGCTTGCGCGCTTTGCACACATAGCGACCATGTAAAATCAGCCAGTGATGAGCATGGCGCAAATATTGATCAGGCACGGCCTTAAGCAGCTTTTTTTCAACTTCCTCCGGCGTTTTTCCCGCCGCAAGCCCCGTACGATTGCCCACACGAAAGAGATGCGTATCGACCGCGATGGTTTTCTCCCCGAACGCGATGTTGAGCACGACATTCGCCGTCTTCCGCCCGACGCCCGGCAGTTTCACCAGCGCCTCGCGCGTTCGCGGCACCTTGCCGCGATGTTCAGCAACCAATATTTTCGACAAGGCAATGACGTTTCCGGCCTTCGAATTATAAAGGCCGATAGTCTTGATATACTCCTTCAATCCCGCTTCACCGAGCCTCACCATCTCTTCCGGCGTCGAAATAACTTTGAAGAGCGCGCGCGTCGCCTTGTTGACGCCCGTGTCCGTCGCCTGCGCCGACAGCACCACCGCCACCAACAAGGTGTAATCGTTGGTATATTCCAGCTCGCCTTTCGGCTCGGGATTTTGCTTTTGCAAGCGGGCAAAAAACTCTTTTACTTTCTGCGGGGTCATGCGTTAAATTTTAGCATTCAAACGAGGGAACGGCAAAATGAAAGTCATTACACACAAGGCGGCGCGGGCGACACGCGGCAAAAACCTGACCATCGTCTGGGGAATACATGATTTCCCAGTCGGAAAAATTCTGGTCGCCCTGACGGCGGAAGGGCTTTGCTGGCTCGGCATCAACTGCGGCAAGGCGAAACTGCGCGAGAACTGGAAAGGCGCCGAACTCGTCGAAGACAATGCCGCAACCGCAAAGGTCGCACGGGATATAGCCCGCCTCTGGCCGCAACAGCTAGATAAATTGCCCGTGCCTGTCGTGTTATACGGAACGGAATTTCAACTGAAGGTCTGGAAGGAACTGCTGAAAGTCAAATCCGGCGCGACCGTTACTTATGCGCACATCGCCGGAAAAATAGGCAGACCGGCCGCCGTGCGCGCCGTCGGATCCGCCGTCGGCAAGAATACCGTTTCCATCGTCGTTCCCTGCCACCGCGTGGTGAACAAAACATCGGGAATAATCAACTACGGATGGGGCCCCGCGCTCAAAATCGCGCTTCTCAAAGGCGAGAACGCACTCTGATCAAAAACCCGGCTTCGGTGCGTGGCGCACCGGACGCGCGGGAACCGGCCAGATCTGAACGCCGGACTTATTGTAAGCTTTATCGTTCTTTTCAAGCTTTATATACTCCCCGCCGCGCCCAAAAGGATTGTCAATGAAAAGCTTGTCCGCGGGGTATTCTTTGAACATGTCGCGCAAAGAGAGCGTTCCGTAGGCAATAAAAACCTTATCTTCTTCTGCAAATGTAAGCCCTTTCAACTCCTCCGGATACGGGCGCGGGTTCTTGTAAAAAGATTCGGCAATCGATAAAAGACGTGCATCTTCACGCAGCAACTCTGCCTCGCAAAAAGCGACGATATCCGCCGCCGTCAAAACTTTTTCCACGTGCAGATAGTGTTTTCCGGACAGATTCGAATGCGCGTCCGAAAGCGTTTTTCCGTCCGGCGTAACGGCGTTGACTTCATAGGTTTCAAAAAACGACATCTTGTTCTCAAGGCCGTATGTGACGGCGTCCTGAAGGTCTTTTATCTCGATGGCGCCGCCGTCATCATACATCCGCGTTTTAAAACGCGCGTATGTCTTGGTTTTCTTTTTCATCCTGAATAAAAATCCGTTGATTAAAACTTGAAAGGACCTCTCTTCGGACGCGGAGATCCCGCTCGTCTAGGTTCAGGCGCGTGCTGTGCGGGCTTATTCATATCCTGTGCCGCCTGCCCGCCTTCAACGATACTGTCTATCGCCCGGTCGAAACGTTCAGAGGCCCGCGCGACGGTTTGCACGATTTTCCCGGCGGCGTTCCGCCCTTTGGCTATATAAGCGTCTGCCGCTTTCTTATATGCGTCGGCGATTTTTCTGCCTTCGTTCGCGACTTTTTTCACTTCTGCGGCGGCTTGCCTTGCCTTTTCCGTCAGCTTGTTAAACTTTGATTTTCCGTCTTCGGGCGTCATTTTATTTTCCTTAAAATCTATTTGTTTTCTGAAAGGCAAAGGCCTTTGGATCAAGGCTGGCTTTATTTATAAAAGATATATTTTATATGTCAATATGGACTTTGATATTGAGCCTTATACGTCCAGAACGTTGTGCATGGAGTACAGCCCCGCTGGCTGGTCTTTGAGCCACAAAGCCGCTTTGATGGCCCCTTTGGCAAAGATAGAGCGATCCGTCGCGCGATGGGTCAGTTCCAGACGCTCGCCGAGACCCGCAAAGGTCACTCTGTGCTCACCGACAATATCGCCTCCGCGGGAAACCGTCATGCCTATAGCGCCCGTCCGGCGCGGCCCGACGCTTGGCACGTGATAAACGAGAGAATCCTCCAGCTTGACATCACGCCCTTTCGCCGCGGCACGCGCCACTGCCAGCGCCGTGCCTGAAGGCGCATCGACCTTATGGTGATGATGCGCCTCAAAAATCTCGATATCGAACGTCTCGTCCAGTTTCGCCGCCGCCTGCTCGACGAGCGCCAGAAGAAGGTTGATCCCGATACTCATGTTCGCCGTATAGAAAACAGCCGTCTTTTTGGAGGCGGCGATCAGCGCCTCCTCTTCGGCGGTGCTGAGGCCTGTCGTGCCGACGACAAGCGGCTTCCTGTGCTGCGCTGCGAGACCCGCATGAACGGCGCAAGCATCCGGCGCAGTGAAATCGATCAAAACGTCACAATTTTCAAATGCGGCCTCGACATCTGTGGTGATTTTAACTCCGCCCGACACTTTACTGCCGACATCCGCGCTGTCGTTCTGCTCAACCGCCGCAACGAGATGGATTTTGTCCTGCTTGCCGGCTTCCAAAATTTCGCCGATGATCATCTTTCCCATGCGGCCGCCCGCGCCCAAAACACCTATTTTCGTCATAATAATGCCTCCCGTCTCTAAAAGAACTATAACCGCTCGGGAAGCGCCGCACAACTTGGCGCGAAAAGAAACGTCAGTCCTTCAAATCTTCCCACAAATCCTTGACGCGGGCAAAGAAGCCGTGCGACTGAGGGTTGGTCTTGGCGTCGCTGCTTTCGCGCGCGAACTCCTGCAACAGCTCTTTTTGCTTTTTGCTCAAGTTCACAGGTGTTTCGACCGCCACTTCGACGAACATGTCGCCACGCACAGGGCTTCGCAACACTGTCATGCCTTTGTTCTTGAGACGGAATTGCTGGCCGGTCTGCGTCCCTGCCGGAACGGTGACTTTGACGCGCTTGCCATCGATGGTCGGTACTTCCACCGTTCCGCCGAGCGCGACCGTATGCACAGGCACCGGCACGCGGCAATAAAGATTGGCGGCGTCGCGCTGAAAAAAAGGATGCGGCTTGATGGATAAGAACACGTAAAGATCGCCCGGCGGCCCGCCGCGCACGCCCGCTTCTCCTTCGCCGGAAAGGCGGATGCGCGTACCATCCTCGATCCCCGCGGGAATAGTCACCTGCAAAGTCTTTTCCTTGCGCACGCGCCCGGAACCTCCGCATGTCTTGCAAGGGTTTTTAATCACCTGCCCCGCGCCGCCGCAAACCGAGCAGACGCGCTCAACGGTGAAAAATCCCTGTTGCGCGCGCACGCGGCCCGCGCCGCGGCAGGTTCCGCAGGTTTCCGGCTTGGAGCCTTTTTCTGCACCGTTGCCGTCGCATGTGCCGCATCCCTGCCATGTCGAAACATGGATCGGCGCTTCGCGCCCATGAAACGATTCCTCGAGCGTGATTTGCATTTCATGGCTGATATCGGCGCCGCGGCGCGCGCCCGAATTGCCGCGACCGCCCTGTTGCGCCGCGCCGCCCATGAAATCGCCGAACATTTCCTCGAAAATATCGCCAAAGCCGCCTGCGCCGCCAAAACCGGAAAATCCGCCGAAACCACCGCTTGCGCCGCCGCGCGGGCTTCCGCCGCCTTGAAACGCGCCATGGCCGAAACGGTCATAAGCCGCGCGTTTCTGCTCGTCCTTCAGGACATCGTAAGCTTCATTGACTTCCTTGAACTTATGCTCCGCATCCTTGTTGCCCGGATTCTTGTCCGGATGCAATTTGACGGCGAGCTGACGGTAGGCTTTTTTAAGCTCGTCCTGACTCGCTTTCCGGCTGACGCCGAGAACCTCGTAATAATCTTTTTTGGACATGATTTTTCAATCCGGCACCGTTGCCGGCCGCCGGACAAATCCATCCGGCGACCGGAAACCGGTAATTATTTTAGTGTTTCGTCCGCTTTTTGCCGTCTTCGTCGACTTCGGTGAATTCGGCATCGACGATTTCAGGACCTTCCGCGTTTTCACCCGACTGATCATTCGGCGCGGCGCCTCCGTCAGAATCGGCGGCATGCGGTTCCGCGCCCGCCTCGGAGTCTTTTTCGGTGCGGTACATATATTCGCCGATTTTCAGGGAAGCTTCCTGCAACGCGTCGGTTTTGGACTTAATCACTTCGGCATCGTCGGTGGCGATCACGGCTTTCAAATCCTCAAGAGCGGCTTCAACAGGCTTTTTATCGCCGTCGGGAATTTTCCCGCCGTTTTCCTTGAGCGTTTTCTCGACCGTGTGGACAAGCGACTCGGCGCGATTGCGGGCATCGACCGCTTCACGTTTTTTCTTGTCTTCCGACGCGTGCTCAGCCGCTTCCTGCACCATCTTCTTGATGTCGGCATCGGACAAGCCGCCCGAAGCCTGAATGCGGATCTGCTGTTCCTTGCCGGTCGCCTTGTCCTTGGCCGAAACCTGCACGATGCCGTTGGCGTCGATGTCGAAGGTGACTTCCACCTGCGGCACGCCGCGCGGCGCCGGCGGCAGGCCGACGAGGTCGAACTGACCGAGCAACTTGTTGTCCGCCGCCATCTCGCGCTCGCCCTGGAACACGCGGATCGTCACCGCGTTCTGGTTATCCTCGGCGGTCGAGAAGACCTGCGATTTTTTGGTCGGGATCGTCGTGTTGCGGTCGATCAGACGCGTGAACACGCCGCCCAGCGTCTCGATGCCGAGCGACAGAGGCGTCACGTCGAGAAGCAAGACGTCCTTGACGTTGCCGGACAGCACGCCGCCCTGAATGGCCGCGCCGTCGGCCACGACTTCATCCGGGTTGACGCCCCTGTGCGGCTCCTTGCCGAAGAAGCCCTTGACCAGTTCGATCACCTTGGGCATGCGCGTCATGCCGCCGACAAGAACCACTTCGTCGATGTCCGACGCCGTGATGCCCGCATCTTTCAGCGCGGCCTTGCAAGGTTCCAAAGTCTTCTGGATCAGATCGTCAACGAGCTTCTCCAGTTGGGCGCGCTTCAGAGTGATATTGAGGTGCTTCGGCCCGTTCTGGTCCGCCGTGATGAACGGCAGGTTGACTTCCGTCTGCGTCGCGCTCGACAGTTCGATTTTCGCCTTTTCGGCGGCTTCCTTCAGGCGTTGCAGGGCGAGCTTGTCGTTGCGCAGATCGACGCCATCCGATTTTTTGAACTCGTCTGCGAGAAAATCGATGATGCGTCCGTCAAAGTCTTCACCGCCGAGAAACGTGTCCCCGTTGGTCGACTTCACTTCAAACACGCCGTCGCCGATTTCCAGCACAGACACGTCGAACGTGCCGCCGCCAAGGTCATAAACGACGATCGTGCCGTGTTCTTTTTTATCCAAGCCATAGGCCAGCGCAGCCGCCGTCGGCTCGTTGATGATGCGCAGAACCTCAAGACCGGCGATCTTGCCCGCGTCTTTGGTCGCCTGACGCTGACTGTCGTTAAAGTAAGCCGGAACGGTAATCACCGCCTTGCTGACTTTTTCGCCGAGAAAACTCTCTGCGGTCTCTTTCATTTTTTGCAGGATCATGGCGCTGATTTGCGACGGCGCGTATTTTTCTCCGTCGATCTGCACCCAGGCGTCGCCGTTCTCGCCTTCGATGACTTTAAAAGCCGCTTTGCCGACCATCTTCTTCACTTCCGGATCGGTGAAGCGGCGGCCCATCAGGCGTTTGATGGCAAACAATGTGCGATCCGGATTGGTCACGGCCTGGCGTTTTGCCGGTTGCCCGACCAGACGCTCGCCGTCCTTGGTAAAGGCCACCATCGACGGAGTCGTGCGCGCGCCCTCTGAATTTTCTATAACTCTTGCTTTGTCGCCTTCCATAATAGAGACACAAGAGTTTGTCGTACCTAAGTCTATACCTATGATTTTAGTCATGTTCTATCTCCTTTTCCTGGCAGATTTTCAAGGATGGCCTTTTAGAATCCAAGCGCCACCCTAAATCCCCATATATTATATAATACAGCTTATTTGGTGGAAAAACCACACTATATTGATATCAAAAAAACTCGATTTTTGTAGTGAAATTGAAAAAAAATTTTGAAGAATTTTAATTTACGTATTTTTGTAAAATATAAATATAAATAATATTATGGGTTTTTCTTTTATTGCCACTCAAAGAGTTGTAAATTGTTTTTGGTTACAAGCGTTATATTTATATCTCAAATAAGGGAGCAAAAAAATGCTGAACAGGATTTTTAAACAGGTTATCGAAGATGTTGCCATCGGCCTCGCGGCAGCCGCCACGCCAGCCATCATCAATGGCGTACAGAAGCACGGCCCGACAGTGGCAAAGGGCGCGGCTGAAGCCGTCAAAAATCAGGCTCCGAAAGTCGCCAAGGCGGCCAAGAGACTCGGCAACAGATTCCGTCCGGGCAAATAAAATCCCTGCGCGGTTGCGCATAAAAAAAAATCCTCCGGATGCCCGGAGGATTTTTTTTTAATCATTCGAAGTTAGATAGATCCTTCAACCCACTTGAACAGCTCGGATTTCGGCAAAGCACCGACCGTCTGCGCGACAAGTTCGCCGTTTTTGAAGATCATCAAAGCCGGAATCGAGCGCACGCCATAACGACTGGGCGCCTCCGGGTTTTCATCGACATTCATCTTGACGACCTTGATATTCGCACCCTTCTCGGCGGCAAGCGCTTCGACGCTCGGGCCCAACTGACGGCAAGGGCCGCACCATTCCGCCCAGAAATCCACCAGAACGGGACGCTGGGATTGAAGGACTTCCTTTTCAAAATCGCTGTCCGTAACTTTTTGTGCCAGTTCCATGCTCGTTCCTCCTTGTGCATAAAATCCTGATGCTCAGGCAGAGGTTAAACTATAGCGCGTAAGGGTCAAGCAGATTCGCAGAAAGGGGCATCAGCAAAGGCCCATCCGTCCAGAGCAACGCGCATTTAATGACATGATTCGGGTATATATTTTGGATAACAGAGCGGTATGCCGCCATTTGCTTCAAGTAAATCGCCGGCACGTCCTGAGGCTTTTGCGGCGGCGGGCGGTTTGTCTTGTAATCGACGATCAGCACCGAGTCGCCCGTGATGCACATGCGGTCCATTTGGCCCGAAAGGATTTTGCGGCCCGCCAGTCCGACGACCGGCACTTCGGCGCGCGACCCTGCGGCGAAAATCTCCGCGAATTCCGGATGACGAAGCACGGCAAGTATTTCCGTCATGAGTTGCTCACACGCTGCGGACGGCATTTGCAACGCCGGACGCGCGAGATATTGCCTGATCGTTTTGTCCCATTTCTCCGGCGGCAACTGCGGAAGGATTTCGAGAATGCGGTGAACGATGATGCCGCGTTCGAAACGCCAGCCGTCATCCGCCGCCAGAGGGCCTTTGACGGCCGGTTCGTCATCATCCGGCCTGGAAGGCGCGAGCGGCTGCGCCGGGCTCGGCTCTTCCGGCAGGGGCTTGCCCACCCATTCCGGCAGCGGCGCGCGGGCAGGCTCCGCAACTGTCGTTGCGGCCTTGCCTTGCTCCAGCGTGGCTTCTTGCCCACAGGATATCCTGCGCACCGTCATATCATCATCAAACGGCGCTTCAACGGCAGTCTCGGGGAAAGATTGCGCGACAAGATTGTACCAGCAGTCCTGTTTTGGCCCGCGCGCGCCATGATAACCGCAAATATAAAGCCTGTCCTCGGCCCGGGTCAGCGCAACATAGAGCAGGCGGCGGTATTCCTCTTCCTGACGCGCGCGTGAAACCGCCTGACGCTCGTTATAGGCGGGCGCCGAGAACTCAGCCCGCGGCGACCACAACGGCACGCCTTTTTCATCCTCCGGCCAGAGCAGATGGATGCGGCCTTTGTAATGATCGTGCATTTTCTTCACCGTATCCGGCAAAAAGACGATCGGCGCCTGCAAGCCCTTGGATGCATGCACCGTCATGATGCGCACCTGATCGGCCTTGCCGGGATCCTGCTCGCGCTTGATCTCCGTCTCGCCGCGCACGAACCAGTCGGCGAATTTCTGCAAGGATGGCGTATGACTCTGCTCGTAGTGCAGGCAGCTATTGAGAAATTCGTCGAGCGCGTCCTGAATGTCAAAGCCAAGCCGCCCGTAGAACCCGCGGCGGCCGCTGATCCTGTCGGCGAAACAAGGCGTCGAGAGAGCTTCCGCGAAGAACGCGTAAGGCGTCGCCAGACCCGCCTTGCCGACCCAGTTTTGCAGCCATGCGGCCAACTGCGGCTTCTTCTTCCGCACGGAATCCCACAACGACCCTGCCCGTGCATAACTCATTTCGAACAGCTCTTCTTCGGACATCCCCACCAAAGGAGACTTCAGCAACGTCGCAAGCGTGAGATCGTCATTCGGCAACAACGCGAAATGCGCCAGCGCCAGCAAATCCATCACCGCGATTTCCTGTGTCAGCGTCATGCGATCCACACCCGCCACCGGCACGTCATGACTTTTCAGCGCGCGCATCAGCCATTGCACCAGCGGTCCGCGCGACTGCACGAGGATGAGAATATCTCCCGCACGGATCGGACGTGCGCGCGCCACGAGCAATTCTTTCGTGTCGAGCCAGCCTTTGATCGTTTCAGCGATTTTTTTCGCCAAACGCGCCGCGGCGTTGTCACCCGCGTCGATATCGACAGGCATGCGCCACGGCTCCGCCTCGGCCTTCTTTTCGGTCTTGATGAGCGGCCACAGCTCCGTCATCCCCGCCTGACCCTTGCGCCACGGCATATGCAGCACGTCACGCTCGGCAACGCCCTGCCGCGCCATCGGATTTCTGAAGACGCCGTCCACCACTTCCAGCACCGCGCGGGTCGAACGGAAGGAATATTCAAGAAAGACCTCCCAGCTGTTTTGTATCTCCAGCACGCGCTTGCCGAAAAATGCCTGCATCCGCGCGAATTCATAAGGGTCTGCGCCCTGAAAACTGAAAATCGACTGCTTTTCGTCACCGACGACGAACAACGTGCGGAGCACGTCCTCATGCGCGCCGCGACCGGCGAAAAATTCGTCGCTCAAGGACTGCACCACGCGCCACTGGTTGCGGCTGGTGTCCTGCGCCTCGTCGACGAGAATGTGATCGATGCCTTCATCAAGCTTGTACAGCACCCAAGGCACCATTTTCTCGGTCGCGAGCAGGTCGCAGGCCTTGATGATCAGGTCGTCGAAATCCAGCCGGTCGCGCAGGTTCTTGTGCCGCGTGTAGCGCCCGAGCATCGCTGACGCCGCCCTCAGCAAAGCGGAATTTATTCTCGCCAGCCGCACGGCTTTCAGCTGCTTTTGAAATCCGTCGAGCCGCTCCGCTTCGCGCTGCATGACCTGCAGTATGTCGGGATAAGCCTCAACCGCCGCTTTGGTCGCCACTCTCTTCGCAATCTCGCCTGCCTGCGTGAAAAACGCCCTGCAATAATCGCCGAACAGTTCCGCGCGCCGTGCGGGTTGCTCCAGCCAGGGCTGCATATAAGCGGCTTTTTCCCTGTCCGTCTTGCTGCCGTTCAATAACGCGCGAAGGGCCGCTTTGAGGTCTTCTTCGTGCGGCGCATCGCAAGTGCAGGCGATCACGTCTTCTTCCGTCATTTCTTCATCCAGTTGCAAATAACGGTAAAGCGCGGAAATGGTTTTTTCCGCATGCCCTTCGGCATCGCCGTGATACTTCAAAATTTCAGTGAGCAGGCTGCGCTTCGACATAATCTGCTGCATCAGCCCGGACATCGCCGCGGCATCAAGATGCAACGCCAGCTCGTTAAAGGCCAGCGCCAGCGGCGCGGACGGATTGTCGCGCGCTTCCTCGGAAATGCTGTGCAGGCAGCGCGTCAAATATTCGACCGCATCCTGCTCGTCCATCAGCTCGAAGTGCGGCGGCAAACCCGCCTCGATCGGAAAACGCTTCAACACCGACTGGCAGAAGGAATGGATCGTCATGATCTTGAGGCCGCCCGGCGCATCGAGCACGCGCGCGAACAGTCTTCGCGCCTCTTGCGTCACGAGATCGGTCGGCGGCATGCCGATCAGATTTTCCAGCGCCGCGTGCAAATCCGCGTCGCCCATCACCGACCATTTGCTCAAACTTTCATATATACGATTCGACATTTCCGCCGCCGCCGTCTTGGTGAATGTGAGGCAGAGAATTTTCCCGGGGAGCGTCGCCGGCTCGCCGCTGTTGCGCGGCAGCATCAGGCGCAAGACGCGATCGATCAGGACTTTCGTCTTGCCCGTGCCCGCCGACGCGCCGACCCAGACGCTGCGCCGCGGATCCGACGCTTCCGCCTGCCGAAGTCCGGCTTCTTCGTGTTTAAAAGCCCGCGTGCTCATTCCGCAACCTCCGCGCCTTCATCGTCATCACCGGAAACGCCCCATTCCTTCACGCGCGCGAGATGCTCGTAATCCGAATACTGCGGTTTCGCGTCGGCATGCGGCTGACTGCGATACGGGGTTGCAGGATCATCGAAACACGCGACAAGCCTGCGCAGGCCTTCCTCCGCGTCCGCAACCATATCTTCAATACCGGCGCCTTTGGGACTCACTTCTTTCTTCTCGACCGGCAGACGCCCGCTGCCCGTGACTTTCCAGTAGATCAATGCGCCGACATTTCCGTCCTTGATCTTGTCGAAACCGCCGCGCCGGAGCATCAGGGCCTCAAGAGGCAGCTGCGGCGAAAGCCCGGCCTTAACAGCGCTATTCTGCGGCGCAAATCCGGATTTGTAATCGATGAGCGCATATGACCCATCCCGGAACCTGTCGATGCGGTCTGCCTTGCCCGTGAGCGTGAAAGGCTTGCCCGCCACGTCGAAAGACCAACTGCCCTCCACTTCGGTGAGGAACGGCTTTGCCTCCCCGCGCCACAACCGCTCCTGCCGGACGAATTCCACGGCGATCTTTTCGAAACGCGGCCACCAGAAAGCCTCGACCTCCTGCGGGATATGCAACTCGGCGAGAGCATCGCGCCCAAAGGCCTCCAAACGCTTTTCCGCATCATCCGGAATCTTGTCAGGAAAGGCCTTGATGAATTTTTCCAAGGCCGCGTGAATGAACGTTCCGCGTTCCGCGCCGGCAGGATCGGCATCGACAGGCTCAAGCGCCTTCAGGTTCAGAACATACCGCGCGTAAATCTGGTACGGATCACGCATCCAGCTCTCGATCCGCGTGACGGAAAGCTGTCGCGGACGCACCTCGACGGGCGGCGCCGGCGCCGGGCGCGTCGCGGGAACGATCTCCGCGGGAACATCGATATCGTGCGCCCACCGGCGGTATTTCAGAGCGCGCGTTTGCGGCCATTCAAGGCCAACGGCTTTTAAAACCGTCTCCAGACGCAAGAGCCAGCGCGCCGGCACGGTCGGCGTGCCGTCAATTTTCTTCGCTCGCGTGACAACCACTTCCGGCGCGGCGGCCGCCTGCACAAAGTCATGCGCGGCGCGGCCAATGCCGTTTTCCGGAGACGGCAAACCGAATTTTTTACGCATCGGGCGCGACATCCATGGATCATGCGCGGGCAGGTCCGGCCATATGCCTTCGTTGAGGCCTCCCAAAATCACCATATCCGCACAATAAAGACGCGCTTCGATTTGCCCCAGAATACTCAGGCGCGGATGGGTGCCGTAGCGTGTGCGCACAGTCTGCGCCTTCAAAAGCGTGCCGAGCAGCGAAACGTAATGCTCGGGATTGAGAGGCGGAATATCGCCCGCCGTTTTCAAAAGATCGCTTAAAAACGTCGCCGCCGCCTCGCCCGCGTCGCCGCGCCACAGACGCAGCGCGCCGCTCTCGTCCGCAGTCGTCGCCAGCGCTTCGGCCATGCGGATGTGACAGGAAAGCATGTCAGTGAAAGGCACTTCCTCGCCTGCCGCCATCATGGCGGTGAATTCGGCCATTTTTTCTTCGAGTTTGCCGACCCATCGCAACAGCTCTTCGCGCTTCGGATTGATCGCCGCGCGCAACCCCGTGAAGCCGCGCGAAGGGCGCGGCCCGCGCAATACCCACTGATCGAGCATCTGCACCATCGCGCGCATCTCTTTCGGCGGAAAGCCCGCCGCCATATAAGGATGCTTCAAAAACGCCAGCAATGTGACGGGCGCAAGTTCTTCCTCCGCCATTTCCGCCGTCAGCATGAGCCACGATCCGATGGAAAGCTCGGTCAGCGGCTGACCGCCGGAATCATCCACCTCGATCCCCCAGCGCTTCAGACTGAGAGATACGCGCCGCGCAAGGCGGCGGTCAGGCGTGATCAGAGCGCAGGTTTTGGCGGGAGTTTCCAAAGCTTCACGCATGATAAAAGAAATCGCGTCCGCCTCTTCCTGCGCGGTATCGCAATCCATGCGCGTGAAGCCCTCCAGCGCGTGCGGCGTGATGTCGTCCGTCGTCAGTTTGCGCCAATTTTCCGTCGTCTCCGCCGGACGCAACGCCTCCGAGAGCAAACGCACGCGATCGACATTGACGGGCATTTTATTTTCAAGCGGCCACAGATGCACATCCTCGCGCCCGATACCCACCAGCGCAAGCAGCTTTTTCAAATTCATCTGCGGATGGTCGTCGCCAAGCACGTCCCAGCTCGCATCGTCCATGCTTTTGTCCAGTCCCGGCAGGATCAGCGCGCCTTGCGGCAGCCCCGCCGCCAATGCCAGAAGCTCCGCCGCCGCGGGAACCGTGACGGTGAGCGGATCGCCCACGGCGATAACCGGATTTTGCGGCGGGTTTTTCCGCCATGCCTTGATCTGCGCCGCGAGCAGCAGGTTGCGCCGCGCCGCATAATCGATCACGCCGCGCGATTGCAGAACCTTCGGCCAGACATCCGTCAGAACCTTGAGAAAGGAAAGCGTCTTCTGCCAGTGCGCGGAAAAATCATCCGGCACAAGATTGGCAAGGCCTTCGAAACCGAGACGCTCCGTTTGCACTTCATCCAGAAAATTCGCGAGTTCCTGCGCCAGCGCCACCGCCTGATCGAACGACTGCGGCAGACTGGCCCTTTCGCCCGCCGTCTGGATGGTGCGCGCCAATATGAGTTGCCTTTCAAGACGCGAAATCGCGGGCGGAATCTCGAGGCTTTCACTTACATCGTCTTCCGCCGCTTGAAAAAGAGCCATTTCCTCGGCGTCAATATCGCCGATCGGGTGCAGTGCGGGCAGCAAAATGGCGTCTCCGCCGGACAGCCGCAAAAACGCCTCGCGCAACGTGCGGCAGGCGCGTCGGCTGGGCAATAAGACGGTGTAATCGGTCAAAGATAGAGGATTGTCCTGAACACGTTCGAGAATGCCTTGCGCCAGCACGTCGGCGAAGGAATATCCGGCGGGGATTGAAAAGACGCCGGAAGACACCTCAGTTCACCGCCCGCACTTCGACGACTTCGGGGATGAAGTGCTTGAGCAGGTTTTCGATGCCGTTTTTGAGCGTGGCGGTCGAGCTCGGACATCCCGCGCACGCGCCGCGCATAGTCAGATAAACGATGCCGCCCTCGAACGAATGGTAAACGATGTCTCCGCCGTCCGCCGCCACGACGGGGCGCACGCGCGTGTCGAGCAGCTCCTTGATCTGCTTCACGATCTCATCGTCATCTTCGGAAGCGGAAGACGGCGCTGGCGCAGGCCGTTCTTCAAACAAAACGGGCTGGCCCGTGGAAAAATGCTCCATCAGCGTGGCGAGAATTTGCGGCTTCAAAAGCGACCAGTCGAAATCGCCCGCGCGCGTCACGGTGACGAAATCACCGCCGAAAAAGACGCCCTCGACGCCGGGGATTTTGAACAGGCGCACAGCGAGCGGCGAGGCTTTTTCCGCCGCCCCCGCGTCCCTGAATTCGGCGACGCCGGAAGACACGACTTCGCAACCGGGAAGAAATTTCAGGCTGGCGGGATTGGGGGTTTGTTCGGTTTGGATAAACATGAAGTTCTCCTTTATGGTATGCCTTGGGTTGTCGAATAAACGAAATGCAGTTCCTCGCCCGGAAAAACGCGCGGACGGATGGCATGCGCCGCCATCGCACCTTCGGAAAAGCCGGTGAGTATCAGTTTCAGCTTGTTGGGATAGGTCGCGACATCGCCGATGGCAAAGATACCTGCAACATTTGTCTGCTGCGTCGCCGGATCGACGGGAATGTGATGCTGCTCGATCGTGATGGCCCAATCGGAAAGCGCGCCCAGCTGCGGCGCGATGCCGAACATCGGCAGCAGCGCATCGACTTCCAGCGTTTTTTTATTGCCGTCGAGATCGGCCAGTTCCACCGCCGACAAAACGCCGTTTTCGCCATGCAACGCATGCAACTGATAAGGAATGACCATCTCGACTTTTCCGCCCCTTGCAATCTCGTGCAATTTATTCACGCTCTCCGGCGCGGCGCGGAACCTGTCGCGGCGATGGACGAAATAAATCTTCTTCGCCACATCGGACAATGAAATCGCCCAATCGACCGCGCTGTCTCCGCCGCCCGCGATCATTACGGTCTTGTCGGCAAAATCGGCACGGCGGCGCACCATATAGAAAACCGATTTTTCCTCGTATGCGTCCAGCCCTTCCAGCGGCGGACGGTTGGGCCCGAAAGCGCCCGCGCCCGCCGCAATCAACACCGCAGCGCAGTTGACGACAGCGCCACCCGACGTCGTGACCTCGAAACGGCTATCGCCGAGCGGTTTTAAGTCCGATACCGATTGATTGAGATGATAAACCGGATCGAACGGCTTTGCCTGATCTTCAAGATGCGTCACCAGATCGCCCGCGAGGATCATGGGAAAGCCCGGAATATCATAAATCGGCTTTTCAGGGTAAAGCGCCGTCAATTGTCCTCCGACCTGGGCGAGGCTGTCGATGACGTGGCATTTCATCTTGAGCATGCCGCACTCGAACACCGCGAACAGCCCTGCGGGCCCCGCGCCGACGATTACCACATCCGTCGAATAGTGCTTTGACGTCATTCCAATTCCTATTACCCTTGAACGAGAGGCAGAGTATCAGAAACATGAACCCTGAAACACTTATAATTGAAAATGAAAACGCGCTGACGGACCTGGCCGCGCGCATTGCGCCGCTTTTGAAAAAAGGCGATGTTCTGACGTTGCATGGCGACCTCGGTGCGGGAAAAACGACTTTTGCACGCGCGCTGATCCGTGTTTTGGCGAGGAAAGACGATGAGGAAGTGCCCAGCCCGACCTTCACTCTGGTGCAGGTGTATGATTTTGAAACGTTTTCCGTCTATCACTTCGACCTTTACCGTCTGGAAGAAAAAGAAAATGATATTCTGGAATTGGGGTGGGATGACGCGCGACGCGAAGGCGTTTGTCTTGTCGAATGGCCTGAACGTCTTGGTACGCTTTTGCCGCGTGACAGGCTGGATATCATTATTAATTTTCATAACAATAAAGAAGGCATGCGGGAAATCATTCTGCACCCCTACGGGGCCTGGGAAAATCGCCTGTCATAAAGAAAATATTGTGATAAACAGAGCCAAGGAAAGGATTCACCACCAATGTCCGCTCACCCGAAGAAAGCTTTCGTCCTCGCCGCCGGTTTCGGCTCGCGGATGCGTCCGCTGACGGATAACTGCCCCAAACCTTTATTGGTGGTGGACGGCAAGAGCATGCTCGACCGCGCGCTCGATGCGCTTGCCGAGGCGGGCGTCGAAGACGTCGTGGTCAATACGCATTACCTCGGCCACATGATCGCCGAACATTTGCAACACCGCCATCATCCGCGCATCACCATCAGCCCCGAGCCGGAATTGCTCGACACAGCGGGCGGCGTGAAAAAAAATCTGGCGTTTTTCGGCGATGAACCTTTCTATGTTCTCAACGCCGACGTTCTCTGGACAAACGGACAAGCGCCGACGCTCAACGTCATGGCTGAAAAATGGGATCCTGACAAAATGGACATCCTGCTCCTGTTGCATGACGTGGCGGACGTTCCGGATTACGCGGAGCACGGCGACTATTATCTCGCCGAAGGATCCGACAAGCCCGTCTTCGCCAAGAACACATCGCAAAAAGCCAACACGATTTTCGCGGGGCCGCGCATCGTGCATCCGCGTCTGTTCAAGGACACGCCGGACGGAAAATTCGGGTTTCTGGAACTTTTTCACAAGGCCGAGCGGGCAGGACGGCTTGCCGCCGTGCGGCATGATGGCGAATGGTATCATGTCGGCACGCCCGAGGCCTTCGCCGAAACAAACCTGATTTTTGCAAAGAAAAAAGCGGTTTAAATCAACTTACCTCGACGACTTCATCATCGTCGTCGTCATCCACGACATCGTCGACCGGCACATCCTTGGCTTCCTTCTCTTCAGCTGCGGCAATGGCGCGCATGCGGCTCGAGGACTGGTAGGCCATGCCCGCATGGTCGGGGCAATAGGGCGTGCCCGGACGGATGCCGCGCCCGCAAAACGTGAAATCGTCTTCGCGCGGATCGCCGATCGGCCAGCGGCACATGCGCTCGGTCAGATCGATCAGCGCCACCCCGCCGCCGGGCGGAATCTCTTCCTTCTCCATCTTGCGCGGCTCCACAGGCTCCGGACGGACAAGCGGATTGTTTTTCACACCCGAAACAATCACCGGCGCAGTTGCTTTTTTCGCGGAAGACTTGCTCTTTTTGGGCTCTTCTTTGGGCTTCGCTATTTTTTTGGATGCGTCTTTCTTTGCAACGGCTTTGGCAACGACAGCGCTCGTCTTCTTGATCGGCGACGGCCGGTTGGAAAGCCCCATGCGGTGCGCCTTGCCGATCACCGCATTGCGCGTGACTCCCTTACCGAGGGTCTTGGCGATATCCGCCGCGCTTTTTCCCTCTTTCCACATTTTTTTCAAGAGAGCGATCCGTTCATCCGTCCAGCTCATAGACCCATCCTTTGCAATTACATAATGACTTATTCAGCCCTAAAAGCTGAATATAACACCGAATCGCTATAAATAAAGCTCTCTGTTTAAGCCGTGAAGATGGAAAATTTAGAGACGCCGCAAGGCTTAAAACGCGCCACGGCCCGCATAACCCTAGATGCGCGGCTCCAGCCGCGAAAGTTTAGGCGCGCGGCTCCAGCCGCACAAGGCGCGTCGCCAGCTTGTTTTTATCCCGGCCCAGATAGTTGATGAGTTTACGCGTGGTATCGCCGGACATGTCCGCATAGTACATGTAATCCGGATCGTTTGGCGTTTCCGTGCATGTCCAGTACATCTGGGACGTCGCGGAGTTCCCCACCTTCTCGAACGTTCCGGCAAGGTCTCCGCCGTCGAATTCGCCGATATCGCTCACAAGAACAAGAATGCCGCGGCGGCTAACCTCACCCTTGTCATCCAGAAAAGCCATCATCTCGATAGGCGGAATAACCCATTCGCCTTTGTAGGAATCTTTTCGCAAGGCCTTGATCAAAGCATCCTGATTTGCGAAATCTCCGCCATCGTGACCGTGCCAGTTTTTCATCTTTGCGACATGCGTGGTAGCCTGATTAAACGTCAGCATCAGCTTTTGTCCTTTATCATCCGTCAGGTCTTCCGGCGCTGCGAAAACGTTGAAAATCTTCCCAAGACTACTGCCGTTTTTCCCCGTCGGCTCCCATGTACCGATAAAAACGCCCTTGTCTTCAAACGTCCGCCCGATCTGCAATTTCGCCGGGGCAGGCGGATTTTGAGGCGGTTGCGGCTGAGGCATGGTTTGCTGCGGCAGAGGCGCGCTTTGCTCTTCCGCAACAGGCGCGGGCATTGCAGGTGAAGGCGAGGGATCTTTCCGTTCAGGGCCGGAATCCCGCTGCATCTCTTCCATCTGCATCATCTCATTGACGTACTGCATCAACGCATCGCCGGACTTTCCTTTTCTGATGGCTTCCTTGACCAATTCACGGCGGCGCTTTTCCGGGTCAACCTGCTCCGCTGCAGGCTGCTGGGTAGCGGGCTGTTGTGGCGCCGGCTCTTCTTCCGGGTGCCGAGCCGCAGGCACAGCAGACGTGGCAGGTGGCTGCGCTACACTGTCGTTCGCGATTCCGTCGGTGACTTTTTTGCCGTTCACGTAGACGCTACCGTCGGCGCGCAGTTCCACTGTCGCAGCGCCCTTGCGTATAACGACATCAGCGCCCTGCTCTAAGGTAATTTGCGTCGGCTTGCCGACTCCATCCATGGATTTCAGCCTTTTCAAATAATGAACTTGGTAATGCGGTAAATTCTATATTTATACTTATGTATAGTCAATAAAAATGCAGAATATACGAAAATTATTTATAAGCATTTGATATTATTAAATAATAAGAAGAAAATTATTCCTCATCCTTTTTCCATCTCTTGGCCGCACGTTGTGACTGCCACCATTGATAATCATGAAAAAGCGACAGCCCGATCCAGATCGGCGCCCAAAGACCGCCGGTCGCAATCGTCAGATTCATGTGTTTTTTATAATCGAACGGAGGCTTCTTCGGCTTTTTCTTTTTGGTCTCTTCATCAAGTATCTGCTGGATTTTTCTTTTCACTTCTTCTTTTTCTGTCACGGGAACATCCGCTTGCACTCTCTGCTGCTGGCTTGTCTGGCGAAGAGATGTTTCCGCCGCGGCCGCTTGCTCCGGGAAATGACGGATCAGAAAATCAGCGCCTTTGCCGATAAGATCCACTGCCTGCTCTTGCGTCCACCCGCCGTGCGTACAGCCTTCGCAATTTTCAACAACATGAGGTGGTTGCACCTTCTCAGCAATGATGCGTCGCGCTTTTTCAACGGCATATTCATCAGCCGTGCATTGCAGGATGCAGACAGGCGCTTTCAGTGCAGCCAGCTTGTCCATTACCCGCGCCGTGTAGGCTTCTTGCCAGAAACGCGCCTGCACCGCCTGACCTTTTTCATCAACAGGGCTTTCGGGCGGCGCAGGGAAGTCTTCCAGTTGCAGGCGCGGCGCGAGGGCGACCACGGCGCAAACGCCTTGGCTTTCCGCTGCCGCCGCGACGGCGGCCGCCGCACCAACACCGTGCCCGAAAAGCGCGACGGCATGTCCTTGCGCTTGATAATCGGCGACGATGGCGCAAATCGTCCTGACCCAGTCATAAAAGCCGGACTGGAAAAAATCTCCGCCGGAATTGCCACTGCCATATTGATCGAACCTTAGAGAAGATATGCCCTTACCGGCAAAAACCTCCGCAGCCGTTGAAAAAAAACGTCCATCGCCCGCGCTTGCGTCACCGAGGTCGTGGCAAAAAATGACGGTTTTGCGCATGCCCGCATCCTGCAGGACACAGGCGATGTCATGACCGTTATAAGTTTTGCCGTGTATCTTTTTCACCGCTGAAACCTCCTTCAGGCGCCGAAATCAAGCCCCCATGCGCCATACCGTTCCGGATCATCGATCCAGTTCTCGCGCACCTTGACAAACAGGCTCAAGTGCACGCGCCGTTCCAGAATTTCCTCCAGCTCCCTGCGCGACGACGCGCCGATCTTCTTGATTTGCGCGCCGCCCTTGCCGAGGATGATGGCTTTTTGCGTGTCGCGCATCACATAGATGACTTGACCGATCTTCACGCTGCCGTTGTCGAATTCCTCCCACGTTTCCGTCTCGACGGTGGAGGCATAAGGCAGTTCTTCCTTGAGCTGGAGGAATATTTTCTCGCGCGTGATCTCGGCGGCGAGAAGCCTGAGCGGCATGTCGGAAATCTGGTCTTCAGAGAACATCCAGGGACCTGCGGGCATGCGCGCGGCAATATCCTTCAATAGCGCATCGACGCCGTCGCCCGTCGCCGCGGAAATCATGTAGATGTCGGTGAAGACATCCGTCGCCTGCATCTCTGCCGCGAGGGCAAGCAGTTTTTCCTTTGCGACGAGATCGATCTTGTTCAGCGCCAGCAAGGTCTTGCGTTTCTGCTTTTTCAATTTTTCTATAATGGCGCGGCTTTCGGAATTGATCTTCCCGCGCGCGACATCGATGATCAGGAGAATGACTTCCGCGTCATCCGCGCCCGCCCATGCGGCCGAGACCATCGCGCGGTCAAGCCGTTTCTTCGGCGTGAAAATGCCCGGCGTATCGACGAAGACGATCTGCGTTTGGCTTTTATTGACAATCCCCATCACGCGGGTGCGCGTCGTCTGCACCTTGGGGCTGACGATCGAGACCTTCGCGCCGACAAGACGGTTGATCAACGTCGATTTGCCCGCGTTCGGCGCGCCGATGATGCCGACGAAGCCGCAATGTTTTTCTTCCCCGCTCATGTTTCCACCGCACCGACCCTGCGGAGCATCTTCAGGGCGGCCTGCTTTTCCGCGGCGCGTTTGCTTGTGGCGACGGCCGCCGCCTTGCCATGCCCCTTGACGCTGACTTCTATCTCGAATTGTGGCGCGTGCGCCGTGCCGGACTTCCCGACGGTTTTATATTCCGGCAAGGGAAGCGCGCGCGCCTGGGCCCATTCCTGCAACTGCGACTTGGCGTCTTCCGGCGGCTGCGCCTGCCCTTGCAAAGCCGCGCCCCAGAACTTCATCACGAAATTCCGCGCCGCGCCGAACCCGCCGTCGAGATAGATCGCGCCGATCAGCGCTTCGACCGCATCGGCGAGAATTTTGTCCTTTTTCTGCCCGCCTGATTTCATTTCGCCCGCCGACAGCTTTAAATGCGTCGCAAGATCGATTTCACGCGCGACCCTGACCAGCGCCTGCTGTTGCACGAGGCTCGTGTGCCGTTTGGCGAGACTGCCTTCGGGTTCATCGGGAAAAGCGGCGATCAGCAAATCCGCCACGGCAAGTCCCAGCACGCGGTCGCCGAGGAACTCGAGGCGTTCGTTGTTGTCTCTGGCATTGCCGTCCGCGCCTGCGGGCGGCGGTTTGCGTGCGGTTTTTTTCTGCGCGCTCGCATGGGTCAGCGCCGTCTCCAGCAAGGCGGCGTTGGAAAAATCATAACCCGTTTTTCCGCCCAGCGCGCCCGGCATGTCAGATTTTATTGACGTTTTTGAAGATACGTCCATACCGCACGGCCTCCGGCCACGCAACCAGCTTGCAGGCGAACGATCGCACAAGGGCAAAACTTCCCGTGCGGTCGCATTTGTCGCCGATCCCTCTTGTCGAGAAGAAGACGAACTCGGCCTTGCCGATCAGGTTTTCCGCCGGAACGAAACCGACATGATTCATGGCGCGGCTGTCGAGCGAGCGGTCGCGGTTGTCGCCCATCATGAAGTAGTCGCCCTGCGGCACTTTATAAAGCGGCGTGTTGTCGTAGTAGGAATGGTCGGATATCTCGTAGATATAATGCTGCACGCCGTTCGGCAACGTCTCGATATAGCGCTTGTAGATCTGGGAACTGCCGTCATCGGTCTTGTATTCGTCATCGACGAAGCGGCGCTGCACCATCTTGCCGTTGATGTAAAGGCGGCCGTCCTTCATCTGCACAGTGTCGCCCGGCAAACCGATCACGCGCTTGATGTAATCGATGCCAACTTCCTTGGGCTGGCGGAAGACGACGATATCGCCGCGTTTCGGCTCCGAACCCCAAATGCGTCCTTTGAAATCTATGATGCCGAAGGGAAAAGAATATTTGCTGTAGCCGTATGCATACTTCTCGACGAACAGATAATCTCCGATCTGCAAGGTCGGCAAAAGAGACCCTGACGGAATGTTGAACGGCTCGAACAGGAAGGAGCGGATGACGAGCGCGATCAGCGCCGCCACCAGCATGGCCTTGAAAAGCTCGTAAATATCGTCGTTCTGCTTTTCGGCGGGAGCGGCGCGTGCAGGATCTTCGTTCTTTTGTTCTAAAGCGGCCTGTTCCATGTTTTTCCTTTTCTCTTTGCTGTCTTCATCCATCATGCGACCTCGGCCGAAATCACCACAAACGCAAGCGCCATTCCCGCGCCGGTTTTTTCTCCCGGCATTTCGTCCGTCAGGCTGACGTCTAAACGGGCAGTCATGCCTTTCGGCGTCATGGCGGTCAGACGGTCTTTCGCGCCGCCGGAGAGCACCAGCTGCGGCTGGCCATCCGGGTTGCTGGAGACAGCGATGTCTTTTAAATATATATCATTCCTGATGCCAAGCCCCAATGCCTTGGCGCAAGCTTCCTTGGCCGCCCATCTTTTCGCATAACCCGCGGCCCGCAAATGCGGCGCGCCTTGCGCGCTCTTTTCAACCTTTGCCGACTCGTCGCTTCCAAAACAACGGGCGATAAACCGCGCGCCATACTTTTGCAACGTATCATCTATGCGAGAGATGCTGGTCAGATCTGTGCCAATTCCGAGAATCATGACTTGACCATAGCCCTGAGGCCGCATCAGCCTCAATATCTGTTTTTAATATTATGGATAATTTAATCGGCTTTTTTGCTTCCGGACACGGCGCGGTTGCGATGCTGGATGCGCGCCTTGCGTCTGTCCTTGCTCCTTTTGACAATACCGGAAACCACATAATAAGTGCCGCTCCACACGATAACGACAAGAGGAATGCACCCGAGCAGCATAGGCACCAGCAAACCCATCGGGTTGTGCAGGAGATCGGAAAAAGTGAATTGCCGGTGCATGAGCTCTCCGGTTGCCGCGCGGGTCAGGTGATGCCCCATGATCGCCTGCCCGATCTTGTAGCTCCCGATCCAGATGAAAGGATACGTCCATGGATTGCCCGACAGAAGTGCGCCGAGCGCCATCGCCACCAGAGAGCCTCCGAGCGCCCAGCTGATCAGTCCGCCCAGTATCAAGTGAAAGCCGACGAACGGCGTGAAGGAAATCGCCATGCCGGTCGCAAAGCCCGCGGCGATATAATAAGGCGTGCCCGGCAGACGGGCGATGCGGTGCTTGTAATAAAGCCCGACGCGGCGAAAGCTCATCGACGGCCACATGGCCTGCCGGAGGTGATGCCACCAGTTGCGTTTTTTGCGGGATGTGAAAAGCATCTCTATCTGCTCCTCGCGCGATTAACCGCCGTGATCTCGGGCGTGGCCCACCGCAGCTTCGCTGCTTTAATTTTTTTTAGCTTCGCTGCTTTAATTTTTTGCAGCGGCGCTGCTGAAATTTTGATTTGAATGCGGGCCACTACCTGCTCCTCGCGCGATTAACCGCCGTGATCTCGGGCGTGGCCCGCATGGCGGCGATGATATCGCTCAAATGTTTCGAATCGCGCACGTAGACGTCGATCATCATGTCCCAAAAATCGAGCGAGCGGTTGGTGATCTTGAGATTGGTGATGTTGCCGCCGTTCTTGCCGATGACGGTCGAGAGCGTGCCGAGGCTGCCCGGTGTGTTGGCGATGGTGACGATCAGCCGTCCGATGTGCGATTCCGGGCTGTCCTCGCCCTCTTCCCACGCGATATCAAGCCAGCGCTCCGGCGTGTCGGCGAAGCTTTCCAGCGTTTCGCAATCGATCGTGTGAATGGTCACGCCTTTGCCAGACATGACGATGCCGACGATGCGGTCGCCCGGCAGCGGGTGGCAGCAACGCGCGAAGTGCAGCGCCATGCCGGGAATCAGCCCCTTGATCGGCATCGGCGCGGATTTGCCTTTCTGGTGCGTCTTTTTCTCGGCCGCGGTAACGATGTTTTGCAGCGTCGTCGTCGGCGCTGCCGGGCGATGCTCGGGATGCAGGCGATAGAACACCTCGCGGCTGCTGATATGCCCGGAGCCGATGCCGACCATCAGTTCCTCGGCGTTGTTGGCCTTGAACTGACGGCAGAAATCCGCGCCAAAATTCTTTTCGTTGTATTCGTAGCCTTCCTGTTTCAGCACCTTTTGCAGCATGGCCTTGCCGAGGTTGAGATATTCCTTCTGTTGCTGCTGGCGCACGAAACGGCGGATGCGCGCCTTGGCCTTGCCGGTGACGACGAAGCGCTCCCAGTTGGGCGACGGCGTCTGGCTTTTCGACGTGGTGATGTCGACCTGGTCGCCGTTGACCAGTTGCGTATTGAGCGGAATGATGCGGCCGTTGACTTTCGCGCCCACCGTCTGGTCGCCGAGCGTCGAGTGGACGGCATAGGCGAAATCGATCGGCGTCGCGCCGCGCGGCAGGGCGATCAGGTCGCCGTTGGGCGTGAAGCAGAAAACCTGATCCTGAAAAAGCTCCAGCTTGGTGTTTTCAAGAAACTCCTCAGGCTTGCCGGTATGCTCGACGATGTCCATCAGCTCGCGCAGCCAGCGGTATTGCCGCCCGTCCGTCTTGCCGCCCTGCGCCGACCCGCTCTGCTTGTAAGACCAATGCGCGGCGACGCCGAGCTCCGCCTCCTCGTGCATTTCCGGCGTGCGGATCTGCACCTCGATGCGGTGGTTCTCCGGCCCGATGACGGTGGTGTGAAGCGAGCGGTAGCCGTTCGGCTTCGGCAGGGAAATGTAATCCTTGAAACGCCCCGGCACCGTGGGATAGAGCCCGTGAATGATGCCGAGCGCGTGATAGCATTCGGCGATGTCCCTGACGACGATGCGGAACGCCATGATGTCGGAGAGCTGCTCGAAAGAAATGTTTTTCCGCTGCATCTTCTTCCAGATCGAATAACGCGTCTTCTCGCGCCCGTTGATATCGGCGGCGATGCCCGCCTCGGAAATCTTTTTCTTCAGTTCGCCGATGATGCGCCCGACCACCGCCTCGCCGCCTTCGGCGCGGAGATAATTCAAACGCGTCTGTATGCTTTCCCGCGCCTCGGGGTTGAGTTCGCCGAAGGCGATGTCCTCCAGCTCCTCCTTGATGCGGTGGATGCCGATGCGCTCCGCCAGAGGCGCGTAAATTTCGATCGTCTCCATGGCGATGCGCTTGCGCTTTTCAGGCTTCGGTATGTAATGGAGCGTGCGCATGTTGTGCAGACGGTCGGCGAGCTTGACCAGCAACACGCGGATATCCTCCGACATGGCGAGGATCAGCTTGCGGAAGTTCTCCGCCTGCTTTTCCTGCGCGGTCTGGAATTCTATTTTCGACAGTTTCGTCACGCCGTCGACCAGACGCGCCACTTCCTCGCCGAACAGGCCGCGGATCTCGTCGAGCGTGGCGAGCGTGTCCTCGACCGTGTCGTGCAACAGCGCCGTGCAGACCGCCGCCGTGTCCATCTTCATGTCTGTCATGATGCCCGCGACTTCCAGCGGGTGCGAGAAGTAAAGATCTCCGGACGCGCGTTTTTGCGCGCCGTGCATCTTCATCGCGTAGACGTAGGCGCGGTTGACGATATCCTCATCCATGTCCGGATTATAGGCCTTGATGCGGTCTATCAGCTCATACTGCCGGATCATGGTTTATTTCTTTCCGGACTCGCTCTTGAAATAACGCAAAAACGCGCTGTCCGGCGACAGCACCAGGGTCGTCCCCTTGCCCGTCAGGCTGTGGCGGTAGGCCTGCATGGTGCGGTAAAACGCGTAAAAAGACGGGTCGCGGTCATAAGCGGCTGCGTAAATCTGCGTCGCCGCCGCATCGCCCGCGCCGCGCAATACTTGCGCCTGCCGCTCGGCGTCCGCCAGCAGGATGGTGCGCTGCTTGTCGGCCTTGGCCTTGATCTCCTGCGCCTGCTCCTGCCCTTCGGCGCGAAACTGCGCCGCCTGACGTTGCCGCTCGGCGATCATGCGTTTGTAGATCGCCTCGCTGGTCTGCGCCGGAAGATTGGCCTCGACGATGCGGATGTCGACGATCTCGATGCCGTAATTGGCGACCGTGGCGCCGACCTGCTTTTTCATCTGCGCCATCAGCGCATCGCGCTTGGCGGAGAGAACGTCGGCCAGCGGCACGTCGCCGAGAACGTTGCGCAGGTTGGAATTGATGATGTTGTCGAGCCGCGTGTTGGCCTGATCTTCCGTTTCAAGCGACTTGTAGAACTGCAACATATGGCTGATGCGGTAGCGCGCGAAGGTATCGACGACGAGGCGTTTCTGATCGGCGAGGATGACTTCTTCCGGCGGCGTGTAGACGTCGAGGATGCGCTTGTCGAAAAACATCGCGTCCTGCACGAAGGGAAGCTTGAACTTCAACCCGGGCGTTTTGTAATGCGCGACCGGATCGCCGAACTGCAACACCAGCGCCTGCTCGGTCTGCGGCACGATGAAGACCGACTGCGTCAGCACGATCAGGGCCGTCAGCGCGACGATCAGGATGAAAAGCTGTTTTTTAGGCATGTCGAAAGCTCCCGAAATCTATTGCTGTGACGCCGCGGCATCCGCGGGCGGCGCCGACGGCAGGGTTCCGAGCGGCATGTAGGGCATGATCGCGGCGCCCTTGCTGTTGCTCATCAGCACCTTCCGCCCGCTTTTCATGACGTCTTCCATCGTCTGGATGTAGATGCGTTTTTCAGTGACGGCGGGCGCCTTGCGGTAGGCGTCGTAGACCGCCGTGAAGCGCGAAGCGTCGCCCTTGGCCTTGGCGATCGTCGCCGCCTTGTAGGCTTCGGCATCCTGCACGATCTTCTGCGCCTGGCCCTGCGCCACCGGCAGGATATTGTTGCTGTAGGTTTCCGCCTCGTTCTTTTCCCGCGCCATGTCGGCTCGCGCGCGCTGCACGTCGTCGAAAGCGTCGATCACTTCCGGCGGCGGGTTGACGCTTTGCAACTGCACGCTGTTGACGACCACGCCGGAATGGTATTCATCGAGCATCTTCTGCATCAGTGCCTTGGTGTCGTTTTCTATGTTGGTGCGCCCGTTGGTCAGAACGTCCTGAATGTCCGACCGTCCGATGATTTCACGCATCGCGCTTTCGGCCACTTTGCGCACGGTCTTGTCGGGATCGCGGATGCGGAAGAGATAATCCTCGGCATTGCCCACGCGCCACATCACCACGAAATCGACATCGACGATGTTCTCGTCGCCGGTCAGCATGCGTCCGGCCGGAGACGCGTTTGCGTCGCCGCTCTGGTCGGCGGACTGGCTGCCGCCGATCTCGATACGGCGGTCGAAAGCGACATCGACGGGAATGACCGTCTGCACCGGCCACGGAATATGATAGCCAAGGCCTGGCTGGGCGCGCGTCTCCGTCCACTTGCCGAAGGTCAGGATGACGGCGTTGTCGCCCGGCTGCACGCGGTAAAAGCCCGTGCCCAGCCACAAGGCCAGCACCAGCAACAAGAGCAAACCCAGGCCTTTTTTTCCATCCTGCGAAGGCGCGCCGCCGCCGCCGAAAAATCCGCCGAACTTGCCGTGCGCCTGACGCAGAAGATCGTCGAGATCCGATACGCTGGCTTGGTGTTGCGGCTCCCACGCGCCTTGCGGCTTCTTGTTGTCATCAGACCCGCGCGCACCCCATGGCCCGCGTGCGCCTTTGTTATCGCCGTCTTTTTTATTCTCGTCATCCCACGTCATAGACTTCGCCCTTGTTATGGCATACCAAAACCGTTATAAAGCATCTTAGTACACCCATGGATATAAAGAAAGAACATGCAAAAAAATATGCCTGCCCTGACAGCAGAAACCGTGCTTGACAGACTGAAATCGGTTAAAGACCTTGCGCCGCAAGCGGTTTCCGGCATCGCGATCGACGCGGGGAAAGTGGTTTTCGCCATCGAGATCGACCCCGCCGACGCAAAGCGCATGGAACCCGTCCGGCGGGCGGCGGAAGACGCGGTGAAAAAAATCGATGGCGTCGCCTCCGTGAGCGCCGTGCTGACGGCGGAAAGAAAGGCGCCGCCGCAGATGCAGTCCAGACAGCCGCTGCAAAAGACATCGACACGCCCCGTCGCCCCGCAGGTAAAACACATCATCGCCGTCGCTTCGGGCAAAGGCGGCGTCGGCAAATCGACCGTGGCGGCCAACCTCGCGCATGCCTTCAAAGCCATGGGCAAGACGACGGGATTGCTCGACGCCGACATCTACGGCGCATCGCAGCCGCGCATGATGGGCGTGCGCGAAAGGCCGGAAACGAACGGTGAAGGCCTTATCATTCCGCCTGAAAAACACGGGCTGAAGCTCATGTCTATGGGCTTTTTCGTTGAAGAAACGGCGCCGGTGATCTGGCGCGGGCCGATGGTGCACGCGGCGGTACAGCAGCTTTTGCGCGATGTCGCGTGGGGCGATCTCGACGTGCTGGTGATCGATCTGCCGCCCGGCACCGGCGACGCGCAACTCAGCCTCGTGCAGAACGTGCCGCTTTCCGGCGCGGTGATCGTCTCGACGCCGCAGGACGTAGCTTTAAGCGAAGCGACGAAAGGCCTGTTGATGTTCAAGAAAGTGAACGTGCCCGTGCTCGGCATCATCGAGAACATGAGCTATCACGTCTGTTCCTCCTGCGGCCACCGCGAAGACATTTTCAGCCACGGCGGCGCGCGCATGACGGCGGAAAAAATGAACGTGCCGTTCCTCGGCGAGATCCCCTTGCACGCCGACGTGCGTGTCGCTTCGGACGCGGGCGCGACCTTGAAAAACGCCGCCATCGAAGAGACGTTCAAAAACATCGCCGCGCGAATCTGGACGACTTTACCCGCTGAAAAAACCGTCCCCCGCCCGCCGCAAGCGGCTTGAATTATTTTACGTAGAGCGTGATTTTTATGTCCGCATCTGACCGTATACCGCCCGCATCTGTCCATATTCAACCTGTATCCGGCCGTATTTCATCCGCATCCGGCCGCATTGAACCGCATTTTTCGCCCGCGGAAATTTTTTTAATATTACGTGAATAATAAATACATATTTTATATTTACGTATTGACTTTTCGTACTGCGGGGCTAAAAAGAAACCATTCACTTTACCAAAACACCATAATCAAAAAGGAGCCTTTATATTATGGCACAAGATTTCAACAACATGACCGCGAAGCAAATCGTCATTCGGATAGAGCAAGCCACCGATTTTAACGATGTCACCAAAATGCTTGAATCCCTCTCCCCCGCATTGCTCGAGAACGTCATGGATCTTTACGAACAGAGAACGATCGACGAAACAAGAGATATGAGAGCGAAAGACCCTGCCTTTTGCAGCGAGACTATTGAACAGCTTTCCGCTTTGAAGGATATTTTCGGCGGCGCGGCCAGTGCGGCTGAAAGAGAAGAAGAGGCGGAAATGCTCGCCACCATGCAGACCCAGAGTCAGATGATCAAGTACATCGTCGACGCCAAAGGCGACGCCGCGCACCCGGTTATCAAGGAAACGGCCAAGGAAATCGGGAAACTTTCAAACAGCCAATACAACAAGTTTCCATTGCTCTTAGCCGCCCACCTCAGAGGCTATGAATCGGTCATCGAGATCGCGCCGCCCGCTGGCCTCAAAACCAACCCCTTCAAAAAGCCGCAAGGCCCGAAACAGTAAGCAAAAACCCCCGACAGAAAAGGAGCACGACACATGCCAAAGGATTTCAACGACAAGAGCGCAAAGCAAACATCGCGTCATTCGAATACGCCCCCGTCGGGCGAATTCGCCGAAATCATCAGGGAGATGGAAGCGCTTTCTCCGGAAGAACGCGCTGAAATGCTCGACGTGATGGAAAGCGAGACGCTCAAAGGCCTCCGCGACGTCACGAAGGAATTTGCGGATATTCTATCGATGACGGGAAAGCCCGACGATAAAACCGCCGCCTTCTTCGACAATTTCGCCGACGCGGAAGTGTTGAACGGATTGCACATGAACTGCGAGATGCTCGGATACATCGCCGACGTCAAGGGCGACGCGGCCCATCCGGTCATCAAGGAAACGCTCAAGACGCTTGCCGAACTCTCGGACGATGACTACAACAGCCCGACGAAAATCACCCTCGCCCTGATCAAGGGCTATGAAGCGGGCACCGGCATGCAGCTTTCATCCGGCCGCAAGCCCAACCCGTTCAAAAAGCCGCAAGGCCCGAAACAGTAAATCCTGAACTGACATAAAACAAAAAGAGCCTTTTTCCTTGCGGAATCAGGCTCTTTTTTTTGCCGGTTGCTTTGTGCGGCGCACAATCATTATTCTCAAAGGCGCTATCTTCAAAGACATCGTTTTTATTCCTGTATTTATAAGGAGTTCCCATGACCGAGCATAAGGCGCATCCCGTTTATCCCGAGCTTTTCCCCGTTCCCGCCGCGACCGCCGAGCGCGCCAAGATCACGCCGGAAAAATACGCCGCGATGTACAAGGAGTCGGTCAAGAACCCCGATAAATTCTGGGGCGAACAGGGCAAGCGCCTCGACTGGATGCATCTCTACAGCCAGGTCAAGGACGTCGATTACGCCGACAACGCGCGCATCCGCTGGTTTTACGACGGCAAATTAAACGCCTGTTACAACTGCGTCGACCGTCACCTGCCCAAACGCGCCGCGCAAACCGCGCTGATCCGCGAGGGCGACGACCCGAACGACAGCTCCGCCATCACCTTCGCCGAACTGAAAGACGAAGTGTGCAGGCTCGCCAACGCGCTGAAGGAGCGCGGCGTGAAAAAGGGCGACCGCGTCACCATCTACATGCCGATGGTGCCGGAAGCGGTCTTCGCCATGCTGGCCTGCGCACGCATCGGCGCGGTGCATTCCGTCGTGTTCGGCGGCTTTTCGCCGACATCTTTGCGCGACCGCATCCTCGATTGCGATTCCACCGTCGTCATCACCGCGGACGAAGGCCTGCGCGGCGGCAAGAAGATCCCGCTCAAGAAGAACGCCGACGAAGCCTTGAAAGACTGCCCGGGCGTGCACACGGTGATCATCTTGAAGCGCACCGGCGGGATCATCTTCTGGGACGACGACCGCGACGTCTGGTATCACGAGATTTGCGGCAAACAATCGACCGACTGCGAACCCGAAGAAATGAACGCCGAAGATCCGCTGTTCATCCTCTATACGTCCGGCTCGACCGGCAAGCCCAAGGGCGTCTTGCACACCACCGGCGGCTATCTTGTTTATGCCGCGATGACGCACGAATACGTGTTCGACTGGCACGACGGCGACGTTTACTGGTGCACGGCGGACGTCGGCTGGGTCACCGGCCACAGCTACATCGTCTACGGCCCGCTCGCCAACGGCGCGACCACGCTGGTTTTCGAAGGCGTGCCCAACGCGCCGGACTGGGGCCGCTTCTGGCAGGTGGTCGAAAAGCATAAAGTGAACATCTTCTACACCGCGCCCACCGCCATCCGCGCGCTCTTGCGCGAAGGCGACGCCTGGGTCAGAAAATACGACCGCAGCTCGCTCCGCTTCCTCGGTTCGGTGGGCGAGCCGATCAACGAAGAAGCGTGGATGTGGTATTACGAAACGGTCGGCGACAGGCGCTGCCCCGTGGTCGACACCTGGTGGCAGACGGAAACCGGCGGCGTGCTCATCACCACCATGCCCGGCGCGGCGGGACAAAAACCCGCCTGGGCGGGCAAGCCGTTCTTCGGCGTCAAGCCCGCGCTGGTCGACGGCGAAGGTAAATTCCTCGATGGCGAAGCCGAGGGCATGCTGGTCCTGACCGACAGCTGGCCGGGACAAATGCGCACGGTCTACAAAGACCACGCGCGCTTCGTGCAGACCTATTTTTCCACCTTCAAGGGCATGTATTTCACCGGCGACGGCGCGAAACGCGACGCCGACGGATATTACCGCATCACCGGCCGCGTCGACGACGTGATCAACGTCTCAGGGCACCGCCTCGGCACGGCGGAGATCGAGGACGCGCTCAACACCCACGGAAAAATCGCCGAAAGTGCGGTCGTCGGCTATCCGCACGATATCAAAGGGCAGGGCATCTACGCCTACGTCACGCTGATGGAAGGCGAAAAGCCCGACGAGGCGCTCCGCAAGGACATCGTCGGCCATGTGCGCAAGGTGATCGGGCCGATCGCCACGCCGGACGTGATTTTGTTCGCGCCTGCCCTCCCCAAGACGCGCTCGGGCAAGATCATGCGCCGCATCCTGCGCAAGATCGCGGAAAACGCCTTCGACCAGCTGGGCGACACCTCGACCCTCGCCGACCCGGGCGTCGTTTCCGCCATCGTCGAAAGCCACAAGAAGCTGTTTGCAAAAGCAAGCTGAACGCAAAGACGCCTTAAAAAAACAGCCTCCGGACCCGTCGGGATCCGGAGGCTGAATTGACTCTAAATAAAAGCCTTAAGCCGCCTTCAAGTTTGCGGCAGCGGATTTGCCGCGTTCCTCAACGATGTCAAAAGTCACCTTTTGACCTTCGTTCAGGCTACGCATGCCAGCCGCTTCAACAGCGCTGATGTGAACGAACACGTCCGAACTGCCGCTGTCGGGCTGGATAAAACCGAAGCCTTTTTGCGCGTTAAACCATTTAACAGTACCTTGAGCCATATCGGCCTCCTTTTATAAGAAAACGCACTTGCGTGCATAAAACTCACACAACCATTGTGCGGTTTCATATTCGAAAGCAGCGATGTCTTGGAAAAAGCCCTTGAAGGCAACGAACAAGTCAGAACTTAAGAATCTCGAATGGAGCCACATTATACGCATAAGCGCGGAATAGCAATGATTCTTTTAGGGTCAGGATCACAGAACCAATCGACATATACCGCATGGATTTTGCGGGCCTTTATCGTCATTTTTCCATTTTTTATTAAGGCTTTGGTTTATATGGCACGGTCGAGAGAACGTCGATAAACCGCCTCTAAGGGCATCGCGGTTGTTCGCGAAGCGAACAGAGCGGCACCCCGCCTGAAAAAATGGTGCGTGTCAGATTCTATCGATAAAGCGTCTCGCGGTCAAATTCCCAGTTAAGGGGCAAAATACTGCGAATTTTTTTATTATCCTGCATTTCTGAGACGAATGCTCATAAAATTACACAAGCAT
>JAJZVA010000018.1 GCA_021845905.1 Pseudomonadota bacterium
TCGCGGGGGAAAACATGGCTCTCAGCATATCGTATCAAAACACAATCGCAAAAAAGCCCGCATTTCGCGGGCTTTTGGAGGTTATTTTTATCGTTTAAAAACAACCATTTAAGTATGGTGCCCAAAATAAGACTCGAACTTACACGGGTTGCCCCACAGGTACCTGAAACCTGCGCGTCTACCAATTCCGCCATTTGGGCACGGGCTTGGTGGGGTGATTCATAATGAAAGTTGGTCGCTCTGTCAATTTATATATATCTTATGCAAAAATATATGAGAAATATTGATTTGTATTGGTCATTCGCTCCGGTTTTTTCTAAAGTATAAGCGGAGTTTTGGGGTAGGTGCATGGACATTCTGGTCATAGACCGCGAATCGCTGACCAATCAGCTTATATCGTCGAAGCTGACGGCGAAGGGCCATACCGTCACCGTCGAGCCGAACAAGAACGAAGCGTTCGAAAAAATCAGAAACAATGCCTATGACTGCATCATGGTGGACCCTTATCCCTTAAGCGAGGCGCGCCCCGTCGTCGTCGGGATATGGAAGTGCCTGCGCGCGCCGGTCAAGCCTTACCTCCTGTTGCTGTCGAAAACCGCGACGACGGAGGAAGCCATTCTGGCGGGCGCCAACGACGTCCTGAAAAAACCCTTCAGCACGCAGGACATCGACGTCAAGACGGGCAACGCGGAGCGGCTGATGGACATAGCGCGACATCTGGAGCGCGTGGACGACGTGCATTCTTCCGGCGGGATGATCGGCAAGGCGGCCTTCAATCAATTATTTCTTTCGGCGATAGACCGTTCATTCCGTTACGGCGAGCGCAGCCTGATCGTTTTCATCGAAATGACCAATTACGACGCGGTGGCGGCGGCGGTCGGCGCCGAGGCCATGGAGAACACGCTGCAAAAACTGACCGAGAAGATGACCTTCATGCGCCGGCAGTCCGACGTGATCGGGCGGCTCGGGTCCAAGGACTACGGGATATTGCTGCAGCGCCCGCACTATGAAACCGAACCGGTCGACGCCATCAACCGCTTCACGGAAATACTCGACAAATTCTACGCCGAATTCGAGACCGAGGCCGTCGCGCCCAAACTGGAGCTCGATCTGGTGGAGCTGCCGCAAGGCACGTTGCATGAGGAAAGATTCGTGCCGTCGCGCCGCATGAACGAAACCGCCGGCACGGGAGGCGCCGATGGCTGACGCCGCGAAACAGGAAACACTGACCCTGTTGCAGGATATCCTGAAAAAAGCCAAGGGCTTCGGCGCCACGAGCGCGGACATCGTGCTGTCGGATTCATCCTCCGTTTCGGTCAGCCGCCGTTTGGGCAAACAGGAATCCTTAAGCCGTTCGGAGGACGCGGATATCGGCCTGCGCGTGTTCGTCGGCAAGAGAAGCGCGATCGTCTCGACGTCCGACCGCGCGTCGGACGCGCTCGACGCGCTGACGGAGCGCGCCGTCGCCATGGCGAGAAGCGTGCCGGAAGACGCGTTCGCGGGCATCGCCGACCCTTCCGAGCTTGCGAAAACTTTTCCCGACCTTGACATGTACGATCCGCGCGAGATCTCCGTCGAGAAGATGAATGAATACGCCGACCGGGCGGAACAGGCGGCGCGCGACGTCAGGGGCGTGACCAATTCCGACGGCGCGGAGTTCGGTTGCGGCAGGGATGTTTCGTACTATGCGGCGAGCAACGGGTTCGCGGGCTATTACGAATCGTCCGGCTTCAGCCTGTCCGCGTCGGTGATCGCCGGCAAGGGCACGGCGATGGAGACGGATTACGATTTCGACTCCGCAGCCTTCCTCGATGACCTTGCCGATCCGGAAGAGATCGGGCGCAGCGCCGGCGCGCGCGCGGTGCAGGCGCTCCATCCGCGCAAGGGCCCGACCAAACAGGTGCCTGTGGTTTTCGACCGCCGCGCGTCGGGCGGCCTGATCGGAAGTCTGGCGGGCGCCGTTTCGGGAACGGCGGTGGCGCGGGGCACGACGTTTTTAAAGGATAAAATGGGTGAACAGGTTTTCGCCGCGGGCATCACCGTCATCGACGATCCGTTCTTGAAGCGCGGTCACCGTTCGCATGCTTTCGACGGCGAAGGCGTCGCGCCTCATAAGCGCGCCATCATCGACAAGGGCGTTTTGACCGGCTGGCTGCTCGATCTTGCCTCCGCGCGGCAACTGGGCCTGAAGACGACGGGCAATGCCGCGCGCGGATCCGGCGGACCTCCCGCGCCGCGCGCCGCCAACTTCTACATGCAGCCGGGATCCGTGACGCCGGAAGAGCTGATCGGCGATATCGAGGAAGGCTTTCTCGTCACGCAAATGCTCGGCGGCGGCGGCAATATCATCACCGGAGACTATAGCCGCGGCGCGCGCGGGTTCTGGATCGAAAAAGGCAGGGTCGCTTATCCGGTCAGCGAGATGACCATCGCCGGAAACCTCAAGGACATGTGGATGAATATCGCGCCCGCCAACGACTTGCAGATGAAATACGGCATCGATGCGCCTACCTTGCGGATCGACGGGATGATGGTTGCCGGATCTTAGATTAAATAATTGAAAATAAACGATTATTTTTTTTGGAACGCTATTGCATAATGCGTTAAGGGGAGTATTCTGTCTTTAATAAGTCAATCATGATTCTTTAAAGGAGAATATTAATGTCTAAATTTTCAGACAAACATCCCAAACTCGCCGCCGCTTTTAACGGTGCTGTGAAAACATCTTTAATGAAGAAAAATTTAAAAATTTCCGGTATTGCCAGTGCTTTTGGTGCTGTCGCGGGGGGATTAACGATAACTGGGCTTGCCGTTGCAGGTGTACCTTTTCTCGTACCGGTCGCTGTAGCAGTTCCTATGGTAGCGGCGTGGGGAGCAACTGGCGGTTTCTTGGGCTCGACGGGTTATGATGCTGTATCTGGCGCTTACAACGCGCTCAAGGCTTACAACAAAAACAACCCGCCGAAGCCCTAACGGCTATTCCACCACGGCAATTCTGAGAATATTGGTCGAGCCCGTCGTGCCGAAAGGCACGCCGGCTGTGATGACCAGCTTTTGCCCCTGCCGCGCGATGTCGTGTTCGCGCGCGACGGTGCAGGCTTTTCTGACCATGTCGCCGAAGTTGTCGACATCCGCCGTATGCACCGGATAGACGCCGTAGGACAGTTGCAACCGCCGCGCGACGGCGAGGCTCTCGGTCATGCTGAGGATCGGCACGGACGGACGTTCGCGCACGGTGCGGAGCGTCGTCGAGCCGGATGTGGTGTAATTGACGATCGCCGCGGCGGAGATCGTCGCCGCGACGTTGGAGGCGGCGGCGGTGATGGCGTCGGGCGCGTTGTTCTCGGGGTCGGGATGCTCGGCGTCCATGATCTTGCGGTAAAGCTGGTCTTTTTCCACGTCGGTGGCGATCCGGTCCATGATCGACACGGCTTCGACGGGATAATCGCCCGAGGCGGTTTCGGCGGAGAGCATGACGGCATCCGTGCCGTCGTAAATGGCGGTCGCGACGTCGGAGGCTTCGGCGCGCGTCGGGCGTGGCGCGGAGATCATCGATTCCAGCATCTGCGTCGCGATGATGACCGGCTTGCCCGCGAGACGGCAGGCGCGCACCACGCGCTTTTGCACGGCGGGAACGTGCTCGGCGGGAATTTCAACGCCGAGGTCGCCGCGCGCCAGCATGACGGCGTCGGTCAGCGCGACGATTTCATGCAGGCTTTCGATGGCCGACGGTTTTTCGAGCTTGACGATGATCTTGGCGCGGTTGCCGATCAGTTCGCGCGCTTCTATCACGTCTTCCGGGCGCTGCACGAAGGAGAGCGCGATCCAGTCGAAGCCCATGTCGAGCGCGGCTGCAAGGTCTATGCGGTCTTTTTTGGTCAGCACGGAGACTTTCAGCAGCACGTTGGGCAGGTTGACGCCCTTGCGGTCCATCAGCTTCTTGCCGGAGATGACTTCCGTCTCGACGGAGTCGGCGTTCTTCCTGACGACGCGCAGATTGACCTTGCCGTCGTCGAGCAGGATGTCCGAGCCGACTTGCAATGCCTCGATGATCTCGGGATGCGGCAGATGGACGCGTTTTTCGTTTCCCGGCCTGGGATCGGAATCGAGCGTGATGCGCATGCCTTTTTCGATGTCGATAGCGCCTTTTTCAAAAGTGCCGAGGCGCAGTTTCGGCCCCTGCAAGTCGGCAAAGACGCCGATGGGACGCCCGCTGTCCTTTTCGATCCCGCGCACGAGGGACAGGCGTTTTTGATGGTCTTCGTGGGTGCCGTGGCTGAAGTTGAAACGGAAAACGTCGACCCCGGCCTCGAAAAGGGTTTTCACCATTTCCTGCGTGGAGGAAGCGGGGCCGAGCGTGGCGACGATTTTGGTTTTGCGGGTGCGTTTGAAATCAGACATAAGCTATAAAACCACTTTCCGGCGCTATTTGCAAAGGGGGTTTAGCGGATGTCATGCGCCGCTTTGATATTATTCAATATATTGGCTGCCGAAAGGCTGCCGAAGGTGAGGCTGGTGACGCCTTCCGTCTCGAGGATGAAGCGGATGTTGTCTGCAAGCCCGCTGAGCGTGTTCACATGGCCGGAAGCAAGGCCTTTTTTGACCAGCACGGCCTTGCCGTGTTCGTGCGCGTAGTCGATGACTTCTTTTTCGGTGGTGTAGGCCTGATTGTAGGCGACCATGACCGCGTCGGCAAGATCGACCGCGCGCTTGCCGCCGGCGACGCTGTAGGTCGAGACGCCGTAGCTGAGGATGCGTCCGTCTTTTTTAAGCTGTTCGAGCGTTTCGAGCACGGGCGTTTGCTCGATGACGGAAAGATCGTCTCTGTTGGAATGCACCAGCACGCAATCGAGATAATCCGTTTTGAGGCGTTGCAGGCTGCGGTCGACGCTCATGCGGGTGTGCGCGGCGGAAAAATCGTAATGCGACTTTCCGTCCGCGAACTCCTCGCCGGTTTTGGTGACGATGAAAAACTCTTTTCGCCGCGGGCCCATGATTGCGCCGAGGCGTTCTTCCGCGATGCCGTAAGCGGGCGCGGTGTCGATGAGGTTGATGCCGTGCACGACGCAAAGATCGAGCAGGGCGGAAATTTCGCCGTCCGACGGCAGGGAAAAACCGTCTCCGCCGGGATATTTCACGCCCTGATTGCGGCCGAACTTGACGGTGCCGAGGCCGAGAACGCTGACGCTTTTCCCCGTCGCGGCGAAGCGGCGCCGCGCGAGGGCTTTCAAATTTTGCGCCATTGCGCGTCCTCCCACGGGTAACGGCCCATCGCGACCGGCGGCAGATCATGCGCCGCCGTTCCGGACGAAGGGGAGATATCGTCTTTTTCCAGTTGCGCGAGAACGAGATCGGCCATGGAGGGCGCGAAGGTCAGTTTGGTCGGCCAGACCAGGAGCACGTTGCCGTATTTTTGCAAGCGCGGCCCCGCGGCAAGCTCTGCGCCGTCGGAAAAAGCCTCCGCGCGGTCGACGGCGTGGCTCGCCCATTCCTTGCCGCGCCAGTCGATGGTGGGAAAAATCGCGCACATTTCCCTTTGCGCGAAGGCGATGGCGTCATCGTTCGTCATCTTCGCGCCGCGCTCGGCGATATTTCCGCCGAGATACCAGATGTAATGTTCCGCGCCGTCGGGATGGCTGGTTCCCCCCGCGTGAGCGGGATGGCTGGTTCCCCCCGCGTGAGCGGGATGGCTGGTTATCGTCACGCGCGGCTTCGGGCCCGCCGCGATGCCGTGCCCGAAAAGCGCTTGCGGCATGGGTCTTACCATGATCTGCCGCAAGGGGCGGCGCTGGGTGCGTCGTGCGCCGACGCCGAGAAGTTTCAAGGCGGTTTCGTTGCCCGCGCCGCCAGCGAAGATGATCATTTTGGCGCGGAAGGCTTTTTCGCCGGTCGTGACGCGGCCGTCGGCAGACAAGGCCGTCGGCTCTCCTTTGAAAATTCGTCCATCGAGAAGTCCTGCCAGCGCGGTGATGAGCGATTTCACGTCCAGCACGCACTCCTGCATCTCGTAAACGGGGCCGCGCCGCAACGGCGGCGGAAAACCGGAGCGCGGCAATTTGCGCGTTTTGCCGTTGACGGCTTTGGCGGCGGCGAAAACCGTCAGACGCGAGACGAGATTGGCGAAGAAAGATCCTGCCGGAAACATCACCTGCCTGCCGCTGAGTTTTTTCACGGCGGAAAGGTCAAGCTCGCCCGTCCCGGAAAAACAGGCCTCCCACCGTTCCGGCATGGCTGCTGCTGCTGTTGCGGCGCCTGTCGCTTTTCCCGTGAGCGTGTATTTTTGTCCGCCGTGGATCATCCCCTGCGACGCCAGCGTCTGCACCCCGCCGAGGGCGTCTTTTTCAATGACGGCAACGTCATATCCCGCCCGCCGCAACCGCGCGGCGGTGAAAAGCCCCGCGATGCCGCCGCCGAAGATGATGATGTCTCTGTCATATGCCATGTTGAGAGCTTAAAGGAATAACGGCAGCGTGACAATAAAAGCGAGCACGCCCCAGACCATCTGCTCCCTGACGGTGCGTTCTTTCCACAAAATGGCGGCGAGGATGAGGATCACCGGCTTGGTCGCGGCCTGCACCGTGACGACGACGCTGACCGGGTTGATGGTCACTTCCTGATAGTCTTTGACGATCTCCGCCGCCATGTAGAAGACGCCGGCCAGCGCCGCGGATTTGTGAAAAAGCGCGTCGCGCAGAACGGCGGTCTCCGCGCGGTTGAGCAGGAGGGACAAGCCGAGCAACGTGACGTTCGAAACCACCAGCATGGCGTACCAGTTGGTGCGGCCGATCAGCACGTGGTCGAAGGCGGCGAGCAGGACGGAAATCGCCACCAGCTTGACGTAGGTCGTTTTTCCCTGACGGCTGAGATCGGAAAGATGGCCTTTGAAGAAAAAGCCGACCGCGAGCGCGCAAAGCCCGAGCGCGGAAAACCATTCCTTGGGCGTCAGATGCTCGCCCAGCGCGGCGTTGACCACCGCCACCAGGCCGACGGAGAGCGGCGTGACGTAGTGGCGCGACGACAGGCTTTCCTTCATCAGCTCCTGGCTGATGACCAGCAGCAGGTAGAGAAACGCGCCCTTCGCGACGCAAAGTGCGAGCAGATAGGGCTCCGCTGCCATTTTCTCCCAGCCCGGACGCAACAAATGCCCGTAGCGCGGCGCGGCGGCGGCGGCGCCGAGCAGCGTCCAGAGGCTGATGAAAATCGGCGCTGTGCGGTGATCGATCTGCACGCTGCAGATTTTGAGCGTCAGCAGCAGGCCGATGGTGAGCAGGAACAAAAGCGCCAGCAGCGCGTGCGCGGCGGTCATGCGGCCCTGAAAATATTCTCGATGGCGGGGGGCACGTCGCCGAGCCCCGTCTCCACGATGCAATGCGCGCCCGCTTCGGCGAGATGTTCTTTCGGATGCGCGCCCCAGGTGACGCCGATGGTGCTGGCGCTGGCGCCGAGGCCCATGCGGATGTCCATGGTGGTGTCGCCGATCATGACGGTGTCCTGCGGCTTGAAATCCAGCTCGCGCATGATGCTTCGCAGCATGTCGGGGGCGGGTTTTTCGCGCTCGTTGCGGCGGGAAATGTCGTCGTGTGTGCGGTGCGCGGAAAAAACGTCGCGCGCGCCGTGAAAGTCGAGCAGATGGAGCAGCGGCGCTTCCGGCTTGCTGGTGACGATGGCGAGCGTGTATCCGGCGTTTTTCAGGCGGGCGAACGTCTGGTGCGCCCCGTCGAAGAACGGCGGCGTATGCTCGGGCGCGCCGGACATGGAGTATTTGTCGGCGAGGATCATGGTTTCTATCATGTGGCGCAACTGTTCGTCCTTGCTCACGCCCCAGCCGAAATCATGCGCGTGCGGGTCGCCGTAGCCGTGATGCAGCGCGGTCAGCGAAGGCTCCGGCAGTTCGTTGGCGCGGGAGTATTCCAGCACCGTCCTGTCGTACAGGATTTGCGAATTGAGAAACGTGCCGTCGACGTCAAAGACGATGAGTTTGGTCATGACCTATCCTGTAGATGAATATTTTCTCCGCCAGCAGCAAGGCGGGCACATCGACCGTCTTTTCCGGCGTCTGGCCGGGCAGGCCGGCTGAATTGCTGATGATGATGGCGCCCGGGCGCAGTTCACCGGCCAGCTTCGGCGCGAGACGCTCCATCATTTCCGGCGGCATGTAGCAGATCACGGCGGATACCGGCGCGAGCGGATATTTGAAAAGATCGGTGCGCAGAAAAGACAGGTTTTTCAGGGAAGGGTTGAACAGCTGGCGCAGGCGCGAAAAGGCGTAAGGCGGCAGGGCGTATTCTATGCCGATGACTTTTGTCTGCGGGCGCGCGCGTGCGACTTTGATGGCCATGCCGCCCCAGCCGGAACCGAGATCGACGACGCAAGACGCCTCCGGCGGAACGAGCTCCGCTACCGCGCGTCCGGCGGCGGGCGAACTCGGCACGGAGGCCGCGCCGAGCTTCCAGTCGTAATAAAGATAAGACGCCGCCAAAAGCACCAGAGCGACTTGCAGAAACAGAAGAAAGACGCCGAGCGCGTGCATTACAGCTTCTTTTTCAAGAGATCATTGACAATGGCGGGATTGGCCTTGCCGCCGGATTTTTTCAAAACCTGCCCGACGAAGAAGCCGAACAATTTGTCCTTGCCGGATTTGTATTCGGCGATCTTGTCGGGATTTTCGGCCAGCACTTCGTCGACGATCTTTTCGATCGCGCCGGTGTCGGTGACCTGTTTCAGGCCTTTTTCGGCGACGATCGCCGCGGCGTCTTTGCCGCTCTCGAACATGTCGGCGAAGACGTCCTTGGCGATTTTTCCGGAGATGGTGTTGTCGGAAATAAGCTTCAAAAGCCCGCCCAGTTGCTCGGCGGAAACGGGGCTGTCGTGCAATTCCTTGCCCGCTTTGTTGAGCGCGCCCGCAAGCTCCGTCGTCACCCAGTTGGCGGCGAGTTTCGCGTCGTTGTTGTTGGCGACTTTCTCGTAGAAGGCGGCGCGGTCTTTTTCAGCCGTCAGAACGGAGGCGTCGTAGTTCGAGAGCCCGAGGGCGATGAAGCGCTTCTTCTTCGCGTCCGGCAGTTCGGGCAGCGTTTTTCTGATGTCGTCGACGAAAGACTGCTCCAGTTTCAGCGGCAGGAGGTCGGGATCGGGGAAATAGCGGTAATCGTGCGCGTCTTCCTTCGAGCGCATGGCGCGGGTGGTGCCGTTTTTGGTGTCGAAGAGGCGCGTTTCCTGTTTGATCGTGCCGCCGCCTTCGATCACCTCGATCTGGCGGCGCGCTTCGTATTCGATCGCCTGCTGCACGAAGCGCACGGAGTTGACGTTCTTGATCTCGCAGCGCGTGCCGAGCGCATCGCCGGGCTTGCGCACCGAGACGTTGACGTCGCAACGCATCGAGCCTTCGTCCATGTTGCCGTCGCAGGTATCGAGATAACGCACGATGGCGCGGAGTTTCGTCACGTAGGCGGCGGCTTCTTCGGCCGAGTTCATGTGCGGCTTGGAGACGATTTCCATCAGGGGATTGCCCGAGCGGTTGAGATCGACGTAGGATTTCGACGGATGCTGGTCGTGCAGCGATTTTCCAGCGTCCTGCTCGACGTGCAGGCGCTCGATGCCGATGATCTTGGTCGTGCCGTCGGGAAGATCGATCTCGATCTCGCCTTCGCCGACGATCGGGTGCTGGTATTGCGAAATCTGGTAGCCTTGCGGCAGGTCGGCATAAAAATAGTTTTTGCGCTCGAAGACGGAATAGAGGTTGATTTTGGCGTTGAGGCCGAGGCCGGTGCGCACGGCCTTTTCGATGCAGAGTTCGTTAATGACCGGCAGCATGCCGGGAAACCCTGCGTCGATGGGGGAGACCTGCGTGTTGGGCGCGGCGCCGAAAGCTGCCGACGCGCCGGAGAAGAGTTTCGATTTGGTCAAAATCTGCGCGTGGACTTCCAGTCCGATGACCATTTCCCAGTCGCCCGTTTCGCCTTTTAAAAGTGCATGTGCCATGTCATTTCCTTTAAGTCATATTTCCGGGTTGTTGCGCGGCTTTTTCGCCGGCGCCGGTTTTTGCGTGTTCAGTTCGTCAAGAACGCCGATCAGCGCGGCGGTCATTTTCGGATCCTGCGCGGAGTGCCCGCATTCCGGCAGGATATGGAGCGTGCTGCCTGGCACGGCCTTGTGCAGTTCCCATGCGGTGATGAAGGGGCAGACCATGTCGTAGCGGCCCTGAATGATGTGGACGGGCTTGCCTTGCAATTTCGCGCCGATGGTTTTCAAAAGCGCGTCGCCGTCGATGAAGCCGTGATTGATGAAATAATGGTTTTCGATCAGCGAATGCGCCAGCACGTAATCGGGGTCCGCCAGCGCCGCCTTCACGACGTCTTCCTCCACGACCAGCCGCGTAACGCGTTTTTCAAGGCGTGTCCAGCGGTCGAGCGCCTCATAGGCTTTTTCCTTATCGGGGGAGAGGAAAAGCTCGCGGTAGCCCTCGATCGGGTTCGCGCGTTTTTCGGGTGCAAGCAGGGAAATATAAGGCTCGAATTCGTCAGGGAAGATCTTGCTGGCAAGGCCGCCCTCATAATAAAGGTCGCGCAATTCGCTGTCGCGGCAAAGAAAGATGCCGTACATCACGAGCGCGTTGACCGCCGCAGGATGCGCGTCGGCGTAAGCCAGCGCCAGCGTCGAGCCCCACGAGCCGCCGAAGACGGCCCATTGTTTGATGTCCAGCTGTTGGCGGAGTTGTTCGATATCTTCGATCAGATGCTGCGTGGTGTTGTTCTGGAGCGAAGCGTGCGGCGTGCTTTTGCCCGCGCCGCGCTGGTCGAACATGATGATGTTGTATTTGTCGGGGTCGAACAGCCGCCGCCACCAGGGCGACGTGCCGCTGCCCGGGCCGCCATGCAGGAAAACGACAGGCGCGCCGTTCGGATTGCCGCTGGCTTCCCAATGGATGGAATGGCCGTCGGCGGTCTTCATCATGCCGCTTTCGCGCGGTTCGATCTCCGGATATGGCGTCGGCAAGCCGGACATTCAGGCCGCCTTGTCCATGAGGGACTGCGGCAGGGCGGTGAAGTTCGCCGCCTTTTCAAGCGCGCCCGCCGCCTTGAAGACGGTTTCCTCTTCAAAAGGTTTGCCCAGCAGTTGCAGGCCGAGCGGCAGGCCGTCGGCGCTCAATCCCACCGGCAGCGACATGCCGGGCATGCCCGCCATCGAGGCCGGAATGGTGAAGATGTCGTTGAGGTACATCGTCACCGGATCAGCCGTGTTTTCGCCGATGGCGAAAGCGGGCGTCGGCGCGGTCGGCGTCAGCAGCACGTCGCATTTTTGATACGCGTTGATGAAATCCTGCCAGATCAATTTGCGCACGCGGCGCGCCTTGTTGTAATAGGCGTCGTAATAGCCCGCGGACAAAACATAGGTGCCGATGAGGATGCGGCGCTTGACTTCCTTGCCGAAGCCCGCGTTGCGCGTCGCCTCGTACATGTCGTTGAGGTTGCCGTTGTCTGTGTTTTCGCGCAGGCCGAAACGCACGCCGTCGTAGCGCGCGAGGTTGGAGGAGCATTCGGCGGGCGCGATCACATAGTAGGTTTGCAGCGCGTATTTGGTATGCGGCAGGGAGACGTCGACGATCTCGGCGCCGGCGTCCTTCATCATGGCGACGCCCTTGTCCCACAGCGCGAGGATTTCCGGATTGGCGCCTTCGACGCGGTATTCCTTCGGCACGCCCACTTTCAGCCCTTTGACGCTCTGGCCGACGGCTTTGAAATATTCCGGCACGGGGCGGTCAACAGAGGTGGAATCTTTCGGGTCGTATCCCGCCATGGATTGCAAAAGAAGCGCGCAGTCTTCCACCGTGCGGGCGAACGGCCCCGCCTGATCGAGCGACGAGGCGAAGGCGATGATGCCGAAGCGTGAGCAGCGGCCATAGGTCGGCTTGATGCCGGTGATGCCGCAGAAGGCCGCAGGCTGGCGGATCGAGCCGCCGGTGTCGGTGCCCGTCGCGCCCATGGCGATGCGCGCCGCCACAGCCGCCGCGCTGCCGCCGGATGAACCTCCCGGCACGAGTTGTTTATCCGGTTCCGCTTCGCTGCGCCACGGATTGATCACGTTGCCGTAGGCGCTGGTGGTGTTGCTTGAGCCCATGGCGAATTCGTCGAGGTTCGCCTTGCCGAGCATCACCGCGCCGTCGCGGAACATGTTGCCGGAGACGGTCGATTCATAAGGCGGTTTGAAGCCTTCGAGGATCTTGCTGGCGGCCGTCGTCTGGATGCCTTCGGTGCAGTAAAGGTCTTTCATCGCGATCGGCACGCCGTCGAGCAGACCCGCTCTGCCCGATGCGTAGCGCGCGTCGCTCTCTTTGGCCTGCTTGCGGGCGTGATCGAAGGTTTCCGTGATGTAGCAATTCAGGTGCCGCGCCGCCTCGGAAGCCTTGATATGCGCTTCGGTCAGTTCGGTCGCGGTGAAGTCTTTTTTCTTCAGGCCGTCGAGCGCCTGGCGGATGGTGAGGCTTGTAAGGTTTGTCATGTGCTTTACTCGACGACTTTGGGAACAACGAAAAATCCGGCGGCCTTTTCCGGCGCGCATGAGAGGATTTTGTCAGGCATGTCGCCATCGGTCACTTCATCCGCGCGCGCGGGGAGATTCATCTCGATGACGCTGGTCATCGGCTCCACGCCGTCGGTCTTGACCTCGTTAAGCTGCTCGATCATGGAAAGGATGTTGTTGAGTTCGCCGGAGAGCACCTCGGCGTCGGCGTCGGTGGTGCGGATGCGGGCGAGTTTCGCCACTTTCCGGACCGTATTGATATCAATGGACATGGGCTTCCTTTGGTCTTAATCTTTTAGCTAAGTTATGACACTTAAACAGGCGTAAACCTTAACATGGCGATTGTGACTTTAAAAGAACTGAGAGCGGGTTTGCCGCAGGGAAAGCGCCTTCTGGGCATCGACCAGAGTAAAAAAGCTCTGGGGCTGGCGGTGTCCACGCCCGATCTTGCCATGGCGACGCCGCTTCTGACGATCCGGCGCACTAAATTTACAGAAGATGTGAAAAAGCTGGCCGATATATGCCGCGATTATGCCGTCGGCGGATTTGTCATAGGATTGCCCGTCAATATGGACGGAACGGAAGGCCCGCGCGTCGATTCGGTGCGGCACTTCGCCGACAATCTGATCGCGGCGTCGGACGTGCTGGGGTTTGACCCGCCGGTCGCTTTTTTCGACGAGCGCCTCTCGACGCAGGCGGCGCGGGACTTGCTGGACGAGGCGACGCACCTCTCGCCGCAACGCCGCGCGGAAGTCACCGATCAGCTCGCTGCGCAGATCATCCTGCAGGGCGCGCTCGACGGCATGACCCGCGATTGAATCAAAGTTTCGGGCCGGATTGTTTTTGCGGCGGCGCGGCGCTTTTCAGCTTCATGTCGCGGATGGCGGCGGCGATTTTGTCTTCCGGCAGCTCGATCAGTTTTGCTTCGCGCGTATAGAGCAGGGCGCACTTGATTTTTTTACCCGGATAAATCTGCTCCACGGCCATTTTATAGGCGGCGAGCTGCAGGACATAGGCGGGCGTGACTTCGGAGATGTCATTCGGGACGTTCAGGTTGTTTTTGTAGTCGACGATCGTCACCGTTTCATCCTCGACGACGAGCCGGTCGATCAGCGCGTTGAGCATTTGCTTTTTGCCGTCTTTTTCGACGGTGCCGCTGATGGAAACCTCGGCGCGCGAATGCGGGCCGAACAGGCTGGCGAATTGCGGGTCGTTCAGGATGGCGGTGACGTGCTTCAGCGTGTCGTTCCGGTCGTCTTCGCCGAGTTTCAAAGCCGGGTCGGCGAGATATTCCCGCGCCGCGCTTTCACGCTCGTCCGCTGGCAGCAACGGCAGGGTTTCAAGCAGCGCGTGCACGGCGGTGCCGAGAGTCCTGTAATATTCGTTGTCTTTCTCTGCGCCGAGCGGCGAGGGCGCGGCGTTGTCGTTGGCGCTCTTGCCTTGTTCCGAAGGGCGAAAGCGGCCTTGCGCTTCGCCCGCGGGCGGGATTGTCCGCGCCCAGACGGGGATGCCGACGACGCTGTCTCTTTCGAGAGGCGCAAGATTGTCCGGCACGGGTTTCGCGGTTTGCCTGATTTCGAGGCGCAGGACGGTCTCTTGCGCGTCCGCGTCCTTTCCGGCGTCGGCGTTTTTGTCTGCAGGATCGTTTTTGGCGGGAACGGATTCGATTTTGTCTTTGGCGTTGGCTTCAAGGCCGCTGCGGATCAGGTGATACCAGCTCTGCTCGAAGTTTTTCTCGGGCATGCGCTCTCCGTAGACGTAGAGACGGTCGGCGGCGCGGGTCATGGCGACGTAGAGCAGGCGGCGGAATTCGCGGTCGCGTTCCTCTTCGGCGAGCTTGCGCTCGCGCGTGAAGACGGCGTTCTCCATGTCGGCGCGCGGCGCCCAGAGAGGCACTTTGCGCGCGCCTTCGGGCCAGAGGAATTTCGGCCGCGCGCGCGGATTGTCCGCGGGCACGCCGACGGTGTCCGCCAGGATGACGACCGGCGCTTCGAGGCCTTTCGCGCCGTGGACGGTCATGATGTGGACGCGCTGGTTTTCAGGGCCGATGTTGACCTCGCGCTTGACGTCGGACTCGCCGGCCGCGAGCCACGAGAGAAAGCCGCGCAGGTCCGGCACGCGGATTTTTTCGAACTGCTCCAGCGCGTTCATGAATTCGACGATCGGGTCTTCCGCCTCGTAGCCCAGCCGTCCGTAGATGGAGGTCAGGCCGGATTTTCCGGTCGCGGGGCAGGTGCTGAGCAGCACGGTCGAATAAAGCTCGTAAGGCCGTTCCGTGCCGACGCGGTTGCGCAATCCGGCGAGGTACTGGAATGCCGCGCCGTATATTTTGTCGGCGGCGGGGTCTTGCGCTTTTTTCTTGAGCGCGTTCCAGAGATTTTCCGTCCGTCCGATGGCGAGGTCTTCGAGCTGCTGGTCGGTCATGCCGATCAGCGGCGATTTCAGCACGCAGGCGAGCTTGTATTCGTCCTTGGGGAACAAAAGCGTCTCGCCGAGCGCGACGAGGTCCATGACGGCGATCTGCTCGTTGAGGGAGATGCGGTCCGCGCCCGCGACGGGAACGTTGCGTTTTTTGAGCGCGCGCACCATGTGGTCGACGAAGGCCGAGCGGCGGCGCACGAGAATGATGATGTCTCCGGGCGACATCGCCCGCCCGCGGGACGGCAGCTTTTCGCCGCTGTCGAGCCAGCCCTTGATCTGGTCGGCGATTTTGTCGGCAAGGTCGACGGCGGGGTCGCTGACCGTCTCCATCTTCAACGGCAGTTCCCAGGGTGCGCGTTCCGGCCGGTCTTCCGGTTTCGCGATCGGGTGAACTTCGACGAGGCCGGCCTGTCCGCGGCGGAACGGATCGTGCGTCACCTTGCGCCCGGCGTCTTCGCCCGGGTTGAAGAGCCCGTCCGCCGCCGCCGGATTGGCGAAAACGGCGTCGACGGCTTCGGTGATCGCGGGGCTGGAGCGGAAGGCGATGGTCATTTCGACGTCGCGCCACGTGCCGCCCGACTTTTTGACCATGTCGGAGAATTCTTTTTTCCGCGCCGCGAATTCCGCCGGATTGGCCTGCTGGAAGGAGAAGATCGATTGTTTCTCGTCGCCGACCACGAAAACGGTGTTGCCTTTTTTCGCCTTGCCGTTCGCGCCGGAAAACAATTCCTTCACGATGGCGGAGATGAGCTTCCACTGGTCGGGGTTGGTGTCCTGCCCCTCGTCGACGAGGATGTGCCTGAGGTCGCCGGGCAGCTTTTGCAGGACCCAGCTCGCCGCGTGGTCGTCCTGCGCCATCATGCGTCCGGCGCGGTAGATGAGGTCGTCGTAGTCGAGAAGGTTGAGCGCGCGCTTTTTCTTCTCGTAGTTCTGCAAGATGGCGTCGCTCATGCGCAAAACCGCCTCGGTCTGCTGCGCGACGCCGAGCGTCTTCAGGGCTTCCATGCCGTCGGCGAGGCGCTCCGCCTCGGCCTTGAGGATGTCTTCCGCGGCGGCGGTGCCCTTGGTCGTCAGCGACTTGCGGATGCCGTCCTCCGCCGTGAGAAAAAGCTTCTTGTATTCGTCGAAGAACAAAACGCGCTTTTCGGGATGATCGAGCCATGCTTCCAGCACTTGCGCCTTCTGCTTTTCCGCAGCGGTGCCTTGCGCGAGGATTCCGGCGGCGCGTTTCAGCCCGTCCGTGTCGGGCGCTTTGCCATTGATGCCTTTGCGGCCGTTGAGGCGGGCGAGCAGGTCCTTCGCCGTGACGTCGCGCGGCGCGTCGAGATAGGCGTAGACGGCGTCGACGGTGCCTTCGATGCCGCCGTTGTCGCGCAGGATCGACATCAGCTGCCCGCGGCGGGCGGCGAGGTTGCCGATCAGGTCGGCGAAGTCGTCCTCGCCGACGGAGGGCGTCACGATGCCGACCGCCTTGGCGAGCGGCGATTCAGGATGGAGGCCGCTGTCCTGCAGGATTTCCGCCTGCGCGACGCGCAGTTCCTCGGCGATGGTCTGTTCGTCCATGACGTCGAAATAGGGCGGAATGCCGGACTCGATCGGAAAGCGCTTCAACAGCGACTGCGAGAAGGAGTGGATCGTCTGGATGCGCATCTCGCCGGAATCGATGAATGCGGCGAAGAGCTGCCGCGCGCGGTCGAGCGTTTTCTGGTCGGGCTTTTTGCCGGTCAGGCGCGTGAGCTTTTCCTGCAGCGCGGCCTGATCGCAACTGGCCCAGACGCCGAGCGTGTCGCGGATGCGGTTGGTCATGACGGACGCCGCCGCGCGCGTGAAGGTGAGGCAGAGGATCTGGTCCGGCGCGGCGCCGTCGAGCATCAGGCGCAGGGTGCGGTCGGTGAGCACTTGCGTTTTTCCTGTGCCCGCCGAGGCGGTGACCCAGGTGCTGACGGACGGGTCGGACGCCTGCCGCTGCACGACGTTGGGGTTTGGCTTTCTTGTTCCGCTCATGGCTTGGGCTTTCTTCTGCGCGCGGCTTTTTTCTCGGCCGGGGGCGCTTTGTCCGCGGAGGGTTTCTTCGCGGCGGTTTTCTTGACGGTATTCCATTCGTCGACGCGCGACAGATGGCGGTTTTTGTTGTAGCGCGGCGCCCATTCCGGACGCGGCGTGACGAGATAGGGCGTCGCGGGGTCGCCGAAGGCTTTCACCAGCGCCTCGATGCCTGCGCGCGCCTCGCTGACCAGCGCGTTGATGTCTCCCTTGACGTCCTTGATGTCCGCGGCCTTGCGGTTGCCCGAAAGTTTCCAGTATTGCAGTTTGCCGACGCCCGCGGCGTCGATGCCTTCGAAGCCGCCGGTGAAGGAAATCAGCGCCTCCAAGGTCAGTTGCGGCGAAAAGCCCAGCCTGACGGCCTTTTGCTCCGGCACGCCGCCGGTTTTGTAGTCGATCAGCGTCAGCGTGTCGTCGTCGGCGCGGTCGATGCGGTCGGCGACGGCGGTGAGGGTGAAAATGCCGTCGCCGGTGTCGAACTCGAGCTTGCCTTTGACTTCGGTGCCGAGGGTTTTGGAGAGCGCGCGGCGCTCTTTCTCGAACCCGACGAACCATTTGGCGATCTGCTCGAAGCGCGGCCACCAGAAGGCGCGGACGGTCGGGCTGTCCATGCGGCTTTTAAAGGCCTCCTTGCCGATTTTCAGCAGCTCCGGCAGAGCGTCGTCCGGCAGGTCGCCGGGATATTTCTTCATGAAAACGTCCAGCGCCTCGTGCGTGAAGGTGCCGCGGTCGGCGACGCTCGGGCTTGAATCGAGCGGCTCCTTCTCGCGGATTTTCAGCACGTATTTGACGTAGACGGAATAAGGGTCGCGCATCAGCGTCTCTATGCCGGTGACGGGAAGCTTTTTGGGGCGCTTGTCCGTCGGCGGTGCGACGCGCGGCGGTTCGACCGGCGTCACTTTGGAAGGCGTATGCATCGCGACGTGGATGTCGAGCAGGCGGGTTTTCTTTTCGAGCTTTTTCTCGAGCCCGGCGCCGCGCAGGGTCAGCATCATGCGGGCGAGGAACGGCGACATCACCGTCGGCGCGCCGCCGGAGCGCTGTGCGCGCACCAGCAGGACGTTCGGGTTCGAGGCCAGCTGCACGAAATCGTGCGCAGACGCGCCGATGACGCTTTCCGGCGCGGGCAGGCCGAGGGTGCGGATCATGGCGGGCGACAGCCACGGGTTCTCGCGCGGCGCGGGCGGCCAGACGTTGTCGTTGACGCCGCCGAGGATGACGATGTCCGATTTGATCAAACGCGCCTGCGCGGGCGTCATGATGCGCAGATCGGGGTGCGTCGTCTTCGTATTGTGGACTTTGACGTCGCGCATCAGGCCGTGCAGGACGTCGGTGTATTCCGCTCCGGTGACGGCGGGCGCGAGGGCCGCCGCGCCGCGCAGGCTTTTGAGAAAACGCGCCGCCTGCACGCCGTCTTCGCCCTGCCAGACGCGGCTGCCGGATTCGCCGCCGGGGTCCTTGTCGTCGCAGGCGAGCTTTTCGGCGAAGCGGATATGCGCTTCCAGCATGTCCTTGAGCGGCACGGCTTTTGCCGACGCCATCTTGTCGAAGAAGTCCTTGCCGGCGTTTTCCATCCGGACGATGAAATCGCGCAATTCCCGCTGGCTTTCCTTCAGTTGTTCCGGCGTCTGGTAATGGGGCGGATATTTCGCGGCGTGGTTGAAGGCGGCGGTGAGCGCGCCATGCGCGCCTTTCGCGCCCGGCGCGGGGCGCGGGCCGCGGTAAATCATGTTTTCAAGGTCGGCGACCTTGCGGCGGAAGGCGTCCTTGCTTTCCCCGAGCGCGGCGAGCGGGTGGCGCAAGGCTTCCAGCGTCGGCACCGGCGCCCATTTTTCGGCGGCCATCGCGGAGGTGGCGAGCAGATAGACGCCGGCGGGCGTTTCGGAGAGCGCCGCGCCAGCTTCGTCGTGCACTTCGATCTGCCATGTTTTAAGCCGCGCGGAGACGCGTCGCGCCAGCGCCCTGTCTTCCGTGACGAAGGCGACCTTGCGTCCCGGCGTTTCGAGGCTCTCGCGCATCCTGAGCGCGATGACGCTCGCTTCCTCCTGCTGCGTCGTGGTGGTGATCATGTCCATGCCGCTCAGGGCGTGGATGCTGATCGCGTCCTTGTTTTTGTCGGCGTTCCTGTCGGCGGTGATCGAGGATATCTTTTTGTTGGCAGGCGCCTGCGCCGCGGCCCAGGCGCGCGTCGCGCCCGCCGGCAGCATCGTTTCGCGCAGGAGCGTCTGGCGCGCGCGGTTGGTGCGCTCGGGATTGGTCGCGCGCGCGTGGTTTTGCGCGGCGAGCGGCGCGGCGTCCCATTCCCGCACGGCGGCGCGGTCGACGCCGATGTCTTCGAGAAGTTTCTTGAGCGCGTATTGCGGGTGGACGGGCGTCAGGATGTCCCAGCTGGCCTGGTCGAGGCCGCCGTCAAGCCCCTGCAGAATGACCTTGCCCTGCGGCAGCTTCGCGACGGTTTTGAGGAGCGCGTTCAGGGTCTTCGACTGCGCGGTGAAGCCGACGGCAATGACCGGATGCGGCGTTTCGTCGGCGCGCCATGCCTCGGCGCGCGCTTCAAGAAGGGCCTTTTTGTGGTTTTCTGGATCGCTTCTGCCCATGGCGGCGAGCTTTTGCGGCCAGGTTTCGGTGACGATCTTGAGAAACTCCGCCGTCCGCGCCCATTCCTTGCTGAATTCCGGCGGGACGAGCGTGTCGATGTCCTTGAGGCTGACGTCGTTGCGCTGCGCTTCGTCGAGCAGGCGGCCGAGCGCGTCGCCGAGCGCGATGGCCTTTTGCGGGGAACTGGCCATACCGGGGATTTTGAGAATTTCCCCCGCGAGGAGGAACTGCCGTTCCATGCGCGAGACGGGAGGTTGCAAGGCCGCGCTTTTTTTCGCCAGCGCGGCGTGCGGGCCGAGTTGCGCCCGGCTGACGTTTTCGGGCGTTTCTATGCGCGGCAAGATGGCCGGCTTGCCTTCCATTTGCGCGATGAAGGCCTGACGGAGCGCGCGCCCCGTGTCGCTGTCCGGCACCAGAACGGTGGTATCGGCGAGGAGCAGCGGATCGTCCTTGTGTTCGTCGAGTATCCCGCGCGCGACCGCTTCCAGAAACGGCTGGTAAGACTGAACGGTGTAAACATTGGAAGACGCTGCGGCATCTTTTTTCGCGGAGGATGTTGTCGCCATCGTTCTCTGCCCCGCGCCATCAGGCGCATTTTGTCTTTCGCCGTTAAATATATTTCATAAACGTCTTAAGATGTTGTTTAAGACAATAAAAATCCTTATGTGAAGAGTCAAGGGGCAAAACATAAAGCGGATTTGATTTGCGACGCGTATTTGTTTTTGAATGACTGGACGAACCGATGTTCAAGGGATATTCTGCAGAAGCTTCGTTCTCAAGCACATAGGTTTTAAAGATATGTCAAATATAGACCGTCCGCTTTCGCCACACATACAAATATACAAGCCGCAGATCACTTCCGTGATGTCCATTCTGCACCGCATCACCGGCGCGGCGCTGGCGGCGGGTACGTTGCTTTTGACGTGGTGGCTGTTCGCCGCGCTGTCGGGCGTGCATGCCTTCGGCGTCTTTGAGGCGTTCCGCTCCAGCCTGATCGGGCAGGTGATGATGTTCGGCTGGCTGTTTTCCTTCGTGTACCATTTTTTCAACGGCATCCGCCATTTGAAGTGGGACATGGGCTACGGCATCGAGATGAAAAGGGTTTACAGGAGCGGATACTTCGCGATCGCCGCAACCGTCATTCTGACGCTGATGATCTGGCTGACGGCAGGGGGGCAATAATCATGAAAGCAAGCGCAAGACACTGGACGCTCCAGCGCCTGACGGCCGTTCCGCTGGCGGCGTTGTTCATCTACTTCGTCTGGCAGGGCGAGTTCATCGCGACCAGGAGCCGCGAAATTTTCATCAGCTGGCTGAAGACGCCGACGACGGAAATCGCGCTGGTGCTGTTCATCATCTTCGGCTTCTGGCACGCGAGTTTCGGCGTCGAGGAAATCCTCGTCGACTACGTGCCGTCGCCGGGCAGGCGGAAATTGCTCGTTTTCCTGTCGAAATTGTTTTTCCTTGTCCTCGGTCTCGCCTGCCTTTACGCCGTGATGACCATCAAATACAGAAAGTACTGAAATGCAAAACAGCTATCCGATCATCGAGCATGAATATGACGTCGTCGTCGTCGGCGCGGGCGGCGCGGGGTTGCGCGCCACCTTCGGCATGGCCGAAAAGGGGCTGAAGACAGCGTGCATCACCAAAGTTTTCCCCACGCGCTCGCACACCGTCGCGGCGCAGGGTGGAATTTCCGCCGCGCTCGGCAACGAGGGCGAGGACGACTGGCGCTGGCATATGTACGACACCGTCAAGGGTTCGGACTGGCTCGGCGATCAGGACGCGATCGAATACATGTGCCGAGAGGCCATCCCCGCCGTCATCGAGCTGGAGCGCTACGGCATGCCGTTCAGCCGCACGCCCGAAGGCAAAATCTACCAGCGCGCCTTCGGCGGCATGACGACGCACTTCGGACAGGGCACGGCCCGGCGCACCTGCGCCGCCGCCGACCGCACCGGTCACGCCATGTTGCACACGCTTTATCAGCAAAGCCTCAAGCACCAGGCTGAATTCTTCATCGAATATTACGCCATCGACCTTATCATGGACGACGAGGGCGTCTGCCGCGGCGTGATGGCGTGGAACCTCGACGACGGCACGATCCACCGCTTCCGCGCGCACCGCGTCGCGCTGGCGACGGGCGGTTACGGCCGCACGTTCTTCTCCTGCACGTCGGCGCACACCTGCACCGGCGACGGCGGCGGGATGGTGTTGCGCGCGGGGCTTCCGGTGCAGGACATGGAGTTCGTGCAGTTTCATCCCACCGGCATTTACGGCGCGGGTTGCCTGATCACCGAAGGCGTGCGCGGCGAGGGCGGATATCTCACCAATTCCGCGGGCGAGCGCTTCATGGAGCGCTATGCGCCGCACGCCAAAGATCTGGCGAGCCGCGACGTCGTTTCGCGCGCGATGACCATCGAGATCCGCGAAGGTCGCGGCGTCGGCGAACATAAAGACCATATTCACCTGCATATCGAACACCTTGATCCCGCCGTCATTCATGAACGCCTGCCCGGCATCGCCGAAACGTCGAAGATCTTCGCCAACGTCGACGTGACCAAGGAGCCGATCCCGGTTTTGCCGACCGTGCACTACAACATGGGTGGCATCCCGACCAATGTGCATACCGAAGTCATTAATCCGACCGGCGACAATCCCGACGCGGTCGTGCCGGGTTTGATGGCGATCGGCGAGGCGGCCTGCGTTTCCGTGCACGGCGCGAACCGCCTTGGCTCCAACTCGCTGCTCGATCTGGTCGTGTTCGGCCGCGCCGCCGCCAACCGCGCCGCGGAAACCGTCAAGCCCGGCGCGCCGCACAAAAAATTGCCGTCCGACGCGGGCGAGCACGCCATCGCGCGGCTCGACAAGTACCGCAACGCCAAAGGGTCTACGCGCACTGCGCACCTGCGCCTTGAAATGCAAAAAAACATGCAGAACCATTGCGCCGTCTTCCGCACCGGCGAAGTGTTGCAGGAAGGCGTCGAGAAAATCGAAAAATGCTGGAAGGGCATGGCCGACTTGTCTGTCTCCGACCGCTCGATGGTGTGGAATTCCGACCTCGTCGAAACGCTGGAGCTGGACAACCTGATGCATCAGGCGAAGGCGACCATCGCTGCCGCCGTCAACCGTCAGGAATCGCGCGGCGCGCACGCCCGCGAGGACTTCAAGGACCGCGACGACAAGGACTGGATGAAGCACAGCGTGATCTACGTCGACGACAAGGGCGGCACGAAAATCGTCTACCGCCCCGTGCACATGCAGCCGATGTCGAACGAAATCGAATCCATTCCGCCCAAGAAGAGGGTTTATTGATGACGTCTCGCGCCGTCAGCTTTCCGCCCATCGTCGCGCCAAGCCCGCGCGCGCTGGTTCTCGGCTCGATGCCGGGCACGGAATCGCTGAGGCAAAAACAATATTACGCGCACCCACGCAACAGCTTCTGGCGGATCATGGGGGCGTTGTTCGATGCGCCGGTCGAGACCTATGCGGAGCGCCGCGCCCTGATCAGGGGCAATGCCCTCGCGCTGTGGGACGTGCTGAAATCCTGCACCCGCCGCGGTAGCCTCGATTCGAACATCAGGAATGCCGAAGCCAACGACTTCGCCGCGTTTTTAAAAAAATACGCCCACATCACCCGCGTCTTCTTCAACGGCGCGACGGCGGAAAAAGAATTCAGAAGGCGGGTTTTGCCGGTCTTGCCGGAAAAAACGGCCGCGCGGCTCGCCTTGAAGCGCCTGCCGTCCACCAGCCCGGCGCACGCGGGGATGAACCTGGCTCTCAAGACAAAAGAATGGATGATCTTAAAAGGGGAATAACATGGTCCAGCTCGCACTGCCGAAAAACTCCGCCGTCACCGAAGGCAGGCATTATCCCGCGCCGGAAGGCGCGAAGAACAAGCGCACCTTCAACATCTACCGCTGGAGCCCGGACGACAAGGAAAATCCGCGCATCGACAGTTACGAGATCGACCTCGACAAATGCGGGCCGATGGTGCTGGACGCGCTGATCCACATCAAGAACAACGTCGATTCCACGCTGACCTTCCGCCGTTCCTGCCGCGAGGGCATTTGCGGCTCCTGCGCCATGAACATCGACGGCACCAATACGCTCGCCTGCACCAAGGCGATCGAAAGCGTGAAAAAATCCGACGTCAAAATCTCCCCGCTGCCGCACATGCCGGTGGTGAAGGATCTTGTGCCCGACCTCAACCAGATTTACGAGCAGCACAAGAGCATCGAGCCGTGGCTGCAAAGCGACGTGACGGAGAAATCCGATCCCGCGGCCTTCGCCGGCCCCGGGCGCGAGCGCCTGCAATCGCCGGAAGACGCCGACGTTTTGAACGGCAAGGACGGACACGGCCCCGCGATGTGCATCATGTGCTTTTGCTGCTCGACCTCCTGCCCGAGCTATTGGTGGAACGGCGACAAGTTCCTCGGGCCGGCGATTCTTTTGCAGGCCTGGCGCTGGATCGCCGACACGCGCGACCGCGCGAAGAAAACGCGCCTCGGCAAGCTGGTGGACAAGTTCAAGCTCTACCGCTGCCACACCATCATGAACTGCACAAACACCTGCCCGAAAGGCCTCAATCCGGCCAAATCCATCGCCGAGATCAAGAAGCGGATGGTGCAGGAAGATTGACGGCGCAGCCATGCCCAATACGCACAAGCAAAACATAGAGGCGTCGCGCGACATCATCCGCGCGAAGATCGGCGCCGTGAAGCCGAAGGCCGCCATCATTCTCGGCACGGGCTTGAGCGACCTTGCGGAGAAAATCGAAAATCCGGTCGCTGTTTCTTACGCCGATTTGCCGGGCTTTCCGGAGATGACGGTGATGGGCCATGTTGGCACCGTCGTGGCGGGCAGGCTCGGCGGCGTCGACGTTCTTGCTTTTCGCGGCCGCAAGCATTTTTACGAGACGGACGACGCCGCGCCGTTGAAAACGATGGTCCGCACCGTGAAGGCGCTGGGCATCGAAACGCTGTTTCTTTCCAACGCGGCGGGCAGTTTGCGCGACAGCATGTTGCCGGGAGCGCTGATGATGATCACGGATCATATCAATCTCATGGGCTACAATCCGCTGGTCGGGCCGAACGATGACGATTTCGGGCCGCGCTTTCCGCCGATGACCGATGCGTGGGATCCGATCCTGCAGGACAAGCTGGCGGAAACGGCGCGGGCCGAAAAGATCACCCTGCATGAAGGGATTTACGTCGGGTTTCGCGGACCGTCGTTCGAGACGCCGGCAGAAATTCGCATGGCGCAGCAGATAGGCGGCGGCGCGGTCGGCATGTCGAGCGTGCCGGATTGCATCATCGCGCGGCATTGCGGCCTGCGCGTCGTCGGGTGCTCTTGCATCACCAATCTCGGCGCCGGGCTCGGCGACGAAGAGCTCAGCCACGCGCATACGCTGCAAAACGCCAAGCGCGGCGCGGCGGATTTCGAGCGGCTGGTGACGGCCTTCGTGAGGCGTTTATGAACATGATCGACGCGCCTTCGCCCAATTTCAATCCCCGCGCCGGTGATAAAAATGGCGGCGCCGAGGGCAAAAAAATCAAATATCTGATTTTGCATTACACCGGCACGGAAACGGCCTTCGAGGCGTTGCGTCTGTTGCAGGGCGGCGACCCGTCGCATCAGGTCAGCGCGCATTACATGGTCGATGAAGACGGCTCCGTCATGCGGATCGTCGACGAAGACATGCGCGCCTGGCATGCGGGGAAATCGTATTGGGAAGGCGAGGAGGATATCAATTCCCGCTCCATCGGCATCGAGATTCAGAACGGCGGGCATGATTTCGGCCTGCCGGATTTTCCCGACGCGCAGATCGAGGCGGTGATCGACCTTTGCCGCGCGGTCATGGCGCGGCACAATATCCTGCCTTGTCATGTGCTGGCGCATTCCGACGTCGCGCCGGAACGCAAACGGGACCCCGGCGAAAAATTTCCGTGGAAGCGGCTGGCGGAGGCGGGGATCGGCATTTGGCCTGAATCGGGTACCGGAGAAGACGCCGATATCGATAGAATCTTGACGCAGTTCGGATACGATCCGCGCGCGGATCTCAAAAGCCGTATCACGGCGTTTCAAAGGCATTTCATGCCGGAAGTTTTCACGCTGCCGGAAAAGGTCGGAGTGGCCGATCCTGACACCGTTCAGAAGTTGCAATCGCTGGTGAAGAAAAAGCTGGGGCAGCGGCCGAAAGCGCCTGATTGCCGGCCAAAGTAGCCTTATAAGGCAGAATTTTATTCTCATATTATCTATAGTGACATATATTGATTTATAGTCTGAAAACATATCTTGACTATGTTTAGTTTATGCACAAAAAAGATATGGTTATTGCCTTACATTCAAGGAACCCATCATGAAATTGCGTAAAATATTTACAGTTATCGCAAGAGCTTTGGCTCTATCTGCCACCGGCGTTCCCGACGCCTGGCATTTGATTTTTTAGGAAAAATAGAGTATGTTGCCTTCGAACCAGAGAGTCGGATGACCGCTGACGCAAGTTGGAGGAAAGTCCGGGCTCCACGGAAACACGGTGCCGGATAACGTCCGGCGCAGGCGACTGTAGGGAAAGTGCCACAGAAAACATACCGCTTTCTTCGGAGAGCAAGGGTGAAAAGGTGAGGTAAGAGCTCACCGCAGGCTTGGCAACAAGGCTGGCAGGGTAAACCCCACCGGGAGCAAGGCCAAATAGGGAAGACATGTCTTCAATGACAAGACCGTTTCCGGTCTCGTCTTCCGGGTCGGCTGCCAGAGGTGCGCGGCGACGCGCATCGCAGATGAATGGTCATCGCGCCGTAACATGTTTTGCATGCAAGGCATGCGGCGTACAGAACCCGGCTTACAGACTCTCTGGTTCATTTTTTCATGCGGATCGGTGGGCGTTTGAAAACCACGCGCCAGATGCGGGGTCTGAAATGGATGTCGATTTTCAAACCGGAGAGCGGATCTTCCGCGCGGAGAGAAAAAACGGCGGAGAAGAAACGGGCTTCGTTGCGCCGTGCCTTGCCCGATCATGCCCGCCGAAGCTCAAAGCCATCAACGGCAAGAAAAAACAGGCCTGAGAAGCCCTCTACCGGCGCGATAAAAAGCCCATGCACTGCGGCGCACCCGCGCGGATGCGCGAGGGATTGTTTTTGCGAAGAGTCTTGCGGATATCATCAGGAATTTTATCGAGCAACGGCGCGTTGAACGTCGTCAGCGCGGGGGCATAGCGAAGGCAACCATTGTCCATTGTCGTGAGCGCGGGGCGTTGAACGTCGTCAGTAAATAAGCATAGCAAAGGCGGTGACTGCCCATTGTGTGAGCGCGGGGGCGTTGAACGTCCTCAGGGCGTAGGCCATCTCAAGGCACCAAT
>JAJZVA010000002.1 GCA_021845905.1 Pseudomonadota bacterium
TCCACGCAAACACTTCTTCTTGTTCCTCAAAGAGTGCGAGTTCCGCTTCAATTACGGAACTCCAAAACAGCAACTTGCTACAATCAAAAAATGGGCTAAACTCTAGCCTTATCTAGGACAGCCCCTATAAGAAAGTATAAGCGTATGCGCGTTAAGTTGGAACTGCTTGTCCGGCACACCCCATCCCATGATGAGCTGCCGCTCACTTTTTCCGATCCAGTAGTTAAGTTGCTTATTGTAATTCGCGCTCGTGGCGCAAGATGAGAGAGTGCATATTGCAGTTGCAAGAAATATAAAAGTAAGAAATGATCTTTTATAATGCATAAACTATGACTCCGGCTTGGCAGGTTTTTGGTGCCTGACTTTGGTATTTTAGAATGAGCCTATCATTTTCAGGCATCAAGAGTATTCTTGCAAAAAGCGCCTTATAGTCCCTCTTAAGGCCGTTCAATGATATAATCCCCGTCATAGGCTACAGTTCATACATGCCGCCGACTTCGACCACGCGGTCGGCTGGGATTTTGTAGTATTCCGCCGCGCCCGAGGCGTTCCGTTTCATGATGGAGAACAGCAGGTCGCGCCAGAACGGCATCGCGCCGCCCGCGACCGGCATGATAATTTCATTACCGAAGTAAAAGGACGCCTGCGCCAGGTTATCAAAATCCATGCCACGTTGCAGGCAATAGTGCATAGCTTCCGATATGTCCGGTTCGTCATTAAAGCCGTAGTGAACATCCATTTTATAGAAGTCGTCGCCCAGCGTGTAGATATGAATGCGGTTCTCGTGTGCTACGTGCGGAATTTCCTCGAAAATGACAGTTAGAAAAATCACCCGTTCATGCAACATCTTGTTATGCCGCATATTCAGCATCATGGCGCTTGGAACCATATTGTGATGCGGCGTCATGTAAATCGCCGTTCCCGGCACACGCACGGAAGGATTGTTGCGCGACTCCCTGATGAATTGGTCAATAGACACTGACTGGCTGGAAATTCTGTCATCAAGCGCGGCTTGCCCCTTTTTCCATGTGGTCAGGGCGGTGAAAATCATGACGGCCACTGTGACAGGCATCGCGCCGCCGGACATGAATTTTGTCGTTGTCGCGGAAAACAGCACCGCATCGATAGCGGTGAAAACGCCCGCCGTCGCCAGTATCCATTTCCACTGCCAGCGCCATTTAAGGCGCATAACCGCGATGACCATGATGCTGGTAATGAGCATCGCCCCTGTCACGGCAAGACCATAGGCTGAAGCAAGGCTGTCCGAGCTTGGAAACATGAAAACGATGAAAGTCGTCAGTCCCAACAACGCCCAGTTGACGAAGGGCATATAAATCTGCCCGAGTTCCTTTTCCGACGTATGCAGGACGCTCATGTGCGGCAAATAGCCGAGTTGCATGGCCTGCCGCGTGATCGAATATGTGCCGGAAATAACCGCCTGTGATGCGATAATAGTTGCCGCCGTGGCGAGCAGCAGCAGCGGTACATGAAAAATTTTCGGCGCCAGAAGATAAAACGGATTGGCGATTGCCGCAGGCTTGGTCAAGAGTAACGCGCCTTGCCCGAAATAGTTCAGTACAAGGCACGGCCAGACAATGAAAAACCATGCCGTGCGAATTGGCGACGCGCCGAAATGCCCCATATCGGCGTAAAGCGCCTCTGCGCCCGTGACGGCAAGCATGGTCGCGCCGATTGCCACGAAGGATACAAGCGGATGAATATGAATGAAATGCAGCGCATAAAACGGATTGATGGCTTTTAGCACGCGCGGCGCATCAAGAATGCCCCGCACGCCGAAAGCGCCAAGCGTGCCGAACCAGAGCAGCATGACAGGCCCGAACAGCACGCCCATCTTTCCCGTGCCATACTTCTGCACCGAAAAAAGAACAAAAAGAATGACCAGTGTGACAGGCACGACCAGATGTTCCAGCGTTGGCGCGATGACGTGCAGCCCTTCCACGGCGGAGAGAACGGAAATAGCGGGCGTAATGGCGGCGTCGGCATAAAAAAGGCTGCCCCCGAGGATACCGGCAAGCCCCATCAGGGCGCAGAGGCGGGGCATAGGGCGTGTCAGGCGCAACACAAGAGCAAGAAGAGCAAGATTGCCACCTTCCCCCCTGTTGTCGGCACGAAGAATAAAGAGGACGTATTTGATGGAGACAACGATCACCAGCAGCCAGAAGATCATCGAAAGCAGGGGGAAAAGCGTATCCGCCGTAATGGCCATATGCGTCTGGGCAAAGGACTGTTGCAACGTATAAAGCGGACTGGTGCCGATGTCCCCGTAAACGACGCCGAGCGCGCCCAGCATCAGTACAGAAAAGGCGCTTTTGCCATGGGAGGAACTGCGGTCATCCGCCAGCTTTTGATTTACTTCATACGAAAAGCTTTTCATCGCCGATGGTATAGGCCTCTCTGCCGTAAAAAAGGCGTAAAAAAGGGTGTAGCCTGCTGAAATCAAGTTATTTCAAAGACATTTAGGTGTAAAAATAACGGGTATGGAAAAAGCACTGTTGAGTCGCTATCTCGGAAGCATTCTTGTGACCGTTCTGGCGACACTGCTCGCCAAAATGCTGAGCGTCATCTTAAGTCCGACCGATGCCGTCATGATTTATCTCGCGGCGTCGGTTTTTGTGGCGGCGCGGTTCGGGCGCGGTCCGTCAGTGCTGTTTTCCATCCTCAGTTGCGCAAGCTACAATTTTTTCTTCGCCGAGCCGCTCTATACGTTCGAGATGTACAACCGCTCCTCGTGGCTGACGTTGCTTGTCATGCTGATCACCGGTCTGGTCATTTCCGGACAGGCCATCAACCTCCGGCGGCAGGAGCAATTGACGCGGGAGTCCACCGTCGCCGCAGAGAACGAACGTATCAGGAACCTTTTGCTCAGTTCCGTGTCGCACGATTTGCGCACACCGCTCGCCTCTATCACCGGCGCGTCCAGCAGCTTGATGCAAAACAGCATGCCGGAAGGGATAGTCAAGGAACTCGCAGGGTCTATCCATCAGGAAGCCGCTCGCCTCAGCCGCATCGTTTCCAACTTACTGGACATCACGCATATCGAGTCAGGCGCAATTACGCTTAACCGCCAGCCTTATTATATCGATGAACTGATTGGCGCGGCTTTGTCTCAAGTGCCTGCTGGTAAACACAAACTTGAAACGCATGTGGAAAAAGACCTGCCGCTTGTCTATGCCGACGGCCTACTCATTGAACAAGTGCTGGTCAACCTGCTTGAGAACGCGACCAAATATGCCCCGCAAGGCTCTGTTATCGCGCTAGATGCGCGACGGAGCGGCGATGAAATCACCATCAGCGTCGCGGATAGCGGCCTCGGCATTCCGCAAGGGGATGAAAAAAAGATATTCGAAAAGTTTACCCGCCGTGCGAGCGACAAAAGCGGGAGTGGACTCGGGCTGGCGATCTGCGAAGGCATCATCAAGGCACATCAATCGCGCATCTGGGCGGAGAACAGACCGGAAGGCGGCGCTCTGTTTAGTTTTACTCTGCCTGTCGCCGTAAATGTCTCCGAAGAGGTTCCACATGCCTGATACGCAAAAAATATCAGCACTGGTGATCGAGGACGAGCCGGAAATCCGCAAGTTCCTATCCGCCGCGCTGGCCTCCAACGGGTTCAATCCCGCCTTCGCACTGACCGGACGGGAGGGCCTCGCGCATCTCAAGTCCCGCGTGCCGGAAATCCTGATACTTGATCTCGGCCTTCCGGATATGGACGGTCTCGACATCATCAAGAGCTTGCGCGGGTGGAGCAATATTCCCGTCATCATCCTCTCCGCCCGCGGGCAGGAGAAAGACAAGATCACCGCGCTGGAGCTTGGTGCTGACGATTACCTCACCAAGCCGTTCAGCACTGGCGAATTGCTGGCGCGCCTTAAGGCCGCGCTCCGGCGCGCGCAGCAGTCGGTATCGCAGGCATCGGCCATATTCGAAGCGAACGGACTGTCATTTGATACACAGAATCGCATTGTCAAAGTTGATGACAACGAAGTCCGCCTGACTCCGACGGAGTTTCGCCTGCTGGCGCTGCTGGTGAAACACGCCGGAAAAATCGTCACGCACAAGCAGCTTTTGCAGGATGTCTGGGGCAAAAGTTCGGCGGAGAACAATCACTATCTGCGCATCTATACCCAGCACTTGCGCCAAAAGCTGGGCGACGATCCCCTGCATCCGCGTTTCATCATCACCGAGCCCGGCGTCGGGTATAAATTTAAAACGTAATGGCTGCAAAATCTTGTACGGTGTGGAAAATTAACGGACGGGAATGGATGAATTTCATGTCTGTTATTTTGTTATTCCTGCATTTTGAACAACTGCGCTTCAGGGAACAGTTTGGATTGAACAAGTGTTTCAATTTCAGCCATAAGCGGTTTAACTTGTTTATCGAGTTTATAAGCAACAACCGCCCCGCCGCCGCCAGCGGCAACAAGCTTGCCAAGTAGGCTAAAAATTTCTTGCCCTATGTCGGTCACACCTTTTGCCTCCCGTTATCGAGATTCTCTAAAAAGAGAAAATCCCTTCGAGCCTGCTTAACGCAGCCTAAGATTTCATCATCTTCGCCATGGATTCCAATACATAAATAATAATTTTTATTATCATGCTTTTGGAAGATTATATATTCGCCTGTTTTTTTCTTATTCTTCATTTCTTCAAACATAGCGTTAACAATATCAGAGGAAAGTTTTTTAGCGTTTTCTTCTGATGGCGAGTATGCTTCCAACTTCCTTTTGAAGCGATCATTGAATTTTGTTGATTTTGACCCCTCTGCCAGTCCCCAACAATTCTGAATATTTTTAGCCAAAAAACTTGGCAAGTAAAAATGCTTCTTATAAAGCCCGCGCATTTCAGAACGTCGGAAAGCCTCTTCTTTAACCGTCTGTGTTAGGCACCTTTTATCCTCTAAGTGAGCAATCTCAGGCACGATGAATTGATACGGGGGATTCACCCCCCAATACGGCAGATAAACAAGTTGGTTGACCAATGTTTCTGAATATCGCCCCTGCGCAAATTTATTCAATTCAGAAACAACTAGCCCTCTCATAATAGCTCATATCCTATAACTGTTTGAACCGTTGATTTAACCGTTAATTTTTTATTTTTTGCACTTTTTGCCACGGTTAAGCCCTCGTTTTTTGAGGAAATTTTCCGGCAATAATATTTTTTCCAGCGGCCAGCGCTTCTAAAATATCTGCATAGTCCTGCATCATCTTTTTACGTTCCGGCAAATATTCGGCGCGGTTATAGGCGGCGCGGATTTTATCATCATCGGCATGGGCAAGCTGGCGTTCGATCACGTCCGGCGGATAGCCTTTTTCATTTAATATAGTGCTGGCAAGACTGCGGAAGCCGTGGCCTGTCATTTTGCCATGATACCCCATGCGCTGCATGGCCATCAAAACAACACCATTGCTGATATGGCGAGATTTACTGCGCAGGCTGTAAAAAACGAACGGTTTTTCGCCCGTCTGCTCCTGCAATTCCCTGAAAATGGCAAGAGCCTGTTTAGACAATGGCACGATATGCGGGCGTTTCTTTTTCATGCGCTCGGCGGGAATATGCCATTCCTCGCGTTGCCAGTCGATCTCCTCCCATTTTGCGCCAATCAATTCTCCGGTGCGGACAAACGTCAAGGCCAGCAACTTCATGGCCGCCTTCGATATGTTTTCACCGTTATAATCCTCTATCGCTTTCAGCAACGCCGGAATCTCGGCCAAAGGCAAGCTTGCAAAATGCTTCCGTTCGACTGTCGGCAAAATGCCCCGCAAATCGGCGGCGGGATTGTGCTGGCACAAGCCACGATAACAAGCATAGCGGAAAATCTGGCTGATAAGCTGTTTCATGCGCTTGGCGGTTTCGACCGTGCCGCGATTGCTGATTTTCTCGACCACGCGCACAATGTCGGGAATGGTGATTTCTGTAACAGGCAAATTACCGATCATTGGGAATACAAGCTGTTCCATGCGGGAAAGGTTTTGCGTGCGGTATTTTTCATTCAAGCCCGCCTTTTTCAATTCAAGCCATTTCCGCGCCAGCTTCTCGAACGTGTTTTCCCCCTCGGCCATGCGGCGCAATTTCTCGGCCTGTTTCTCGCGGGTGGGATGCTTTCCTTCTCCGACCAGCGCCCGCGCCTCATCGCGCTTTCTGCGGGCTTCCGCAAGACTGACGGCGGGATACTTGCCCAAGGCCAGCAGTTGCGCCTTGCCATTGAAGCGGTAACGCCATCGCCAGAGCTTCCCGCCGGACGGCGTAATCTCTATGTGCAACCCGCCCGAATCGCTGATTTTATAAGCCTTGTCTTTCGGTTTCGCGTGCTTGATAGCCAATTCTGTCAGCATGGGTTCGATTCCGCCTTCCGTATCCACAATCAAAATGTATTCAAAATCTACCCCTAAATATACCCACATATACGCCGGATTACAAAGAATCCCGCTGGAACGTATAGGATCGAAAAAACACCATTTTTATTGGTGTTTTACGCTGTTCTAGGATGATTTAGGATTTTCTAGGAAAAAGAAAATGGCGGAAGGGATGAGATTCGAACTCACGATACCTGTTACAGTATACCCGCTTTCCAGGCGAGCGCCTTAAACCACTCGGCCACCCTTCCGCAGATTCTGCCGCATCACGGCAAAACAGAGCGCACCTTAACGGCTGCACATAAAAATCGCAAGCCTTGAAACGGGGCGGAGTATGACGAAAACAAGCCTTGTCCACAGGGTACTTTTCTATTAAAATGTTGTTTTAAAAGAAGAATAATGAATGCAGGTTCGCTAACAATTATTTCATAATTATTGGCTATAATTCAAATATCGATGTTTTTAAAATCCTTCAAGGAAGCCATGAAGAAAAACAAAACACCAAGGATTTCACCGCAAGAACGGCTCAATCTTCTCAAACAGGCGGAAAAGATCGTGCCTTTCGCGCAAAACGCCGCGGCAGCGCCCAATGCCGCGCCCCCGCCGGGCTGGAAAGTGCTGGCCAGCGCCGACCCGAAGGCGGGGAACAACAACGGCCTGTTCGCCAAGATCTATGAACGGATTGCGCCGCCCCCGCCGGGCGAACCGAAATACATCGTCGCCTTTCGCGGCACGAAACTGAACGACCGTGAGGATATTTCCGCCGATCTTGACATCATGTTTCTCAAAATCCCGCGTCAGTACCAGCAGGGGTTGAATTTCGTGCAGGACGTCTGCGCGAAGAACGGCATCGACCCGGCGGAAATGACCTACACCGGCCATTCGCTCGGCGGCTACCTTGCCCGCACCATCGGCACGACGCTGGGCGCGAAACATATCTGGACATTCAACGCGCCGGGCCCGAGCCGCAAGATCGCGCGGCGGCTGGAAGAAAAGATTCCCGGCATCTCGCAGTCGCCGGGCGACGGCCTGGTGCAAATCCGCACCGCCAACGACATCGTCAGCGTCTGGGGATACAATCAGGGCCTCACCATCAGCCTCGACATGCGGGGCAGGCCGCACAGCCTCAACAATCTCGCCGCCGCGATCCGCGACACGGTCGAAAAAAAGCCGCTCAAGCCCGTCGCCCTGCCGCCGAAAGGCTCGCTGACGGCGATCTTCGACGCGATCAGCGGAAAGATCGCGCGCTCGGCTCTGGCGGAAGACGTCATCAGGAAAATCTTCAGGAACGGGGCGAGCCAAACGCAGAAACCTCCCAAGAACTTTCCTGAAAAATTCTTCGACGGCCCGCGCCCCGAATGAGCCCGTCGCAAAGCCGCGCCCTTCACCTGTAAACGCGCGGCGTCCACAAGCGCCTTCCGCGCGCGGCGAAAACGCTATGCGCCGCAATCCCGCCGCCCGGCATGAAATAAAGCGCTGTCGCGCCCGTGCGGCGCAGCTTTTTTTTATCAATGACCAGCGGCGCGGTGCAGGACGCGGGCGGAATGACGAAAGCGGAGATGACGACGCCCGCCTTCTTGCAATCCTCCGCCAGCGCGCTTTGGGTCTTGACGAAAGCGACGAGATGTCCTCGCGCTTTGTAAAAACAGGCGTGCGCATCGCACGACACCGGCGGGGACGGCGTGGCGCCGCCCTCGCGCAAGGCCCATTCGCGGCGGACGAACCTGTCGCCGCGGCCCGGTGATATCCAGAGTTTTCCATCGGCGGCGCGGACGGCGAAGAGCGCGCCGCGCGTCGAGACCAGCACATCCGCGCGCGGCGCGAAGGGAATGAGGCACACGGCAAGCAAAACCGGCAACAGGCCGAACCAGCGCGCCCGCCCCTGCCAGATGCACGTCCACAAGCCGCCGAAGGTGATGACGATCAGCAGCGACAGGGGCCAGCTTGCGGCATGCACCGCGGCGAAAGGCATGCGCGCGGTCATGGCCGCGACGGCGAGGATCATCTTCACCCCGCCGCCGACGATCTTGAACGGCACGGCGTCAAGCCCGAACGGAATCAGCAAACAGGCGCAAACGCCGACCGGCAGCACGATGAAGACGGCGATCGGCACGGCGATCAGGTTGGCGATGAAGCCCGCGAGCAAGGGCACGGAAAGAAAATGATAGAGCGCGTAAGGCGCGGTGCCGAGCGTCGCCGCCGCCGTCGTCGCCATCGAGGCGAGGACGAAGAGCGCCGCGCGCATGAACCACCGCCTGTCCTGATAAAGCCCGCTCCACCAGCCGCGCGTGCCTTCGTAAAAGGCGATCAGAACCGTCACGGCGGCGAACGACATCTGGAAGCTCGCCCCGGCGAGGCTTTCGGGCCTGAGCAGCAAAATCACCGTGGCGGCGAGCGCCAGCAGCCGCAGCGAAAACGGGTCGCGGTCCATGATGATCGCTGCCATCACCGCGCAAACCATGATCACGGCGCGCGCGGCGGGCAAGGGCGCGCCGACGAGGCCGAGATAAAAAAGCGCTGCAGGAATGGAAAAGGCGGCGGCGATCTTCTTCACCGGCCAGCGCAACGCGACATAAGGGATCGCGGCGAGCAGGAGGCGCGTGAAAAAGAAAATCCACCCCGTCACGACGCCGGTGTGCAGCCCCGCGACCGCCAGCAAGTGCGCAAGGCCGGAAAGCCGGATATCGTTCCACGCCCGCTGCGAGATCGCGCCGCGCTGGCCGATGAGAATGCCCGCCGTCACCGCCGCCGCGTCGCGGTTGGGGATCGCCGCCGTGATATGCCGGTAAATCGCGGCGCGCAGACCGGCGAGAAGATAGCGCCCGCCCCGCGCGGGCGAAACCGTTCCCACCGGCCCGAGCGCGTAGCCCGTCGCGCCGAAGCCGCTGAACCACGCCATGCGCTGGAAATCGTAGGCGCTGGGCAAAACCGGCGGCGGCAACGGCAGCAATCTCGCCTTGACGCGCACAGTTGCGCCCGCCTCCGGCGGAGGCTGATGCAGGCGCGAGGTCAGGCGCGCGGCGGCGGGCATCGCATAGCGCTTGCCCCAGCTGTAGCGGATCCACTGCGGCGTGATGTCGCCGAGCACGAAACGGAAGCCTTCCGGCTGGCGCTCGACCGACAGAACCCGCCCCTGAAACACCGTCGCCGGAGTCGCGTATTTCAAAACAGGGGCGGCGACGGCATGGGCGCGGAGCTGCGCCGCGGCGAACCCCAGCGCGGCGAGAAAAACCGGCAGCCAGGCCAGCAGCGCCTTTTTATTGCTGTAAAACGGCGCGAGAAAGGCAAGCAGAAGCGCGAGACACAAGGCTCCCGTCCACGCGGGCGGCTCGGCGCGCAAGGAAAAATATCCCCCGGCGCCGACGCCGACCGCCACCGGAATCCACAACGCCCAGCGGGCGCGCCGGGAGAGGAAAAACGCCGCGATTTTTCCGTTCGCAAAGCCCATTCGCCGCCGCATCTTCCTTGCTTGAGTTATGCTTGCAAAAGACCTACGATACAAAACGCTGAAAGACCAGAGGTTATATATCCGCATGAGCAAAGTCATCACCCGTTTCGCACCCTCGCCCACCGGCTACCTGCACATCGGCGGCGGCCGCACGGCGCTGTTCAACTGGCTGTTCGCCAGACACTGCGGCGGCGCGTTCTTGCTGCGCATCGAGGACACCGACCGCGCCAGATCGACGCAAGAGGCGGTGGACGCGCTGCTCGACGGCCTTTCATGGCTCGGGCTCGGCTGGGACGGGGAGCCGATCTTCCAGTTCGCGCGCATGAACCGCCATGCGGAAGTCGCGCACGATCTCGTTGCGCAGGGCAAGGCCTATTACTGCCGGTGCACGCCGGAAGACCTCGACGCAATGCGCGCCGGACAAAAGGAAAAAGGCCTGCACGTCGGCTATGACCGCCGCTGCCGCGACAAGGGCCACGCCAGCGGCGCGGTGCGCATCAAGGCGCCGGACGGCCAGGGCGACATGCTGGTGAAAGACGTCGTGCAGGGCGACGTGCAGGTGCCGTTGCCGCAGCTCGACGACATGATCCTCTTGCGCGCCGACGGCACGCCGACCTACATGCTCTCCGTCGTCGTCGACGACCACGACATGGACATCACCCACGTCATCCGCGGCGACGACCACCTCAACAACACCTTCCGCCAGCGCATGATCTATGACGCGATGGGCTGGGAGACGCCCCAATTCGCGCATATCCCGATGATTCACGGCGCGGACGGATCGAAACTGTCCAAGCGCCACGGCGCCGTCGGGCTGGAGGCCTATCGCGACATGGGCTACCTGCCGGAAGCGATGCGCAACTATCTCCTGCGCCTCGGCTGGGGACACGGCGACACGGAAATCATTTCGACCGAAGACGCCATCGCGCTTTTCGCGCTCGAAGACATCGGCAGGTCGCCGTCGCGCATGGACTTCGCCAAGCTCGCCAACCTCAACGCCCACTACATGCGCAACCTGACGGACGACGACCTGATGGCGCGCCTCGCGCCGTTTCTCGAACAGGCTTTGGGCGAAAAACCCGGCGAAGCGGGATTAAAACGCGTCAAGGCGGGCCTGCACGACCTGAAAGAACGCGCCGAAACGCTGATCGAGCTCGCGCACGCGGGATTGTTCTATGTGCGCAAAAGGCCTCTTCTGCCCGACGCGGCGGCGGACAAAATTCTCGACGCGGCAGCGCGGCAGCTCCTCTCCGACATGCGCGGCGCGCTCGCCGCCGGAAATGATTTCACGGCGGGCGGCATCGAGCAGACGCTCAAGTCCTTCTCCTCCGAAAAAGGCCTCAAGCTCGGCAAGGTCGCCATGCCGTTGCGGTGCGCCCTGACCGGCACGACCAACAGCCCGTCTATTTTCCATGTTGCGGAAATTTTGGGGAAAGACGAGGTTCTGGCACGTCTTGATGACATAATCCCTAAATAAATGATGTTGCACTGCAAAAAATTTACCTCTGCTTAGCCCGCAGGGAGTAAAATCTGCATCAGAAGTTTTTCAATTCCGTCTTTACAATGCCAAGGGAGATCATTCGACATGGACAATACGGCCGCCAAAAACAAGCCGCAACACACCGTCACCCTCACCGACAACGCCACCGGCAAAACCGTCGAACTGCCCGTGCTCGACGGCACGCAGGGCCCCCGCGTCATCGACGTGCGCAAGCTTTACGCCGAAACAGGCATGTTCACCTACGACCCCGGCTTCACCTCGACCGCGTCGTGCGATTCCGCCGTCACCTTCATCGACGGCGACAAGGGCGTGCTGATGCACCGCGGTTACCTGATCAAGGACCTCGCGGAGAAGAGCGATTTCCTTGAAGTCTGCTATCTCCTCCTGCACGGCGACCTGCCGAACAAAAGCCAGAAGGCGGAATTCGTCGACACCATCACCCGCCACACCATGGTGCACGAGCAGATGATGTCCTTCTTCCGCGGTTTCCGGCGCGACAGCCACCCGATGGCCATCATGGTGGCGACGGTGGGCGCGCTCGCCGCCTTCTATCACGACAGCCTCGACATAGAGGATCCCAAACAGCGCGAGATCGCCGCGCACCGCATGATCGCCAAGGTGCCGACCATCGCCGCGATGGCCTACAAATATCACGTCGGCCAGCCGTTCGTATATCCGCGCAACGACCTCGGCTTCGCCGAGAACTTCCTTTACATGACCTTCTCGGTGCCCGCGGAAGATTATAAAATCAGCCCCGTGCTGGCGAAGGCGATGGACCGCATCTTCATTCTCCACGCCGACCACGAGCAGAACGCCTCGACCTCGACGGTGCGTCTCGCCGGATCCTCGCAGGCCAATCCCTTCGCCTGCATCGCGGCGGGCATCGCGTCTCTCTGGGGCCCGGCGCACGGCGGCGCGAACGAGGCGGTCTTGAAGATGCTCGCCGAGATCGGCGACAAGAGCCGCATCCCCGAATTCATCAAGCGCGCCAAAGACAAGAACGACACCTTCCGCCTGATGGGCTTCGGCCACCGCGTCTATAAAAACTACGACCCGCGCGCCGAGATCATGCGCCAGACCTGCAAGGAGGTTCTGGCCGAACTCGGCATCAAGGACGACCCGCTGCTCGACATCGCCGTGGAGCTGGAAAAAATCGCCCTCAGCGACCCTTACTTCGTCGAAAAGAAGCTCTATCCCAACGTCGATTTCTATTCCGGCATCATCCTCAAGGCCATGGGCTTCCCGACCTCGATGTTCACCGTGCTGTTCGCCGTCGCGCGCACCGTCGGCTGGGTCTCGCAGTGGAAAGAGATGATCGAGGAGCCGACCCACAAGATCGGCCGCCCCCGTCAGCTCTATATCGGCGAGACGGAACGCGCCTTCATCCCGATGGACAAGAGAAAATAAGACGTCGGCCTCTTAAAAAAACCAGCACCTTCGCGCAAACGCGTGTTTGCGCCGCGTGCCGTTTATGAAACGGGTGCGAGGCGTAAATTATAATATAGGCACGAGACGTAAGTTATAATATAGGTACGAGACGTACCGGGCGGCAGGACAAGCGATTGAAGTCCTTGGGGTACCAATTCTCGTCGCCGTCCGCGAACCGGACAACGCGCGCAGAGTCCGCGCCGTGCGGGCCATCTGTGGACGACCAGTACCAGTCCGGACAATCGGAACCGCTGGATGCGGCGGTTTTGAAGGAGCCTTTCAAGACGCCTTCGTTTTGGTTTTTTTGCAGGACGCGCAGGTTTTCTAGCGACGGGATTTGCCAGTCGTCGTGACCGTATTCTTTTTGTCTGTTCACGATACTCACTGTTTTCACAGCCTCGTTGAACGTCTCACTCATGCAGAGATCTTCCGGCATGGCGAACATCCGCGATTTGCCGTCGGCGCTCAGGCCGGCATAAACCGTGCCGTCGGCCATTGTCTGGCCAGGCTCCAAGGCTTCCTTCACCGCCGCAATCGCCGTGTCGTTGGCGGGAGGGGGTTTGTTGATAACAACAGTTCCTGCAGCGGCGGCAATAACAAGATGACCGTCGGCGGCCTGCTTGATCGTCACGCCGTTCAAAACCGCCGCGCTGAAATCTTTACTCAGGCTGATTTGCGTGCCTTCTCCCGCGCGCGCGGCATCGATGGCAATTTCCTGCGCTACCCCATCCTTGCTGTAAGTCGTGACGGTCTTTCCATCCGCGCTCACCTCAACTTTGGCATCGCCGATGCTGGCCGTGATCAGGCCGGTTACGGGATTGACGCTGAATTGCGCGTCTTTCAGTTTTTTCTTCACCGTTGCGTCTGACATTGTGTGATCTCCTTTTATAATTACATAACATAATAAATACTGAACTGACGGTAACCGATTCTCCGTAATTCTATCAATAGTATTTTTAATAATAAATTAACAATTATGGACCGCATATTCTCCGCCTCTCCACCTCATTTCTTGACACAGATTAAAACAATATGTTAATATTAAAATCATGAAGGTTTTTGAGTCCTCGAACAAAAAAGCCGTAGCATAAAGCGGGGTGAAATTGGGCATTCTGAGCAAATTCAATTATGCGGCCAGGCGCACCGCGAATATCGGCATCGGCGCGGCGCAGATGACAGCTGGTGGCGGCATTTTCAGCCTCGGCTCGTTGGGCATGGTCAGCATTGCCGCAATATGCATGTCCAATCCGATTACGCTTACCCTCTCCATGGTCGGTTTGGGCGGAACCATCTTCGGCGGCGCCTACCTGATGGATCGCGGCGCGAAAAATCTTTTCAAGAAACCCAAAACATCCCTCCCCGGCCCCGGCGTGACCAAGGGCGAAAAAGGAGCGGGCGCGGCTTATTCGGGCGGCGTGCCGGGCAGTAAGTTCGTGCCGCCGCCGCAACAAAAACAGTTTATGGACGACAAGCCGTGGTTCACCCCGTCGCAGGACACCCAGCAAGGTCAGGGGCCCTTCAACCCGACGCAGCCCGGCTCCGCCAACAATCCGTTCCCGATGCCGTTCGTTCCCGGGCAGGGCGGTCCGGGATTCTGATATCTCAGTCCGGCTCTTTCAGCAAATCCCCGTAGAGACGCGCATAGGCGCCGTTTTGCGCCAGCAGTTGCGCGTGGTTTCCCTGCTCGACGATGCGGCCATGCTCCAGCACATAGATGACGTCGGCATTGATGATGGTCGAGAGCCGGTGGGCGACGACGATGGTGGTGCGGCCTTTCTGCAGGCGCTCCAGCGCCTCCTGCACGAGCTTTTCGGAGGTGGTGTCGAGCGCGGACGTCGCCTCGTCGAGCAGCAGAATGGGCGCGTTTTTGAGCATGGCGCGGGCGATCGAAATGCGCTGGCGCTGGCCTCCGGAAAGCTTCACCCCCTGCTCGCCGACGCGCGTCGCATATCCTTCAGGCAGCGCGGAGATGAAATCATGCGCGGCGGCCTCCTTCGCGGCGGCGACAATCTCCTCCTCCGTGGCGTCGCGGCGGCCATAAGCGATGTTGGCGCGGATGGTGTCGTCGAAAATCGCGACCTCCTGCGTCACCAGCGCCATGTTGTGACGGAGACTCTCCAGCGTGACGGAACGGACGTCCTGCCCGTCGACCGTCACAATGCCCGCGTCGACATCATAAAAACGCGGGATAAGGTTGAGGATGGTGGATTTTCCCGCGCCGGAGCTGCCGACCAGCGCGATGGTTTTTCCCGCCGGCGCCTCGAACGACACGCCGTGGAGCGCCTCGCTGCCGTCGGGATAGGCGAAGTGAACGTCCCTGAAAACAACCGTAGCGCCGCCAAGCCGCAGCGGTTTCGCGTCCGGCGCGTCGACGATTTCGGCCTTGACGTCCAGCAGGCCGAACAGCCGGTCGATCGCGGCAAGCCCCATCTGCATGGTGTTGTTGAGGTTGGCGAGACGCTTCATCGGGTCGAAGGCGAGCACGAAAGCAGTGATGAAGGAGACCAGCCTGCCGGTCGTGCTCGCGCCGATGATGATGCGGTGGCCGCCGTAAATGATGATGGTGGCGATGGCGAGGCCGACCAGCGTTTCCGCCATCGGCGTGGTCGAGGCGGAAATGCGGAACGCTCGGGTGAACAGCCGCAAGACCTTCTCGATCGTCGCGTCGACGCGGCTTCTCTCGTAGTCTTCCGCGCAATAGGACTTGACGTGCCGCGCGCCCTGAAACGACTGGTTGAGGATCGAGGTGAGATCGCCGTTGTGCACCTGCATGCTGCGCGACACCTTGCGCAGGCTGGAGCCGGTGCGATGGACGAAATAGAACGCCGCGGGAAAAACGAAGATCGAGATCAGCGACAGCCGCCAGTCCTGGTAAAACATCACCGCGACGAGAAAGATGATGGTGAAAAAGTTCTTGCCCATCCCCGTCATGCCCTCGACCGTGGCGGTGCGCATCTGCGCCGTGTCGGAGAGAAAGCGCGACAAAAGCTGCCCCGTCGGATAGGCGTGGAAATAGGAAATGTCGGCGCGGATGAGATGCGCGAACATGTCGCGCTGGATGTCGCTGATGACCCGCTGCCCCAGCCAGTTCATGATGACGGCGTTGCCGTAGGTGACGAAGCCGCGCACGACGAACACCGCCAGCACGCCGAGACCGGTCGGCCACAGCAGTCTTGAACTTCTGGCGTTGAACACGCGGTCGAAAATCGGCTGCATGAATTTGGCGAGCCCAGCCGTCAGCGCCGCGGACATCAGCATCAGGGTCATCGCCACGAGGATGATCCGCCAGTAAGGCAGAATATACGTCCGCGCGAAACGCAGCATCAGCGGCACCGTGGGCGTATGCTCCTCCGCCATCGCGCTTTTTTGTTGCGATGCGGAAGAGAGCGCTGCCGGAGGCCGGTCTTGTTGCGATGCAACAGGGGTTTTTTGAGCTTCGTTCATGCTTTCTAAAGGGATGCCGTATTATATTAAACTGGTAAGGGTTGGCAGTTTAATCGCTAAATGCGGCGCTGTAAATAATAAACATAACGTGGATTACAGGCAGATATGTTCGGAAATCATCGCAACGGCGGCGGAAATGACGGCGGAAATGACGGCGGAAATGACGGCAACAAGGCCCCGGAGACGAAAACAGCTCCGCAAAGCCCGCCGGACGCCGCCGCAAACCCCGCCCCCAATCCGAACGGCGAGGCAAAACCCCTGCAAATGTCCGCGCCGCCCAAAATCGGCCTCGCTCTCGGCTCGGGTCTCGCGCGCGGGTTCGCCCATATCGGCGTGGTGCGCGCGCTCAAAAGACACGGCATCGTGCCGACGGTCGTTTCCGGCACGTCGATGGGCGCGCTGGTCGGCGGCGCCTATCTTGCCAACAAGCTCGACAACGTCGAGGAATGGGCCTATTCGCTGACCCGCGCCAAAGTGCTCTCCTATCTCGATTTCAACCGCGGCGTGCTGATGGGCGCGGGCGGCATCATCGGCGGCGAAAAGCTCGTCAAGCTCATGCTGGAGAATTTCGGCGACATTCGCGCCGAGGAACTTCTCTATCCCTTTATCGCCATAGCGACCGACCTTGTCACCGGCCACGAGGTCTGGCTCCGGCGTGGGCGGCTGGTCGACGTGATGCGCGCGTCCTTTTCGCTGCCGGGGATCTTTCCGCCGGTGCCGTTCAACGGACGCTGGCTGATCGACGGCGCGCTGGTCAATCCCGTGCCGGTGTCCGCCTGCAACGCCGGCGGCGCGCGCATGACCATCGCCGTCAACGTCAACGGCGACATCATCGGCAAGGTGAAACGCCCGGGCGACAAGGTGCCGACCGTCGCGGGCTTCGACCTGCTCAACGTCGCGGGGCCGCATGCCGAGGAGGCGAAGAAGTCCGGCCTCATCAACCGCATCTTCAAGCGCGAGGCCGATCATCCGAGCGTCTTCGGCGTGATGATCTCCTCGCTCAACATCGTGCAGGACAGGCTTTCAAGATCGCGCCTCGCGGGCGACCCGCCCGACGTCCTCATCACCCCGCGCATCGGGCACATCGGCCTGATGGAATTCGACCGCGCCGAGGAGCTGATCGCCGAGGGCGAAGCCGCCGTGGAGCGCGCCGTGCCCGACATCAAGGCCGCCTACGCCGTTCTCTGCACCGAATACAACGAGGCGGAAGAAGCCGCCATGCCGGAAGGCTACAAACCCTGAAGTCCTCCCCGCGCTATATAAGTAAAACCCCGGTTTTCTCAAAATTAACCATATGTTAATAAAAGCCTGTTATTATACATAGTATATAAAATTTTACAAATATGGGAGTTATATAATGAAAAAATCAAAATTCGTCATGCCGGACGTTTCCGCCGTCAAGCCGGAGAAAATCTCCGAGACTTTGGGCATCATGCAGAATGAACGGGAGCGTTGCATGGCCAAAGGCTCTTTTCCGGGCGCTTATAACGGCGCGGCTTTCGGCCTCAGCGCCATAGGCGCCAGCGCCCTCGGAGCGGGACTTATGGCGACGGGAACCGCCGCGACGGTGGCGGCTGCGCCGCTGGTGCTTGCGGCGGGCGTCGCGATCGGCGCCGTGGCGATCGGATTGCGTCTCCTCGGCGCGGTGCGCCAAAGCGAGGGCCGTATAAAAGCCAACGAGATCGGCCAGAAGATGGACAAGCTGAAAGCAAGAAGCCCGCAAACGGCCAAATTATAGGATCATGCCATGACAGATCTTCAAATACCGCCCATGGAGGAATTGCAGGATGCCGACGCGACGCACGGCATCGTCCACATCATCACCGGCCGCGACGCGAACAGCGAGCCTTTTTACGCCTACGTCAGCGTCAAGCCCAGCCGCTACGAGGAATTTCTTCTCATCACCCGCGCGGGCGAAGAAATGGACCTTGCGGAATTCGGCAGGATTCTCAGCGCCGGATTCGGGGAAGAGCCGCCAAACGACGTGCGCGCGCGCATGGAAGAGAAATACGGCGTCGATCACAATTTTCTCGCCAATTTGCAAAAAGACATCGCGCAACGCGGAGAGCGGGCTTAGGCTCAGGATCTACTCTTTCATCCTTGCCCGCTCGCGCTCCCTTAAAGCCGCTTCCGCCGTCTGCCAGACGAGGCCGTCGAGCACCCACGTGGGGCGGATGCCGCCGTAGCCCAAGGCCAGCTGCTCCATCATCTTGCGTTTTTGTTCCGGCAGCATGCCGGGCTTGAAGGACGAGGCGTGGATGCCCGTGGTGATGAAGGCGGTGTCGAGATCGGCGGACGCGCCGCCCGCGATGTCGTGCTGGACGCTGTCGCCGACGACGAGGATGCGCGACGGGATGATGTCGTCGAACAGCGTGAGGCAATAGCGGAAGATCGTCTTGTGCGGCTTGCCGATATAATGCACCGCGCCGCCGAGCTCGCTGTAGCGCGCGGCGACGGCGCCGGGGCCGGGCGCGCGCTCGTGCCCGTAGAGCGTCACCATGTCGGGGTTGGCGCAGATCATCGGGATGTGCCTGGCCACCGCCGTCTTGAAGACCGGGTCCATGTCTTCGAGCTTCCGCGCGGCCGCGTCGAAACTGCTGATGAGGATGAAGTGCGCGTCCTCGACGTTTTCCACCGCCGTGATGTCGAGGCCGTCGAGCAGCCCCCTGTCATCGGGGCGCGAGATCATGTAGCAGTTTTCCCCGAGTCCGGCGAACGGCGGGTCTTTCCTGTCCTTCAGCCCCTGCCATGCGACCTCGCCCGCCGAGACGACGGACTTGTAAAGCCCGGGCTTGATGCCGAGCTTCTTGAGGCGCTCGACGTTGTCGTTGGAGCGCTTGGCGGAGTTGGAGAGGATCACGACCTGCTTCTTGCGGTTCTTGAGATGATTGAGGCTGTCGATGACGTTCTCGTAAGGATGCAGGCCGTTGTGCAGCACGCCCCACTGGTCGAGGATGAATCCGTCGTAGGAATCCATCAGCTCGTAAAGCCCCTGACAGAAAGTCATGTTGGTCATGCGATACTCCCCCCTGATTCAAGCCTGCTCAGGATTCCAGTTTACCAAAGCAATTCTTAAATTTCTCTATTTCCGTTTCCCGTTCAGAATCAGTATAGGAGATTTCATCGCGGTGTACAGCCCAGACGGGCTTCGGCCAGGCGGGATCGCCCTGAAACCGCGCGAAAACGTGAATATGCAACTGCGGCACCATGTTGCCGTAGGCGGCGATATTGATTTTATCCGCACTGCAAACGGTTTTGAGCGCGCGCGCGGCGCGGGAGATTTCACGCGTCAGCTGCATCTGGTCGGCCTCCGCCAGCTCGAAGATTTCCCGAATGTCCCGGCGTTGCGGCACGAGCACAAGCCACGGAAACGTCTTGTCGTTTTTAAGGGAGACGCGGCACAAATCCCAGTCGCAAATGAAGAACGAGCCGGCTTTCAGCCGCGGATCGAGAACGAAATCCGCCGCCGTCATGCGGTATCGCCTTTATTCGATGTCAACGGGCACGCCCGGCTTGTATTTGGCGACGCGCACGCCCAGCGCCGACTTGATGTGGCTGACGTTCGGCGCGGAGGACAAATGCTGCGTCAGAAACGCCTGATAGGCGCCCCAGTCTTCCGCGACGATCTTGAGGATGTAATCCGCCTCGCCGGACACGAGATGGCACTCGCGCACCTGCGGCCAGCTTTTGACGAGATCCTCGAACTGCTTCTGGTCGTGCTCGGACTGCTTGGCGAGGCCGACCTGCGCGAAAACCGAAACGCCGTAGCCCAGCGACACCGGATCGATGTCGGCATGATAGCCCTTGATCACGCCCGCTTCCTCGAGCGCGCGCACGCGCCGAAGGCACGGCGGCGCGGAGATGCCGGCGCGCTCCGCCAGCTCGACGTTGGTCATGCGCCCGTTCTCCTGCAGGTCGTTGAGGATTTTACGGTCTATTCTATCCAGTTTGACTTTGGCCATTTTTGATACGCTCTTAAAAATTCATAGAGTTAAAAACAAGCTCGCAATGTAATAATATTATACTAATTTATATTCAAGTGAAATATTCACTTCTCCAAACTTTCATTATATTTCCCGCCCGTGTTATGGGTTGAAATATAGCAGGATTGGCAAGCGCTTCATAATAGCCTATGATCCTGACGCTTTATGGAGCGCGGCATTTGACAGAACCTGAAAAAACCTGCTGGATCATCACCGGCGGCGATACCGGCACGGAAAACCAGTGCATCGGCCTCGCCGAAGCGCTGGGATTGCGCGCCGAGATCAAGCGGCTGAAACTCAAAACCCCGTGGCGGCAGCTCAGTCCGTGGTTCCGGCTGGGCTTCGGGCGCGCGCTGGCGAAAGACGGCGCGCGGCTCGATCCGCCCTGGCCCGATCTGCTCATCGCCAGCGGGCGCAAAAGCATCGCCGCCGCGCTCCACGTGAAAAAGAAAAGCGGCGGGAGGACTTTTGTCGTGCAGGTGCAGGACCCGCGCTTTTCGCCCCGCAGCTTCGACCTGATCGTCGCGCCGCAGCACGACCCCGCGCGGGGCGGGAACGTGATCGTCACCACCGGCGCAACCCACCGCGTGACGGACGGAAAAATAAAATCGGACATGGAAAAATTCAAGGACGCGCTGGAAAAACTGCCGCATCCGCGCGTCGCGGTGCTGATCGGCGGGCAAAGCAAGAGCCACCGCATGACCCGCGCCGTCACGGAAAGGCTGGCCGCGCAACTGCTGGCGCTGGTGAAGGAGAAAAACGTTTCCCTGATGATCACCGCCTCGCGCCGCACGGGCGAAGAGAACGCGAAGTTTTTGCGCGCGACGCTCAAAGGCGACAACATTTATTTCTGGAACGGCGGAGAAAACGGACAAGGCGGCGACAACCCTTATTTCGCGCTTCTGGGCTATGCGGATCATATCGTCGTCACGGAAGACAGCGTCTCGATGGTCTCGGAGGCGCTGTCGACCGGCAAGCCCGTGCATATCGCCGCGCTGGAACACGCTCCGGGCGGCCCATTCGAAAAAATCGGCGGCGGCACGCCGCGAAGACACGACATTTTTCACAAAATGTTGCAAGCTCAGGGCTATACGAGGCCTTTCACCGGCGCGCTGGAAACATGGTCATACGCCCCCTTGCGTGATACACTCGACGTCGCAAACGAAATCCGAACCCTGCTCCACATGAAGGAATAAGACATGCCCGAAACGCACCACGCCAAAATCCTCATCATCGGCTCCGGCCCCGCGGGCTACACCGCGGCGATCTATACCGCGCGCGCGGACCTGAAGCCGCTGCTCGTCGCAGGCATGCAGGAAGGCGGGCAGATGACCATCACCTCCGACGTCGAGAACTTTCCCGGCTTCGAGGATCCGGTGCAGGGCCCGTGGCTCATGGAGCAGATGAAGAAACAGGCGGAAAAAGTCGGCACGGAAATGATCGCCGACACCATCGTCTCCATCGATCTCAAGTCCAGCCCCAAAAAGGCCGTCGGCGACGGCGGGGACGTCTATCTCGCCGACGCCGTCATCATCGCGACGGGCGCGCAGGCCAAATGGCTCGGCCTCGCCTCGGAGGAAAAATTCAAGGGCAAAGGCGTCTCGGCCTGCGCCACCTGCGACGGGTTCTTTTACAAAGGCCGGGAAGTGATCGTGGTCGGCGGCGGCAACAGCGCGGTCGAAGAGGCGATCTTCCTCACCAACTTCGCCACCAAAGTCACCGTCGTCCACCGCAGGGATTCTTTCCGCGCGGAAAAGATCATGCAGGACAGGCTCTTCAACAATCCCAAGATCAGCGTCATCTGGGACAGCGCGCTCGAAGAAGTGACCGGCGATCAAAAAGGCGTCACCGGCGCGAAGGTCAGGAATCTCAAGACCGGCGCGGTGACGGAGCTGAAGGCCGACGGCGTGTTCGTCGCCATCGGTCACAAGCCTTCGACCGACCTGTTCAAGGGGCAAATCGACATCGACGCCGAGGGCTATATCGTCACCAAACCCGACTCGACGGAGACCAACATCCCCGGCGTCTTCGCCGCGGGCGATGTGAAGGACAAGAAATTCCGTCAGGCCGTCACGGCGGCGGGCATGGGCTGCATGGCGGCGCTGGAAGCGGACAAATACATCGCCGCGCGCGAGCATGCGCACAACAACGCCCACACGCAAAAACAGCAGCAAAAACCGCCGAGGGCCGGATAGGCGGGCAAGATATCAAGATCTTCCCGGGTTGCAGGCCGCTCCGCATATATATTTTTGCGCCGAGTCCGCGCGTATATTTTGCGCCGATCCCGCGCATATATACATACCCACATGACAGGCAACGGATATTTGTGCTAACTTGAGGCCGGTTGCCGCGTTGCGGCGGCCGGGGCCTGATAACCCTTTTTCCTACACGGCCAACGACAGCATCTGGCCGTCATCAACGATGTTGCTTTCTCGACTCTGTCGGGGAGGCAGTGAATACAAGACGCGTAAGCGGAATAGCTGCGCCGCATGTCCCGGCTGGAGCCGCCCTATGATGTCTGCTTCAAAAACGCGCAGGCGGGATTGGATCAAGAAAACACGTTGAATCTCGGTGGAGTTTAAACCCGCATCGGCATCAGGACATAGAGCGACGAAGCATCGGCCACATCCTGAATGATGGTCGGCGAGGCGGGATCGGACAGGGAGATCCGGCAACCCTCGCCTTCGATCTGTTTCGCCACGTCCATGAGATAGGCGGAGTTGAAGCCGATCTCCATCGGTTGCGCGGAAAAGCGCACTTCGATTTCTTCCGACGCCGAGCCCGAGTCCGGCGAATTGGCGGAGAGCGTCATGGTCTTGCCGCCAAGGGTGAGTTTCACCGCGCGGGATTTCTCGGATGAAATCGTCGAGACGCGGTCGACGGCGGACGCGAAAACAGCGGGATTCACTTCCAGCACCTTGTCGTTGTTCTTGGGGATCACGCGGTCGTAATCGGGGAAGGTGCCGTCGATCAGCTTGGTGGTGAGCGCGATGTGGTCGAAGGAAAAGCGCAGTCTGTTCTCCGAAAGCCCGATCTCGATGGCGTCGCCCGCCTCGTCGATCAGTTTGCGCATCTCGTTGATGGCTTTGCGCGGAATGATCACGCCGGGGATGTCTTTCGCGCCGTCGGGCAGCGGCATCTCGAAGCGCGCGAGGCGGTGGCCGTCGGTCGCGACCGCGCGGAGCACGGCGACGCCGTCGCTCTCCGCCGCATGAAGATAAATGCCGTTGAGGTAATAGCGCGTCTCTTCGTTCGAAATGGCGAAGCGCGTGCGGTCGACCAGCATGCGCAGGTCGGCGGCGGGAATCGAGAAGCTGTAGGCGAACTTTTCGTCCGCGCCCATGCGCGGAAAATCTTCCACCGCAAGGCAGCCGAGGCGGAAGGTGGACTTGCCGGATTTCACTTGCAGCGTCGTGTCGCTCGCCGCGCCGGAGAGCTCGACCGTGCTGCCGTCGGGCAGTTTGCGCACGATGTCGTAGAGCGTGTGCGCGGGCACGGTGGTCGCGCCGGGCTGCGAGACTTCGGCGGCGACGGACTCGATGATCTCAAGGTCCATGTCGGTGGTGGTGAGCGCGAGCGCGTCCTTCTCCGCCTTCAGGCAGACGTTGGCGAGAATGGGAATGGTGTTGCGCCGCTCGACGACGCTGTGCACGTGGTTGAGGGCACGCAGGAGATCCGCGCGATCAATGGTGAATTTCATGGGCCGATCCTTCCCTAAAAAGGCCGCGCGCCAAAACCATGACGCGGAGCGTCTTCCGACTGGACTTTAAATAATGAGGGATTATATCAACCATCCCGAAAAAGCCAAGGCCTAAAACGGCCTTGAATCAGGGCTTTTTGGAGAGCGCCTTGAGCGCCATTTTCCTCTTCTGACGCAACGAGCGCGCCACTGTCAGGCCGGGCGCGAAGCGCGCCAGCAATTTCTGCCGCTTGATGTTGCCTTGATTGAGCACTGTGGACTGCGGATCGGCAAGTTGCGTCTCCGAGAGCGCGATGGTCGCCGCCGCGGAGGTGTTAAATATCAGCCTGAAGTTTTCGATCAGCCCCGTTGCGGTTTTCGGCTTCGGCATGCGCGCGCCGGCTCTCTCTCCGGCATCTTTATAGGCATATAACATAACAAATTCAGCCTGCGCCTGGCTCATTTCCGGCGCGGCCGCCAAAACATTGCCGACACGGGTTAGGTAGTTTATATAATCCGCATGCTGCCGTTGTTTTCCGTCAGGCAGGGCGTTGATTGCGGCTGTGGCTCTTTGAAAGGATTCCCTGACCTGCAAAGTCTTCACGGCGGGTTCAATATATTTTTCCATAATATTAAATCTTCCTGTTGTGTTTTTCTGTAACGAGCCACTCTTATATTCCAGAAAAATAATTCTGTCAATATGTCCGCGCTTATTTGCCTTTCGGCTTTATTTTCCGGCCTGCGAAAGTTTCCGGATCATCGAGGACGGGGCGCACCGCCTTGATGAACACCTCCGCCCATGCGGCGGCTTTCTGCCTGGTATCGACGAGGTCCTGACGGAACTCGACAAGGAGATAAGGCAGCCCGCGCTCTTCGGTATGACGCCAGATGGTCGAGCCGACGAAACGCTCGCCGGTCAGGGTATAAGGCTCGTTCTCGCCGACCAGAATGTCGGGGCGCGCGCGGCGCAAGGCTTGCGCGACGCAGCGCGCGAGCTTCGCCTCCCTGTTCCACAGCAGCGACATGTGCCACGGGCGGGAAACGCCGTCCATGCGCGGCGTCATGCTGTGAATGGAGAGGATCAGCGGCGGCCTTTTGGCGGCGATCTGCCGGTCGATGACGCGGGCGGCCGCCTTGTGATAGGGCCGGTAAATTTCCGCAAGGCGTTGTTCCCTGTCTTTCTTGTTCAAATCCGCATTGGCGGGGATTTTGACGTGGTCGCTCGTTTCCGGCATGCATTCGCGGTAGTGCGGCCCGCGGTTGAGATCGACCACCAGGCGCGAATATTGCGCGATCACCGCGGGGGCGCCGAATGCGCGGGCGATGTGCAACGCCGCGTCCTCCGCGCCGATGTCCCAGCCGATATGCCTTTTGAGGACGTTTTTCTTCAGCCCCATGTCTTTCAGCGCGCGCGGCACGCGAAAGCTGGCGTGGTCGCACAGCACCAGCGCCTGCGCCGCGCCGGAGGCGTTCTCGATGCGGAACGGCAAAGGCTCGGCGGCAAGCAGGAGCTTGCGCGGCGCGGACGTTTTTTTGACGGCGCGCCGCGACGATGATTTTTTCGCCGGCGTTTTTCTCTTTGCTGTTTTCTTTTTCGCCGTTTTGCGCGGCGCGGTCTTTTTCGCGGATTTTTTTGTCGTCTTCGTTTTCATCTCGATCTCGTTACGCCCTGAATTTTAGTTTAAGCGGGGTCAGGGCCCCATGGCGCTCCGCGCCATAAATCTTAGTTCAGGCGGGGTCAAGACCCCACGGGCGCTCCGCGCCATAAATCTTAGTTCAGGCGGGGTCAAGACCCCACGGGCGCTCCGCGCCCTGAATTCCAGTTTAGGTGGGGTCAAGACCCCACGGGCGCTCCGCGCCCTGAATTCCAGTTTAGGTGGGGTCAAGACCCCACGGGCGCTCCGCGCCCTGAATTCCAGTTTAGGCGGGGTCAAGACCCCGCCGGGTGAACTTCACGTCGCGGTGCACGTGCGCCGACATCAGAAGCCCGAACCCGAACAGCACGGACAGCATCGCCGTGCCGCCGTAGGACACCAGCGGCAAGGGAACTCCTACCACAGGAAGCAAGCCCATGACCATCCCTATATTGATAAAAATATACACGAAGAAGTTGACGATCACGCCGAGGCCCAGCAGGCGGGCGTACTGGCTCTGGCAGTTGAGGGCGATGAAATAGCCGTAGGCAATGATCGACATGAACAGCCCCATCAGCGTCAGGCCGCCGACCAGCCCCCACTCCTCGGCGAACAGCGTGAAGATGAAATCGGTCTGCTTTTCAGGCAGAAAGTCGAGGTGGCTCTGGCTGCCGTGCAAGAACCCCTTGCCGAAAACGCCGCCGGAGCCGAGCGCGATTTTCGACTGCATGATGTGATAGCCCGCGCCGAGCGGGTCGAGCTCGGGATGCATGAAAACGAGGATGCGCTTTTTCTGGTAGCCGTGCATGAAGTGCCACAGAACCGGCAGGGCGGCGAGGCCGAGCGCGATGACGGTGCCGAACATCCAGTACGGCACGCCGGCGAGGAAGAAGATCCCGCCCGCGACGATGGCGATGGTCAGCGCGGTGCCGAGGTCGGGCTGGATGGCGACCAGCCCCGCGGGCAGCGCCACCAGGAAAAGCGGCCAGAGCAGAAAAACCGGGTTCTTCACGTCCTCCGGCGTCGCGGCATGAAAGCAGCGCGCCAGTGCCATCACCGTCGTGATCTTCACCACCTCCGAGGGCTGCAATTCGAGAAAGCCGAGGCTGATCCAGCGTTGCGCCCCCATGCCGATATGCCCGCGGATATCGACATAGACCAGCAGCAGGATGCCGAGCGCGTAAAGCGGATAGGACATTTTCATCCAGAAGCGGATGTCGATCAGCGCGACGGCGACAAGGCCGCAAAGGCCGAAGATGAAGCGCACCGCCTGCTTGCTCGCCCACGGCGCCATGTGCCCGCCCGCCGCCGAATAAAGGGATGCGAAGCCGACGCAGGCCGTCAGCGTCACCAGCAGCAGCAACGGCCAGCTGATGAGACGCAGCTTCTCCGGGATGCTTAAAGAATCCTGCCCGATGCCCCGGCCCGTGTTCATGTTCCGCCTTTCTCTTTCTTGTCGCTGTCGTGCTCGGCCTCGTCGACGGTGCGGATCAGGCGCGGGTCGCGCTTCATCGCCGCGAGCAAAACGTCGCGCACGATCGGCGCCGCGCTGTAATCGCCCTCGATGCCGTGCTCGACGATCGCCGCCGCGGCATAGGCGGGCTTGTGGACCGGCCCGTAGCCGACGAACAGCGCATGGTCGCGGAACTTCCACGGCAATTTGAAAACGCTGATGTGCTCGGCGCGCATTTTCGCCGTGGTGCGGCGCACCTGCGCCGTGCCGGTCTTGCCCGCCATCGAATAGGGCGGCGTGGTGATGCGCACGTCGTAGGCGGTGCCGCGCGGATCGTTGACCACTTCCTCCATGCCCTTGCGCACCAGCGCGATGTGCGCGGGATCGAGGCCGATGCGCGCGGGCGGCGGCGGCGTTTTCTCCGTCTCGCCGATCGCGCGGAGCAGCGTCGGAAAGACCGCATATCCGCCGTTGGCGACGCGCGAAGCCATCGTCGCCAGCTGCAACGGCGTCGCGAGAACATACCCTTGCCCGATGCCGGCGATGAGCGTCTCGCCCTTTTCCCACGGCCTGCCGGTGCGGCGCTCCTTCCATGCCTTGGTGGGGATGAGGCCGCTCGCCACGTCGGGCAAATCGAAATCGAGCCTCTGCCCCAGCCCCATGCGGCGCGCCATTTTAGCGATGGCGTCGATGCCGGTGCGCTGCGCCGTTTCGTAGAAAAACACGTCGCAGGATTCGCGGATCGCCGCGACGACGTCGATGTTGCCGTGCCCGGCATGCTTCCAGCAGTGGAAAACGCTCCGCCCGAGCTTGTAATAGCCGGGGCAGTTGATGTGCGTCGCCGCGGTGATCTTGCCGCTTTCAAGCCCGGCCAGCGCCGTGACGATCTTGAAGGTCGAGCCGGGCGGATACTGCCCCGCGGTGGCCTTGTCGGTGAGCGGCGACGCCGGGTCGGAAAGCAGGCTCTCCCACAGGTCCGCCGGAATGCCCGCTGAAAAGACGTTGGGATCGTAGCTCGGGTGCGAGGCGAGCGCGTAGACGTCGCCGTTGTGCACGTCCATGACGACGACCGCGGCGCTGCGGTGCTTGGTGAGGAAGCCGTGGCTTTGCATCTGCAGGTCGGAATCGAGCGTCAGCGTCAGGCGCTTGCCCGGGGTGCCTTCGGTGCGCTTGAGCTCGCGGATCTCGCGCCCGACGACGTTGACTTCATCCTGCACTTCGCCGACGGTGCCGCGCAGGATCTTGTCGTACTGCTTTTCGATGCCGGTCTTGCCGATGCGAAAGCCCGGCAGGGTCATGGCGGGATCGTTGGTCATCTCCGCCTTGCTGACGCGGCCGACGTAGCCGATGACGTGCGCCGCGTCGCGCCCGAGCGGATAGGAGCGCATCTCTCCCTGCTCGACCGACACGCCGGAAAGGTCGGGCAGGTTCACCTCGACCTTCGCCATGTCCTCCCAGCTGAGGTTTTCCTTGACCAGCACCGGCGCGAAACGCCGGTGGCGCCTGACGTCGGCGAGAATGTCGGCGATCTCCTCGTCGCTGAGCGGGATCAGCCTCGAAAAACGCGCGATGGTCGCCGCAACGTTGTCCGCCTGTTCGGGCACGATCACCGCGCGGAAATCCGGCTTGTTGACGGCGAGCGGCGCGCCGAACCTGTCCATGATCACGCCGCGCCGCGCGGGCAAGAGGCGGATGCCGATGCTGTTTTCGTTGGAGAGCATCTGGTATTTGCCGTGCTCGGCGATTTCGAGCCAGCCGAGACGCAAGGCCAGCGTGCCGAACAGCAAAACCTTGCCGCCGCCGAGCATCATCGCCCGCCGCGAGAATTCCTTTTGTCTGTCCATATCGCGGTTCATGAGATCATCCTAAGGCGGTTCGGGCCGGTTGACCAGCATCCGGTATACCCCCGCCAGCGGCAGGACGGACAGCGGAAACAGCAACGCCGAAAGGGCGACGGAGATCAGCGGCGGCACCGGCGGCACCGGCGCGAGATCGAGTAGGGAAAAAAGCAGCCATTGCACGACCCCTGCGGCGAGCGCCACCACGGCGAACCCCGCCCAGATCACCAGGAACGACTGGCCGAGCAGGAATTTCCTGTTATGCGCCGTCACCGCCTGCGCCGCGACCAGCAGCAGCGCCGTCATGCCCGGCGGATAGCCGGAGAGAAAGTCGAGCACGAGGCCGAAGGCGAAGACCGCCAGCGGCGGCGCGGCGGAAATGATGCTCCAGTAATAAACCGCCATCAGCGTGAAAAAAGGGCGCACACCCGCAAAGCCGGAGATATCGAGCGGCACCGCGCTCAGCAGCAAAATCGCGACCAGCGCGGCGAGCGCCAGCCCCCAGCGCCCGACCGTTGCCAGAAATTGCCCTTCAAATTCGGAATCCATGTTCGCGTCGATCCGTTCTGTCCGTTCCGGGAAAAAGCCAAAATATCACCAAACGGCGCGGATATACAGCTTTCGTGTGACCGCGGGGTGAAAGGGCGGGCGAAACGATTACTGGCCGTCCGCCGGAGACGCGGCGACCGGCGCGATATCCCCCGAGCTGAGCGCGGGGGTGATGGCCGCATGGACCACCTGCACGTATTCCAGCCGCGCGAGATCCGACAAAGGCTTGACCCAGACGCCCTGCGGCCCGGCGGAAACGATGGTGCCGACCGGGAGGCCCGGCGGCAACTGGCCGCCGTCGCCGGAGGTCACGACCTGCGTGCCGACCGTCATGCCGCTGTCGGGCGGCAGGCGCTCGAGCTTCATGAGATTCTCGTTTTTGCCAGCGAGAATGCCCTTGATGCGCGTGCCCTGCACGATCACCGGAATGTCGGAGTTAAGGTCGGTGATCAAAAGCACGCGCGACGCGTCTTCCCCGACCTCGATGACGCGCCCGACCAGCCCCTGGCCGGACAATACCGCGCTGTTCTTTTGCACGTGATCGCGCGCGCCGACAGGCAGAAGCACGCTCTTGACGAACGCGCCGCCCGCGTCCGACACCACCCGCGCCGTGACGAACGACATCGCCGGATCGGCCTTGACGTTGAGCAGCTGGCGGAAGCTTTCGTTCTCGGCTTTCAGCTCCAGCGCCGCCTCGTACCATTTTTGCAGGCGGGCGTTCTCGGCCTTGAGGCGGGCGTTCTCCGCTTTCAGGTTCTCGAACGAGGCCACGCTTGAAATGTTGTCGACAAAGGCCGCGACCGGCGCGGAAACGGCGGAGAGCACCGGCGCCGTCACGTCCATCACCGCCGCGCGCAGACGCTCGACCGGCAAAGTCCCGGCGCGATGCAAGATCATCAGGGTCAGGGAGAGCAGAATGAGCACCGGCGGAGTCGCGCGCACCGTGACCGTCTTGAGCGGCATGGACTTGATGGTCGGCTTTTGCGAACGCAGGTGCGGCACGAGGAAATCCCCAGAAATGTTTCTGTCTGCCATTATAGCAGACAAATCTTAACAAATACAACCGGAAACCTAATCAAGCCACTGAAAAGACTTGTTAATATTTGGAAATCAGCACCCGTTGCAACGCTTTCATGTTCTCCAGCGCCTGACCCGAACCCATGACGACGCAGGAGAGCGGATCGTCGGCGACCGTGACGGCAAGTCCGGTCGCATAACGCAAAACGTAATCGAGATTGGAGAGCAGCGAGCCGCCGCCCGACATGACGATGCCGCGATCCACGATGTCCGCCGCCAGTTCCGGCGCGGTGTGTTCGAGCGCGCCCTTGACGGCGTCGATGATCGCGCCCACCGGCTCGGCCAGCGCTTCGGCGATTTGTCTTTCGCTGATGACAAGCTCCTTCGGCACGCCGTTCATGAGGTCGCGGCCCTTGATCTCCATCATGCGGCCTTCGCCCTCTTCGGGCGGGCAGGCGGAGCCGATTTCTTTCTTGATGCGCTCGGCGGTGGTTTCGCCGATCAAAAGGTTGTGCGTGCGGCGGATGTAGTTGACGATCGCGTCGTCCATCTTGTCGCCGCCGACGCGCACCGAGCGCGCGTAAACGATACCGCCCAGAGAGATCACCGCGACTTCGGTCGTGCCGCCGCCGATATCGACGATCATCGAGCCCATCGCTTCCGTCACCGGCAGGCCGGCGCCGATCGCCGCGGCCATCGGCTCTTCGATCAAATCGACGCGGCGCGCGCCCGCGCTCTCCGCCGCTTCCTGAATGGCGCGGCGCTCAACGGCGGTCGAGCCCGTCGGCACGCAGATCACCATCTGCGGCGAGGCGAAACTGCGGCGGTTGTGAACCTTGCGGATGAAGTGCTTGATCATTTCCTCGGCGACTTCGAAGTCGGCGATGACGCCGTCGCGCAACGGGCGGATCGCCATGATGTCGCCGGGCGTTCTCCCCAGCATCTGTTTGGCTTCCTCGCCGACGCGCAAGACCTGCTTTCTGCCGCTGATCGTCGTGATCGCGACCACCGAAGGCTCGTTCAAGACAACGCCCTGCCCGCGCACGTAGACCAGCGTATTGGCCGTGCCGAGGTCGATCGCCATATCGGCGGACATCAATCCCAATAATTTCGCAAACATGCTTCAAAACACCCCTTCCCGCGTGACATGCCTTGCATGTAAATCAAGTTATACACGGGAATCGCCGCAAAAGCTTACTGTTTCGCCTTCATGCGCGGTTTTTCTTTATTGATCACATAAAGACGGATCTTGCCCTTGCCATCGCGGCGGCGGACGACTTTGTTCTTTTTGTCACGGCTTTTCAGTGACTTGATGGATGAGGTTTTTTTCATGGTCTTTCTTCCGGTTTATGACTTCCTGCAAAACTTCCGCGCGCGCGGGAAATCCGCTTGCTCATAATTTTTATCAACAGGGGTGCAACCTACTGATTGTTTTTGTTTCCGTCAATAAACTTCTGGGGATTTCTCTTAATTATTTTTCGTATGACAATAAATTTTCAGGACTTTTACGCCGCGCCGCGACTGTGATAAGCTCGACGCCACTGAAATCGCCAGCAATCCCTCGAAAGGTGGTATATATTATGAAAAACAAGAGATCTCCCCTTCTCCTTGCCGGCCTGTTCGGCTTTTTCGCCATAGGCTCCGCCGCGCCCGCCGCCCATGCGGCCTCGATCCTGTCGTCCTATTTCTCCGGCGACAAAACGGCGGCAGAGAAAACGGCATCCGCCGCGCCGCAAAAAGACGCGGCCGCGACCCGCGCCGAAATGAGCAAGAAAATGCAACAGCAGCAGGCCGTAATGGAAGAAAAACGCGCCGCCGAGGAAAAGCAGGTGCAGGCAGCGATGCAAAAACAAATGCAGCTGCGGCAGGAAGAGCAAAGCAACATGCAAAAGCGCCAGATGCAGCTGATGCAGGAAGTGCAGGCCAAAGCCGACGCCTACCGCCAAAAGCTGACGGAATGGGCGCAAAAAGAACTGCAAAAAGAGCAGGCCGAAGGCAAGTTCAAGGTCAAATAAACCGTCCGGCTCAGCCCTCATGGACTAATGAGGCCTGACCCTAATTCTTGACGACAAACGTCGTGCGCTTGGAGAGCTGCTTCAAGGTCGGCGCGCCGACATAGGTGCAGGCCGAGCGGATGCCGCCGAGAATGTCCTGCACCGTGTGCGCGACGTCGCCGCGGTACGGCACGCGCACGACGCGGCCTTCCGCCGCGCGGTGCTTGGCGACGCCGCCGGAATATTTGTTCATCGCCACTTCCGACGACATGCCGTAGTACTCGATGATATTCTCTGTCTTGTCGAGGTTTTTCAGCTGTTCGTCGCTCAAACTTTCCGTGTGCCCCGCCAGCATGCCGCCGAGCATGACGAAATCGGCGCCCGCGCCGAAGGCCTTGGCGACGTCGCCCGGCATCTTGCAGCCGCCGTCGGCGCAGATCATGCCGCTTAAACCATGCGCCGCGTCGGCGCACTCGATGATCGCCGAAAGCTGCGGAAAGCCGATGCCGGTCATCGCCCGCGTCATGCAGGCGGAGCCGGGGCCGATGCCGACTTTCACGATGTCGGCGCCCGCGAGGATCAGGGCTTCCGTCATGTCGGCGGTGGCGACGTTGCCCGCCATGATGATTTTGTCCGGATGATGCGCGCGCACCTCCTCGATGAATTCGACGAAGGCCTCGGTATAGCCGTTGGCGACGTCAAGGCAGATCTTGTCGGCCTTGTTGGATTTCAGCGCCTCCATCAGCGCGTCGATTTTCTTCAGGTCCTCGATGCCGAAGGTGATGAAGGTGAAATCACCCTTGACGCCCGCCTGCAATTCTTCGGTCGTATAATGCTTGTCGAGCGCGGTGAACATGCGGTGTTCCGCTAGCGCCGCCGCCATTTTGAGCGTGCCGACGCTGTCCATGTTCGCGGCGATTACCGGCACGCCGGAAATCTCGCGGCCCGCGTGCGGCGTCCTGAAGGTGCGGCTCAAATCCACCTCGGCGCGGGATTTCAGCCGCGAACGCTTGGGGCGGATCAGGACGTCGTCGAAATCAAGCTTGCGGTCGGCTTCAATGCGCATTTCATTCTCCACTATAGAACACACGACAAAACGCGCGAAGATTCGCTCCTCGCGCGGCGAAACCATGATTTTAGGGGGTTTCAGCCATGTATAGAGGGATTCTGGCGCGAATGCAAGCGTATCCCTCGGCGGCGTCATTTTCCGATGCAGAAGTCCTTGAAAATGCGGTCGAGCAGGTCTTCGACATGCACCCGCCCGGTGATGCCCCCGAGCGCGCGCAAGGCGAGACGCAAATCCTCGGCGGCCAGTTCCGGCAGGGTGGCTTGTCGCGCCCGCTCCAGCGCCGCGGCCGTTTCCGCAAGCGCCGCGCGGTGACGCTCTCTTGTCAGCGACGGCCCGGTTTTTTTGCCGAACAGGCCGGAGACTTTCTCCGTCAATGCTTTCAAGAGCGCGTCGAGCCCCTTGCCGCTGACGGACGAGAATTCCAGCGCGTTTTGCGGCGCGGAAAAATTCTTCAAATCCGCTTTCGTCGCCACGATGACGGCGGTGCCGTCGATCAGCTTTTGCGTTTCCGCGTCGGGCTCTTGCGTGCCGTCGAACAAAACGATTTTGATATCGGCCTCGCCCGCGATCTTCTTCGCCCGCCGGATGCCTTCGGCCTCGACCTTGCCGGACGTGTCGCGCAATCCAGCCGTGTCGGCGAGGATGACGGGATAGCCGTTCAAGTCGAGATGCGCCTCGACGATATCGCGGGTCGTGCCCGCTTCATCGGAGACGATCGCCGCGTCCCTCTGCACAAGCGCGTTGAGCAGGCTCGACTTGCCGGCGTTGGGCGCGCCGAGGATGGCGATCAGCACGCCGTTTCTCAATCTTTCGCCGCGCCGCCCGTCGTCAAGGTGGGCGCGGATTTCAGAGAGCAGTTTTTCGATCCGCGGCGTCAATCCCGCCGCAACGCCCGCGGGCATGTCCTCGTCGGGGAATTCGATTTCCGCCTCCTGATGGGCGAGGATTTTCTGCAAGTCCGCGGCCCAGCCCTCATAAAGCCTGGCGAGATGCCCGGCGAGCTGCTCCAGCGCCTGCGTTTTCTGTGCCTCGGTTTCGGCGGAGATCAAATCCGCCACGGCCTCGGCGGCGGTCAAATCCATTTTTCCGTTCTCGAACGCGCGGCGGGTGAACTCGCCCGGCTGCGCGAGACGGCAGTCCGCCTCGCGCGACAAAACCTCGAGAAAACCTTTCACCGTCGCCGCGCCGCCGTGCAGATGATATTCGATCACGTCCTCGCCGGTGAAGCTCGCGGGCTTGGGAAAATAAAGCGCCATGCCCTTGTCGAGCAAGGCCCTTGTTTTCGGGTCGCGAAAGCTGCCGAAGGTCGCCATGCGCGCGTCCGGCACCGGGCGGCGCGTGAGATTCTTGTATGTCAGCAATGCGGCGGGGCCGGAGACGCGGATGATCGCCACGCCCGCAGGGCTCCTCCCCGAGGCGACGGCGAAGATCGTCTCCATCACGCGCCCCGCGCCTGTTTCTGTTCGGGACGCAATTCCGTCTGGTCGTCGGAGAGCAGCAGGCGCGGAACCGGCTTGCCGTTCAGAAGGTGGCTCTGGATGATCTCTTCCACGTCCTCGACCGTAAAAGGCGAATACCACGCGCCTTCCGGATAGATGACCATCGTCGGCCCGAGTTCGCACCTGTGCAGGCAGCCGGAATTGTTGATGCGGATGTCGTCCTCCCGCCCCAGCTCCTTGATGCGCGCCTTCATGTAGTTGCGCAGCTTGTCGGCGTCCTTCTCCTTGCAGCATCCCCGCGCATGCCCCGGCGCGGTTCCCGCGCCTGAATTTTTATCAGCGGCCAGGGGCCGCGGCGGGCGCTCGTTCGAGCAGCAAAAGACGTGCGCTTTGTAATAGGCCATGGCGTAGTTTCCCCGTTTCCTGTAAACTATCCGCAATATGAACCTTCTGCAAGACGAAACCAGCCCTTATCTTCTGCAACACAAAAACAACCCGGTCGACTGGATGCCGTGGGGCGGAGCCGCGTTTCAGAAAGCGCGGGATGAAAACAGGCCGGTGTTGCTCTCCGTCGGCTATGCCGCCTGCCACTGGTGCCATGTGATGGCGCACGAAAGCTTCGAGGATGAAACGACCGCCGCGCTGATGAACGCGCATTTCGTCTGCGTCAAGCTCGACCGCGAGGAAAGGCCGGACATCGACGCCGCCTACCAGACCGCCCTCGCGCTGATCGGCAAGCAGGGCGGCTGGCCGCTGACCATGTTTCTCGCGCCGGACGGCAGGCCTTTCTGGGGCGGCACGTATTTTCCGCCGGAGCCGCGCTACGGCATGCCGGCGTTCCGCGATATCCTGACCGCCATCGCCGGGAGCTGGCGCAAGGAAGCGGGCAAAATCGCCCACAATGCCCAAAGCCTGACCGCCGCGCTCGCCAAAGCCAACACCGCGCAAAAAGGAACGCTGTTGGCCCGCGCCGCGCTCGGCAATATCGCGCGGCATTATTTGAGCCTGATCGATCCCGCGCACGGCGGCATCGGCGCGTCCTCCCATGACGCCGAAAGCGGCGGGCCGAAATTCCCCAACCTGACCATTCTGGATTTTCTCTGGAACGCGCATCTGCGCAGCGGCGATCCCGCCTGCAAGGCCGCCGTCATCCACAGCCTCGCGCAAATGTGCCGGGGCGGGATTTACGACCATCTCGGCGGCGGCTTTGCCCGCTACAGCGTCGACGCGGAGTGGCTTCAGCCGCATTTCGAGAAGATGCTCTACGACAACGCGCTGTTCGTCTCCCTGCTGACGGAGGTTTATAAAGAGACGCGAAACCCGCTGTTCAAAGACCGCATCGGACAGACCGTCGAATTCATTTTGCGCGATCTGCGCATCAATGACGTCTTCGCCGCCAGCCTCGACGCGGACAGCGGGGGCGTTGAGGGAAAATACTACGTCTGGACGGCGAAAGAGATCGACGCCGCGCTCGGCGAAGACGCGGCGACGTTCAAAAAAGCCTACGACGTCACCGCCTTCGGCAACTGGGAGGGGATGAATATCCTCAACCGCCTGCGCCACACGGTTTACGACGCGGAAGAAGAAGCGCTTCTCGAACCCCTGCGCCAGAAACTGAAATCATTGCGCGACCGGCGCGCCCCGCCCGCCCGCGACGATAAAATCCTCATCGACGTCAACGGCCTCGCCATCGCAGCGCTGGCCAACGCCGGATTTGCGCTCGAACGAAACGCATGGATTGCCGCCGCCGAAAAAGCCTTCGCCCGGCTGGCGCAAGACAGGCTTCCTCATACCGGAAAGCACGCGGGACTGCTGGAAGATTACGCCAACATGATGGCGGCGGCGCTGGCGCTTTATGACGTGACGAAAGATAAAGATTACATCGCGTGGGCTGAAAGATGGGTTGCGGCGCTTGACAGGGCGTTCCTCGACGAAAAGGACGGCGGCTATTTCATGACGGCGGCGGAACAAAATGACGGCCCGGTGCGCGTCAAATCGGCGCAGGACCACGCGACGCCGTCAGGCAACGGCACGCTGGTCGGCACGCTGGCGCGGCTTTCCGCGCTGACCGGCGACGCGAAATACGAGCGCCGCGCAAGGGAAACCGCGGAAGCGTTCGCGGGCGACGTCGCGGCGCGGTTTTTCCCTTATGCGACGCTGCTGACGGGCGGCGACATGGTGCAAAACCCCGCGACATTGACGCTCGGCGGCGCGGATGCGTTCGACGCCGTTTCGCGCAACCTTTCCTGGCCCGCGCTGACGAAAATATTCAAAGACGGCGGCGCGCCGGAAGCGGTCTTGTGCCTCGGCGACCGCTGCCTTGCGCCCGCCACGACGCCAGCCGCGCTGGAAAAAATCCTGCGCGAGGCCCGCGCCGCGCCGCCCGCGGCGAACGATTAGCTTTTCCGTCCGGCGCGGCCGCGCCGTCAGGAAACGCCGGTTGATTTTTGGAGCCCTTACGTTCTATCGTGTGAAAAACCGCATCCACAACACCGGAGAAGATCATGAACAAGAAAGTTTCCATTCCCGCCACGGACGGCAGCGGCTCCTTCGACGCCTATGTCGCCGTTCCCGAAATGGCGCCCGCGCCCGCGCTGGTGGTCATTCAGGAGATTTTCGGCGTCAACAAGGTCATGCGCGATTTTTGCGACTATCTCGCCGACGAGGGCTTTATCGCCATCTGCCCCGATCTTTTCTGGCGGCAAAAGCCGGGCGTCGACATCACCGACCGGACGGACGAGGAATGGAAACAGGCGTTCGAGCTTTTCAACGGCTTCAATATCGACAAGGGCGTGGAAGACCTGAAAGCCACCCTCACCGCCATCCGCCAGCACCCCGAGGGCACAGGCAAGGCGGGCACCATCGGTTTTTGCCTCGGCGGCAAGCTCGCCTACCTGATGGCGACGCGCTCCGACGCGGACTGCAACGTCTCCTATTACGGCGTCGGCCTGCAGGACCTGCTCGGCGAGGCCAAAAACATCAAAAAACCGCTGATGCTGCATATCGCGGAGAAAGACGGTTTTTCCTCGCCCGAAGCGCAGGCGCAGATCAACGCCGGCCTCAAGGACAACGCGCTGGTGGAAATGCACACTTATCCGGGCGTCGACCACGCCTTCGCGCGCAAGGGCGGCAAAAACTACAACGCCGAAGCCGCCAACCTTGCCTTTGAAAGGACGGACGGGTTTCTGGAGAAGAACCTGGGCTGACGCCCGCTTCCGACGCTTGCTTTCGCATCAGCGGCGGGCTGGGCCAGACGCAGCCCGCCATGGCGGCGCCTTGTCCGGTCAGGACAGGTGCAGGGCGCGCGCGGTTCGCCGCCCTCTACTGGTTCATGACGCGGAAGAACTCGTCGTTGTTCTTGGTGTCCTTCATCTTGTCGAGCAGGAACTCCATGGCGTCGACGGTGCCCATGGGCGAGAGAATCCGGCGCAGCATCCACATCTTGTGCAGCTCGTCCTTGCCGACCAGCAATTCTTCCTTGCGCGTGCCGGATTTCTGGATGTCGATCGAAGGGAAGACGCGCTTGTCGGATATCTTGCGGTCGAGGACGATTTCGGCGTTGCCGGTGCCCTTGAACTCTTCGAAGATGACTTCGTCCATGCGCGAGCCGGTATCGATCAGCGCCGTCGAGATGATGGTCAGCGAGCCGCCCTCCTCGATGTTGCGCGCCGCGCCGAAGAAGCGCTTCGGGCGTTGCAGCGCGTTGGCGTCGACGCCGCCGGTCAGAACCTTGCCCGATGACGGCACGACGGTGTTGTAGGCGCGCGCCAGACGCGTGATGCTGTCGAGCAGAATGACGACGTCGCGTTTATGTTCGACGAGGCGCTTGGCTTTTTCCAGCACCATCTCTGCGACCTGCACGTGACGCGACGCCGGTTCGTCGAAGGTCGAGGAAATGACTTCGCCTTTGACGGAGCGATCCATGTCGGTCACTTCTTCCGGACGTTCGTCGATCAAAAGCACGATCAGATACGCTTCCGGATGGTTGGTTTCGATGGATTGCGCGATGTTCTGCATGATCACGGTTTTGCCGGTGCGCGGCTGGGCGACGATCAGCGCGCGCTGGCCGAAGCCGATCGGCGCGACCAGCTCTATGACGCGCTGGGTCATGGCCTTCTTGGTCGGATTGTCGAGCTCGAGCGTGATCTTGCGCTGGGGATAAAGCGGCGTCAGGTTGTCGAAGTTGATGCGGTGGCGGATATGCTCCGGATCCTCGAAGTTGATCTTGTTGACCTTGAGGAGCGCGAAATAGCGCTCGCTGTCCTTGGGGCTTCTGATCTCGCCCTCGACCGTGTCGCCGGTGCGCAGACCAAAGCGCTTGATCTGGCTCGGCGAGACGTAAATGTCGTCCGGCCCGGGCAGATAGTTTTCTTCCGGCGAGCGAAGGAAGCCGAAACCGTCCTGCAGCACTTCGAGCACGCCGACGCCGACGATGGGAATTTCCTGCTCGGACAGTTCCTTCAGGATCGCGAACATGATCTCCTGCTTGCGCATGGTGGAGGCGTTCTCGACGCCGATATCCTCGGCGTAATCGAGAAGCTGCTGCGGCGTCTTGGCCTTCAGCTCATGCAGGTTCATCGGCTTGCCGCCTGCGGGCGCGGCATCCTGCGCCGCCGTCAGCTCTTCTTCGGACGGGCCTGCGGGGGGCGTGTTTTCCGGGCCGGGGCCCTTGCGTTTATTCATGTCGGATATCTTTCATTGGGTTGGGATCGTCGTTGGGTTGGTTGGGGGCGCTGCCGTGAACGGTGTTCAGGAACGTCGGGAGGCGGGAGATAATGATAAAATTTTCAAGCGGGTCGGTTGGCCTGTTTTAAAAACTGAATTCAAAGGAGCGGCATTGCATGATGCAATGGCGGCGGGCGCGTCCCTGGGGTCGGACTGGTTTTCTTCCCGCATGCTGTGGACAGAGCCGAATATAAACAGCTCCGGCAGGCCTGTCAACCGCCCTTGCGGCAGAAATTCACGGCAAAAAGACCTGAAAATCCGGACGAAGGCGTACCCGCATTACGAGCGGAAACCTGAAAGGCGTTGCGGTAGCCGGCGAATTTTAAAGACCTTGCACGGGTTTTCTTCTTGCCGCCGCCGCACCGGACGCGGACGGTTTTTGCGCCGCATTTTCCTGCTTTTTCTGCGCCGCTTCGGCGAAGGCGGCCATCGTGCCGGTCAGAAGATCAACGCGGGCTTTCATTTCCGTCAGCATTTCCTGCTGCGCGGCGAAGACGGTTTTGAGCTCCTGCAATTCCCGCAGGGGCGCGGCCGGAAGACCCATGAAAACATCGAGCAGTTGCAGCTTTTTTTCTTTATCGACGGTGGATTCTCTAATGCCTTCCTCAATGAACTTGATGCCAAAGGCATTGGTGCCTTGAATTCCCCTTTTGCCGTGATATTCAATTAAAATAGAAACCTCCGTTGCCGAATCTTCTCTGGCAGATCTTCTCAAAATATCAGCATTCATAACTTTCTCCCTTATTTATTTTCTATAAACGCAGAAATAGTCGATTCCATTTATTACGTCAATAATAACTTTACAAAATCAGAAAGGTTTTACTATAACCATGATCACAATAATGACCATCAGGGCGCTGGGCACTTCGTTGATAATACGGAAGAATTTGGCCGAATGGGGCACGTCGTCGCGCAGAAAGGCCTTGCGCCAGCGCGAGAGAAACGCGTGGAAGATCTGCAGGCCGATGACCATGGCGAGCTTGACATGGAGCCAGCCGTCCTGCAACAGGGCGCGGTGCCCGTCGATCATCATCAGGCCGAAAATCCACGAACAGATCATCGCGGGGTTGATGATGATGCGGAGCAATTTGCGCTCCATGATCTTGAGCGTCTCGGAAAGCTCCGACCCCTTGTCCGCCGTCGCATGATAAACATAGAGCCGCGGCAGATAGAGCATGCCCGCCATCCACGAGATGACGGAGATCACGTGCAGCGCCTTGATCCAGAGATAATGGGTGATGATGAAAGCGGTCATTTCTTTTTCTCCTTGCAGTAGCATCTCGCGCCGCAGGCTTGCGGCGCCCCGTCCGGAAGGACATCCTCTTTTACGTCCGAAAGGACGAGGTTCTTGAGCCCGGCGATGAAGCGCGGATGGTCGCCGACGGCGGGAACCCGCAAGTACGCGCCGATGCCGAGCGCCGCGGCGCGGTGCAGATATTCGATGTCGAGCTCCACCAGAGTCTCGACATGTTCCGAGACGAATGCAAGCGGATAAACGGCCACGCCGGTTTTGTCGTCCGCCGCCTTCCGCAGGGCCTCGTCGATCGGGGGGCCGATCCATTTGAGCCGCCCGACGCGGCTCTGGTAGCACACCTGCCAGTCGAGGCCGGGGATGTCGATCTTGCGGACGATCGCCGCGACGGTGCGCTCGATCTGCTTTTGGTAAGGGTCGCCGCTTTGGATGATCTTTTCCGGCAGGCCGTGGGCGGAAAACAGCAGGCGGATCTTTTGCCCTTTGGCGCGGGTCAGGGTTTCGAGGATTTTCTCCGCCGACGCGGCGACGAACCCTTCGTTTTCGGGATAGCAGCAAACCCGTTGCGACGGCACGCAGGCAAGTCCGGCTTTTTCCGCCGCGCGGTCCCAGTCCTGAAAGGCGGAGAGCGTTGTGGTGGTGGAATATTGCGGATAAAGCGGCAGAAGGACGATTTTGTCCGGCTGAAAGGCCGCGACCGCCGCCGCCGTTTCGAAGCTCCGCGGATGCCAGTGGCGCATGGCGATGAAAACTTTCGCCGCGGGATTGGTCTTTTGCAGCTCCGCTTCGAGCGCGCGCGCCTGCGCTTCGGTGTTTTCAAGCAGCGGCGACTTGCCGCCGAGGTGCGCGTATGAATCCTTCGCCGCGCCTTTCGACCGGGTGACGGCGATCCACAGCGCGATCAGGAAGCGCAGGGGGTTGGGCGCGGTGATGACGTTCTCGTCGCGAAAGAAACTGAACAGAAACGGGCGGATGTCGCTTTCCTTCAGCGGCCCGCCGAGATTGAGCAGGACGACGGCGGTTTTTTCGACGGTCGTTTTTCTGGCGACGATCATGCGTTTGCCCCGCGGCGGCGGTGGTCTTTCAATATCCGCGCCAGCTGTTCGACGTGCGCGGGCGGCGTCTCCTTGATCACCCCGTGGCCGAGATTGAAAACGAACGGCGCGTCGCCCGCGGCGGCGAGGATGCGTTTCGTCTGCGCGGCGAGAACGTCTCCGCCAGCCAAAAGCGCGAGCGGGTCGAGATTGCCCTGCACGCAGGTTTTTCCCTCCGCCAGCGCAAGGACCTTTTCCAGCGGCGCGTGCTGGTCGGCGCCGACGCAGGAAACGCCCGCCTCCCTGATGTAATCTTCGTAAAACAGACCCGCGCCGCGCGGAAAGCCGATCAGCGGAAAAGCGGGATGAGCGCCGCGGATTTTTTCGGCGATGGCGCGAACCGGCGCGATGCAATAACGCGCGAAGTCCGCCGCGGGCGCAAGCCCCGCCCAGCTGTCGAAGAGTTGCACGGCGTTCGCCCCCGCCGCGATCTGCCCGAGGAGGTAATGCGCCGTCGCCTGCGTGATTTTTTCGATCAGCGCAGCGAAGCCTTGCGGGTTCTCCGTCGCATGGCGCCGCGCGGTTTCGAAGTTTCCGCCCCGGCCCTCGATCATGTAGCAGGCGATCGTCCACGGCGCGCCGGCAAAGCCGATCAGCGCCTTGTCGGGCGAGAGCGCCGCGCGGACGCGCGTCACCGTTTCTAAAACCGGCGAGAGTTTCTCATCGAAAGCGTCAAAATCGATTTCACCCGTCTGCAACGTCTGGGCGATGAAATCCTCATCGAGCCGCGGCCCCTCGCCTTCGGCGAACGTCAGACCCTGCCCCAGCGCATAAGGCACGACGAGGATGTCCGAAAACAAAATCGCCGCATCCATGCCGAAGCGCCTGACCGGCTGCAGCGTCACCTCCGCCGCCAGCTCCGGCGTGAAACAGAGATCAAGGAACGATCCCGCCTTTTCGCGCACGGCGCGGTATTCGGGCAGATAGCGCCCGGCCTGCCGCATCAGCCAGAAAGGAATTTCCGCCGTCGCCGCGCCGTGCAGGGCGCGCGTGAAGAGCGTTTGCGTTTCCGCTCGAATCAAAACCTTCTTTTGCATGGATGGAGGATGCCAGTTTTCGACGGTGCGCACAAACGCGATCCCTCTTAAAATATAATATATTTATATAAGGGTTTTTGAGGTTGTTGGGCTTGTGCAAAGGCGGGATGAAAAATAGCCCACCGTTTTGCCCACAAGCGTATCCCGCTTTGCCGCCCGCCCGTTTGTTGATGGTTTTTGTATAAAGCCCGTTTTGTCGCGGGAAAGCGGTTTTTACGACGGTCTGTGGATAACGGTGGCGAATCGATGTTTTCTGTCAAATAAAGTTATCCCCGCTTTTCTTCTCCGGAATCCGCCCCTGCATATTTTTTGTATGCGGGTTTCAGGATCTGTTGATGCGCGGCCTCATCTATCCGGTCACAGGGTTGTTAGGCGGTTTATCCGCAAGGTTGTCCACAAGGGGGAAAGGCGATAGGATGATTTCCGGCAGACAAGAGGGGATAAAAGCGACATGGAAGACTGGCAAAAACTCGGCGATGAAAAGGCGGCGCGCCTGCTTGATGAAATCAACCCGCTCCTCGCGCCGGTGCCGTTCATGCAGGGCAGCACCACGGTGCGCACCCAAAAACTGCCGTTTTACGGCGATTACCTGCTGGTCGAGCTGACCGACCTTTCGACCGTGCCGGGCGCGCGCAAATACGCGCTTTACAAGCCGGGCGCGATCAGCGTGCTCGACTGGACGAACCGCGCCATCTACGAGATGAACGAAAAGGCGCCCATCCGCCTCGACGAGCAGACCGTTATTCCGTATGTGAAGTTCTTCTTCTCCTACGTGCGCGGGCGGCACGGGCGCTTTTTGATCATCGAGACGATCGATGACGTGCGCTGGCAGGTCGAGCCGCCGGCGCAAGGCCGCAAGGTGATGCAGGAGATGCTCTCGCCCGTGACGCTGGAAAGCCGCGATGCCGACGGCACCTTCAATCTTTCCGCTTTCATGGTCTTCAAGGACTCGCTGTTCAGGACGCGCATCCATGTGCAGGCGGACGGGCTTGTCAGCATGTCGGAGGAAGACCTGAAAATCGAGGGCATGCCGGTGTTGCAGGACAGCGCGGCTTAAGAACGCGCCGGGCGCTTGTTTATTTTCCCGTGAAATCGTTGAGGTGCGCGTATTTCTCCGGCGATATCGGCGCGCGCGGCGAAGCTTGCTGCGCCGTCTGCGGCGGCTTTTGCTCCGGCGCGGCGTCATCGCCGAATACCGCGCGTTTCGCGGCCGCGGCGGCGAAACGTTTGCGCAGGACTTCGGACTCTCCATGGAACTTCTCGAAGTGCGGCGATTGGGCGATGGCGCGCAGGTCGCCATGTTCGATGATCTCGTTTATCTGAGCGTCAGCGGCGTCACACCGGTCATTTATAGTCTGATAAAAGGCGTCCATTATCACCATCGCCCTGAGCTTTGCGGTCTCCTTGCTTTTGGCTTTTTGAGTGCTGAATTCCGAATTGTCCCATTCTCTAATAAACCTGCGGGGACTGCTTATAAGAGCCATCGCGCCGACGATGGCGATGACGGGGGAAAGCGCCGCAATGCCGGCATAGGTGCTGGGCTTATGGGCGCAACGTTTACGCGCCAGGGTCTCCATAAGGTCAGTGACATCTTTTTTTGCTTTACCCGCGCTGTTCTTGAATGCCCGCAAGGCGATGATTTTTTCGTATGGGTCGGAGATATTCCCGGTGGCGTTGAATTCTTCGTCCAGCGCTGTCATGTATGCGGCGACCTTTGCCGCAAACGCCGCGTTTTCAGCGGCCAGTTTTTCCGCTTTGTTTTTCCGCATATCGATTCTCCTTATTGAAATACCCATGTACTATATCGCTTTTATTGTATTATGCAATATATTTCTGAAAAAAATACAGGTGCGGGTATTTTGCGGTTTACTTGAATAAAACCGCCATAAAACAGGCATAACTATAAATTTTATTTACATAAAAATATTGTTTTTTCGTCTTTTTTTTCGCGGAAAAGGGTTCATTAACCATCTTCATGCATGATGAAGGTGTAGGGACGTCGCAATAAAAAAAACAGGCAAGCCGGTGGCATCGGCGATAAGCCGGGCGACACAAAGGGTTGATAGGGTGACATGAATATGGACAACGAATCCGGCTTCGACGCTGAACCTTCCGCAAAAAAACCGAAAGTCGGCCGTTTCCGCGGCACTGCGGGGCGGCTTCGCCAGGGCAAGGAAAATCATTTAAGCCATCGCGCCAGCCTCGACTGGCGGCTTGACCGTGAACGCGTCTGTATGCCGAACGCGGCGGCGGAGCGGGTCTGCGATACGCTCGCTTCCTTGCGTGACGATTTGATGCAATCGCGCACCGGCGCCGTTCTGCTCGAAGAGGCGGACAGGCAGAGGCTTGAGATTTCCTATGATTCGCAAACGCCGCAGTCGCAGTTTTATCCGCGCGGCGGAAAAAGCGCGATCGTCCTCAATCCGGATTATCCGCGCGGCGGCCTGCTCGGCATGCTGTGCCGCGAACTCCGGCGCGCGTGGCAATATTATCAGGGCGCTTTCGTCAACCCGATGGGCTTCGAGCCGGACGAGGCGGTGCTGGTCAACCGCGCGCAGCAGGCGGACGCTTTCATGATCGCGGTCAAGGTCGCATGGGAGCTGAAGCTCGCGGGCCTGCCGGAGACGTGGGATTTCATGTCCGGCTCGCCGGTCGCGGCGGTGACGCGCGCGTTCGAAACGCAGGCGCGGGAAGATTTCCGCTCGCTCAACAACGGCGAGGCCTCGCGCGCCGCCTACGACAGGTTCTTCGACGGCAGCTGCACCAAGGCGCACGACAAGCGGATCATTCATCAAATGCTGCTCGACGACGCGGGCTACATGAAAGCGCAGAAGAAAGACGGCCACGCCGACATGGAAATGTTCCGCAAGATGGGCGAACTGCCGCACGGCCACAACTATCTTTCCCTGCGCGGCAAGCGTTTGCCGACCGACCTTTGCTACGCGACGGTCGAGGACCGCTCCAACGCCAACTTTTTGTGGTTCATCAAGTTCGAGCGCAGCTTCCAGGAAAAGGAAATGGAGATGCTGAAGAACTCCGTCCGCGCCTCGGCGGAGATCGTCGATTTGAGTGCCTGGACAGCGCGGCACGCGCGTCCTTAAACTTCCTTATCAGCGCGGCACGCGCGTCCTTAAACTTCCTCATCAGCGCGGCACGCGCGCATCTTCAAATCCGCTCCATCTCTAGGAAAATGGCGCCTTTTCGACGCCCGCCGCCTCGGCCCGCGCCATTCACGGCGCGGCGATCGTCGACGTCATGTTGTGATCCTGAAGCCAGCTTTGCGCAAGGCCGTAGGCGTTCTCGCGCTGGCGGCGGCCGATCTGCGCCAGCATGTTGTCAAGGTCGCTTTGCGCGCGCGCCTTGTCGGGGTTGCCCGCGGGGTTGTTGTTGACGGCGATATAAAGCCACATCGTCGCGGTGACGACGTTCTGCTGCACGCCGTTGCCGGTATAATAGACGATCCCGAGATAATGGGCGGCGAGGCCGCGCCCGGCATTGGCCGCGCTGGTCAGGAGCTTGATCGCCTTGCCGGGATTCTTTTTCACGCCCTGCCCGTTGAGATACATGATGCCGAGCAATTCCTCCGCGTCGGGATAACTGTCATTGGCGATCGTCTTGAGATGCGCCGCCGCGAGGGCGTACTCCCCCCTCTGATAGGCATTTTGAATGTCCGCCATGTTCATGATCTGGTCCGCGCCGCCGTTGTCGGACGCATCGGCGTCCGGCGCGGTTTTCTCCGCCATCGCTTTTGTTTTCATCATCATCAGGCCGGGCGGCACGTCGTCGTATTCGGTGAGCGGCTGCGCGCCGTCGCCGGAGGATTGCGCCGCCGGTTGCGCCCCGGAGGCCTGCTGCTGTTGCGCCTGCGCGGCTTGCTGCTGTTGCGCCCGCGCGGCGCTGGCGTGACCTAACATCAAGAGCGAAGCAAAAGCGATCGCTGGCAAAAGGCGTGTGCGCATGGATCCTCCTTGTAATATTTCGTAAGCGGGGTTTTGTAACGGCGATGAAAATCCTACACGCTTTCGGGCCGAAAGGCAAAGCCGCCCCGCGCGTCCGGTTTTATTTCTGAAAGACCAGCGCGCACCAGCCCTCGTTCGGATTGCTGCGGCTTTTGATGATTTCCTCGTGCACGCGGCGCAGGCCGAGTTTTTCATGCACGGCGGCGACCTCTTCTTTTTGCCGCAGGAGCAGGCCGGAGAGCACGGCGATGCCGCCGCCGCCGAGCGCCGCGACGAGTGCCGGAGCCATGGCGATCAGCGGGTTGGCCAGAATATTGGCGGTGACGATATCATAAGGCGCGTTTTGCCCGGCAAGCGGCGTCGCAAAACCGTCGCCCGCCTGCGCGGCGAGCGCGGCGCCGTTCATCCGCGCATGACGCTGCGTGACGATGACGCTTTCTTCCTCGATATCGACGGCGGAGGCTTTTATTTCCGGCCACAATTTCGTCATGGCGATGGCGAGAATGCCCGAGCCGCAGCCCATGTCCAATCCGTTCCTGAACGTCTCTCCCTTCTCTTTCAGCCAGACGAGCGCTTCGAGACAGCCGCGCGTCGTCTCATGCTCGCCGGAGCCGAAGGCCGTGGCGGCGTCGATCTGCAGCGGGATGAGATTTTCGGGCTTTGCGCCGTCGTAATGCGAGCCGTAAATGAAAAACCGGCTGGTGGCGATCGGCGGGAAGTTCTCGTGCACATGGCGGAGCCAGTCTTTTTCCGGCAGTTTTTCCACAATGACGTCTTTTTCCTCAAGCAACCGCGGCAGACCCGCTTCGGCGGCCGCTTCCGCCGCGCGGCGCACGATCTCGGCCTTGTCCGGCGCGCCGAGCGTGGTGAGCGTGATGTCCCAGTCGTCGCCGTCGTCCGCGTCGCGGTTGCGCAGGGATACGGAAACGCACAGGTCCTCCAGCGCGGCGGAGAGCGTTTCCGGCAGCGCGCCGTTCAGCGTGCGGTTGAAATTCAGCCGCACCGTGCGCAGGTCGTGCGGGGAGATGTCGTCGTCCGTCATTATGGGCGTTCGTTGCATGCGCCTTATCATATTGACCGGCGCGGTTTTGTCCACCATATTTGAAAGGGTTAACAAATCGGGGGACATATTCATGGATAAAAACGTCGTACTCGCGGGCTACAAGCGCACGCCTTTTCACTTCGCGGGCAAAGGCGCGCTGGCGGGCGTGCGGCCTGACGATCTTGCCGCCGCTGCGGTCATGGCGCTGCTGAAACAGTGCGGCATCGACGGCGCGGACGTCGAAGACCTGATCATGGGTTGCGCCTTCCCCGAGGGCGAGCAGGGCTTCAACGTCGCCCGTCTCGTGGTCAACATGACGGGCCTGCCCGTCTCGGTCGGCGGGGTGACGGTCAACCGGTTCTGCGGCTCCTCGATGCAATCCATTCATCAGGCGGCAGGGGCGATCGCCATGGGCGCGGGCGAGGCTTTTATCTGCGCGGGCGTGGAATCGATGTCGCGCATCCCGATGGGCGGCTTCAACCCCCTGCCCAATCCCGCTCTGGTGAAAAGCTTTCCGCAGGCCTACATGGGCATGGGCGAAACGGCGGAGAACCTCGCCAGAAAATACAATATCTCGCGCGAGAAGCAGGATGCCTTCGCCGCGCGCTCGCAGAAGAAAGCGGCCGACGCCCGCGCCGCCGGAAAGTTCAAGGACGAAATCGCGCCCGTCACCGCGCCTTCGGGAGAGATCGTCTCCCAAGACGGCTGCATCCGTCCGGAGACGACGGCGGAAGCGCTGGCGGGGCTGAAGCCCGCGTTCGATGCTGAAGGCACGGTCACCGCGGGCACCTCCTCGCCGCTCACCGACGGCGCGGTGGCGACGCTGGTCTGCTCGGAAGATTACGCGCGGGCGCACAACCTCGACATCATGGCGCGGATCAAGGCCATTTCGGTATGCGGCTGCCCGCCGGAGATCATGGGCATCGGCCCCGTCGGCGCGACGGGCAAGGCGCTTGCCCGCGCGGGCCTCTCGCTTGCCGACATCGACGTCATCGAGCTCAATGAAGCCTTCGCCGCGCAATCGCTCGCGGTCATCGAGGAGTTGAAACTCGATCAGGAAAAAACAAACATCGACGGCGGGGCGATCGCGCTCGGCCACCCGCTCGGCGCGTCGGGCGCCCGCATCACCGCCAAGGCGGCGCAAATCATGAAGCGCGAAGGCAAAAAGCGCGCCCTCGCCACCATGTGCATCGGCGGCGGACAAGGCATCGCGACGGTGCTGGAAGCCGTCTAGGCCAACCAAAGCCGGAAACTGTAATGAACATACCTCCTGTTTTGAAAGCCGACATGCATGTCCACCTTGAGGGCACGATCACGCCCGCGATGGTGGAAAAAATCGCCCGCCGCAACAACATCGCCGTGCCCGCAGGGCTGATCAGGAACGGAAAATTCACCTGGGCGGACGACGGCACGGCGGCGGGCAACCTCAAGGGGTTCGTGCAGGCCTACGACGACGCCACCGGCGTGATGAAATGCGCGGAGGATTATACCGACATCACCTATGATTACCTGAAGCGCAGTGCGGATGAAGGCTGCATTTACGCGGAGATTTTCATTTCCGTCGATCATGGAAAAATGGTCGGCCTCGCCTACCCCGAGATGCTCGCCGCGATCGCCAAAGGCTACGAGAAAGCCAAAGTGGAAACGGGAATGGAAGCGCGGTTCATCTCCACCTGCGTGCGCCACTACGGTCCGGAGGCGGCGTTGCGCGTCGCCAAAATCACCCATGACAATCCGCATCCGCTGGTGACGGGCTTCGGCATGGCGGGCGATGAAAACGCCTATACGGTCGCGGACTTCAAGCCCGCCTATGACGCGGCGTTCGATGCCGCCGCCCTGCCCTTCCGCACCGCGCACGCGGGCGAGGCCGCGGGGCCGCAAAGCGTCCGCGACGCGCGCGACATTTTAAAGCTCCGCCGCTTCGGCCACATGGTGCGGGCGGTCGACGATCCCGCGCTGATCGCAGAACAGAAGAAAATAAACGCCGTGCCGGAGGTCTGCGTTTCCAGCAACCTCGCCCTGCGCGCGTTCAAGGATTACGCCGCGCACCCTTTGCGCAAATTTTTCGACGCGGGACTGAAAGTCGTGCTCGGTTCGGACGATCCCGCGTTTTTCAACACCGGCATCGGCAAGGAATACGCGATCGCCAAAGAAGAATTCGCCTTCAGCGACGCGGAACTTTCGCGCATCACCCGCAATGCGATCGAGGAAGCGTTCATCGACGATGCGACGCGCGCAAAACTGCTGGCGAAGCTGGCGTAAAAGCCGCGCGGGCAACCGCTACGCCCCGACGGCAAAACGGCGCCGATCAGGAAAGGCTGTCGATCAGATTCTTGTAAGAGCCGACCGTTCTGCGCGGCGTTGCGGTTGCTGTTGCGGGCGCTTTTTGCTGCGGGTCTTCTTTATGCGCGCTGATTCCGGCGGCGGTGAAGCGTTCGCGCAACGAAGGATACCCCTTGAGAAGCGCTTCAAAATCCGCCGACCTGGCCAGTTCCCTGAGAGGGGCTTTCTCGATGAGGTCGGCTTCCAGTTTATGAGCGGTTTGCGCCAGTGTATAAAGTTTGTCGCGCGCCGGCCAGAAGCCGATGGCGGCATAGAGCGCATTCCTTTCTTTTTCCTCTAAATCCGATTCGCTTTTTTGGGACGTCGTATTGAGCGGAGGTATGTTTCTGTCGGCGTCAGTGATTTTGTGATTGAGAATATCGGCCCATATAACAAGCGCGCCGACGCCTGTCGCATAGCCCGCCATGACGGCGGCGCGCTTGGCGTAGGTTCTGCCGGTATGTTTTGCGCCTTCTTTTGCCCGCGCGGAAACAAGATTTCGCGCCTGCCGTTCGATGTGACTGGCCGTGTATCTGGCGCAATATTGCAGGTTATTCAGAGCGAGAATCTGCTTCGCCGGATCGTTTTTGATCGCCATGGCTTTATTGTATTGCACCGTGACGTCCGCGACCTCTTTTTCGATCTCGGCCTTGAGAAGCGCGTTTTCCTGATTGCGATCGGTTTTATTTTTTCGTGCCATGTTACGGCTCCAAAGTTAAATGTTTGTAGGATCTCATCGTTTTGCACGGCGCGGCGGCGGTTTCCGGCCCGGTTTCCGTTTTGGCGGCGGTTTCCGGTTTTGGCAGGGCCGCGGCGGCGGCGAAACGGGCGTGGAGCGGCGCGCAACAGTGGTATCTGGCGTAGCCCATGTCATAGATTTCGCCAAAGCGCGGCGAATGGACGAGTTGTTGCAGGTCGCAGGTGTTGACCATCTCCTGGAGGCTCTCCCATACGGCCTGACGCTGTTCTTTTATTTTGCGGGCGAGACTGCCGACGGCGGCGTCGGCGAGAATATTCTTCCGCTCTTCTTCCTGCTGGCGGACCGAGATCCATTGCGCCTCCCAGTCGCTGACCACTATCGCGCCGACAAGGGTCATAAAGGCTAATATCCCTGCGGCGCGCTTGGCATAGGTTCTCGGCGTGCGTGCGGCGCGCTTTTTCGCCAGCCGGTCTATTTCCGGTGTTTTGTCTTCGTCCGCCATGCGCCCGAACAGGTCCAGCAACGCCATGATTTTTTCACCGGGGTCGGCGATGTTGCCGGTTTTGATGCGCTCTTGCTCGTATTTATCGAAGAAAGCTTGCAGGTCAGCGGCAAGTATGGCGTGTTCGCTGGCGTGGCGCGCGTCTTTTTTTCCCGACATGGCGTTACACTCCTTTGATGAAATGATCGTAGCGCGCGGGGTCTATGGATTTGCCTGCCGGTTTTGCGGCGGCCTGCTGCGCGGGCGGCTTCTCGGCCGGTGCGAAGCGCTTGTCGCCGAGTGCGGATTGCGCCGCGGCCGCGGCCTGAAAACGGTCGCGCACCGGCTCATAGACTTTATAAAGTCTGGCGAAGTGGCGCGATTTGGAAAGCTCCTGCAGATCGCAAAGTTCCGTCGCGGCGGCCAGCAGTTCTCCCGTGCGCGCGACGCAGTCCGCCAGTCTTTTTTGTTCCGCGCGGATCATGGGCTCGTCGCGGAGTTTCGCGCGTTCTTTCTCTATATCTCTTATCGACGTCCAGTCCGGGTCATCACCCGACGTATAGAGAGCCATGCCGCCAACAATGGTCATGCAGGTCAATGTCAGCGCGACGCGTTTGGCATAGGTTCTCGGCGTGCGGGCGGCGCGCTTGCGGGCAAGCGTCTCTTGAAGGCGATCCACTTGCGCGACGGCAGCGTGCAAATCTTCCCGCAGTTCGATGAGCGCGAGAATTTTCTGCGCCGGGTCGCGGATGTTGTCCATGGCGTCGACGCGCGTTTCCACGGCGTCGACCTGCTCTTTTATTGCGGCGCGCAACGCGGCGTTTTCGAGCGCTCTTTTTTCATCTTTTTTCGCGGACATTTTCGAGACTCTCCCGTATTGAATTTACAGATACACGGAGATGCTAGACAAGTTTTATATGTTATGCAATGGATTTCTGAAAATAAACCAGCAATGTTTATAATATATGGGAAAATATCGCCGTATTTTAGCGGCGGAAAGCCGCCGGTTGGGGCGCGGCGGCGGGCGCGGCCGATCCGCGCAGGGCGATATCTTCGGCGATGGCCAGACGGGCGATTTTTCGCCCTATATCCGGATTGACCGAGAGCAACGCCTGCTTGGCGGCGCCAAAGGCGCGTATCGCCGCGAACTGCTCCGGATCGCGCAGGTGCTTGAGCAGGCTGGGCTTCGCGCCCTGTCTTGCGCGGGCGCGGTTGTTAAAGGCGTTTTCGCTGAGGCGCAGACGGCGCGTTGCGCCATGAAACTGTTGCAGAACGGCTTCGGCGGCGGCGCGGTCTTGCCCCGCGGGCGTGGCGACGAACATCTTTTCCAGCATATCAAGACGCGTGCCGCGAAAGGCGCGGGTCAAGGGGCCCGCTGTGCCGTTTTGCCTGTCATGTCGCGTCTGCCGCACCACTCTCTTTTATTCTCCGTCTTCTTGCCGCTTGCTTTTTTCGCGCAAGTGGTTTAACTATTTTCCTTAACCATTATACTCTTGCTTATGATGTATAGTAACCCGAAAATGAGCCTGTGGATAGATTAACTTTAAATTAACAAGATAACATCATGAAAAACAACAACAAGTACGATGTCATAATTATCGGCGGCGGGCATGCCGGATGCGAAGCCGCCGCCGCGTCCGCGCGCATGGGCGCAAAAACGCTCCTTTTGACGCATCGAATCGATACCGTCGGGGTGATGTCGTGCAATCCGGCGATCGGCGGCCTCGGCAAGGGGCATCTGGTGCGCGAGATCGACGCGCTCGATGGCGTGATGGGCCGTGTGACGGATGTTTCCGGTATCCAGTTCCGCATGCTCAACGCCAGCAAAGGCCCGGCGGTGCGCGGGCCGCGCGCGCAGGCGGACCGCAAGCTCTACCGCCGGAACATGCAGGCGCTGCTGCTCGATTATCCCAACCTGACCGTCATCGGCGACGGGGCGGAAGACATCGTGCGTGATGAAAACACGCGTGTGACAGGCGTTTTGACGACATCGGGAGAGAATTATTCCTGCGGCGCGCTGGTCGTCACCACCGGCACGTTCCTGCGCGGCGTCATCCACCGCGGCACCACTCAGCAACAGGCAGGCAGGCTCGGCGGCGCGGAGGAACTGAACAAGCCGGAGAAACCCTCCGTCGGCCTGGCTTTGAGTCTTGAAAAGCTGAACCTGCCGATGAGCCGTCTGAAAACCGGCACGCCCGCGCGGCTCGACGGCCGCACGATCGACCGAAGTGTCCTTGAAGAGCAAAAGGGCGACGATCCGCAGGTGCCGTTCTCGTTTCTGACGGATAAGATCAGAGTGTCGCAGATTAGTTGCCATATTACATATACAAATACGCAAACGCATGATATAATTAGAAAAAATTTGCACGTCGCGCCGATTTATTCCGGGCAGATCAAATCTTCCGGCCCGCGCTATTGCCCCTCGATCGAGGACAAGATCGTCCGTTTCGCGGATAAAGACCGGCACCAGGTCTTCCTTGAACCAGAAGGCCTCGACGATCACACCGTTTACCCCAATGGCATTTCGACCTCGCTTCCGGCGGACGTGCAGGCGGCGATGATCAAAACCATTTCGGGGCTGGAAAACGCGACGATTTTGCAAGCCGGATATGCGGTGGAGTATGATTACATCGACCCGCGCTCTCTCAAACACACGCTGGAAGCCAAAACCGTTCCCGGCCTGTTTCTGGCGGGGCAGATCAACGGCACCACGGGCTATGAAGAGGCGGCGGCGCAGGGACTGGTTGCCGGGCTGAATGCGGCGCTGTTCGCGGCGGGCGGCGCGGAGACTTTTGTGCTGGATCGGGCGGACGGCTATATCGGCGTGATGGTGGATGACCTTGTGACGCAGGGCGTTTCCGAGCCGTACCGGATGTTCACCAGCCGCGCGGAATACAGGCTTTTACTGCGGGCGGACAATGCCGACCAGCGCCTGACGCCGCTTGGCGTTTCCCTGGGATGCGTTGGCTCCGCGCGCGCAAAAGCCTTCGAAGTCAAGCAAAAGCAGCTCGATGTTTCACGTGAAACAATGCAAAGGCTCTCCGCGCTGCCGGTCGAGCTCGCGCGCAAGGGCTATAAGGTCAATCAGGACGGGGTGCGGCGCACGGCGCACGAGCTGATGCGCTATCCGGAGATCGATTTCAACGTGCTGAAGGCAATCTGGCCGGAACTGGCCGATATCCCGCAAGACATCGCCGAACAGGTGGAAATCGACGCCCGTTATGCCGGTTATATCCAGCGGCAGGAGGCGGATATCAAGGCTTTCCGGCGCGACGAGGCGCTGGCGCTGCCGCATGATCTGGATTACAAAACCGTCGGCAGCCTTTCCAACGAAATGCGCGTCAAACTGGGGCAATTCAAGCCGGAAACGCTCGGCGCGGCGGCGCGTATTCCGGGCGTCACGCCCGCGGCACTGATTGCCTTGCTCCGCCACGTCAAACGGAAAGAGAAGAAAGTTGCCTGATTTTAGCCCCGATTTCATGATGAATATAGATGTTATCATGCGCCAGTCGCGGTTGCGCGAAGCGGAGCGGAGCGCAGAGCAGTCGGCGCTTTCTTTTAAAGGCCAGTCGCGGTTGCGCGAAGCGGGCGGGCAGTCGGCGACTTTAGAAAATGTTTCACGTGAAACATTGGAGATGTTCAAGGTCTATGCGCGGCTGTTGCGCGAATGGCAGAAAACCATCAATCTGGTGAGTGAAAGCACATTGCAAGAGATTGATATCAGGCATTTTTTAGACTCGGCACAGCTTTTCAAATATCTCCCGCAAAAGCCGGTCAAACTGGCCGATATGGGCTCCGGCGCGGGCTTTCCGGGGCTGGTTCTGGCGATGATGGGCGCGGGCGAGGTGCATTTGATTGAATCCGACGTGCGCAAGGCGACTTTTTTGCGTGAAGTTTCACGTGAAACATGGGGCCAGTCGCGGTTGCGCGAAGCGGAGCGGAGCGCAGAGCAGTCGGCGCTTTCTTTTGAAGGCCAGTCGCGGTTGTCTAATGGTTTAGCCCGCGAAGCGGGCGGGCAGTCGGCCCCTGAAAATATTGTAATTATCCACGATGACCGGGTGGAAGAGGTGGCGATCGAGGGACTGGAGGTCATCACGGCGCGGGCGCTGGCGCCGTTGAAGGACCTTCTTGCCATGAGCTGCCGCCTTGCGGCTGGAAACAATATCAAGTGCTTGTTTTTAAAGGGTGAAAAATACAAGGAAGAGATTGAAAAAGCCCAAAAACGCTTTGATTTCGTAGTCGAGATCCACCCCAGCCTGAGCGATCCCGCGGGACGTGTTTTGGAGATTTCCAACCTCGCGGCAAAGTGATCAACGCCAGACGCGGTTGCGCCGTCTTCGGCGCAGAGCAGTCGGCGTTTTCTTTTAAAGTCCAGACGCGGTTGCCTAAGTGTTTAGCCCGCGAAGCGGGCGGGCAGTCGGCGTTTTCTTTTAAAGTCCAGACGCGGTTGCCTAAGTGTTTAGCCCGCGAAGCGGGCGGGCAGTCGGCGTTTTCTTTTAAAGTCCAGACGCGGTTGCCTAAGTGTTTAGCCCGCGAAGCGGGCGGGCGGCATTCTTTCAAAAATGTTTCACGTGAAACATTTTCTCCCAAATCCCATGAAACAGCGTGAAACGGTTTCAAATATCTCTTGTTTTCAAGCACACAGCGGCACAAAACAGCGGCAAGGGAGAAAAATGACCGCCAGCGGCGGCGTAAAAGCCGATCATCCGCAAATGATTCTCCTTGCTTGCGGGCGCGGATCTGGACTACAAATAAACCATCATGAAAACAGGCGCACAGACGAAATACGTCAGCATCTCCAACCAAAAAGGCGGGGTCGGCAAGACCACGACGACCATCAATCTCGCCACAGCGCTGGCCGCGGTTGGCAAAAGAGTGCTGGTGGTGGATCTCGACCCGCAGGGCAATGCCTCGACCGGCCTCGGCATCGACCGCGCCGACCGCACGCATGGCACGTATGAGCTTCTTTTCGGTGAATGCACGGTGGAAGAAGCGGCGGTGCCGTCGCGCGTGCCTAATCTTTCCGTAATACCGGCATCGATCCACCTCTCCGGTGCGGAGATCGAGTTAATTGACGTAAAACAGCGCGAGTTCCGTTTGAAGGAAGCGCTGAGAGGCGCGGAGAACGCGTTTGGCGCAGTGCCGGGTATGTCGGCACCCTTGGGCGCGCAAGACGCCACAGAGGCAAATGCGGGCCAAAACGGCACGGGCGGTCAAAATCAGAATTTCGACGACGCGGAAAATGGCGTGTCCTCCGCCGCCGCGGATTTGAACCCCACCGCCGCAGACGGCAAACCTGTCGACGCCGCCACCGGCGGCAAACTTGTCGGCGTCGCAGACAATAAGTATGACTACGTCCTGTTCGATTGCCCGCCGTCGCTCAACCTGCTGACGCTCAACGCGCTGATCGCCTCCGACGGCGTGCTGGTGCCGTTGCAGTGCGAGTTCTTCGCGCTCGAAGGATTGTCACATCTCGTCAACACCATCGAGCGGGTGCGCGGCAGCTTCAACCCCGATCTTGAATTGATGGGCGTGGTGCTGACGATGTTCGACCGCCGCAACAACCTTTGCACGCAGGTCGCCGAGAACGTCCGCGCCCACTTCGGCGACAAGGTTTACGAGACGGTCATCCCGCGCAACGTGCGCATCTCCGAAGCGCCGTCGTTCGGCCTGCCCGCGATCGTCTACGACATGAAATGCTCCGGCTCGCAGGCTTATATATTGCTGGCGCGGGAAATTCTCAAACGCGCGCGCGTCGCGGAGAAAAAGCGCGCGGCATAAGCTTCAGGATAAATTTCAAGGAGAAACGTCATGGCGACGGAAACGAGAAAACGGGGATTGGGGCGCGGGCTTGACGCGCTGTTTCAGGACGCCCGCCGCGAAGAGGATTCCTTCAGTCAAAAGCAGCGCGCGCCAGATGAAATGCAGCGCGCGGAAACACGCGCGCCCGCGCGCCCCGCGCAAAATGAAATGGAGCGTGCAGAATCACGCACGGCGGAGCGTGCAGAATCAAGAATCATCCGCGCCTCGGAAATGGCCGCCTCCGCGGTTGAAACGAAATCCATGACCGCCGCGCCGCGGACGCTGCCCGTCGACCGCCTGCAGCCCGGCAAGTTCCAGCCCCGCAGCCACTTCGACGAAGAAGCGCTGGCCAGTCTCGCCGCTTCCATCGCCGTGCACGGCGTCTTGCAGCCGCTCCTGGTGCGCCCGCTGAGAGACGGCGTCTCTTACGAGATCATCGCCGGCGAGCGCCGCTGGCGCGCGGCGCAGAAAGCGCAAGTGCACGACGTGCCGGTCGTCATTCAGGAGATGAGCGACAACGACGCGCTGGAAATCGCCCTGATCGAAAACCTCCAGCGCGAGGACCTGAACCCGCTCGAAGAGGCCGAGGGCTATCAGCGGCTGATGGACGAGTTCCGCCACACGCAGGACGTGCTCGCGCACCGTCTGGGCAAAAGCCGCAGCCACGTCGCCAACATGCTCCGCCTTTTGAAGCTGCCGCCGCGCGTGCGCAAATATCTGCAGGACGGCCAGCTCAGCATCGGCCATGCCCGCGCGCTGATCGGCGTTGAAAATCCCGAGCCGCTCGCCGACGCGATCGTCAGAAAATCCTTAAGCGTCCGCCAGACCGAGGCGCTCGTCAAAGGCGCGGACGACAAAAAGGCCAGAGCTTCGCAAAAGCGCAAGCCGAAAAACTACGTGCCGCGCGATGTCGACGTGATGGCGCTCGAAGAGCGCATGACAGCGCTGCTCGGCCTTAAGGTCGCCATCGACGGCGAGGGCACGGAAGGCGTCTTGCGCATCGAATACAAATCCCTCGACCAGCTCGACGACCTGATCGAACGTCTCACGCAGTTGCCGGTCACGAAATACTGACTTTTATTTATTAAACATAATACTTGACATTGTAATTAACTTCTGATATATTTTCTGAAATGGAAAGTTTCGGGAAGTTTTATTGATTCGCCTTGAAATTTAATATCTTAAAAAAAGAGGAGACACGTCATGAAAAGCAAGTTTAACGCATCGAGCGGTCTGGATGTAACGCAGGTGGCGGGCGTCCTCGCCGAGATGCAGGACATGTCGCGCATCAATGCGTTGCTCGAACAGATCACCGCCGCTTCCGAAAGCGATCTCAACGCCTGGCAGAAGGCCGAGAAAACGCTCAACGCGCTGATCTCCTTCACGCAGGATGTGCGCAACGAGGCCTACAAGGATCTCGACATGCCCGCGCTTTCGCAGCAACAGGCGTTCGATCTCGCGGCGGAGGGCCTGGCGCAGGATATCGGCCGCGCGCGCTATTTGAAAATGCAGCTCGATGCCGTCGCGGCGGAAGACCTCAACCCGCGCGAAGCCGCGGCGCGGATGCTGATCACGGTCGTCGGCTATGTGGAAGGCCTGCGCAACGACATGGGAAAACCCAGGACGCCGTGCGCCGTGCTCGCGCCGGGGAACGATTTCGTGCATTGAGCGCTGCGCTTCTTCCCTTGTTTTGATGTCGCGTTCCACGCGCGGCTTATGTCGCGTTCCACGCGCGGTTGATATCGCGTTTCACGCACGCCTTCTGACGGCGCGGGCGCCGAGTTGCGCGAGCGAGAGGACGGCGCGTCCGCAGAAGGTTTCCGGCGACGATCCTGTCTGCTTGCAGCGCGCTTCCGCTTCCATCAGGACGGTGAGCGCCTGCTCGATCTGCGCGCCGCTCCAGCCGTTGAGTTGCGCCGTGAAGGCGTTTTTGACCTTCCAGAAGACGGCGGGCTTCAGCATCTTCATCGCCGTTTCGACGTCGAGCCCCTGCTGCATCCGCGCCTTGGTGACCGAGAGGCGCAGGAAATGGTTTTGCAGCGCGCGCAGGACGCGCACCGGCTCGACGCCTTCGGAGAAGACGAAAGAGAGGATCCTGTCGGCTTGCGCGAAATCCCCGCCCGCGACGCATTGCGCGAGGTCTTCGAGCGAAAGGACGGCGCTGCTGCCGGTCGCGGCGACGGCGTCTTCCAGCGTGATGTTCTTGACGCCGCCCATGTAGGTGACGAGCTTTTCCACCTCCGAGCGGGCGACGGCGCGGTCGCCCGCCACGCTGGCGGCGATGTGCGCGAGCGCGTCGCCAGAACAGGCGTAGCCCGCGCTCCGCAACGCGTCGGCGATCACGCGTCCGATGCTGCGCGCGTCGTCGACGTAGCAGGGCAGGGCGGCGGCGTTGGGCGCGGATTCGAACAGCGCGCGGAGCTTGTCCTTCGGCGCGAGGTTGCCCGCCTCGACGAGCACGAGATTGTCGCCGTCCTTCATTCCTTCGAGCGCGTTTCTGACCGCGCCCGCGGCTTTCTCGGAAGCGTCGCGCAGGCGCACCACGCGGCGGCCATCTTTGCTGTTTGCGCCGAGCATGGAGATCGACCGCGCCTCGTCGAGCAGGCGGGCGGGATTGTCGCTCAGGGCCTCGCCGGAGAATTCGACGACGTTGAAGGGATCGCGGATGTCCGCCACCACCGATCTGGCGAGCTGGTCGAGCCGCTCGCGCACCAGCCCTTCGTCCGGCCCGTAGACCAGCACGGCGAGAACGTGGGCGGGCGGTTTTTTGAGAAAAGGCTCGATGTCGCGGAAGGCGAGCTTCATGGCGCTGCGCCGGAGGGCGCGGCCTCTTTTTTCGCGGCGGCCTCTTTTTTCGCGATGGTCGTGTTCTTCGTGGCCGCGCGCTTCGCGGCGGCGGCCACGGCCAGGTCTTTTATCGCGCGGCGGCGGAAATAGAGGCTGAGGTCGGTCACCACGTCGTCGCGCATTTCCTGCAGGATGCTTTCGGTGATGTTCTGCTGGCTCATCAGCGTGGCGAGCTGGTCGTCTTGCAGGTTGTAGGCGCCGACGGTCTTGAGATCGCGCGTCAGCAGCACCTTGCCGCTGGCGCTGTCGGCGAGCTGCATTTCCGTCGAGATGCCGATCTGCGCGCGGGTCGCGGTGCCGTTTTTCTGCAGGCCGAGATCGACGATGTTCTTGTCCAGCGGCGAGAAGCGCAAGGTATAGGGCGCGTCGGCGGGCGCGCCGTGCGTATAAAGCCTGTCCATCAGCAGGTTGCGCAAATATTGCCCGTCGCGCCCGGGGATGCTGGCGATCTCGATGTCGGGCAGGGCCGCCGCCGTGGCCGCCGCGACGCCGTGATCGCCGTACATCGGCTCGAAGCCGCAGGCGGAGAGGCTCGCCAGCGCAAGGCAGCAGACCAGCGCGAGGAATAGTTTTTTAACCCCAGTCGCGGTTGCGTGAAGCGAAGCGGAACGCAGAACAGTCGGGGTATTTTTATTACCCCCAGTCGCGGTTGTGGCATGGTTTAGCCCGCGGAGCGGGCGGGCAGTCGGGGTATTTTTATTACCCCCAGTCGCGGTTGCGGCATGGTTTAGCCCGCGGAGCGGGCGGGTATCGCGGATATTTTTTTCAAACCACCACATTGATGATCCTGTCCGGGACGACGATGATTTTTTTAGGGCTTTTGCCGTCCAGCGCCTTTTGCACGGCGTCTTCGGCGAGCGCCGCCTTTTCCGCCGCCTGTTTTTCCATGCCGCGCGGGAGCGTCACGGTGGCGCGGAGCTTGCCGTTGACCTGGATCGCCATGGTGACGCTGTCGCTGACGCAGAGCGCGGGATCCGCCTCCGGCCATTTTTCATCGACGACCATGGTCGCGTGGCCGAGCTGCGCCCAGAGTTCTTCCGCGAGGTGCGGCATGACCGGCGACATCAGCTTGATGAGCGTTTCGAGGCCTTCGCGGAAAACGGTTGCGTCTCCGTCAAAGGCCTCCAGCGCGTTGGAAAGCTCGCGCATCTTCGCCACGGCCTTGTTGAAGTGGAATTTTTCAAGGTCCTGCGTCATGTCGCGGATGGTGACGTGGATCTTGCGGCGTAGCGCCATGCAAGCGTCTGCGTCAGCCGCGGCCCCGCCGCGCCCTTCGTGCGGCGCAGAGCCGCCGCCATTGACAAGCCGCCACAAGCGGTTCACGTATTTCCACGCGCCGTCGATGCCGGCCTCCGTCCATTCGAGGTCGCGCTCCGGCGGGCTGTCGGAGAGGATGAACAGGCGCGCCGCGTCCGCGCCGTAAGCGGAGATGATCTCGACGGGATCGACGGTGTTCTTTTTCGATTTCGACATCTTCTCGATGCGGCCGGGCGCGACCGGCGCGCCGTCGGATTTCCTGACCAGCGCGCCATTGTGTCCTTTTTCAATTTCGTCGGGATAGATCCACTTGCCGTCTTCGTCCTTGTACGACATGTGCGTGACCATGCCTTGCGTGAACAGCGCGGTGAAAGGCTCCTCGCACGAAATATAGCCGCATTTTTTGAGCGCGCGGGTGAAGAAGCGGGCGTAGAGAAGGTGCATGACGGCATGCTCGATGCCGCCGATGTACTGGTCGACCGGCGCCCAGTAGTCGGCTTTCGCCTTGTCGAAGCCGCGTTCCGTGTTGTGCGCGTCGGTATAGCGGAACTGGTACCACGAGCTTTCGAAGAAGGTGTCGAAGGTGTCCGTCTCGCGCGCCGCCGCGCCGCCGCATTGCGGGCATTCGACGTTTTTCCACGTCGGGTGGTTGGCGACCGGGTTGCCGGGTTTCTTGAAGTCGATGTCTTCGGGCAGCGTGACGGGCAAATCCTTTTCAGGCACGGGCACGACGCCGCACTTTTCGCAATGGATCACCGGCACGGGGCAGCCCCAGTAGCGCTGGCGCGAAACGCCCCAGTCGCGCAGGCGGTACAATGTCGTGCCTTCGCCCCTGTTCATGCCTTCGATGCGCCGGATCACTTCGGCTTTCGCGTCCTCGACCGTCATGCCGTTGAGGAAGTCGGAATGGCAAAGATGGCCGGGGCCGGTGTAGGCCTCGTTCTCGACCGTGAACGTGCCGGGATCGGATGAGAGGGGGATGACGACGGGTTGCACGTCGAGCGCGTATTTGCGGGCGAAATCGAGATCGCGCTGGTCGTGCGCGGGGCAGCCGAAGATCGCGCCGGTGCCGTAGTCCATCAGCACGAAGTTGGCGATGAAGACGCGCAGGGTCTTGTTCTTGAGGAAGGGATGATGCACCTGCAATCCGGTGTCGAAGCCGTTTTTCTCGGCCTTTTCGAGCGTCGCCTCGGAGGTGCCGAGGCGACGGCATTCGGCGATGAAGTCTTTTATTCCCGCGTCTTTCTCCCCGAGCTCCAGCGACAGGGGATGATCGGGCGCGAGCGCGACGAACGACGCGCCGAAGAGCGTATCGGGCCGCGTGGTGAAAATCTCGATCTGGCGGTCTTCATGATTGACGATGTCGAAGCGCAGTTTCAGGCCTTGCGATTTGCCGATCCAGTTCTCCTGCATGAGGCGGACTTTGTCCGGCCAGCCGTCGAGCGTTTTGAGGCCGTCGAGCAGGTCGTCGGCGAAATCGGTGATCTTCAAAAACCACTGCTTGAGCGTGCGGCGCTCGACCGGCGCGCCCGAGCGCCAGCCCTTGCCGTCGACCACCTGCTCGTTGGCCAATACGCAATTATCGACCGGATCCCAGTTGACCATGCTTTCTTTTTGGTAAGCCAGTCCGGCTTTCAGGAAGTCGAGGAAGAATTTCTGCTCGTGGCGGTAATATTCCGGCAGGCAGGTGGTGACTTCGCGCTCCCAGTCGATGGCGAGGCCCATGGATTTGAGCTGGCCTTTCATCACCGCGATATTTTCCAGCGTCCACTTGCGCGGATGCACGCCGCGCTCCAGCGCCGCGTTTTCGGCGGGCAGGCCGAAGGCGTCCCAGCCCATCGGATTCAGCACATTGAAGCCCTGCGCGCGCTTGAAGCGGGCGACGACGTCGCTCAAGGAATAGTTGCGCACATGCCCCATGTGCAGTTTGCCGGAAGGATAGGGAAACATGGCGAGGGCGTAGAATTTCGGGCGCGATGGATCTTCCTGCGCGGCGAAGCATTTCTTCCCGTCCCAGGCCTTCTGCCAGCGCCGTTCGGTTTCCGCGACGTTATATCTTTCCTGTCCCGTCATGTTCCGCCCCTACTGCGGCAGGGACAAGTCTGTCACGCGCAAGGTTCGCGCGCGGGTGAGGATGGCGTTTTCGATATTGTTCGCCATGTCGGGAGAGACTTTCTCGTTGCGCCAGTGGTTCTTGACCATCTTCTGGCGGAAGACCGAAACCCGCACGCCGTCGGCGCGGAGCTGCCTGTCCAGTATATAGACGTCGATCTTGAAGCGCTCGCCGGGGTGGCCCGGGTCTTCATACCAGTCGGTGAGGATCGTGCCGCCGAACGGGTCCGCCGAGGCGACCGGCATGAAGGCGATGGTGTCGAGCGAGGCGCGCCACAGATAGCTGTTGACGCCGACGCCGCTCCGCGAGGCGTTCTTGTTGCCGCTGGAGAAGAGGGCGGAGGTCAGGTCCTTGCCCTTGCCGAAGATGGTGGTGCGCGGCTGGTCTGTATATTGAATCTTGTCCGAGCCGCGCGCGCGGGTCGGATAGCTCGCCTGCGTGTGGATCGAGCCGGGCGCGCAGGCCGAAAGGCTGGCCGCGACGGTCAGCGCGGCGAGGGCGGACAGGAAACGCGAGACACTCTTCATAGTATATATCCCCTTGAAAGACGTTCGATAATATCACTGATTAGCACGGAGCCGTTTCTTTTTAAAGGCGATATCCGCAGGCGGTTATGAACAGGGGTATTTTATTCTTATGTCAAGAAACGGGCGAAAATGTGTTTTTCATGCAACAGTGTACGCCTTTTATCACAGAAAACCGCTTGCCTTCATTGACGGTTTGAAAAAACCGCCCTACTTCTCTAGAGGAACGCGCAAAACGGGTCATTCAGCCCATCCTTGCGCTTCTTTATCAAACCGCCCTCATCTTCAAAAGAAGGGCATCAATGGAGAAAACAGAATGAAAAAACTGCTTATTGCAAGCACGGCGCTCGTCGGTGTGGCATTCATGGCCACGTCCGCGCACGCTGCGCTCAAGATGGACCTCGGCGGCTATTTCGATGGCTACGGCGTCTATGCCAACAACCACCCCGCCGCCGGCACGAACATCGCCAAGTATGAGTTCGTTCGCGACAGCGAATTGCACATCAACGGCCAAACCACCCTCGACAACGGCCTGACGGTCGGCGCGCACTACCAAATGTACGTCGCTGGTCAGCAAATCGCCGCCGCTGCTCCGACGGCCATCAATTCGCGCCTGGTCGCTTCTTCCAGCCAGTTCCCGCAATCGACGACCACCAACACCACGATCGTTGACGAAGCTTACGTCTACGGTCAGGGCGGCTGGGGCCGCGTCAACTTCGGTGAAGAAGACGGCGCAGCCTACTTGCTGCAAGTCGCCGCTCCTTCGGCCGACAGCAACGTCGACGGCATGCGCGTTTACGTGCAGGACCTCAACACGTCCGCCTGGAACAGCAACCTCGCTGGCGTCGTTCTCGACTACCAGCAAGCTGACTTCCGCGGCACGGACCGCCTGACCTACCTGACGCCGAAATTCAACGGCTTCCAGGCTGGCCTGTCCTACGCTCCGTACCCGAACCAGTCGCTCGTCGGCAGCAGCGTTGGCGCTCCTTCCACGACGAACGTCCTGACGCAGTTCAAGGCTCCTTGGGAAGTCGCCGCCCGTTGGGATGGCGCTTATCAGGGCGTAGCCATGAGCGTCGGCGCCGGTTATTCCTACGCCGCGTCTGAAAACACCACCGGCACTGCCGGCACGGTCGGCACGACCGCTCTGAAGACCTACAACTTCGGTGCGAACGTGGCGATGCAGGGCTTCAGCCTCGGCGGTGCGTACAAGCACTCCAACAACGGTATCTCCGGCGCGACCGGCGGTGCTGACACCATCGTCTATGACTTCGGTGCTGCATACGACAACGGTCCGTACCATGCCGGTCTGTCCTACTTCCACGAGAAGTTCGACCAGGGCCTGCTGGCTGCCGCGACCGGTTCTTCCACGGTTCATCGTTATGCTCTCGGCGGCGGTTACACGTTCGCTCCCGGCATGACGTTCCGCGGCGCTGTCACCTGGGGTGCGTATGATCCCACGGGTGCTGCCCACACGAACTTCCAGCAAGTCACCCTCGGCACGGACATCCAGTTCTAATCTGGCCGTCTAGCCTGAACGACTTGTTTGTTCGGACTAAAAGAGAGGCGTTCCCCAAGGGGAGCGCCTCTTCTTTTTTGAAGATCCGCTTTCGTCTTTCCATTCTCTTTGGAGCCGTTTACACTTGCGCTGTCGCCGCATTTTTTGCGGCAACCGGGGCTTAAGAATCCCGTAACTAGCGGTGACGTGACCGTATATCACGTCGCTTCTCCGGCTTTCATGCCCGGGAGGCGGCGGCGCATGTCCAGAGCTTCGGCTTAAAGGCCGTCGCGGTCGTCTAGTTACGACTTCTTAACTCCCGGCGCCAGAGAATTCTCTCTGGCGCCTTCTTCTTGAAAGGGAGCAAGACCGTGCGCAAAGACGACAGCATCCACGCCAGGAACATGAAAAAACCTCGCCGAAGAACTCCGCCGCATGTCGCGGCTGGAGCCGCCGTATGACGTCTGCTTCAAAAACGCGCCGGACATCTCGCGCGGCATCTGGCATCTCGCCGCCTTTTATCTTGATGGCGAGGAACGGGAGAGAATCTCAAAATAAATCGTCAATTCAAGAGGATAGCGCCTGAGTTCAGGGGCGAATTATTTTCGTTGTTCTTTCGGCGGGGCAGGCCTAGATTTATCGCAGTGCAACAAACAAGGCCGTTGTTCTGCAACGCGCCCAACCTATGAGGTAAGATATGCAAAATAATGATCCTGCCAAAGATCCGGTTGTCATCGTCTCCATGGCCCGCACGCCGATGGGCGCGTTTCAGGGCGAGCTTTCAAGCTTCACGGCGGTCGAGCTCGGCTCCGCCGCCATCGCCGAAACCCTGAAGCGCGGCGGCCTCAACGCCACCGATGTGGACGACGTGATCATGGGGTGCGTTTTGCCCGCAGGGCTGGGTCAGGCGCCCGCGCGTCAGGCGGCGCTCGGCGCGGGATTGCCGGAAGCGACCGGCGCGACCACGGTCAACAAGGTCTGCGGCTCGGGCATGCGCGCGGTGATGATCGCCCACGACCAGCTGATCGCGGGATCGACCACCCTCACCATCGCCGGCGGCATGGAGAGCATGAGCAACGCCCCTTATCTGCTCGACAAGGCGCGCGGCGGCTACCGCATGGGCCACGGCAAGGTTTACGACCATATGTTCCTCGACGGGCTGGAAGACGCCTACGACAAGGGCCAGGCGATGGGCGTGTTCGCCGACGAAACGGCCAGCAAATTGCAGATCACCCGCGACGATCAGGACAAGTTCGCGCTCGCCTCTCTGGAGCGCGCCACCCGCGCCATCAAAGACGGCGATTTCAAGGCCGAGATCGTGCCGCTGACGGTGAAATCGAAGAAGGGCGACACCGTCGTCGCCGACGACGAAGGCCCGAGCCGCGCCAGGCCGGAAAAAATCCCCACGCTCAAGCCCGCCTTCACGCCCGACGGCACGGTGACGGCGGCGACCTCCAGCTCCATCTCCGACGGCGCGGCGGCGCTCTTGCTGATGCGCAAGTCGGAAGCGGAGAAACGCGGCCTCAAGATCATCGCCGCGATCCGCGCCCACGCGACCCATGCGCAAAAACCGGCGGAATTCACCATCGCCCCGGTCGGCGCGACCAGAAAGGTCGTCGAAAAGGCCGGCTGGAGCCTGAAAGACGTCGAACTGTTCGAGATCAACGAGGCTTTCGCCGTGGTGACGCTCGCCGCGATGCGCGAGCTGGGCTTGCCGCACGACAAAGTCAACGTGAACGGCGGCGCCTGCGCCCTCGGCCACCCGATCGGCTGCTCGGGCGCGCGGATCATCGTCACGTTGCTCGGCGCGATGGAGAAACGCGGCCTCAAAAAAGGCGTCGCGTCGCTCTGCATCGGCGGCGGCGAGGCGACGGCGGTCGCGCTTGAGCGCGTCGCTTGATGTATATTCATGCGTCGCGTGACCGGGCTTTCGCGCGGCTGACATATATTGCGCGCCGCGCCGCCGGGTTTTGCGCGGCAATATCCGCCCTGCATGCGCCCATATTCAGGACGGCGCAAGGCACTATTTGATTTCCTTTTGCGCCGCGCTTTCCTATAATGCGGAGAGCATGACGGGAGGAATTTCATGAACCGGAAAAATTCGAAGCGCAATTTCATCTATGCCTGCGTCGCGGCGGCGCTGCTGGTTTCAGCCGCGCCGTCTTTCGCCGCGAAGGCGAAAGGAACCGCCGCGCCCGCGCCGCAAGCGGCGCTCGCCGCGCGCAAGAAAGCGCTGCTCAGCGACATCAACGCGCGCATCGACGGCCTGCGCAAAAAGCAGGCCTGCATCAAGGTGGCAAAGGACAAGACCGCCATGCGCGAATGCTTCAACCCCTCGGCGGCCCGGGACATGCGTCCTCCGAACAAAGAACCCATGCGCCCCCGGAACGAAAAATCCCCCCGCGCCGCGCAGAAGGAAGCCGCGCCGGCGGATTCCGCGCCGCCCGCGCCCGCGAAGTAAAGGGTTGATCTTATGAGCCACGCTTTTTCATGAGCGTAAAGAAACCGAAACGGAGACCGGCGAAAAAGAAAACGCGCCGGAACGCGGCGAAGAGAAAGAGCCTGCGGCGCAGACTTATCGCCTTGGCGGCGCTTCTGCTTGCGGCGGCGGGCTTTTATCTCCTTCACGGCCTGCCGAGCCTCGACAACGCCAAGCCGATCAATGCCCGCCCGAGCGTCACCATCCTCGCCGTCGACGGCACGCCCATCGCCCGCTTCGGCGGCCTGCAGGGGCGCATCCTTGCGATCAGCGACGTGCCGCCGGATCTGGTGCACGCGGTTTTGTCGGTCGAGAACCGCGATTTCTATTCCGACTACGGCATCGAGCCGCTGGCCATCCTGCGCGCGGCGTGGGTCAACCTCAAGGCGGGGCGCTGGGTCGAGGGCGCGTCGACCATCACCCAGCAGCTGGCGAAGAATTTGTTCCTCACGCCCAACAAGACGCTGCGCCGCAAGGCGCAGGAGGCGATCATCGCGCTCGAGCTCACGCATAAATACAGCAAAGACCAGATTTTGATGGCTTATCTCAACCGCGTCTATTTCGGCAACGGCGCCTACGGCGTCGACGCGGCGGCGGAGCTTTATTTCAACGAGCGGGCGTCGCGGCTCGACCTCTTCCAGTCGGCGATGCTGGCGGGGCTTTTGCGCGCGCCGGAATATTATTCGCCCGACGTCCACCCGCGCCGCGCCATGGCCCGCACGCACATGGTGCTGCACGAGATGATCGAAGCGGGATACATCACGCCCCGCGCCGCGCACGAGGCCTACGAAAACGGGCGGCTGCCGCAGCATTTCGCCACCGCGGGCGACCTCAACCGCTATTTCGCCGCCTGGGTTTTGGGCCAGATCGACGGCTTCACCGCCTCGACCACCAACGACCTCACCGTCAAGACGACGCTTGATCCGCAACTTCAGCTCATGGCGGAATCGCAGGCCAGGCGCGTCTTCGAACATATCCCCAAGGACCGCCATGTCACGCAGATGGCGCTGGTGACCGAAGCGCCCGACGGCGCGGTGCTCGCCATGATCGGCGGGCGCGATTACGCCAGGAGCCAGTACAACCGCGCGACGCAGGCCCTGCGCCAGCCCGGCTCGACCGTCAAGCCGTTCGTCTATCTCGCCGCGCTCGAGAACGGCTGGACGCCGCAAAGCACCATCTCCGCCGCGCCGATCAAGACCGGCGACTATCACCCCAACAATTACGACGACGAGAGCTACGGCGCCGTCACGCTGGCCGAAGCCTTGCAGAAATCGCTCAATACCGCGACCGTGAGGCTTTTGCGCGACATCGGCGTCGAGAAGTTCATCGACGTCGCGCGGCGCGCGGGCTTCACCCACCTGCCCAAGGACGAGCTCTCCTCCGCGCTCGGCGCGGACAACGTCGACCTGCTCGAGCTGACCAACGCCTATGCCACGCTGGCCTCCGGCGGGAAGGAAACCTGGCCTTACGCCGTGCTTTCGATCACCGACAGCGCCGGAAACCTGATCTACCAGCGCCAGCCGCCGGAGCGCGAACAGGTCTTTTCATCCGCGCACGTCGCGGCGCTCGACGGCATGATGCAGGGCGTCGTCGCCCCCGGCGGCACCGGCGCGCACGCCGCCATTCCCGGCGTCGCCGTCGCGGGCAAAACCGGCACTTCGCAGAATTTCCGCGACGCGTGGTTCATCGGCTTCACGCAGAAGCTCGTCACCGGCGTCTGGATGGGCAACGACGACGACAGCCCGATGCATTCCGTCACCGGCGGCATGTATCCCGCCGAACTGTGGCATGATTACATGGGCGCGGTGGAAGGCTTCACCCTGCCGCAATTCGTGCCGGAAACGGCGCAATCGCTGGTGCCCGCGGACAACGCCTTCGCCGACATGCTGAACCGCTGGTCGTCCGGCGGGGGAGATTTCCTCAACGGCTTCAGAGGCAGCGACAAGCCGGTTTACAATCATTAATTTCCGCCGTTCCTCCCCGGCGGGCGTGAAAACCCTTGACGCTTTGTCCGAATCCATCCAAGATCTTTCTCATGATCTACAGAGGAAACACACCGGCGGGTCTTCCCCCGCGCACGCCACGACGTACCGGCGCGGCCTGAGGACCTTTAAAAGTCCGATGCAGCCGCCGGGAGCGCATGACCTCGATCCTTCAGGCACAGCCCCAAAAACCACCGCGATATTTGTTCCAGGGCGGAACGAGTGCGACGCGGTGCCGTCTGATCTTCAGAAACAGGGGCGTCCCCACATGACTACCGACATCGACCGGCTGGAAGTCCTCGAAACCGGCGCGCTGAAAAAGACCGGCGACGCCTATCATCTCGTCGCGCTCGGCGAAGACCATATCGACCAGATCCTCGCGCTCGAGGACATCGCCTTCCGGAGCCTCGGCGCGGATGAGCAGCATTATCTCCTGCGCAAGGACCGTGCCTATTTCGAAAAGCATTTCGCCGCCGGCGGCACGATGCTCGGCATCGCGCACGAAGGCCGGCTGATCGCCCAGAGCATCGTCATCAACCCGACGGCCGCGCGCCCCGCCACCGGCATGAGCGACATGAAGATCGACGCCGACGCCGACGCGCTGACCGTGCTGGGCGGCGTCATCGTCGACCCCGCCTTTCGCGGCAACAGGCTGATGGACGCGATGGTGCGCCGCTGGCTCGCCGACGCGGGGAAAAACGGCCGCACCCACGCGCTCGCCGAGGTCGCGGTCGAAAACACCCACAGCTGGTCGATCTTCTTAAAAGAAGGCCTGCATATCGAGAGCATCGGCGCGGACCCGGCGGACAAGACCGACCTTTACAACATGCACGGGCATATCCCCAGCCTGAAAGCCGTCTTCAACGCCAGCGCGCGCCGCACCGGACGGGTCGCGCACCTCGATCTCGCGCGGCAGAAAAAGCTTCTCGCCAAGGGGCGCAAGGGCGTCGCCTTCGACCCCGCCGCGGGCATGCTGACGTTCGCGCCGCGCAAGAAGAAAGACTGCGCAGGCTTCAGGATTTAGGCGCGGATTATTGCACGACGACGGCGCAGGCGGCGCAGGTTTGGACGTTGTGCACGTCGCCGGTGCCGAGCAGCGCGGAGATCTTTCCGGAGATGAGGCTTGCGACGCGGTTGGCGGAAAGATGGTTTTTGACGGCGCGTTCCTGCGGAGCGCCGCTTTTCATGGGTTGCACGGCGGCGGTTTTCACCGCGTTCCTGCCCGGGGCGGCGAAAGCCGTGCCCGATGTTAGAAAGATGGCCGCGAGAAGAATGATGGCGATGGATAAGAGAGCCGTGGCGCGCATGACATGTTCCTTGTTTTAATTATGTATATGCAATGCGCGCGCCGCTGACAAGCAGAAAATGCAGGCAAAAAATCATGATAAAAAAACGGCGTCCGGAAATTCAGTCCGGACGCCATGCTTTGAAAGATTTCGCGTGCGTTACATCAGAGGCTTCATGCCGAGCGTCTGTTTTTGCGAGCTGTAGTCGGTCGCGGACGTGAGGACGGCGGCGGTGATGTCATCGGTTTTTTGGCCGAGTTTTTCCGGCAGGTTCGCCGAGACGCTTTTGGTCAGGTCCGCGTAGCTGGCGACGGTCATGAACAGGCGGCCGTTTTCACCGCTGTAAACGTTGCCGTCTCCGGCGATTTCCCTGACCGCGTCGATCAGTTCGGCCATATATTCGGGATCATTGGCATGATCGTGCACCGCGGCGCATTCCGGCCCGGAGAGCTGCGTTGCATAGAGCGTTTCCGCGGCCGCCGTGACTTCACCGATATCGACAAGTTTGCCGGCATGTTGCGTGAACGCGGCGGCGAGCTTTTGCGTGGGCATGGATGTTTTCTCCTTCATAAAAATTAAAATCTGCGCCGGGGCTGTTCCGGCCTTAAATAATCTATGAGGTCTATTTTAATATAGAAAATGATTCTGTCAATATAAATCTTTAATATATTGATTTATATTAATAAAAAAGGAACGGCAGAAATTCCGCCGTTCCTTTTCAGGTGTGTTTTTTGCAACCGCGCGGCTTTACAGCATTCTTTTAATACCGAGCGCCTGTTTTTGTGCGCTGTAGTCGGTTGCGGCCTTGAGGGTGCCCGCGGCGATGTTGTCCAGCTTGTCCGTAAGTTCTTTCGAGAGAATTTGCGGGGTTTTTTGATCCATTTTTTGAATATTTTTCACGGTTATGAACATTCTCCCCGCATCACTCACGAGAATCTCGCCGGCGGCGGCCATTTCAAATGTGACTTTGAACAGTTCGCTCGTGTATTCTTTATTTGTTTGCAGCCCCATGACTTGCTGAAGCTCGGCCTTGGTCAGCTTCTTCGTATATTGATCCATTGAAGATTGCGCGAGTTCGTTAAGATCGACAATTTCATGGACTTGAGCAAGTTCAGCCTCTGTCAGTTTTTCACACAGGTTCTTTGCGAGGGCTTGCGTATTGACGGGTTTGCGGGTCTTTCCTTTAAAAGTGCCGGTAAGTTGAGTCATTTTTAGGTCTCCTTGTTTGCGGGGGTATTGTTTAACGTAATAGCAATGGGCCATATTCACATAAATATAAAAAATGGCCAAGTCGATATTTTACGGAATATATAAAATGTCTGTATATTCGTACTTTTAAGATGCCTTCAGCCCCACCGCCGCGCGGGCGCGGGCGAGCGTTTGGCGGGCGACGGCGCGGGCTTTTTCCGCGCCTTCGGCCAGCAGCGCGTCGATTTTTGACGTGTCGGCCATGTAGTCGTTATAGATTTTTGTGGGCTGCTCGAAGGCCGCTTCCAGCGCTTCGAATAGTTTTTGTTTTGCGTCGCCGTAGCCCATCCCGCCTTTTTCGAATGCCGCGCGCATCTCCCGCGCCGCGTTTTCATCCGCCACCTCGGCGTAGATCTGGAAGATGGTGTTGCCGTCGGGATCCTTCGGCTCTTCGGGCAGTTTGGAATCGGTGACGATTTTCATGATCAGTTTGCGCCGCGCCTTGCTCTCCATGAACACCGGAATGTGGTTGTTGTAGGACTTGCTCATCTTGCGCCCGTCGAGACCGGGCAAAATCGCGCCCGTGTCGCCCGCGAGCTTGTATTCCGGCAGCTTGAAAACATCCTTGAACGCGTGGTTGAAATAGCCCGCCATGTCGCGGGCGAATTCGATGTGCTGCACCTGGTCCTTGCCGACCGGCACGATGTCGGTGTCCATCATCAGGATGTCCGCCGCCATCAGAATCGGGTAGGTGTAAAGCCCCATGTTGACGTCGGCGTCGGCGTCGCGCCCCGCTTCGCGGTTCTTGTCCACGGCTGCTTTGTAAGAGTGCGCGCGGTCCATCAGGCCTTTGGGCGTCACGGCGGCGAGCAGTTGCGTCAGCTCGAAAATCTCCGGCACGTCCGACTGGCGGTAGAAAACGGTTTTGGCGGGATCAAGCCCCAGCGCCAGCCAGCAGGTCGCGACCTCGTAACTGTCGCGCTTCAGCGCGGCGGGGTCGCGCACGGCGTTGAGCGCATGATAGTCGGCGATGAACAGGAAGGATTTTTCGTGCGCCGCGGCAAGATCCAGCGCCGGACGGATCGCGCCGATATAGTTTCCGATGTGCGGCGCGCCGGTCGGCTTGACGCCGGTGAGGATGGTTTTTCCCATGTTCTTTCCAGGGGTATTTCGTGACATAACATTGAAACTTTCAAAAACAGCCGCATTTCGCCCGCCCGCGTCCGCGCGCTATGCATTGACTTTAGTTTTTAGCGGATTACTGTCAATCAGAATAGAAAAATCGCCGAAGTTCTGTAAACGATAAAAAGCCATTTGTCCGGAGTTTCTACCGATGCCCAATGCCGCGCACCATATCCCGAAAGAAGAGACCGCGCTTCACAAAACCCCCTTGTGGGAGCTGCACAAGTCGCTGGGCGGCAAGATGGTGCCGTTCGCGGGCTACGACATGCCGGTGCAATATGACGGCATGGGCGTTTTGAAAGAGCACCTGCACACCCGCCGTCATGCCGGACTGTTCGACGTTTCGCACATGGGCCAGGCGATTTTGACATCCGTTCTGACGCCTAAGGAAGATCCGGGCGTCGCCCTTGAGAAGATCGTGCCGAGCGCGATGACCGGCCTTGCGCCGGAAAAACAGCGCTACACGCTGCTGCTCAACGAGCAGGGCGGGATCATCGACGACCTGATGGTCACGCGCTGGGACGACAAGACGCTGTTTCTCGTCGTCAATGCCGCCTGCAAGGAGAAGGATTTCGCCTATATCCGGCAAAAAATAGGCGGAGAAGTGAAGCTGGAATATCTTTCCGACCGCGCGCTGCTCGCCCTGCAGGGGCCGGAGGCCGAGAAAGTTTTGTCGCGCCTCTTCCCGCTCGCCGCGGCGATGAAGTTCATGACTTCGGCGAAAATTCTCTATGAGGGCGCGGAGCTTTATATCAGCCGCTCGGGCTACACCGGCGAGGACGGTTTCGAAATCTCGGTTCCGGCGGCGATGGCCGAAAGGTTCGCCAGACAGTTGCTGGAACATGAGGAAGTCAGGATGATCGGTCTCGGCGCGCGCGACAGTTTGCGGCTGGAGGCGGGGTTGTGCCTCTACGGGCATGAACTGGACGAAACGATCACGCCCATCGAGGCGAACCTGAAGTGGGTGATCCAGAAACACCGACGCGCGCACGGCGGCTTCTGCGGCGCGGAGAAGATCCTCAAACAGCTCGACGACGGGCCGTCGAAACTGCGCGTCGGCATCAGGCCGGAGGGAAAAGCGCCCGGCGCTAACGCGCCTGATTCAAATTCAGGGCGCGCAGCGCCCGTTCGCGAAGGCGCGGAGATTCTGTCGCCGGACGGAAAAACGATCGGCGTGATCACCAGCGGCGGGTTCGGCCCGAGCGTCGGCCATCCGGTGGCGATGGGCTATGTCGAGAGCGCCTTCGCGCACGAGGGCGCGGAACTGCAAGTGATGTTGCGCGGGCAGGCGCGGCCCTGCACCGTCGCCGCGCTGCCGTTCATCGCCGCCAATTACAAAAGGGATTAACAGGAGAAAAACCAACCATGAGCAAGACATTCTTCAGCGACGATCACGAATACGTCACGGTCGACGGCGACACGGCGCCCGCCGGCGTTGCCGGCATGATTGCAACCGTCGGGATAACCGATTACGCGCAAAACGCGCTCGGCGACGTGGTCTACGTCGAGCTGCCCAAGGTCGGCGCGAACATTTCAAAAGGCGATCAGGCGGGCGTGGTCGAGAGCGTGAAATCGGCGAGCGAGGTCTATGCGCCCGTGTCCGGCGAGATCGTCGCCGTCAACGCCGCGCTGGAGGGCGACCCCGCGCAGGTCAATCAGGACCCGCTCGGCAAGGGCTGGTTTTATAAAATCAGGATCGCCAACCAGAACGAGCTTTCCGCATTGAAAGACGAAAGCGCTTACGCGGCTTATACGAAGGAATTGTAAAAAAAACAGCGCCGCGCCGGATTCGTTCCGGCGTCCACCATGCTTTGCATGCAAAACGTGCGTGGACGCCGCGACGGGCGCGGCGCGGAGAAGCAGGAGAACGGCATGGGCCTTTTGGAACTGGAACAGAAAGACGATTTCATCCGCCGCCACATCGGGCCGCGGCCCGAACGCGTGGCGGAGATGTTGCGCATCGTCGGCGCAAGCTCTCTTGACGACCTCGTTTCCAGGGCCGTCCCCGCGTCCATCCTTGAAAAATCCGCGCCCGTGTCGGACGCGCTCTTCGCCGAACCGATGACCGAGACGGAGGCGCTGGCGGAATTGCAGGCCATGGCGCGGCAGAACAAGGTCTTCCGTTCCCTGATCGGCCTTGGCTATTACGACACCATCACGCCGAACGTGATTTTGCGCAACGTCCTGCAAAATCCCGGCTGGTACACGGCCTATACGCCCTATCAGCCGGAGATCAGCCAGGGCCGGCTCGAGGCGCTGGTCAATTTCCAGCAGATGATCATGGACCTGACGGGCATGGACCTCGCCAACGCCTCGATGCTCGACGAGGCGACGGCGGCGGCCGAAGCCATGACGCTGGCGCACCGCGCCGCGAAGACGCAAAGCGATGTTTTCCTCGTCGCCGACGGCTGCCATCCGCAGACCATCGCCGTGGTCGAGACGCGCGCCCTCCCGCTCGGCATCAAGGTCGTGACGGGCAGGCCGGAAGAACTTGCGCAGCAAGAGGGCTTCGGCCTCTTGCTGCAATATCCCGCCAGCAACGGCGATATCGGCGATTATGCCGACGTCGTGAAAACGGCGCGCGGCAAGGGCATGGTCGTCGCGGTCGCGGCGGACCTTTTGTCGCTGACGCTCCTGAAACCGCCGGGCGAATGGGGCGCGGACATCGTGCTCGGCTCGGCGCAGCGCTTTGGCGTGCCGCTCGGCTTCGGCGGGCCGCACGCGGCGTTCTTCGCCGTGAAGGACGAATTCAAACGCGCCATGCCGGGGCGCATCGTCGGCGTGTCGGTCGATACCAAGGGCAGGGCGGGCTACCGTCTCGCGCTGCAAACCCGCGAGCAGCACATCCGCCGCGACAAGGCCACCAGCAACATCTGCACCGCGCAGGTCCTGCTCGCCAACATCGCCGGCTTCTACGCGGTTTACCACGGCCCCGAGGGATTGAAGGCCATCGCGACGCGCATCCACCGGCTGACCGCGATCCTCGCCGCCGGTCTGGTGAAGCTCGGCTTCGAGATCGAAAACGACCACTGTTTCGACACGGTCACCGTCGATGTCGGCTCCTTGTCCGAGGACGTTCTGGCGCGCGCCGGAACCCACGGCGTCAACCTGCGTGATTTCGGCGACGGCTGCATCGGCGTCTCGCTCGACGAGAAATCGACCCGCGCGGAAATCGTGACGTTGTGGCAGATTTTCTCGGGCAAGAGCGCGTTCGCGTTCAGCGTCGAAAGCCTCGATGCCGACGCGCCCGACCTTCTGCCGCAGAACCTCAGGCGTGCCTCGGCCTATCTCACCCATCCGACGTTCCATCTCTACCGCTCGGAAACCGAGATGCTGCGCTATCTCGCCCGTCTCGAGCGCAAGGACATCTCGCTCAACCGCGCGATGATCCCGCTCGGCTCCTGCACCATGAAGCTCAACGCCACCGCGGAGATGATCCCCATCTCGTGGCCGGAATTCTGCGACATGCATCCCTTCGCGCCCGCCGGGCAGACAGAAGGCTACCGCCTGCTGCTCCGCGACCTCGCGCAGAAGCTCGCGGCGCTGACCGGCTTCGCCGCCGTGTCGCTGCAGCCCAACGCCGGCGCGCAGGGCGAATACGCGGGGCTTCTGGTCATCCGCGCCTGGCATGCGAGCAAAGGTGAAACGCATCGCAACGTCTGCCTCATCCCGTCGTCCGCGCACGGCACCAATCCCGCCTCGGCGGCGATGGCGGGGATGAAAGTCGTCGTCGTCTCTTGCGATGAACATGGCAATATCGATCTTGCCGATCTCAAGGCCAAGGCCGCAGAACATAAGGACAATCTCGCCGCGCTGATGGTGACCTATCCCTCGACGCACGGCGTCTTCGAGCAGGAGATCCGCGAGATCTGCGACGTCATCCATGACAACGGCGGGCAGGTCTACATGGACGGCGCGAACTTCAACGCGCTGGTCGGCCTCGCCCTGCCGGGCAAGTTCGGCGCGGACGTGATGCACATGAACCTGCATAAAACCTTTTGCATTCCGCACGGCGGCGGCGGCCCGGGCATGGGGCCGATCGGCGTGGCCGAGCATCTGGCGAGGTTTCTGCCGGGCAATCCGGTGGTGCAGACCGGCGGGGAAGAGAGCATCGGCGCGATTTCCGCCGCGCCGTGGGGTTCGGCGTCGATCTTGCCGATTTCATGGATGTATATCACGATGATGGGCGCGGAAGGCCTGCGCCGCGCGTCGCAAATCGCCATCCTCAACGCCAATTACGTTTCAAGGAAGCTCGAAAAGCATTACGCCACGCTTTATACCGGCAGGACGGGATACGTCGCGCACGAATGCATCATCGACACGCGCCCGTTCAAGGAGTCCGCGGGCGTGACGGTGGAGGACATCGCGAAAAGGCTGATGGACTACGGCTTTCACGCGCCGACGATGTCCTTCCCCGTGCCGGGGACGCTGATGATCGAGCCGACCGAGAGCGAGTCGGTGCATGAGCTCGACCGTTTCATTTCCGCGCTCGTCTCGATCCGCGAGGAGATCGCGCGCATCGCGCGCGGCGCCTGGCCCAAGGATGACAATCCGCTGCGCAATGCGCCGCATACGCAAGAGGACATCGCGGCGGAAGACTGGACGCATCCTTATGCGCGGCGGGAGGCCGCGTTCCCCGCGGCTTTTGTCGCGGCGGACAAGTTCTGGCCGCCGGTCGGGCGCATCGACAACGCCGCGGGCGACCGCAATCTCGTCTGCTCCTGCCCGCCGGTTGAGGATTATCAGAACGCGGCCTAACCCAAACCCCGGGCGTGCGCAGTACGCGACGACGGTTTGCGTATATAAAAGGGCCGAACCGCCGGATAAAACACCGCCTGACACTTAAACGAGAGGAAAAATAATGTCCGTGAATACCGCCGCAAACCCAAAGCCGCAAACCGCCACCCCGCAGGAAATGGCCAATGCCTTGCGCTCTCTCTCCATGGACGCGGTGCAAAAGGCCAATTCCGGCCATCCCGGCATGCCGATGGGCATGGCCGACGTGGCGACGGTTTTGTTCACGCGCTTTTTGAAGTTCGATCCCGCGCTGCCGGCGTGGCCGGACCGCGACCGTTTCATTCTCTCCGGCGGGCACGGCTCGATGCTGCTTTATTCCATCCTCCATCTCACCGGCTACGAGAAGATGACGCTGGACGAGATCAGGAACTTCCGCCAGCTCGGCAGCCTCACCGCCGGGCATCCGGAAGTCAACCCCGCGGCGGGCATCGAAACCACCACGGGGCCGCTCGGGCAGGGCATCGGCAACGCGGTCGGCTTCGCGCTGGCGGAACGGCTGCTGGCCGCGCGCTTCGGCGACGATCTGGTCAACCACTACACCTACGCGATGTGCGGCGACGGCGATTTGATGGAAGGCATCAGCCATGAAGCCTGTTCGCTCGCGGGGCATCTCGGCCTTGGCAAGCTGATCGTGCTTTACGACGACAACGGCATCTCCATCGACGGGCCGACGGCGCTGTCCTTCACCGACGACACGAGAAAACGTTTCGAGGCCTACGGCTGGGAAACGCATCAGGTCGACGGGCATGACCCCGACGCCGTGGCGGCGGCGATCGCGAAAGCGCAGGTCAACCACAAGCAGCCGAGCCTGATCTGCTGCAGGACGAAGATCGGCTTCGGCGCGCCGACGAAAGAAGGCAAGTCCTCCAGCCACGGATCGCCTTTGGGGGCGGAGGAGATCGCGGGCGCGCGCAAGAACCTCGGCTGGCCTTATCCGCCGTTCGAAATTCCGGAGCATATCGTTTCCGCGTGGCGCGACGCAGGGAAACGCGGCGCGGTCGAGCGCAAGAACTGGCAGGTGCGGCTCGACGGGCACGACAGGCGCGACGCCTTCATCCACGGCCAGCGCGGCGACGTGACGCAGCAGATCGAAACGCTGATCCGGGATTTTAAAACGAAGATGAAAGCCCAGGCGCCCAAAGTCGCCACGCGCAAGGCGTCGGGCATGGTGCTGGAGTCCCTTGTGCCGCAGATGCCCGAGCTGATCGGCGGTTCGGCGGACCTGACCGGCTCCAACCTGACGCTGGTGAAAGACATGGGCGGCATCGCCAAAGACGACTTTTCCGGCAGCTACGTTTACTACGGCGTGCGCGAGCACGGCATGGCGGCGATGATGAACGGCATGGCGCTGCACCGCGGGATCATCCCCTACGGCGGAACGTTTCTGAGCTTCACCGATTACTGCCGCCCGTCGATCCGCCTCTCCGCCCTGATGAAACAGCGCGTGGTCTATGTGATGACGCACGATTCCATCGGTTTGGGCGAGGACGGGCCGACGCACCAGCCGGTCGAGCATCTCGCCGCGCTCCGCGCCATTCCCAATCTTCTGGTGATGCGCCCGGCGGACGTGATCGAGACGGCGGAATGCTGGCAGATCGCGCTTGAAAAGCAGGACGCGCCGAGCGTTCTTGTTCTTTCACGCCAGAATTTGCCGCTGGCGAGAAAAGAGAGCGGCGACGAAAACCTTACAAGGCGCGGCGCCTATATTCTCGCCGAAGCGCAAGGCGGGCTGAAAGCGACGCTGTGGGCGACCGGCTCGGAAGTCGAGATCGCCCTTGCCGCGCGCGACCTGTTGCAAAAAGACGGCATCGGCACGCGGGTCGTGTCCGCGCCGTGCCTCGAATTGTTCGATCAGCAGGACGAAGCGTATAAAAAGTCGCTCGGCGGCGGAAAAGTCACAGCCGCCATCGAAGCGGCGGTGCGTTCCGGCTGGGATAAATATATCGGGCGGGACGGCGTCTTCATCGGCATGAAAGGCTTTGGCGAATCCGCGCCTGCGGAAGCGCTTTACCGGCACTTCGGCATCACTGCCGAAGACGCGGCGGCGGCGGTGAAAGCGAAGCTCTGAAAGCTTTTTAAGGCGTGGGGCCTCTGGACGATTTTTACGGCCGGGGGCGCTGGATGATTTTTACGGCCGGGGGCCGTTGCCGCCGCGTTTGTTGCGCGGTTTTGCCGCAGGCGGCGTTTCCTTGCCGCCCAGCTTTTCGGCCAGTTTGACGATCTCCGCCAGCACCGGCGCGTTTTGCACGGTGAGGCCGGCCATGTCGGCATAATCCTGCAGACTCGGCATGATGGGATCTTCACTGTCTTCCAGCGAAAAGGCGCTGTATCGCGCGCGGATCTCCTGCAGCTGTTCCGGCGCGGCGGTCTTTGCGAACTGTTCCATTTCTTTCATGTCCGTAAGGATCCCTGCGGCGATCAGCGTGAACGCGCCCTGGCGCGCTTCGAGGGGAATCCGGGGGAATTTTTCCACGCCGGCAGGGTGCGTGCCGTAGGCATAGGCGATCATGTAATCGACGGCTTGCACGGGCAAAGCCGCTTCGATCCGCCGGTTCAGCGCGGCATCTTCATTGTAAACGGCAGCCATTTGAACCGGCAGCGCCACCGCCGCCGCGATCAGCGCGGGATCGTTGGGATAGAGGGCGGAAACCGTTTCGGCGATTTTCAGGACCTGATCGTCAAAATCGACCATCCCCTGATCGACGTATTTTTTCAGGAACGCATAGGCAGCTTTGACCTCGGGATGCTGTGAAAGTGTTGTCTCTTCAAAAGGTTTCATATTATTCTCTCCATAATTTTAATTTTTACCATAACGCGGGAGAACTTATAGCATATCTGAAAAATGTCAACACCCTATGTGAAATAATAATCATACCAACCCTTTAGCTCGACCGCAAACTGGCGTACAACAAAAACACAAAGGTATTTTGAGGAGAACATCATGACCACCAGAATTTCCATCAACGGATTCGGGCGCATCGGCCGCCTTGTCCTGCGCGCCATCATGGAAAGCGGCCGCAACGACGTCTCCGTCGTCGCCATCAACGACCTCGCCACGGCGGAGGCCAACGCCCACCTGCTGAAATACGACACCATCCATGGCCGCTTCGGCGGCGAGGTGAAGGTCAGCGGCGACAAGCTGATCGTCAACGGCCACGAGATCCTGATGACGCAGGAAAAAGACCCCGCCGCGCTGCCGTGGAAGAAGCTCGGCGTCGACGTCGCCATGGAATGCACCGGCCGCTTCACCAAGAAGGCCGACGCGGAAAAGCACGTCGCCGCAGGGGCGAAGCGGGTGCTGATCTCCGCGCCCGCGACCGACGAAGACATCACCGTCGTCTACGGCGTCAATCACGAGAAGCTGGAAGCCGCGCACACCGTCGTCTCCAACGCCTCCTGCACCACCAACTGTCTTGCGCCCGTGGCCTTCGCGCTCAACAACGCCATCGGCATCAAAAACGGCTTCATGACGACGATCCACAGCTACACCGGCGACCAGCCGACGCTGGATACGATGCACAAGGACCTGCACCGCGCCCGCGCCGCCGCCTGCAACATGGTGCCAACCTCGACCGGCGCGGCGAAAGCCGTCGGCAAGGTTTTGCCCGAGCTGAAAGGCAAGCTCGACGGCGTCTCGATCCGCGTGCCGACGCCCAACGTCTCGGTGATCGACTTCAAGTTCAACGCCGCGAAGCCGACGACGGCGGAAGAAGTCAACGCCGCGATCGTCAGCGCCGCCGACGGCCCGCTCAGGGGCATTCTCGGCTATTACGCCGAGCCGCTGGTCTCCCACGATTTCAACCACGATCCGCGCTCCTCGATCTTCGCCCTCAACGAGACCAAGGTCATCGACGGCACGCTGGTGCGCGTCATGAGCTGGTACGACAACGAGTGGGGCTTCTCCAACCGCATGTCCGATACGGCGGCGGCGATGGCGGCCCTGAAATAACCGCATCATTGCAATAAACCAACCCCGGAAAGGAAACATCATCATGGCGGCAAAGTTGATCGGAAACGTTTTCAAATCCCTCTATCGCGGCGGGGAGCATCTCACGGATTCGCTGTTGCGCGACATGGAGCCCGCGAAGGCGCATCGCATCGGCCGCGTCGTCGACGCGGGCGCGGGCGCGCTGGTCACGTACATGAGCGCGGCTGGCATCGTCGGCAACGTCATGGCCGTGGCGACCATCGCGTCGGCGGCGGCGTTCGTGTCCGCGCCGGTGATGGCGGTGACGCTCGCCTCGGCCGCGCTGTTCGGCACGCTGAATGTCCTGGCCGCGACGTTCGGCCTCGGCCTCCTCGGCGCGGCGGCGCAGAAGTTCGGCGTCATGTCTCCGCGCGAGGTCGCGCGCCGCGCCGCGCGGGAAACCGTCCGCCCGCTCGCCTGGACGGCGCGAAAGCTCCGCCATCCGTTCCAAAAAGCGCATGACGGGCAGACGGCGCGAAAGGCCGCGCGGCAAAAGCCCGCGCCGCGCGCAACCGTCAAACATAAGCTGTGACGGACGCTGGGCGCGGCCCTGCGCCCGCGACGGCTGTTTTTCGCTTGATCTTCGGGCGTCCTGTCCTAGAATGACGCTCGTGTTTCATGAGCCTGTTCGGAAGGAGTTTTCCATGCGCGTCACCCAGAAGGTCAAAAAGATTCTCTCGCATTACGAGAGCGACAACCCCGGCACCAAGGCGAACTTGTGCCGCATGCTGATGCACGGCAAGCTCGGCGGGTCGGGCAAAATGGTCATCCTGCCGGTCGATCAGGGCTTCGAGCACGGCCCGGCGCGGAGCTTCGCCGTCAACCCCGAAGGCTACGATCCGCATTACCATTATCAGCTGGCGATCGACGCGGGCTGCAACGCCTACGCCGCGCCGCTCGGCGCTCTGGAGGCGGGCGCCGATACGTTCGCGGGCGCGATCCCGCTGATCCTCAAGATCAACAGCTCCAACAGCCTGATCTCGGCCAAGGACCAGTCGGTCACGGGGAGCGTCGCCGACGCGCTGCGGCTCGGTTGCTCGGCCATCGGCTTCACCGTCTATCCCGGCTCCGAGCACATGCTTGAGATGCAGGAGGAAATCACCCAGCTTTCGGAAGAGGCCAAATCCGTCGGCATCGCCACGGTCATCTGGTCATACGTGCGCGGCCCCGCCGTCTCCAAGGACGGCGAAACCGCCATCGACACCATCGCCTACGGCGCGCACATGGCGGCGCAGCTCGGCGCCCACATCATCAAGGTCAAACTGCCGACCGATCACCTCGAACTGAGTGAAGCGAAAAAGGTCTATCTCGAGCGGAAAATTCCCATCAAGACGCAGGCGGAGCGCGTGAGGCACGTCATGCAGTCGAGCTTCGCGGGGCGGCGCATCGTCGTCTTCTCCGGCGGCGCGGCGAAGGGCGATGCCGATGTTCTCGCCGACGCGCGCGCGATTTATGAAGGCGGCGGCAACGGCTCGATCATGGGGCGCAACGCCTTCCAGCGTCCGCGCGAAGAGGCCTTGAAGCTCCTCGATCAGGTCATGCAGATTTATCTCGGAAAAAACAGTTGATTTTCATATTAATGAAAAATTAACTGTATATCCTCTATTATGATATTTATGCGCGTTCTCATCACGGAGGTTTCTCGTGGATAAAAAGATGTCTAAAGATAGGCAGTTATTGATGACATTTGCTCAAGCCCAGGCATATGCGCGTAAACGCGGCGGGAGACTGCCCACAAGCGAAGAGTTAAAAGGCCGTATTGTGAGAGGCGACGGCAATCCGGTTTGGGCTTCTGATAAACCGCCAGTGGGCAAACAGAAATCGTCACGCGGGCGCACTATCGTTATAAAAGAATAAATAGCATCCTGACGCCTATCCGCGCCCCTGTATGCGAAGAAGTTCCGCTTATATCCGCAGCACGCCGCCGATGCCCTTGACCGCAGTGACGATCTTGCTGCCCATGGCGGAAATCTCCTCGTCGGTGAGGGTTTTCTCGACCGGTTGCAAGGTCACGGCAACGCCGACCGATTTCTTGCCGTCTTCGACGCCTTTTCCCGTGTAGATGTCGAAGATTTCCACATCGGCGATGAGTTTCCTGTCGGCGGACGCCACGGCGCGGACGAGCTTGTCCGCCTCCAGCGCCGCATCGACGATGAAGGCGAAGTCGCGGCTGACCGGCTGGAACGGCGAGGGGACGAGAAGCTCCTTGCGCGGGCCTTTGTCTTTCACGGGCGGCAGGGCTTCGAGAAAGATCTCGAAACCGGCGAAAGGTTCGTCGCGCTTCAGCGTTTCCAGCACCGCGGGGTGGATTTCGCCGAAGTGCGCCAGCACCGTCTGCCCGAGGCGCAAGGATCCCGCGCGTCCCGGATGATACCAGTCGGGCGCATCGCGGGCGATGTTCAGGCTATTGGTATTGACGGCGCAGGCGGCGAGCGCGGCGAGCGCGTCCGCCTTGACGTCGAGCGCGTCTGCGGCGCGCGCGGGCCGCGACCAGTGGCGCTTCTCGGCGTTGCCGCAGCGGATCCCCGCGGCGACGACCGGCTGGCCGTCGTGCGCGGGGGAATTGTAGATCCTGCCGATCTCGAACAGCGCCGCGTCGGTAAGGCCGCGGTCGGCGTTTTTCCCCGCCGCGTCGATCAGGTTGGGCAGGATGGAAGGGCGCATGTGCGAGAGATCGGCGCTGATCGGGTTGACCAGCGTCAGCGCCTGCTTGTCGCGGCCCGCGCTTGCGCCGAAAAGGTCCGCCTTCGCGCTTTCCATGAAAGACCATGTCACCGTCTCATAAAGACCGCGCGCGGCCAGCGCGCGCTTCGTCGCGGCGGCGCGTTTCTGCAGCGGCGCGGGCGCGGGCATTTTCTCGCCCGCGGCGCGGGTCACGGCGACGGCGGGGATGTTGTCGTAGCCGTCGATGCGCAGGATTTCCTCGACGATGTCCGCGACGCCCGCAACGTCGTGCCGCCAGCCCGGGGTGCGCGCGTTCCAGCCGACGAGCCTGAAGCCGAGCGCGGTCAGTATCTCCTTCTGCCGCGCTTCGGGAAGATCGCGCCCGCCGAGGGTTTTGAGCTTCTCCGGCTTGTAGGCGATGGCGCGGGCGTTGTCGGGCGCGGCGCCGGCGGCGAAGACCTCGGAAGGGTTGCCGCCGCAGAGATCCAGCACCATGCGCGTCGCCAGTTCCATGCCGTCTTTCGTGAAGCCGGGGTCGACGCCGCGCTCGAAACGGTAGCGCGCGTCGCTGTCGATTTGCAGTTTCTGCCCGGTCTTCGCGACCGTCGCGGGGTCGAACCAGGCGCATTCGATGTAGACGTTCCTGGTGTTTCCGTCGACGGCGGTGGAGGCCCCGCCCATCACGCCGCCGAGGCCGATGACGCGCCCGCCCGCGCTGCCGGCGGCGCCTTCGCCTTCGTCGCAGACGACGATCATGCCGTCGTCGAGCGCGTAGGTCTTGTCGTTCAGCGCGGCGCATTCCTCGCCTTTTTTCGAGAGGCGCACGTGGATGTTGCCCCTGAGCTTGTCGGCGTCGAAGACGTGCAGGGGGCGGCAGAGGCCGATGGAGAAATAATTGGTGATGTCGACCAGCGCGGAGATGGGTTTTTGCCCGACGGCCTTGAGGCGTTTTTGCAGCCATTCGGGCGACGCGCCGTTTTTGACGTCCCTGATATGCCGCCCGAGGAACAGCGGACAGGTCTTCATGTCCTTGAGCGCGACGGAGACGGGATTTTTGCAAAGTCCGGCGACGGCTTCGGTGTCGAGCGGCTTCAGGGTTCCGATGCCGGTCGCGGCGAGATCGCGCGCGATGCCGTAAACGCCCGCGCAATCGCCGCGGTTGGGGGTGAGGTTGATTTCGATCACCGGATCGGTCAGCCCCAATGCCGCGGCGGCGGGGCTGCCGGTCGCGGCGTCTTCCGGCAGTTCGATGATGCCGTTATGTTCGTCGGAGAGGAGAAGCTCGCGCTCCGAGCACATCATGCCGTTCGATTCCTGCCCGCGGATATTGGCCTTTTTGAGCGTGACGCCGAGGCCGGGGATATGGCTGCCCGCGGGCGCGAAGACGCCCTTCATCCCCGCGCGCGCGTTGGGCGCGCCGCAGACGACCTTGAGCCGTTCCGCGCCGGTATCGACGACGAGGCATTGCAGCTTGTCGGCGTCGGGGTGTTTTTCCGCCGCGACGACATGGCCGACGACGAAGCCCTTCAGCGCCGATGCGGGATCTTCGATATGTTCGACCTCGAGGCCGATGGCGGTCAGCTTCGCGGAGATTTCGTCGAGCGTGGCGTCGGTTTCAAGATGCTCCTTGAGCCAGGAGAGGGTGAATTTCATTCTGGATCTCCTCGATCAAAAGGTTTCTTGCGGGCCGAAGCCGTAATGCTTCAGCCAGCGCAAATCGGATTCGAAAAACGTGCGCAGGTCGGGAATGCCGTATTTGAGCATCGCCATGCGCTCGACCCCCATGCCGAAGGCGAAGCCCTGATATTCTTCCGCGTCGATGCCGCAGTTTTTCAGCACGTTGGGGTGCACCATGCCGCAGCCGAGAATTTCCAGCCAGTCGCTGCCTTCGCCGATTTTAAGCTCGCCTTTGCCGCGCGAACAGCCGATGTCCATCTCCGCCGAAGGTTCGGTGAAGGGGAAAAAGCTCGGGCGGAAACGCGTCGGCAGGTTATCGACCTCGAAAAAGCGCTTGCACAGTTCGGTCAGGCAGCCTTTCAAGTGGCCCATGTGGGCGGTCTTGTCGATCATCAGCCCTTCGAGCTGGTGGAACATCGGCGTGTGGGTCTGGTCGTAGTCCGAGCGGTAGGTGCGCCCCGGGATGATCACGCGGATCGGCGGTTTCCGGTTTTGCATCACGTGCACCTGCACGGTCGAAGTGTGGGTGCGCAGAAGCCTTTTTTGATCGGCCGGCGCCTGTTCGGCGCCTTCTTCGCCGGCGGCGTCGGGCAGGTAGAACGTGTCGTGCATCTGCCGCGCGGGATGCCCGGCGGGGAAGTTGAGCGCGGTGAAGTTGTGAAAATCGTCCTCGATCTCCGGCCCCTCGGCGACGGAAAAGCCGAAGTCGGCGAAAATGGCGGCGAGTTCCTCCATCGTGCGGGTGATGGGGTGGAGCGCGCCCTGCGGAAACGGACGCGGGCCGAGCGTGACGTCCATCTTCTCGTTGTGCAGGCGTTCGGCGAGCGCGGCCTTCTTGAGCGTCGCGGCGCGGGCGTCGATTTCGGCGCTGATCTCGTCCTTGAGGAGGTTGAGCGCCTGGCCTATCTTTTTGCGCTCTTCCGGCGCGAGGCTGCCGAGCGTTTTCATCATGTCGGTGACCTTGCCTTTTTTGCCCAGCGCCGTCACCCGCACGTCTTCCAGCGCGGCGATGTCATTGGCGGCCTTGACGGTTTCCACCAGTTCCTGTTTCAGGGCGTCGATGTTGTTCATGGCGGTCATGTCTCCAGTTATTCTTCGGGTTCGGATCCGGGGGCGAGCGCGACGGCGAGCCCGTCCATGTCTTCGCTCAATATGATCTGGCACGCAAGACGTGAATTATCCCCGACTTCAAAGGCGTTGTCCAGTTGCGCGATTTCATCTTCCGTGGCGGCGGGCAGCTTTTCCCGCCAGGCTTCATCCACATAGACGTGGCAGGTGGCGCAGGCGCAGGCGCCGCCGCATTCCGCCTTGATGGGCAGCTTGCCGTCGCGGATGACCTCCATCAGCCGCCAGCCTTCGAGACCGTCGAGCGTTTGTTCTTTTCCGTTCCTGTCTTTCACGCGGATTTTCATGTTTTCGCGCGCCGCCCGCCGCCGAGGATCTCTTTCAGCGCGAAGCCCGCCGCCGCGGTCAGCAGGCTCGACGTGAACAGCGACAAGGGCGCGGCGAGAAGATTGAGCAATGTTTGCTGCTGCATGGAAAGGCCGATGCCCGCGCCCGTCGCGGGGACGCTGTTGGCGAGCACCGCGCCGAGCAGCAGCTGGAAGACGATCATCACCGGAAAAATGCCGAGCAGCGCCATGCCGATCAGCCGCAGCGAGAACATCGCCCCCCATGTCTTGCGCAGGACACTGCGGATCGGGTGGCCGACGGCGGCGAGAACGGGCACGATGCCGAGACGCGCGCCCCAGAACAGCGCGCCGATGATGAGCAGTTCGCCCGTGCCCGCCAGCGCGCCGAGGATGCCCGGCTTTTGCGTCAGTTTCTCGATATGCAGGAGGACGCTGAAGGCCGTGATGATCGTCATGTTGAAGAGGATGAGGCTGAGCACGGAGGCTTCCATGTCGCGGCGCCGCATGCCGCGCGCGGCGGCGTCGGCGGGCAGGCGGTCGTGGCGTTCGCCGAGAATCAGGAGGCGCGTCTCCACAAAAAGGAACCATGACAGCAGCAGCATCGAGGGCAGGTTCCAGAGATAAGCCTCGATCTCCGAAGCGCCGGGCCTTTCATACTGGATGAACAGCGCGCAGGCGATTTGCGCGACCATGGGCACGAGCGCGATTTTGGCCAGATACGCCCTCTCGCGCCAGACGAAAAGGTAGGCGTTTTTGACGGCGGCGGATATGCTGAACCGGCTGTAGTTGTTCATTTTCCCTGTTTATCGTTGGCGGCGTTGCGCGCGGGCTTATTTTGACCATTTTGTCCGCCGCCGCCAAGGTTTTCGTATGTTTTTATTATATTTACATAAATACTATTTGACATAGCCATATAAAAGGCATATTCTACATATCAAGATATATTGTACTCTGCCCTGTAAAGCGCCGGATAAAGGCGCGGGGCGAACATGCGCCGCGGCGCATACTTTGCGTGCGGCCGCGCTTTACGGAGAGTTTTTATTATTATGCCTAAAGGGAACCGCCAACGTGGAAAACAAAGCCTGCCCGCCCTGCCTGACGGCGGGGGCGCGCTTTCAGCTTCTCCGCGCCGCAAGGCGGCTGACGCAAAAGCCCAGCGCCGCTGGCTTTCCGGCATGATCGCGGGGCAGATCGTTTTCTTCGCGCTGGCCGTGCATGAAATCCCGCTCCTGATGGTGCCGTCCGCCGCCATTCTTCCGTTGCTTTTCGCCGCGACTTTGACGGGCGGAGTGCTGGGCGGCTTCGTCCAGTCGCGCCTTACCGGCAGGACGACGGATGCCGCGCAGATGCCGGTGCGCTCTTATATTTTTCAGGCGCTGGCCGAAACCAACCGCAAGCTGGCCGAAATGTTCGTCGAGGAAGAATTCAACGAAGCGGCCAACAGCAACTCCGACAGCCGCCGCCTCAAGACCAAGCCGGAGCTGAAAGTCGCGCCGCCGTCAGTGGCTCCGCCACGTTTTTAAAGACTCCTCCGCCACGTTTTTAAAGACTCCTCCGCCACGTTTTTAAAGACTCCTCCGCCACGTTTTTAAAGACTCCTCCGCCACGTCTTCACGGATCGTTCATGCGGTGAATTCCCGCGCCTCCTCGCCATCAAGATAAAAGGCGGCGAGATGCCAGATGCCGCGCGTGATGTCCGGCGCGTTTTTGAAGCAGACGTCATAGGGCGGCTCAAGCCGCGCCATGCGGCGCAGTTCCTCCGCGAGGCTTTTGATGTTTTTGGCGTGGATGTTGTCGTTTGTGCGCACGGTCTTGCTCCCTTTCAAGAAGAAGGCGCCAGAGAGGATTCTCTGGCGCCGGGAGTTAAGAAGTCGCGTTACCACGACCGCGACGGCCTTTAAGCCGAAGCTCTGGACATGCGCCGCCGCCTCCCGGGCATGAAAGCACGGAGAAGCGACGTGAATACGGACACGCCACCGGGTAACGCGGGATTCTTAAGCCCCGGTCGCCGCGCGGACGCGGCGACAACGCAAGTGTAAACGGCTTCAAGGAGAATGAAAAGGCGAAAGCGCGGGATGGAAAAGGGCTGGCCTTCGCGTTTTACTTCACGCCGAGCCTGGTCTGCAAGTCCGTGCTGGAGGTCGTGTACTGAAAGCGGAGTTTTTTGTCCGGATGCACGTAAACGAAGGCTTTCTGCGCCATCAGCGCGGCTTCATGAAAGCCGGATAAGATCAATTTCAATTTCCCGGGATACCGGTTGATGTCGCCGATGGCGAAGAGGCCCGGCGTGGTTGTTTCGAAGTTCTCGGTATTGACGGGGATGAGGCCGTCTTGCAGCGCGACGCCGTGCCGCTCCATCATCGCGCCGACGGGCCCCGGCTTCATGGTGAGGCCGTAAAACGCGAGCAACGCGTCGCAGGCGATGTCGCCGCCCGTGTCCTCTTTGTTTGTGAGAACCGCCGACGTGATTTGTCCGCCGTCGCCCCTGATATCCGAGAGGCTGCCGAGGACGAGCTTCATCTTGTCTTCCGCGACCAGCGCGCGCATTCGGGCGACGCTGTGCGGGCTGGCGCGGAACTCGTCGCGCCGGTGCACCAGCGTCAGGGATCTGGCGAGCGGTTGCAATGCGAGCGACCAGTCGAGCGCGCTGTCGCCGCCGCCGGCGATGACGAGGTTTTTGCCCTTGAAAAAGCTTTTGTCGCGCACGGCGTAGAAAACCGATTTCCCTTCGTAGTCGGCGATGGATTTGATCGGCGGCTTCTTGGGAGAAAAGCTCCCGCCGCCCGAGGCGACGACCACGGCCTTGCATGCCATGACCGCGCCTGCGTCGGTCGTCACGCGCCATCCGTCTTCGGTCTTCTCCAGCTTTTCGGCCATCTGGCTGAAGTGAAAGACGGGGTTGAACGGTTTGATCTGTTCCATCAGCTGGCTTGCGAGCTGCTGCCCCGTCACGACGGGCAGGGCAGGGATGTCGTAGATCGGCTTTTCGGGATAAAGCTCGGCGCACTGCCCGCCCGGCCGGTCGAGCACGTCGATGAGATGCGCCTTTATATCCAGCAGGCCGAGCTCGAACACCGCGAACAGGCCGACAGGCCCTGCGCCGATGATGACGACGTCCGTTGTGTGTGTTTTATCCGTCACATTGTTCATATTTTTAGAACTATACATAAAATTCGAGACATTTTCTATCGCACCGGCGCGTTTCGCTGTATAATATGCCATCACGCCGAAAACAAGACCAGCCCCGAAACAACGCCCAGAACAACGCCCGAAACAACGAAAGACATTCCCCTCGTGAAAATGAAACATCTGCGCATTCTGTTCGTCCTGCTCGCCCTCGCCGTCGGCGGCGCGATCTATTACACGCAATACGTGCAAGGCAAGGAAGAGACGGACGACGCGCGCTTCAACGCCTACATCGTGCCGGTGAGCGCGCGGGTGACGGGCTACGTGAAAAAACTCGCCGTCCGCGACAACGAGCGCGTCAGGGCGGGGCAAACCCTGCTGATCATCGACCCGGCCGATTACCAGATCCGGGTGGACAGCGCCAAAGCCGCGCTCGCGGCGGCAGAAGCGCAATACGACCAGGCGGCGCAAAGGCTCGCGGTCACCAAGGTCTCCGCGCCCTCAAGCGTCACCGCCGCCGAGGCCGAAGTCGCCGCCGCCAAGGCGGACCTTGCCCGCGCCATCAAGGACGCCGCGCGCAACCGCCGCCTCAAGAACGTTTCGGCGACCGAGCGGCAGATCGACCAGACCAATACCGAAGAGAAAGTCGCCGCCGCCAACCTCGAGGCCGCCGAGGCCCGCCTGCGCAGCGCGGAAACCTCTCCCGAGGCGATCGCCGCCTCGGACGCAGAGACGCGCATGCTCCTTGCGCTGGTGAACGAGCGCAAGGCCGCGCTCGCCGCCGCGGCGCAGAACCTTTCCTATACGAGAGTCGTCGCGCCGATGGACGGAAAGATCACCGCCCGCACGGTCGAGGAAGGCGCGCTGGTCGAGCCGGGGCAGGCCTTGATGGCGGTTTCCAACCCCTATCTCTGGGTCGTCGCGGACTTTAAAGAAACGCAGCTCACCGACATGCGCGTCGGCCAGAGCGTCGAGATTCACGTCGACGCCTATCCGAACCTGCGCCTGACCGGCAAGATCGACAGCATTCAGGCCGCCACGGGGTCGCGCATGTCGCTCTTTCCGCCGGAGAACGCGACCGGAAATTTCGTCAAGGTCGTGCAGCGCGTGCCGGTCAAGATCGTGCTCGACAGCCAGCCGCCCGCCGATCTTGCCGTCGTGCCCGGCATGTCGGTCGAGGCAACGGTATATGTTGCCAATCAAAAATGATCGGGAAGACTGGCAAAAATGACCGGGAAGACCGGGTTGCGTTGAGATTCAAGTATTTTGTGGCGAAAATCGTTCCTTTCGAGAACCGGCGCGCAACGGGCTTGAGCGCCCGTGAGCACCGGAAGCGCAGAAAGGGACGGTTTGCAGACCAAAGGACGCCGAATGTCAACGCAACCCAATAATCCCTGGCTGGTGATGTTCGCCGTCAGCCTCGCCACCTTCATGGAGGTGCTGGACACGACGATCACCAACGTCTCCCTGCCGCATATCGGCGGAAGCCTCGCCGCGTCGCAGGAGCAGAGCACGTGGGTGATGACCTCCTATCTCGTCTCCAACGCCATCATCCTGCCGGTTTCGGGCTGGCTCGCCGACGCCATCGGGCGGAAGAAATATTTCATCCTTTCCATCGCCTGCTTCACGCTGGCGTCGTTCTTCTGCGGCGCGGCGACGGCCTTGTGGATGATCATCGTCTTCCGCCTGCTGCAGGGCATGGCCGGCGGCGGCCTGCAGCCGACGCAGAGCGCGATTTTGCTCGACGTCTTTCCGGTCGAGGACAGGCCGAAGGCCTTCGCCCTTTCGGCGGTGACGATGATCGTCGCGCCGGTCATCGGGCCGACGCTGGGCGGCTTCATCACCGACAATGTCAGCTGGCGGTGGATTTTCTTCATCAACGTGCCCGTGGGGCTGCTGGCGATCTTTCTCGTCAGCCGCCTTTATCACGAGCATGCCGAGGCGGCGAAGAAGAAAGTCTCGGTCGATTATTTCGGCTTTCTTCTGATCGCGCTCGGCATCGGCGCGGTGCAGGTCGTGCTCGACAAGGGTACGCAGTACGACTGGTTCGGCAGCCATTTCATCGTCAGCCTCACCGCGCTGGCGGTCGGCGCGCTGGGGTTCGCCGTCTGGTGGCTCTTGCGCCAGGAGCATCCGCTGGTGGAATTGCGCCTGCTCAGGATCCCCACCTTCCGCCTCTCCTGCATCCTGATCTTCTTCATGGGGTTCGTGCTTTACAGCAGCAGCATTCTCCTGCCGCTGCTGGTGCAGGATTTTTTCCGTTACGACGCGACATGGGCGGGGCTGATCCTCTCGCCGGGCGCGCTGGCGGTGATCCTGATGATGCCGCTCGTCACGCGCCTCATCCGCGTCTGGAAGCCGAGATACCTGATCGCCACAGGCTTCACGCTCTGCGCGTCGGGCGTTTTCTACACCTCGCATTTCTCGCCGTCGGCGGACATCTGGACGTTCATCTCGATGCGCGTCCTGACCGTGAGCGGCCTGCCGTTTTTGTTCATTCCCATCAGTACGATGGCCTACAGCAAGATCGCGCGCCACATGAACAACAAGGCGGCGGCGCTCTATTCCCTCAGCCGCAATCTCGGCGGGAGCTTCGGCATCTCGCTGGTCATGACCTATCTGTTCCGCCATGCGCAGGCCTGGCAGACCTATCTCGGCGCGCATCTCGCCGCGACAAGCATCGCGACGCAACAGGCCTTGATGCGCAACGCCGCCGTGCTCAAGGCCGCGGGCGTCGCCCCGTCCGCCGCGCCGGTCGCCGCCAAGGCCCTGTTGTACCGGCAGTTGCAGCAGCAGGCAGGGCTCATGAGTTATGTCGATTCCTTCCGGCTGATGACGGTGATCATGCTGTTGCTCGTGCCGCTGGCGCTGCTGATGCCCGGCAATTTCCCCAAGAAAGGGGCCGTCGCCGCCGAGTGAGGCAGAGGTTCTTGATCTGCGGGCCGGGAAAAAGGATAATGCGCTTCATGACGGATCACGGGACATGACAGAGGCGTTCGAGCTTCCGCGCGAGGTCGCCACCGCCTACCGCGCCGCGCCGCAAAAAGCCTTGCGGGTGCTGGCGGCGCTGGCCGACGGCAACGGCCTCAAGGCGGAACAGTTGCGGCTCGTCAGGGACGAGACGGAGATCCATATGATCCCCGCCGCGATCACCGTCACGCTTGCGCCGGACATGGCCAAATCGCAGGTGCGCGGCCGCAACCCGCAAGGGGAGGCGCTGGGCAGCGCGGCCGAAATCATGGCCGCCGCCGAAGCGCTTTTGCCGCAGTTTTTAGAGGGCGAAGCCGCGCGGCAGGAGATTCTCGAAGTCGTGCGCCGTCTTCCGGGCGAAGGCTTCGGCATGGCGGCGACAAGCATTCCCCTCAAATCCGCGCAGAAGGTTTTCTCGACCGTCGCGCCCTGCGCCGCTTGCGCGGGCGAAGCGGTCATTCCCTGCCAGCTTTGCCGCGGCACGGGGCGGATGCCCTGCCAGGCCTGCCGCGGCGCGGGCTTCTCGCCCTGCGCCGGTTGCGGCGGCGGCGGACTTCTGCCGCCCGATGCCGCGGGAAACAGCATGCCCTGCCCGCGCTGCCAGCGGACGGGAAAAATAACCTGTCAGGTTTGCAACGGCGCGCGCGAGACGGGCTGTCAGGCCTGCGGAGGTCAGGGACGGACGGGCTGCCCGTCTTGCGGACAGACGGGCGCCGAGACGCTGGTTTATCAGATGTCCGCCACGGCGCGGTGCGTCTTCAAGATCGACTGGCGCAAGGCGCCGCCCGGGGTCAAAGACGTTTTCGAAAAGCTCGGCGGGGATAAAATCGTCGCCCGCAAGCATGCCGAGGCCTACTGGCAGCTGCCGGAGGTGCGCGGCAAGGAGCTTGTCATCGACGGTCTCGCCTGTTTTCCGGTTTCCGCCGCGACGTTTTCGGTGGCGGGGAAGATGTTTCCCGCCACGGTCGCGGGGCTGCAGGGCCGCATCGTCACGATGGATCCGGTGCTCGACCCGTTCGTCAAGCCGGGAATTTCCGCGCTGGTCAAGCTCGCCAAGGGGCCGCTCGCCGCGGCGGCGCTGATCGATACCGCCTGCAAATACAAGCTGACGCGCCGCGTGCTGGCCGACGTGGCGCGCCGCCCGAAAAAAACGGTCTATCAGGCGCTGGTCGGCGAATACGGCGCGCTGCTGTCGGACAAATACGCCCGCGCCGCCGTCACCAGCGCCGCGCGCGCGCTGCAGGCCATCAGCAACGGCCCGCGCGGCAGGGGGCTTGCGCTCGGCGCCGCTCTTTCCGCCGCGCTCGCCGTCGGATATTACATGACGCCGCTCCGTCTTTCCCTGTTTGCGGCGCTGGCGCAAAGGGGCCTTGAAAAATATATCGCGCTTGCGGATATTGCCGTCGGCCTCGCCGGCGCGCTTCTGACCGTTGTCCTGATCCGCATGATGGCGGCGTCGGCGCTGAAAAAAATCCTGCCCGCGGCGGTGCGGGCGGAAGAGACCGGCGGCGGCGCGTCTTTCCGCCCCGGCGCGGGAACGCAGGGATTGCTGGCTTTTCCGCTCTGCGCGGCCGTTTCCGTCGCCGCTGCGGCGCTGGCGGCGCACAAGCCGGAGTGGATCATGGTTTTGCTGCGGCGGTGAATTTTCGGGAGAGTGATCGATGATGAGGAAGTTCTGTTTTCTTGCTGTTTTTCTGATCTGCGCGGCGGCGCTTCCGGCGCGGGCGCAGATCGTCCAGCCGCCCGTGCCGCAGGAGACGGCGGAGAAAGACGGGCGCATCGGCACGGTCATCGACGTCGAAGGCCCCGCCGTCCTCACGCCGGTCGGCGGCATGCCCGCCGAAGCCGCCGTCAACATGCCGGTTTATCTCAACGACATCGCGCAGACGGGCGCGCACGCCCGGCTCTTCATTTTGTTCATCGACAACACCAACGTCGTCCTCTCGTCCAACGCCATGTTGCGGATCGACAAATACGTTTACGATCCCGATGACGCCACCAGCGCCGACAACAACGCCACTTATACCATCGAGGGCGCGTTCGAATACGTCAGCGGACTGATCGGCCACCGCAAGGACCCGGACGTGCATGTGGAAACGCCGGTCGGTTCCATCGGCATCCGCGGCACGGACTTCTGGGCGGGGCCGATGGACGGCCAGTATCAGGTGGCGGTGAACGAAGGGCGGGTTTCGCTCAAGACAGACGGCGGCGAGGAGATCGTCAACAAGGGCGAGGGCACTTACGTGCGCGGCATGTTCGACCGCCCGGCGCCGGCGGAAATCTGGAGCGCGGACAGGTTCCGGCGCATGGCGGCGGAAGTGCGGCTCGCGCGCTATGCCGCGGCCCTGCGGCGCATGCACGCGCTGCAAAGCCGCCAGCCGGCGTTCAGGGAGGTTTACCGCGCCTATGTGCGCCGCGCCCATCCGCATTGGCTGCGGGATCTTCATCCGCGCGGGATGGAGGGCAAAACCGGCGCGGAAAGAATCAGGCAGGAATGGAACGCGCGCAAGTCCGAAGCCGCGCCCGGCCGCGCGGAGAAGAGCCGGATGGAAAAAGACCGCACCGAGATGTGGCGGAGCCGCTGGCGCGCCTGGCGGCAACAGCACAGCCACGGCATGCGCGAACAACAGGGTCTGCCGCAGAAAAATCAGCAGCGGGAAAGCCTCCGGCCGGAAGACCGGCAACGGGAAAAAGGCGCCGCGCGTCGCCGCGCCCGGCAGACATGGGAAAAAGACCGTGAACGCGGGGCGAAGAAGCGCCGCGCCGCCGAGGGCACGCGGTATTGAGCGGATCCGGGCTTTTCCGTCGGGATAGAAGGCGGTGATTAAAAGGTAATGAAAGAGCGCAAGCTTTAAAGCGCCGTCGCCGCGCCGGAAGAGCGCGCCATGCCGAGCGCATCGCGCACTTTGGCGACGATCGCCGCGGCATCGAGCCCCGCCTCTGCATATTGCTTTTCCGGCGTGTCGTGGTCGATGAACGCGTCGGGGAGGACCATGGCGCGGACTTTCAATCCGTGATCGAGCAGCCCCGCATCCGACAGATGCTGCAAAACAAAAGCGCCGAAGCCGCCGACCGACCCTTCCTCGATGGTGATCAGAACCTCATGATTGCGCGCGAGATCTTCCGTCAGTTCCTTATCCAGCGGCTTGGCGAAGCGCGCGTCGGCGACCGTGGCGGAAAGCCCCAGCGCCGCGAGCTGGTCGGCCGCCTTCAAGCATTCCTGCAACCGCGCGCCGTAACTGAGCAGCGCGATTTTTTTGCCCTGTCGCACGATCCTTCCCTTGCCGATCGGCAACACCGCGCCGCGTTCCTTCAATTCCGGGCCCGGCGCGCTCTGCGCGCCTGATAAATTTTCAGGGCGCACAGCGCCCGTGCCGTTGCCGCGCGGATACCTTAAAGCGACCGGCCCGTCGTTATAGGCGACCATCGTTGCCGTCATGTCCTGCAATTCACGCTCGTCCGCCGCCGCCATCAAGACGAAATTCGGCAAACAGCCGAGATAGGCGACGTCGAACGACCCCGCGTGGGTCGCGCCGTCCGCGCCGACCAGCCCCGCGCGGTCGATGGCGAATTTCACCGGCAGGTTCTGGAGCGCCACGTCGTGCACCACCTGATCGTAGGCGCGCTGCAAAAACGTCGAATAGATCGCGCAGACCGGCTTGAAGCCCTCCGCCGCCAGCCCCGCCGCGAAGGTCACCGCGTGCTGTTCGGCGATGCCGACGTCGAACATGCGCTCCGGAAACGCCTTCTCAAACAGGTCCAGCCCCGTGCCCGCGGGCATCGCGGCGGTGACGGCGACGATCTTGTCGTCATGTTTCGCTTCGGCGATCAGGCTTTCGGCGAAAACTTTGGTATAGGAGGGCGGCGCGTTGTGCGGCTTCTTTTGCGCGCCGGTCACGACGTCGAACTTCGCGACGCCGTGCATCTTGTCGGCGGCGTTTTCGGCGGGCGCGTAACCCTTGCCCTTTTTCGTCACCACATGAATGAGAATGGGCCCCGGATGCGCGCTGTTTTTCACGTTTTCCAGCACCGGGAGGAGATGGTCGAAGTTATGCCCGTCGATCGGGCCGACGTAATAAAAACCCATCTCGCCGAACAGCGTGCCGCCGGTCCAGAACCCGCGGGTATATTCCTCCGCCTTGCGCGCCGCTTCTTTGAGCGGGGGCGGCAGTTTGGCGACGGCTTTCTTGCCGATCTCGCGCATGCTGAGATAAGCCTTGCCGGAAATGAGGCGCGAGAGATAAGCGCTCATCGCGCCGGTCGGCGGCGCGATCGACATGTCGTTGTCGTTCAAAATCACGATCAGGCGGTTTTTCAAATGCCCGGCGTTGTTCATCGCCTCATAGGCCATGCCGGCGCTCATCGCCCCGTCGCCGATCACCGCGATAACATGATTTGGCGGCGCAAGCGCGACTGCCGCGCCTTGCGCGGCCGATATATTTTTCGCCTTCAAATCCCGCGCCACCGCCATGCCCAATCCGGCGGAAATCGAGGTCGAGCTGTGCGCCGCGCCAAAGGGATCGTATTCGCTTTCGCTCCGTTTGGTGAAACCGGACAAGCCGCCGCCCTGCCTTAAGCTGCGAATACGGTCCTTGCGTCCGGTGAGGATTTTATGCGGATAGGCCTGATGCCCGACATCCCAGATCAGCCTGTCGTCCGGCGTGTTGAAAACGTAATGGAGCGCGCATGTCAGTTCGACCACGCCCAGCCCCGCGCCGAGGTGTCCGCCGGTCACCGCGACGGCGGAGATCATTTCCCGCCGCACTTCTTCCGCCAGTTGCGGCAGATCTTCCTTGTCGAGGCGGCGCAAGTCCTCCGGCGTGTTGATGTCATCGAGCAGGGACAATGCGAAGGCTTTCTTCAAAGGCGGCGTTGCAGGACGTAGTAGGCAAGGTCTTTCAAAAGGTCGGTGCGGCCTGCGTCGAACACGCGCAGGTGCGCCGCCGCCTGTTCGACCAGCATCTCGGCGCGCGCGCGCGCCTGTTCGCGGCCCATGGCGGTGACGAAGGTGGATTTCTTTCCGTCCTGATTGGCGGGCTTGCCCATTTCCTTCGCGTCGCCCTCGGCGTCCAGCAGGTCGTCGGTGACCTGAAAGGCGAGGCCGAGGTCGTGCGCGTAATTGCGCAGCGCCTGACGGTGCGCGGGGTTGGCTTTGCCCAAAATCGCCCCCGCTTCGCAGCAGAAGGCGATCAGCTTGCCGGTCTTGAGGCGCTGCAGGCGGCTGATGGTGCCGACGTCGAATTCCTGTTTCTCGCCGATCATGTCGAGCATCTGCCCGCCGACCATGCCGTGCGGCCCGATGGCCGAGGCCAGCAGAGAAACCAGTTCGATGCGCACGCGCGGGTCCTCATGCGTCTCGACGTTGGCGATGATGTCGAAGGCCAGCGCCTGCAGGCCGTCGCCCGCCAAAATCGCCGTCGCCTCGTCATAAGCCTTGTGCAGCGCGGGCTTGCCGCGTCTTGTATCGGCATTGTCCATCGCCGGAAGATCGTCATGCACGAGGGAATAGCTGTGGATGAACTCGACCGCCGCCGCCACGCGCCTTGCCCTGGCCGCGTCGACGCCGAAAATCCGCGCCCCTTCCATCACCATGAAGGGCCGGAGGCGCTTGCCGCCCGACAAAACCGCATAGCGCATGCCGTCGAACAGCGGCGCTTCGGCCAGTTCCGTCCCCGGCAGGAGGCTGGACATCGTCTTGTTGACGCTCTCGCGGCAGGCCTCCATGGCCTGTTGCAGTTTGGGCGACGCCTCGCGGGGGGATGGAGCCATGTTGAAAAACTCTTTCGGTGGTAATGGTTGGAACGAATGCAATCAGGAGTGATTCTTTATAACCTATCGCGGGCGAAAAAGTCATCCTTTTCAGAAATTTAATTTATGAAAAGGTATTTGACATTATGAAATCTATCGGTTACTAATATTCCATATCTTTATAATGATTCGTTCCCTGAAAAAAAGAAGCCAAAATGTTCGGACGCGAAGCCAGAAGAAGAAAAGAAGAACAAAGACAGCTGGAACAAAGGAAAGAAAACCTGCTGGCCGCGGCGCGGAACAACGATACCGCCGGCGTGGTGAAATATTTCATGCGCCGCCCGGTTGTGTTTGATGCCTGCCTTGCCGCCGTGGAGGCGGGTTCCGTCGATGCGCTGAAGGCTTTATTGCGGAGAAACCTGGGTTTTGACTTTTCGGAATTCAGAGACCAGGACGTTCTGAAAGCAAAGCGTCTCGTCAATGCAGCGCGCGGCTCCGATAAAGCCGACGCCTTGCTCACCGTCCTTTTCGCGGCAAACGAAACAACGGAATGCGGCAAGCTGCACCAATCGACGTTCATTTGTCCTGAAATCTCCCACGACATACTGAGATGCATCCTGCTCATGACGCCATCAACCTTCGAGACCGCCATCGACGTTATCGGCCTTGAGGATACCGACAGGTTGAAATTCATCCTCGCCTTTCTGCCGAAGGACGGCAGCGGGCAGGGCGCGCTTGACAAGGCGCTGAGCGTTTCCGCTGAAAGAAACGACGTTGAAAAAGCGCAAATGCTCCTCGACAAGGGCGCGAACGCCAATCATGCCGAGGCGCAGGCGTTGCAAAACGCGGCGATGGCCGGTCATATGGACATGGTCTGTCTGTTGTTGCTGCATGTCGATCTTCTGCTCTACGGCAACGACGTCTCGGCGCAGGTCGAGCATGCCCATCCCGACCTCGCGAAGCTGATCGCCGACGCGACCGCGATTTGCTTCCAGGAAGAAGAAAGCCCCTTTGTCGCGCTCAATAAAAACATTCTGGAGGAGCGGCAAACGCTCTCCGGCGGCAAAACGCTGACCACGATATTCAATTTCGAGACACGGCAGCAGCATAACGCCATCGAAACGCCGCAGGGAACGGAGAAAATGACCACCGTCAACTTCAAGGATATCGATGCCGGCGTCCTTGAAAAAATGCGCCGCAAACTCGACGGACTCAACGCTGCAAAACGCCTCGTCAACAAACCTTAAAGGAGAAAAAACCATGTTTGGACGCGAAAGAAAAGCGCGGGAGCGCGCGGAAGCGGAGCGGCTGGAACAGGAGGCGCGCAAGGCGGCGGCGCGCGCCGCGGACGAGGCGCGGGCGCAAAAACAGCGCGAAGGCCTGGAGGCGGCGCTCAAGACGGACGATCCGTCGCTGTTCGACGAGCAATATTTCGTTTTCGACGTCAGCCCGGTCAACAGAATCTACGATGCCGCGAAAAGAGCCATTGCGCAAAACGCGCCGAAAGTCTTTCATGCGCTGACCCACGGAAAGTTTCCGAACTACTACAGCTCCTTCACCTTCGGGAGCACATGGGAGGAATCAAAACAGAACGTCCGCCTGTTGCTCGCCGACATATCCGCATCCGCGGAGCCGGGCCTCTTCTGGGAGATCATGCGCGACGGCAATGAAAAATCGACCGTGGATAAACCACGGCTTGCTTCCGCGGAGTTTCTGACCCCCGCCGCGTCGCCGGAATTCATCCATGACCAGCTCCTCAAGAATCCGGAGCTCTTCACGACCTGCCTTCGCGACATCGGCGTTCGGGATCCGGAAAAGCTGGAGCTTATCCTTGCCTTCGCGCCGAAAGACGACAGCGCGCACATCGCGCTGGTCGCGGCGGTGGTGGAGGTCTCTCGAAATGAGGACGCGCTTGATCAGCTCGCGGCGCTTTTGCCGCATATCGATCTGGCGCGGCACGGCGCGCACATGGCGGCGCTGGTCAGGTTTTTCAACCCCGAGATGGCAAAGCTGATTTCGGATGCGACGGAGATCATGCGCTGCACCCCTGAGGCGGAAGAAACCGTCCATCCGGCGCAGGAGAGCGACATACACGTTGAAAAGCAGGCCATTCCCGGCGGCGGCACGCTGACGGCCATCTTCAACTTCACGCTCAAACAGCAGCATAACGTCATCAGGATGCCGGGCGAAGACCCTGTCGCGACCACCGTCCAGTTCAGGGACATCGACAAGGGCGTTCTCGCCGCGATGCGCCGAAAATACGACGCCGCGCAAAAACCGCCGGAAAGCCCGCCGCCCGCGCCTTAAGCTCAGGACCTGTTCATTTCGTGAATTCCGCGCAGAGTGAAAATGCCGATCACGCAAGGAAAAGCCCGACGACGCGTAGCTGGAAGCGTCCGCGCAAGGGCTTTGACGAAGCGCGGCGGCTTTTTTCGCTTTCCCGCAAAGTCCATGCGGTATATGTCGATCGGTCCTGAACTTTATTCCGAAACGGAGAATTTCTCCGTTTTGACCGCGCCGTCATTGCCGAGCGTGATTTTCTCGATGCGGGTCTGCGCCTCTTTCAGCTTGTCCTCGCACAGCTTCTTGAGCGCCATGCCGCGCTCGTAAGAGGCGATCGAGGCGTCAAGGTCCGCGCCGCCGGATTCGAGCTGGCGGACGATCTTCTCCAGTTCGGCGAGGGCGGATTCGAAGGTGACGTTTTTCTCGGCGGCCATGAAACCCTCCTTTAGAGCATGAACTTGAAGACGGCAAGCCCCGCGATCACGCGGTAGACGGCGAAGGGCATGAAGCCGCCCTGCCTGACCCAGCGCATCAGGAGCGCGACGGAAATATAGGCGACGATGAAAGAGACGACGAAGCCTTCCGCCATCATCATCCACTGCATGTGGGTGAGGTGGGAAACGCCGACGGGGTCCTTGCCGTGGCCGAGCAGCGATTTGAGCAGCGTGTAGAAAACCGCCGCCGCCATCGTCGGCATGGAGAGGAAGAACGAAAACTCCAGCGCCGCGGCGCGCGAGAGGCCGACCAGCTGCCCCGCCGCGATGGTCGACATCGAGCGCGAGGTGCCGGGAAAAACGGCGGAGAAAATCTGGCACGCGCCGATGAAGGCCGCCTGAAACACGGTCATGTTCTCCATATGCCATGTCGTGATGGAGCTGCCGGGCGCGTTCATCCCCGCATGTTCGGCTTTCGCCTTCATCAGGTCGACCGCGCCCATGATGACGCCGCCGATGATCAGCGACCAGGCCATCACCGCCGGATTTTCGAGGTTGTGGCCGATGATCTTGATCATCAGGAGCGAGGGGATCGCGGTGATGACGAACGCCATCATGATGAGCGTGAAAGGGTGGCGGAGCTTGTCTTTGGTGGTGAAAAAGCTCTTCAAAAACGTCATGATCCGCGGCCAGAAGTAGACCGGCAGGCATAAGATCGCCCCGAGCTGGATGACGATGGAATACATCTTCCAGTAGCCGCTTTCGAGGGAGAGCCCGAGGATCTTCTCGGCAAGACGCAGGTGCGCGGTGGAGCTCACCGGCAAAAACTCCGTGACGCCTTCAACGACGCCGAGCAGACCCGATAACGTATATCCGTGGAGCATGACGTTATGCCGTCCTTGCCGCATTGGCGGCATTCGTTTTGTCCGCCGCATTGGCGGCATTCGGTTTCGTCGCGTCCGCGGCATTCGGTTTCATCGCGTCCGCGGCATTCGGTTTCGTCGCGTCCGCGACGAGGCCGAGGTTGATCTCCAGCGCGCCGCACAGCATCTGCCCGAGGGTGATGTGCATCTCCTGAATGCGCGCGGTGGTGGCGGAGGGCACGTTGAGAAGAATGTCGCACAGCGGCGCCATCTCGCCGCCGGTCCTGCCGGTCAGCCCGGCGGTGACGATGCTCATTTTCTTCGCTTCGGCCAGCGCGTTGATGACGTTTTTGCTGTTGCCCGAGGTCGAGATGCCGATGGCGAGATCGCCTTTTTTGCCCAGCGCCGCGACCTGCCTTGCGAACAGGTGCTCGAAGCCGAAATCGTTGCCGATGGCGGTCAGCGAAGAAGTATCGGTGGTCAGCGCGACGGCGGCGATCGGCGCGCGGTCGGTTTTGTAGCGCACGGTCAGCTCGGTGGCGAGGTGCTGCGCGTCGCCCGCGCTGCCGCCGTTGCCGAAAAAGAGGATCTTTCCGCCCGCCTTGATGGTGGCGGAGGCGGCGAGCAGCAGCTCCTCGAACGGCTCGAGCAAGGCGGCGCGGGTCGCCTGTTGCACCGCTTCATGCTCGGCGAATTCCTCCGCCCAGAAACGCTTGCATGTGAAGGTCATTTTTTCCGCTCCTTGTTGTAGGCATATTGCGCATGGGTCAGCGCGAAGCCGATGATCACTTTATAATCCGCCGCGCCGTCGACGCCGTGCGGCAGGGGGATTTTGATGCTGTGGTCTTCGGTATTCTCGCCGTTCTCGCTGTTGTCGAAATCGATCGTGGTGGTGAAGGCGGTGCGCTGCAAGATCTCGTTCCGCGGCGAGAGCACGGCGATGAAATAGGGGAATTTTCGCAGCTTCAGGCCCGCGCCCGCCGGGCCTTTTTGCGCGACGAACGGCACTTTAAGATCGACCAGCACGGCGTCCTTCTTCTTGTCGGCGAAGCTGCAGGAGCCGCGGTAGCCGTTGATGCTGGCGCGCACGACGACGTTTTTCTCGCCCTGACCCGCCACGGCGTCGGGCGCAAGATAGGTGACGGTGTCCGTATTATCCATAAAACCAGTCACCGGGCAGATGCCCGTCACCGGCGGCTTGTTGGCGCAGGCCGAGAGCAACAGGACGGCGCAGAATGTTATGAACGGCGTGACAGAACGCTGACGCATGGGAAACCTCGCTTTCCGAGACTGGAGGATACCCTGCATAAGTCCTCGACTCAAGACGGCTTGAACAGATATATTTTCCCCATGACAGTCTCCGCAACCGCCCCGAAACCGCCCCTGACAATCATCCTCGCCAGCCCGCGCGGCTTTTGCGCCGGGGTCGACCGCGCCATCGAGATCGTCGAGCGCGCGCTCGAGAAGTTCGGCGCGCCGGTCTACGTGCGCCACGAGATCGTGCACAACAAAACGGTGCTCGAAGACCTGAAAGCCAGGGGCGCGGTGTTCGTGAAGGATCTTGACGAGGTTCCGGACGAAATAAGTCCCGGGCGCAGAGCGCCGCCCGTGGTCTTTTCCGCCCACGGCGTGCCGAAGAGCGTTCCCGCCGCGGCGCGAAAGCGCAACATGATTTACGTCGACGCCACCTGTCCGCTGGTCAGCAAGGTGCACCACGAGGCCGAGGCGCTGGCGCGGGCGGGAAAGCAGATCATCCTCATCGGCCACGCGGGACACCCCGAAGTCGTCGGCACGATGGGCCAGCTGCCGGAGGGAAAAATCCTGCTGGTCGAAAAAGCGCAGGATGTCGCGGCGCTGCGGGTCGAAGATGAAAGCCGTCTTGCCTTTCTCACCCAGACGACGCTTTCGGTCGACGACACGGCGGAAATCGTGAGCGCGCTCAAAGCCCGCTTCCCTCAGATTTTCACGCCGAAGAAGGAAGACATCTGCTACGCCACCACCAACCGGCAGGCGGCGGTGAAGGCGATCGCCCCGCGCGCCGACGCGCTGATCGTCATCGGCTCGCAAAACTCCTCCAACTCCAACCGGCTGGTCGAGGTCGCCAAAGCCCACGGCTGCGCGCGCGCTTTTCTGGTCGACCGCGCCGCCGACATCGACTGGAAGAAGCTTGAAGACATCCGCACGCTCGGCCTGACGGCCGGGGCGAGCGCGCCCGAGAAGCTGGTGCGCGAGGTGATCGAAGCGGCGGGCGCGCATTTCGCCGTCACGACCGAAACCGCCGTGACGGCGGAGGAGCGCGTGGTCTTCAACATCCCGCGCCTGCTCACAGCATAATGGCCGTCTTCACCCATATCACGGAGACCCAGGCGGCGGCGCATCTTGCCCGCTTCGACATCGGCGCGCTTCAAACCTTAAGCCCTATCGGCGCGGGCGTCGAGAACACCAACTACAAGCTCTCGACCACGGCGGGGGATTACGTTCTGACGCTGGTGGAAAGACGCACGCCGCGCGACGCGCTGCCTTTCATCGTCGCCTTCATGGCGCATTTGCAAAAGCGCGGCATTCCCTGCCCGGCGGTGATTGAAAACGCCGACGGCGCTGCCATCGTGCCGCTGGCGGGGCGGCCCGCCGTCATCACCGGCTTTCTGCCCGGCGCAACGCCGGAGCGGCTCGATCCGCCGCACGCCGCCGCCGCCGGCGCATTGCTGGCGAAAATGCACAAGGCCGCGGCGGACTTCAAAATGCAACGCGAGAATCCCGTCGCCCTGCCGGCGTGGAAAAAGCTGATCGGCGACTGCAGGACGGCGCCGGTTTACGACATGCTGCAAGGCGAGCTTGCCTATCTTGAAAAAAGCCGTCCGTGGGGTTTGCCCGCGGGCGCGATCCATGCCGACCTGTTCCCCGACAACGCCTTTTTCAAAGACGGCAGGATCTCCGGCGTGTTCGACTTTTATTTTTCCTGCACCGACGCGCTGGCCTACGACTTCATGGCGACGCTCGACGCCTGGTGCTTCGACGACGGCGTTTTTGCCTCCGAACGGGCGCGGGCGTTCTCCGAAGCTTATCAGAAGATCCGCCCGCTTTCCGCCGCCGAAAAGAAATCCCTGCCCTATTTCGGCCGCGCCGCCGCCTTGCGCATCGTCGCGACGAGGCTCTACGACGCGCTGCACCCCGCGGCGGACGCGCACATCACGCCGCACGACCCGTATGAGCACGTGCGCATTCTCGCCTTTCACCAGTCGGAAAATTTCTCATGCTGAAGGCGGTCGATCTTTTCACCGACGGCGCCTGCTCCGGCAATCCCGGCCCCGGCGGCTGGGGCGCGATTTTGCGCTACGGCGGGCACGAAAAAGAACTCAGCGGCGGGGCTGCTGAAACCACCAACAACCGCATGGAGCTGACGGCCGTCATCGAAGGCCTCGCGGCGCTGACGTCGTCCTGCGCCGTCACGGTCCATACCGACAGCAAATACGTGATGGACGGCGTGACGAAATATCTCGCGGGCTGGAAGCGGCGCGGCTGGAAAACCGCCGACAAAAAACCGGTCAAGAACATCGACCTGTGGGAAAAGCTCGACGCCGCGCTGCAAGGGCATCAGGTGAAGTGGATCTGGGTCAAGGGTCACGCCGGCCATGCGGAGAACGAACGCGCCGACGCGCTCGCGCGCAACGCGGTGCCGCACTGAAATTTTCGGCTCCAGCCGCGCTGAACCAGCGGCGCGGCGGCCATGCCCTCTCATGGATCTTACGTCTTTTTGCTGTCGCGGTGAGTGACGTGCTGGAATCCCGCCGCAAAAGAGAAAAGCCGCTCTTTCAGAAACGCGGGTTTTAAATCCGTTTCGCGCAGGTCATCGGAAGAAAACCATGAGCTGGTGATGGGCGTGCCGTTTGTGTCGGTCTTGGGCACGGCAAGCGGTTCGGGCAGCGCGGCGCGGTAGAAAACCATCAGTTCGTGAAAGTCCCGCCGTTCGCTGACAAAGAAATTTTCGACGACGCCCGCGAGTTCAAGGCTGTCGGGCGCGCAGTGCAGCTCCTCGCCGATTTCGCGTATGACGGCTTCTTCCGATGTTTCGCCGAAAGCAACGCGTCCGCCCGGCATGAACCAGTAATCATGCGCGTCATGTTGCTGCAGAAGGATTTTCCCTGCGCGGAAAACGAGGAAAGCCACGCGGATATTGAGCTTGCCCCACGGCGTTTGCAGCGTGAGGTCTTTGCTTTCCGGCATCACGCCGTCTCTTTGAACAATTCCCGCCCGATCAGCATGCGGCGGATCTCGCTCGTGCCCGCGCCGATCTCGTAGAGTTTCGCGTCGCGCAATAATCTGCCCGCCGGATAATCGTTGGTATAGCCGTTGCCGCCGAGGCACTGGATGGCGTCGAGCGCCATCGCGGTGGCTTTTTCGGCGGAATACAAAATCGCGCCCGCCGCGTCCTTGCGGGTCACTTCGCCGCGGTCGCATGCCTTGCCGACGGCGTAAACGTAAGCGCGGGCGGTGTTCATCATCACATACATGTCGGCGAGTTTGCCCTGCATGAGCTGGAATTCGCCGATGGATTGGCCGAACTGCTTGCGCTCGTGCAAATAAGGCAACACGATATCGAGGCAGGCCTGCATGATGCCGAGCGGCCCGCCGGACAAGACGGCGCGTTCGTAATCGAGCCCGCTCATCAGCACTTTCACGCCCTTGCCGACCTCGCCCAGCACGTTTTCCTCCGGCACTTCGCAGTTATCGAACACCAGCTCGCAGGTGTTGGAGCCGCGCATGCCGAGCTTGTCGAGCTTCTGCGCGGTGGAAAAACCCTTGAATGTGTTCTCGACCAGAAACGCGGTGATGCCTTTGCTCCCCGCCGCGGGATCCGTCTTGGCGTAGACCACCAGCGTCGCCGCGTCGGGGCCGTTGGTGATCCACATCTTGTTGCCGTTGAGGACATAGCGGTCGCCCTTTTTCTCTGCCTTGAGTTTCATCGAAACGACGTCGGAGCCCGCGCCCGGCTCGCTCATGGCGAGCGCGCCGATCTTTTTGCCGGCGCAGAGGTCGGGCAGGTATTTTTGTTTTTGCGCCGGTGTGCCGTTGAGGTTGATCTGGTTGACGCAGAGGTTGGAAAACGCGCCGTAAGAGAGGCCGATGCTGGCGGAGGCGCGTGAAATTTCCTCCATCGCAACGATGTGCTCGATGTAGCCCATGCCGGTGCCGCCGTATTCCGGATCGGCGGTGAGCCCGAGCAATCCCAGTCTGCCCATTTCAGGCCAGAGGTCGTTGGGGAAGGCGTTGTCGTGGTCGACCTGCGCCGCGATCGGCGCGATCTCCTTCTGCGCGAAATCCTGCACTGTGGCGCGCAAGGCGTCCGCCGTTTCGCCGAGGTCGAAGTTCAGCGACGGAAAATCCTGCGCCTTGGGAACATAAGTTTCTTTCTTTTGAGCCTGTGTCATGAGTTTTTCCTCATTGATTCTTTAAGGTAAAATACCAATCGGAAATATAAAGCAAATGACGGCAAAGGGCGACGCCCTATATTTTTACATAGTCATGAAGATATTCACTGTGCAACAGGCCGATTGTTGTTAAGATGATTCGCCAGGGAGGATTATCATGAATGAATTTCTTTTATCGTTTTACGACAGGTGTTTTAAAGGCGTGCGGGGCACGTATTTCAGTTGCGTGCGGGGCACGACAGCCATCGAATACAGCCTGATCGTCGGCGGGATCGCCGTGGCCATTTCCGTAGTCGTTTTTGCGGTCGGCAGCGATCTCAAGGTGCTGTTTCAGGCTATCGCCACGATGGCGGCGAAATTCTGATTTTATGAATATGCAAGAATAAGATAAATTCCCGTTGCCTTTATATGTTTATCGTCCTAGGGTCAGACCTCATTAATCTATGGCAATTCTACGCGAAGCGAAAATGGCGATCCTGCAATGACAAGGCTGCAGAGCGTAGCGGTTGCTACGGTCAAAGCCTTGGAAGCCGCAGGGCGTCATTTTCGCCGCGCCCGGAAGGGTAAGCCCTCGGCCGCACCGTCTGCGGCGTCAAAGCAACTGAAGCGTGGGATCCACCACGCTTTCGTTGCTTTTCCTTGCATCCAATACGGCGCAGGGCTTATATAATTCCATAGATTAATGAGGTGTGATCCTAAGACTTGGGGCATTATAAAACATAATAAAGGAATTTATCATGCATATCGTCATGAAAGACCTCGCCTCCAGCCTTGATTCCATCGCCGCGCCGCCGCGTCCGCAAGAAACGGCGGAAGAGATGATCAGCGCAAAGCAGGCGCGTCTGCGTGACGCCCGCCGCCGTCCGGCGGTCAAGTTCCGCCGCTGAGCGGCGAAGCGCGCGCCGGTTCTTTTTATTGCGGATACAGCGCGGCGTAGAAGCCGTAAGCGCCGCTGCCGTTGCTGACGCACATTTGCTTCATATTGACGCAGGCCGCGCAGGCCGTCGCGTCGATGGTCACCGTCGCGTCGCTGGTGAACAGGCTGGTGAAGGCGGTGGAGCTCATTGTCGGGATCGCCGTCGTGCCGTTGACGATCTGGTTGATGCGCGCGCAATAGGCCGCGTTCTCGACATTGGCGGTGAAGACGGTGTCGCCGGGGCCGGAATCGGTCGGCCCGACGCCGACGATGATCGCCCCGGGGTCGATGCCGTAGCCCGACGCCACCGGCGTGCCGGAATTGGAACTGGCGGAAAGATAAGAGACGCCGCCGCCGCTCGGATAAAAGAGTTCCAGCGCGTGGTTCGAATCGCCGCTCGCGCCGCTTTCATAGGTTGCGTCGCCCGGTTTGGATAGATCGAGGCTGCTGTAAAGCGTGTCGGCCTGCGCGTAGCCGGAAACCACCATCTCGTTGAGCGCCTGCCCGATCGTCGCGGTATAGGCGAGCATGCGGTTGATCTGGTCGTCTTCCGTCTGCTGCGGCAGGACGTTCGACTGGTCTTTGGAATAGTTGGCGATGGCCAGCGTCAGGAGGCCGAAGATGAAAATGCCGATCAGCACCAGATAAAGAATGCTGCCGCGCGCGGGTTGTTTTTCCGGCGGGTTGTTTTCCGTTTTTTCTCGCGGCGCTTTTGTTTTCATGGACGATCCCCGTTCCTTGCGAGAATCCTAAAGCTTCCGCCGTCAAAATAGAAGGCTTCTTCGTGAAAAACGGCCTTTCGGGGCGGAAAACCGCGATAAAAAAAGACCCGGCCTCGGGAGGACGGGTCTTTTTTGTAAAAGCGGCGCTGTGCCGGAGATCAGGCGCCGGGATTTTGCCCGACCGCCCGCTTCTTGCGCGCGGCGCTTCTCTTTTTCGTCACGACGTTGTCGTTGGCGGTTTCGCTCGCCGGCGGCTCGTTCGGGACGATCGACGGAGCGACGGCGTAACGCCGCTTGTCGTTCATTTCGATCGAGTTGATGACGATCGTCACCGCGCTCTTTTCCGAGGCCTTCTCGATTTCCTCGCGGTTTTCCATCAGCCACTTGGTGAGCGGATTGATGATCTTGTCGCGAATGACCTTGTCCATCGGACGCGCGCCCATCGTCGGGTCGTAGCCCATCTTGCAGAGCTCGTCCATCACCTTGGGGGCGACGGAAAGCGACACGCCGGAGAGGCCCTGGCCGTCCGCGTTCGAAAGGCGGGCGCTGATGTCGCCGATCTGTTTCTTGGCGATCAGCGCGACGACTTCCTTGGCAAGCGGCAGATAGGTGATGAAGCCGCCGAGCATGTTGATGCGGTTGACCATCTCCGGACGGAAGAGCGCCGCGCGCGCCGGCGCGAAGGCCGTGGCGGGAATCGGCTGGCTGATGGCTTGGGCGTAGATTTTCTCCAGCGCCGTTTTCAGCTCTTCCGGTTCGAGGGTGTTCTTCCCGAAGCCCATGCCGCCGGTTTTTCCGCCCTTGGAGATGAGCTCCATGGCTTCGGACGCGCCAGCATTGGTCGTCATCAGGATGATGGTGTTGTTGAACTTGATGGTGTTGCCGTGGTTGTCCGTCGTCTGGCCGTCCTGCAGGATGGGCAGAAGGATGTTGAACACGTCCGGGTGCGCCTTTTCGATTTCATCGAGCAGGAGAATAGTGTAGGGGCGCTGGCGGATCTGTTCGAACACCGGCTCGGAATCCTCGAAGCCGACGAAGCCCGGAGGCGCGCCGATCAGGCGGGAAACCGCGTGCTTTTCGGCGTATTCGGACATGTTGAGGGTGATCACCGCGTCTTCGGAACCGAAGAGGTAGCGGGCGAGCGCCTTGGCGGTTTCGGTCTTGCCGGTGCCGGTCGGGCCTTGCAGCACGAAGCAACCCCACGGCTGGCGCGGGTTGGGCAGGCCGCCGCGCGCGCCGATCAGCGCGTCGGTGATGCGCAGGAGGTCGGGCTGGCCGAGCACTTTCTTCGGCAGTTCCTCTTCGAGCTTGAGGAAACGCTCCTTGTCCTTCTGCGCGAGGAAGTCCTGCGACAGGCCGGACATTTGCGACACGGCGGCGATGATGTCCTTGCGCGTCACGGTTACGCGGCCGTCGAATTCCGCGCCGGAAGCGGCGGTATTCATGGCTTTTTCGCCCTTGCGCGGCTGGGCTTCCTGCGGCGCGAAGCGGTTGGTCATGGTGATGAGGTATTTGAGGTCGTCGTCCGAGATCGCTTCCGAGAGACCGTTGTGCTCCTCCGTCAGCGGCCACAGCTTGCGCAGGATGGCGAAGGTCGTTTCATCGTCCGGCGGCATGAGGCGCGTCTTCTCGAAGCGGCTGGCGAGCGCCGGGTCCTTTTCGATGTGCTTGCGGTATTCCTTGTCGGTGGTCGTGCCGAGGACGGAGACGCCCTTGGCGGTGAGGAACGGCTTCATCATGTTGCCGGCGTCCGTGCCGCCCTGGGCCATGCCGGCCGTGAGCTGCGAGTGGATTTCGTCGATGGCGAGGATGATCTTCTTGCCGCGGAAGATGCCGCCGCGCTCGGCGAGGCCGTCGATCAGCGGTTTCAGCCTTTCCTCGAATTCGCCGCGGAACTTTGCGCCGGCGTTCATGCTTTGCAGGTCGAGTTCGAGGACGCGCGCGCCTTCGAGGCTGATGGGCAGCTTGCCCGTTTCGGCGTTGTCGACGAGATACTGGGCGATGCCGGAGAACATGGTGCTTTTGCCCACGCCGGCGTCGCCTGTGAAGCACTGGCTCGACTGCTTGCGGCGGCCGAGGACGCGCATCGCCTGCTCGATTTCCTGATCGCGGCCGATGACGGGGTCAAGATCGCCGCGGCGGGCCATTTCGGTCAGGTCCTTGCAGTATTTGACAAGGGCCTGCTCGAGCTGGCTGTCGGAGATTTTATAGTTGCGCTGCGCCGTATTGTTGAACGGCACGCGCACCGGACGCGGCTTTTGCACCGCGAGCCGCGGCGGAACGGGCGCGCCGTGCGCGGCGCGCGCGGTTTGGGCGATGCCGTTCGTGTGTTGCGGCGGCAGGGAGAGATAGACCGTGCCCGGCTGGTTCGCGGGCGAATCGACGTTCTCGAAGCGCGCCGGGAAGTCGGCGCCGAAGTTTTCCTGCGCGATGAGTTTTTTCGATTCGGGGGTCAGTTCGAAGGCGATGCGTCCGCCGGCCGAAGGTACGGCCCTGTAGGTGACGTCAATCGTCTCGCCTTCATAGTCGCCCGCGTTGGTCATGGCGATCTTGTAGACAGTGACGGTGACTGCCGCGCGGGTGCCGCTGACGGTCATCATTTGCTTGTCGTCGAACGCGTAGATTTTCTGCCCCGCCGCGAGCGGTTCGCCATTATAGGCGTGCAACGGCCGTTGCGGTTCCCCATCCTTGAATTCCAGCGCGTACTGGCGGGTGCTTTTGGCGTCCGTCAGGTAGATGAAGCCGTTGAAGTTTTCGGTGTTGGCGGGATCTGTCGTCATTCTATGTACTCCTGGGTGGGATCTCTTTTGTGGATCTATAGTTATGGCTTTGTTGTTTACGTAGTGTTAAACATTTGAATCACCACATCAAGAAAAATTATATGGATTATTGTTTTTTAAAAATATAATTATTTTTCTAAGGCATAAAAAAACAGTATTACGAATAATAACAATAAAATTATTCGATTATGAAATTAAAACCCCTAAACCATCTCCATGTCCGACAAATGAGACACATAAAATGAGGAAAAGACTCGATTCTTGGCGCGCAGAATCAGTTATGTATTGCAGGCTCTTCCTCGATATCCGGAAAAAAGAACGGGCGCGACCCTTGTTGTTCCGCCGCAAGGCAGGCGGCAAGGCCGCTGTGATAATCCGGATAGATCAAGGTGACGCCGAGCTCGTTTTTGAGCGCATCGTTGCGCACGCGCTTGTTGTCTTTATAGAAGCTGCGCACCATCGGCGGCATTTCGGCGCTTTCATAAGGAACCAGCGGCGGCGTCTCCGCGCCGATGAGGTTGCAGGCGAGGCCGATGACGGCGTGGCTGGGCGCAGGTTCGTCGTCGGCGAGGTTGTAGATAGCGCCGGGGCGCGGTTTTCCGATCGAGGCTTCAAGCGTTTGCGCGATATCCGCCACATGGATGCGGTTGAACATGTGGCCTGGCTTGTCGATGCAGCGCGCGGAGCCGGCGCGCACCACGTCGAGCGCGCTGCGGCCCGGCCCGTAGATGCCGGCGATGCGAAAGATATGCAGGGGCAGGCCTTCGCTGAGGCAGAGCGACTGCCATTGTTCCTCGGCTTTCAAACGCAAGCTGCCGCGGCGGCTGGAAGGCGCGGGCGGCGTCGTTTCATCGACCCATTTGCCGTCCTGATTGCCGTAGACGGCGGTGGTGGAAAGATATCCCGCCCAGCTGAGGTTTTCGAGCGCTGCGATGTCCGCGCCGTGCGTGTTGAAGACCGGGTCTCCGTCGCCGTCCGGCGGCACGGAGAAGAGCATGTGCGTCACGCCGGAAAAAGTCTTCACGGGATCGGCGATGGGATGCGTCTGGTCGAAGAGCGTTGCGGCGATGCCGTTTTTTCGCAGATAATCGCGTTTTTTCGGGGATGTCGTGGTGCCGCCGACCTGCCAGCCCCGCGCCATCAGCCTTTCGGCGAGGAACGCCGCCGTATAGCCGAAGCCGAAGCAGAAGAGCTTTCCTTTCTCTGTGGCGGCGGCTGTATGCGGTGCGGGCGTCAACGGGTTTGTCCCCTTGCAATGAATTTAACGGGTCCTGAGCCTAGAAATCGAGGTTCTGATAATGGCTGGGCGGGGAGAATCCGGGGATCATGTCCTCCAGCAGGGGCTTGAAGCCGGGGCGTGACTTGATGCGCACGTACCAGTCCTTGGCGGCGGCGTGTTCTTCCCACGGCACGTCGCCGATGTAGTCGATGGTCGAAAGGTGCGCGGCGGCGGCGAGATCGGCGAGCGAGATGTTTTCGCCTGCGAGCCAGCGGCGGCGCTCGGTCAGAAAGCCGATGTAATCGAGATGGTAATGGATGTTGGCGTGGCCCGCGCGGATGCTCGCGCCCGAAGGCTCGCCCTGTTTCAGGAACCGCTTCATCATTTTTTCGCCGACGAGGTTTTCCGTCACCTCGGCGTTGAACTTCTGGTCGAACCAGGCGACGAGGCGGCGCGTTTCGGCGCGCTGGAGCGGATTGTGGCCGATGAGATCGACGGTGTTGTAAACCTCATTGAGATATTCCGAGATCACCTGACTGTCGGTGAGCGTGGTGCCGTCCGGCTCGACCAGCACCGGCACGTCGCCCGCCGGATTGATGGCGAGGAACTCGGTGCGGCGTTCCCATGTCTTTTCGATTTTCAGCTCGAAATCGAGCTTCTTCTCCGCGAGCGCGAGGCGCACTTTGCGTGAAAAAGGATGGAGCCAGAGGTGGTAGAGCGTTCTCATAACCTGACTTTAGCGCACTCGCGGCCAAAGTTATATAGTTAAATCAGTGGCATGAACAGCCGCGCGCGCGGATTTTGTTTTACGTATGCTGTTTTGCGCCGAGCGCGACGATATGAAAGAAAACCGGCACCTGACTTGCAATAATATCCGTCGCCTTCCATTGCCCCGTGCCGATGTTGAATTTGGAGCGGTCGAGCGTGAGGCTGCCGTCGGCGGTGGCAATTTCGCCGCCGTCCGGATTCCTGGAGAATATCACGGTGAACGGCAGCTGCACGGGCAGCGACACGCCCTTGATGGTCAGGATGCCGTCGGCGGTGTAGGCGTTTGCGCCGACCTTGTGGAAAGCGGTCGATTTGAAGATCGCGTCCGGAAAGCGCGCGACGTCGAACCATTCCGCGCTCATCAGGTTCTGGTCGCGGTCCGACGCGCCGGTCGAGGCCGTCGTCATGTGCACGTCTACATAGACGCTGCTCCCCGCGAGGTTGTCAGGTGAAAAAAAAATGCTCGCCGCGAAAACGCCGAAATGCCCGGTGAAGGCCTTGCCGAGCTGCGTCGGCTTGAAGGTGATGGTGCTTTTCTGATGCAGCATCACCCAGGCGCGGGCGGGTTTTGCGGCCGTTGCGATGTTCGTTTGCGCTGGAACATTTACTATCGCGGCCTTCGCCGGAATATTGGTTGTCGCGGCCTTCGCCGGAATATTGGTTGTCGCGGCCTTCGCCGGAATATTGGTTGTCGCGGCCTTCGCCGCGGGCGCCGCGCCGAGCAAAAGCGCCGCAAGCAGCAAGGGCAGCATGCGTTTCAGCACCGTGTCCTTCTTGAAGAAGTGGTGCATCAGCGCCGCGCCGGCGTGGGCAGAGACGACGGCGATCAGCACGTCGCTGATGTAGCCGTGCAGTTCGCGGTAAAGATGCGCGCCCGCCTTGCTCTTGACGACGAAGTCCGGCAACGTGAAGAGGCCGAAGACGTGCACGGGGACGCCGAAGGCCGACGACATCGCCCAGCCGGTGAGCGGCATGGCGATCAGCAGCAGATAGAAGCTGTCGTGCAGGGCGCGCGCGCCGATGCGCTCCATCTTCGTCAGGGTTTCGACCGGCTGCGGGCGGCGGCTGAACAGATGCCAGAGGACGCGCACGGCGATGAGGGCGAGCACGAGGATGCCGAGCGATTTGTGCAGGTCGTAGATCTTGAACTTGAAATCGCTGCGCGGCAGGCCGTGCATCCACGAACCGACGACGAGCTGGAAGATGACGATCAAGGCGATCGTCCAGTGCAGGAGTTTGCTGACGCTGCCGTATTGCGACGGCGTGTTTTTGAAAGCCATGGTTTTCCGCCTCTCTGTTTGTTGAGGTTATTTGTTGAGGTTGGTGAAGTTTTCGCGGAAGCCGTCGACGGCGATGTCGATCCCGACGTCGTCGCCGACCACGGGGATGAACTTGCCCATGCCGAAGGCGGAGCGCCTGATCGTGCCGGTGACGGTGAAGCCCGCGTCGACGCGCGGCGCCATGAAGGGGTTGGGGCCGATCTTGTTGAGCGTGACGCGCAGGGTGACCGGTTTCGTCACGCCGTGGAGCGTGAGATTGCCGGTGAGCAGGGCGGTCTTCGGCCCGGTCTGGACGACCTTGGTGCTTTTGAAGGTGATGTCGGGGTATTTGGCGCTGTCGAGAAAATCCTCCTCGATATGCGTATCCCAGATGGAAGAGCCCATATCGACGCTGTCGGCCTTGATCGTGAAGTCGGCGCTGGCGAGTTCCGGGTGTTTTTTGTCGAGCGTGAAGGTGCCGTCGAAGGTGTCGAAGCGCCCGCGCACCGTGGTGAAGCCCATGTGGTCGATGGTGAAGAACACCTGCGTGTGCAAAGGGTCGTAGGCGTAGGTTCTGGCGGCGGCGCGGGCGCCGCCGGACATGGCGGCGAGCGCGAGAAGGAAAACCAGAAGCGATGCTGCGGTTTTTTTCATGAGGCGGCCTTCTTTTGCTCCTCCTTGTTGCCGGAGAGGAATTTCTCCAGCCAGTGGATGTTGTACTGGCCGGTGCGGAAATCCGGCTCCTGCAAAATGCGCAGATGGAGCGGGATGTTGGTGTTGATGCCCTCGATGACGGTTTCCTCGAGCGCGCGCTCCATGCGCATCATCGCCTCCTCGCGGCTGGCGGCGTGGACGACGATCTTGGCGACGAGGCTGTCGTAGGTCGGCGGCACCGCGTAGCCGTCGTAAAGCGCGCTGTCGACCCGCACGCCGAGGCCGCCCGGCGCGTGGAAGCGGTGCACCTTGCCCGGCGAGGGGATGAAGGTTTCGGGGTGTTCGGCGTTGATGCGGCATTCGATCGAATGGCCGTTGAACTTGACGTCTTCCTGCCTGAACGAGAGTTTTTTGCCCGCCGCGACGAGGATCTGCTCCCTCACGAGGTCGATGCCGGTGACCATTTCCGTGATGGGATGCTCGACCTGCAGGCGGGTGTTCATTTCAAGGAAGTAGAACTTGCCGTCCTCGAAGAGGAACTCCATCGTGCCGACGCCGAGATACTTCATCTTGCGCACGCAGGACGCGGCGAGCTCGCCGACTTCCTTGCGCTGCGCGGCGGTCAGCGCGGGCGAGGGGCATTCCTCGACGACCTTCTGGTGATTGCGCTGGATCGAGCAGTCGCGCTCGCCGAGGTGCACGGCGTTGCCGTACATGTCGCCGATCACCTGCACCTCGATGTGGCGCGGATGGGAGAGATATTTCTCGATGTAAACGTCGCCGTTGCCGAAGGCGGCCTTGGCTTCCGCCGAGGCCATGGAAAAGCAGGATTTGAACTCGCCCTCGCTGCGCGCCACCTTCATGCCCTTGCCGCCGCCGCCCGCGACCGCCTTGATGAGCACGGGGAAACCGCACTCTTTGGCGATTTTGAGGCCGTCGTCGGCATTTTTGACGATGCCGGGCGAACCCGGGATCAGCGGCAGGCCCAGCGCCTTCATGGTGTCCTTGGCGACGGCCTTGTCGCCCATCTTGGCGATATGCTCGGGCGCGGGGCCGATGAAGGTGTGGCCGTGCTCGCCGACCATGCGGCAGAACTCCTCGTTCTCGGCGAGAAAGCCGATGCCGGGGTGGATGGCGTCGGCGTTGGTCAGCGCCGCGGCGGAGAGAATGGCGGGAATGTTGAGATAGCTCAAGCGGCCCGGCGCGGGGCCGATGCAGACGCTTTCGTCCGCCATGCGCACGGCCATGCCATTGGCGTCGGCGGTGGAGTGGACGACGACCGTTTCGATGCCCATTTCCTTGCAGCAACGCACGATCCTGAGGGCGATTTCCCCGCGGTTGGCGATGAGTATTTTATTGAACATGATCTCTTCTCTCTTTCGCCGCCCTGCCGCCCTTGTTCCGGCATCCATCATGCTTCACATGCCAAGCCATGCCTGGACGCCGCAACCGACGCGGCGCGGCGGAATGTTTAAACGATAATCACCAAAGGCTGGCCGAACTCGACAGGCTGGCTGTCGTCGACGAGGATGTCCTGCACCGTGCCGCCTTTTTCCGCCTTGATCGGGTTCATGACCTTCATCGCCTCGATGATCAGCAAAGTGTCTCCGGCCTGCACCGTCTGGCCCTTGGAGATGAAGGTGGCGGAGCCGGGCTCGGGCTGCAGATAAACCGTGCCGACCATCGGCGACTTGACGGCGCCGGGATGGTTTTCATGGCTGACCGCAGCGGGTTCCGCGGCGGCGGGCGCGGCATTCGCCGCAGGCGCCGTTTGCGGCAGCGTGTTCGGCGCGGAGAAGACCTGCGCCGTCAGCGTGCGCGTCACCCGGATACGTTTGTCGCCCTCGGCGATCTCGATCTCCGTCAGGTCGGTTTCCGTCAGCAGCGTCGCGAGGTTGCGGATCGCTTCGTGGTCGATTTTCATGGGGGCCATTTTCGGTTTCCTCTCAGATTTTGTGGGCATTCTTATTCCTCCAGCAGGGCGCGCATCGCGTCGAGCGCGAGCAGGTAGCCGTGGCCGCCGAACCCGCAGATGACGCCTTGCGCCGTTTCCGCGATATAAGAGTGGTGGCGGTACGGCTCGCGCCTGTATGTGTTGGTGATGTGCACTTCTATAATCGGTACCTCCAGTATTCTCAAGGCGTCGGCCACCGCGATGGACGTATGCGCGTAGGCTCCGCCGTTGATGATCACGCCGGAACAGGTTCCGCGCGCCTCTTGTATGACCGTCACCATCTCGCCCTCGATATTGGTCTGGCGGAAGTCGATGGTGCAGCCAAGCTCGCTTGCGTATTCCTCGCACTCCAGCGCGATGGCGCTGAGATTTTTGAATCCATACACGTCCGGCTCGCGAACGCCAAGCATATTCAGGTTCGGGCCGTTGAGAATAAGAATGTTATGTCGTTGTTTTGTCAAACTGTTTCCATCGCTCGGAGAGGTTTGCAAGGACGGGTGGGGCAAATATCTTTTCCAGAGTAGACACTTATACCATTTAGGGGGCTGTCAGGCGATGAAAAAGTATATTTACATAAATATTATAAATGACATATTGCCAATTCCCGGATTGTTGAATATAAATACGCCATTATTCTGAAAAAATATTAGAAAAGGAGATTCGTCATGGATTTCAAGGCTGAAAATTTTCCTCTCTATATCCTCTTGCTTCAAAACGGCACGCCGGAAGCGAAAAAACTGGCCGGATTCTTCGAACTGGCGCGGACGGGCGACGACCTCGACAGGTATGCCTTCGCGCAAGGCATGCAGGCGCTGGCGCAACTGGGCCGCATGCCCGACCAGACGGAAGAGCTGAACGGCAAAACGCTCGAAGCCTGCCTTGCCGTTTTCGAGGAGCAGGGCGTGCGCCACGCGCAGAGCGCTTTTATGGCGGGATACAACCGACTCCATGGCTTGGGATGCGCGCCCGACCCCGCCGCCGGAAAACGCTGGCTCGACAAGGCCGGGGAACTTTCAGCAGAGGGCCGCATGCGCAAGTCGCTGGAAGACTTCAACAGAGAGGTAAAGGCGATCCGCGTCATCGCCGATGAAAAACCCTTCAAAAGCAAACGCAAGCGCCGTTGGAACAATCCTTATTGGCCGCGGCCCTGAGGCGAAGGGCGTTGCCGTTCCTTGGCGGCTTTAAACAGCCGGCGCGGGTTTTTTTGTCTTTTTCCTGCCCGGGATGTAATAGATATCCGGCACATGGCCATTATATGCCACCGCCATCGCCGCCCCAAAGAAAGCCGTAGGCAGGCCAAACGACAGGCCGAAAGCAGCTGCTCCGGCGAGGCTGCCGGTCAGCAGACCGACCAGCGCGAAGCCGCCGCCAACGACAACGCCCGACTCTATGCCGGTGACGGCGGCGGTGAACGCCACGCGCAGAACATGTTTCGAGATGCGCTTTGCTGCGGTCAGGCCATTTTTAAGCACGCCGGCGGCGCAGTTGAAGGCGTGCCTGTTCGTTTGGGTGATATTATTGCGGGTATTCGAATCATTCAGGAAAAACGCTTCATCGTGGAATTTCATATGGATTTGCCTTTCAAATTTTGAGGTTTTTTAAATTTCAAGTTTCACAGACCCTAGTAAAGCCAAAAAATATAGGCAAATTATTTTATAGGGAAGTTCAAAAAAACTGGAGGCCCGCGCTTTTCAAGCCAGGGCGCGGCATTTTTCGAGGACAAAGTCCGTTCGCGCCGCAATAGGCATCACCGGCACGCGCACCGGATCATACCCGACGGCGCGATAGTCTTCTTCGAGCATTTTGTCGATTTTTTCCGCCAGCGCGGCGTCTTCGGTACGTACGTCGTCTTTGACGACCGGCAGACGGTCGAAGATGAAAACCGCCCTGTAGCGGAACAGCCGCGCCGCGGCCAGCGCATCCGCGGGATGGGCATGTCCCGCGAGGCGGAGATAGGTGATGCTGTCGGGCAGTCCGCGGTCGAGAAACACCAGGGCGCCGGGATCGAGTTCTTCCTCGCGCGCCACGGAGACGGAGAGGATGTCGTGTTGCAGCCGCGACGGATGATTGCGGATCTGCGCCAGGCTGCGCCCGTCCTGCAGGGCTTCCTCGATCAGCTCCCGCGCCACTTCGTTTTCCACCGCAAAGCCGCGCTTTTTCAGGGCCTCGATGACGGAGGTCTTGCCCGACGACGGCGCGCCGGTGATGGCGCACCAGTTGGTATCGTGTTGAAATTCTCCGGACACGGCTTTAAACCCCGCCCATCTTGCAAAGGATGTCCCACTCCTCTTTCGTCACCGGCGAAACGGAGAGGCGCGACTGGCGGATCAGCGCCATGTCCTGCAATTCCGGGCGCGCCTTGATTTGCAGCAGCGTGACGGGCTTTTTGAAAGGCTTCAGCGGGGCGACGGCGACCATGCCGAAGGCGCCGGTCGCGTCGGTCGGGTCGGGGTGGTATTCCTTGACGACCTCCATCACGCCGACGATCTCGCGCCCGTCGTTGGAGTGGTAAAAGAAGGCGCGGTCGCCTTTTTTCATCGCCCGCATGTTGTTGCGCGCCTGATAGTTGCGCACGCCCGTCCAGCCGGATTTCCTGTCCCTGACGAACTGCTCCCAGGAATAGGCGGCGGGTTCCGATTTCATCAGCCAGTATTGCATCAGATGTTTTCCTCCTTGAGGTCGCGTTCCATCAGGCCGGCGATCACCCGATCGATGTCGGCGTTCTGATGGAGAATCCCGTCCACGGCGGCGCAAATCGGCATTTCGACGCCGAATGTCCGCGCGTTGACGGCGATCGCCCGCGCGGTGGCGACGCCTTCCGCGACGGAGCGCCGCGCCGCCAGCACGTTGGCGAGCTTTTGCCCCCGTCCGAGCGCCAGCCCCAGAGAGAAATTGCGCGATGCCGTGGCGTTGCAGGTGAGCGCAAGGTCGCCTATCCCTGAGAGGCCGAGAAAGGTTTCCGCATCCGCGCCCCGCTTCAGGCCGAGGCGCTTCATTTCGGCGATGCCGCGCGTCATCACGGCGGCGCGGGCGTTGAGGCCGAGGTTTTTCCCTTCGACGATGCCGCAGGCGATGGCGATGACGTTCTTGACCGCGCCCGCGATCTCCGCGCCCGTCACGTCACTTGAAAGATAAAGACGGAATGTTTTAGTGGAGAGAGTCCGCGCGGCGCGCGCCGCCTCTTCGGGCGCGGCGCGGGTGGCGAAAGTGACGGCGGCGGGCAGGCCTTGCGCCACTTCCGCCGCGAAGGTCGGGCCGGAGAGCACGGCATAGGGCTGTCCCGGCAATGTTTCCGCCGCGGCTTCGAAGAGCAGTTTGCCGTTTTCGATCTCGATGCCCTTGGCGCAGTTGACGACCAGCGCGGCGGGAGAAAGATGCGGCTTCAGCGCGCGCATGGCGGTGCGGGCGAATTGCGTCGGCGTGGCGAGCAGGACGATGTCAGCGTCTTGCGCCGCGGCGGCGAGGTCCGCCGTCGCCGCGACCGCGGGGCTGAGCGCGATGCCGGGAAGGTAGGTTTTGTTTTCGCGCGCGCCGTTGATCTCCGCGGCCAGCGCCGCCTCGCGCGCGCAGAGCGCGACGGCGCGGCCTTCTTTCGCCAGCGCTTGCGCGAGGGCGGTGCCCCAGGCGCCCGCGCCTAAGACCATTATTTTGCCCGCGCCTAAGACCATTATTTTGCCCGCGCCGGGGGCTGCCGTTTTTGCCGTCATATCTTGTTCACGGGGATGATGAGCGCGTCGCCGACGTCTCCCGCGCGGAGGTTGACTTGCAACGACGGGAGAAGAAGCTCGGGCACCGGCTTGCCGCGGTCGGCTTCCTTGCGCCGCGCGATGAAATCCGCCATGGAGATGGCGGCGGCGGCGCGGATGTTGCCTTGTTTTTGCTCCGCCACCGTCGCCATGCAGCAGGGGTCGCGCGTGGCGGGCGGGTAATCGTGGCCGACGTACATGCGCGTCGCGTCCGGCAGGGCGATCAACTTGCGCGTCGAGGCGTAGGAATCCGCCGCGCTGCCGCCGGGAAAATCGCAGCGCCCCGCGCCGACGTCGGGCAGGAACATCGCGTCGCCGACGAATGCCGCGTTGTTCATGATATAGCTCGTGTCGGCGGGCGTATGGCCCGGCGTGTGGATGATGCGCGCGGCGAGAGCGCCGATGCCGAAAGTTTCATCGTCTTCGAACAGGTGGTCGAATTGCGATCCGTCCATGGGAAAGGCGTTGTCCGGCGTCGCGCCTGCGTTGCCGAAAACCGGCTCCCATGTTTTCAGGACGTCGAGGATATGGCGGCTGATCGCGGTCCTGCCGCCGGTCTTGCTTTTGATGTAGCGCGCGGCGGTGAGATGGTCGGCGTGGATGTGGGTTTCGAGGATCCATTCCACCCGCAGGTCTCTGCCCGCGATGAAATGGAGCACCCTGTCGGCGGACGCCGTCGACGTCCGCCCCGCCGCGGCGTCGTAGTCAAGGACGCTGTCGATGACGGCGCAGTTTTTATCGCCCGCGCCCCACACGACATATGTCCACGTCGCGGTCGCGGGGTCGAAAAAGCCCCGCACCTCGGGAAAGGTTCCGTCCGAGCGCCGCACAGCGGGATCTTCCGTCATGCGCAGCCGCCCGCGGCGGAATTGTCCGGCGTTTGCGGCAGGCCGCTCTTGTCCCCGCCGGTATCGCAGGTATTGGCGGCGGCGCAGCAGCTGGCCGTCATGCCCTTGTTCCACGGCATTTTAATGAGCACGAGCGCCATGCCGCAGCGGTCGGTGATGCCCGCGTACATGAGGCCGAGGCCGATGAAGAACGGCACGAGATAAAAGGCGGGCGCGGCATAAAAGCCAAGCAGCGTGCCGAGCGCGGAAAGCGCGCCGGCGACGATGCGCACCTGCCGCTCCAGCGGGATGAACCGCGGCGCGGCGCCGCCTTGCGCAACGGCGCTTGTCACCTCGACGCCCGCGGCGGCGGCAGCGAGAATGCCGCCCTCGATGACCGCGGCGTTGCCGTATCCGGCGGCGGCGAATTTTTCCGCCGCGGTTTTCGCGCGCATGCCGCTGCGGCAGAGGATATAGACCGGCGCGTCCTTGTCGAGCCCGCGCTTCAGCATGAAATCCGCCGGGTCGAGCGCGTCGAGCGGCAAAAGCGCGTGTTTGGCGACAAGGCTTTGCTGGGCGTGCTCGCCGGGCGTGCGCACGTCGAGGATGGTGGCGCCGGCGGCGGCGAGGCGCGGGATGTCGGCGGCGGGGACGGTTGCGATTTTAGCCATGGGATGTTCCTTTCAATGGGTGCGGTTTCAGTTCTTCAAGCGGCCAGCGAGGGCGGACGGCAAAGTCGAGCGTGTCGGTCATGCCGCGGACGAGGCGCTCCATTCCCGCCCAGGCGATCATCGCGGCGTTGTCGGTGCAAAGCTTCGGCGGCGGCGCGACAAAGCGCATATTATATTGTTTCGCCAAAGCTTCAAGAGCCTGCCGCAGCGCTGTGTTGGCGGCGACGCCTCCCGCCACGACCAGCGCCGGCGACGGCGGCTTCAGCGCGAGATATTGCTTTATGGCGCGTTCCGTCCTGTCGGCCATGATCAGCCCGACCGCATGCTGGAAAGAATGGCAAATGGCGGCGGCGGCGTCCGGCGCGATCGCGCCCGCGGGCAGGGCGTCGACCGTTTGCCGCACCGCCGTCTTGAGGCCGGAAAAGGAGAAATCGCAGCCCGGCTTGCCGACCATCGGCGCGGGCAGAGGGTATTTTTCCAAAGCGGCGGCGGGGTCTTTGCACGCGCGCGCCATTTTCTCGACCGCCGGGCCTCCGGGATAGCCGAGGCCGAGCAGCTTCGCCGTCTTGTCGAAACATTCGCCCGCCGCATCGTCGCGCGTCGTGCCGAGACAGTGATAGCGCCCGACTTCCTCGACGATCAGCAGCTGGCAGTGCCCGCCCGAGACGAGCAGCAGGAGATAGGGAAACGCCACGTCTTCCACCAGCCGCACGGTGAGCGCGTGGCCTTCGAGATGGTTGACGGCGATGACGGGAATGCCGCGCACCGCGGCGATGGCCTTGGCCGTCATCGCGCCGACCATCACGCCGCCGATCAGCCCCGGCCCCGCCGTCGCCGCGACGGCGTCGATATCGTCGAGCGTGAGCTTCGCCCCGGCGAGGGCTTCTTTGATCAGCGCGTCGATGTGGTTGAGGTGCGCGCGCGCCGCGATCTCCGGCACCACGCCGCCGAAGGCCGCGTGCTCCTGCTGGCTCAGGACGACGTTGGCGAGGATCCGCCCGTCCTCCGTCACGATGGCGGCGGCTGTTTCATCGCAGCTGGTTTCTATGCCGAGAAGCGTCTTCATCTTTCCATCATAGCACAAAAGGAACGGCCCGTCACAGCGTGCAAGGCGTGGCGGGCCGTCATGTCCTTGAAGGCCGCGGCTTGTTACGGTTGCGGCGGCTGTTGCGGTTTTTGGGTCGCGTTGGCGGCGCGGACGGCGGCCTGCATGTCGCTGATCGGGTCCTTGTCCGCCGTCGTGGTGACGATGACGTTGCCGCTCTTGGCGACGTCGCGCAGCGTGTCGAGCTCCATCATCTTGATGAGAATCTTCTCCGCCGTTTCCTGCGGCATGCCCGCCTGCACCAGCGCGTTGAACTGTCTGGTGAGGTTTTGGAACATGGCGGCGCGCTGTTCGGCGACGCCTTCGCCGTCGAGGCGCAAGGCCTCTTTGCGCGCCTCGGCGTCCATGATCGCCGCCTGCTTGTTGGCCTTGGCGGCGTTCATCGTCGCCTTGGCGGTCTGCTCGCTGGCCTTGGCGCTGTTGTATTGCCTTTGCACCTCTTCGGGCACGACCGGCTGGTCGATGATCACGTCGATGATCTTGAGTCCGTATTTTTCCTCAAGCTCCGCGCCGACTTTTTCGCGCACGGCGTCGCCGAGCGTCTCGCGCGCCTGGTAGACATGGTCGAGCTCCATGTCGTTGGTGAGCTGCTTCATGGCGGCGGTGATCTTGTTGCCGGCCTGCCGGTAGGGATTGTCCGAATTGTAATGGAACTGCCTCGGGTTGCAGACTTGCAGGTGCAGCACGGTCGGCACCTTGACGAACATGTTGTCCTTGGTCTTGGTTTCGAGCGGGATTTCATGCTCGGTGATCTTGAGATCGATGCGCGCGGCGACTTTGAGAAACTGGCCGGGCAGGATGAACTTCAGGCCGGGCTTGTCCTTGACGGTGTTGAATTTGCCGAAGCGTTCGAGAATGACGGCTTCGTTTTGCCTGACTTCATAGGGGCGGAAAAGTGCCATGGTGTAATCTCCTGTTTGAATAATGCTGTGTTTTGTAAACTCTCTTTCTCTGGCATACTGCCGATTGCGATTTTCCGTCAATTAAAACAGCAAAAAATCGACATATATTTTCCGCAAGATAAATCCATAAAAATATATAGGCATAATAATATTAAGAAATGATCCGCGCGCCGCATTTTTTGTATCACCGCGCCGCGCAAAGCGAGGTATGACTATATGTCATGAACGGAATCAAAGCGACTCTCAGAATCGGCACAAGAAGCAGCCCGCTCGCGCTCGCGCAGGTGGATTTGCTGATCGGCGCGGTGCAGAAGGCGCATCCCGGCGTCGCGTTCGAGATCGTGAAGATCACCACCAGCGGCGACAGGATTCAGGACCGCGCGCTCAGCGAAGCGGGCGGCAAGGGCCTCTTCACCAAGGAGATCGAGGAGGCGCTTTTGGCGGGAACCATCGACTGCGCCGTCCACTCGATGAAGGACATGCCGACGAAGCTGCCGGACGGCCTCGTCATTCCCTGCCTGTTGCCGCGCGAGGATCCGCGCGACGCGTTTTTCTCCCGCCATGGCGGGTCGCTCGACGATCTGCCCGAAGGATCCGTCGTCGGCACCTCGAGCCTGCGCCGTCAGGCGATCCTTCTCGCCCGCCGTCCGGATTTGAAGATCGCCCTGCTGCGCGGCAACGTCGGCACAAGATTGCGAAAGCTCGAAGAGGGCGTCGTCGATGCAACATTGCTCGCCGTCGCGGGCCTGAAGCGCCTCGGGCAGGAGCATCTGATCAGGAACATTCTCGAACCCGACGTGATGCTGCCCGCCGTGGCGCAGGGCGCGGTCGGCATCGAGGTGCGCGGGAACGATGCGCGCGCGCGGGAGATTCTCTCGTCGGTGCATTGCCATGTGACGGAGTTGCGCGTGACGGCGGAGCGGGCGTTTCTCGACGCGATGGACGGCTCTTGCAAGACGCCGCTCGCCGCGCTGTTGCAAGAGCCGGACGCGCAGGGCCGCGCGCGTTTCGACGTGCTGGTGGCGCGCCCCGACGGCAGCGACGTCAAGACCGCGTCCGTCATGGCGGAGGTGCCGGATGTGAAAGCGGCGGACGCGCTCGGGCGCAAGGCCGGACGCGATTTGAAAGCGCGTCTGCCGGAAGGCTATCTGGCGGCCTGAGAAGCTGTTTTTATTCGAGAAGCCGTTTTCACTTTCCGCCGAGAGCGTCGAGCCTGTCTTTGGCCGCCCGCGCGATGGCGGCGTAGGGTTTGGCGTTGCCTGCCGCCCTGTGTTCCTGGGCTTTTTTGCTGGCGGCGTCGAAAAGATTGCCGAACGCACTGCGGGCGAGCGGCCGGAGTGCGCGTCGCATGTCATCCGGCAATTTTTCCGCCGCGTCTTCGGCGAAGGCCAGCGCGTCGCGCGCATTCTGCACGGCGCCGGTTTGCGCGCAGGCCTCGGCGGCGGCGCAGGCGGCTTTGAAAATGCGCGGCAGCGCCTCTTTCTCGGCAGTCATGATCCGTTCGGAGGCGGTGAAATGCAATCCGAATTCCGGGATGCTTTCGGCGCTGGCGAGGATCGCCGCGGACAGGCTGATATGGCCCTGCTCGGCGGCGTCTGCGGAGCGGTTCAGAAGCTCTCTCACCGTATCCACAAGCATGTCGTTTCTGGTCGTTTTCATGGCGTCTCTCCTTAAAATGCATTGCGCGGGTGTGCGTGCATGTAATTTAACATATTAATTAAATTTGCAAAATAAATAATTTATTATTTATATATATCAATGGAATATATTTTCTCCGTGGAGCAAATCTTTACAACGCGCGACGCGCTTTTTTAAAGATGCGGCTTTCCGGCGGACGGCGCGGCGGCGGATTTTTCCCGCAACTGCGCTTCAATCCGCGCCAGGGTTTTCGGCGCGAGCGCCCAGCCGGGAGATGACGCGGCGTTGAAGGTGGCGCATAAGTTTTTATAAGCTTCCGTCTCCACCATGGAGGTGTAAGGGCGATGGCCTTCCGCCGCGCAGGCGAGAAAATAGGCGATGTCGTCAGGGTTAAAGCCGCTCGCGACGCCCTGAATCAGAGTGTAATGCGCGTAAGGGTCTTTTTGCGTGTCGCAGTTTATCGCGCCAAGGTCGGGATTGCGCGCCACAAGCGCGCAGGCGACTTCCGCCATGCGGCGGCTGAAGCTGTCGCGCGAGATGTCATTGCGATGGCGCATAAGCAAGGCATATGTTTCGAGATCCTGTGGAGATACGCTCTCCGGCAGGATGTAATGCCGCGCGATGCCTGAAAGGCCATGGCGTTTCTCAAAAATTGCGGCGGGCTGATGAAAGCGGATGTCCGAAATCTTCAACGTTACCGCCGTGAGTGGCGGCAGGACTTCACTGTAGGAAAGGCCTGTTTTCGCGTCGACGCAAGACATTCCGCGTCTTTTGAAATAAGCGAGCGTTGCGGAGATGTCGCGGGCGATGTTGTCCATGTGGAAGAAAATCCTTTGATATTTAATTTACGAAATACTGAAAAATAAGCAAGTGAAAACGGAAATATCATTATTATTCAGCTGGATAATATTTACCTATCCTGCGGTTGGAAACAAATTCCGCTATCAAGGTCGGCGCTGAAAAATCTCTTGAAAATAAATCAATTTGACATATAATGTCAAATACGGAGCTGGCAGATGGCAGAAGATTTGGACAACGTTTTAGATTCGGACAACGCTTTCGACCCGAAAGCCTTCGGCGGGCATTTGAAGGGATACTTTCAGGACAATGCCTGCCGCGCCCTGTCTTTCTTCGACGCGATGGCGCTTTTCGACCGGCTGGCCGACCGCCCCGACATCGCTTTCGGTTATGTCCGCGATGGATGCTACGCCCGCGCGCATCTGATGTGCCTTGAGATGGAGGCGCAAGGTTTGGCGCCGCTCAAGGCGTGGGCGCTTGAATATATCTATAAAGGCAACCCTCCGCCCGTCACGATGCCGAATGGAAAGATTGCGCGGTGGGACTGGCACGTCGCGCCCGCCCTGCCGGTGCGCATGGCGGAGGGCGATGTGCGGATGATGGTGTTCGATCCCGGTCTGTTCGACGGGCCGGTGCCGCCCGAGGAGTGGGCGCGGCTCATTCACGTCACGTCTGAAAAGATCAAAATTCTCCCGTTCGGCGCGCCGCCGCTGGATGACAACGGAGATTATATCCCCGACAACTCTTCTTTTACGCATCGGGAAGACATTCTCGACCATGCCCGCGCCACGATGGAAAAATACCTTTCTTTCCAGACCGCGCCGCGGCGCACCGTCTTTGCTTCGGCGGCGCGGAAACAGGCGTGCGATCAAAAGCCGATGTCTTTCTCGATGCAGGGCAAAACCTGGGTTTCTCTGGACGCCACGGCGACAGGGCCCGCCGTCTCGCCGCATCTTCCGCCGTGCGGGCCTTGAGGGAGACGCGCATGAAAACGCTCCGCTCGCAAAGCCGCGTCAGGCGCATCATTGAAGAAAACGGCGCGTTCCTCGTCGCCTTCGTCATGCACGACGGACTTTTCACCGTGCCGCCGGATTCGCCCGATGTTGCGGCCATGCGCGCGCGGATCCTGCAAGCGCAGCGCGAAAACGCGGAGGTGTCGTTCGAATACGACAGCGATCTCAATATTGTCGGGTTGTTGTGAGCGCGCACAGCTTCTGTTATAATGCCGCGAGAAGAAGATATTTCACCGGGGTTCCAGAAAACATCCATGCGCACGGTTCTCGTTACACGCCCGCAGCCGGTCGCGGATGAATTGGCCGAAAGAATCCGCGCGGGCGGGCATCGGGCCTATGTCGCGCCGATGATGGAATATGTCGCCGTCGCCGCCGCTTTCCCCGATCTTGCCGGTTATCAGGCGCTGATCTTCACCAGCAGGGAGGGCGTGCGGCATTTTTGCGACATGTCGGCGGCGCGGGACCTGCCCGTGCTCGCCGTCGGCGACGCGACTGCCGCCGCCGCCGCGCAGGCGGGCTTCGCGCGCATCTTTTCCGCCAAGGGCAACGGCGCCGCCGTCGCCGCGCTGGCGAAAGAGGAAGCGCCCGGGCTGGGCCTCAAAAAGATCCTCCATCCCTGCAGCGCCGACACGCCGGATGACATTTCCGCCGCGCTCGAAAGCGCGGGCGTCGCCGTCGTGCGCCGCCCCGTCTACAAGGCGGCGCTGACGGAAAAATTCCCCGCCGAAGCGGCCGCCGCGCTCCGCGCCGGCCTTGTCGACACGGTCATGCTCTTTTCCACCCGCACGGCGGTCAATTTCGTCCGTCTGCTGCGTCAGAACGGCCTTGACGGACAAAGCCCGGAGATGGAGGCGATTTGCATCAGCAAGGCCGTTGCGGAGCCGCTTCACGCCCTGCGCTGGCGCGGCGTGCGCGTCGCGTCAAAGCCGCAGCTCGGCGCGGTGATGCAGGCGCTTGCCGCGGCCGACAAGGCCGACCCCGCCGACCGCCGCCGCAAGACCGACCGCCGCGCGCGTGACGCGCAACATGACGCCGACGGCAATATCATCGCCAAAGGCTATGCCGGGCCCGACCGCCGCCGCGCCGCGCGCCGCGCGCACGAGCAAATGCAAAGACAGCGCATCTGGCAGGAGAAGATGAAATTCGTCAACCGCTCGATGCTGACCTTCGCCTTCATGTTCGCCGCCATCGTCCTCGCCGGGGTTTTCCTCATGGCGCCGGAATACGCGCGCATCGACCATGTGCCGCTGGCGGGCGGCGGGCAGTCGGTGATGGGGCGGATCGGCGGGATGGTCGGCCATGGCCTCGACACGGTTGAGAGCGCGGTCGGGCTTTCGCCCGCGCAACCTGCCGCGCCGCCGCCGAAGGATTACACCCAGGTGCTCTACAATCTTTCCGTCCTGCGGCGGCAGGATGGCGACGCGGCGGCGGAGCGGGCGCTCGCCCGCCTGCAGGCGGCGATGGCCGCGCCCGACGTGCAGACGCCGCAGGACATCGCCCGCGTCGTCGCCGGCCAGCGTCGGCAAAGCGGCGCGCTCAACAGCCTGTTCGGCTCTCTTGGCGGAGACGACGTCGCGGCGGGCGCGATGCTGCTCGCGCTCAACGAGTTCAGGGGCGACGTCAACAGTGGACGCCCTTATGCCGAGGATCTTGCCGTCCTGCAGAAATTCACCGGCAACGACCCGCGCATGAACCGCGCGCTCAGCCGCCTTGCGCCCTATGCCGCGACCGGCGTGCTCAACCGCCGCGCGCTGCAGGCGGAACTCGGCGGACTGCTGGTCGACGTCATCAAGGCGGAGATGACGGGGCAGGACATTTCCGTTCAGCAGGACGCGCAGGCGCGCTATGCGCGGCTGGTGAAGGCGGGCAATCTCGCCGCCGTGCAGGGGAGTTCATCCGCCGCGACCGTGGCGCGGGCGCAGATTTTGCTCGACGAGGGCAACGTCGCCGGCGCGACCGAGCTGCTTGAAACGCTGCAAGGCCCCGCCGCGGGCGTGGTGCAGCCGTGGATGCAGCAGGCGACGGCCTACAACGCCACCAGCACTGCGGGCGACAGCCTTACGCAAGGCATTCTTTATAATCTCTCGTCGGTGGGGACGACCTCGGCGCAGACGGTGATGGAGGAAATCAAGGAGAGCCTCGGCATGGCGACCGTGCCCTACGTGTCGCCGGCCTTGACCGTCGGCCAGCGCGGCGGCGGCGATACCGTCGCGCCGACGTCGCTTTTCCCCTGATGGCGGCGCCGCGGTTTGTCGTTCTTCAGCGCGGGGGCTTGATCCGCACCGCCGGTTTCGATTTTCGCGCGGCGGCGCGCAAGGCTTCGGTGCGGCGGGCGATCTCTCCGGCCGTTCCGGCGGACGGAGCTGTTTCCGGCGGGCGGTCTTTCTCTGCCATCTGCGGGATGGCGCACCCGTAAATCTCGATCTTCTCGCAGTTGGCGCTTCCGAAGTTGTTGTTCCTCGCGTAGTCGAGCGCGACGGAGAAATCCGCGCCGCCGGCGCACAGCAGCTTCAGCGTCGCGACGGACTGGCAGGCCGTCACCGCATGGGCGAGGATGCAACCCGCCGCGCGGTCGCCGACGGCGGCGTTGGGATTGGCGCCCAGATCCAGCAATACCCCGGTCAGGGTCTCCGCCATGAAATGCGATATCATCGCGGAGAGAAGCGCGGCATCGAGCGTCTGCTGTCTTTTCGCGGCGGGCACGGCGGCGAGCGCGACGCGCGCGGCTGCCAAAGGATCGGCGGGCGCCGGATAGTGGGATCCGGCGCACAGCAGGTCCCCCAGTTCATGGCCGACGTTGATCTTGATTTCCTCGTGCATGTTGCCGTAGACGGCGTTGAGAAAATGAAACTTGAGCGGTTCCGCCAGCAGCGTCTGGATGTTCTCAGGCCGCCCCTGATGGAAGGCGGCGCGCGCGCCGAGCTTCAGCATCATGATTTTGTCGTAGGGTTTTTCTTCCGCTTTCAGCGCGGCATAGGCCGCCTCGAAATCGGCCTTTGTGCCGTCGCGGCCGAGCTCGAAATAATATTGTCCGTCTTGCGCCATGCCGTGCTCCTATTTCCGCGGGCGGCGGGCAACGGGCCGCTTGTTGCGCGCGGCATGGAGCCGGCGGACGTGCGGTTTTTCAGGCGGCTGTTTCGCCGCGGGCGCGTTCGCCCTGATCTCCGATTCCAGAGCGTCGACCCGTTTCGTCAGTTCAAAAAGGTTCTCCGCCAGCGCGATGATCAGTTCATCCTTCCTTTGCGCGTCGGGATCGTCGGCGGGCGGGGTTACTTTTTGGCGGTAGTCCTCCAGCCTGTCGCGGAAATTCTCGGCCAGACCGTGTCTAACCATGTAATCTTCCGCCGCCGCGAAATCGCCGCCATGGGTAGAGAGAAGCTTGATGACGGTGCGCGGCAGATTGTTGCGGACGGCAGCCGTCATGGCGAGACCTGCTTCGATCGTCTTGCTGTTGGCGTCCGCACCCGCGGCGAGCAGAGCGCCGATGAACGTTTCCCCGTATTTTGCTTCAATGGCGTCGACCAGCGCTTTATCGAGCACGTCCTGCATTTTATATGGGGGCACTTTTTCGAGCGCCAGCTTCACCATCGCTTCAGGTTCCTTGCTTCCGTCCGAGAGAAAGTAGAGCTGTAGCATGACGTTGATTCTCATTTCAAAAGGCCAGGAGTCCCGATCGTCTGCATAATAGAAGTACGCGAATTCTTCCGGAGCGCCGAGCACGGTTTGCATTTTCTCCGGTCTGCCGGCGTAAAAAGCCGCGGCTGCGCCGTCAAAAAGCAGGTTTATCTCATTGCGCGGGTCGTGTTTGTTTTTGAGTTTTTTGAAGGTTTTCTCGAACTCTTCGAGCGTGCATTCGCGTCCCAGCGTGCGGTAATCCGTTTTTCTGCCGAAGATCATGCGATTCTCTCCTATGAAAATGAGTTATTTCATTAACATAAGGAAAATGATGACGCAACGCTTATATAAATTCTTTTTTATCAAAGCCTTATATGGCGCGCGTGCCGAGCCTGAGGCAGGGCTTGAACAGGAGCAGCCCGGCGACGAACCCGCCGATATGCGCCGTCCAGGCGATCGGGCTGTTGACGCCGGGCATGCCGAAGATGCCGAAAAACGCCGCGCCGCCGATCCACAGCAGGATCACCGGCAGCAGGGTTTTGTAACGCGGTTTCTTTTCGCCGCCCATCAGCCCCGCGTCCGCCATGATCAGCAGGATGCCGCCGAAAAGCCCGCTGATCGCGCCCGACGCGCCGATCACCGGCACGGTTCCGGCGGGATAGAAAAGCGCGTGGGTCAGCGCCGCGGCAAGGCCGGTGAGAACATAGAAAACCAGCATGCGCGCCGCGGCCAGCGTCTTGCCCGCGCCCATGCCCATGGCTTTTTCCACGCCCGCGCCGAAAGCCATCAGCGCGGTGACGTTGATGCCGATATGCAGCCAGCCGCCGTGCAGGAACATGTAGGTGAAGGGCGAGAGAAACGCCGCCGCGCCGAGCGGCGCAGGCCCCGTGTAGCGCGCCGGGATGAAGCCGAAAAACGTCACCCACCGGTCGGCGACCTGCGTCGGCAACGAGATTTCAAGCAAAAAGACGGCGATGTTGGCAAGGCAGAGCGCCTGCGTCACAGGCGGAAGGTTGAAGATGGGTTCTTTCGCCTGCGGGGCGGGCGTCTCCGGAACGTCTGTCATGATGGGCGAAAGTATGCCAGCGCGCCGGAGAGAATGCAATCAGGCGTGGCCCGCCTCGAAGGACAGCGCCATCGGGTCGACGCCGATCTTGGCCAGCGCGTGGCGCCATTTGTCGGCGAGCGCGTCGTGGAAAACCAGATCGTCGTCGGCGGGCACGGTCAGCCAGTTGTTGGCGGCGATCTCGGCGTCGAGCTGGCCCGGGCCCCACCCGGCGTAGCCGAGCGCGAAAAGGCTTTTCTCGGGGCCTTCGCCTTCCGAGATGGCGCGCAGGATATCGACCGTGCCGGTGATGCCCATGCCGCGGTTGAGACGGATGGTGTCGTCGCGCATGAAATCGGTCGAGTGCAGCACGAAGCCGCGTCCCTGCTCGACGGGCCCGCCGAAATGGACGATGGGATTGCGGCGCGCGGGGTCGAGCTCTATCCTGTCATGCGGCAGGTTCAGCTGGTCGAGCAGATCGGAGAACTCAAGCTCCGGCACGCGCTGGTTGATGACGATGCCCATGGCGCCCGACGCGCTGTGGGTGCAGACATAGATGACGCTCTTGCTGAAAACGTCGCCGCGCAACAGCGGCGTCGCCACCAGCAACATGTTGCGCAACGGGCTTTGCTCTTCTTTGGCCGGGCGCGGCGGTTCCAGATTTTGCGGCGCACGGGGATCTTGGTTTTTCTGCGTCATATCTTTCATTTTACCCCGGAAATCCTGAAGGAGCCGTGAACGGGCGGGTATTTTTATTGCTTATTTTGCTTTTCACCGGCGCGGCGCGCGCGGAGCCATTTGTCGATGTCGCGCTTATGTTGCTGTAATGTCTTGGCAAATGTGCTGCCGCCGGAGCCGTTGGCGACGAAATAGAAATCGTCCGTTTGCGCGGGATTCAAGGCGGCTTCCAATGCCGCGACGCCCGGATTGCAGATCGCGCCGGGCGGCAGCCCCGCGACGGCATAGGTGTTGTAGGGCGATTTTATTTTAAGGTCGGCGGCGGTGAGCGAACGCCCGAGCGGGTCTTGCCCCTGCGTCAGCGCGAAAATGACCGTCGGGTCGGATTGCAGCGGGATGCCGCGTTTCAGGCGGTTGTAAAAGACGCCGGCGATGCGCGCGCGGTCGGAGGCCCTGCCGGTTTCCTTCTCGACGATCGAGGCGAGGATCACGGCCTGCTGTTCGGTCACGGGCAGATTGGGCGCGCGTTTGGTCCACAGCGCGGCCATTTCCTCCTTCATCGCCGCCTGCATGCGGCGGATGAGGCTCATGCGCGTGTCGCCGTAGGAAAAATCGTAAGTATTGGGCAGGAGGCTGCCCTCGGGTGGCATGGGCGCGATGGCGCCGGCAAGCGCTTTTTCATTGTCGAGAATGCGCACGATGTCCGGCGAGGTCAGCCCTTCCGGGATGGTGACTTTGCGCTGGTAGGTTTTGCCGCTTTGCAGCAGCGTGACGAGATCGAGGATGCTGATATGGGCGGGGATGTCGTATTCCCCCGCTTTCAGCGGCGCGATGCGGCCTTGCAGCCGCGCTTCGATGCGAAACGCGCGGGCGCTGCCGATGACGTCTTCTTTTTCCAGCGCGCGCGCCATGACGCCTGTCGCCGTGCCGGGCGGAATATACACAAGTTTTTGCGCGGGCAACGGCCCTTGCGCGTTGATCGCCGCGTCGAACCAGTGCGCGGCGGCGAAGACGAAAGCAAGGACGATGACGACCGCGGCGAGCAGCAGGCCTTTTACGGCGGACATTCTCACGGGGCGGCCTTGAAGATCAGGCAGGCATTGGTGCCCCCGAAGCCGAAGGAGTTGGAGAGCGCGGTTTTGATGTTGCGTTCTTTGGCCTTGAGCGGCACGAGGTCCAGAAATTGTCCGTTTCCGAGGGCCGCGACGTCCGACGGGTCTTCAAGGTTGAGCGTCGGCGGGATGACGCCGGTTTGCAGCGCTTTGATGCTGTAAATCGCCTCGACCGCGCCCGCCGCGCCGAGCAGGTGGCCGATGGCGGATTTGGTCGAAGAGATGCTGATGTTTTTGGTGTTGCCGCCGAACAGGCGCTTGATCGCGGTCAGCTCGATGTCGTCGCCGAGCGGCGTGGAGGTGCCGTGGGCGTTGATGTAGTCGATGTCTTCGGGGTTGATGGCCGCGCGCCGCAACGCCGCCTTCATCGCCCTGTACCCGCCGTCGCCGTCGTCGGCGGGCGAGGTGACGTGGTGCGCGTCGCCCGACATGCCGTAGCCGGTCAGTTCGGCGTAAATCTTCGCGCCGCGCTTCCTGGCGTGTTCGTATTCTTCCAAAACAACGCAGCCCGCGCCTTCGCCGATGACAAACCCGTCTCTATCTTTGTCGAACGGGCGCGAGGCCTTTTCGGGCGCGTCGTTGAATCCGGTGGAGAGCGCGCGGCAGGCGGCAAATCCGCCCACGCCGATGCGGCAGATCGCCGCTTCCGCGCCGCCCGCGACCATCACGTCGGCGTCATCGAGCATGATCAGCCGCGCGGCATCGCCGAGCGCGTGCGATCCGGTGGCGCAGGCGGTGACGACCGCGTGGTTCGGGCCTTTGAACTTGTATTTGATCGAGACGTTGCCGGAGATGAGGTTGATCAGCGAAGAAGGAATAAAAAAGGGAGAAATGCGTCTTGGCCCTTTCTCCTGCATCGTGACGGTGGTGTTCTGGATGTTGACGAGGCCGCCGATGCCCGAGCCGATCAAAACGCCGGTGCGGCAGCGCTCTTCCTCGCCCTCCGGTTTCCAGCCGCTGTCCTCGACCGCGTCGACCGCCGCCACGTATCCGTAGTGGATGAAGCGGTCCATCTTCTTTTGTTCTTTGGGGTCGATGTAGGCGTTGATGTCGAGAGAACCGGCGCCCGCATCCGCTTCTCCGGCCAGCGGCACTTCGCCCGCGATTTGCGACGGCAGGTCTGACGCGTCAAAGGTGCGGATCTTGCGCAGGCCCGACTTGCCGGACGTGAGCGCGGCCCAGTTGTGGTCCGCCCCCAAACCCAGCGGGCTGACGATGCCGATGCCTGTGACGACGACGCGCCTCATGTCTTCCTCTCCGGTTTCATCATAAAAATGGCTCCGGTTCTTTTGAAAAGAAAAGGAGCCATTTTAAAAACAGGTTGTCGCAAAACAAGGCCGCGCTGGTTAGGCGGCTTTCGCGTTCTGCTGGATGAAGGAGATCGCGTCCTTCACCGTCTGGATCTTCTCGGCGGCGTCGTCGGGGATTTCGATGCCGAATTCCTCTTCGAAGGCCATGACCAGCTCGACCGTGTCGAGGCTGTCGGCGCCGAGATCGTCGATGAAGCTGGCGCTGTCGGTAACCTTGGCGGCGTCAACGCCCAGATGTTCGACGACGATTTTCTTGACGCGTTCGCTGATATCGCTCATGTATCTTTACCCTTTGTGGTTTACGTTAAAGCCTGTTTTCTTGTATTGGAAAACCGATAGCATACTCGTTTGCGCTTGGCAAACCTAGAATGTTAATTTTCATAAAATATAAATTCAGGATTGGCGCGGCTTGGAAGCTTTTTAACAAGACGTCATTTGAAAAGCAGGGCGCGGATCTTTTTCCAGCCGCGCGACGCGGCGGGTTTCGGCGACGGATTTTCCTTGAGCGTGCGTTTTTTATCCATTGCGACGGAGGCATCGAGGATAAATCCGCTGTCTTTTTCGTGTTGCGCAAGTTCTTTTTGCAGGACGTTGAACTGGGCGAAAGCCGTGGATGCGGGATCGTCAGCGATTATTTTCGCGATCTTTTCCTGTATATCGGCGTCATCAAGGAGGCGTCTGCCCGCGCGGTAGATGTCGTCGTTATCCTTGTGCGCGCGCATGGCGCGTGCAACTGCTTCCAGAGTTTCGGCGAATTCTTCGGGCGTGGCTTTTTTTTGATAGAGTTTCTTCGTTTCCCCATAAATCTCGCCAATTTTTTCCACGGTCGCTTCGTTCAGCGCGTAATCCTCCGCGATGCGCGCCGCCAGCTCGGCCGTTTGTTGTAGCGAGAGAGATGCGATCTCGATTTCGCCTTCATCCACGATGCGGGCGATTTTTTCGATGACGGCGGTGGTGTCGTGGATGGGTGGATTTTCTAACGCAACGCATCCTGCATGAACCCATTTCATATGGGGTATCATATCGGTTTCATCGCCGAAGCGCTGGATATGGCGGAGCGCCGCAAAGGCGTCTGCCACGCATTCGTTGTGATGGGCGGAATCACTGATCTGCTCAAGAATGTATTCGTCGTTTTCGAAATCTATATATATTCCCCTGCCTCCTCTTACAAGAAGGTGGCCCATCTCGTGGTCGAGAGAATGAAAATAATCCATTTCGCTGCTATAATGGGCGTAAGGAGAATAAAAATTTTTTTTCTCTCCAAGGGTGATGATATTCAGCAGTTGCTCTCCCGCATCGAATGCGCTGATCGAGGCGGCGGCATGATCACCTAACCGTTCATGTTTTTTCCGAACGGCCTCTTTGAACTCCTCCGGAAAAGCGGAGAGCAGCGGGGTCGTCTCCGGCGCGACATAGACCAGCTTTTTCTCGAACGCCATCACTAATCCCGCCATCCGCGCGGGGAAGGCGTCGTGATATTCCGCCGCGGCGTTGAAAATTTCTCTCAAGGGGAACGCGGCGGTCACGGCGCGTTCCTTTCCGGCTTCGGCGCGGGCGGCGCTTTTCCTGCGGCGCGTTTTTTGTCCACAGCGAGGGCGGGATCGAGGATGAAGCCCGTTTCCTCCTCGTGCTGCGCCATCTTTCTGCGCAGGTTATAAAGCACGGCGTCGTGGGGCAGTTTGGCGGCGATCATGTCTTTCGTCTTTTTGCATTCGAAACAAAGCCTGCCCGCGCGGTAGATGTCTTCGTCATGCCTGTTGTCGAGCATGACTTCGGCGATGGTCTTGAAGATATCGCGCAGTTTTCCGCTGTCGGAGAGCGGCCGTTTGTCGGTTGCGACGATCCAGTTGACCGGCGCGAAAGCATCGCTGATCTTGCCGAGCGTCGCGTCGTCGAGCGCGTAGGCCGCGGCGATTTTGGCAGCGAGCGCGGCGGTTTTCTCCAGCGAGAGCCCGCGGATGTCGATCTTGCCGCCATCGTGCATGTTGCGGATTTTTTGCACCACGGCGCTGGTGTAATGGATCGGCGGGGGCGTTTCGAAAACCGCATGATGCGCCAGCTCCGCCGCGGCGTCTTCCGTCATCCCGCCGAAGCGCTGGATATGGCGCAAGGTCGCGAAGGCGTCGGCGGCGCATTCGCCCAGATGCGGCGAGGCTCCCAGCCCGTTTTCGACAATGAAGTGCCCGGCCTCATGTTCGGCGTCCTGTATCTGGCGGCGGATGTCGCGCTCTTGCGCGCCGGGTTTAAGATCTTTCATCGCGATGTGGTTCACGGGAACGAAGCCGATGTAATCCCGCGCGGCGGCGGCGCAGGAGCCGCGCGCCTTCATCCAGTCGAGGCGTTCCTCGATTTTCTTTTCGGTCAGAGAGGGGTTTTTGGCGATAAAGTCTGCGATTTCCGGCGCGATGAAAATCCGTTCCGTTCCGAGCGTGACGAAGAGATTGGCGAGTTTTTCAGGAAAGGCCGCGCGGTAAGCGGCGGCGTTGAAGGCTTCCTTCAAAGAAAGCTTTCCGGTCATGGCCTGCCCCCTCCCGGCGCGGCGGGCGGTTTGCGCGCGGCCTGTTTTTCATGCGCCGCGCCGCCGTCAAGCGTGAAGCCGGTTTCCTTTTCGTGTTGCGCCATGCGGGCGGCCATGGCGCGGAAGGCGGGGTCGCGCTCGAGCATTTTTCTCGCCAGGGCCCTGACGTCGTCGCGGGCGAGAAACTGGCTGCCCGCGCGGTAGATGTCCGCATCGTTTCTATGTTCCAGCATGATGCCGGCGATGTCGCGGATGACGTCTGCGCCGCTGCCCGCGCTTTCTCCGCGCAGCACGGGACGGACGGGCGCATAGGCGGCGGCGATTTTTTCCAGCGTCGCGTCGCCGAGCGCGGTTGCGTCGGCGATCTTCGTCGCGAGCGCTGCCGTTTCTTTCAGCGACAGAGAGGCGATGCCGACGGCGCCGTCTTTGCAGAGGCGCTCCGTCTTCCGCAGCGTCGCGGCCGTGTAATGGGCGGGAAAGGCGGCGGCGAGCGCCTTCCCGGCGACGCCGCGCGTCACCGCCGCGAACATTCCGGTCTCACTGCCGAAGAGCTGGATATGGCGCAAGGCCGCGAAGGCGTCCGCCACGCATTCGGCATAGTGCGGGCCGCGCTCGTAGCCGCGCCCGCCGGGGGCGATGAAATGCCCCATCTCATGGTTGAAGGTGAAGATGTCGTTCATCCGCCGCGTGAAGCCCGTCTCAGGTTCGTCCATGTCTTCGGCGTCCGAAAAAACCATCGAGAGGATGGGCGTGCCGCAAAGCCTGTCGCCGCCGGCGGAGGCGGCGTGCCCCGCGCGGCGGTTGTCTTCATGATGGCGGGCGAGAATTTCGCGCGTTTCGCGCGGGAAGGACGCGACGACCGCCGCGATCTCCGGCGCGACGTAGACAGGCTCGTCCCCCACCGCGATGAGAAGTCCCGCCAGTTTCTCGGGAAAGGCCGTGCGGTAGACATGCGTCGCGTCGCGAAAGACGTCCTTTAGTCCGCCGTCCGGCGGGGTGAAACCGTTTGCGCTCATGGCGCGCTCCCGCCGCCGCAGCGCGGCGGTTTTTGCTGCCTGACCGTTGCAAGGTCGTGCCGGAACCGCGCGTCGTTTATGAGATGTTCGGCGATGGCGCGGCGCACATCCGGCGCGGCGAGGAAGAGCCGTCCGGCGCGGCAAATGTCGTCGTCATGCCTGTTGTTCCGCAGTGCGGAGACGGTGTTCTTCAGCACCGCGCGCCATTTCTCCGGCGCGGTGGAGAGGCTTTCGTCCAGCCGCGCCGCCTGCACCTCTTTGAAGGCATAGCCGATTTTCGCCAGCGTGGCGTCGTCAAGGGCGCTGTCTTCGGCGATATTCGCGGCGAGGCGCGCCGTGTCTTCCAGCGGGAGCGATGCGATTGCGCGGAGATCTTCCCCGCAAAGGCGTGCGACTTCAGAAAAAACCGCGCTGGTGTAATGGATCGGAAAGGAGCCGAACACCGCGGCGCGCGCCGTCATGGCGGGCGCGTGCCGGAAAATGTCCGTCGCGCCGCCGAAGCGCTGGATGTGCCGCAAGGCCGCGAAAGCGTCCGCCGCGCATTCGCCGAGGTGCGGGCGTCCGTCCAGCCGGCCGTTGACGGTGACGATGTGGCCTATCTCGTGGTCGAAGGTGCCGGTCTTGTTGACCGCCGCGACGGATATCCCCGCGCCCGGCGCCCTTGAGACGAAGCGGTCGTTTTCCTTCTCGTCGTTGACGCTGAGATAAAGCAGCGTATCAAACCCGAAGCGCCTTATCGCCGTGGTGCCGCGCGCGCCGCGCAGGTTCATCGCCATGACGCGCTCTTCGACCATCGCCCTGATTTTCGCCGTGTTCCGCGTCAGGAAAGCGGCGATCTCCGGCGCGACATAGATCTCTTCTTCCCCCAGCGTGACGTAAAGCCGGGCGAGGCTTTCGGGGAAAACTTTCCCGTAGGCGGCGCAATCGCGCCTGAAAGCCCGACCCAGTCCGTTCGCGCAGAGGTTTCTTTCGGGTTGTGCGTGCTCTTTTGCCATACGTCCCTTTTTGCCGCCCTCTTTGGAGGACCGGCATTTCAGGACTCTATATTAATATGGCAACGGTTAATAATCTGTTAAATGAACATCAGCCCTCTGAAGCGCATGGTTTTATCCATGCCGCCGTCATGACCGTCTTCAGATCATGGCCATGCCGCCATTCACGTGCAGCGTCTGTCCCGTCATGTACTGCGCTTCGTTCGAGGCAAGATAGACGCAGGCCGCCGCGATGTCTTCGGATGTGCCCATGCTCCCTGCGGGGATGGTGGCGTTGATGCGGGCTTTCTGCTCGTCGGTGAGCGCGCCGGTCATGGCCGTGGCGATGAAGCCGGGCGCGACGCAGTTGAGCGTGATGCCGCGGGCGGCGACTTCCTGCGCCATCGATTTCGTCATGCCGATCATCCCCGCTTTGGCGGCGCAATAGTTCGCCTGCCCGGGATTGCCGGTCACGCCGACGACGGAGGTGATGTTGATGACGCGGCCGAAGCGCTTTTTCATCATGCCCTTGATGGCGGCGCGGGTGAGCTTGAAGGGCACGAAGAGGTCCATGTCCTGCACTTCCTGCCAGTCGGCGTCTTTCATGCGCATGAAGAGGCCGTCTTTGGTGAAGCCCGCGTTGTTGACGAGAATGTCGATGCCGCCCATTTTTTCCTCCGCGTCCTTGATCAGGGTCTCGGTCGCTTCCGGCACGGCGAGGTCCTTGACGAAGACATGCGCGCGCGCGCCGAGCGCGTCGGCAAGAACTTTCAGCTTGTCGCCGTTGCGACCGCAGAGGCCGACGGTCGCGCCCTGTTTGTGCAGCGCCGTCGCGATCGCGCCGCCGATGCCGCCCGAGGCGCCGGTGACGAGAGCGGTTTTTCCGGTGAGGTCGAACATGTGGTTTTCTCCTTTTTTCAAGCCGTTCTTTCAAAGTAATAAATGCAGGCGACGCCTGACAAGACCAGAAGCCCCCCGAAAGCCGTGCCCCACGACATTTCCACCTCGCGGAAGAAAAGCCACGTGAAGAGAGCCGTGAAGAGAGGGTAGGCGATTTCAACGAGTCCCGCCACCGTCGCGTTCTTCTCTTGCATGCTGGCGAGGATGGAGAGGTTGGACAGCGCGTTGACGAGAATGATGCCGAGCACCAGTTTGGTTTCGTACCCGCCTTTCCTGATCACCTGCCAGTCGTTCGCGAGTGCGCCGTGCGCCGCCGCCCAGCCGAAATAGACGAACACCGTGCCGAAGGCCGTATACAGCATCGCCGCGGCGGGCGAGATGGTTTTCAGAAGTTGCTCGTACATGGCGTAGCTTGCGCCCCACAAGGCGGCGGCGAGCAGCGCGAAGGCGAACCAGCCCATTTTCAAAGGTCTTTCAAAAACGCTTCGATATCTTGCGGCGTGCCGACGCTTTTACCGGAAAGCTCCTTGTCGATGCGGCGGGTGAGGCCGGAGAGGACCTTGCCCGCGCCGAGCTCGACGAGTTCCGTCACGCCCTGTTCTTTCATGTAAAGCACGGATTCGCGCCAGCGCACCATGCCCGTCACCTGTTTGACGAGCAGGTCGCGGATCTGGTCGGGGCTGGTGACGAATTCAGCAGTGACGTTGGCGACCAGCGGCACGACAGGGGCTTTCACCTCGACTTTGGAAAGCGCGTCGCGCATCGCGTCCGCCGCGGGCTGCATCAAGGGGCAGTGGAACGGCGCGGAGACGGGGAGCATCACGGCGCGCTTCGCGCCTTTTTCCGTGGCGAGGGCGACGGCTTTTTCGACAGCGGCCTTGTGACCGCTGACGACGATCTGTCCGTAGGAGTTGTCGTTCGCCGCCGCGACGACTTCGGAATCGCTCGCTTCACGCACGATGCTCGTCACGTCGTCGATTTCGAGGCCGAGGATCGCCGCCATCGCGCCGACGCCCACCGGCACGGCCTTTTGCATCGCCACCCCGCGGGTTTTGAGCAATCGCGCCGTGTCTTTCAGCTGGAACGACCCCGCGGCGGTGAGCGCTGAATATTCGCCGAGGGAGTGTCCCGCGACGCATTTGGCGCTTTTGAAAAGCTCCGGTTTTTCTTTTTCGAGGATGCGCGCCACGGCGAGGCTCACCGCCATCAGGGCAGGCTGGGTGTTTTCGGTGAGATTAAGGTCGGCCTCCGGCCCCTCGAACATGATTTTAGTCAGGTTCTGGCTCAAAGTCTCGTCGACCTCCTGAAACACCTCGCGGGCGAGCGGAAAAGCGTCCGCCAAATCTCTGCCCATGCCGACGAACTGGCTACCCTGTCCGGGGAATACGAATGCGCGCATCTTTTTGATCATCCTATGGTATTTAAAGATGCGGCATTATAAGCGCCGGGCGGCGGCGGGATCAAGAGAGCCTTTTCTGGTAAAACCGAATGCCTAGCGTCCGAAAATACCTGTTACGAAAGTGCGTATCTTTGCCTTTCTTTCCCGGCCGGATTGCGCCTTTTGGGCCAGTTTCTGCAATTCTTCGATACGCGCGGCGGTCAGGTTGAAGCGGATCGTCTTCGCCAGAGGGCCGGTGATGGCGTCCTGCAAGGTGTCGAAATGTTCCCGCTCCATGGGGGCAAAGCGAAAATGATAAGGCCGGGATTTAAGAAAGTTCACCTGCGCTACATTTACGGCATTTGAACTTGCAGCGTAAGAGGTCAGGACTTCCGTGCGGCGCCGCATCAATTCATCGCGCTCTTCCTGGCGCAGATCACGACCATTCAGGCTCTCACTTAGGGCATCAATGTCTTTTACGAATTGCTGGAAGGGTACGAATTGCTCGAAGGGGACGTGATCTTTTTCCAGCCGCTTCAGTGCCAGTTCGCATTTGAGATGCTCGATCTCGATTTCCTTCGGGCTACGCTTCGGCGACTTGCAGGTGACATCGCTTTTTCCGACGTAAATGACAGTGGCCTGATGATCAGGGTTTTTGCCGTAGCTGATATAGATTTCTATAAGATTACCGCTATTGTCCTCGCAGATATTGAATTTATCGCCGTTTTCATCAGCAGGCAGGGCCGTCATGGCGGTGAGAAGATCGCGCAGCCCGGACGACTGAATGCGCTCCCTCGCGCATTGGCGCTCTTGCGCGTCTCTTTGTTCCCTGGTTTGATTTTCCTGCTTTTGCAAGCGCTTTTGTTCTTGTTGCTCTTCTTCGCAGAGGCGTGTCTGTTGTGCCTGCGCGGCTGCGTCTGCGCGTTCGCGCTCTTGCGCGGCACTTTTATCCGCCTGCCTGTAGGGCGCCAGTTGATCGAGTATGCTGGTGCGTTCTTCCGTGAGCGCGTTCAATTCATCTTTATTTCCGGCGACGGCGGTGAAAAAAGAACCCAGTTTGTTTTCAGTGAGTGTATTTGCGTTTTGCATGGCGATGTCTCCTTTAGTGTTCGTTTATGAATTGGTTTGGGTTTTTAAAGTTATTTATTAATACTATGGAAAAATAACTATAAATTATGGCAATGTCAATAAAAATATGTAAATAAATCATTAACAGTAACTATCCCCTTCATTTATTCACATAAAATTATAACCAGATCTGCCTCAATTTTCAAAATTATTCAGGAAACTCTTGCTTTCACGGCTAGAATCGCCCTATATATCCACCACCTGCTATGTATGTGGTGGCGGGATATGCCATGCGGCAGTCGCGGTTGCGCGGCAGCGCAGAGCAGTCACCGCCCAATTATATAGCTACATGGTTCGTGCGGCTGGCTTTCGAATGGTTTGAAAGAACAGCGGCGGATCGATTTATAACCGAAGGAAGATAGAATATGGCTCTTTACGAGACAGTCTTTATTGCGCGGCAGGACATTTCCGCCAAGCAGGTTGAGGATTACGCCGCCGCGTTCGGCAAGATCGTCAACGACAACGGCGGCAAGGTCAAGAACACCGAAAGCTGGGGCCTGCGCACGCTCGCCTACAAAATCAAGAAAAACCGCAAAGGCCATTACACGCTGATGCATCTCGACGCGCCGCACGCGGCCGTCGCCGAGATGGAGCGCAACATGGGCCTCAACGAGGACATCCTGCGTTTCATGACCGTCAGCATCGACAAGCTGCCGGAAGGCCCGTCGGCGATCCTCAAGCAGTCCGACGGCGACGATAACGACCGTGGCCGCGACGACGCGCGCGGCGACCGTAAATTCTCAAGAGATGGAGACGAGTAATGGCTTTCGAAAAAAGATCCTCATCCTCCGCCGAGCGCAAACCCGCCGGCGACAAGAAATCCGGCGGCGCCGGACGGCGCGTGTTCTTCAAGCGCCGCAAGACCTGCCCCTTCAAGGGCGAGAACATCAACCGCATCGACTACAAGGACGTGCGCTTGCTCTCCCGCTACATTTCCGAGCGCGGCAAGATCGTGCCGTCGCGCATCACCGCCGTCAGCCAGAAGGCCCAGCGCCGCCTCGCCCGCGAGATCAAGCGCGCGCGCTTTCTCGCCCTCTTGCCCTACGTCGCACATTAAGGAGTTTGGACAATGCAAGTCATTTTGTTAGAGCGGGTTGAAAACCTCGGCCAGATGGGCGAGCTCGTCACCGTTAAGCCGGGTTATGCCCGCAATTTCCTCCTGCCGCGCCAGAAAGCCCTGCGCGCCACGCAGGAGAACATCGTTTATTTCGAAGGCCAGAAGAAGGCGCTCGAAGCCGAAAACCTGAAGAAGAAGGCCGAAGCCGAAAAGGTCGCCAAGAAGATCGACGGCCTCAAGATCGCCCTGATCCGTCAGGCGTCGGAGGCGGGCCAGCTCTACGGCTCCGTCACTTCGCGCGACATAGCGCTCGGCATCGGCGACAAGGGCTTCAAGGTCGACCGTTCGCAAGTCACGCTCGACCAGAACTACAAGGTGCTCGGCCTTTATCCCGTCAAGGTGTGGCTGCACCCGGAAGTGATGGTTGAAGTCACGATCAACATCGCCCGTTCCGCGGAAGAAGCGAAGATCCAGGAAGAGCGCGGCGAAGCCCTGATCGTCAAGACCGCGCAGGAAGAGGAGGCGGATCTCGCCGCCGCGGCGATCAAGCGCGTCGAGGAAGAGGAAGCCGCTGCCGCCAAAGCCGCGGAAGATTCTGCCGGAGAACCCGACGAAGCCTGATTTTTCCCGCTCAACTTTACTGTTGTTTGATGGAGGCCGAGCTATGGTACAGAAAATCGTTTCCGTCGCTGAGTTCAATGAGAAATACATGGCCTTGAACAAGGCGGAGCTTTCCCCGCGGGAAAAAAAGAAAATGCGGGGCGTGTGGCGGATGCAAAGGCTGTTCATTCTGCAATGGAATATCCGTAGCAGCTTCTCCAAGGCTGTCCGCGCCGATATCCGCGCCAATTATCTCGAAGACGCGCGGCGGCAGCGTTACTTCACCCAGGGCTTTGTCCGCCGTCTGCTCGCGGGCAGCGGAAAGCTGTCCGTTATCTTCTACGGCGCGGCGCTGGTGCAGAAGAGGCAGGATATCATCGACCGCGCCTTCGCGCAGTGCGAGGACAAAAGCGCTCTCAAGGCCGAAGGCAAGCTGAAGCCCACTTTCTGAGCGATATGAACGGAGAAACCCGCCCTGCTCCGGCAGAGGCGGGTTTTTTCTTTCTTAAAAAGAAACGAAATTCCGGCGGCGAATCATTCTATTCGCGCCGCGGGTTTGCTATCATGGCGGCATGACAGCAGATCCCGTCAAACTTTCCGTTCCGCAAGAGGCTCCCGCCGTTTCCGGCGGCGCGGACTACCGCCAGCTTCCGCACAACGCCGAGGTCGAGCAGGCGTTGCTCGGCGCGCTTCTCGTCGACAACCGCGGACTTGAAAAAGTCTCCGAATACCTCAAGCCCGCGCATTTCTACAACGCCGTGCACGGGCGCATCTACGACGCGATCGTCAAGTTCGTCGACCGCGGGCAGGACGCGAGCCCCATCACGCTCAAAAGCTACTTTGAAAAGGACGGCGACCTCGCGCACGTCGGCGGCGGGCAGTATCTCGCCGACCTCGCTGCGAACGTCATCAGCGTCGTCAACGTCGCGGACTACGGGCGCACGGTTTACGACCTGCATTTGCGCCGCGCGCTGATCGCCCTCGGCGAGGACGTCGTCAACGACGCTTTCGACCACAACATCGACAGCGCGGCGGGCGAACAGATCGAAGCCGCGGAAAAGCGCCTCTTCGACCTCGCGACGGCGGGCGACTACAAAAAAGGCTTCGTGCCGTTCAAGGAGTCGCTCACCAACGCGATCCGCCATGCCGAGAAGGCCTATCAGAACGAAGGCCGCATCACCGGCATCACCACCGGCCTGATCGATCTGGACAAAAAGCTCGGCGGCCTGCAAAATTCGGACCTCGTCATTCTCGCCGGACGTCCGGCGATGGGCAAATCCGCGCTGGCGACCAACATCGCGCTGTCCGCCGCGCGCGCGTACCTTGAAAGCCACGGCCGCGAGGGCGCGGTGGTCGGCCTCTTCTCGCTGGAAATGTCGGCGGAGCAGCTGGCGACGCGTATCCTTGCCGACCTGACGAGCGTGCCGTCCGACAAGATCCAGCGCGGCGAGGTCAAGGACACGGATTTCAACAAGTTCGTCGAGGCGAGCGACATGCTCTCGCGCCTGCCGCTTTACATCGACGACACGCCGGGGCAGACCATCGGCGCGCTCCGCGCCCGCGCCCGCCGCCTGCAGCGGCAGAACAAGCTCGGCCTCATCGTGCTCGATTACATCCAGCTGGTGCAGGGGTCGGGCCGTTCCTCGGACGCCAACCGTGTGCAGGAAATTTCCGAGATCACGCGCGGCCTCAAGACGCTGGCGAAAGAGCTCAATGTGCCGGTGCTGGCGCTCTCGCAGCTTTCGCGTCAGGTCGAAAACCGCGACAACAAGCGCCCGCAGCTTTCCGACTTGCGCGAGTCGGGATCGATCGAGCAGGATGCCGACGTCGTCATGTTCGTCTACCGCGAGGAATATTACCTGCAAAAAGAACCGGCGCGCGCGCTGGAGGAATCCGAGGAAAAATTCAACCAGCGCTACGCCGACTGGCAGCAGCGCCTCAAGGAAAGCCACAATCTCGCCGAATGCATCATCGGCAAGCAGCGCCACGGCCCCACCGGCACGGTCAAGCTTTTGTTCGAGGCCGAATTCACCCGTTTCAGCAACCTTGAGAACTATGGCGATGCCCCGCCCGACTGATTTTTATCGGATTGATTTTCATGACTGATGTATTTTCTCCTCTATCGGTTGTCGAAATCAGGCTCGATGCCATCCGCCACAACTATCTCCTGTTGCAAAAAAGGCTGGCGCGCGGTTGCGATCTCGCCGCCGCCGTCAAGGCCGACGCCTACGGGCTTGGCGCGGAGAGCGTCGCGCCGGAACTCTATCGCGCGGGTTGCCGCCATTTTTACGTCGCCCACGCGGTGGAAGGGATCGCCGTGCGCGCCGTCCTGCCGGAAGACGCGGGCAAGGCGCAAGTCTACGTGCTGCATGGAAGCGGCGGCGCGCCGCCGGAAGATCTCACGCGCCATGGGCTGATCCCCGTTCTCAACAGCTTCGGCGCTATCGAGACATGGTCGGCGCGGGCGAAACGGGAAGAAAGAAAGCTTCCCGCCGTCGTCCATTTCGACACCGGCATGAACCGGCTTGGCCTCGCCGCCGCCGAAGCCGCCCGTCTTTGCGCCGCGCCGGAGATTTTGAATCCGCTCGACCTGCGCTACGCGATGAGTCATCTTGCCTGCGCCGATGAACCGGACCATCCGAAAAATAAGCAGCAACTGGAAAAATTCAAAAGCCTGACGGCGGAACTGGGCGTGCCGTGCCGGTTGAGTTTCGCCAATTCGTCGGGCATTTTTCTCGGCGACGGGTACCATTTCGATCAGGCAAGGGCGGGGTGCGCGCTTTATGGCATTAATCCGATACCCGCCGCCGCCAACCCGATGCAGAATGTCATAACGCTAAAGGCACGGATTCTGCAAATACGCGATGCGGCGGCGGGCGAGACGGTCGGCTACGGCGCGGCCTACACCGCGGCGCAGGCGGTGAAACTGGCGACAATTTCGGTCGGATATGCCGATGGACTCTTGAGAAGCTTCGGTAAAAACGGCATGGTTTATATCGGCGGTCGCGCCTGTCCGCTGGCCGGACGCGTGTCGATGGATCTCATCGTCGCCGACGTGACCGGCGTGACAGCCGCCGTCGGGGATGAGGCGGAGATCATCGGGCCGCATCAGCCGGTGGACGTTGCCGCAGCAGCGGCGGGCACCATCGGTTATGAAATTTTGACGGATCTCGGCAAGAGGTATAAAAGAATATATACCGGCGCCGACGCATAAGACGGGAAAACGCACATGGACGCAGAACAAAACGCAGGACGGCTGGAGCAAACGGGATGTTCCATCTTGTCCGTGCCGCAAAGGTTCCTGCAGCGGCTCGGGCGCGCGGCGATCGGTTTTCTGTCCGCGGTCGGTCGCCTCGCGGAGTTCACGGGGCGCGGCGTCATGCACTGCTTCACGCCGCCGTTCTTCCCGCGGCTGCTGGTGCGCCAGCTGATCGACATCGGTTATTACTCGCTTCCCGTCGTCGGCCTCACCACTTTCTTCACCGGCATGGTGCTGGCCTTGCAAAGCTACAGCGGTTTCTCGCGCTTTTCGGCGGCCTCGGCCATTCCCAACGTCGTCGTCCTCTCCATCACCCGCGAGCTCGCGCCGGTGCTGGCGGGGCTGATGGTCGCGGGGCGCGTCGGCGCGGCGATCGCGGCGGAGCTCGGCACGATGCGCGTGACCGAGCAGATCGACGCGCTCACCACGCTTTCCACCAATCCTTATAAATATCTCATCGCGCCGCGGCTCATCGCCGGAACGGTGATGCTGCCGCTCTTGGTGCTGGTCGGCGACGTGATCGGCGTGTTCGGCGGCTACGTGGTCAGTGTCTATTCGCTCGGCTTCGTGCCCGGCACGTACTTGCACAACACCTGGCAGTTTCTCGAGCGCGGCGACGTGACCTCGGGCCTGTGGAAGTCGGCGGTGTTCGGCTTCATCGTCACGCTGATGGGCTGCTACAACGGATTCAATTCCGACCGCGGGGCGCAGGGCGTCGGCGCGGCCACCACCAACGCGGTCGTGTCGTCGTCGATCCTGATCCTCGTCTTCGATTATTTCCTCACGCAGATTTTCTTCACGGTGATAAAATGACGCCAAAGCTCGAACTCAGAGGCGTTTATAAATCCTTCGGCAGCAATCATGTGCTGAACGGCGTCGATATTTCCATCGAAAAGGGCAAATCGCTGGTGGTGATCGGCGGTTCGGGCACCGGCAAATCGGTGATGATCAAGTCCGTCCTCGGCCTGCTCAATCCCGACAAGGGTTCGATCAAGGTCGACGGCGTCGAAACGACGACGATGGATCTGAAGGAGCGCGACGCCCTGATGAAAAAGTTCGGCATGCTCTTTCAGGGCGGCGCCTTGTTCGACAGCATGAAGGTCTGGGAAAACGTCGCCTTCGGCCTCGTGCAAGGGCAGTCAATGAGCCGCAGGGAAGCGCAGCCCATCGCCATCGAGCGCTTGCGCGCCGTGGGATTGCCCGCCCGCGTGGCGGATCTTTACCCGGCGGAGCTATCGGGCGGGATGCAAAAGCGCGTCGCGCTCGCGCGCGCCGTCGCGACCAAGCCGGAGATCATCTTCTTCGACGAGCCGACCACCGGCCTCGACCCGATCATGGCCGACGTGATCAACGACCTCATCGTCGCCGCGAGCAAGGATTTGGGCGCGACCACGCTCTCCATCACCCACGACATGGCGAGCGCGCGCAAGATCGCCGACAACATCGCCATGATCTACAAGGGCAAGATCATCTGGCACGGTCCGGCGAACGATATCGACAATTCCGGCAACCCTTACGTGGACCAGTTCATTCGCGGGCAGGCCGACGGCCCGATTAAGATGGAAATATGACGACGCATAAAAAACCCGCCGCGCAAAAGCAGCCGCCCGCCGACAGTCAGGGATTTTTCGCCCGCGCGCTGATGGCGCTTTTTTCGCTTGGCGTCGTCGGGGTGATCTTCGGCCTCGCCGCGGGCGGCGCGGTCCTGCATTATTTCAGCCGCAACCTGCCGAACGTCAACGATCTTGCCCATTACGAGCCGCCGATCGTGACGCGCGCGTATGCTTCCGACGGGCGCCTGCTGGCCTCGTTTTCGACGCAGAACCGCGTCTACGTGCCCTTCGACGCCATTCCGCCGGTGGTGGTGCACGCGTTTTTGTCCGCCGAGGACAAGGATTTCTACCACCACGCAGGCATCGACATCCCCGGCATCATCCGCGCCGCGCTGTTCGACATCACCCACCCGCACCACCGCAAGATGGGCGGCTCGACCATCACCCAGCAGGTGGCGAAAAACTTTTTCCTCAGCGACAAGGTGAGCTACGTGCGCAAGATCAAGGAGGCGATCTTGTCCTTCCGCATCGAGCAGGCCTACAGCAAGGACCAGATCCTCGAGCTCTATCTCAATGAAATCTATCTCGGTCAGGGCACGTATGGGATTGCGGCTGCCGCGCTGAAATATTTCGACAAGCCGCTCGACGAGCTGACGGTGCCCGAGGCGGCGTTCCTCGGCGCGCTGCCCAAAGCGCCCAACAACTACAATCCTGAAACGCATTACGCCGCCGCCGTCGCGCGCCGCAACTGGGTCTTGAACGAAATGCGCAAGAACGGCTATATCACCCGCGCGCAGGAAGACGCCGCCGTCGAGAAGCCTATCACGCTGATCAAGCCCGGCGACAAGCAATACGTCCACTATCCCTATTTCGCCGAGGAAGTGCGCCGCAAGCTCGAAAGCCTTTATGGCGAGAAGGCGCTTTACGAGGGCGGCCTGCTGGTCAAGACGACGCTGGTGCCGCGTTATCAGCGCCTCGCCGTTCAGGCCCTGCGCGACGGTTTGATCGCCTACGACGAGCGCCGCGGCGGACTGCACAGCAAGCCGCTCGCCCTTCTTTCCACGACGGGCGACTGGAAGGACGCGCTCGCGCAAGTGAAACTGCCGCCGGGCGGAGATGTTTTCACGCCCGCGGTCGTTTTGAAGAGCGACGCGCACCGAGCAATCGTCGGTTTCGCCGACGGCACGGAAGGCGTCATCCCCTACGACAAGATGGAATGGGCGAAGACCCGCGGCGTGCCGCCCAAGACCGTCGACGCGCTTTTGAAGCCCGGCGACGTCTGGCTGACCGGCAAGGCGGACGTCAAAAAAGAATATGGGCTTCCGGTGTACTGGCTCCGGCAGATCCCGAAAGTCGAGGGCGGGATGATCGTCATGGATCCGCACACCGGCCGCATCTTCGCGCTGGTCGGCGGCTTTTCCTATGAGATGAGCCAGTTCGACCGCGCGACGCAGGCCGAGCGCCAGCCGGGCTCGACCATCAAGCCGTTCGTTTATCTGACCGCGCTGGAAAACGGCTTCACCCCCGCGACGCTGGTGGCCGACGAGCCGTTTGAAATCAGCCAGGGCCCCGGCCTGCCCGAATGGGATCCGAAGAACTACGCCGGACATTACCTCGGCCTCGTGCCGATGCGCATCGGTCTGGAGCGCTCGCGCAACCTCATGACCATTCGCATCGCCAACGACGTCGGCATGGACAAGGTCGCGGCGACGGTCAAGAAATTCGGCGTCATGGACAACATGCCGCCGCTGCTTTCGATGTCGATCGGCGCGGGCGACGTCACGCTGTTGCACATGGTCACCGGCTATGCCGCCTTCGCCAACGGCGGCAAGAAAGTGACGCCGACGCTCATCGACCGCGTGCAGGACCGCTACGGCAAAACGTTATATGTGCACGACACCGCGCCGTGCCCAGATTGCGGCCCGCTGATCGCCTGGCGCGGCCAGCCGACGCCGGTCATTCCCGACACGCGCGAGCAGCTTGACGATCCGCGCTACAACTACCAGATCATTTCCATGCTCGAGGGCGTGGTGCAGCGCGGCACCGGCATTCTCCTCAGCCGCATCGGTCGCCCCGTCGCCGGCAAGACCGGCACCACCAACGATTCCAAGGACACCTGGTTCATCGGCTTCACGCCCAACCTGCTGGTCGGCGTCTATGTCGGGTTCGACGAGCCGAGATCGCTGGGTCCGCGCGAGACGGGCTCGCGCGACGCCGCACCGATCGTCCGGCAGTTTCTGGTCAATGCGCTGAAGGGCGTGCCGCCGCAGCCGTTCCCCGTGCCCAACGGCATCGACCTCGTGCGCATCAACGAGATGACCGGCACGCGCGCCAAGCCCGGCGACGCCAAGACCATCATCGAGGCCTTCGTCGACGGCGACGAGCCGGGTGACGTGCCGACGATGTGGACGGGGCACGCGGTGACGCCCGTCTCCGACCTTACGCATGCGGGCGAAGGGGTCAACACCGGCCTTGGCGGACTTTATTGAAGAGAGAATAATCGCCTAGAGATCGGGAGTTTTTATCCGCTGCTTGTCCTTGTGGATGATATAGCCGGCGTTCATGACGGCGGGTGCAAGGCCTCCCGCAACAAGAGCGGCGGCTGTCGGGAGAACGGCAATGGGGCCAAGCGGCATTGTTATCACAGAGGTTGCCGCCACGGCCAGAGAAGCGGAGCACACGCCCCATGCGCTGGAGAGCCATGCATTGTTGCTCCCCCGGTCTAATCCTCTTTTGTACAAGGCGCTATTGCCGGAACAGAAGTTGAAAGCGCCGGCGAGCGCTCCGGTCATATCATAGAAGGCATTGGATATACTTGATTTGAGTGACATGCGTGGCCCCTGAAAGTTTTTCAAACCTATTTCAATAATATGAAAAATATAATGAAATGTCAAGCTCCAAGTGATACAAACGCATCGGGGTGAATGTGTTGTATTGAAATTAAAGTATTTAATTTCAATTCTTTAATGAAAAACCAAAAGAGATGCGACCTTTTATCCTGCGCTTCCGTCCAGAGTAACGCGGCAAACGTCAATAAGATGAGAGAGCGGTCTTTATTATTTCGGACGGATTTTTGCCGCCTGCTGCTGTTTCTCGTATTTATGCTTGCCGACGAGATAACCCGCCCTGAGACGGGCGGGTGTAAAACCGCCGGCGACGGTAAAGGCGCAGACCAGCGGAACGGCGACGGCGGCGGGCGCGGCGATGGCTATGCTGGCAGAAATGCCGATAACACAGCCAATCATATTGCCAAGGGCCATTCCGTAGCCGGAACGGGTAAGATCTTGTTTGGTTATTAGTCCGCGTTTCAGTCCATGCTTTTTCAGCGCTTCACGACCAGTGCGTTCTCGTTTTCTTTCTTTTGCGCGCGCTTGTGCTGGCCGATGATGTAGGCCGCTTGCAGGCGGGCGGGCGTGAAGGCAACAACGGCGGTCGCAAGGGCAAAGGGAATGGCTAAGGCGGGCGCGACCGAAAGAGCGCCCACGGTCATTATGCCGCCGGCGCCTACAGACGTGATTCCCAGTATACCGGAAGCACCAGTACCCATTTCTCCGCGCTCCAGCCCGTACTTCTTCAGCGCGGTATTCCCCGCGGCCCAGTTGAAGGCGCCGCGGATGCTTTGGACAACGTCATATACGATAGTGGACATGAATTCTCTCCTTTTATAAAAATAAACCTTGTTTGCTGTGGCAAGTCTTATGTTTCTGTATAATGATGTTTATTGATTACGTCAATAGTAATTCATAATATTTTATACATTTGAATTTATTGATGGTTTTTAACCATAACGTGCACCCGCGGCCTTTCTGCGTTGCGATTATCAGCGCCGGAAGACCTGCTTTGCGCGCGAATCGATATTACTCGCCAAGCGCGGAATTGAGGTGTTTATAATTGCCCATCTGGCGTTTTGGCGCCGGCGGGTTTTGCGCGGAATTGTTCGCGTCGGCGGGCGCCGCGGCTTCTGCGATGCGTTTGGCCGCCGCGCCTTTGAACTGTTCGGTAAGGTGCGGCATTTTTTGCAGGAATTCTTCGTAAAGCGGTGACTGGCAGATCTGTGCGGTCTGGTCGCTGACCAATGTTTTTATTGTTTCGGAGATTTGTTTGGACAGGCCGTCTATCTTTTCGACATGGCCCTTGATCTTTTCGAGGTTCGCTTTCGTTTTAAGCGCGTTTTTTTTATCTTTGCGGGCATCTAAAAACGCGCCGCCTATGCAAGGAGCAACAAAACTTGAAGCCATGTACCCGACAAATATCGGAAGGCCGATGCCGCCCAGCCCAAAACCAAAAGCAAGGGCGATATGCACCCCGAGAGGCATGCTAGCCAGCGTAGTAGGAGCGGCAAGAAGAGTGCCTATACGTGTCATTTCTCCAGGTTCTGTGCATGTCGCCGCCTCGTTGATGGCGGTTGTATGCGCGGCGATATTGTTTCCGATCTCCGAGAATTTGAGAATTTTCTCCGCAGGGTCTTTGATGTTCATCGCCTCGGCGACGGCCGCTTCAAAAACCGCGCCTTGCGCGATGTATGCGTCGAGCTGCTCTTGTGCCTGTTTTTCTCTTTCTTTGCGTTTTGCGTTGAACATGGCGTCGCCTCTCTGAATGTTAAAAAAATCCGGATATTGAATTTTCCGCATGGATTCTCCCGCGCGGTTTTAAACGTGTTGCAATATAGGATGATATGTACTATATGTCAAATTATATTTCGGAAACTGAATGATAAACTCTAAAACCGCTTCTATCTCAAAGAATTAATATTTAACATAATATATAACCAGTACAAATATGGCCAGTCGCGGCTCATTGGGCGGACCGGGGCTCAGGCGCGGCCTTTGGGCGTGCCGGTTCTTTACTTATTCGCCCGCTGCGACGATCAGCGCGTTGAGGACTTCGCGTTTCGAAAGAAGCTCGCTCAAAATAATGCCGTTGGGCGCGCCGGGGCCGTAGACGATGTTGAAGGGGATGCCGTAGCGGCCATACGAATTGAGATAGGCAGTGATGGCCGCGTCATGGTGCGTCCAGTCGCCCTGCATCAAGACGACGTTCGGCACCGACATCGCCGCCTGCACGTCCGCCCGGTCGAGCACGAGACGCATGTTCGCCTTGCAGGTCAGGCACCAGTCGGCGGTGATGTCGACGAAGACGGTGTCGCCCTGCGCGACGTCCTTTTTGATTTCCGCGGCGTTGAATTTTTGCCAGCCGGCGGAAAGCGTCGGCTGGGTTGCGACGGTCGTCAGCACATGGCCGAGCCAGAGCGCGGTGAGCAGCAGAACGGCGGCAAGCACTTTTTTGAAGACCAGCATCCAGTTGCCGGGCTTGGGCATGTATTTGAAGACGCGCGGCGAAAGCGCCAGCAGCATATAAGGCGCGGCCATGCCGAGCCCCATGAAGGTGAAGACGGTGAAGATGTCGCCGGCCTGACGGGCGAGTGCGAAGCTGATCGCCGTGCCGAGGAACGGCGCCGAGCAGGGCGTGGCGAGCAGCGTGGCGAAAGCGCCTGTGAGGAAATGGCCGAGCATTGTCGGCGCGTATTCATGCCGTTTGGTAAGGTGGTGCGCGATGAAGCGCGGCAGCGGGATCTCGAAAAAGCCCCACATGTTGGCGGCGAAGAGCAGAAGAACGATGATCAGGAAGATCAGAAACCCGGGATACTGGAACTGGATGCCCCAGCCGATCGCGGCGCCGCTGTCCTTGAGCGCGACAAGCGCGCCCGCGATCACGAGGAATGAAAACACGATGCCTGCCGCCGCGGACATGAAGTTGCGGAAGATCTCCGCGCGGTGGATGCGGTGGTCTTTGCCGCCGTGGCTCAAGACCTCGAAGACCTTGATCGACAGCACCGGCAAAACGCAGGGCATGAGGTTGAGGATCAGCCCGCCGACGAAAGCGAAAAGCAGGATCATCGGGTCGAGATGCGCCGCCGCGCCGGAAATGATTTTTTCCATGGCGCGGTGCGCCGGATGCGCGCCGCCGAAAGTCACCGCGCGCTGGAAGGCCGCGCCGCCGCTTCGATAAGTAAGTATGACGCTGGTGCCGTCGAGCACGCCTGAAAGCGCCTTGAGGCCGCCGCCGGCGCGCAATGGTTCTTTGGCCTCCAGCCTGCGCGTGGCGGCATTGTAAGAGAAGACCGGCTTGCCGAAGCTGGCGTCGCCTTTCGTTTCGATGAAGAGGTCGGCCCCGGGCGCTGGCGCGGACGCGGCATGGCCCGCGACATGGAAGAACACGTCCTTGCCGTTCTGGTCGAGCCAGACGTTGCTGACGGAAAACGCGCCGTCGTTCGCCGTCGAGGGCACTTTTTCAAGCGCGGCGGCGAGCAGCGGCTGGCTGGCGCTCACTTGCGCCTCGCCCGCGGGAATATGAAGGTGGAGCTCTTTCTGTTCCGGCACGCAGATCGGGCCGCACACCAGCAGGCGGAGCTTGAGATCGAGATCGATGGCGTTGCCGGGATTTTCAGGCGTGAGGGTGACGGGAAAAACGACGTCATGCGCGTAGCCGAAGTCCTGAATGCCGTAGGCGAGATACCGCGTCGGCGCGGGCCAGAGGACTTGCGCGGATTTGAGATTTTGCGAGCCCGTCCAGTCGAACGACGGGGCAAGTCCCGTTTCTCCCGGCGTGCGCCAGTAGGTGTGCCATCCTTGCGCGAGCTTCACATCCACGCCCGCCTGAATGACTTTCAGGTTTCCGGCGCCGGTGACGGCGGCGATCAGCCGCGCGTGGGTGTGCGGCGGGCGGACACCCGTCTGCACGGGCATCCGCGCCGTCGTTGTTTGCGCCCATGCGGGTGCGGCGGCCATAAAAACAAAAAGAGCGAGCAGCGCGGCGAGAGAACGGAGCGACATGGGAAACACCTTTCAACGTTGCCCCGATCATAAAGCAGATGCAGGCGGGATGGAATCGCGCATGGGAATAAAATCGCCGCGATTGGCGCAAGGCATTTCATAAATATTAAAACATCATGATTTATATACATATTAAATAGATGTTGGCTTCTTATGCCCTCTGTTTACATTCAATTTTAATAAAATCAGTATAGAATCAGTGAAGTGGGGGAACTTTTTAAAAAAATGCCCGGAGCGCGAGCTTGAGCGAGACTGATCAGCAGAACGGAAGCCGTTTGCAGACGGACAGGGCCGGAGGAAGAAAACCGTGGTCGCGGTGGTTGCGCTCGTGGCTGATGAGCCACGACTATGTGCCGACGCATATCTGGAAGAGCAGCATCAGCTGGCGCATCACGATGGCAGTGTTCCTGACGCTCCTGCTGGTCGAGACGGTCTCCCTGATTTTGACCGTGCCGTCCTACGAAGCCGAGCAGCTGGCGGGCCTGCGCGCCGAGGCGCGCACCGCGCTGGTGTTCTCCCTGCAAAAAACCAAGGGCCAGCTTTTCTCGCCGTTGACGAAAGACGCGGCGACACGGCTGCTCGGCAACTCCAAGATCGAGGGGCTGACGGTTTACGGCCTCGACGACAGCGTGATCCAGTCCTACGGCGCGCCGACCTTCCTGCAGCTCATGCCCAACCGCAACCCTCCCGCCGATTTCCGCTCCGCGGACAACAGCCATTATGAAACCGTCTTCATGGCGTCGGAACTCGGGCATCCCTATAACATCGTCGTGCGCATGAGCGCGACGACGGTCGAGGCGCGCGTCATCGAATATATACACCAGAGCCTGTGGATCATGTTCATCATGTCCGCGCTGGTCACCAGCGTCCTGATGCTGGTCCTGAGCATGTGGCTCCTCGAGCCGATCATCCTTTTGCGCAACAACCTGCTCGGCGCGGCGAAGAACCCCGAGAAACCGGAGATCAAGAACCTGCGCAAGGAGCTGCACGACGAGATCGGCATCACCATCCGCGTCGCCAACGACCTGATCCGCCAGAACGCGTCCAGCCTCAAGCGCCTGCGCGCGCAGGCGGAGGACAAGATCCACAAGCTCGCCTATTTCGACAGCCTCACCGGCCTGCCGAACCGCACGTACTTCCTCGAACAGCTTGAAGACATCATTCGCAACAAGGCGCTCGGCGAGAGCGAGACGCTGGCGGTGATGGCGGTCGATATCGACCACTTCAAGGACATCAACGACACCATGGGCCACGAGATCGGCGACAAGCTTCTCGAGGCCGTCGGCAAGAGGCTGGTCAAGGCGTTGCCCGACCGCGCGGTGATCGCCCGCGCCAGCGCCGATGAATTCACCATCATGGCGGTGATGGGCGCGGACCATCCGGGCAGCGCGACGATCGCCGACAAAATCTTTTCCGTCATGGCCGAGCCGGTCAGCATCATGCAGGAGAACTTCCAGGTGCGCGTCTCCATCGGCGTGTCGCATTATCCCTCCGACGGCGACAACGCGCGGGCGATCCTCAAGAACGCCGACATCTCGCTCAACCGCGCCAAGGAGGACGGGCGCGACACGGTGCGCTATTACAGCCAGGCGTTCGACGAGGCCGTCCATTACCGCTTCCAGATGCTGCGCGACCTGCGCAACGCCGTCAACCGCAAGGAGTTGCAGGTTTATTATCATCCGCAGTTCGAGCTCAAGACCGGGAAGATGGTCGGCGCGGAGGCGCTCTTGCGCTGGTGGCTGCCCGACAACAGCAAGGAAGGCGGCCAGTTCATTTCGCCGACCGAGTTCATCCCCGTCGCCGAACAGGCGGGTCTGATCGTGCCGATCGGAGAATATGTGCTCCGTACCGCCTGCGAGACCAACAAGATGTGGCAGGACAAGGGCCTGCCGCCGTTCCGCATCGCGGTCAACATTTCCGGCGTGCAGTTCCACCGCGGCGACATCGTCGGGCTGGTCGATTCCGTTTTGAAGGAGACCGGCCTCGCGCCCCGCTGGCTCGAGCTGGAAGTCACCGAAAGCGTCTTCATGGAGAACATGCAGGCCGCCATCGACATTTTGCACGAGTTGCACAGTCTCGGCGTCGAACTGGCGGTCGACGATTTCGGCACCGGCTATTCTTCGTTAAGCTATCTGCGGCAGTTCCCCATCGACCGGCTCAAGATCGACCAGTCGTTCATCCGCAACGCGCTGGTCAACGTCGATGACAAGATGATCACCCGTACCATCATCACGCTGGGGCACAGCCTTGACCTCAAGGTCATCGCCGAGGGCGTCGAGACCGTGGAGCACGAAAAGTTCCTGCGCGAGCTTGGGTGCGACGAGGTGCAGGGCTTCAAATATACCCAGCCCATCCCCGCCGAGAAGCTCGAAGGTTTTGTCGTCGAGCACAACCGTCAACTGGCGAAGAACGGCACGCTCAGCGTTGTGGAATAGGCGGTGCACTATTTTTGTTGACATATAATCATATACATATTATGATATGGAAAAATACTTCTATTTAAGGCGAAAGTCATGCGGCTCAGGGCGCATTTCAAAAAAGTTGCGGCGGCGGGGCTGACCGCGCTCTCGTGCGCGGGCGCACCGGGGCAGGTTCCTCTGGCGCAGGCGTCTTCCGCACCCGTTGCGCGGCAAAGCGCGGCGGCGCAGGATCATATCAAAAGCCATCCCGCGCGGTTGGCGGCTTTCGCATCCGCGCGCATGCGCCATTGGCGGTCGGCGCGGACGGTGGTTCTGTCGGGTGGAAAAAGCATGGCGGCGCTGGAGATGGAATATCCCGTCCTGCAAGGATTGTTTGACGAGACGCGCGCATGGCAAAAACGTCTGGGCGGCACGCTTGACATGTCTGCTGCGCCGCTGACGGCGGAAGTCGATGTGCCGGAGGCGGGCGCGCGTCTGCTGTTCGTCAGCCTTCAAGGGCCTTTTTTCTGCGGAGCGCAATATTGCGAGACGCATGTTTATGCGGATACGGGCGCGGGCTGGAAAAACGCGCTCGATGTCCTGACCGGAGACGATGTCTATGTTTCCGCGGCGAAAGGACGGGTTTCGTTGTTTGCCGCGCCCTACAGCGAAGACGGCCCCGCGGCAGTGGAGTGGATCTTGCGGGGCGATGTGTTTGTAGAGAACGCCCCGCCGCAAGAAGATCCTCGGTCAACGGCATCTCCCGCCGCGCGCGGAGAGAATCGGCGTAGCGTGAATGTGCCGGGGTCTGCGCTGCCATCGTCATCAAAGGGCAACGGGGCAAGGACGTCAAGCTGACGCGCAGCAAAGGCGTGCAGTGGTCGCGCCGGCCCTGAACGGCGCGGCGGCGGCTCATGCCGCCGATGTATAATCCAGACCGAGGTCGAAATTGGGCGCGCTGTGGGTGAGAGCGCCGGAGGAGATCATGTCGACGCCTGTTTCGGCGATTTGCGGGATGCGCTGCAAGGTCACGCTGCCAGAGGCTTCGAGCTTCGCGCGCCCGTCGGTCCGCTTCACCGCCGCCGCCATGTCTTCAAGGCTCATGTTGTCGAGCATGATGACGTCCGCGCCTTCCTGTAAAACTTCATCGAGTTGTTCCAGCGTATCGACTTCGATTTCGATCTTCACCGTGTGCCCGGCATGGGCTTTCGCGGTCTTCAGCGCGGGCACGACGCCGCCCGCGGCGGCGATGTGATTGTCCTTGATCAGGATGGCGTCGTCGAGGCGGAAGCGGTGGTTCATCCCGCCGCCGCAGCGCACGGCGTATTTTTCGAGCGCGCGCAAGCCGGGCGTGGTCTTGCGGGTGTCGCAAATGCGGGCTTTGCGATTGCCGCAGGCGCGGGCCATCTTTGCCGTCAGCGTGGCGATGCCGGAGAGACGCCCGGCGAAATTGAGCGCGACGCGCTCCGCCGTCAGGATCGACCGCGCATGGCCGGAAATCTCCATCACCGCGTCGCCTTCCTGAACGGCGTCGCCGTCGTTCTTGAGGCGTTTCACGTCGAGCGCCGGATCGACGATTTTGAAGGCCGCCGCAGCGATGTCGAGTCCGCAGATCACGCCCGCTTCGCGCGCGGCCATCACGACGCGCGCTTTGGCGCCCTCAGGGATCACCGCGCTTGAGGTGATGTCGCCGCCAAGGCCGAGGTCTTCCGCCAGCGCGGCTTGCACCATGGGTTCGATCAGCGCGGCGGGCAGAGGGGGAACGCGCGTCATGCGGCCTCCGCCGCGGCCGTTGGCGCGCGCAGATCGAGAGGCTTTTTGAGGCAGGCTTCGGCCAGCGTGTCGACGTGAAAATGCGGGCCGAAAATCGCCTGCCCTCTGTAGGTGAAGCGCTCGCGCGCCTCGTGTTCTTCAGCGCCCAGAATCGCCTTGAAGGCGGTCTGGATCACTTCCGATTTCGTCATGTGCGGCGACAAAAACCATTTGCGGCAGGACTGATAGGTTTTTTCGCCGCAATCTCTGGTCAGGTCTGCGTCCCAGAACCCGACTTGCAGATAGGGCCGCGCCCCGTCCATGCGCACGCGGGTCTCCCAATCCTTGTAGCGCACGTCCGCAAGATATGATTCGAAAATCTCTTTCATTCTTTTTTCTCCTGAGCCTAGGCGATTTTTTCTTTTGCGTGGAGAGGCGCCAGCGCTTTTTCCGCCAGCGCGTCGATGTTGCGGAGTGTCATGAAACTGCGTTTTTCCCATACCTTGAGAGGCGCGGGGTAATCGGGGCGGAAATGCCCGCCGCGGCTCTCGGTGCGGGCGAGGGCCGCAACGGCGACCATCTTCGCCACAAGCGCCATGTCGGCCAGCGCCGCGTCGTTGCGCGCCGCTTCTTCCAGCGCGAGGATGCCGCGCAAGCCGCTTTGCATCGTCTCGCCGTTGCGCGCGACGCCGAAGCAATCGGTCATGATCTGGCGCAGGCGCAGACGTTCCGCGGGGCGGGAAACGGTTTTTTGCTCCGGCGGCGTTTCAGCGGCGCCGTCGACGGATATGTCGCAAGCGACATGAGCGGATATGTCGCAAGCGACATGGGTGGATATGTCGCAAGCGACATGGCGCGCCATCACGATCGCCTCCATCAATGAATTGCTGGCGAGGCGGTTCGCGCCGTGCAGGCCGGTTGCGGCGGTTTCGCCCGCCGCCCAGAGGCCTTGCAAAGACGTCCGTCCGTTCAGATCCGTCGCCACGCCGCCCATGTGGTAGTGCGCGACCGGAAACACAGGCACGAGGCTGTGCTGCGGGTCGATGTTCGCGCGTCGGCAGGCGGCGACGAGCGCGGGGAAATGCGCCGTGTCGAGGCTACGGCAGTCGAGATAGACTTTCTGCCCGCGCTGCATCTCGGCGAAGATCGCGCGGGAGACGACGTCGCGCGGCGCGAGTTCGGCCATCGGGTGATAATTTTTCATGAACCGCTCGCCGCGGCTGTTTAAAAGCAGCGCGCCGTCGCCGCGCAGGGCTTCGGAGGCGAGCGGCGCCGGGTCTTCGCCGATGTCGAGCGCCGTCGGGTGGAACTGCACGAATTCGAGGTCGGACAAAAGGGCTCCCGCGCGCGCGGCGAGCGCGATGCCTCGCCCGACCGAAGAGAGCGGGTTGGTCGTCGCGGCGTAAAGGCCGCCAAGGCCGCCGGTGGCGAGCACGACGGCGTTTGCCGCGATGGCGCCGCCAGCCCCGGTCGTCACGCCGGTGACGCGCCTGCTCTGCACGATCAGCCTTTCAGCGGAAACATTTTCCAGCACGGTGACGGCAGGGGTGTTTCTCGCCGCTTTGACAAGCGCGCGCATCAGCTCCTTGCCGAATCCGTCGCCAGCCTTGGCTTTCAGCACGCGGCGGCGGCTGTGGCAGGCCTCGCGGTTGAGCTTGAAATCTTCCGCAGCGTCGCGGTCGAAGCGCACGCCAAGCTTGTCGAGCAATGCCACCGCCTCCGGCGCGGCGGCGACCAGCGCGTTCACGACTGCGGGATCCGCCGTTCCGGCGGCGGCTTTCAGCGTGTCCGCAGCGTGGAGCGCGGGGCTGTCGTCTTTATCGACCGCGGCGGCAAGGCCGCCTTGCGCGAGGACGCTCGAACAACTCTCGCCCAGGGGCCCGCCGGAGAGGACAACGACTTTCCTTTGTTTTTCGGCGAGCGCGAGCGCGGTCATCAAGCCAGCCGATCCGGCGCCGATGATAAGGACGTCTGTTTTCATGATTTCACCTTGAGCATGTTTTCCACCGCCTGTTTCGCGCGCGCGGCGACCCTGGGGTCGACCGTCACCTCGTGGGTCATGGTTTCAAGGCAGTGAAGAATTTTATCGAGGGTGATGCGCTTCATATGCGGGCAGAGGTTGCAGGGGCGCACGAACTCGACGTTGGGGTTCTCGACCGAGACGTTGTCGGACATCGAGCATTCGGTGATCATCACCACGCGTTTGGGCTGACGATCTCTTACGTAGTCGCTCATCGCCTTGGTCGATCCGGCGAAATCCGCTTCCGCCATCACCTCCGGAGGGCATTCGGGGTGGGCGAGGATCACGGCATCCGGCCAGGCCTTGCGGAACTTCCTGATTTCCTCCGGCGTGAAGCGCTCGTGCACTTCGCACGACCCTTCCCAGGTGAGGATTTTCTTTTGCGTCTTCTTCGCCGTGTTGCGGGCGAGAAATTTGTCGGGGATCATCAGCACCGTGTCGGACGGCAGGCTTTCGACGACGGCGAGCGCGTTCGACGACGTGCAGCAGATATCCGACTCGGCCTTTACCTCCGCCGCGGTGTTGACGTAGGTGACGACCGGCACGCCGGGATATTTTTCGCGCAAGAGACGCACGTCCGCCGCGGTGATCGACGACGCGAGCGAGCAGCCCGCCTCCGTATCGGGAATCAGCACGGTTTTTTCCGGCGAGAGGACTTTCGACGTTTCGGCCATAAAGTGCACGCCCGCCTGCACGATGACTTTTGCGTCGGTTTCCGCCGCCTGCCTTGCCAGTTGCAGGCTGTCGCCCGCGAAATCCGCGACGCAATGGAAAATCTCCGGCGTCATGTAGTTGTGCGCGAGGATCACGGCGTTCTTCTCGCGTTTGAGCCGGTTGATCTTGTCGATTACCGGCGCGTAAGCCTGCCAGCTCAGGGGGTCGATAACGCGGCTGACTTTCGCATAGAGCGCGGCGGCGGATTTTTGGGCTGGCGTGACGGTGTCGAACATGGATTTAATCTCCTGCATACATTTATACTCAATATGAGCATAAGTATTATACTCAATTTGAGCATAAGTCAATGAAGATTCGGTTAAGCTTGCGCGCGCGGCGATCTGGAATAACATCTTATTGAAATGTATACATATTTTATTGACCTAAAAACTGAACGGTGCCAAGATCAGCGGTGGGGGAACGTACAACGATGGGGGAATTTTCATGAATCAGAACAGTGCACGCGAGACAGCATGTGGCAAAAAACTCAAATATCACCACGGCGCGCTGCGGCCCGCCCTGCTCGAGGCGGCGGAGAAAATTCTCCTTGAAGACGGCATCGACGCCTTGTCCCTGCGCGCGCTGGCCCGCGCGACGGGCGTGACGCAGGCCGCGCCCTACAGCCATTTCCGCGACAAGGACGAACTTCTCGCCGCCGTCGCGGAGCAGGGCTTTCAGCGTCTCGCGCTGGCCATGGTCGAGTCCGCGACGGGGCAGACCGCCGCGCGCGCGCGCATCGAGAGGCTGATCACCGCCTATATCCGCTTCGCGGTCGGGAACGATCAGCTCTTTCGTCTCATGTTCAGTCCTGCGCTCTCGGACATGAGAAACCATCCGACACTCGCCATGACGGCGGGGAAGAGTTATGCGCTGATCTCTGCGGTGCTGGCCAAACGCGAAAACGCCGATCCTGAGGAAACGCGCTTTCAGACGCTGGCCATCTGGAGCCTCTGCCACGGCCTTGCGCAGCTGATCATGGACGACAGAGTGAATATAGAGCAGTTCGGCACGGCAGACATCGCCGGTTTTGTCCGCCGCGCGGTCGGCCTGTTCGCGGCGCAACTGGCTTGAGCCGCCGCTTCAGGGCGCGGATAGCGCCTTGCGCTAAACGAACCTATCAATGATCTTTTTGGCTTTGTGGGCATAGGACGCGCCGAAGATGCGCGTGTGCGCCAGCAACGGATAAAGACTGTAGAGGAACATCCGCTCCTCGAAGAATCCGGGGCGGATCGGGTTGATCTCGTTATAGCGGGCGAAGAAGCTCTCGTCGAACGTGTTGAGCAGGCGGATGTAGGCGAGCTCGATCTCCGGATCGGCATAATAGATCGCGGGGTCGAGAAACGCGGCGACCCGGTCGTTGCCGTTGATGATGTTGCCGCCCCACACGTCGCCGTGGATCAGCGACGGCGGTTGCGGGTCGCTGATGTATTTGTCGATCTTGCCCGCCAGCTTTTCGATTTTCTTCATCATGGCGGCGTCGATCTTGCCTTCTTCCAGCGCTTTGCCTGCCATGTGGAGCAGGCGCATATTGATGAAGAAATCTACCCATTTCGCGCTCTCTGCGTTGGGTTGCGGCAGGGGGCCGATCACCGTGTCGCGCGCGAGGCCGTATTGTTCCGCGCGGACCTGATGCAAGCCCGCCAGCGCTTCCGCTGCGTGACGGTGACCGGCCGGGGCGAGGCTGTGGTGCGGGTTGATGAACTGCATGATGATGATGTGCGCGTTGCTGTAATAGACTTCCGGCACCGGCAGCCTCGATTTTTCCTGAAGATAGTCGAGCATCCAGGCCTCGAGGTCCATCCCGCGCGGGGCGATCTTGGCGACGAACGTGTTGCGGCGGTCGGTGACAAGGCGGAAAATCTGCACCGTGTTGGCGGCCGAGAGCGGCGCGAGGCTCAGGATTTTTTGCTGGAGATGCTTTTCGACTTCTTCCTGCAGGGCGGGCGTCAGCATGGATGTGGGACCTCTTGCGTCGTCTAATCTTTCTTGACCGCGCGCGGCGGCGTTTGTAGCTTTATCCGCACGCAGGAGGATCTATTGTGGCACTGAAGCCGGCGGATTTGCAATGGTCTCAAGACGGAACGCCGCACAGCGCGGCGTTCGACGACGTCTATTTCCAGCGCGGAAGCGGGGTGGAGGAATCGCATTATGTTTTTCTGGAGAAAAACCGCTTGCCGGAACGGTTTGCGGCGGCGCAACAAACGGGGCGCGGTTTTCGCATCTGCGAGCTGGGCTTCGGCACGGGACTGAATTTTCTCCTTACGGCGCGGCTGTGGAAGCAGTCCGGCGCGGCGGGGGATTTGCTTTATGCCGGCGTGGAAAAACACCCGTTGCGGCGCGCGGACCTGACACGCGTTTTCTCCTTCTGGCCGGAGTTGCAAAGTTACTCCGCGCCGCTGCTGGCGCAATATCCGCCGCCGCTGGAGGGGTTTTATCATCTGCATTTTCCCGCTTTCAATGCGCGGCTGATGCTGTGTCTTGGCGATGTGGCGGAGGTTTTGCCGGAAATTTCCGGCGCGTTCGACACCTGGTATCTCGACGGCTTCGCGCCCGCAAAAAATCCCGCGATGTGGGATGAAAAGCTTTTCCCGCTGATCGCCGCGCGCACCAGGGCGGGCGGCACGCTCTCGACCTTTTCGTCGGCGGGCGCGGTCAGGCGCGGTCTTGCCGCCGCGGGCTTTTCGGCCGAAAAAACTCAAGGTTACGGCATAAAACGCGAGATGACGGTTGCGGAAAAAACGGCAAGCGGCGCGGCGGAAGGCGTGGAAAAAAGCCGCCCGAAAAACGTCACCGTGATCGGCGCGGGTCTGGCGGGTGCGGCGACGGCCTATGCTCTGGCGCAAAAAGGCTGTGCCGTGACGGTGCTGGAGCGCAACGCCGGATGCGCGATGGAAACCTCGGGCAATCCTGTCGGCGTGGTTTATCCCAAGCTCACCGCCGACCGCTCGCCGATGGGAGCGTTTTTCCAGCACGGGTTCTTCTTCACCCGTCATCTGGCGACGGCGCTGGAGTTGCCGTCGTGGCGGGCGTGCGGCCTTTTCCAGCAGGATGTCGACGCCGCCATAGCCGCATGGCACGGCAAGCTTTCGCACAGCGGCTATTGGCCGCAGGAGTTCATGACGTATGAAGATGGCAAGGGCATGGACTTTCCCTTGGGCGGATTTCTTTCGCCGCCGGAGTTCGTCCGCCGGATGCTCGACCATCCCGGGATTGATGTGGTTTACAACCGTCCCGTCGCCGCGCTCGATGACATCGCGGGAGACGCGGTGGTCGTCGCGGGCGGGCTTGACGCGAAAAGTTTTTTGGAGACGCGTTGGCTGCCGCTGGTGACGGTGCGCGGACAGATCACGTTTTTGCGCGAAACCGCCCGTTCGCGCGCCATCAGCCGCGTGCTCTGCCATGACGGCGGCATTTCTCCCGCAGTGGAGGGCATTCACTATGCGGGCGCGACCTTTCATCGCGAGGACTTCGCTTCCCCCCTTCCGCGCGCGGAAGACGATGCGGAGAACCTCGCAACCCTGAACAGATATCTGCCGCAGTTCGGTTTTACGGCGGATGATATCGCCGGATCACGCGCCGGTTTTCGTAGCGCTTTGCCCGATCATCTGCCCGCGCTCGGGCCCTGCCCCGACCATGCTGCCTTCACCACGCTGTTGCCGAGCCAGCTTCCGGGACGCGGCAAGCGGGTGGAGGGAAAGTTTCTGGGGCGCATTCACCTTGCGGCGGGGTTCGGCGGACAGGGGCTGACCGGCGCGCCGCTCGGCGGCGAGATTGTCGCCAGCCTGATCACCGGAGATGTGTTGCCCCTGCCGCAGAGCGTGCTGTCTTATCTTGCCCCCGAGCGGTTCATTTTGCGGGATATCAAGCGCGGAAAAATATAAATCATTGAAATATAATATCATTTTATTTCAATGAATATATTGCGTAAAATATAAAAATCTTATATATTATGAAATAATAAAACCAGAGCATTTCAATATGGAGAAAAACATGAAACAGACGCAAAAAGAAGTCAAATTCGCTTTCAACTTTCCGCAAGGGATGGTCTTTTTTCTGAAAGATGAACATTCCGGCGAAGCGGGTAAAGCCTATTTCAAGCCGCATCAGAGCGTCGACGCCTTCGAGATATCCGGAGAACGCAAGGAATTGTTCGGCAAGCATGCCCTGACCGTAGAAAAGAACAAAGAGACCGGCGCGGGCGGTTACAGCGTGGTTTACGAATTCTTCTGGACCGGCGCGGCCCCGGACATCCGTCTGGTGAACGATAAAAAAACCGTGACCGGCGTGTTGCTGGTCAGCGATGCCGCCGCGCGCATGAGCGATGATATCGCGGCGGGGAAAATCATCCTTCGCGATGCGGAAGACATGAAGCCGGAGCGGATTTTCAACGCCGCGGTTTTCGCCGACGGGCGCATTCTTATCCAGCTTTTCGACAAGCGCGAGCTTTATCTCGGCACGCCCGGCAACTACAAGAAGCTCGACGCCAAGCTCCTCGCCCAAGGGGGATGCAGCATGTATTACAAGACGCGCGGCGGCGTTGAGATCAGCCTGCCATACAGTTATGGCGGCCCCGGCACGAAGGACATTCCCGTCGCGGGCGGAGAAATACTGAAATATCTCAATGTCGCCCCCGGCACGGATCCCGCGGAACTGGGTCTCGTATTGCCGCCGCGCGTCAAGGCGCCGGATCCCTTCTCACCGGAGCTGGAAAAGAGCAATCCGCCGCCCGCGCGGAAAAACGGTTTTCCCAAGCCGCCCGGTCTTTAAAGTCTTCCGGTCTTGCATTCCGTCTGTTGCTTAAGTGGCCGTCATGCGCATGTTTTCCGGCAGGTCTGCGTCGCGCACCGGAGCGTAAGCGTTGACATGGCTTGAAGGAAACCTGAAATCCCACCACTCCTCCGGCAGCGGCACGAGCGCGCGACCGAGATCTTTGGCGGCCTCCATCATCGACTCTTCCAGAACGCGGCGGTGATAAAGGATGCGCTGATTGCGCGCTTCGTCGTCGCAAAAGCGCGTGGCGTTGCGCGCGGCGGGGTTGTCGCGGATGTCTTCGGCGAAGAAATCGAACTTTGTCCCCATGTCGATCTTCTCGCCGTTCGCGTCGATCAGCACGATATCCGCCGCCATGCCGCGCGGATGCCCGCCGCCGCCGGGCAGGGAGAGCAGATTGTCCGGCCCTGCAAGCCACTGCGGGTGCGCTTTCACCACGGCTGTTTCGCGCATGCGCTGTTGCGCCTCGACGGTGCGTAAGCAGTCCTTGACTTCGAAGAGCCATCCCGTCCTCTCAAAGCAGATGTCCGCCGCGAGGAGAATGACCGGCGCGAAGTCCTTGTGCGCCCAAAGGCGCGCGTCCGCGCGGTAGATGTCCTCCCTGAAGACGTTTTCAGGATGTCGCGGATCGGCATAGACGAGGTCGATTTTGAGCGGATGCGCCGCCGCGAAGTCGTCGAGCGCGACGAGATCTTCGGGCGGAATGGGAACGAGGCTCATTTATCGAAGCTGGAGAGCAACGCGTCGATTTCTTCCTGCGAGCTGGCGGGGCCGCCGAGTTGCGGGCCGTTGAGCAATCCCCCGTCGGCTTTCTTTTTGTCTTCTTTTGCAGAGGATTGTCCGCCCGTGGCGGCGTCCTGCACGTTGCCGAAAGCGCTGACGATCTCGGAGACTTTGGATTCGATGTTTTTCAGCGTCTTGACGACCTTGGTGATGCGCTGGCCGGTGATGTCCTGAAAGCCGCAGGCCTCGTAGATGGCCGTGATGTCGGCGGCGATTTCGGGGCCCGCGGGCGCGGGCAGGTCTCCTGCGTGTTTCTCGATTTTCTCGCAGGCGTCCATGATTGCGCCGGTGGCCTTCGCCGTCTCCTCGACCACGGCGTCGAGCTCGTCCGTCGCTGTCGGGATATGGTTGTGGCTGATCTCGATCGAGCGCAGTTGCGCGAGCTCGGAGCGCATGTTTTCGATATAGGTGGCGAGCGTGGAGAGCTCATGATGCAGTTTGGCGTTTTCGCTGCTCGACTGGTCGATGTTGCCCATCACCGAGCGGATGATCTCGATGACTTCCTTGCGGCTGTAGGCGCGGTCTTTGAGCTTGTCGGCGGCGGCCTGCGTTGATGCGTTCATGTGATCGGTTCCGTCGGTCAAAATTCGCCAAGAACGCTGGTGAGTTTTGTTTTCAGCGTGTCGGCATTGAAAGGCTTGACGATGTAGTTGTTGACGCCCGCCTCCTTGGCGGCGATGACGTTTTCGGTCTTCGATTCCGCGGTGACCATGATGAACGGCACCTTGCTGCCGCTGCCGCGCACGCTTTTCAGCAGGTCGAGGCCGGTCATCGGCTCCATGTTCCAGTCGGAGATGATCAGGCCGTAGGGTTTTTCGCCGATTTTCGTGAGCGCGGAGCCGCCGTCCGTCGCCTCATCGATGTTGTTGAACCCGAGCTGCTTCAGGAGGTTCTTGATGATGCGGATCATGGTCTGATAGTCGTCCACCACGAGAATGTTCATGTTTTTGTCGACAGCCACGTTTCCCCTCCACTGTTCCGGCCCTGCGGAAAAAACGCCTTCCCGCGCGAATGTATTTATAATTGTGACTCAGAAACGATTAAGCAACAGTAAATTTCCGCGTATTCTTCATGCGCGTTGACATATTCGTTTATTTTTGGGAGGGCGATGACGTGAGTGTGCCGGTCGTCGCCTTGAGCTTGCAGGGGTCGTCTGCGGGCAGGCGCGGCAGGCGGCGCTGGTTTTCAAGCTCGATCGTCACTTCGCGCGCCTTTCCGGGGTCCATCGCAGCGAGGATCGGCGAGGATTTGCGCTCGTTCATGCGCGCGATGACCGGCAAGAGGTCGCTCATCTGCATGGCGTTGAAGATGGCGGCGGCGTTCGACGGTTTCATGTTCTGGTAGATCTTGACGAGGCTGTCGAGCCGCGCGTCTTCCGCCGTCTTTTGCTGGTTGAGCAGGTTTTCGAGCGCGCTTCTGATTTTGTTCATCTCGGCGATCTTGCGGTCGATTTCGACGCCGGCCGCCTTGAGCAGGGCTTCGCGCTGGCCGATCTCGGCCGCGCGCTTGTTGAGCTCGTCGCGGCGTTTGGAAAGGTCCTGCAGGATCTGGATTTCGGACGCGCTGAAGTTCTGGTCGCCGGAGGCGATCGGCGGCGGAGCCGTGCCGCCGCCCGTCGCGCTGTCCGCATTCCCGCTTGCGCCGCCGTCCGTATTGTCCGCGTCGGCGGTGGACGGAGTGCTTGCGTCCGCGATCTGCTGCGTGCCGGAGGCCGCGCTTGAATCAGGCGCCGTGGCGCCCGGAACGGGCTGGAAACCCTGCGATGAATCCGTGGCGGCGGCGGCGGATTTTTGCGGCGCGAAGGTGGCGATATCCGCAAGCCTGATCAGGAAGGCGAAGGAAAAAACCGCCATCAGCAGGGTAAATGCGTTTATTTTTTTCAGGATCTTCATGCGGCGTCATCCCTGCTCATGATTGCTGTTTGGCTTTGACGGCTTCGAGAAGCTCTTTTTCGGCGCGGGTGCGCGGTCGCGCCTCGGGCGCGGAAATTGCTTTCTCCGGCGCGGAAGTTTTTTCCACGGCGGGGTTTCTTTGCGGTTCTGCCGCGGTTTTTGCGCTTTTTTCAGCCAGGGACTCAAGCCTGTCGGCGAGGCTGTCGCCCGCCGCGATCACGATTTCGAGCTCGTCTGCCATGGCGCGTGATTTGTTGATGCGTTCCTGCAGGGCGTCGCCTTCGCCCTCTGCCATGTCCTTGAAGGCTTTTATCGCGTCGGCCGCGCGGTCGGCGGCGGTATTGAGCGACTGGATCAGGAGTTCGAAAGACCGGCGGTCGGCGCGCATGCGCTCGAACTGGCGCGAAAGCCGGATGCAATAGAAAATCGCCGCGCCGCAGGCGGCGAGCGTGAGCGTGTCGAGGGCGATGGTGGCGGAGACGTGCATCGCCTAGATATCCTCCGCCTGTTCGGGCTCGATGTATTCCTCGATACTGCAGGCGATGGCGTCCTGCTTTTGCCCGACTTTGGCCATGAACATGCTCTGGTCTCCGACGCGCATTTCGATGAGGTCGTTGGGACGGGTGTTGAACATCACCGTCGAGCCGGGCTTCCAGTTGACCATGTCGTCGAGCGAGACGACGGTTTCGCCGAGGATGGCGGAGAGGGCGATATCCGTCTGGTAAAGCTCGCGCGTCAGGTGCGTCTCCCAGATGACGTCGCGGCCGAATTTTTCACCCATGAACATCTGGAGCAGCAGTTCGCGGATCGGCTCCAGCGTCGCGTAGGGGATCATGATCTCGATGCGGCCCGAACGGTCGCCCATGTCGATGCGCAGGCGCACCAGCACGCCGGCGTTGTTCGACTGGGTGATGGTGGCGAACCTCGGGTTGGTCTCGATGCGGTCGAGACGGAAAGAGACCGGCGACAGCGGGTCGAAGGCCGAAGAGAGGTCGTTCAGGACCACGTGGGTCATGCGTTCGATCAGTTTGGTTTCGATGGTCGTGTAAGGGCGTCCCTCGACGCGCAAGGCGGAGGTGCCGCGCCGTCCGCCCAGAAGCACGTCGACGATGGCGTAGATGAGCGCGCTGTCGACCACCATCAGCCCGTGATCGTCCCACTCCTCGGCGTTGAAGATGGCGAGCATCGCGGGCAGGGGGATGGAATTGAGGTAATCGCCGAAGCGCACCGAGGAAATGTGATCGAGGCTGATCTCGACGTTGTCGGACGTGAGGTTGCGCAAAGAAGTGGACATCAGGCGCACGAGCCGGTCGAAGACGATGTCTAGCATCGGCAGGCGTTCGTAGTTGACCAGCGCGGAGTTGATCAGCTCCATGATGCCGGTTTTGGTGCCGCCGTTCTCGTCGTCGTCGAAGCCGAGCAGGCTGTCGATCTCATTCTGGTCGAGGACGCGGCCATCCGCGCCGACGTTCCCTCCGCCCGCAGCGGCCTGCGGCGCGCTTGCGGCATCGCCTCCGCCGGTGTCGGCGGCGGCCTGCGCTTCCCATTCAGCCATCATTTTGGCTTCTTCTTCGGATTGCGGCTTCGGGCCGCCGGGATTTTCGTCGGCGGGCGTTGTCATTGCACGAGTATCTCCTGAAAGAGGACATCCTTGATCTTGACGTCGGGCGCGGCGGCGCGCACGCGGCTTAAAAGCTCGATCTTCATGCGGTAGATGCCGGCGCTGCCGCGCAGGTCGGAAAGCCTGAGCTCGCGCAAATACATCTGGAACTGGTCGATCACGCGCGGCATGACCTCTTCGAGGGCGCTTTTGGCCGCGTCGTCCGGCACTTCGATCTCCAGCTCGATTTTAAGGAAGCGCGGAATGTTGGAATCCGTGTTGAGATTGACGATCATCGGCGGGATCTTGATGAAGACGCCGACCCCGTCGTTGCTTTTGTGCGCGTTGAGCGCGCTGCAGGCGGCGTAATTCTTGTCGCCGGGCTTCACGCTTTCGCAAGAGGGCTTTTTGGGAGGGAACAGCTTGTCGAGGAAGCCCATGTAATAGGCGCCGCCGCCAAGCGCGCCGAGCAAGGCGATCACCAGCACGGCGAGCAAGATGATTTTCTTGCGCGTAAAGCGGGGCGCTTCCTGACCCGCGCCCTCGGCGCCTTCAGCGCCTTCGGGATTTTCGGCGTCATCGCCCGCGCCTTTTTTTTCGGCTTTCAGCTTGTCGTCTTCGGGCGCGGCGCCCTTTTTGGCTTTCTTGTCTTCTGCCATAATACCCCACGATTACGGTAAGACTGCTCCACTGTTGCAGCACAGTCTTCTTCCATCAAAACCCCTGCACGTATCGTGCCATGCTTTATATGTGCTGTCATTTTAATTTTCGCCGCAGGAGACGGCGCGTGGCGGCAGAAATTGCCCCGCGGTTCGCGCCGACTGCTTCCGGCGCGGCGCAAAGCAAGGCGAAGGTATAATATAAATAATTGAAAATAATTACAAATTCAGGATGGCACGGTTTCTGCATTGCCTTGTTTCGGGTTTGAAGCCCGCCAAGATCCGTAAACATACAAAAAGCGGACGGGCGTGGCGGACGAAAGAAGAAGGTGGTAATATTATGGAGAACTTAACGTACGTTGCCCTGTCGCAGGAAATCGCGCTCTCGCGGCGCATGAACATGGTGGCCAACAACATCGCCAACATGTCGACCCCGGGGTACAAGTCCGAAGGCGTCCTCTTCCAGCAATATATCACCAAAGCGCCGCACGGCGGCACGCCGGTCAACGAGGTGCAGGAATACGGCACCTACCGCAACCTCGCCGAAGGCCCGCTGACGACAACCTCCAACAAGCTCGACACCGCCATCGACGGCAACGGCTATTTCGCGGTGATGACGCCGCAGGGCATCCGCTATACGCGCAACGGCTCCTTCAGCCTCAACGGCAGCCGCGAGCTGGTCACGCAGCAGGGCTATCCGGTGATGAGCGACAACAACAATCCGCTGACCATCCAGCCCGGCGCGAGCGGCGTCAACATCACCCATAACGGAACGATCAGCACCAGCGCCGGCACCGTCGGCAAGCTCAAGATCGTGACCTTCGCCGACAGGCAGGCGCTCACACCCGAAGGCGCGGGGCTTTTCAACGCCGGAACCATGCCCGAACAGCCGGTCGGCAAGAACACCAAGGTTCTGCAGGGCATGATCGAGGGATCGAACGTCAACCCGATCGACGAGATGAACAAGATGATACAGGTCTCGCGCATGTACGAGGCCGCCTTGCACCTCATGAGCAACAATCACAGCGAACAGCTGACCATGATACAGCATTTGAGCCAGGTTTAACGGACGGAAAAAGGAGATAAGCCATGTCACTCACACTCGATATCGCCGCGACGGGGATGGCAGCGCAGGAGCTGAACGTCAATACCATTTCGAACAACATCGCCAACATGTCGACCACCGGATACAAGCGCCAGCGCGCCGAGTTCCAGGACCTCATGTACCAGACGATCATCCCGCCCGGCTCGACCTCCAGCGACACCAACACGACGGTGCCGTCCGGCATCCAGCAGGGTCTCGGCGTCAAAACCGGCTCGCTCTACCGCATCGACCAGCAGGGCGCGCTCGAACAGACCAGCAACCCTTACGACCTTGCCATCAACGGCAACGGCTATTTTCAGGTGCAGATGCCGGACGGCACGACAGCCTACACGCGCGACGGCTCCTTCCAGCTCAATCAGGCGGGGCAGCTCGTCACCTCGTCGGGCTATCTCGTGCAGCCGAACATCACCATTCCCAACAACGCCGTCAACGTCACGATCAACGCTTCGGGGCAGGTGCTCGTCACCATCGCGGGGCAGCAGTCTCCGTCCAACGTCGGCCAGATCCAGACGGCGGTCTTCCCCAACGACGCGGGCCTGAACGCGCTGGGCGACAACCTCTTTCAGGTGACCGACGCCTCCGGCGCGGCGATCGTCGGCAACCCTGCCGCGACGGGTTACGGCAAGTTGCAGCAGGGGTTCCTCGAATCGTCGAACGTCGACGTGGTTTCCGAGATCACCACGCTGATCGAGGCGCAGCGCGCCTATGAAATGAACTCGAAGGTCATTCAGGCCGGCGACCAGATGCTCAGCACGCTGACGCAGCTGACCGTGTAGGTCTTTATCTCGAAGGGTGGAGGATAAAATGGGAAAGACAAACAAAAAAGAACTGAAAGGTCTCCTGCTGGCGCTGGCGATGTCGACCGCGCTCGCGACGCAGGCTTTCGCGAACGTCATGCCAAAGACGACAAGCGTCATCGACCATGCGAACATCGTCGTCAGCGACGTCTTCAGCGGCGTGACCGGCCCCGCCGCCAGCCACTACCTTGCGCCCGCGCCGCAGCCGGGCGGCACGCTGACCTTAAGCAGTTACGATCTTTCGCGCATTTCCAGCGCCTTCAACCTCGGCTGGACGCCGGACGGCTCGAACGAGCATGTGGTCATCCGCCGCGCGTCCAACGACGTCACCACGTTCGACATTCAGGCCGCGCTGGCGAAGAAGATGCAAGACGAGATGGACGGCGCGCGCTTCGATATCTCGCTCGACGGCCAGCCCTCCGGCTTTCATGTGCCGAAAGGCGCCGGCAAGGCGGTCAGGATCATCAGCTTCTCTTATGACCCCGCCGCGGGCACGTTCCGCGCCGTCGTCGCCCCCGCCGCCGCGCCGGACAATACCGAGCGCGTCACCGGCCGCTATTGCGCCATCGAGCGCATCCCGGTGCTGAACACGCCGATGAACGCGGGCGACGTTATCACCGCCTCGGACATCGACTACGTCGACATGCGCTCGACCGACGTGTCGTCGTCGATGATCACCGCCGCCGCCAACCTCATCGGCCACACGCCGCGCTACGGCTTGCAGGCGATGCGCCCGGTCATGGCCAGCGCCGTCAAAATGCCCGAGATCATCAAGAAGGGCGAGCTTGTCACCATGACGCTCGACAGCAACCTCATGCACCTGACCGCCATCGGCCGCGCGATGGACAATGGCGCGGTCGGCGACGATATCCGCGTCATGAACCCGAGCTCGAAACAGATCATCGACGCCGTCATCACCGGCCCGCAGACCGTCAGCGTGCAGTCGCCGCTGAACGATCCGCGTTCCGTTTATGTATCGGGCACGATGTAACCGCAAGAAAGCAGGAGAACGCACATGAAATCCAGCCACGCCAGAAAAACTCTCAGAGTCACGAGCTGCCTCGTCGCAGCGATGCTCCTCTCCGGTTGCGGCATCCCGCAGCAGATCTCCCAGATCGGCAAGCCGATGCAGGTGTCGCAGATCACCGATCCGCTCTCGCGGCCGGGCTACAGGCCCATCACCATGCCGATGCCCAAGCCGGACATCATCAACGCGGGGCCGGACTCGCTGTGGCAGCCGGGCCGCCAGACGTTCTTTAAAGACCAGCGCGCCTCGAAGGTCGGCGACATCGTGACCGTCACCATCGCCATCAACGACACGGCCGACCTGCAAAACGAGACCGACCGCAGCAAGACAGGCTCCGAGAGCGACGGCATTCCCAACTTCTTCGGCGCGGAAAGCAAGATCCTGCCCAATATGTTCAAGGGCGTCGACCCCTCGAAGCTGGTGGGCATGAGCTCCAGCTCGACCACCAACGGCACGGGCAAGATCCAGCGCTCGGAGAGCGTCAACCTCAAGCTCGCCGCGACCATCGTGCAGGTGCTGCCCAACGGCAACTTCGTCATCGAAGGGCACCAGCAGGTCGTCGTCAACGACGAGCTGCGCGATCTCCGTCTCGCGGGCATCATCCGTCCGCAGGACATTCTCAACGACAACACCATTTCTTACGACAAGATCGCCGAGGCGCGCATCTCCTACGGCGGACGCGGCATGCTCTCCAACCTGCAGACGCCGAGCTACGGCCAGCAGTTCTTCGACGCGATCTTCCCCTTCTGAAGGATGTTGCCGAAAGCATATCACTGAAATTTTCGAACCACCCACCACCCAACCCACCTTGACGGGCCGGCCTTCAAAAGCCGGCCCATTTTTTTAAAGTGGCGTTTTTTGTTGCAGTGCGGTTTTCCCGAAAGAGCAGGGCACGCGCGATGTTTTTCGCCCGCAGGCTTTCATGCTTTGAAAAAGCCTTTATAATAAGGAGAAACTAGAGCCGGAAAATGACCCAACAAGAAAACAAGAACAACAAAGACAAAAAAAATTCCGGACCGATTTTCGAAAGCGAGCGGTGGATCTGGGAGAAAAGCTATCCCCGTGGCGTCAGCTGGCGCATGCCGCTGGTGAGAAAGCCGCTGTTTCACGTTTTCGACCGAGCGCTGTCACGTTATGCCGAGAACGTCCTCTGCGACTTCATGGGCAAATCCTATACCTACAAAAGCATCGGCGAACAGGTCGAGCGCATCGGCGCGGGCCTGCAAAGGATGGGCGTCAGAAAAGGAACGAAGGTCGGACTCTTCCTGCCCAACACGCCCTATTACATCATGTTCTATTATGCCATCCTCAAGACCGGCGCGACGGTGGTGAACTACAATCCCCTCTATGTCGAGCGCGAGCTGACCCATCAGATCGAGGACAGCGAAACCGACATCATGGTGACGATGGACCTCAAGTTCCTGACGGACAAGCTGGAAAAGATGTTCGGCGCGACGCGCCTGAAAAAAGCCGTCGTCTGCCCGATGGCGGGCATCCTGCCGTTCCCGAAGAACCTGCTCTATCCGCTGTTCAGAGCGAAGGATATCTCGCGCGTGGAATACGGCGAACGGTTCGTGCGCTTTTCCGATCTGGCGGACAACGACGGCGTCTTCGATCTTGCCGTGGTCGATGCGGAAAAGGACATCGCGGTGCTTCAGTATACCGGCGGCACCACCGGCGTGCCCAAGGGTGCGATGCTTTCGCACGGCAATCTCTACGCGAACGTCCTGCAGACGGTCGGCTGGGTCGGCGGCATCGTCGATCCGGGCCGCGACGTGATGATGGGGGTGTTGCCGTTCTTTCATGTTTTCGCCATGACGGTGGTGCTCAACTGCGCGGTGATGGAGGGCATGAAGATCGTCCTGCATCCGAAATTCGATCTGGACGCGCTGCTGACGTCGGTGAAGAAACACCGCCCGACGCTGTTTCCCGCCGTGCCGGCGATTTTCGGCGCCATTGCCCAGTCGCCGCGCGTCGGGAGGATAGATTTTTCCTGCGTCAAGTTCTGCATGTCGGGCGGCGCGCCGCTGCCGGACGCGGTGCGGCAGGTCTTCACAGAAAAGACCGGCGTCGTCAATATCGCGGAAGGCTACGGCATGACGGAAACATCGCCGGTCGTCGCCTTCAATCCGGCGCAGGGACGTATCAAGCAAGGTTCTGTCGGTCTGCCCATTCCCGGCACGATCATCGAGATCATCGACCGCGACGACGGCGTCTCCATCCTCAATACCCATGAAAAAGGCGAGATCTGCGTCGCCGGACCGCAGGTGATGCAGGGCTATTTCAACAAGCCGGACGAGACGGACGCCTCGTTCCGTCACGGACATTTCCACACCGGCGACGTCGGCTATATAGACGAGGACGGCTATCTCTTCATCGTCGACCGCATCAAGGACATGATCATCATCCGCGGCTACAAGGTCTATCCGCGCTTCGTCGAGGAGGCTTTGAGCCAGCATCCCGCCGTGGCCGAATGCCTCGTCGCCGGCGTGCCGGACGAAGAGCGCGGCGAGACGGCCTGGGCCTGGGTGCGTTTCAAAGACGGTCACGCGGCGACGGAGGAGGAGCTCAAGGCCTTTTTGAAAGACAAGGTTTCGCCCATCGAGCTGCCGCGTAAAATCATCATCCGCGCGAAGCCTCTGCCGCGCACCGCCGTCGGCAAGCTCGACAAGAAAGCTATTCTCGCCGAAGAGGGCATTGTGAAGGCCTGATTTTTCCAAGAAATCCGCCCGCGCCTGAAAGGAAGCCGCAAAACTGCCGATCTGCGGCGTCAAAGCGACTTGATGTGGAATCAACCACACCTGCGCCACTTTTTCTTGCATCTCAGCAGTTTTGCGGCTTCAAAATCTCATGTGCTATATGTCGATTGGTCCTAGTCCGGCCATCTTTTGTGAATCCACAGCCATTGCTCGGGACGTTTGCGAATCCAGCTTTCCAGCAGTTCGTTCAGTTTGAGCGTCACGGCGCGGATGTCCTGTTCGCGGTTGCCGGTCGCGGGCGTTTCCAGCGCAGGAAAAATCATCATTTTGAAATGACAGCCTTGCGTGCGCTCGATATAGGCGGGATACAGCGGGCACCCGAAATGCAGGGCGAACTGCGCGGGCGCCGTCGTCGTCATGGCGTCATGCCCGAAGAACGGCGCGGGGATGCCTTCGTTGAGCTTCTGGTCGACGAGAATGCCGAGCACGCCGTTTTGTTTCAGCACCGAGAGCATTTCCTGCGCGCCTGCGCGGCCTTTTTCGATATGCCCCGCCGCGCCGGATGCGCGCGCATGGCGCAGCAGGCCGTCGACGCCGGGATTGTTCGGCTTCCTGTAAATGAGATGGATGCCGACGCCGCGCTTTTTGGCGGCGATGGCGTTGATCTCCCAGTTGCCGATGTGTCCGCCGCAGAAAATGGCTGGCTTGCCGGATTCCCGCACCGCGTCGAGATGTTCGCCGCCTTCCAAACCGACGCATTCCCAGATGCGGTGCAGATGGGCGTATTCGGCGGCGGTGCGGCCGATGTTGTCCCACATGCCGCGGAGGATTTTTTCCCGCTCCGCCGCGGTTTTTTCAGGGAAGGCGCGGGCGATGTTTTTCCGCGCGGTCGCGGTGGAGGACAGCAGCGGGCCGAAACGCCGCGCGATAAACCCGCCCGTGGCCGACGCGGCATCGCGCGGCAACAGACGGAAAAATCCGTAAACGGCGTAGGCGGCGGCCGTTTCAAGCGCGTAACGGATATGTTTGGAACGCGGGCGGCGGTGCGGAAGCTGCGCGTCGGACATCAGGTGGATCTTTTGGCCAGCGCCTGCTCGATGAGCGGGAAGACGGCATCCTTGTCCTGCCAGACGAGGCGCACGGAAAATTTCTCGATCTTGCCGCGCATTGCCGCCGGCACGCGTACATGATCCTTGGCCGTGGTGAGCACCGGCACGTTCTTGATGGCCGCGGTGGAGAGAAAATCCTGCAAATCGTCCTCGTCATAAGGATAATGGTCGGGAAAGCCCTGCCAGCCGATGACGCGCGCGCCTGCCGCTTCCAGCGTTTCCCTGAATTTCGACGGGCGGCCTATGCCTGCGAAGGCGAAGACGTCCTTGTCCTTCACGTCGGGGTTGCCGTCGTCCGGTTCCAGCGCGGCGGAGAGGATGGGCGCCTGACTGTGGCGCTTGATGAATTCGCCCGCGCCGGTCGCGTCCTCGCCGATGATGACGAAGGCGTGCGCGCGTGAAATGCCGAACAGCAAAGGTTCGCGCAAAGGCCCCGCCGGAAAGACGGCGCGGTTGCCGAAACCGACTTTGCCGTCGATCACGACGAAAGAGAAATCCTTGTAGATCACGGCATTCTGGAAGCCGTCGTCCATCACCACGATGTCCGCGCCCGATTCCATCGCCGCCTGCGCTCCGAGCGGACGCTTGACCGCGACCCAGGTGGGAGCTTTTTCCACCAGCAGCAGCGCTTCGTCGCCGACGTCGTAGGCGGTGTCGCGGGACGGGGCGACCTGCAACGGGCCCGCTTCCTTGCCGCCGTAACCGCGCCCGAGCAGGTGCGGGTTGAAGCCTTTTTCCTTCAAAAGGTCGGCGAGCGCGAGGACGACGGGCGTTTTGCCCGCGCCGCCCGCGACGAGGTTGCCGACGCAGATCACCGGCTTTTCCATCGGCACCGGGAAGTAAAGGTCGAACTTGCGCTGCACCGTCGCGCCGTAGATCCAGCCGATGGGCGTGAGCACGAACTTGAGCAACTGCTCGGCGAGCGTTTTCTGGCGGTACCAGAACGGCGGCGCGGCCATCATGCGGACTTCTCCTCGGGCTGTGGCGGAACGGAAACGAATCTCTTCAGGAAAGGCGCGAGCGCGGCGGCGATGCCGTCGACGACGCACGCCTGTCCCGCAACCCAGTCCTGCGCGGCGCGGCCCATGGCCGCGAAGGCGCCCGGATCGTCGAGAGCCTGCGCCAGCGTCCGGCCGAGTGCGTCCGGCCCGTCGAGGCGCAACGCGGCGGCGCGGCTTTCGAAGTCGTGGCAGATGGTGGCGAAATTGAACATATGCGGTCCGTAGAAAATCCGGCAGCCGAATTGCGCCGGTTCGATGATGTTATGCCCGCCGCGGGCAACGAACGACCCGCCCATTATACACAAAGGGGAGAGTTTATAGAAGAGTCCGAGTTCGCCCAGCGTATCCGCGATATAAATTCCGTCCTGCGGACGCGGCAGCGCGCGCGCCGACCGCCGCGGCGCCGTCATGCCGAGGTTTTCCGCCAGCGCGGCGATTTCCGCCCCGCGTTCCGGATGGCGCGGAACGATGATGGTGAGCAGTTCCGCGCTGATTTTCCGCAAAGCCGAATGCAGTTGCAGGGCGATCTCTTCCTCGCCGGGGTGGGTCGAGGCCCAAAGGAGGCGCGGGCGGCTTCCGAGCACGGCCTCGAGTTCCGCGTATTTTTGTTCGTCGCAAGGCAGAGGCGCGGCGGCGTATTTGAGGTTGCCGGAGATCTGCACGTTTTGCGCGCCGAGCGCGGTCAGCCGCGCGGCCTCGGACTCGTTCTGCGCAAGGCAGAGCGAGAAGGCGGAGAGCAGTTCTTTGATTGCGCCGCGCAGGAAACGCCAGCGCTTGAAGGATTTTTCCGACATGCGGGCGTTGAGCAGTGCGGCGGGGATGCCGCGCTGTTTGACGGCGGCGAGCATGTTCGGCCAGAATTCCGATTCCGACCACAGGGCGAGATCAGGCCGCCAGTGATCGAGAAAGCGCGCGACCCATTGGGGATGATCGACGGGAATATACTGGTGAAATGCGCCTTTGGGCAGACGGGCGGCCATCAGTTTTGCGGAGGTGACTGTGCCGGTTGTCACCATGATGTGCAAGTCCGGGTCATCGGCGAGCAGTTTGTTGATCAGCGCGAGCAGGGATTGCGCTTCCCCGACGCTCGCCGCGTGGAGCCAGACCAGCGGCCCGGCATCCCGCTTTTTCACAGGGTTTCCGCGCCGCTCGTTCGCTCGCGTCGGATCTTCCTTGCCGCGTCTTTCGCGGCGTTTGAGATATGTCTCCAGCAGCGGCGCCGATGCGGCGGTCAGGGTTTTGTAAAAAGCCATCAACATGATGACAGGATGGGGTTTTTCGGCGGGATTTCAAGCTTTTCTTGCTGACGCGCGGTGAAGGGCATAAAGTGAAAGAATGAGCGACAAGCAAAAAGCCATCGAAGAGCTTAAAAAACAACGCCAGCTGGCGCGCGAGCGCATCGGCCCCGAGGGCGTCAAAAAACTCGAAAAAATGGCGGCTGATTTACAGAAAAACAGAAATATGACAGTCTCTGGTGATGCGCTGACCGACGGCATGGTGCCTTATGACCGCAAGGCGGCTTTGGAAGCTTTCCAGATTTTTCTTAAAAATCATGGGGACCCCGCCGAGTTCGAGCGGCGGCTGCGCGAGATGATCGCGAAGAAGTCACACTGATACGATTCTGTTTATTCAATCCCGTGTTGATTTCTGGCAGAACGAATTTTAAAATATTATTTATTTTCAATACATTGAATTAATTTTCCGAAATAATTATTGACATATTTAATGCTATAATATAGCTTTGCGGAGTACTTTGTTCAACAGCAGTAATTATTTGAAGGGATAAAAAAATGAAACTATTTTCGTTTGATGCAAAGAAAGTCACCTTGGCCGTGAGCTTCGCACTGGCTGCCGCCGGTACCGCGGGTATGGTTCATGGCAATGATAAAGCGGAAACTTCCTTGCGGACGGAATATGGCCTTGCAGCGCAATGCACGCAAAACCAGGCCTTGAAACAGCCCTGCACGACGAAAGAACTGGAAGCCCAGGCTGTCGTCCACGCGAATGTCGGTAACCAGGTTATTTCCATGATAGGCGCGGGTATTGGTGTTGTTATGACTATTGCCGGGGCTACGCTTTAATTCTCTACAAAACAAGGAACGCGCGCCCTCAAGACTGGACGCGCGTTCTTTTTTTTGCCCTCGATTGTCAGCCAGCCTCGATTTCGCGCAAGACCTCGCGGAACTGGCCGAGCGCCCAGTCGATCTGCTCTTTCGAGATGATCAGCGGCGGCGCGAAGCGCACGACGGTTTCGTGCGTTTCCTTGGAGAGAATGCCGCGCGCCATCATCCTCTCGCAGACGGTGCGGGCGGAGACTTTGCCAGGCTCGAAATCGACGCCGATCCACAGGCCTTTGCCACGCACTTCGCGGATCAGCGGGCTGTTGATGCCTTTCATCTGTTCAAGCATATAGGCGCCGAGTTTGGCGGAGTTTTCGACCATGTTTTCCTCGATCAGCACGTTGAGCGCCTCGAGGCCGACCGCGCAGGCGAGCGGATTGCCGCCGAAGGTCGAGCCGTGACTGCCGGGCACGAAAAGTCCCATGACTTCTTTTGTGCCGACGACCGCCGAGACCGGCAACACGCCGCCACCCAAGGCCTTGCCCAAGATCAAAAGGTCGGGCTTGGCGTTCTCATGCTGCCATGCGAACATTTTGCCCGTGCGGCCGAGGCCGGATTGCACTTCGTCCATCACCATCAAAACGTTTTTCTCGGTGCAGAGCTTGCGCATCTGGCTGAGGAAGCCGTCGTGCGGCACCTTGATGCCCGCTTCGCCCTGTATCGGCTCGAACATCACCGCGCAGGTGTTGGGCGTGATGGCCGCTTCGATCGCCTTGATGTCGTCGAAGGGCACGGAGACGAAGCCGGGCGTGAAGGGGCCGAAGTTTTTTCTGTAGTCCGCTTCGGAGGAAAAGCCGATGATCGTCGTGGTGCGGCCGTGGAAGTTGCCGTTGGCGACGATGATCTCCGCTTTGTTGTCGGGGATCTTTTTGACCATGTAGCCCCATTGACGGGCGGCCTTGATCGCGGTTTCGACTGCTTCCGCGCCGGTGTTCATCGGCAGGGCGAGATCCATCTCCGCGACGCGGCAGAGCTTCTCCATGAAAGGCCCGAGCGTATTGGAGTGATAGGCGCGCGATGTCATGGCGAGCGTCTTGGCCTGTTCGGTCAGAACCTTGATGATTCGCGGGTGCGAGTGCCCGCAGGAGACGGCAGAATAAGCACTCATCATGTCCAGATATTTGTTTCCTTCGAGATCCCACGCGTAGACGCCCTCGGCGCGATTGAGCAATACCGGCAAGGGTTTGTAGTTCGCGGCGACGAAATGGGACTCGCGTTCGATGGCCTCTTTGGAGGAAAGAACGGATTGTTTTTGCGCTGTATTACTTGTCATAACTGTCACCCTTGAATTTGATGTGAACGGGGATATAGTGGGTTGTCACGATTTATAGAAGTATCCAACTCCAGAGGAGAAAAAGCAATGCTGATCGGCGTTCCCAAAGAAATCAAGACCAAAGAATTCCGCGTTGGGCTCACGCCCGCGTCAGTGCGCGAATACGTGCGCCACGGCCACGAAGTGATCGTCGAAACCAACGCCGGCCTCGGCATTCAGGCGAACGACGAGGCGTATGTGAAGGCGGGCGCGAAGATCGCCAAAGACGCGAAAGAGGTTTTCGACAAGGCCGAGATGATCGTCAAGGTGAAAGAGCCGCAGGCGGTCGAATGCAAGATGCTGCGCAAGGGACAAATTCTTTTCACCTATCTCCACCTCGCCGCCGACGCCGAACAGGCGAAAGGATTGATCGATTCAGGCGCGATCGCCATCGCTTACGAGACGGTGACCAGCGACCGCGGCGGCTTGCCGCTGCTCGCGCCGATGAGCGAAGTCGCCGGGCGCATGGGCGTGCATGTCGGCGCGCACAGCATGCACATCACGCGCGGCGGATCGGGCCTGCTGATCGGCGGCGTGCCGGGCGTCAAGGCGGCGGATGTCGTCGTGCTCGGCGGCGGCGTCGCGGGCACCAACGCGGCGAAGATGGCCGTCGGGCTCGAAGCCAATGTCACCATCCTCGAGAAAAACCTCGACCGCATCCGCCAACTTGAAGACCTCTTCGGCGCGCGCGCCAACATCATCTATTCGACTCACGACTCCGTCGAGCATTACGTGACCAACGCCGACCTCGTCATCGGCGCGGTGCTGGTGCCCGGCGCTCTGGCGCCGAAGCTGATCACGCGCGAACTGCTGAAAGGCATGCGCCCGAAATCGGTGATCGTCGACATCGCCATCGATCAGGGCGGCTGCGCCGAAACCTCGAAGCCGACCACGCACGACGAGCCGACCTTCGTCGTCGACAATGTCGTGCATTATTGCGTCGCCAACATGCCTGGCGCCGTGCCGCGCACCTCGGCGACCGCGCTCAACAACGCCGTGCTGCCCTATGGCCTCGAAATCGCCAACAAGGGCTGGGTCAAGGCGCTCTCCGACAACAAGCACCTGAGAAACGGCCTCACCGTTTGCAAAGGCAAGATCACGCAGGCCGAAGTCGCCCACGATCTCAAGCTTGCTTACACGAAGGCGGAAGAAAGCCTTGCGGCCTGAGGGGGCGTTTTGATGATCGAGAAGCTTAAAAACATGCTTTCCGCCGCGGACGGAAAAAATCCTCCGGCGGAGAAGAAGAAAGAGCGCGACGTCATCCTGCTCGACGCCTATGAAATGGCCGACGAGGAAGAAAATGATGGAAACGGGGGCGGTTGCTGCGGCGGCTCCTGTGGCTGCGGCTAAAGACCGACCCCTAAACCCTGATTAACCCTTCCAGCGGGCGGAACTGCGCGCTATCCGGGAAGACATGTTTTTCCACGCCCGCGAGGTCCAGATGCAGGTGGTCGACTAGCACGGCCTTCGCCGCCTGCCGCAAATCCGTCGTCGGCGCGAGATCGCGGTTTTGATAAAGGTTGTTGCCGCCAAGCCCCGGCCATTGTGCCGCCACGCGCCCGCCGTTGACCGCGCCGCCCAATAAAAACGCAGCCGAAGCCGTGCCGTGGTCCGTGCCCGCGGTGCCGTTTTGCCGCACGGTGCGGCCGAATTCCGTCGCGGCGAGGATCACGGTTTTCGACCAGTGTTCGCCGAGAGAATCTTTCAGCGCGCCGAAACCCGCGTCGAGCGCGGCGAGGTTGTTGGCGAGCGGGCCGAACTTCGTGCCCTGATTGAAGTGCGTGTCCCAGCCGTTGATCTCCATCGTGGCGATGCGCGGGCCTTTGGGGTCGGAGAGGATCTTGCCGACCGCCGCCGCGGTTTTCTGCATCGCCATCCTGTTTTGCAGGTTGCCGCCGTTGCCCATCTTCCTCATGGCGTCCGGCCCGCCGAGCGCCTGATCGGCGATATGATGCACGTCGACGGCTTCATTGAGGGTTTCTTCGAACATTTTATCCTTCCTGTACATCTTGTCGAGCAGGATGAGCATGGTGTCCGACGGCATGCCGAAGACGTCGGGCGCCCAGGTCGCGACTTCCACTTTGCCCTGCAGCGAGAGCGGGATCGATTGCCCGACGGCGAGTCCGAGCTTGCCGTCGCGCCTGCCGTAGAGCGCCAGCGCGCGGTTGAGCCAGCCGGTCGGGAGTGCGTGCGGCGCGTCGCCGCCCGATTCGAGCACGTTCTGCCCGTCGAAGTGCGAGCGCATGCGGTAAGGCGTGGCGACGGCCTGCAGGGCGATCGCCTCTTTCGCCCGGAACATGCCGGTGAAGGCGGCAAGGTTGTCGTGCGCGCCGTAGAAATCGTCGAGCTCCTGATAATCGCCGGGCTTGAGTCCGATGCCGTTCCGCATTTCGATGTAGTGCGGATCGCCGTAAGGAGGAATGACGTTGAGGCCGTCCATCGCGCCGCGCAGGATGATGAAGATGAAGCGCGCATCGACCGGCGCGGAGGCAAAAGCGACGCGGATGCCGGAAAACATCGTTCCGGCGAACATCGCTCCGGCGCCAAGCGCGCCGAAGCCTTGCAGCACGCGGCGGCGGGATATGTTTTTATCGCTCGTTTTTTCATCGGTCATGGCGCTATCTCCTCTGGAATTCGGGGCTGGAGAACAAAAGGGTGACCGCTTCCTCGACGCTGCCGGCATTGAGCACGGCGGCGCGCGTTTCGCCGGAAGCGACGGGGCCGATGGTGTTTTTCATCAGGTAGCTCGGGTTGACGCGCGACTGCAAAAAGCGCCCTGCCATGCGGGCGATGTTGATGCGCTGCAAAAGCGCTTCGGCGCTCATCCAGTCGGCGGCTTTGTCGCTCCATCCGGCGGGCGAGGGCGCGGTGAAGGGCATTTGCCCCAGCATGCGCAAGGGGCCGACGATCTGTTGATCTTTCAGTTTTCCGCCCAGGTCGCCCGCGCGCAGGACGGAGAGAATGTAATCGTTCGGCGTCTTGAGCTTGGCGAGCGGATGCGCCCAGGATTCCTTCATGTTGATCAGCGCGCGGTAAACGGGCATCAGGGCGCCGTTGTGCGCGTTATAGGCGTGCGCGAGCTGCGCGACGGCGGCGGGCGGCGGGTTGTCGGCGATGAAATGGCGCGCCAGCTTGGTGGCGAGGAATGTCCCCGTCGTCGGGTGACGGGCTAGAACCTGAAGCGCCTGTTCGCCTTCGCGCACGCCTGCGTCGTGATAGATTTTGCCGAGAAAAACCTTGTCGCCCGGCTCGTGCATCCAGGGGGCGAAGAAAAACCCGCTGCCGTCGCCCTTGCCGTTGCGGTCGACCGTCCAGCCGGTGAGGATCTTGGAGAATTCCGTCACGTCCGACTGCGTGTAGCCGCCGTCGACGCCGATCGAATGCAGTTCCATCGTTTCGCGGGCGAGGTTTTCGTTGAGGCCCTTGTGCTGTTTCAGTCCGGCTTTCGAGTGCGGGCCCATGGAAATCTGGTTGTCGAGATAGACAACCATCGCCGGATGGCGCGTCGCGGCGTGCAAAAGATCGTGGAAGTTGCCGAGAATATGCGGGCGGATCGCCTCCTGCACGTAGGGCGCGATCAGTGCGATGTCTCCGCCCTTGGAGGTCGAGACGGTGAAGTGATTGGTCCAGAAGAGGACGAGGCGCTCGAAGAACGGCGCCGGCGACTGCGCGGCGGCGCGCGTCATGTCCGCGACCTGGCGGGCGAAGGTTTGATATTTCGTCTTGTTGACCGATTTGATTTCATCGGCGAGTTGCGTTCTGGCGTCCGCGTCGGCGGCGTTCTTCTCTTCCATGCGGTCGCGCTTGAGGGTTTGCATCGCGCTTTTTGTCGCGGCGATCGCCTGCATGGTCGTGGGGATGCCTTTCGGCGCGGCGCTTTGCGCAAAGCGCGGATCTAGCTGGCTTTCCAGCCACTGACGCGGATTTTTGATGGTGTCGAAATCGCCCGGCGCGGCGCCGAGGCCGAAGCGCGTGACGGCTGTGAACGTGTCTTTATGGGCTGTCATGATATGTTCCGGTTATTATTCCGAAGGTGCCTTATCCTTTCATTATCGCCCTCCAAAGCTTAATGGCGCATTACCTTCAACATTAAATAAATCCAATGCGCCTTAACTGATCGTTAACCGGGATTTGAGGTTGTAGCATGTGTAAGCTCCTTGTAAGTTTTCCTTGATATAAAAGGATAATAGTTACATGTGCGTTGTCCCGTCACGGCAACTTTCGAATCTTTTGAACAACGGAAGACAGGTGCAAACATGAATACGGCAAAACCGCAGATTGCGACAAACAAGATAGGCGAAAGCGATACAGGCAGAAGAGGCGCGCCACAAAAGCTCGCCGGACTGAAAAACGTTATCGAAAGCCGGATTATCGGCCAGAAGAACCTGATCTGGAACATGATCATCTGCCTTTTGTGCGACGGTCACATGCTGATCGAAGGCATGCCGGGCCTCGCCAAAACCACGGCGGCGAAAGCGCTGGCCGAAGGGGTCGAGGGCGATTTCCATCGCATCCAGTTCACGCCCGATCTTCTGCCGTCAGACCTGATCGGCACGGAGATCTACGTGCACGAGAAGAGCGACTTCACTTTCCGCAAAGGCCCGATCTTCAACAACATCCTGCTCGCCGACGAGATCAACCGCGCCCCCGCCAAGGTGCAGTCCGCGCTCTTGGAGGCGATGGAGGAAAAGCAGGTCACGGTCGGCCACGAAACCTATAAGCTGCCGGAACTTTACATGGTGCTGGCGACGCAAAATCCCATCGAGCAGGAAGGCACGTACAATTTGCCCGAAGCGCAGCTCGACCGCTTTTTGATGCATACCGTCGTGGATTACCCGACGGCGGAGGAAGAGCGCAAGATTCTCGATTACGACGAAAACCGCCGTAAGAAACCCGCAGCCCCGCAAGCGAACATCTCCGTCTCCTCCCAGGCGGAGGTGTTCGCGGCACGGCGCGCTTGCGCGGAGATTCATATCGATGAAAAACTCAAGGAATATATCGTCTCCCTGGTGACGGCGACGCGCGAGGCCGAAAGGTATGACACCAGACTGACGGACTGGATCCGTCACGGCGCGTCCCCCCGCGCCACCCTCGCGCTGCTGCGTGCCGCCAAGGCGCGGGCGTGGATGGAGGATTGCGACTACGTCTCGCCGCACCACATCCACGCCGTCGCGCCCGACATCCTGCGCCACCGCATCATTCCGTCTTTCGAGGCCGAAGCGGAAAACGTATCGCGCGGCGACATCGTGGCGCAACTGCTGGACGTGGTGGCGATTCCCTAAAAGAGGCGCGCCATGATTTTCCCCGATTTCGATGAACTGATCCGTCTTGGGGCAAGCGCCCCGCGCCTGCGCCTTGCCGCAGGAAAAAAAACCGCCGACGCGGCGGCGGGCGGCCATGCCTCGCCGTTCCGCGGGCAAGGGCTGTCGTTTCACGAGGTGCGCGAATACAGGACGGGCGACGACATCCGCCGCATCGACTGGCGCGTCACGGCGCGCACCAGAAAACCGCACCTGAAAATCTTCACCGAAGAGCGCGAGCGCACGGTTCTGCTGGCGATCGACGCCAACGCGGCGATGCGTTTCGGCACGCGCGGCACGTTCAAATCGGTGCAGGCGGCGCGTGCGGCCGCCCTGCTCGGCCATCGGGCGCTGGGCGAGGGCGACAAGCTCGGCTGCGTCGTATTCGGCGACGTGAAAGACGGCTTGCGGTTCTTCACCCCGGAGCGTTCGGGCCGCGCCTTGTGGCAGGCCTTGAAATTGCTGAGCGGCGGCAAGACCGGCCTTCGCGACAAACCTGTGGCCGTGGAAGAGGTTTTGCAATATCTCGACCGCGCCGCGCCGACCGGGGCGCTGCTGTTCATCATCAGCGATTTTTATCCGTTGAGCGAAGATTTCGAGAAATATCTCGGCAACCTCCGCCGGAACCATCAGTCGGGCTGTCGCGACGTCGTGCTGGTCGGGGTGAGCGATCCCGCCGACGCGGCGCTGCCGCCGGTGGAGACGGTGATCTTCAGCGACGCGGGCGGAGAGAAATCCCGCGTTAATACCGACAGTCTCGCGGGACGCGCGGCTTACGCCCGCCAGTGGGAGGAAAATCGCGCGCGGCTGGAAACCGCGGCGGGGCGGCAGCGCGCCGGCATCGTCGATCTTCATACCGACGGCAGGGTCTACAATGATTTGCTGCGCGGCCTGAGGCGACTGAACTTCGGGAGGACGGCATGACGGCCATACCGCTGACATCCGCATCCGCCGGGCAGCAGGCCGCAAAACTTCTTGCGCGGCTCGACGATATCCGCGGGCTCGACAAGATCGGCTTCTGGCCGTTTGCGCCCGGCTGGTGGGCCGTGCTGACGGTGCTGGCGCTGGCGCTGGGGCATTTTCTCTTCCGCTACCTGAAGCGCCGCGCCTACGAACGGAGCTGGAAGGGCGACGCGCGCAAGGAGCTGGGGCGGCTGGAAACCCGTCTCGCCGCCGATACGACGCAGGAGGTCGCGGCGACGCTTTCCATCCTGCTCCGCCGCATTGCGATGCGGCGTTTTTCGCGCGCTGCCTGCGCGGGGCTGGAAGGACGGCACTGGCTTTTGTGGCTGAAGGCGCAGGATCCGCTGGGATTTGACTGGCTGACGGCCGGCGGCATTCTGATCGAAGCGCCTTACGCGCCGCCGGGCAAGAAATGGCCGTTGCAGGACGTGAAGGCGCTGCTCGCCGCCGCGCGGGAATGGGTGAAGTAGCATGTTCGCGTTTCATTGGCCATACATGATCCTGCTTTTGCCTTTGCCGCTGCTGGTTTATCTTTTGAGCGCGCGGGCAAAGCAAAGCGCTGCGCCGGACGCGCCCGAGGTCGCCTTTCCGCATCTTGCAAGGCTTCAGGCCGCCTTTCCGCACGAGAACCCGCGCAAGAAAAGCGGCTGGCTCCATTATGCCGTTCTGGCGCTTGTTTGGGCAGGGCTGACCGCCGCGCTGATGCGTCCGCAGATCGTCAGCCGTTTCATGCAAGTTGAAAGCGAAGGCTACGATCTGATGCTGGCGGTCGATCTTTCAGGTTCAATGAACGCGCTCGATTACAAGATCGACGGCCGCAGGGTGAGCCGTCTCGACATGGTGAAGAGCGTCGTCAGCCGTTTCATCCGCCACCGCCGCGGAGACCGCATCGGCCTGATTCTTTTCGGGACGCACGCGTATTTGCACGTGCCGCTGACGTTCGACACGGCGTCGGTCGAAAAGATGCTGGATAACGCGGAGGTCGGTGAAGCGGGCGGATCGACGGCGATCGGCGACGCGATCGGCCTTGCAGTGCGGAGCCTGCGCCACAAACCGGCCAATTCCCGCGTGCTTATTTTGCTGACCGACGGCGCGGACAATTCCAGCACCATCCCGCCCCTCGAGGCGGCGCGGCTCGCCAAGTCTTACGGCATCCGGGTTTATACCATCGGCATTGGCACCGACGGCCCCGTGCCGTACCCGACGCCGCAGGGTATCGTCATGGCGCAATTCAGGACAGACCCTGCGCTTTTGAGAAAAGTCGCCGCGATCACCGGCGGACGATTCTTCGAGGCGACGGACAGCGCCGCGCTCCGCGACATCTACGCCGAGATCGACAAGCTCGAAAAAACGCGGATGAAGAGAAGAAGCTACATGATCAGAAAGCCGCTCTTCCGCTATCCGCTCGGCTTCGCCCTGATATTGCTGCTGGGGTTCGCGCTCGCGCCTGTATACGGGAGAGTGTCCGATGGAGGCTGATTTCGGTCATCTTCATTTCGCGCAACCGCTCTGGCTCTGTGGGCTTTTTGCCGTGCCGGTGTTGCTGCTGCTTTACGCGTTGTTTTATAAAGGGTCTGCGCAAACGGAACGGCTCAAGCGTTTCGCCGACGCGCATCTTCTGCCGCATCTGGTGAAACGCGCCGGTGGCGAAAGAAAATCCGCGAAGGGCGGGCTGGCGCGCTGGTCTTTGCTGTGGATCTGCGGCATGATCGCCATGGCAGGGCCGCGCTTCGGCTATACCGATGTGCAAACCTTCCAGCCCGAACGCGATCTCGTCATCGTTCTCGATCTTTCCCGCTCGATGAACGCCGCCGACGTCAAGCCCTCGCGCATTGTCCGCGCGCAGCAGAAGATCGACGATATCCTGAGAACGCAGAAAGGCGTGACCGTCGGCCTTGTCGCCTATGCGAAGGTGCCGCATATGGTCGTGCCGCTGACCGACGACATGCGGACGATCGAAAACCTCGTGCCGGCGCTGGATACGTCGCTGATCACGGTCGAGGGCGATGATCTGAAGCCCGCGTTGAAAATGGCGGCGCGCATGCTGGCGGGCGAACCGCCCGGGAACGATAAATCCATTCTTGTCATCAGCGACGGCGGCTTCGGCGCGGGCGATCTCGCGGGGCTGGTGCGCGCGGCGCGCGGCGCGCGGATCTATACCATGGGCGTCGGCACGCCCCAAGGCGCGCCCGTGCCGGACGGCAACGGCGGCTTTGTCGACGCCGCAAACGGAAATATGCTGATCTCGCGCCTTGAAAGCGGAAAGCTGCGGGCGCTGGCGCGCCTCGGCGGCGGCATTTACGTGCATGCGGATTATACGCAGGCCGCGACGGACGCCGTTCTTGCGCGTGTGGAAGGTCTGGGCGCTGTGCGTCATGGCCCGAAAACGGTGCGCATCTGGAATGCGCGTTTTTACATTCCGGTGTTGCTGCTGGCGCTTCTGCTTTTGCCTTTGTTCCGGCGCGGCGCGGTTTTTCCGGTTGTGCTGTCGCTTCTTTTGCTGCATCCGTCTCACGCGCACGCGGCGGCGTTCAGGAACTTCTTTTTCAACGATGCGCAGCGGGGCAAAATCGCCTATGACGCGGGGGATTACGCGGGCGCGATGAAGGATTTCAAAACGCCTTACCGCAAGGGCGTTGCTGCCTATCGCGCGAAGGACTTTCCGGTCGCGGCGACGCTGTTCAAATCCGTGCGCGATCCGAAGCTGCGCCTCTTCGCGCAATACAATGCCGCCAACGCCGAACTGATGGGCGGAAAAATCAACGCCGCGATTTCCGATTATAAAGCCGTTCTGAAGCAAGCCCCGCAGGACGCGCGGGCGAAACACAATCTTGCCATCGCCGAAAAACTGCTCAAATTGCGAAAAAAACAGAAGAAAAAACAAAAAAAGCACGGCAAGCAGGACAAAAAAAGCGAAAATCAGAAGAGCGACGGCGCAACATCAGGCCGGAAAAAATCTGGACAGCAAAAAAACAGCGCATCGCAGAAGAAAAATCAGGCCGGAAGCAATGCAGACAAGAAGGAACAGGATAAGACGGGGCAGAGCAAAGTGAAAGAAGATCCGGCGCAGGAGAAACGGATGCAGAAAGAAAAACGAGAACAAAAACAAAAGCAAAAACCCGGCGCCGCCGCCGTCCGGAAAACGGAAGGGAAGAAAGCGCAAAAAGAAAACGCTGTGCAGGGAAAAGACAAAGAGGGTAAAGACAGGAAACCCGCGGCGCAAAAGGAAAATACAGCGCGGCAAACGCTGAGGCACGTATCGCAAAAAGACATCGATGCCAACCAGTGGCTTGACCATATACGAAGCGACCCCGGCTCTTTCCTGCAAAACCAGTTCAGAATAGAAGAAAGAAAGGCGCGCGCCGCCGAGGAGGAAAACCAATGATGAAAAAAATTCTTGTCATTCTCGCCTTTTTGGCGCTCTGGCCCTGCGCGGCCTATGCCGCCAGCTTCACGGCGACGGTGGACAGCACCAGCGCGGTCGTCGGGCAGGGTGTGACGCTGCAACTGACGTTGTCCGGCGCGTCTGCGCAAGGCGGCCCGGAAACCGGCGTTCTCGGTCGTTCGTTCGATATCGCCGCGCAGGGAGAGACGTCGAGCACGACGATCATCAACGGCGCGGCGAGTTCCAGCGTCGGCTGGCAATACACGCTGTTGCCGAAAAAAGCGGGCACGGTGGTCATTCCGCCGGTCAGCATCGCGACGTCGGACGGCACGCTGAAAACGGCCCCCATTACGCTGAACGTCGCTTCTGCGTCGGCCATGCCGCAGGCATATGGATCATCTTCGCAGGCATATGGATCAATGCCGCAGACCGGCGCATCCGGCGGCGCGCAGACCGGCGGCGACCGCGTCTATATTCATGCATCGGTCAACCGCGACGATCCTTACGAGAATCAGCCGGTCAGCTATACCGTGCGCGTCGTTTCCGGCGCGGCCTTGAGCGGCGTTTCTCTCCAGCCGCCGCAGGTGAGCAACGCGATCGTCAAGGAAGCCGCCAAGCCAAAGGTTTCGACGGAAATCGAGAACGGCGCGCGCGTCAACGTCGTGACGTTCCGCTTTCTCGTCACGCCCGTCGGCGCGGGAAAAATTTCCATTCCCGCCGCCGTCCTGCAGGGCGATATGGCGGTGCAGAACAATAACGCCGCGCAGGGTTTCGGCAACTTCTTTACCGACCCGTTCCAGATGCTGCAGAACATGAACAATATGGCGGGGTTCGGCTTCGCGAGTGAAGAGCCTTTCACGGTGGCGAGCAACGCCGTGACGCTGAGCGTGCGTCCGCCGGTCGCGGGCATGAATCCGTGGTTGCCGCTGTCATCGCTGCGGCTCAGCCAGCATTTCGACATGACGCTCCCCGTGCATGTCGGCGATCCGGTCACGCGCAAGATCGTCCTGCTCGCCGACGGCCTTTCCGGCAGCCAGTTGCCGGATATCGCCAGCCCGCAGAACGGCGCCGGTTTCAGCGTTTATGCCGGAAAGCCGAAGATCGGAAAGCACATCAACGGCAAAACCGGCGACGTGTCCGGCTGGCGTCAGGAAAGCTACAGCCTGATCCCGCAGAAAGCGGGAAAACTTGTCGTGCCCGCGCTGAAAGTGACGTGGTGGAATACGCGGACGGGCAAGGCCGTCGTTTCGACCCTGCCTCAAAAAACGATCGACGTTCTTCCTGCCGTTGCGGGTGCGGAGCAAACGAATGCCGGACAGGGAAATACAGGGCAAGCGTCCGTTGCAACGGCATCCGTCGCCGCGCCGGTGAAGATAGCGTCGGTTGGCGGCGCAATGAAAGGCGCGCCCGCCCCGCGATGGCTTTATGCGCTGATCGCGGCGATCGTCGTCATCCTGCTGTTCGTATTGTTCTGGGCTTTGAGTTTGCAGCGCAAGATCAGCCGTCTCGTCGCGGCGCCCACGGCGGCGGATGGAAAGAAATCCGCCGTGCCGAAAAGGAAGGAACCGGCCGGATTTTCCGGTGTCGACGCGGCCGTTTCGGCGGAAGGCCTGAAAAATTACATTCAATCCTACGCGCACGATCACTGGGGAACGCCAGCCAACGCGCCGCTGGAGACGGTTTTCGCCGTGGCGCAGAAAACGCGCCCCGCGCTCGGGCAAGCTGCGGCGCAAGCGCTGGCGCGCGACATCTCCGCGACGGTCTATGCCGGAAAACCCGCCGATCTTGCGGATTTGAAGGCGCGCAGCAAGGCAGTGTTGCGGGCGGCGAAGGAAAAGGCGGCGAACGGCAACGGCGACGAAGGAGAAAAACTCTCCGGCCTCAACCCGAGTTAAGCGGGTTTTCGTCCGCGGTTCGAAAGCGTTGCCGGAATTACAAATACGCTGTCCGCTTGCACCGGAAACTTACGGCGCGGGCGCGGCGGAAAACTGTCCGGGCAGGTCGTTGCCGATCCGCTGGGTCACGGCCTTGTCATACCATGCTTTCGCGCTCTCCACGTTTTTCCGCAGACAAACGGCGGCATAATGCGTGCCGAGATCCTTGTCGCATGCGGCATTGCCTTGCTCGATCATGCCCTGATAGGAGCCGATAAGGTCTGCGAGCAGGGGCATGCGCTTTTTTTCCAGCGCGTAGGCGCAAGTCTTGATTTTCGGGATCGCGTCCGGCGACAGGGCATAGGCCTGCGCCGCCGTCTTGGGAGGCGTGATTCCCAGCTGCCGTTCGCAGGCGTGCATATCGGATTGTGTCAGAAGTCTGTCCGACGGGCGGGGCTTATGTTGCGCCGGCGGCGGGGTTTGGCTCTCTCCGCCCGGCATCATCGAAAGGCCGCACCCGCAAAGGAGGGCGGCGAGCGCGAGCGCGGCGATCAGACGTTGCGGCTTTCTCATGCGGTCAGGCATCGGTCTGCTCCTGTTTTTTGCGGCGGTAGAGATAGACGAACATGATGCCGCAAAGGAGCATAAGTCCCGCAAGGCCGCTCAGCAACGCGGCCTTCACGTTGAAGGCGGGTTTTCGCGCCCGCGGCGACGGCAGCTTTCCTTCCGCTTGCAGGCCGCGGAGCAACCAGAACGCCGAAAGCCGCGCGTTTTGCGGCGCGCCGCGGCCGTATCTGTAAATATCCGAGAGCACAAAATAGGCTTTGACGTTGCCCGCCCTGGCGGCGCGCATGCACCACTTTGCCGCTTTGGCCGGGTTCTTTTCCACGCCGTTGCCTTGCGTGTAAATGGCGTAGAGGTTGAGCGGCGCGTCTTTGTCTCCGTCCGCCGCCGCTTTTTCCATCCATTGAAGAGATTTTTGGTAGTTCTTTGTCACGCCCTCGCCGGTGTGATAAAGAACGGCGAGGTTGAATTCCGCGGCGGCATCGCCGCCTGCGGCCTGTTTTTTCAGCGCGGCCACGTAAGCGGGCGTGACTTTCACGGCCGCGGCTTTTGGAACAGGCGTCATCCCGAGCGGCGCGCGCGCCGCAAAAGCGCTGGCGCAGCCGAACGGCAGCAGGAAAGAAAAAAGCAGGATTTTCTTCTTCAATGTCATTTCCGAATGATACAGGCTTTATCCAGCGATGTGAACCACCGTGAAGATAAAAGCCGCGCCGAGGCACGTCAGCCCCACCAGCCGGAGCGCGATGCCGGGCGTAGCTTTCGAATGCGCTTCCGGCAGGATGTCCGCCGCGCCGATGTAAAGCAGAAACCCCGCGAAGAAGCCGAGAAAGAGGATCAATCCCTGCGGCGGCAGATGGAAGAACAGCGTCGAGGCCGCGCCGAGCACCGGCGCGATGGCGTCGAGCGCGAGCATTTTGAGCGCGCGGCGCTTTTCGTTCTGATGGACGAGCATGAGAACGACGGTGTTGAGACCGTCGCAGAAATCGTGGGCGATCACCGCGATGGCGACAATCGTGCCGACGCCTGCCGAAACCTGAAAGGCAAGGCCGATGCCGACGCCGTCCATAAAGCTGTGGCCGGTCAGCGCCAGCGCGGACAAAAGCCCGACCTGCGGGTGATGGTGTGGCGTATAGACGTTTTCATGCGCGTGGTGGATCAGCACCAGCTTCTCGACGCTGTGAAAGAGCAGGAACCCGACGACCAGCGCGATCATGGCGTGCGCGGGGTTATAGCCGTGTTTTTGCGCCAGCGCGAAGATTTCCGGCAGGACGTCGAAGCTCACAACGCCGAGCAATACGCCCGCGGTGAAGCTGAGGATATAGTGCAAACGGTCGTTATGCTTCAGCGCGAACAGCCCACCCATGAAAGTCGAGAAGAAAGTCGCGATGGAAAAGAGGACGGCTGTCATGGGGTTTCAGACTTTGAAGGGGTGTGAGACTTTGATGGGCGCTAATCTGTCGGACAGTAGCAGGGAATCAGCGCGGTTTCCGATTCTTTTTTCGTTTCAAAGTGACTTGATTTAACCCTTTTGTGGTCAAAACGGATGGAGGTGGAATCATTTTTTTGTATTTATTATTATGTAAAAAACGTTTGTTATTACATATTTATAATATATTTTGTAACTATATTACCAATAGTTAACTATTTATTTACGAAATATGTTGATTTTCTTTCCGTAATATGTTTATATCTAAACATGACGCAGTTAACAATAGGTTAATAAAGTAATCGCAAACAAAGACATTCAAGGGGGTAACAATCATGACAAGAATTCTGATCGCCGAACAAAACGCAACCGTCGCCAACTATCTGGCCGCCAGCTTGCGCAAGGGCGGCAGCGCCGTCACGGTCGTGGACAATTATCTGGAAGCCTGGCGCGTATCGGCACGTGAAGATTTCGACGTGCTGATGATCGATGTGGTCATGCCCGGCGTCGACGGTTTCGTCCTCGCTCAGAAGGTTTTGCAGGACAACCCGGAGCTGCAGGTCATTTTCATCACCGGTTTCGCCGGCGTGGCGATGGACATGCAGGCGACGCCTGCCTACGCGCCCGCGCCGATCACCATGCGCCCGTTCCACCTGCGCGATACCGCCGCGCGCATCCGCTATCTGCTGGGGCAGGGTTATCTGCCCTACGAAGAGCTGAGTGGAAATGAAGGCGCGGGAAACGAAAGCAATGTCGTCTATGCCGACTTCACGCGCAAAACCGGCACATCGCAGCAGGCCACGCACTAAAAATAACCCCCACGGAGACTTAAAAGCATCCTTCCCCCAGGAGCAAGTTTCTCCGTAACACCAGACCCAGGCTCTCCCCCGGAGCCTGGGTCTTTTTTTTAATATGCGAGGCAGCATAGCTGCGTTCAGGCGTGCCGTCTGGCGCAACAGGCAAGCACGTCTCCCGCGAACCGGGTGCTCGATATCATGAAGCATAACCCGGACTGGAAAACCCTTCTGGAGAAGACGGTCATCAGCTCCGCCAAGATCGCTCTCGGCCAGCAACAAGCGCAGGATATCGCCGACAGCCGCCAGAAAGTCATGGCGCAGATCACGCAAGATACGGCATCTAAGGTGCAGAGCCTGCTGGGCATCAAGGTGATCAACGTTCAAATGCCGAACTTCACCTTTGACAGAGGCTATGTCAAGGCGATGGAAGTTGCCGCGGAAGAAAAGACAGTCCTCCGCCGCAAGCAAATCGAACTTCAGCAACAGGAAGTCACGGCGCAAACCACGGTCGTCAATGCCGACGCCGCGGCCAAAGCGCAGGAAGCCACGGCTGACGCGCAGGCTTACACGAAGCTGAAAAACAAGGAAGCGCAAGCGCAAGGCGATCTCGCCATTCTTCAGGCGCAAGCCAAGGGCTTCAATGACGTCGCCAAGGCGATCGGTGTTGAAAACATGCAAACGTACCTTGTCACCAACAAATGGGACGGCAACGGTCAAATCGTTCCGCAAGTTCAGGCCGGCAAAGGCGGGGCGATGATCGTTCCGAACATGAAGCTTGCCACGCTTGGAAAATAACGTTTAAGCGTTACGCCTTCTCAAAGCGCCCCCTGCTCCGGCACGGGGCGCTTTTTTTATGCCGCGCCTGACTTTGTTTGGAGTTATGGAAAAGCAGATAAAGATTTCTTAAACCTTTTTCCTTTATTTTCAGAGCTAAGGGAGAACGGGCATGATGTACACGCTGGACGAATTGCTGATGAAGATGGGCGCGCCGGAAACGCGCGAAAAGGGTCAGATGCGCTGGCACTATTTCGACCGGCAGGATGAAAACGCCGGCGGCTTCGCCGAAGTGCGGTTGCTTGACGGCGGCGCGACGCTGGTCGCCGAGATGCGGCAGTGGCGCGCGAAAGACCATGAAGGCGATGACATCGAAAGCCTTTACTTGCACGCCCGCCGCAGCGGCAATCATTATGCGGTGACGAAGATTTCCTTCGACGGCGAGGATTACGCACATCCGCAAAAACCCATCATCGAGCTGGGCCTCAGCATTTTCCACGCCCGCGCGCTCGATATCAGCATTTTGATGGTTGAACAGGCCTTCAATCGCGACGATATCGTCTACCAGCCGCAACAGCATGCGCCGGAGATAAAGCACGTCTCTGCCGCGCGCAAGCCGCAACCGCTACGGGCGCAAAACTGGGGCATCGTCGTGCCGTTCCGCCCGCGTCCGGCGCGCGGCGCTTTTTCAATGGGTTGAAGTTTCAGAAAGAGCGCCGTATCAACCGGCTTTGGGCACGGCCATCATGACGACCTGGCCGCCCTCGAGCCGCGGTTCCTGCTCGATCTTGGCGAATTCGGCGACGATATCGCGGGCGCGGTTCATCACGCCCATGCCGATGTCCTTGTGCTCGTGCTCGCGGCCGCGGAATTGCATGGAAAAGCGCACCTTGTCGCCTTCCTCGATGAAGCGCCGGGCGGAGCGCAACTTGACCTGAAAATCGTGCTCCTCGATGTTGGGGCGGATCTTCAACTCTTTGGTGAGGGTGATTTTCTGGTTTTTGCGCGCGGCGGCTTCTTTTTTCTGCAGTTCGTAGCGGTATTTGCCGAAGTCGGAGATTTTGCAGACGGGCGGCGCGGCGTTGGGGGAAATTTCGATGAGGTCGAGACCGGCTTCCTCGGCGGATTGCAGCGCTTCGCGGACAGAGACAACACCGACCATTTCGCCGTCCGCGCCGATGAGGCGGACTTTATCGGCCCTTATTTGGTTGTTGATACGGGGGCCGTCGTTCAATGGTTTGCTCGCGATGTTAAGTCTCCTTTGCGTTGTTGCGTGTAAAGAATCGGCCTTGGCCTCTAAGCGGGCGGCGCTGATTCCGTAATGATTTTATTGATCGCGGCGTCAAGTGCAAGGATTTCTTGTTTATCCACATTGGTATTGGCGTCAGAGACGCCGCCCAAACGGCGGATGGCGACGGTTCGTTCCTCGGCTTCGCGCTTGCCGACGACCCAGATTTCGGGCGTTTTGGCGAGGCTATGTTCCCGGATTTTATAGTTAATTTTCTCGTTACGGATATCCAGCTCGGCGCGGATGCCGGCTTTTTTAAGGTCGGAAACCACTTCTTGCGCATAATCATCGGCATCATTGGTGATGGTGGCGACGACGGTCTGCACGGGGGCGAGCCAGAGCGGAAACTTGCCCGCATAGGCTTCGATCAGCATGCCAAGGAAGCGCTCGAAGCTTCCGTAGACCGCGCGGTGCAACATGACGGGAAAGTGTTTTTGCCCGTCTTCGCCGATATAGGTTGCGTCGAGCCGTTCCGGCAGGACGAAGTCCACTTGCAGCGTCGCGCACTGCCATGACCGCCCGATCGCGTCCCTGACGTGGAATTCCAGCTTCGGCCCGTAAAACGCGCCGTCGCCGGGCGCGAGCGTATAGGCGCGCTGCAGGCTCTCGACCGCGTTGATCAGCGCTTTTTCCGCCTTGTCCCAGGTGGCGTCAGTGCCGGCGCGGAGGGCAGGGCGCGTCGCGATTTTCAAGGAGACGTCTTCAAAGCCGTAGTCTTTGTAAGTTTGCACGAACATGTCGATGAAGCGGGTGGTTTCATCGAGAATCTGGTCTTCGCGGCAAAAGATGTGCGCGTCGTCCTGCGTCATTTGCCGCACGCGCATCAGGCCGTGGAGCGCGCCGTGCGCCTCGTTCCTGTGGCAGCAGCCGAACTCGGCCATGCGGATCGGCAGGTCGCGGTAGGACTTGATGCCCTGCTTGAAGATCTGGATGTGTCCGGGGCAGTTCATCGGTTTCAGCGCGAGGAACTCTTTCGGCTCTTCCTTGAAAAGTTTCGCGCCTTCTTCCGTATTGGGCACGACGTCTGGCACGACGAACATGTTCTCGCGGTATTTGCTCCAGTGACCGGAGGCTTCCCAGAATTTCGAGTGCATAAGCTGCGGGGTTTTAACCTCGATGTAGCCGAACTTCTCCTGGGCGGCGCGGATGTATTTTTCCATCACCTTCCAGATGCGAAAGCCTTTGTCGTGCCAGAAGACGCTGCCTTGCGCCTCTTCCTGCAGATGGAACAGATCCATCTCGCGCCCGAGCTTGCGGTGGTCGCGCTTTTCGGCTTCTTCGAGCATGCGCAGATAGGCGTCGAGTTCCTTTTGATCGCGCCACGCGGTGGCGTAGATGCGCGTCAGCATGGCGTTGTCGGAGGAGCCGCGCCAGTAGGCGCCCGCGACTTTCATAAGCTTGAAGGCGCTGCCGACGTGGCCGGTCGAAGGCAGGTGCGGGCCGCGGCAGAGGTCGTACCACTTGCCCTGCCTGTAAACGCTGATCTCTTCCGTTTCCGGCAGGTCGGAGATGATCTCGGCCTTGTAGTCTTCGCCGATCTCTTTGAAATGCCTGATCGCCTCGTTGCGGTTCCATACCTCGCGGGTGAAAGGCTCGTTGCGGGCGATGATCTCGCGCATCTTCTTTTCGATTTTCTCGAAGTCTTCGGTGGTGAAGGGTTGTTCGCGCGCGAAGTCGTAATAAAAGCCGTTCTCGATCGAAGGGCCGATGGTGACCTGCGTGCCGGGGAACAGTTCCTGCACCGCTTCGGCCATGACATGCGCGGCGTCGTGGCGGATGAGTTCCAGCGCATCCGGATCCTTGCGCGTGACGATGGCGACGGTGGAATCTTTTTTGATCTCGCGCATGAGGTCGATCAGTTCGCCGTCCATCTTCACGGCCAGCGCCGCCTTGGCGAGGCCGGGGCCGATTTTCTCCGCGACGGCAAGTCCGGTCACCGGCCGCGCGAAGGAAAGCGTCTTTCCGTCCGGCAAGGTGATGGTGACGGGTTTTGCGGCGTCGTCTTTTGCGGCTGTTTTCATTTTTCAATCCCCGGATTCAATGCGACAATCAATGTACTGCGGCGCTGAAGCGTCCGCAAGCCTGATTTCTCTGGTTTTTTGCGCGCTTTGGGCGTAAAAGTGGGATGTTCGGAGGATATGAACCATGATCATCAAGCCGGAAATCACCAGCGTTACTTTTGCGGATTTCGTGCGGGAAAAGCATGCGCCAACCGTCATGCAGATCCTGCCGTCTCTCGACGGCGGCGGGGTCGAGCAGGGGGTGATCGACATCAACGCGGCGATTTGCCGCGCGGGCGGGCACTCCATCGTCGTTTCGTCGGGCGGCAGGCGCGTGCCGGAAATCGCCAGGGCCGGCGGCACGCACATCAGGCTGCCGGTGCATTCCAAGAACCCGCTGGTCATCGCGGCCAATATCCTGCGTTTGCGCAAGATCATCCGCAATCACAACGTCGATATCGTCCATGCCTGCAGCCGCGCGCCCGCGTGGAGCGCCGGACGCGCCGTGCAGGGGACGATGGCGCGCTACGTCACCTCCGTCCATTCCGCGCACAAGATCGAGAACCGCTTCAAGCGGCTGTATAATTCCTCGACGACGAAAGGCGAGCTGGTCATGACCGTGTCGCACTTTCTGGCGGAGCACGTCGCGCGCAATTACAACGTCGATCTGGCAAAAATCCGCGTGGTGCACCGCGGCGTCGCGCTGTCGCGCTTTCATCCCAATTCCGTCACGCCCGAGCAGCTCATCAAAATATCCGCGCAGTGGCGCGTGCCGGACGGCGCGCCTGTGATCCTGTTGCCCGCGCGGCTTTCGCGCCTCAAGGGCCATATGTTCCTGATCGACGCGCTGCGCGCCCTGCCGCAGCAGGATTATTTCTGCCTGTTCGTCGGCGCGGCGCGCGGCAACGGCGCCTACGGCAGGGAACTGGAGAAATATATCGAGGATGCGGGGCTTGCCGGCAAGGCGCGCATCGTCAGCCATTGCGACGACATGCCCGCCGCCTACATGCTGGCGACGGTGGTGGTCGCGCCGTCGCTCGAGCCGGAGGGCTTCGGCCGCGTCGCGATCGAGGCGCAGGCGATGGGCAGGCCGTTGATCGCGACCGATCATGGCGGATCGCAGGAAACGGTGATCGCGGACGAAACCGGCTGGCTGGTGCCGCCGGGCGACGTGCCCGCGCTGACGGCAGCGCTCAAGGAGGCGCTGGCGCTCGACGCCAACCAGCGGGCGAAGCTGGCGACGCGCGCCATGAGCCATATCGCGCAGCATTTCACCAACGAAAACATGGCCGCGGGCACGCTCGACGTTTATGCGGAACTGCTCAACGGCGCGACCACGCGCGCCCTGCCTTCCAACGACGGCGCGCCGCGCCTCAGCGATCTTTCGACCCGTGCCGGATAAGGCGGAGGAAATTCTCGTCATCGCGCCCCGCGGGCTGCGGGATTTTCTCGTGGCGACGGGAAGGATGCGATGTCTCCGCCGGTTGCATCCGAACGCGCGGATCATGGCGCTGGCCGCGCCGCGCTTTCTCGATACGGCACAGCGTAGCGGCTATTTCGATGATATCGTTTTGAGCATTCCCCGTTCGTGGCTTTCTTTATTGGGAAAGCGCTTCGCGCGCGTTTACGACCTGCGCGCCGCGGCGGACGCGGGCCATCCCCTGTTCCGCCATTTCCTGCGCGGACGTCCGCTATGGGTGCCGCCGCCGGAGTCGTCCCTGCCGGATATCTCCTGGATGACGGCGGGTGGGGACAAAGAGGATATCGCAGCGGCATTCGGTCTCAAAAAGCCTTATGTTTTGCTGCTGGCGGGCGCGTCTCTCCGCCATCCGGAGAAAAACTGGCTGCCGCGCCGCTATGCCGCGCTGGCGCTGAAACTCGCGCGCGAGGGATTTCAGCCCGTCCTCACAGGCACCGACGATGATGCGGCGATGGCCGAGGGTGTGCTGCGCGTGTGCCCTGCGGCGCGGGACATTTGCGGTCTGACCTCTCTTTGCGATATCGCCGCGCTGGCGGATGGCGCCGCCGCTGCCGTAGGCCATGACACAGGCGCGGCTGTGCTGACTGCGCTGACCGGCTGTCCGACGCAGGTGATTTTTCCGCAAGAGCGGGTCGGCGCGGTTTACAGGGCTTTCACGCCGCGGACGGGAGAAAGCCATGCCGCATGAGCTTGACGCCCGCGGCCTCATCTGCCCGTTGCCGGTCCTGAAGGCGCGCAAGGTTTTGAAAAATCTTCCGGCGGGCGCGGTTTTGCGGGTATTGGTGACGGACGCCGCGGCACCGAAGGATTTCGCGCTCTTTTGCGCTGAGGCGGGGCATGAATTGCAGTCCGTCCGTCCGTCCGGCGATGCAATCGAAGTTGTCGTCCTGCGCGGCAAAGGATAATATCTTCCTTCAGGGGAGATCATGAAAATGAAAAAGACAGTTCCGTTTCTCGCGCTTTTCCTGTGTTTCGCGGCGCGGACCGCGGCGGCGCAGGAATACTATTACAACGTTGCCAGCCCGTGGGCGGTACAGTCGGTGACGGTATCGGGCGGGCCGATCCTGACGCACCATTTCCAGTCGGGCACGGACAATTTCGTCGACCATCATGAAATCGGCATCGTGCAGGTCGAAACGGCGGACCGCGGCGACTGGGCGCTTTACTATCTTGGCCCGAACAGCGTTGGCAAGCAGACTTTCGGCGCTGCTACGTGACCCATCCTTACGTTGTGCCGCTCGGGCCGGTCAGTCTCGAGCTTTCTCTCTCGCTCGGGCTCGTCAGCGGCTATCAGGATTATCCGGTGCCGTTGCTCGGTGCGCAGGCACGGCTCGACCTTTACCAGAGCGGCCCTTGGAACGCGGGCATCGAAATGGCCGCCATGCCTTATATCGCCAAGGATTCCGCCACCAATAAAAACAAATTCGGCGTCGTCGGCACCACGCCGTTTCTGAGCGTGCGTTATCATTTTTGAAAATATGTTATCTATCTGCTTTTATTAGCTCTTATAAATATGCAAAATATTTATTGACATAATAATATTATATTTTATATACTCTGAAAATAAAATGAGATCATTGAGACGAGAGGAACTCTCTGTGCAGTATAAAAATTATCTATGCGGACTGTCTGGAAAAAAGCCGCGCTGGGACTTGTTTCGCTGATGACGGCCACCGCCGCGGTTGCCCAGCAGCCAGTTGCCCTTCATCACCCAAGACATCGCAGACGGATTTTCCCAATCCCTGGAGCCTGCGCTCCATAACGGTATCGGGCGGGCCGATTTTGACGCATCATTTCCAGCCGGGCACGGACAACTTCGTCGATCATCATGAAATCGGCATCGTGCAATTCGACACCGCCCGCCGCGGCGACTGGGCGCTTTATTATCTCGGCCCGAACAGCATAGGCAGGCAGGCTTTCGGCGCAGGCTACGTGACCCATCCTTACGTTGTGCCGCCGGGCCTGTGAAACTTGAGCTTTCCGCCGCCTTCGGTCTTGTCACCGGTTATCAAAGCTATCCGCTGCCGCTGACGGGCGTGCAGGCACGGCTCGATCTTTATCACAAAGGAAAGATGGATATCGGCATCGAAATGGCCGCCATGCCTTATATCGCCAAGGATTCCGTCATCCATAAAAACAAATTCGGCGTCGTCGGCACCACGCCGTTTCTGAGTCTGCGCTATCCGTTTTAAGGTCAGTCCTTTCCCTTAAAATAATTATGCCGCGTTTTGCGGCATATCGCATGTTATTACGCATTGCCCGTTGCGGGAATGCTTGCGATAATGGCAGAGAGGGGACCATGGAACAGCTTTTAAAAAAAAAGGAGAGCGCCGTGCGCGGGGAGGAGTCTGCCAGCATTTTCATCGCCCAGCCGCTTGACCTTTTGCTGACGTCGGGCGGCGATCCGCGTCTTGTCGTCGATCCTGCCGACAATCTCAACGGCTACGGCTGCCGCCCCGCGCCGCGGCCGGAAGCGATTTCTTTTTCTTCCACCACGGCGTCTACGATATCCGACGCGGCCTATTTGCGCGTTTCCGCGGCGCGGCTCGACCTGATGCGCGCGCAGCCGTCCGGCGCCGCCGGCACGGCGGCGGAAGAGTCCGCTTTCGATCTCTGCATCGAGCGGATGCGCGAAGAGTTGAAAAAGCATCTTTTGATCGCGCCGGAAAAAGCCGAAGTCGTGTTTTCGCCGTCCGGCACGGACGGGCAGATTCTGGCGCTGTTCGCGGCGCGCGCGGTTTTGGGCGGGGCGAAGGTGACAAGCGTCATCGTCGGCGCGAACGAGACAGGCAGTGGTACGGCTTTCACCGCGCGGGGGCGGCATTTCGGCCTGCGCACGGCGCAGGGCGTTGCGGTTGAAAAAGGCGCAGGCATCGGAGAGCTGGAAGACGGCGCGTCCAGCGTCGATATTCCTTTACGCGATGAAGAGGGCGCGTTGCGCGCCGCCGCCGACATCGACAGGGCGGTCGTCGATGCCGTCGGCAGGGCTGTTGCCGCGGGATCGAAGGTTCTTTTGCAGGCGATGGACGCATCGAAGCTCGGCGTCCGCGCGCCGTCGGCGCACTGTCTCAAAGACATCGCCGCGCGCTGGCCGAACGATGTGCTGACGGTCATCGACGCCTGTCAGATGCGTCTCGGGCGCAAAAGGATAAAAGAGTACCTCGCGCGCGGATACGTCGTGCTGCTGACCGGCTCCAAATTCTTCGCGGGGCCGCCGTTCTCCGGCGCATTGCTGGTGCCTTCGGGCGTCTCGGCCGCGCTTTCAGCCGTGCAAAATGTGCCTGTGGGGCTTGCCGATTACGCCAATCGCGCCGACTGGCCGCTTGCATGGCGGGGAATCCGCGACAATCTGCCCGCGCGGCAGAACCTCGGCCAGTGGCTGCGCTGGGAGGCCGCGCTGGAAGAAATGCGCCTTTATTTCGCCGTTTCTGGCGAGAAACGGCGCGCGGCGCTGGAGGACTTCGGCGCGGCGGTCGCGCGCCGCATCGAAAACGCGCCGTCGTTTTCTCTGTTGTCCGCGCCCGCGGCGGATCCGACGGATGACATTGACGATGAAGAGATGGAAGTGCGCACGGTGTTTCCGTTTTTCGTGCAAAAAGACGGCCAGCGGCTCGGCGCGGAAGACTGCCGGAAAATATACCTCGCCCTCAACCGCGATATTTCCGCGCATCTGCCCGCGGAGGCGACGGCGGAAGAAAAAAAACTGGCGGCAAGACTCTGCCATATCGGTCAGCCTGTCGCGGTCGCCGCCGCCGCCGTGCTTCGCGTCGCGGCCGGCGCGCGCACCGTATATGGCGGCTGGACGGAAGAAGAAGTGCGGACGGTTTTCGACAAGATGGAGCTGATCCTCAAATATTTCGCCTGGCTCGACGCTGAAAAGAAATCCGCCGCTGAACCCCAGCCGTTGCGTCTTGGCGCGCAAGATGAACATGTTGGGCAAGACCGTATCGGCATGGCCAAGCTGACGCGCCTTGCCTTCAACAACGTGCCGCTCAAGCCATTGTGGGACGATCTTTTCAGGCAGGTCGAACAGAATCCCGCCAATGCCGCGGCGATGATGGACATGGCGGATATCGCGCAAATTTCCGGCCTGCAGGCCAACGGGCTGGTCGTTCAGTCGGGCGCGCTCGGCATGGAACGTCTCTACAATATGCCTTGCGCGGCGGAACGCCCGCGCCTGCGCGTGCTGATGCTCGCGGCCGGCGTCGAGATGGGCGGCAACACGCCGATCGAGTTTCTGCTTGAAGGGTCGGACATTGCCCTCAGTGTGCTTTATATCGTGCCGGGACTGCCTTTGCCCGACCCTCTGCCCTATCACGATATCGCCTTCAACGCGATCGCCGACACGGAAGATTCGCGCGCAGCGCTGGAGATCGTCGAGGCGCTGATGCCGCGCTGGCCGAGGCCGGTTTTGAACGCGCCGGAAGGTATCCGCCGCCTCAACCGCGACGCGCTTTATGCGTTGCTTGCGGACGCGCCCGATATTTACATTCCCATGACGGCGCGGATATCCCGCGCGGCGCTTGAATCACTCGGTCGCGGGGAAATCGCGCTGACAACCCTGCTCGCCGACGGCGTCTGGCCGCTGATCGTGCGCCCGATCGACAGCCATGCGGGGCGCGGGCTCGACAGGCTTGAGAGCGCGGCTGATATCGAAAAATATCTCGCGGGGCAGCGGGGCGGCGCGTTCTTCATCTCCCGTTATATCGATTACAGCGGAAAAGACGGCGCGTTCCGCAAATACCGCATCGTCTTTGTCGACGGCAAGGCTTACGCTATTCATATGGCGATCTCGCACCAGTGGAAGATCTGGTATCTCAACGCCGACATGGCGGCGAGCGCGGAAAAACGCGCCGAGGAAGACGCCTTCATGACCCATTTCGACGAAGGGTTTGGCGTACGGCACAAAGAAGCGCTGGCCGAAATCGCCGCGCGCGTCGGCCTCTCCTATTTCGCCATCGACTGCGCGGAAACGAAGGATGGCGCGTTGCTGATTTTCGAAGGCGGCAACACCATGATCGTCCATAACATGGACAGCGACGCGGTTTATCCCTACAAGGCGCCGCAGATGAAAAAAGTCTACGCGGCTTTCACCGGCATGATCGCCGCCGGCGCGGAAAAAGACCGGCAATGACGCTTGATCCTGAAAATTGGGATGAAACGCGCGCGCAAGGCCACCGCATGCTCGACGAGATGTTCGATTATCTTGCGACCTTGCGCGACCGTCCGCTGTGGCGTGAAATGCCGCAAGATGTGCGCGACCATTTCAAGAAAGACGCCCTGCCGCAAAACCCTCAACCGCTCGGCGATGTCTACGGGGAATTCGCGCGGCTTGTCTTGCCTTACGCGGGCGGCAATCTCCATCCCGCGTTCATGGGCTGGGTGCAGGGCGGCGGCACGCCGGTCGGCATGCTGGCGGAAATGCTCGCGGGCGGATTGAACGCCAATCTCGGCGGGCGCGACCATGCGCCCGTCGCCGTCGAGCGACAAGTCTCCGCATGGATGCGCGCATTGTTCGGCTTTCCCGCGGGCGCGACGGGGATTTTCGTGACCGGAACGTCGCAGGCCAATCTGGTCGCGACCCTGATCGCACGTGCGGAAGCTCTCGGCCTGCCGTCGCGCAAATCCGGCATCGCAGATAAAAAACTCTGCGCCTATGCCTCCGCCGCGGCGCACAGCTGCATCGCCCGCGCGATGGATTTCGCGGGGCTCGGCAGCGATGCCTTGCGTCTCATTCCTTGCGACGAACATCACCGCATGGATATCGCCGTTTTGAAAGAAACGATCGCCGCGGACAGAAAGACGGGCAAAACGCCCTTCATGGCCGTCGGCACGGCGGGAACGGTGGATGTCGGCGCGATCGACGATCTCAAGGGGATCGGCGAGGTTTGCCGCGCGGAAGACCTCTGGTTCCACATCGACGGCGCCTATGGCGCGCTCGGCATGCTCGCGCCCGAAATCGCGCCGCGGCTGGACGGCATCGCAGAAGCATCGTCCATCGCGCTCGATTTTCACAAATGGGGGCAGGCGCCCTATGACGCGGGATTTATCCTCGTGCGCGACGGCGAAAAGCACAAGGCCGCCTTCGCCACGCCCGCCGCCTATCTCCGCCGCGAAACGCGGGGGCTTGCGGGCGGAGATTTCTGGCCGACCGATTACGGGCCGGACCTCTCGCGCGGTTTTCGCGCCCTCAAAGTCTGGTTCACGCTGAAAGCCTACGGCACGGCCGCACTCGGGCGCATGATCTGGCGCACCTGCGAGCTTGCGCGCTATCTCGAGAAAAAAATCCGCGCGGAAAAGGCTCTTGAATTGTGTGCACCCGCGCATTTAAGCATCGTCTGCTTTCGCTATAGAGCTTCGGATGAAATTAATGCCGGAATCGTCGCCGATTTGCAGGAGCAGGGCATTGCCGCGCCCTCGATGACCACGATTGGCGGAAAGCGCGTCATCCGCTGCGCGATCTTCAACCACCGCACGGAAGAGCGCGATATCGATGCGTTGCTGGAAGCCGTGTTGCGCCTCGGCAAAGCCCGCGCCTAGTTTTGACCGTCCCAGCCACCGCCAAGCGCCGCGATCAGCTGCACCGAGGCGACGAGGCGGTTTTCCCTGACCGTCAGCACCGCCTGCTCTGCGGCGAGCGCCTGCGTTTCCGCTGTGATGACGCCCGTATAGGCGACAGTGCCGGCATCGTACTGGTTGAGCGCGATCTTTTGCGCTGCTTTTGCCGTGTCTGCTGAATAGTTTTCTATCTTCTCCTGCATCGCAAGAAGACGCAAGGTGGAAAGGCCGTCCTCGACCTGCTGGAAGGCGGTCAGCACGGTCTCGCGGTAAAGCGAGGCTTTCTGGTCGTATGCGGCGCGGGCGTTTCTGACCGCGGCATTCCGCGCGCCGCCGTCGAAAACCGTCAGCGCCATCGCGGGCCCGAGCGACCAGACCTCGCTGCCGGTGCGCATGAGTTGCGCCACGGCCGAAGCGGAAGCGCCGCCCGATGCTGATAAGGTCAGGTCCGGAAAATAAGCGGTTTGCGCGACGCCGATCGCCGCGTTGGCGGCGGCGACTCTTCTTTCCGCGGCCACGATGTCCGGCCGGCGTTGCAAGAGGATTGACGGCAAACTTGAAGGAATGGCGGGCATCAATGGCAATCCGCCTTCCGGCATCAGGCTGAAATCCGCCGGCGCTCGCCCGACCAGAACGGCAAGCGCGTGTTGCAGTTGCTTGCGCTGCGCTTTGGCGCTGACATATTGCGCCGTCGCGGCGGCGAGAGTGAGGCGCGCCTGCAAAACCGCCGCGCGTGAAACCGTTCCCGCTTTGTATTGATTGATGACGATGTGCCCGTTTCTTGCGTCGGCGCGGATGATGCGGAGCAGGATGCTTTCGAGCCTGTCCGTGGCGCGCAGCTGGAAATAATCGGTTGCCAGCGCCGCCTGCTCGGACAGCGTCGCGGCGGCAAGATCCGCCTTGCTCGCTTCTGCGTTCGCGCGTTCCTCCGCCACGGCATCGCGGATTTTTCCCCAGATGTCCGGCGCCCAGCTGGCCGAGGCCGAGAGATCCACGGCATTGCCCGTGGACGTATGCGTGCGGGCGCGCGTGCCCGCACCGTTCAAGGAGACGTTGGGAAAAAATCCCGCCTGCGCGGTTTGCACGGTGGCCAGCGCCTCACGATAGGCGGCGGCATCGGCTTTTAATGTTTGATTTGAAACGGCAACCTGTTTTTCCAGCGCGTCGAGCACGGGATCGTCATAAACGCGCCACCATGCGCCGTGATCGAACGGCATGGGTCTGGCGGGCTGCCATGCGCCGTTGCCTTCTTCGTAAGCCGCCGGAATGTTCATGGCCGGACGGTGGTATTTTGGCCCAACCGCGCAGGCGGAGAGCAACAGAACGCCGTACAGGGCGAGAGTTTTTTTCATGACGTTTCTCCTTGCAGGCCGGGCAGGGCGAGATCCGGCGACCGGCCCAGCTTGATATTGAACCAGCGGCGCAGCCGTTCGAGGTAGAGATAAACGACCGGCGTGGTGTAAAGGGTCAGTAATTGGCTGAAGATCAGCCCGCCGACGATGGAAATGCCGAGCGGCACACGGATCTCCGCTCCTTCGCCGATGCCGAAAGCCAGCGGCAGGGCGCTCAAGAGCGCGACCAGCGTCGTCATCATGATGGGGCGAAAGCGCAAAAGGCAGGCGTGGAAAATCGCCTCGTCCGGCGTCATGCCCTGCCGTTCGGAGTCTATCGCCACGTCGATCATCATGATGGCGTTTTTCTTGACGATGCCGATGAGCAGCAAAACGCCGATCAGCGCCATGATGCTGAAGGGCACGTGAAAGAGCAGCAGGGCGAGCAGCGCGCCGACGCCCGCGCTCGGAAGCGTCGAGAGGATGGTGACCGGATGCACGTAGCTTTCATATAATATGCCGAGAACGATATAGATGGCGAGCACCGCCGCGCCGATCAGCACCGGCTCGCCGGCCAGCGACTCTTTATATGTCTTCGCCGTGCCTTGAAAGCTGCCATGGACGTTGATCGGCAGATGCAGCGTTTCAACGGCGCGGTTGATCGCGGCAGTGGCGTTGCCGAGGGCTTCCCCGGGCGCGAGGTTGAAGGAAATCGTCGTCGCGGCGAACAGGCCCTGATGGTTGATGGAGAGCGGCGTATGTCCCGTCTCAAGATGGCTGAAAGCGGCGAGCGGCACGGCGGGCTCCGGCGTCGTGCTGACGGCGGCGCTTGTCGGCGCCGCGCCGTGCACGGTCGCGGCGAGCGCGTTGATGGCGGCATTGCGCGCCGCGGCGCTGACGACGGCGCTGGTGGCTTCCGCGCCGGTGAGAGCGCCGCCTGTGCGGCTGACATATATATCTTTTAGCGTATCGGGATTTTGCCAATACTGCGGCGCGACTTCCATCACGACGTGATATTGATTGAGCGGATTGTAGATAGTCGAGACCTGCCGCTGGCCGAAGGCGTCGTAGAGCGTGTTGTCGATCTGGCTCATGGTGAGGCCGAAACGCGCGGCTAAGGAGCGGTCGATGACGAGGTTGCTCATCAGGCCACCCGCCTGCTCGTCGGAATTGACCTGCCGCAATTCGGGGAGCTTTTTAAGCGCCTTGTCGACGACCGGCGCCCAGTGACGCAGGTCGGCGAGGCTGTCGGACTGCAGCGTATATTGATATTCCGCGTTGCCCATGCGCCCGCCGGCGCGGATATCCTGCACCGGCTGCAAAAACAGCGTCGCGCCGGAGATCTTGCGCATTTTTTTTCTCAAACGCGCGATGACCTGATCGACCGGCGGACGCTCGGATTGCGGCTTCAAGGCGATGAAGACGCGGCCCGTGTTGGTGCTGTCGCCGCCGGTGAACCCGACGACGCTGGCGACGGCAGGATCGTGCCGGATGATCGAGACGAACTGCTCCATCTTCTTGCGCATGAGCTGGAAGGAGATGCTCTGGTCGCCGCGGATCGCGCCCATGATGCGGCCGATGTCCTGCTGCGGAAAAAACCCCTTGGGAATGATGATGAAAAGGTAGAAATTGAGACCGATGACGGCGAGCAGCAGGACGAGCGTCAGCCGCCGGTATGTGAGGGCGATTTTCAGCGTATGGGCGTAAAAATCATGCATTTTTTTGATGACGGCGGACGAAGCGCTGTTAATAAGCGACATTTTTTCTTTTTTCTTCGCCTTGAGAATCCACGCGCACATCATCGGCGTGGTGGAGAGAGATACGCAGAGCGAAATGAGAATGGCGACCGAGAGCACGGCGGCGAACTCGCGGAACAGCCGTCCGACGATGCCGCCCATCATCAGGATCGGGATGAAGACCGCGACAAGAGAGAGACTCATCGACAGCACGGTAAAACTTACCTCGCGCGCGCCCTGCAATACGGCGTCGCGCTGCGGCACGCCGTCTTCGATGTGGCGGCTGATGTTTTCGAGCACGACGATGGCGTCGTCGACGACGAACCCCGTGCCGACGATCAGCGCCATGAGCGAGAGATTGTCGAGGCTGTAGCCGAGCAGGTACATCGCGCCGAAGGTGCCGATCAGCGAGACGGGCACGGCGGCGGAAGGGATCAGCGTCGCGCGGGCGCTGTGCAAAAAGAGATAGACGACGCCGATGACAAGCGCGACGGCGAGCAGCAGCGTCATTTCGACGTCATGCAGCGAGGTGCGAATCGAGGCCGATCTGTCCATCGGTACGGAGATGTCGATCGCGGCGGGGATCGATGCCTTCAAAACCGGCAGTTCCGCCTTGACGCGGTCGATGGTGCTGATGATATTGGCGCCGGGCGCGCGGAAGATGATGATCAGGATGGCAGGATGCCCGTTGGCGAGGCCTTCGTTGCGGAGATTTTCGACGGAATTGTCAACCTGCGCCACGTCCGACAAGCGCACAGTAGCGCCATTGCGCCAGGCGATCGGTAAATTACGGTACTGCGCGGCGCCGCGTGCCTGGTCGTTGGTATAGATCTGGTAGATCTTTCCGTTTTGCGACAGCGCGCCTTTGGGCGCATGGGCGTTGGCGGCGGCGAGCGCGGCGCGGACGTTTTCAAGGCCGATGCCGTATTGCGCCAAAGCGTAAGGGTTGAGCTCGACGCGCACCGCGGGCAGGGACGCGCCGCCGACGATCACTTCGCCGATGCCTTTGATCTGTGAGATTTTCTGCTCCAGAACCGTGGAGGCGGAATCGTACATCTGCCCAGGCGTCATGGTTTTCGAGGTGAGGGCGAGGATCATCACCGGCGCGTCGGCGGGGTTGACCTTGCGGTAGGTGGGGTTGGCGCGGAGACCGGCGGGCAAATCGGAGCGCGCGGCGTTGATCGCCGCCTGCACGTCACGCGCCGCGCCATCGATGTTGCGGCTTAGGCCAAATTGCAAAACGATGCGCGCACTGCCTTCGGCGCTCTCGGATGTCATCTCCGTCACGTCGGCGATCTGCCCCAAGTGGCGTTCCAGCGGCGTGGTGAGGGCGGTAGCGACAGTTTCGGGGCTGGCGCCGGGAAGCTGCGCCTGCACGAAGATGGTCGGAAAATCGACCTGCGGCAGCGGCGCGACAGGTAGCAGGAAGAAGGCGAGGACGCCGGAAAACAAAATTCCCAACGTCAAAAGCGTGGTGGCGACGGGGCGGTCGATGAAGATTTTTGCAGGATTCATGCGTTCTGCTCCCGCGTCCTGAAGCGGCGGGCGAGGCCGTCGAAGGCAAGATAAATCACCGGCGTGGTGAAGAGCGTCAAAATCTGGCTGAGGATCAGCCCGCCGACGATGGCAAGACCGAGCGGCTGGCGCAGTTCCGACCCGGTGCCCCGCCCCAGCATCAGCGGCAGTGCGGCAAGCAGCGCCGACATCGTGGTCATGAGAATGGGGCGAAAACGCAACAGCGCGGCCTGATAGATCGCGTCGCGCGGGGATTTTCCCTCTTTCCGCTCCGCATCGAGCGCGAAGTCGATCATCATAATGGCGTTTTTCTTGACGATGCCGATGAGAAGGATGATGCCGATAATGCCGATCACGCCGAGCCCGTCGCCCGAAAGCCACAGCGCGAGCAGTGCGCCGACGCCCGCGCTCGGCAGCGTCGAGAGGATGGTGACGGGGTGGATGAAGCTTTCGTACAGGACGCCGAGCACTATGTAGACGGTGACGAGCGCGGCGAGAATGAGCAGGATTTCATTGTCGAGCGACTGCTGAAAAGCAAGCGCCGCGCCCTGAAAATGAGTTACAACGCTGGCGGGCATGGCGAGCGCCTGTTCCGTCGCCGTAATCGCATCGACGGCGGTGCCGAGCGCGACGTTCGGCGCGAGGTTGAAGGAGATCGTCGTGGCGGGAAACTGGCCGAGATGGTCGATCTCCAGGGGCGCGGTGCCGGTTTTGATCGTGGCGATGGCATTGAGCGGCACCTGCCCGCCGGCAGCGGAAGGCAGGTAGAAATCGTTGAGCGCCGCGACGTTCGTGCGCATCTTTTCGTCGGCCTCGAGGATGACGCGGTACTGGTTCGACTGGGTGAAGACGGTTGAGACGATGCGCTGGCCGAAAGCGTCGTAGAGCGCGTTGTCCACCGTCGCGGCGGTGATGCCGAAGCGCGCCGCCGTGTCGCGGTCGATGTCGATATAAACCGCGTGGCCTCTGTCTTCGGCATTGGAGGCAACGTCCGTAATTTCCGGCAGGTTTTTGATTCTGGCGAGAAGTCTGGCCGTCCATGCGGACAGTTCGTCCGGGTTGGCGTCTTCGAGCATGAACTGGTATTGCGTGCGGCTGACGGTCGAGGAGATGGCGAGGTCCTGCACCGGCTGCATATAGAGCGTGATGCCCGGCACGTCCGCGGTTTCGGATTGCAGGCTGCGGATGACGGCGCGGACGGAAAGCGCGCGCCTGTCCTTGGGGATCAGGTTGATGAGCAGACGCCCGGTGTTCAGCGTCATGTTGGTGCCGTCGATGCCGATGTTGGAGGTGACGCTGGCGACATCGGGGTCTTTCAGGACGGCTTTAATGAGCGCTTCCTGCCGCGCTGCCATGGCGGAAAACGAGACGTCTTCGCCCGCCACCGAGACGCCTTGAATGAGACCCGTATCCTGCACGGGGAAGAAGTTTTTCGGGATGATGAGGTAGAGAAAGACCGTCAGCGCGAGCGTGGCCAGCGCGACGAGCAAGACGGGCGCGGCGTGATCGAGCGTCCAGCGCAACATCCGTCCGTAAGCTGCGGAAAGCCCTGCGAACCAGCCGTTTTCGCGTTTCTTCCCCCCTCGCAGCATGCGGGCGCAGAGCATCGGCACCAAAGTGAGAGACACCGCGGCCGAAATGACGATGGTCACGGCGAGCGTGATGGCGAATTCGTGAAACAGCCGCCCCACGACGTCGCCCATGAACAAAAGCGGGATCAGGACGGCGATGAGAGAAACGGTGAGCGAGACGATGGTGAAGCCGATCTCGCCCGCGCCTTTGAGCGCGGCATCGAGAGGCTTTTTACCTTCCTCGACATGGCGCGAGATGTTCTCGATCATCACGATGGCGTCATCGACGACGAAGCCGGTGGCGATGGTCAGCGCCATGAGCGAGAGATTGTCGAGACTGAAGCCGAAGAGATACATGGCGCAGAACGTGCCGATCAGCGAAAGCGGCATGGAGAGGCTGGGAATGACGGTCGCGCGCGCGTCGCCGAGAAAAAGAAAGAGCACGCCGACGACGAGCAGCGCGGCGAGCAGCAGTTCGAACTCCACATCGCGCACCGAGGCGCGGATCGTGGTCGTGCGGTCGGTCATCACGGCGACGCCGACCGATTGCGGCAGAGATGCCTGCAATTCCGGCAGGGCCTTTTTGATATTGTCGACGACGCTGATGACGTTCGCGCCCGGCTGGCGGCGGACGCTGAGGATGATGGCGGGCGTCGTGTCTTTCCATGCCTGCAGGCGGGTGTTTTCCGCGCCTTCTTTTACCGTCGCGACGTCGGAGAGGCGCACGGGCGCGCCGTTTTTATAGGCGATGACGATGTTTTTGTAGTCCGCCGCGCTTTTGAGCTGGTCGTTGGCTTCGATGGTGTAAGAGCGCGAAGGCCCGTCGAAGCTGCCTTTGGGCGTATTGACGTTGGCGGTGCCGATGGCGGTGCGCAGATCGTCGATATTGAGACCGTAGGCGGCAAGCGCCTGCGGATTGGCTTCGATATGCACGGCGGGGCGCTGGCCGCCGTTGATCGAGACGAGCCCGACGCCCGGCATCTGCGAGATTTTTTCCGCGAGGCGCGTGTCGGCGAGGTCTTCCACCTCGGGCAGCGGCATGGTTTCTGAGGTAAGCGCGATGGTTAAAACCGGCGCGTCGGCGGGGTTGATTTTCGAATAGACCGGCGGCGCAGGAAGATCGGACGGCAGAAGACTGCCCGCGGCGTTGATCGCCGCCTGCACTTCCTGTTCCGCGACGTCGAGGCTGAGGTCAAGCCCGAATTGCAGCGTGATGACGCTCGCGCCCGCTCCGCTTTGCGACGACATCTGCTGCAAGTCGGGCATTTCGCCCAGTTGCCGCTCCAGCGGCGCGGTGACCGAGGAGGTCATCACGTCGGGGCTGGCGCCGGGATAGAACGTCCGGATCTGGATGGTCGGGTAATCCACCTCCGGAAGGGCGGAGAGCGGCAAAAAGCGGTAGGCGACGATCCCCGCGAGCATCACCGCCAGCATCAGCAGCGACGTCGCGACAGGCCGGAGGATGAAAATGCGCGAGAGGTTCATGTGTTTGCGCTTTCCCGCAAAGGAAGGTTTTAACGACGATGGCGCGCGGACGGTACTGTCACTTTTGATCCGTCCTTGAGTTTGTCGGCGCCTTCAGTGACGACGGTGTCGCCCGCCGCGAGGCCGTAGAGAACGGCGACGTTGCCGCCTGCCGCCGCGCCAAGCCTGACCGGAGTCACCCTGACGGTATCGTTTGCCGTCACCACGTAAACGAAATCCCCCGGCGCGCCGTTATGCACGGCAGCTTCCGGAATGACGATGACGTTATCCAGCGTTTTGAGCAGCAGCCTGACGTTGACGAACTGGTTGGGGAAGAGCGCATCGTTTTTGTTGGCGAAGTCGGCGCGCATCCGGATCGTGCCGGTGGAGGTGTCGATGGCGTTGTCGACGGTTTCCAGGGTGCCTTGCGCCAGCGTCGCCGACCGGTTGCGGTCGAGCGCGGCGACGGGGAGTTTCGCGCCCGCTTTCAGGCGTTTCATGATTTCCGGCAGGTTGTCCTCGGGCAGCGAGAAGAGCACCGACGTCGGCTGCGTCTGCGTGATGCTGACGATGCCGTTCGGCGTATTGAGCGAGACGTAGTTGCCCGCGTTCACCTGACGGAGGCCGATGCGCCCGCCGATCGGCGCTTTGATGTGGCAATAGGCGATGTTGAGTTTGGCGCTGGCGATCTGCGCCTTGTCGGCTTTGACTGTGCCTTCATATTGCCTGACGAGCGATTGCTGGTCGCCCTGCTGCTGGCGGGAAATGGAATCCTCGCGCAAAAGGCGGTTGTAGCGGGCAAGGTCGCGTTTCGCGCCCTGCAACAAAGCCGCGTCGCGCGCGAGATCGCCCGTGTATTGCGCCAGTGCGGCTTCGTAGGGGCGCGGATCGATCAATGCGAGTGGATCGCCCTTTTTGACCGTTGCGCCTTCGGTGAAATCGATTTTTTCCAGCGTGCCGGAGATCTGCGGCTGCACCGTCACGCTGGCGAGCGGCGTCACCGTGCCGAGCGCGTTCAAGATGACGGGAATATTCCCCGTTCTTGCCGTCGCCACCGCGACCGGCATCGCGCCGCCGCGCGGGAAACCATTTTCGCCGCCGCGCGGGAAACCATTTTCGCCGCCGCCATGCTGCGTCATGGACGTCGTTTCATTTGGCGCCACATGCTGCTGCGCGCGCGTCATTGCCAGCCAGGCGAGTCCGCCGCCGATGATCAGGATGGCAAAGACGATTTCCACCCACTGTCCGACGCTGGTCGGCTGCTCTTGAGGCGCTTCTTCGGGGGGCGTTTGGTGCGGGTGATGTTTGTGTTTCTTGCTCATGACGGTCGCCTTTCTCCGGTCGGCAGATATTCATTATACGACCCGCAAAGTTAATAAAATATTGTTATTTTTCTATGTGTTATATGGCTTCCCTGAAGTATTTGCTGCCATATTTCCAGTTGTTGGCGATATGAAAAAATATCAGGGGGTTGAGCCGGAGATTCCATTCTGTGACAATGCTTTTTAAAGGCATGGCATGACTGAAATTTCAATATCTCCATCATGGCAGACGCGTGACGCGGCGCTGAAAGCGACGGAAAAAAATCTTGCGGAAAATCCCAAGGACACGGCGTCGCTGTTCGAGCGTGCGCACCTGCTGGCGTCGCTTGGGCAGACGGAGGCGGCGAAAGAGGCTTATTTGGAATTGCTGGCGGTCGCGCCCGCGCATCTTGCCGCGCTCAACGACTTCGGCGCGTTGCTGGTTGAAACCGGATACAGGAGCGCGGCCAAGACGGTTTACGCGCAGGCGATCGCCCGGCATCCCGACGATCCGAAAGCGCATGTCAACCTTGGCAATATTTTGTTCGATGAAAACGATTTTGACGGAGCGCGGCGCTGCTATGAGGGTGCGTTGCGCCGCGACGAAGATCTTGCGCAGGCGCATCAGGGGCTGGCGCGCATCTCTGCGGCGGAACGCGACATGGACGGCGCGGCGCGGCACGGGATGCGGGGTTTTCGCGGCCATGCGGTCGGCGTGATGGCGTCTTTCGGCGCTGAAAAACCCGTCGAATTGCTGTTGCTGGCCGCGGCGACGGGCGGCAATGTTCCGCTCAAGCATCATATCGACAGGACGATATTCAGGACGACGACTGTCTTTGCTGATTATTACGATGCGGAAGACCTGCCGCCGCATGACCTCGTCTTCAATGCCATCGGCGATGCGGATTTTTGCAGGGCGGCGCTCGTTGCGGCGGAAAAACTGCTCGAAAAAACAAAAGCCGCTGTTCTCAACCCGCCCGCGAAGGTCTTGCGCACGGGCCGCGCAGAAAACGCAGAGCGGCTGGCGGAGACCGAAGGCGTGCGGACGTCGAAAACGCGGTTTTTGCAAAAAGATCATGTCGCGGCGGCGGATTTGTCTTTCCCGCTATTGTTGCGCGCGCCGGGTTTCCATACCGGTCAGCATTTTTTCAAGCTCGACGGCGTGCAGGATCTCGCGGCGGCGCTGGAAAAGCTGCCGGGGAATGAAATTCTCGCCATGGACTATCTCGACGCGCGCGGCGCGGACGGTTTGAGTCGCAAATACCGCGTGATGGCGATTGGCGGAAAGCTTTATCCTTTGCACATGGCGGTTTCGCGAGAATGGAAAGTGCACTATTTCACCTCCATGCAATATCAGGATGAAGAGAAAAAGTTTCTTAAGGACATGGGGTCTGTCGTCGGCGCGCGCGGCGTCGCGTCGCTGGAGAGCATCGCGAAGACGCTGGGGCTCGACTACGGCGGCATCGATTTCGGCCTCGACGGCGCGGGCAACATATTGCTGTTCGAAGCCAATGCCACGATGGTGATCAATGCCCCGCCGCCCGCAGCGCCTGAACATTGCAAACGGGCGGCCGCGCGCGCGGCGGCGGCGGTGAAAGACTTGCTTGAAGCGGAGAGAAAGCCATGAAAAAAATCGCGGGTTTGTTTCTTGTCTTTGCGCTTTCGGGCACGCCGGCCTTCGCGCAAACCTCCGGCCAGACCCCGACGCAGCAGCAACTGCAACAGTCTCAGAAGGAAATTTTGCAACAGATCCAGCAGGTGCGGCGGCAGCAACAGCAGTTCCAGCAGCTCCTGATGCAGCAAAGCCAGCAGGCGGCGCAACAGCAAAAAGAACAGCAACAACTGATCTCCGAAGGGCAGCAACAGGCGCAACAGCAAATTCAGAAAACCGCGCAACAGGTGCAGCAGACAGAGCAAAGCCAGGCGCGGCAGTTCCGGCAGACCCAGCAAAACAAGCAGCAGGCGCTGACGCAAAGCGGGCAGACGCTCACCCAGGCGCAAAAGCAAAAACAGCAGGCGCAGTTGCAGGCTTTGCGGCGGGAAGAGCAGCAGATCGAACTGCAGCAGCAAAAAGAACAGCAAACCTATCAGCAGACGCAGACACAGGCGACGCAGGCGCAGGAGAAAAAACAGCAGAACGGCACAGAGACGCAGGAACAGAAATTCGCCGCGCTGACCCAGTCCCTCACGCGGGAAGAGCAAAAGCAGCAGCAGAAATTCAACGACGAAACGCGCGCGCAACAACAGTCGCTACAGCAACAACAGCAGGCTTATGAGCAGAGCCAGCAACGGCAGGCGCAACAGTATCAGCAGGCGCAGCAGCAACAGCTTGAGACCTATCAGCAGGAGCAAACGCGCCAGCGGCAGATTTTTCAGCAAGAGCAACAGGCGCAACAACAGCAGTTCCAGGAGGAGCAACAGTCTTATCAGATGCAGCAGAGCCAGCAACAGCAGGCCTATCAGGCGCGACAGAGTCAGGCGGAACAGCAACTCCGTGCCGCGGAGGAGCCACGTGGACAGATTGTGCATTGAAAAATTTTACGTAACCTCGGCTTATTTATAGAGGCTTCTTTTCGTCCGGTTGAATGAGATTAAGCCACTGATAATAAATAATAAAAATAACGAACATGGCGCGCCGACGCGGCGGTTTTAGGATTGACATATCGTTTCATATTTTATACATATGAAGTACTTTTCCAATCCGTCCACACATATATAAGGAGATCGTTGCCATGGACATCGTCAAAATACTGAGAAGCAAAGTTCCTGCCAAGCATCTGCCGCAATTCGATCAGGCCATCGCCGCGCTGAATGATCCGAAGGTGCGCAAATATCTCGAAGACAAGGAAATAGCCAACGACATAAATGTTATTTCCAATGAAGCCGTCAACACGATGAAAAAGTTCGGCGCCACGACGCAGGATGAGGGTCTGAAGCAAATCTTTAATCTTGCCGCGGGAACCGCCGTTCCGCTGGCGACGGAATATGTACTGAAAGGCGATCTCAGTTTTCTTAGTAAGGCGCAGGCAGCCAAGGCGATTCCAAAGGCGTTTTTATTGCGAAAAACTTTTGAAGACGTCGTGAAACGCAAAGATCCCGTTATCCATCAACTTCTCGACGCGTTGCAGAACAATCAAACCGCGATCGATGCCGCGCTCCGCATCGCCGTCAAAACAAACGGCGATCTTTTCAAGCTCGAAAAAGATGCAAAAGGTCAGGGTTATATCGTCGATCTGACGACGGGCTCGGGTCTGAAGTTCCCCATCGAGAAGCCGGTCTATGATGAGGCCGTCGCGCTTCTCGCCACAGCCAAGAAGGGCAACCCGCCGCCGAAACCCGGCGCCTGATATCGCGCCATCACGCGCTAAGCCGACAAAAAACCCCGCCGGAACTTCCGGCGGGGTTTTTGTTTCATGCGATCAAACGGTTTTGATTATTGACCGCCCGGGCCTTTCGGCTTGTTTTTCATTTTCTTGTAGACAGCTTTTCCTCCGACATAAGCGCCGCCAACGATGGCAACCGGCGCGGCAACCGCGGCGGCGACGTGGAAAGCGACATAAGCTCCTACGCCCGCGACACCCGCACCGGCAACGGCAGCGAAAGCCGCGCTTAAATCACCATTTTTTGCGTCAGAGATCTTTTTTTTGAAGCTATCCTTAAAATTTTTCATTTCCTATGTGCTCCTTGCTGTGTGTTGTAAGCATGAATTATTTTTCCATACTGTAAGGTTGTACTAAAAATTTATCATAACGTCAAGTGTTATATGGGCTAAAAAAGCCGGATGCCTGAAGAATGACCGGACGCAATTTTTGGGCGCGGCTACATGGCGGGCTTTCAAGAAAAGGGCTTTCAAAAAAGCGCTTTTGAAGCCGAATCAGCCGTTATTCGGGCCTTGCTTGTTATTTGCCGCGGTCTTGCGGGTTGCGGGTTTTTCGACTGTTGCAGGCGCGCTGTTATCGTTCTGCGCGGACGGTTTCTTTGCCGCCGCGGCGGTGAATTGCGTCCTGATTTTCGCCTGCTCGGGCTTTTCCTTGTCGGGCGTGGGCACATAAGTCACTTCGACGGTGCCTTGCGTGTTCGGGTGCTGCAACAAGGTGTCCGCGACGTTCGATGTGATATTGTTTTCGATGTAGTTCATGATGCCGCGTCCGCCGTTTTTCGGATCGTACTGGTCCTGACACATCTCCTTAAGGTCTTTTTCCGGCACTTCGACGGAGATGCCTTTGTCAGCGATCCATTGGTTAAGTTCCTTCAGGCTCTTGTTGGCGATCTTGATGATCTCTATCTGACCCAGACGATTGAAGCAGAAGATGCCCGTGAAACGGTTGAGAAACTCAGGGCGAAAGCCTTTTTCTCCCGTCAGGGGGTTCGGTTCCGGATTCCACAAATCCTTAAGGGCTTTTTTCTTGGCTTCTTCAAACGTCAGGCTTTCATCGAGGAAGTATTGCGCCCCGACGTTTGACGTGAGGATGTTGATGGAATTGGCAAAGGAAGCTTTGACGCCGCGACGGTCAACCAGCACGCCCTCGTCGATGATTTGCAGGAAAAGGTCGAAGACTTGCTTGTCTGCCTTTTCAATTTCGTCGAAAAGATTGATGCAAGAGGGCATGCGGCGCATGTTGTTGGTTAGAAGACCGCCCTCAGCATGGCCTTCGTAGCCCGGAGGCGCGCCGATCAGCACGGCGCCGGCATGTTTTTCGCCGTATTCGGACATGTTATAGATTTGCAACGCGGATTCGTCGCCGAACAGGGAGTCGGCGAGCGCTTTGGCGAGCTCCGTTTTTCCGACGCCCGAAGGCCCGATGAAAATGAAGGAACCGATCGGCTTGTTGGGCTTTTTGAGTCCGGTGCGTCCGCGCTTGACGGATTTGGAGATCGCTTCAATAGGCTCATCCTGACCAAAAACACGCGCTTTCAGCGTTTCGGCGAGGTTGAGGAGTTTTTGGCTTTCGTCCTGCTTCAGTTTGTTGGCCGGAACGTGCGAAAGGCGGCTGAATTCCGCCAGCACGTGTTCGTCGGTCAGCGTGAGGTCGTCGCCGTTGCTTTCCTGCATCAGCTCGGCGTACTTTTTCTGATTCGCGTCCATCGCGGTTTGCAATTCCGCACGGGCTTCTTTGAGGGCAGTGATTTCTTCGGAATCGGTCAGGTCCACTTCGGTAAATATTTTGAACTTTCCGCCTGCGGCATTTTCCGGGGCGGCACCGACGATGAGATCTTCGCCATGGGTCAATTTATAATCGTCCTTGATCGTCTGGCGCGTTTTGTCGTCTTTCGCCTCGTGATAGGCCTTGCGGGCGTTTTTCAGAGCCTGCTCTTCGGCCCTTAGACCGGCGATGGCCTGATCGAGTTCTCTCAGGCCATCAAGGCCTTTTGTCTGGTCTTCGCGAATGATGCGCAAGGCGTCCTTCCGCGACGCCCAGTCCGCGTTCACTTCGTCGATGGTGTTTTGGGTTTCGAGCTTGAGGGCTTCGAGCTCTTGCGGCGTTTTGCCGGCGAGGTCGCCCGCCACGCTGTTCCCGGCGAGGGCTCGCGTGATGCCGGAAAGTTTTTCTTCCAGCGCGTCGAGTTCCTGCGGGCGGAGACGTGCCGTGCGGCAGTAAGCCACCAGAGCGCCTTCGAGAATGACGATCGAGCGTTTCGGCTGGGCGAGGTCGAGCGTCAGACCGGGGTATTTTTTCGCCAGTTCCATGACCTGATCGACGGCCTCTTTCGAGACGTTTACGCCATACTGTTTCGAGAAGCGTTCCGCCGTGTGGTCGAGGATGGCGCGCATGTCTTCCGCGTTCGGCTCGCCGACGTCGCGCAGGGTGAACAGCTTTGAAATGCCGGAATGCGATTCGTAAAGGTCGCGCAACGCGCTGTCCGCGGCTTCGAAAATCACCTGAACGCGCGGCGTGCCCTTGGCGGCATCCATCAAAACGTTCATCAGGTTGTTGGTGCCGTTGTTGCGCAGGCCGTCGATGAAGCCCTTGGTGTCATCGATGACAAGCGCGGGATCCTTCGATTTTTTCAGCTCGTTGATCGCGGCCTTGAAGCTTTTGTCGATCTCCTGCGGATTGCCTGAGGCGAAAAGACCGTCGACGTCGAGATAGTAAAAATCCTTCGCCGCGAGGCTGACGGGCATGTCGTCGCTGAGCTGGTTGGCCTGCAGCCCGAGCAGGATGGAGGACAGGCCGACGCCGTTTTTTCCGTACAGGATGAGGTTGTTGTTGGCATTTTTGCGCAACAGGACGTCGAGGACGGCATCAAGCTCGTCTTTGCGGCCGATGAATTTGAAATCGGGGCGGACGTCGAGATAGTCTCTGCCCTTGATCAGGAAACTTTTCGTTTCTTTGTTGTTTTCAGCCATGTTCCTGTTGCTCCCTTGCGAAACGCATAGTCAAAGAAGGTGGATCCGGACGGGCGGGGATATCGGGGAGCGGCTGTTGAAAGCTGCTCCCCATGATAACCCGCCATCAGGGCTTATTGAGGCTTGGCGCCGCCACTTTTCTTTTTCGCAGCGGGTTCTTGCGCCGGTTGCTTTTTGTCCTGTTTTGGTTCGTTGTTGTTGGCGGCCTCTTGGTTGAAATCGGTGCTGAGGCCTTCGGCAACGTTGTTGTTCGCCGCCGTGCCGCGTTCTTGCGCCGTGGCTTCAAGAAGTTCTCCCATGGCTTCCATGGAGGTCTTCACGGCCTTGTTCAGAGCTTCCAGGCTCTCCTGCCTCATTTCCTTCGCCGCTTTGGAAATGACGCTGGTGTCGCGAAGCCTTTCCGCGTTTTGCATCATGTTTTCGGCCAGTTCGCTATATCCGGCGGCCTGACGCAGGGATTCCTTCTGGTGGGCAAGGTCGGTCCTTTCGGTCATGATGCGTATCGCGTCGTGGGCGTGCTCCGCCGCCTCGTTGACGGAGGCGCTCGAGATCGTCGTCAGGGTGGTGGCGATTCCTTCCGCGACGCCGGCGATGCCTGAGCTGGTCAGTTCGCCCGCTTTCTGAAGCTGCTCGATGTTCGCGGCTTTCAGCGTGGCGACGCGATGGCCCTGTATGGCGAGGTCCGCGTTGCTCTTGGCGGTCTCGACCGCCGAAGATTGGGCGATGGAGATGAAATCCTCGATTCTGGCCAGCTTGTTTTCGCGTATCGTTCTCTGCACTGCGCCTTCGTTATCGGGGGGAAGCGCCATCTGCTCGCGCAATCCCTTGTTGGCGCGCGCGGCTTCGCCCGTCGCTTCTGCTACCAGGCGGAATATGCCCTGAATGCCGCGATTTGCGTCGTTCAGCGTGTCGATTTGCTCGCCGCGGGCTTCCAGAAGCTTGGTGACCAGCGCGCCCTTCGTCGCCACGGTGTCGATGAATTTCAGAGAAACATCGATCAGTTTTTGCTGTTTTTCCTTCCATTCAGGACCGGAAATATCGAGCAGCATACGGAGCTGTTCCTTTTCTTTCTGGAACTCGGCGAACTTTGTCTCCGTGAGCGGTGAATCTTTCAGCGCTTGAAGGTCTTTCTTCTTGTTCTCAAGCTCGGCGAGGCGGCTGGCCCTTTCCGCTTCGATCTCGGCGATTTGGGCGAGAGCTTCCGGAGACGTCCTTTTCATGAACGGCAGGCCGGTTTTCTGCTCGCGAAGTCTGGCGATGCGGCCGGCGTCCGTGACGTTTTGCTGCTCGAGACGGGCGATTTCAGCGGTTCTGTCGGCGACTTCCTGGTCGCGACGGGCTTGAGCTTCTTTGTCTTGCTGGATTTCCTTGTAAACTTCGAGCGTCATCTCCTTGCCTTGCTGGCGGAGCGTCCAGATCGCGTCGATGATGTCGGTCAGCGGATTGATGGTTTCATCATATTCTTTGATGCCGCCGGTGATGTCGATGATCATGTCGCGCAGTTGGGAGATGGTATCGGTTTCGGAAAGGGCGACGATGTCTTTTGACATGTTGGTGCGCTGCTCATGAAGGTAGCGCTTGAAAAGCTCGAATTCCTTCTGGCGGCGCTTGTTTTCTTCCGGCGTCGCGTTGACGTCGTACGTCAGCGCTTCGGCGATTTTCTTTTTCTTGTCTTCCGGTGCGATATCTTTGCCGATGATGATCTGGAAGAAGAGATTGGTCTCGATATCGTAAGGTTTTTCTTCCGGTGTTTTTTGAACCTTTTGCTCTGCTTCCGGCTCTGCCGTGACAGGGGCTCTTTTGGGAGTGGTTTTGCCGCCGCTGTGGACTTTTCTTGCTTCTTCGACAAGCTCAGCGATTTTTTCTTTTTGAGGTGAAGTTTTTTCGGCCATTATCGTTCTCCTGTTTTATTGTGTCGGTTGTTCAGACACTGTTGGTGCGATGTAAAATAGACTTGGCGTTAATAAGGATTTATTTTCTACTAACGTCGGCAGAAAACAAACCTATACATAAAACCATAATACGTCAATACGAATTAGGAAGAATTATATTTTATATTGTTATTGTAACTATATTATAGTTTCGAATGTTTTCTTGCCGTATTAATTATTCATAATTTGAAATGCAAATCCTGAAATCTTCAAGATGAGTTTCAATATGAACGCCATTAACTTTACAGTGTATGGATTTTTATATTTATGGAATATAAAACATTCTTTTTTGCGGTTTTTTTTCCAGTGATATGATTCTTTTAGAATCTGTCCGCGCTTGATGTAAACATTCGGCAACAAATCACTTTTACCTTATGGCGTTTTTGTCGTGAAAATGATGACCCATTACCAGCGTCTCGGTGTCGCGCGCGATGCTCCCGCGGCTGTGATTCGCGCGGCCTACAAGGCGCTGGCGCAGGCGCATCATCCGGACAAGAATCTCGACAATCCCGACGCGACCGAAGCCATGCAGGAGATCAACCAGGCCTATGCGGTTTTATCCGACCCGCAAAGGCGCGCGGACTACGATATGTCTCTCGCCCGCGCCGAAGAGGCGGAACGCGCGGTCTGGACGCAGCCGCCGCCCGCGCCGCAACAGCAAGGCAACGCCGCGCGGCCCGCCAGCAGGGCGCCGATGGTGATTTTCGTGACGGCGCTGGTCGGCGCGATGATTTTTTCCTTTTCTTACGCTTATATTTTCAAGGTTTCCCCACGTGCCGCATCCGGAACCGCTCCGGAAACGGCGCCCGCGCCGCCGCAACCGGTCTTGCGCAAAATCGAGCAGACGGCTTCCGACCCCCGCGCGGCGGAACGGCGTCTCGCGGATTGCGTTTTCTCCGCCGCCAGCGCATATGATGTCCGTCCATCTGTTCTGCTCGCCTTGTTCAGCGCGGCGGGCGGCGCATCGGGGGATGAAACGCCGGCGGCGGACGGCGGTTCCGGTCTCGGCGCCATGCAGGTCAATACGTGGTGGGTGCCGCAGCTCGCCGCCTTGTGGCATGTGCCGCCTGAAAAAGCCGAAGACATGGTGCGCGACGACGTTTGCGTCAATATCGGCGTGGCGGCGTGGATTTTTCACGCGGCGGCAGAGGAGGGCGGAACGCTGCAACGGCAGGTCGCACGCTACGACGCATCCGTTCGTCACCTGCCCCGGGCAGACGAAAACGCCGCTTATGTGGCCAAAGTTCTGCGGCTTGCCCGGGTTTACAAGAATGTCAGGCGACCGCGGGATTTGCTGGGCGGAGAAAAGCCCGCCGCCGCAGGCAAACCCTGAAAGCGTCTCCTTTGCTTGACGGGGAGGCGCGGCCTGTGAAAAAATACCTGCATGGAAAAATCAGGCAGCATGGAATAGCGCGTGTACGCTTTTGAGGATTGCAGGGTGAAACCCGGCGCGGCGGTCGACTTGAACGCCATGGACGCCAAGGCGACGCGCGGATGGACGAAAAGCCGGGCGCGGGCGCAGACAAGGCGCAATCTCGCGCGCATCGCCGAACTTCAGGAGCTGATGTTCGTCGAGAAAAAGCGCGGCCTGCTGATCGTCCTGCAGGCGATGGACACCGGCGGCAAGGACGGCACGGTGCGGACGCTGGGCGGCGCGATGAATCCGGCGGGCGCGCGCGTCGTCGCCTTCAAGAAGCCGACGGCGGAGGAAAAGGCCCATGATTTTCTCTGGCGCATCCGCAAGCATCTGCCGAAGGCGGGGGAGATGGTGATCTTCAACCGCTCGCACTACGAGGATGTCGGCATCGCCCGCGTGCACGCGCTTGCGCCGGAAAAGGAGCTGGACGCCCGCTACGCCGAGATCAACGTCTTCGAGGATGCGCTCGCACAGCCGACCGCCGAGGTGCCGGAAGGCACGCGCGTCCTCAAGTTTTTCCTGCACATCAGCAAGAAAGAGCAGCTCGCCCGCTTTCGCGACCGGCTCGACGACCCCGCCAAGCAGTGGAAGCTGAGCGCCGCCGATTTCGAGGAGCGGCAATATTGGGACGGCTATATGAAGGCGTATTCGCGCGCGCTTTCCGAATGCGCGACGGAAGAAGCGCCATGGTTCGTCGTGCCCGCCGACAACAAATGGATGCGCGACCTGATCGTCACGCAGGTCGTGGTCGATTATCTCGAGGGCTTGAGCATGAAGCCGCCCGCGCCGACGGTCGACGTCGACGCCATCCGCAGGAAATATTTCAACGCCCGCGCCGGAAAACCGTCCGTGCCGCAAAAAACGCCCCTGCCGAAAACGCCGCCTCGATCAGGGCCCGGTCCGAAATGATTCCAAAACAAGCGGACGCTCTGGCGTTCCTGCGCGGGCTGTTCTAATATTCGGAGCGGGACGGACACAAGAGGGTCATGATCATGCAGGAACATGCGGCGCCGCCGACAGACGACGGACGCGAGGCGCAAATCGCCGCGGCGACGCGCGATATCGAGGCCTTGCAGGAGAAAGTCGCGGCGGCGCTCAAGGCGCTCGAACAGGGCGACGCCGCCATGGCGGGCGTCGATCCTGAGGCGATCATGAAGGAGCTTGCGTCGGCCTACGCGCGGCTGGGCGACCTTTATTTCGCCGCCGACGCGGCGCGGGCGACGATCTGTTACGAAACCGCTCTCAAGTTCGACCCGGGCCAGTGGGGCGTGCGCATGAAGCTGCTCAAGACCAAAAAGAACCCCGCGCCCGACGATGCGACCAAGGCCTTTTTATACGGCATGCTCTCCGACCAGCCGGACAACGTCGGCTTTCTCAACCAGCTTGGGCGGCTGCATCACAGGAATTACGAGATCGGCGCGGCGCTGGCCTGTTTTTCGCGCGCGGCCGAGCTCGCGCCGGACAACGCCGACAGCCTTTACTGGCTTGCGGGCGTGCAGCAGCTGGCGGGCGATGCGGACGCGGCGGCGGAAAGCTACCGCCGCGCGGCGCGCGTTCAGCCGGTCATCAAATTCTCCGCCGGACAAAAAGACGCCGGGTGCGCCGCGCTCTTGCTGTTCGCGCCCTTCGCGGGCAACACGCCGACGGAATATCTCATGGCGGAGACGCCCTATGCGCTCAACATCGCGCCGCTGTTCCCCGATATCGCGCCGCCGGTCGGGGTTTTGAAGGAGAGCGGCGACGTGGTCGTCAATTTCGTGTCCGACGCCGATCAGGGGCGGGCGGTCCTGCCCAAGGTGGCGCAGCTGGCCGCCGCGCTCGGCAGGCCGGTGATCAACCCGCCGGAGAAAATCATGCGGACGACGCGCGAAGGCGTGGCCGGATTGCTGAAAGATATCCCCGATTGCCGCATGGCGCGGGTCGCGCGGATCGCGGCGGGCGGGGAAATGCCGGATCTCGCGTTTGAAGGGCCGGTGCTGGCGCGCCCCGCGGGCACCCACGGCGGCGACCGCTTCGAAAAGTTCGACGATGCCGCGGCGGCGGAAAAATTCATCCGCGCGCATCCGGAGGAAGACCATTACCTGATGGAATACGTCGATTATCAATCGCCCGACGGGCATTTCAGGAAGTACCGCTTCATCTTCATCGACGGAAACATCCTGCCTTATCATCTCGCCATCGGCAACGGCTGGAAGGTGCATCACGTCACCACCGGCATGTTCGAGACGCCGTGGATGCAGGAAGAGGAAAAGGCGTTCCTCGCCGCGCCGGAGAAATTCTTCGCGCCGCGGCATTACGTCGCGATGCGCGCCATCCACGCCGCCATGGGGCTGGATTATTTCGGCATCGATTGCGGGCTCGACCGTCAGGGCAACCTTGTGGTTTTCGAGGCCAACGCTGCGATGCTCGTGCATCAGAAAAACAGCGACATGCCTTATAAGATTCCCTATGTCGCCGCCATCCGGCAGGCGTTTCAGGAGATGGTCCTCAAACGCGCGGGAACATGACGGGGTTCAGTACGGCCTTTCGCCGATGAGGTTGGCGACCGCCGCGCCGTAGGCGCTGTCGATCTCCATGCGCACGATCGCCTCCATGCCGTTTTTGGCTTTGGCGATCCAGACGGTCGGCGGCCTGCCGTGCCGTTCGGTATAGTTTTGAATGGCCCACCAGCCGCGTTTCTTGTCGCCCGCCGTGAAGCCCGCGACCGGCACGAGCTTCAAATGGCAGCGCAAGGCCGTGCCACTGAAAATGGAATAGCGCGACGGGGCGATTTTGGACGTTCCGTCGTCGGCAAGAGTGACGTCGTAGCGCCGGCGGCCGTCGTACACCGGATAGCTGCCGGCGCATTTGCCGGTATGCGCGACGTTTTGCAGCAGGGCGAGCGTCGCGGTCAGCACGTCGCCCGCGCCCGCCGCGAGTTTGGGATCGAGCGGCTGGCTTTTCATCGGCTTGCCGTTGTCTTCGAGCACGCGCGATTGCGGCAGGCCCGCCGCGTCGTAATCCATCGTCATGGTGTAGGCATGCTTGCGCCAGTCGCTGGTTTCAACGTGCTGGCGCGGGACCAGGCCGCTTTTTCTGCCGATGACGCCGGTGGTTTGCGCCGTCGTGCGCCAGCGGAAGAGCTTGCCGATGAGCCCGCGCGTCACGGCGGTCATTTTCACGGTGTAGTTCTTTTCGTCGGCGGCGGCCGTCAGCGTCGCGTCGAGCGCCTCGAAGCCGGCGGCGTAAACTTCATAGGTCAAAACGATGCCGCGCTGATGAAGCTGCGGCGCGGCTTTTTTTTGCGGTGCGCGGGCGGTGTGCGCGGCGATCGGCGGAACGGGAACGACGGGCGCGTGACGCAGAAAAAAATAGAGAACCGCAACGGCGGTCACAGGCAAAAGAAAGAAAAAAATCAGGCGGCGGAATTTTTTCATGTCATGTTCAGGATGCAAGGCCGCGATAAAAACAGTGCAGATTGCAGACAGTCGGTAACAGTCTTGCGGGCAATGCGGTCGTGCGTGAAACGCACGGAGCGGCACCCCGCTTTCAAGTCGTCAAGTCTTGCGGGCAACGCGGTCGTGCGTGAAACGCACGGAGCGGCACCCCGCGATAAAAAAGTGGTGCTGTTGAGAGGATTCGAACCTCCGACCCTCGCATTACGAATGCGATGCTCTACCGACTGAGCTACAACAGCATTTTCACCGCTCTCCGGGCGCGCCGCCTGAAATCCAGCGCGGCGCATCCGAAAACTACATAGCAGTATGCACAAAATACAGAATAAAAAAATTTAGTCAAAAACACTCTCGCGTTATTTTGCATTATATATGCATATATTACGTAAATGTAATTAAATTATGATTTTATTGTAATTAGTGTTTTTTTAATACATAAATGTTGATTTATCGTTTAATTGCTTGCAGACTATTTACACAACCCGATGCAAACGGATTTTTAAAAACGGCCTCTTGTAAGGAGAAATAAAATGCCAATGCCTCAAGAATCACCCAGAAACGCAAACGAACACGCCGCTCCCAGAGCGTTGCCGCCCGACGCGCATCCGATGATGATGGATCCTCTGGGGCAGATGGTGAACGATCTTGCGAACAATGCGCAGACGCTCCTTATGATTTTCAACGAGAAAACAAGGCGCGCCGAGGAATCTTCCCGCCATCTTCCCGAAAATGAGCGGCCCCTGCCGGATATGGCTGAATTGAAAGCCGTGATCGATGCTCAGGCGCAAGCCGTCCAGGCCGCTCTGGCATACAGAAACGACCAGCGTCAGGGTATGGCGTTTGAGGCGGCCTACCGCCGCCCGGAAGATAAGGATAAAGAGAGCAAAATCGGCTTCGGAGATTATAAAAGGCCGCCGTCAAGGTTGCCGGCGCCGACTCGGCCTTCGGCACCCTGAGCCTTCTGATAAATTGAAACAAGCCACAACGGCAGTGTTATCGGGCAACCGGTCACTGCCGTTTTTTTATCTTTCTCAGGGATTCGCCACCCATAAGCTATCATATTGATTGTCTTATGATAATTTAAGAAAAGCAACGCGCGGCCGACGGTTTATTTTTAAATAAGGGACTTACGCGCTTTTTCTTGTTGACGTTATCAGTAAGCATCTGTAAGTTCCCTGTCTCTGGCAGATTCGTTTCCGACTCGGGACGCCAGTTCCGAACGAAAACTTTCTGCGGCCCTCAAAAAGCCTCAACAGAAGTGGTTGCGATTTTCCGCGAATCGTAATAGAGAAGAGCGACCACAAAGCGAACCCCTCGGGGTTCCGGTTATTGAACATCGTAGATCAATGAGAAGAGATACGCAGGCAGCGATTTGTCGACTGTGTTAAGCATTCAACAAAAAGTCTGTCTAAACGTATCTCACATGTACATGCCGACGATGGATGTCACGTCCGTCGTCAACATACAGTGAATAATTGTTTGGCAGGTCTCAAATGCGGTCTTCGGACCGCAATCAAGAGATCCTTTGAAAACACGCTTCTTCGGAAGCGTGTTAAATGCAAAGGGATCGAATTCAACTTAAGAGTTTGATCCTGGCTCAGAACGAACGCTGGCGGCAGGCCTAAAACATGCAAGTCGAACGCTCTAGCAATAGAGAGTGGCGCACGGGTGAGTAACACGTGGGAATATGCCTTTTGGTACGGAATAGCTTCGGGAAACTGAAATTAATACCGTATGGTCCCTTCGGGGTAAAGATTTATCGCCAAAAGAGTAGCCCGCGCTGGATTAGCTAGTTGGTGAGGTAACGGCCCACCAAGGCGACGATCCATAGCTGGTCTGAGAGGATGATCAGCCACACTGGGACTGAGACACGGCCCAGACTCCTACGGGAGGCAGCAGTTAGGAATCTTGGACAATGGGCGAAAGCCTGATCCAGCCATGCCGCGTGAGTGATGAAGGCCTTCGGGTTGTAAAGCTCTTTAGTCCGTGAATATAATGACTGTAACGGAAGAATAAGCCCCGGCTAACTTCGTGCCAGCAGCCGCGGTAATACGAAGGGGGCGAGCGTTGTTCGGAATCACTGGGCGTAAAGCGTGCGTAGGCGGCACTGAAAGTTAGGAGTGAAAGCCCAGGGCTTAACCTTGGAATTGCTTTTAAAACTACAGTGCTCGAATCCCGGAGAGGATAGCGGAATTGTCAGTGTAGCAGTGAAATGCGTAGATATTGACAGGAACACCAGTGGCGTAAGCGGCTATCTGGACGGGTATTGACGCTGAGGCACGAAAGCGTGGGGATCAAACAGGATTAGATACCCTGGTAGTCCACGCCGTAAACGATGTGTGCTTGTCGCTGGGAGGTTTACCTCTCGGTGACGGAGTTAACGCATTAAGCACACCGCCTGGGAAGTACGGTCGCAAGATTAAAACTCAAAGGAATTGACGGGGACCCGCACAAGCGGTGGAGTATGTGGTTTAATTCGTCGCAACGCGAAGAACCTTACCAGGCCTTGACATGCCCTCTATGGAGCCCAGAGACGGGTTCCTTCACTTCGGGTGGGAGGTGCACAGGTGCTGCATGGCTGTCGTCAGCTCGTGTCGTGAGATGTTGGGTTAAGTCCCGCAACGAGCGCAACCCCTTTTGTCAGTTGCCATCAGGTAATGCTGGGAACTCTGACGATACTGCCGGTGATAAGCCGGAGGAAGGCGGGGATGACGTCAAGTCCTCATGGCCCTTACGGCCTGGGCTACACACGTACTACAATGGCGGTGACAGTGGGCTGCAAGTTCGCAAGGACAAGCAAATCCCAAAAAGCCGCCTCAGTTCAGATTGTGCTCTGCAACTCGAGCACATGAAGTCGGAATCGCTAGTAATCGTGGATCAGCATGCCACGGTGAATACGTTCCCGGGTCTTGTACACACCGCCCGTCAAGTGATGGGAATTGGTTCCACCTGAAGCCGGGGCGCTAACCGCAAGGAAGCAGCCGACCACGGTGGGGTCAGTGACTGGCACTAAGTCGTAACAAGGTAGCCGTAGGGGAACCTGCGGCTGGATCACCTCCTTTCTAAGAAGCTTGGCATCGTCTGGCCCGTGATAGGGCCGAGGCAAATCGCTGTCTTCGTATCTCTTCTCCAATTTCCTGACCGATAGGACTTTGAATTTAGGGCCAGTAGCTCAGTTGGTTAGAGCACGCGCTTGATAAGCGTGAGGTCGAAAGTTCAAGTCTTTCTTGGCCCACCATTTACTTCAGGTTATCGACACGGGCCCGTAGCTCAGCTGGGAGAGCGCCTGATTTGCATTCAGGAGGTCATCGGTTCGATCCCGTTCGGGTCCACCAGATTTTTGATCTGGCGACTGCTCTGCGCTTCGCGCAACCGCGATTGCCAGCAACGGGCCTGTAGCTCAGCTGGGAGAGCGCCTCGTTCGCAATGAGGAGGTCGTCAGTTCGATCCTGATCAGGTCCACCAAATCTTGGGAAATTGAAGTGAGAACAAGTTTTCAGGCCTTCGGGTTTGAATGATCTCATTGATCAAAACGTTTATTGAACATCGTGAATAAGTTTACAACAACACTAACCGTAGTCCGGCCGTGACACAAAAGCATGGCCGGATGAATGTAGCCGCGATACGATGCTTGGCCCCTTGAACCGACATTTGAGGGTATCCTGGTATCGGAATCGCACTTAATATCAACTTTGCTAAAACTTCTTCTTGTCATGTGTGGATTTGCTTCTGCATGTGATTAAAAGATTCAAGCGTTATTAAGGGCATTTCGTGAATGCCTTGGCTCTAAGAGGCGATGAAGGACGTGATACGCTGCGATAAGACGCGGGGAGCTGCGAATAAGCTTTGATCCGCGTATTTCCGAATGGGGAAACCCACCACCTTGTGTGGTATGTCTTGCTGAATACATAGGCAAGTCAAGCGAACCCGGGGAATTGAAACATCTCAGTACCCGGAGGAAAGGACATCAACCGAGACTCCGTTAGTAGTGGCGAGCGAAAGCGGACCAGGCCAGTGGCCAGTGTGTAAGAATCAGAACTGTCTGGAAAGGCAGGCCAAAGAAGGTGACAGCCCTGTATGAGTAGAAAGCACATTGGTCCTCGAGTAAGGCGGGACACGTGTAATCCTGTCTGAACATGGGGGGACCATCCTCCAAGCCTAAGTACTCCTTAGAGACCGATAGTGAACAAGTACCGTGAGGGAAAGGTGAAAAGAACCCCGATGAGGGGAGTGAAACAGACCTGAAACGGAATGCCTACAAGCAGTCGGAGCACCTTTATGGTGTGACGGCGTACCTTTTGTATTATGGGTCTGCGAGTTAGTCTTGCTAGCAAGCTTAAGCCGATAGGTGGAGGCGAAGGGAAACCGAGTCTGAATAGGGCGACAAGTTAGCAGGATTAGACCCGAAACCCGGTGATCTTACCATGGACAGGATGAAAGTAAGGTAACACTTACTGGAGGTCCGAACTCGTGCCTGTTGAAATAGGCTGGGATGATCTGTGGTAAGGGGCGAAAGACCAATCAAACCGGGTAATAGCTGGTTCTCCGCGAAATCTATCTAGGTAGAGCCCTATGAATTTACCCTCGGGGGTAAAGCACTGAATAGACTAGGGGGGCGCGAGTCCTACCAAATCTAATCAAACTCTGAATACCGAGGAGTACGACCATAGGAGGCAGACATCGGGTGATAAGGTCCGGTGTCGAGAGGGAAATAGCCCAGACCAACAGCTAAGGTCCCCAAATCATGGCTAAGTGAGTTTAAGGATGTGAGAACTCCAAAACAACCAGGAGGTTGGCTTAGAAGCAGCCATCCTTTAAAGAAAGCGTAATAGCTCACTGGTCTAAATAAGAGTTCTCGCGCCAAAGATGTAACGGGGCTCAAGCCATGTACCGAAGCTTTGGGTGTCATACTTAACTGTATGACGCGGTAGCGGAGCGTTCCGTAAGCCTGTGAAGTCATCCCGTCAGGGGTGGTGGAGGTATCGGAAGTGAGAATGCAGACATGAGTAGCGATAAACAGGGTGAGAGACCCTGTCGCCGAAAGTCCAAGGGTTCCTGCGCAAGGTTAATCCACGCAGGGTGAGTCGATCCCTAAGGCGAGGCCGAAAGGCGTAGTCGATGGAAATCAGGTTAATATTCCTGAACCTGTGGGAGGTGACGGAGGCCGTAAGTTGTCCGATCTTAACGGATTGATCGGGCCGCGAAGGACTCCCGGGAAATAGCCCCCACTTATAGTTCGTACCCTAAACCGACACTGGTGGACTGGTTGAGTATACCAAGGCGCTTGAGAGAAGGATGTTGAAGGAACTCGGCAAATTACTTGCGTAACTTCGGGATAAGCAAGCCCGGTCTATAGGCAACTATAAACCGGGGGCACAAAAATGGGGGTGGCGACTGTTTACCAAAAACACAGGGCTCTGCGAAGTCATAGAAGACGACGTATAGGGTCTGACGCCTGCCCGGTGCCGGAAGGTTAAAAGGAGGAGTGCAAGCTCTGAATTGAAGCCCCGGTAAACGGCGGCCGTAACTATAACGGTCCTAAGGTAGCGAAACTCCTTGTCGGGTAAGTTCCGACCTGCATGAATGGCGTAACGACTTCCCCGCTGTCTCCAACATCTACTCAGCGAAGTTGAATTCCCCGTGAAGATGCGGGGTTCCCGCGGCTAGACGGAAAGACCCTATGAACCTTTACTATAACTTTGCAGTGGCATTAGAAGTGACATGTGTAGCATAGGTGGGACCCTTTGAAACTCGGGCGCTAGCTCGGGCGGAGGGGAAATGTGAAATACCACCCTTGTTATTTCTGATGTCTAACCTTCTCTGTTATCCAGAGAAGGGACCCTGCATGGCGGGTAGTTTGACTGGGGCGGTCGCCTCCCAAATTGTAACGGAGGCGCGCAATGGTTGGCTCAAGCTGGTCGGAAATCAGCTTTAGAGTGCATTGGCATAAGCCAACTTAACTGCGAGACTGACAAGTCGGGCAGATACGAAAGTAGGTCAAAGTGATCCGGTGGTTTTCTGTATGGAAGGGCCATCGCTCAACGAATAAAAGGTACTCTAGGGATAACAGGCTGATACCACCCAAGCGTCCACAGCGACGGTGGTGTTTGGCACCTCGATGTCGGCTCATCTCATCCTGGGGCTGGAGCAGGTCCCAAGGGTATGGCTGTTCGCCATTTAAAGAGGTACGTGAGCTGGGTTCAGAACGTCGTGAGACAGTTCGGTCCCTATCTACCGTGGGTGTTGGAATATTGAGAGGATCGGCCCCTAGTACGAGAGGACCGGGGTTGACGTATCTCTGGTAGACCAGTTGTCGCGCCAGCGGCATAGCTGGGTAGCTAAGTACGGACTCGATAAACGCTGAAAGCATCTAAGCGTGAAACGAACCTCAAAACAAGTATTCCCTGAGAATCGTCGTAGACTACGACGTTGATAGGCCGGGTGTGTAAGGGCAGCAATGTCTTGAGCTTACCGGTACTAATAATTCGATCGGCTTGAATCTGCATGCATGTTTTACATGCGATATCAATTTCATGTTTTACATGCGGTGCATGTCACATGCAGTAGTAAGGCCACACTGACAAGAACAGCGTTTGATATTAACGGCTGCTTAGTGTTGTAAACAATTTTTTCTAATGAACGCGGGCTTGGATGAGCTGGTGACCATAGAGAGGATGAAACACCCGATCCCATTCCGAACTCGGTCGTGAAAAGCCTCATCGCCGATGGTACTATGTCTTAAGACCCGGGAGAGTAGGACGTTGCCAGCTCTTCCAAGCCCGCTTCATTAAAAAATGTAAACTTATTCGCAGGCATGCCCTGTATGCATGAATAGATGTTAAAAACCGGAGTTGCCCCCAAAGGCGCTCCGGTTTTTTTATTGTCTGTTTTTTTGTGTGGTGAAGGGCGCACGGCGGCACCGTACATTTCCTCGTGGCGCAGGGCGTTCATCAATGCAACGGAACCGGCGGGCAACGCGGAACGCGCCGACGAGTGGTGCGCGCCACCACGGGCTTATTTACAGCCCGTATCTTTTACAGCCCGTATCTAAAGGTGTTATGGCTTCGGCGGTTTCGGCGCGGCCTTCGCGGCCTTTTTGTCATCTTCCGGCGGCAGGAGTCCTTCGCGGCGGTGAAGCGCGGAGAGATCCGGCTTGCGTTGCAGGGTGTCTTCGACGAGTTTTTCGGCTTCTACCGCGCCGCCTTTCGAATAAAGAACGCGCAACCTGTCCGCTGTTTCGCGGTCGTAAAGGCCGTTCTTTTTGAAAAGCGTGAAGATATCCGCTTCCAGCGCTTCCGCCCATTTGTAGCCGTAGTAGCCGGCGGCGTATCCGCCGGAAAAAAGATGCCCGAAGTGCGTCGACATCGGCCCCGCAAGGCGCGGAAAAACGCTGGCGCGCGCGGCGACTTCGTCTTCCAGCGCTTCGACGCTCTTGATGGTCTTGGGGTCGGTGGTGTGCCATTTCATGTCGAGCAGGCCGAAGAACGTCTGGCGCAGACCGGCATAGGAGGCGTCGAACGTCTCCATGTCGTTGATCTTCTTGATGAGCGCTTCCGGCAGAGGCTGTCCGGTCTCATGATGGCGGGCGAACGTGTCGAGCACTTCCTTTTCCTTGCCCCAGTTCTCGAGCAGTTGCGATGGCACTTCAACGAAGTCGTGCTTGACGGACGTGCCGGTCAGAGAAGGGTAGTTGCCTTCTGCAAGCAGGGCGTGAAGCGCATGGCCGAACTCATGGAACGTCGTGCGCACATCGTCGAGAGAGAGCAACGTCGGCTTGTCCTTGGTAGGCTTGGCGAAATTGCAGACGTTGAAAACGAAGGCGAAGGCGTTTTCGCCGCCCGCTTTTTCAAGGCCGCGCTTGCGCAGTTCGTCCATCCAGGCGCCGCTGTTTTTCGCGCCAGCGCGGGCGTAATAGTCGCCGTAGAAAAGGCCGATCATCTTGCCGGTCTTGTTGTCGGTGACCTCGAAGGTCTTGACGTCCGGGTGATAGACGGGATATTTGCCCTTCACTTCTGTCATCTTGATGTTGAAAAGTTTTTCGGCATGGATGCGCACGCCATCAAGGACCTTCTCAAGGTCGAAGTAGGGGCGCAGTTCCTCCAGCTCGAGCTTGAAGGTTTCCTCCTTCAATTTGCGGCTGTAGTAGGCGTAGTCCCACGGTTTAAGGTCGGCAAGGCCGTCTTCTTTTTGCGCGTAAGCCTTCACCTTGTCGAGGAACTTCTCCGCCGCGGGCTTGTAGACGCTGAGATTTTTCTCCAGCAGGTCCATGACGGCTTCCGGCGTTTTGGCCATGGTGTCGTCAAGGCGGTAGGCGGCGAAGTTTTTGTAACCCATGATTTCCGCCTGACGCTGGCGCAACTTCACGATTTCGAGCACGACCGGGTGGTTGTCGTATTTGCCGCTCGCGGCGACGTTGTTGCTGGCGCGCCAGAGTTCCTCGCGCAAGACGCGGTTTTTGCAGGATTCGAGAATGTCGGTCGGCGGCGGCGAGAGCTTGATCAGCCATTTGCCTTTGAGGCCCGCCTCTTCGGCGGTCTCTCTGTAGTCGTTTTTGGCGCGCTCCGGCAGGCCGTCGAGGTCTTTTTCGTCGTCGATGATTTTTTCATAGGCGTCGGTCGATTTGAGGGCGTTGTTCTGGTACAGCGTGCTGAGTTCGGAAAGCTTTTCGCTGACTTCGGCCATGTCCTTCTTTTCGGCGGGGCTGAGGAGCGCGCCGTTGTCGACGAAGCCTTTGTAGGTTTCCTTGAGGAGCGTCTGCTGTTCGTCGGTCAGCTGCAGCGCGGCGCGCTGATCGTAAACGGCCTTGACGCGCTTGAAGAGCGCATCGTCCATCATGATGGCGTTGCCGTATTTGGTGAGCAGAATGCTGATTTCGGGCTGGATGTCGCGCAAGGCGTCGTCGCTGTTGGCGCCCGCAACGCAGGAGAACATGTTGGCGACGCGGCCGAGGAGCTTGCCCGAGAATTCCAGCGCTTCGATGGTGTTTTCGAACGTCGGCGCGGCGGGGTTGTTCTTGATGGCGGCGATGTCTTTCTCGGCGGCAGCAATGCCGGCCTTGATGGCGGGCAGGAAATATTCCGTTTTGAGCTGGTCGAGCGGCAATGCGCCGTAAGGGAGCGTGGGCGTGGCGAGGAGCGGGTTGCTGGCGGCGTCGTCAAACGGAGGGGTCATGAGGCTTCATCCTTCTTCAAAAAAGAATCTACAGAGACAAGTTATGATTATAGCAGGTCGGCGGGCGCGGCGGGGAAAGTTTTGCCATCCAGTATTTTTTCTTTAAAGACCAAGCACTTCACGTAATCCATAATACCACGCCCCAAGCACGGTGAGCGGCACGCGGAAAGTCCGCCCGCCGGGGAACGGATAATTACGGATATTAGCGAAAATATCGAACTCTCCCGCCTGATGGTTGATCGCTTCGGCGACGAGCTTGCCTTCGAGGTGGCAGGCGGTCACGCCATGGCCGCTGTTGCCTTGAATGAAATAAACCGTGTCGGACAGCCGCCCGAGGTGCGGCAGGCGCGTCAGGGTGAGAGCGAACTGCCCGTTCCAGGCAAAGTCTATTTTCTTGTCGCGCAACGTGGGGAAGGTACGGTCGAGGTGCGGCCGCAGGCGGCGGATGACGTCACCCGGCTCGTAGCCGCTGTAAATCACGCCGCCGCCGAAGAGCAGGCGGTGGTCTGCCGTCATGCGGTAATAATCGAGCAGGAAATTGCAGTCTTCGACCGACGCGCCGTTCGGCATGAGCTTCTGCGCAAGCCCGGCGCCGAGCGGCTCCGTCGCGATCACCTGGCTGCTGGCCGGCATGATGCGTCCCGTCAGTTCGGGCAGGACGCCGGTGAGATAGGCGTTGCCGCAGACGACGACGAAATCCGCGGCGACGCTGCCGTGCGCGGTGCGGACTTTCGGTTTTCCGTCCTTCCCGACGCGGATGACGCGCGAATCCTCGAATATCCTGCCGCCAAGCGATTCAATCGCCGCCGCCTCGCCGAGCGCGAGGTTGAGCGGATGAAGATGCCCGCCGCGGCGGTCGAGCAGGCCGCCAATATAAAGTTTCGTCGCGGCGATTTCGTGGATTCTTTCTGCGCCGAACATCTCCAGCGCGGTGTTGCCCGCGCGCTCCCACAGCGCCTTTTCGTGTTCCAGCCCGGCCATCTGCTTTTTGGTGAAGGCGGCGAAAAACGTGCCTTCCCTGTAATCGCAGGCAATGCCGTATTTTTCGATGCGCTGGCGGATGATGTCGCCGCCCGCGAAGCTCATGGCAAGCATCGCTTCGGCCGTGTCCTTGCCGCAGCGGCGCAGGATGTCGTCATATCCGCGGCTGTAGCCGTTGACGACCTGCCCGCCGTTGCGGCCCGATGCGCCGAAGCCGATCTTCTCCGCTTCGAGCAGGATGACTTTTTTTCCGCTTTCGGCGAGATGCAGCGCGGCGGAAAGGCCCGCGAACCCGCCGCCGATCACGCAAACGTCGCAGGTCTCGTCTCCCTTGAGCGGCGGACGTTCGGGCGCGGGATGGCGCGTGGCGGCGTAGTATGTATCGGGATAACCCATGTCAGGCCTCCATCAGGTAGGCATCGTGCTCTGCGCTGGTGACTTCGGATGCGAAGACGTCCATCTCCTGCCATTTGCAGGCGAGATATATCTTTTTGTAATCGGGCCCCAGCGCGCGGTCGATGAACCTGGAGCGGGCGAAAAGGTCGAGCGCGTCGTCCGGCGTCACCGGCAGCGACGGCGTTTTGGGCGGGCAGTGCTCGCCTTTGGCGGGCGCGGGCGGCCTTGTTTTTTTCTCGATCCCCTCCAGCGCGCCGGCGAGGATCAGCGCGAAAACGAGATAAGGGTTGGCGTCGGCGCCGGCGACGCGGTGCTCGATGCGCGTCGCGGCGATGTCGCTGTGCGGCACGCGCAACGCGGCGGCGCGGTTGTCGTAGCCCCAGGCGATTTTCGCGCGCGCGGGGCTGGCCGCGGCGAAGCGGCGGAAGGCGTTGACATTGGGCGCGAACACCGCCATGCCGTCGGCCATCGTCTTGCACAGGCCGCCGATCGCATGGTGCAGCGCCGCCGACCCCTTGGCGTTTTTTCCGGCGAAGATGTTGCGCCCGCTGCGGTCGAGCACGCTGAAATGGGCGTGCATCCCGCTGCCCGCGTGACGGCTGTAGGGTTTTGCCATGAAAGTGGCCGCAAGGCCGTGACGCCGCGCCGCGCCTTTGATGAGGCGTTTGAGAAAAACCGCGTCGTCGGCGGCGGCGAGCGCGTCAGACTTGTGGGAGAGATTGATCTCGAACTGCCCCGGGCCGTTCTCGGAAATGGTGGTGTCGGCGGGAAGGTTCTGCGCCGCGCAAAAGCGGCTGATGTCGGCAAGCACGCTCCTGAAGTCGTCCGTGGTGCTGAGGCTGTAGGTTTGCGCGGTGGCGGCGCGGCGGCCCGTCGCGGGCGCGCGCGCGGGCACGGGCCCGCCATATTCGTCGCGACGCGCGTCGATCAGATAGAATTCAAGTTCGGCGGCGATGACGGGCGTGAGGCCGGCTTTTTGGTAGCGGTCGAGGACACGGGCGAGAACCTGCCGAGGATCGCCGAAGAAGCCGTCCACGGTCAGGAGCGCCTGCGCGGTATTCTTCAGCCACGGCATGGGGCGCAGGCTGCCGTCGACAAGGCGGCAGTTGCCGTCGCTGTCGCCGGTTTCCTTGATCAGGCCGCTTTCGATCACGTCCTCGCCCCAGATGTCGACGGCAAAGGCCGAAAGCGCCATGCGGAGACCCGCGGAGGTTATTTTCTTGATGCTGCTTTCGGGAACCCATTTGCCGCGCGGCACGCCGTTCATGTCGACGAAAAAGGCCTCGACCGTTTCAAAGCCAGCGCGCGGCCGCACGGGCGGGCGTTTCGATGTTCTGCTTTTCTTTTTTAATGTGGCATCCATGATATTTCCTATTTTCTATAATATTTTTCAGATCAGACGGATAAGGCGACTCCAAAATGTGAAGTTGCTTGCATTATGGATATAATTTATCGTCAGGCCGGCTCTTTTTTCTTGAACTTTGCGATCTTCATGCCGATTTTCAGCACGTTGTCGATGCGGCGTTCAAGAAATCCCCATGTTTTCGCATGGCGGGGAGACGCGTCGTTGAGCCAGTATAGCGTCGTCGTGGAGATCACACCCGAAAGCAGCAGGCGCTTGGTATAGTGATTGTAGTCGGTTGCCGTGTCGCCTGCCGCCCACCAGAGCTTGTCGGCGGCGTGCCAGACCAGCTTCGGCATGGCGAAAGCCCGAGGCGGGGCCGCCATGAAGGCCAGCGCGCTGCGCACCGCCTCTTTATGCGGGGCGAGAACTTCCAGCCGGGTTTTGACGCCCAGCGCGATGCGCTCGCGCACGCGCAAGGCGGCCATGTTCTTGCGGGCGAGCTTTTTCAGCGTTTCGTCTGTCGCCCAGAGGAAGAAATAACGGGAGAGATCGCTGGCGCCGCACGGAAATTCCATATCCATTCTGCCTTTGGAAATTCCCAGACGTTCCGCTGTCCGCCGGAGAAGCTCGGGCGTCCAGCCGTCGAAAGGGATGTCCGGCAGGGCCGCCAGAAGAAATTTCGTTTTAAAGGCCGTGATGCTTGACGACATGGAAAATACTCTGTTTGTGCAACGATTTTAGCCCGCGCCGCCGCGCAAAGTCAAATCGGTTGGAAAACGGCGAAAACGTTGCTAAACCTATTTTGGACAGGCTACAGAAAATAAAGGAAAAATGTTCTTCGGGAAAAAAAATCTTCTGTCCGATATTTCAACCGCCATCATCGAGCGGTTCGAGGATGGCGTGGTGGCGATCGACAGCCATCACTGCATCGTCTTCTTCAACGAAGGGGCGTCGCGGATTTTCGGCTATGCCCCGGAAGAAGTCGTCGGCAAGCACCTGAATATTCTTTTGCCCGAGCGCTTTCATCTGCAGCATGACCTGATGATCGAAGAGTTCGGCGCGTCGGGCGATCTTGTCAAAAAATCCACGCGCCGCAGCCGGCAGATTTTCGGGCGCCGCAAAAACGGCGAGGAATTCGAGGCGAGCATCTTCATCGTCAAGGCGGGCGCGGACAAGCTGCATCCCGGTTATGCCGCCGTGGTGCGCGATATCAGCGAGGACAAGCGGACGGAAGACGAGTTGATGCGTCTCGCTTCGACCGACCCTTTGACCGGCGCCTTCAACCGCCGCGAGTTCAAGGTTCTGGCGGACGAGGAAAGCATGCGCGCCCACCGTTACAACCGCCCGCTGTCGATCATGATGCTCGACCTCGATCATTTCAAGCGCCTCAACGACACATACGGCCATGCCGCGGGCGACAAGGCCTTGCAGCGCTTCACCACGCTGTGTTGCAACGCGTTGCGCACGATCGATATTTTCGGCCGCTGGGGCGGCGAGGAATTCGTGACGCTTCTGCCGGAGACGGACGCCGAGGGCGCGGCCGTCATCGCCGAGCGCCTGCGCAAGCTGGTGAGCCAGAGTATGCTCGTGTTCAACGACCAGAAAATCAGCATGACCGCCAGCATCGGCATCGCCCAGTACCGCGCGGGCGAGCTGACGGTGGAAGGGCCGCTGTCGCGCGCGGACAGCGCCGTCTATGACGCGAAGAAAGCCGGCCGCAACCGGATTTCGGTTTACAGGAACGATTGAGAGCTCAGTAATTGATCTGCAGGACGTAGGTGCCGCGGTAGGGCGCGAGGCTGTAGGTTTCGCCCGCCGTGGTGGTCAGCGTCGCGCCGATATAAAGCGTGAGCGTGCCGCCGGGTGGCGTTTGCGCGTTGGCGATGGTGCTGATGTCGGGCGCGAAGGTGAAGCTGCCGATGGTGAAGGTCGAGGTGTCCGGCCCGGTCAGGCTGGTCGTCGAGGCGATCGACGCCCAGATGGCGACGGTCGGGTCGTAATTCGACAGGCCGAAGACGCCGTACTGTCCGGTATGCAGGATGGTTATCCCCGACGTGCAGGTCATCGTGCCTCCCGCGGGGATCGTGCAGGATTGCGCGCTCGTGTTGTTGGTGATGACGACCTGCCCGAAATAAAGCGGTTCCTCCTCGACGCCGTCGTTGGTGTAGGCGGCGAAGCTCCGCGCCGCCGGAAGCGCGAGCAGGGCAAGACAAAAGAGGGCAGGCAAAAGCTTTTTCATGTCAGTAACTCAAAACCAGGTCGAACGTGCCGCGGTACGTGCCGGGCGCGTAGGTTGAAACGCCGGAAACGGTGTAGAGAGTCGCGCCGACTTCTATGTAGGCGGTGCCGCTGCTGTCGGTGACGATGTAAGCGCCGTTGGCGTCGGTGCCCGACTGGTTGAAGTTCATGCCGTAGACGTTGAACGTGCCGGAACCGGGAGGCCCCGTCAGAACGACGGGATTCGAGGAGGAGATGGCGGCGCCGGTGTGGTCGGTGAAGGACACATAAACGTTGGCGGTCGCGCCCGCGCCGGTGACTTCATAAATGCCGGGGCCTTGCGAACCCACGTCGCTGCCGGAGCCGCCGTTGAGAAGCGAAATGGTGGTGCCGGTGTTCGAGACGCTGCGCGTGCCGGTATCTGTCATGGTGAGGGAGGAAACGCTCGTGCCCGGCGATCCCACGGCGAAGTTGCCGAAGCGCACGGCCTGCAACTCCGTCACGCTCACGGCGCTGGTGACGCTCACGTAGTCGTGGCCGGTGTAGGTCGCGTCAATGCCGGCCTGCGCGGCGGACGGAAGAAAAACCGTCGCGGCGAGTGAAAGAAAAGCCTGCGCCGCGTAAAAGAAAGAAGACCGGGCGTTGCGGCGCGGTTTATTCATCTTCGTCGGCCTTGAGTTTCTTCAGTGCCTGAAAGGGCCGGTTGGGTTGTTCGCCGCCGGTTCCCGCGAGTTGCGCGGCGAGGCTGACGCCCGGCGCACGGGGATAAGGATCAAGCTCGAGCGCGAGATATTGCGCGACGAGTTCGCCGAGGTCGAGCTGTCCGTTTTGCATCACGGTATCCGGAAATTCGTCTTCCATTCCCGCATCGGCTGGCAGGTCTTCGTCAAAGCCCTCTTTTCCATCTTCCGTAAAATAAGTGTCGAGATGCGCCCTGATCTCCGCCGGAACGCCCTGCAGCGAAACGACGCAGGTTTGCACCACTTCGGCGCTGAAATTGCCCTCTATTTTAATAATATTGCCGTCGCTGAGGCGGGTGACGGTCAGGTCGGCGGTCAGGCCGGACAGCGATTGAAGATCGAAGCGCCGCGCCAGCGCCGCGCATTCGGCGTCCGTGGCCGCGAAACGGGCGGCGCGGGGTTTATCCGGAATAAGGCTGTCAACAGCCACGGTATGCGAAAATTCCGGCTGAATCGTCATTTTTTTTGCATCCTGTCCTTGCTTATTTCAAAGTGATATACATGATATCGGTAAAAAACAACTGTCTTTACGGCACGGCATGGCGCGTCACCCGCCTTTTGCGTGCCTTTTGAGGCAAAGACCGGGAAAGGAGCGGGTTTCCGCACATGAAAAAACAGTTCATCTCTCTTTTTTTCGCGCTGGTTTTTTCCATGCCGCTTGTTGTCGCGCTGTCGGCCTGCACGCCCGTCAAGGCGACGCGGGGCAATCTGCTGACGGAGGTCCAGGTGCAGAAAATCACCGCCGGAACCTCGACGCGCGAAGACGTCCTTTCGGCCTGGGGCCCACCGACCGTCGTCGCGCCGTTCGACAACGATACCTGGTATTACATCGGCGAGCGGACGTCGCAGGAAGGCGTCTACGCGCCGGTCGTCCTCAAGCAGAAGATCGTTTGCGTCAAGTTCGACCGTAGCAACAACGATACGGTGGCGTCGGTCAGCGAAATCAGCCCGCAAGAGGCGCGCAACGTCGTGCCCGTCAGCCAGACGACGCCGACGGCCGGAAAGGATTATACCCTCTTCCAGCAGTTTGTCGGCAACATCGGCAGATATAACGGCGCCACGCAGACGAACCAATAATGCCGGGGAAACGCCTGCATCACTTCAATCGCGGGCTGGCCATCGGCTTCGAAATCGTCGGCCTGTGCGGCATTCTGTTTCTGCTCTTCTGGGGATACCTGATCTTCCGCCTGTCGCACGGGCCGATGGAAGTGGGCTTCCTGACCAAGCGCATCGAGCGCGCCGTCAACGCCGAACAGCATGATTTCCGCTTTTCGGCGGGCACGACGGTGCTGACGTGGGGCGGGCGCGGTCATCCCTTCATGTTCGAGATGCGGCACGTGCAGGTCACGCGCGCCGACGGCACGCCGGTGCTTTCGGTGGAGCGGATCGGCGTGCGCCTGTCGAAAAGGCATTTGCTGTTCGGCGCGCTGGTGCCGCGCGTCATCCGCGTTTACGGACCCGCGCTGCGAATCGTCCGCGATGCCGCCGGCCATTTCGCGCTCAACGTCGGCGATGCGGACGCGGACGACAGGCCGCCCGCCGCCGCGTCGGGGCAAAAAACGCCGCCGCCCGCCCTCGCGGATACGCCGGAGGCGGTCGATGTGCTTAGATCCTTCCTCGCGCAGATCAGGAACGACTCGCGCTCCACCTTTCTGGGCGGGCTCGACGAGGTGCGCGTGACCGACGCCGCGCTGCTTTATCAGGACAAGGCTCTCGGCGTCAGCTGGAAATCCGGCGACACCGACATCGACTTCCGCCGCGCGGGGCGCGGACTGGAAGTCGGCGTGCTTGCCGCCATCGGGCGCGTGCCCGCGACGGCGGCGCTGGTGCGCGGCGATTTCCTCTATGACTGGACGACGCGCCGCGCGGAGGGCACCGTCGCTTTTTCCGGGCTCGATCCCGCTCTGCTCGCGCAGAAAAGCCCGGAATTGAAAATGTTCTCCGGCGCGGCCGTGCCGCTGAGCGGGCGCGTCTTCGTCGCGCTCGACCGCAACTTCATCCCGCAGGGCGGGCGTTTCGCCTTCAGCTCGGGCGCGGGGAAATTTTCTCTGGCGGGGTTTTTTCCGGCGCCCGTGCCGGTCGAATCCGCGCGTCTCTATGGAACTTTCGACACCGCGGCGGGCGATCTGACGGTGCGGAGCTTCAGTGCGAATCTTGGCGGCCCGCGCGTGACGGGCAGCGGCACGGTGACGCCTTTCAAGGATGATTCCGGCGGCGCGAACGGGTATGACATCGTTGCCGACGCCGTGCTGAGGGACATGCCGCTCGACAGCCTCAAGACCTATTGGCCGCCGCCGCTGGCGGCGGACGCGCGGGGCTGGGTCACCGGCCACCTTTCCGGCGGCATGGCGACGCAAGCGACGTTGCATCTCGCGCTGCGCGCGCCGGTGCGCGTTTGCCTGAGACGCGGCGCGCCGCCGTGGGAAGGTTTGAACATGCCGGTGGTGAAGCGCGTCGGCGGGCGCATCGCGTTCCACGGCATCACGGTGGATTATTTTCCGCCCCTGATGCCGGTGAAGAAAGTCAGGGGCGCCGCGACCTACGACAGCAATTCTTTCGATCTCGACATTTCCGGCGGCGCGCTCGGCGACATGCGCGTGACGCATTCCAAAATCGCCATTACCGGCCTTGATGCGGCGACGGACACGCGGCACTCGAAGATCGACATTTCCGTCGCGCTGAAAGGCCCGCTCGGGACGGCGCTGAAGGTGCTGGAAAGCAAGCCGCTCGGCTATCCGCAGAAACTCGGGCTGGACACGAAAAACGCCGCGGGCGACGCGGCGGTGGACGTCGATTTCAAGTTTCCGCTCTATAACGCGCTCAAGCTCGACGATGTCGCGGTGACGGCGAAGGCCGCGCTCGACAACATTTTACTGAAAGACGTGGCCGCGGGCATGCCGCTGAGCGGCGGGCCGGTGGCGCTGACGCTGGGGCAGGGCGCGCTCGATATCAGCGGCAAGGGCGTTCTCGGCACGATGCCCGTGACGTTCGACTGGAAGAAGAACTTCCTTCCGGGCGCGCCGTTCGACCGTGAGATCAGGGCGTCGTTGCCGCTGGACGATCCGTCGATGGCGCGGCTCGGCGTTCCGGCGTTTTTGCAGGTGACGGGCGACATCCCCGCGACGCTGACCTATACCGAGAAAAAGACCGGCACGGCCGCGCTGGTCTTCAACGGCGACATCACTGCGGCGGGGTTCACCGTTCCCGCCGCCGGTTACACGAAGCAGCCGGGCGTCGGCGGCACGCTTGGCATGACGATGGAGTTCAAAAACGGCGTTCTGCAGGACATCAACAACCTGAACCTTGAAACGGACAAGGCGCAGGTCAACGGCGACCTGACCTTCGCGCCGGACGGAAAGACGCTGTCCAGCGCCGCCCTGCCGCAGGTGAAGATGGGAAAAACCGATGTCGCGGTCGATCTGGACCGCATCGCGGGCGCTTACGACGTCAGCATCACCGGGCCGTCGTTCGATGCGTCGCGGATTCTGAGCGACGGCGTGGCGCCGAAAAGCGATGCCGCCGCCGCGGAAGAGACGCCGCCGGTCAATCTCGCCATGAAAGTCGTCACGCTCTATACGGGCAACGGCGGCGCAATCGGCAATCTCAGCCTTTCCATGCGCCGCAACGCCTGGGGGCGGATCGACAGCGCGACGGCGACCGGCACCGCGGGCGGAAAGCCGCTGAAACTGAGCTATCTTCCCGGCCTCAAAGGTCATGCCTTGCATTTCGTGGCGGACAACGCAGGCGCGGCTTTGAGCGCGATCGGCATTTCCGACGGCGTGCGCGGCGGCAGACTCGTCGTCAGCGGAAGCCCGGACGCCAACGACCCCGGCCGCCGCGACATGCACGGCACCGTTTACATGATGAACTTCTCGCTCGTCAACGTGCCGGTGCTGGGCAGGCTCCTCAATGCGCTGTCCTTAAGCGGCTTCATGGAGCTGCTCAACGGCAAGGGCATCGCCTTTCACAAGATGCGCTGCGATTTCTGGTGGAAAGACAAAGGTGAGCCGCAAACGCAGAAGAACATCCGGCTGATCACCATCCGTCACGGCGAGACGTCCGGCGCGTCCCTCGGCCTGACGTTCAAGGGCGTGATCGACGACTGGAACAACACCGTCGACATGAGCGGCACGATCATTCCCGTTTCCGACATCAACAAGCTGGTCAGCGTCATCCCGATCGTCGGCAACATCCTGACCGGCGGCGGCCACGGCATCTTCGCCGCGACTTATACGGTCAAGGGATCGAAGGCGGATCCCGACGTCACGGTCAATCCGCTCTCGGTGCTGGCGCCGGGCATTTTGCGCAGGCTGTTTTTCGAGAAGTGACCACCTTTTGCGGGCTGTTCATTCGTCCTGGTCGGCGTCGTCGGGGTCACTGATGCCTTGCGCGAGCGAAGCCTTCTTGCGTGCGTAATGCCGCACGCTCAGCGGCATGGCGAGCAGGTAGACGACGCAGAGCAGCGTCAGCGTCGGCCAGGTCTCGTTGATCAGGCCGGCGATGAGCAGGCCGAACACGGCTAGCGCCGGAACGGACATTTTCTGCGGCACGCGGATCTGCTTGCTGGAAAAGGTCGGGATGTGGCTCACCATCATCGCCGCGACGACGATCAGCCAGAGGCCGACGGCATAAGGGTTGGTGACGGCGGGCAAAAAGCCGTTCCCCGCGGCGGCGCCGATCTGGAAGACGACCATCAGCGGCAGCAACGCCAGCGCGGCGCCCGCGGGCGAGGGCACGCCGGTGAAATATTTCGCCAGCGGGTCGCTTGGCGCTTCCTCAGCCTTGGCGACGTTGAAGCGCGCGAGGCGCAAGGCCACGCCCATCATGAAAACCAGCGCCGTGATCCAGCCGAATCGTCCGGACTGGTGCGTCGTCCAGAGAAAGGTGATCAGCGCGGGTGCGACGCCGAAGCTGACGAAATCGGACAGGCTGTCGAGCTCGGCGCCGAGCTTGCTCTGCGCCTTGAGGAGGCGTGCGGCCGCGCCGTCGAACCCGTCCATGAAAGCGGCGACGAACACGGCGATGACGGCTTCCTGCCATTTGCCGTCGATGGCGAACTTGATCGCCGTCATGCCCGACGCCATGGCGGTGAGCGTGATCATGTTGGGGATCAGCTTGTGCAGGGAGAGTTTCCGGGGCTTTTTATCCATGGGCGGCGTCGTTCCCCGCGGGCGCGAAGGCGTTCTCCGCGCGGTTTTCGCCGGTGCGGGTCTCCTCGGAAGAGGCAAGGTCCGCGATCACGGTTTCGCCGCCGACCATGCGCTGGCCGACGCATACCAGTGGATTGACGCCGGGCGGAAGATAAACATCGACGCGGCTGCCGAAGCGGATCAGCCCGTAAATCTCGCCCGCCTTCACGGTCTGTCCGCCCGCGAGCTTGCAGATGATGCGCCGGGCCACGAGCCCCGCGATCTGCACGAACGCGACGCTGCTGTCATGTCCGGAAAGTTTCATCAGCACGGTCGAGCGCTCGTTGTCGACCGAGGCCTTGTCGAGGCTGGCATTGAAGAATTTGCCGGGACGGTAGACGACCTTTTTGATCTCGCCGTCGGCGGGGATGCGGTTGACGTGCACGTCGAAGACGTTGAGAAACACGGAGACGCGCGTCAGCGTTTCGGCGGAAAAGAGCTTGTCGCCGTCTTCTTTCGCGTCTGCGAGTTCAGGCGGCAGGGGCGCTTGCACGATCATCTGCACGATGCCGTCGGCGGGGCTGACGAGCAGGCCTTTGCGCACCGGCGTGACGCGCACCGGGCAGCGGAAGAAATAAACGCACCAGGCCAGAAGCACGATGCCGGCGAATCCGGCGTAAGGACCGACTTCATGCAGGCCGAGCGCGAGCACCGCCGCGCCGATGATGAAAGGCCGTCCCGCGGGATGCAGGGGAACGAAGAGGGTTTTTTTGATGGTGGCGAGCAGGTCGTTCATGTCTTTTTGCGGTTCCTTCTTATATAATAAGAGATGCGTGTAGTTTTGTGCAGGCTTTGCGCAGATACAAGCAAATATTTTTTTTCGTAATATATAAGGGGATTGGAATTTGATGAAGTCTTTTTTGATGATTTATATTTCCGGAATGCGTAAAACTGCATACATTCTTGCATGATACTCAGGATTTATTTACGACTTGCGGGTAGACTGAAGACTGGCCTGCGTTCCGGCGCGGCCGTGGAGGTTAATGTGATACGGAGTTTCGGTTTTGTCTGAGCACCCATCGGAAGCCCGGCCTGCCAAGGCGGCGCCCGTCGCGCCGCGCGTGAGAGATCTTGCGCGGCAGGCGATGGAAAAGATAGAGATGCTTGGCCTTGAGCCGACTCCGCAGGTTTACGAGCTGTGGTTCCGCTATTTTCAGGGCGATCCCGAGATCAAAAGCGCGATCGACGCGCATCCCAGCGTATTGGACGAGGCCGCCTGCCATAAATTCTACAAGCGTTTCCTCAGCGAAACCGCGCGCGCCGACGCCATCAGGACGATTTCCGACCATATCCAGCAGGCGATCAGCGACCTTGCGGGCACCATCGACTCCGTCAAGTCGATGACCAGCGATTACGGCGGCTCGCTCAACGACGTCTCGGAAAAGATCAAGAACGCCGAAACGCTGGAAGAACTGGCCGACGCCGTCTCCTCCATCGTCGAGGACACCCGTATGATGCTCGAGAAAAACCAGAACCTCGAATACGAGCTGACAAGCTCGTCGACGCAGGTCGCCGAGCTCAAGAAGAACCTCGACAACGTCAAAAAAGAGGCCCTGACCGACGGGCTGACCAATCTTTCCAACCGCAAGGCCTTCGACAAGCAGATCCGCGACTGGATTTCCGATGCCGACGCGGGCGGCGGCGCGCTGTGCCTTTTGATGATCGATATCGACCACTTCAAGAAATTCAACGACACTTACGGCCATCAGGTCGGCGATCAGGTTTTGCGCCTCGTCGCGCGCACGCTGACCGACGGCATCAAGGGCGGGGACTTCGCCGCGCGGTTCGGCGGCGAGGAATTCGCCATCATCTTCCCCAACACGCCGCTTTCCGGCGCGGAACGCGTGGCCGACAGCCTGCGCCGCGCGGTGGAAAACAAGGAAGTCGTCAACAAGAACAACAACAAGACGCTCGGACGGATCACGCTCTCCGGCGGCGTCGCCGAATACGTGAAAGGCGAAAGCGTCACCAGCTTCATCGATCGCGCCGATGCGGCGCTCTACGAGGCGAAGCACACGGGACGCAATCGCATCAAATCCGCGAAGTGATTTTTTGTTTTAGCGCAGGACGGCTTTGGCGGAAAAACTTCTGCCGTCGATCAGCGTCGCCTCGATCGTGTAGAGGCCGTTGACGAGCCGTATGCCGCGCACTGCCGCGGGCAGGGAGATCGTCGCTTTCGCGCCGACCGGCGCCGCGATGCTCTCGAAACCGGGGGCGAATTTGTTATAGGCATAGTCGTTGGCGAAGGCCGTTTTCGGCAGCGCGGCAAGCATGCCGCCGGTCCAGGTTTCGACCAGCGCGCCACCGGCGTTCTTCAGTTCGATCCGCGCGACATGGGCGGGCACGGCGGGCGTTCCGCCGTCGAGATAGGCGTGAAAGGAGACGCCGCCGTCGGCAAGGATTTTGGCGTCCGTCAGCGTCACATGATGCTTGGCCGGGCTGACGGGGCCGCCGTGAAACGGCGTGAAGACCGAGCCGCGGTAATAATTATAGGTCGACACGACAAAGACGATCGTGACGAGAAAAAGCCATCTGGAGAGCCTGCGCACGGCGTTTTCCGGCTGCGGGCCGGAGGCAAGGCAGGTGAACCAGCGCGCTGCGGCGAGATGCGGCTTTTTGTTCATCAGCCACGCGTCTACCGAGTAAAACCCCGCGCCGCCCAGCAACAGCGCCGCGCCCATGGCGAAATTCGCCGAGGCCATCGTCCATTCGTCGATGCAGGTCGCGCCCTGCCAGCCGAACAAAAGCATCAGAACGAAACTCAGGCCCATCGACGCCAGCGCCGACGCGCGCGTCATGAAGCCGAGGAGCAAAAACAGGCCGACGACCAGTTCCGCCGCGCTGAACAGGATGACGCCCGCATAGAGCAGGTGCGCGTGCCGGAGAAGATAATCGACGACATGATCCATACCGAGGATCGCGCCGGGCATGGCGGTCTGGAACTTGTTGGCCATCCAGTGCGCGGCGTGCGGATCGAGCTTTTGCGGCGCGTAGATGAACCGCCGGCTGCCGCCGCCCCAGTAAATCCATCCCTGCACGAAGCGCACGCAGAGAAGAACCATGCCGACCAGCCGCCAGTCGGCCGTTTGCGCTTGCGGGGAAGTCTGTGTGCCGGAGGGAGATGCCATGCTGTCCTCGTTTATTTCCTGTAGGGTTTGAAGCCGTATTCAGCGAAGATCGCCAGCGCCTTGGGCGAGCTCAGGAATTTCACCCACGCTTGCGCCGCTTTGGGGTGCGGCGCGTCCTTGAGAACGCCCGCGGCGTAAACGGCTGTGGTGTTGTCCTTGGCGGGGATGGCGACGTATGAGATCGGGTTGCCGTTTTTCTCCTGAAAGACCGCTTCCGACTTCCACGTCACGCCGGCGTCGGCCTTGCCTTCCATCAGGAACATTGGGCTCTGGCGGTGATGGATGTGCGTCAGCGTCGTTTCGCCGTTCGCGACCTTGGTTTCATAGACGGTTTTTTCAAGCCTCGCGCCGCCCGCTTTTCTCAGCGAGATCTGGATTTGCCGCGCGATGCCTTCCCATTTCGGGTTGGGCATCACAAGCCTGACGCCCGGCTTGCCGAGGTCGTTTAAAGTCATGACATGCGCGGGATTTCCTTTCGGCACCATGATCGCAAGATCGTTGGTGACGTACGGCGCCGGCTTTCCGGCGAGTCTGCCTTGCGCTTGCATGGCCTTCACGCGCTTCATGCCCGCGGCGTAGACGTCGGCCTTCACGGTCCACGTCATGTTGCCGACGGTGACCGTGCCGCCGTTGGCGATCTGGTCGGCGAGCAGTCCGGGCGGAACGGTTTCATAGTAGATTTTACCGCGCAGGTCCGGATGCTCTTCCTCGAAAGCCGCGACCAGCGGAGCCATGGCGAAATAATAGTTTCCGCCGACGAAGATCGAGAGTTCAGAGGTCGCCGGATCGCCGTGGAAGTCGGGCAGATTGTCCACGCCGTCGACGGTGATGTCGAGGCCTTTGCTCAAGACGGGATCGTTCCGCCCGCCGTTCCATGGCGGGCTGATTTTCTCCGCATGGGCGGACGCGCAGGACAGCAATACCCCGCATGCCGCGATCGCGGCGGCCAGAAGAGCGTTTTTGCGCATGGATTTTCTCCCTTGGGTTTTAAGCGTAGTGGAAGCCCTTTTCCTGCAATTCGGGAATGGTGCCGACGATGCCCGGCGTCAGGACCGCGCCGGGGATCAGGTGATTGGTGAATTCGGCGACCATTTGCGGGAGCGTCAGCTTGTCGGGGTTGACGCCCTTGGCGTGGAGCTTGTAGGACAGCTCGAAAACGCCGTTGTGGCAGGCCAGGAACACCGCGCCGCGCGCCTGCAGGCTGACGATGGAATTGTCCTTGGGAGAGAAGACGCCGAAGGGATCTTCGAATTTCCCTGCGTCGTCGACGGCGGCCTTGGGCGCCTTGATGAAGACGTTCTCCTTGTACTTGTCTTTGGTCAGTTTGGAGAGCTTGTATTTGTCCCAGAGGTAATCGTCGTAAAGCGCGAGGTGCGCCGCGCCGTGCGTCGCCGATACCGTGAGGAAGTCGGGGTTCTTGAACGACCAGACCTGGCAGTTCATCGCGTTGCGCATCAGGTTGAGCCACGGGCCTTCGAGGTTGGTGTTGTTCCAGACCTGCTTGACCTTGCCGCGATAGTTCATGACCAGCGACAAAGCCTCGCTGTCCCACTGTTCGGGCGAGGTGAGAATCATCGGCACTTCCTTGAAGTCGCGGCGGCGCGGCGCGCGTTCCAGCGCGGCCTGAAGCTCCTTCAGCGTTTTCGCCCGCGGTTCGACGAGCGACGGCAGCGCCGCCGATTCGGCCGCTTGCGCGGCGGGTATGCCGACGGTTTCCATCATGATGCCGGCGAGGCTCGTTTTCGCCGCGATGCCAAGTATATCCCTGCGTGTGATCGCCATGGTCGTTCTGTCCTTTCGATGTGTTTGAAAAAATATGGGGAGAGAAAAAATACACTGCGATTATAACCGAGCGAAAAAAATCCGTCCATAACCTAAATTTCCTGTTTTGCGGTATATAAATGCTTTTGGAAAAAGAACATAGTTTATTAAGTATATATATTTTATATAAACGGCCGCGCGACGCTTATAGGCTTGGATGCGCGCGCGCGCGCGATTATCATGACGGTCATGAGCGACAACGAAGATCAGGAAAAAAGGCGGACGTTCCGGAGTGCGCGCGCCGCCGCAACCGTGAGGCCGCAGCGGCAGGCGCTGAGTCCCGCTCAGGCGCTCGCCGTGGCGGAAGAACTGCAACAGGCCGGGCGGCTTCCGGAGGCCGAGCGCATTTTGCGCGATATTCTCGCCGCCGCGCCGGATTGGGCGCCCGCCGTGCACCTGCTCGGCGTGGTCGCGCACATGGCGGGCAAAACGGACGTCGCGGCGGAACTCGTCGCCCGCGCCATCGCGCTCGACGGCAAGCAGGCTTTTTATCACGCCAACATGGGCGAGATGTGCCGTCTGCTCGGGCGTCTTGAAGACGCCGTGAAATACGGCAGGAAAGCGGTGAAACTCGATCCCTCCTTCGTCGCCGCGCATTCCAATCTCGGGCTTGCCTATTACGACCTCGGGGATTTCGACAAGGCGGAATATTGCCACGGATGCGCGCTGAGGCTCGATCCGGCTTTCGCGCCGTCGCTCAACAACATGGGCAGCATCGCGCGCGCGCGGCATGACGACGAAAAGGCGGAAGGATATTTCCGCGCCGCTATCAGGGCGAACCCGAGGTTCCGCGACCCGCAAAGCAATCTTGGCGAGATTCTCGTCCGCCGCGACAAGCCGCGAGAGGCGCTGGACGTGCTCGACGGCGCGCTGGCCGCGGCGCCGGACGACGCGGCCGCCCATTCCAACCGCGGTCTTGCGTTGATGGCGCTGGGGCGGGTTCAGGATGCTGAAGAGGCCTACCGGCAGGCTTTGCGGTGCGATCCGCGCCTTGCGCCCGCGCACGCGGGGCTGGTCATGGTCGCGCTCGAAGTCAACAACCTCGCGGCGGCGGCTGACATGGCGGCGCGCCTGCTGGAGCTTGATCCGCAGGCGCCGGATTCCCATGCGCTGGCCGGCGCGATCTTTCTTGCGCAAGGCCGCGACGATGAGGCGGAAGAGTCTTTCAGGAAAGCGCTGGCGCTGGATGAAAGGCATATTCCCGCCAAGCTCGGATACGGCCATTTGCTGATGGAACGCGGCGACCTGAAGGGCGCGGAGACGTTTTTCCGCGCGGGTCTCGGCGCGGGCGGCGACAGGCTGCTGGCGCTCTGCGCGCTGGCGCAGGCGAAGAAGATCGCGCCGGACGATCCGGATGTCGCGCTGTTGCGGCAGGAGGCGAAAAAACTCGAAGGCCCCATGATCGCCTCGAAGGCGATACAGCTCAATTTCGCCCTCGGCAAGATGCACGACGACCTGAAGGACTATGACCGCGCCTTCCCTTATTTTCTCGAAGGATGCCGCCTGAAAAGAACGACGCTGGAATACAGCGTCGTGGCGCGCGACGGCGAGATCGCGCAACTGAAAAACCTGTTCACGAAAGATTCCATGGCGCGGCACGCGGGCGCGGGCGATCCTTCGGACGTGCCGGTCTTCGTCCTCGGCATGCCGCGCTCCGGCACCACGCTGACGGAGCAGATCCTCTCCAGCCATCCTGACGTATGCGGCGCAGGGGAATTGCGCGATCTCGCTGACTGCATCGGGGCGTCGCCGGGCAGCGCGGGTTTCGCCGAAAAAATAAAAACTCTCGACGCCGCCGCGCTGGCGGAGATGGGCCGCAAGTATGCCGCGGGCCTCGCGGCGCGCGGTCGCGGAGCAAGACGCGTGACCGACAAGATGCCGGGCAACTTTCATTATATCGGGCTGATCAAGCTCATGCTGCCGAACGCAAAGATCATCCATGTCACGCGCGACCCTGTCGACACCTGCCTGTCGTGCTTCACGCGGCTTTTCGCGCACGGGCAGAACTTCAGCTACGATCTCGCGGAGCTCGGCCATTATTACCGCACGTACCGCGACCTGATGGCGCACTGGCGCGCGCTCCTGCCGCCGGACGCGTTCTACGACTTGCGGTATGAAGATCTTGTCGACGACACCGAAACGGAAGCTAAAAAACTGCTCGCCTATTGCGGCCTGCCGTGGAACGACGCCTGTCTAGACTTTCATAAGAACGACCGTCCTGTCCGCACGGCGAGCGTCATGCAGGTGCGTCAGCCGATTTATAAATCCTCCAAACAGCGCTGGAAAAACTATGAAAGCCATCTTGCGCCGCTGATCGCAGCCTTGGACGACGCGCCGGCGCCTCACGCGCAATGACATATGATAATGCATATAAAATTATGATAATGCATATAAAATGATGCCGTCAGCGATTTGTCCTGATAAAAATCGCCAAGGCGACTTGACTGTGCCTGTAAAACCAAGCTCTTCTTTGTCAAGTCCGCGACAGTTCTTTTGGAGGAGCGCTGTTTTCGTATCCATATGAAATTCATCATACCCGGGAGGTATAAATGCAATCGACACGCTTCCGCAAAAATCTGACTGTCACCACGGCGCTTGTCGCGGCGGCGGTTCTGGCGATGCCTGCAACAGCCATGGCCTGTACGGCGACGACGGCGACGCTCTCGGGAACCAACGGGGCGCAAACCTTGAACTGCGCGGGCAGCACGCTGACGGTCAATTCCGGCGCGTCGATTGCGGTCACCGCGACAAGCGCGTCGGGCGTCACCATTACGGCGGGCGATTACGCAACAAACGCGGGCACGATTACCACCACGGCGGCGCAGACAGCCGGCCTTGGCGCTTTGCAAAGCATAGGCATTAATGATTCGGCCGGCGTGATCACCGGCGACATCACCAACCAGAGCGGCGGCAAGATTTCCGCCGCGGCGACGTTCACCGCGCCGACCGGCACGGGCGCGGCCAACGCGACCGCCATGGGCATTTATCTTAACGGCGGCACGGACGGCGGCTCGATCAGCAACGCCGGCACCATCACCGCGACGGCGAAGACGGTCACGTCCGTCGCCGGCACCGTCATTCCCAAAGTCGAGGCCACGGGCATGGATTTCGCGGGCGCCACCATTTCCGGCACGGTCACCAACTCCGGCACCATCGACGCCACGGCCGCCAGCGCGGGCGGCGGTCTCAACAACACGGCGCACGGCATGCTGTTCGGCAGCGGCACGATCACCGGCGCGGTCACCAACTCCGGCACAATCAAGGCCAGCGCAAGCTCCGTTGCGGGCACCGACAAGGCTTACGGCCTCGATTACGAAGGCGCGACCCTGACCGGCGGCTTCAACAACACCGGCACCATCGAAGCCACCGCCGCGGGCACCGGCTACGGCATCTATGTCAACGGCGCGGCGGGCACCATCACCAACACCGGCACCATCAAGGGTTCGACCGCCGCGATCGACGTCACCGCCGGTTCCGTCACGCTCGATATCAACGGCGGCGCGATCGACGGCAGCGTCTTCACCGCCCCCACCGCCACGACGCACCTCGTCGTCGGCGGCAACTTCACCACCAACGGCACCAATTTCCAAGGCACCGATCTTGCGATCTCCTCCGGCAAAACGCTGACGGTTGCGGCCGGGAATACGCTCGGGCTCGCCAACATGACGACGGCGCCCGTCGGCAATCTGGCGGTCGGCGTCAACAGCGCCGCCAGCCACGGCACGATCAGTGTCACCAGCGGCGGCGTCAATCTCGCCAGCACGGGCAACTTCAAGGTCGCCATCGGCTCGAGCGCCGCCAGCCTTGCCGCGGGCAACATGATGGTCGCGTCCGGCGCGACGCAGGCGGAGATCAACGGCGTTGCGTCGTCGGTCAACGTGGCGACCGTTTCCGGCAGTTCTTACATGTGGAACTTCGCGCTGGAGGACGGCGCGACGTCCACCCTCGGCACGAACAGCCAGCTCTATCTGATCGTCACCAACCCGCATACGCTGACGTCCGGCGCGACATCGAGCACCAGCGCCGTCGCCAACCAGATCCAGACCAACCTGCTGGCGTCCGCCAATACGCAGATCCAGGCGATGGTGTCGGCGCTTTACGCCGCGCCGACGCAGGCGGCCCTCAACCAGCAGCTGGAAATGTTCCAGCCGATCCTCAACGGCGGCGCGATGCAAAGCGCCTTCAACGTCAGCGACAGCACCTGGCACCAGTTTTACAACCGCATGGCGTCGCTGGACAACGGCAGCGGCGACACCACCGGCATGGCCGCGGGCGACATCACCCACGGCGTCCACATGTGGATGCAGGGCTTCGGCGACTGGGCGACGCAGGACGCGCGCGGCGGCGTCTCCGGCTATAATTCCAACACTTACGGCGCGACGATGGGCGTCGACAGCAAGCAGCTGATCGACAACGGCCTGCTCGGCTTCGCCATCAGCTACGGCCGGACGGACGTCAATTCGAAAACCGTCAATACCGCCAGCACCAACGTCGATTCCTACCAGCTTTCCCTCTACGGCAACTACAATCTCGACGCGAAGGACTTTCTGCGCGGCATGCTGGCTTACGGCTACAACACCAACAAGACGGACCGCGAGCCGACCGCCAGCGTTTACGCGCACGGCAGCTACGATGCCAACCAGTTCACCGCCAACGCCGACCTCGGGCGCAATTTCCACTACCGGAGCGCGCTGGTGACGCCGGACGTCGGCCTGAGATGGTCGCACTACAGCGCAGGCGGCTACACGGAAACGGGTGCGGGCGGATCCGATCTCACCGTCGGCAGCAGCTCCATCGACCAGCTTCAGGGCAACCTCGGCATCAAGGCGGGCTGGATGTATCGTCAGGAAGACGGCTCCGTCCTCAAGCCGGAAGTGCACGCCCAATATCTCTATGATTTCACCGGTCAGAACCTGAGCATGACGGCGCAACTGGCGGGCGGCGGCACAAGCTGGACTGCGACAGGCCCCAACCCGGCGCGCAGCACCTTCGATATCGGCACCAGCGTGCACCTTTACCAGACGAACAACTGGGACTTTTCGGCGAACTACGATTTCCGCTACAAGACGGGCTATACCGAGAACGCCGCGATGCTCCGCGCCGGATACAGGTTTTAAGGTTTCTTCATTGTCTCTGTCAGCAACGCCGGCCGCTTTCAGACCCGATCGGGTTTCGAGGCGCCGGCGTTGCGCTGTTTGATCCGCCGCCGTCCTGCGAAAATGACGTGGCACTTATTCGACCAGTTCGTCTATGTTTGCCGCGACTTCAATTTCCGTTGAAGGGATTTTTGCGAGAATGAAGTCTCTGTCGGAAAGAATTTGCTTTTCAAAGGCTCTGTTTGGGTTTGAAGTCGCGGTTGTCTCTGGCATTGGGATTCTTTTCGGTGAGCGGGGTCATTCGCATGACACGATATTCTTGAATTTTGCCTGAAGTAACTTGGGATATAGGCAAGTCTCCAAAGAAAGGTATCAAATGGACGCGAAGGCGGATTTGATGGCCTTGCACCCAGCGGGGCGCTCTCTGTCCTTCGGTCAGGACGGCATATTCCTTGATAAACTGGTCGGCGATGTCGGCGAAGGTCGGCTCGGTCTTGGCCTCCTCGGACGGGGCGGGCAGGACACCGATAGAGGCTTGCCCGTGGAGGCGGAGATACCAGTCCTCCGCCACCTTTACAGCCTCTTCGAGGGCTTCGGCCTTGGTGCTATGGCGGTAATTATGCCCGTTCAGGAAGGCTGCCGCCTACCAAAACGGGCTGCGGTCGCGGCGGAAGACATAGGCTCTGCCGCCGAAAATGGGATGGTTGTTTTGTGCGGAAATTGAGTCGGTACGATTCTCCATGGCGTTTCTCCTCTATTATGACAGATTACGCTTAAGAATTCGTTACTAACTCATTGAGAAGATTGGTTGCGGGGGCAGGATTTGAACCTGCGGCCTTCAGGTTATGAGACGGATTAGCCACAATTTATATAATTGATTTAATTTGAATTTTTATGATTATTCTTTTTATGCGCTAATTTTTGCGCTAGATAGGCAGTATGTGTAAGCTCTGCCTCATTCACTTCCACACATTAGCTAACTTACTGGTTAAAAACAAGATTTTTATCTTATGCTCCGAATCAAAAGCCGTCACTTGCCATTTTAGTATTTTTCGTCTATTTTAATATTATAAATTAAATTGGACGAAACATGTACATAGAGCGCACATTAGAAGGGTTTCTCAAAAAGGCAGCGGGCCAGTTTCCCGTGACGCTGGTGACGGGCCCTCGCCAGGTCGGCAAAACCACCATCCTTCAGCATCTCAGCAAGGATGAGCGCACCTACATCACCCTTGATGACCCGACACTGGCGACGCTGGCGCGGGAAGAGCCGTCCCTATTCTTGCAGCGCTTCAAGCCGCCAGTCCTGATCGATGAAATCCAGTATGCGCCAGAGCTTCTGCCTCACATCAAAATGGCGGTAGACAAGGAACACAAGAACGGCATGTTCTGGCTGACAGGGTCACAACAATTCCAACTTATGCAGGGCGTTACGGAATCCTTGGCAGGGCGCGTCGGCATTGTTAACCTTCTTGGCCTGTCCCTGAAAGAACTACAGCACCATGCCGACAAGGCCACACCGTTCCTGCCGACCAAAAAGCTGCTACAAGATCGCCTGAAGATATCCTCCCCTCTTTCGTTGCAAGATACCTACCGTATCATTTGGCGCGGCTCATATCCCGCCATGTGGCTCCTCCAAGAAGGGGACGGATGGGGAGACGGAGACAATGGAGATGGCGAAGGCGGCGGATACGGAGATGGACGTCAGCCCATCAAATCCAACGGCGCAGATCGTGACCTGTTCTACAGGTCTTATATCCAGACCTATTTGCAGCGAGACATTCGCGATCTGGCGAATGTCGGGGACGAAGGCACGTTCTTGAAGTTCCTGCGCTCTGCCGCAGCCCGGACAGGCCAGTTGCTCAATATGTCCGATATGGCGCGGGATGCCGATGTATCTGTCACCACTGCAAAACGCTGGCTATCCATACTGGAGGCATCGGGGATAGTTTATCTTCTGGAGCCCTATCATTCCAATGTCACAAAACGGCTGGTCAAGTCGCCGAAACTTTACTTTCTGGATACAGGGCTCTGCGCCTACCTAACGGAATGGTCTAGCCCCGAAACGCTGGAGGCTGGAGCCATGTCCGGGGCCATATTGGAAACATTCATCTTCACAGAAATCCTGAAGAGCTACTGGCACAACGGAAAACGTGCACCACTCTATTATTACCGGGACAAAGACAAGAAAGAGATCGACCTGTTGATCGTGCAGGATGAAACGCTCTATCCGCTGGAGTTCAAGAAATCGGCATCGCCGGACAAAAGCATGGCCCGGCATTTCAGCCTTCTAAATCAGCTTAAAAAGCCAGTGAAAGAAGGCGGCATCATCTGCTTGAGCGAAACCCTCTTGCCGGTCACCGGCAACATCAGCGCCATACCGGTTGGGTTGATGTAACTATTCTACCTCAAAGTGGACTAAGAAACAGGGAGCAGGTCAATCTTACAATCTATCCAGTATGACTTCAGAAGGCGTGTCCACCAATTTTGCTGCCGTCATATGTGGATTTTTCTCCAGATATTTTTCTATAGCGGCATATCCCAAAGAATATCCCGTCCACCTAGGAATCCTATTCTTGTCACCAAAGAACCAAGCTAGATGGTTATCCTCCACCAATTATTTTCTTCTAGTGAAAGAGGTTTCGACTCATTTAGCGCAGAACATAATTTATCATGTTGGAGCTTTCTTAAGCTTTCTAAATGATAAAAAAGTTTGACATGGTATTCGGTGTTTGAATCCGAAATCCTGTTCCATGTACGTAGATCAGAATTGGAGAACTTATCTAATAATATTAGATCTGAAGCTTTATCAATTTTGTCCTTGCTGGTTTTCATTTTTAGCGTCAACAATGAATCGGATTAATTTTTTTGCTCTCCCTAGTCTTATCATATCTCTGGGAGTAATGTCTCCAAGCATGGGGTTTGGTGTTTTGAACCATAAAGCAGTCTTTTGAACATCTCCATCAAAAAACTCTGCAACCAGCGCGCAAACTATAGCAATTTCATCTAGACGATCCTTTAGCGCTTCAGGGGCTTTATGATCTGTCCTTACTGAACTTTTACTGACACCACTGATTTTTGAAAGCTCATTTTTGTCAAACTTAAGGAAGCCGCTTACATTTTTATAATTAATTCCAGCTTCGTCATATAAACCAAAGCCTAAGAAATCTTTACTTGGAAGATTTGATGTTATGTCTGTTTTTAGGGCGGTCATTTTATTCTCCACATCTATTTTTCAATTTAAACCGCAGTATGACCATTATTTAACCATCATACAACCATTATAACACCATATAGAATAATCAAAGGTTAATTTCAAATTTTTACCCTTATATTTCTCAATTACCCATTTTGAATCAAATAGATATGGATATTATTAGGTTATGAGAGGAGTGCTTCCCTTACATCCTCTTCACTCCAATGCAGCCGCTTCGGCTCCCCGCGCAGGAGGGTTGAGCGTTTCTTGGTGATAGAGGAGCCGGGCTTGTGCGGTAGGATCGGCTTGAGTGAGTTGTCTTCCGTGATTTCAGCCTTCAGCACCGTCAGCTTGATAAAATCCCCGTCGATAGCCGCTATCTGGGCGATAATCTTTTGTTTGCCAACAGGCCGGGGTTTCGTGCGCCGCCGCCGTCCCGTCTTGGGTGGCCAGATGGCCTCCGTCCACTCGATGACGTCGGACTCGACGAACTGATCGGCTTGTTCCCACGTCATTTACTGCCTCCGTTGCACATTGAACTTTGCGGACGCCTTCGCCGTCTTGGCGCGGACCTGTTCCGGCCTGACAGAACGCGTACCGCCCTTGTCAGGCTGAATGCCCGCCCTCCGCAGGATTTCCTTCGTTTCAAGGACGCTTGAACGCAGGTTGACCGTCGCCATCGGCGGATCGACCGGAGGACGGCGATAGGGTTTGGTGATGCTGGAGAGCAGCTCCCTGTTGCCTTGCTGGCGGAGGGTGGCAGTAAACGCCACCTCGTCCAGACGCCGCTCAGGTGGCGGGGACATGACCGAGATTGTCCATCTGGGCACACCATTCAGGGCATAACTCATGTTCATGACGATGGAATAGAACTGTTTGTTGGCCTCGATCCTGCGCTTTTCTTCCTCTTGCTTCCCCTGCAATTCGGCATATTGCCGGATATACAGGAATGACTTCGACCGTCACATGCGATAGTGAAGGGAAACCAGAGAGAAGAGTTTTGAATTGAGCGGGGGATTTCTGAGTGGAAGTAGCAACAGATAAGATGGCCCCCATGTGCCCCGGCCCTAAACGCCACAGGTGCAAATCAGTCAACTTGTCGCCGCTGGCTTCTATTGCGGAACGTATATTTTTTGTCAGATCATGGTCGGGGTTACGATCCAGCAAAATTCCAGATGTGTCCTTCATAAGGCCATAAGACCAACTGGCAATAACACATGCCCCTACCATGCCTGCAAGCGGATCCATCCAAAGCCAGCCGAAGTAGTATGCCAAACACAACCCGATGATGACCAGGATGGATACGGCTGCATCTGCCATCACGTGGATAAGCGCTGCCCGCATATTATGGTCGATATGAATGCGTCCATTCTCTGCGCCATGGGCATGTTCCTCAAACTCGGTTTGGTAAGTTTGTGTCCCAGACTTGCTAACAAGTTTTATTTTTGCGGTAAACTCGTGAGGCTCCGGAATTTCTGTAGGTGATTCCAGATACTCGCCTTGATCGACAAAAGAAAATATTTGCTGTTTTCCGTCCTGGCGCACCGTTTCGATAGTCAGGTCTTCTGCACGCAACGTCGCGGCTTCTACGCGCACACGAAAGCGCGGCGGCACGCCGTCTTCAAATACTTCAAGAACAAGAACTCCTTGTTCAAGGCTAATGCGGCGCGTTTCGTCATGATGACCATGATCATGGCTGTGATGATGCCCATGGCCATGATGGTGATGTCCGCCTGCACTCAAAAGCCATGCACTGCCAGCGTTGACGGCAAGACCAAGAACGGCGATGGGAATGGCTTCTCCGAAATGAATTGTGATGGGGTTCATAAACCGCATGACGGCTTCATATCCGATCAGCAGAGCAATGGTGGCCAGTATGATGGCGCTTGTATACCCCGCAAGATCGCCGACCTTTCCAGTTCCAAAAACATAATTGTCATCATGGGCGTGTTTGCGCGCATAGCTATAGGCCAACGCCGCCAATAACAGCGCACCCGCATGGGTGGACATGTGTAAGCCATCGGCAATCAATGCCAGCGAGCCAAACAGTTTCCCGCCAACGATCTCGGCTACCATCATAGCGCCGCAAAGCCAAATAACCGCCCATGTCCGGCGCTCCGAGCCTTCATGATTTTTCCCCAGAAAAACGTGGCTATGAATTTGGGGAAAAACAGGCAATTCAATTTCAGTTGCAGCTTCAGTATTTGTCACAGGCGGCTCCTATCATAAGAACGGTCTTAAGCAATTTCCCCGCGGCCCTTGATCTCTGGTTTTTGAGATAACGCTTGCGCCAGAAAAGCGGGTTTGTATCATTGAGCGAGATGCCCGCTCGGTAAGGCAGCATAAGTGTACCATAAATGACAGCGCCATGATTTCCAGTATTTTTATTACCGTATTCTTGATTGTTTTTATTGCCGAATTGCCGGACAAGACTGCCTTTGCAACATTCATGATGGCGACGAGAGGAAAGCCTGCTGCAATTTTTACCGGTGTTGCCGCCGCTTTTGTAATTCAAAGCCTGATTGCCGTATGCTTTGGCAGCCTTATTGGGCTGCTGCCCGAGAAATGGGTTCATGTTGGCGCGGGCGTGCTTTTTTTGGGATTTGCTGCTTATACGTTATTGTTTCACGATAAAGAAGAGGCGGAGACGGAAGAAAGTACGCCCGAACTGTCGCCGCGCGCAAAATTTTTCTCCGTTGTATGGCGGTCATTTCTTGTCATTTTCATTGCCGAGTGGGGCGATATGACACAATTGGCGACGGCGTCGCTGGCAGCACGATATCATGACCATCCGTTGATAGTATTTATTTCCGCTACGCTGGCGCTCTGGCTTGTTACAATCATGGCCGTCGTTGCGGGTAAAAAGGTCGGACATGTTATACATGCATCTGTTCTAAAAAAAATCAGCACTATCGTATTTGCAGTCGTGGGCTTATATTTCATTTTGAAAGCGTAGCCATATTTTTAATCGTCCTTGACCGTATAAGGGAAGAGTTCTTCCTCTCATTTTGTACGGAAGATTGTCTCCCTCTCGGTGACGATTACATCCATCGGAATGTCGTGCGGCTGCGGATGTATTGTGTGCAAGGTAGCCTGCGAATATCCAATGCCAATAACGCGCGGTTGGTTGGTGAGGAAAGCAAGCGTGCGATCATAGTAACCTTCGCCATAACCGAGACGATAGCATTTCTGGTCAAAGCCGATCATGGGAACGACGAGAACGTCAGGTATAACCTGCTCGCCGCGCACGGGGATCGGGATGCCAGCAGCACCTTTTTCGAGTGGAGAATCAGGTTGCCATGCTCGGAATATCAACGGTGCGTTACGTTCGATGACGACAGGTAGAGCGCATACAGCACCACGAGCGCTGATGCGTTCCATCCAGAGGCGCAGATCCGGCTCGCCGCGAATAGGCCAGAAGACGCCAACCGGCCGTCCTGCCACTTCATCTAATATCGCATCAAGTCTTGCCGCGATTTCCGATGCCATAAGCATTCTGTCATGGGAGCTGATTTTCATGCGCTCGGCGACAAGGCGCGTACGCTCGGCCTTTCGCCAGCGTGGTACATCAATATAGGTTTGCCCCTCCGGGTTCGGCGCGAAACCTAAAGTTTCTGCGTCAAGCTCATGCATCAGGCAGGGGGATGAGGAAAAATGTCCGGCGTCTATGTCTGGAATCCTGCGTTTATCGCTCATTATAAATCTCTCCGTCAAGTCCGCTCTGCGCGGCGAATTCCGTTACTATAACGCTCGAGGATCTGGATGTGCCATCGTTTTGGGCTGCAGACGGGATGCTATTCTTCCCGTTCCTGAAAAAACGCTCGCGCTTTCTTTCCGTGGTGAAAGTACGATGGTGGGCATGCAATAGGTCGGCGCGCGAGATGATGCCGACCAAATGTCCGTCGTGATCAACGATTGGAATCCGCGAAACGTTTTTCTCCAGCATTCGGAGGGCTATGGCGTCAGCCATTTCTTCCGGATGCGCGAGTACCAAATCACGTCCGTCAACCATATCTATGAGTCTTTTTTGGCGCGCTGTTTCGTCGCCGATCCAAACAAGGATATCGGATCGCGTGACCATTCCGCAAACATGGCCCTCCGCATCGACGACCGGAAAGGCTCTGTAGCCTTCCTTATGAGAGGCAAAGCGCTGGATTACTTCCCCGACAAACACGTCGGGCGAGAGCGTAACGACCTTTTTCGCCATAATTTCACGAATGCGTGTGACCGTAAGGGGGTCAATGCTATACTCGCGGTTCAGATGATGTCCCCGTCTGGCGATCTTTTCAGTCAGAATTGACCGTTTCATCAGAAGAACGGATACGGCCATGCTCGACATGCAGGCAGCGAATACCGGCAAAAGGATGATATGATTTCCCGTCAGTTCAACGGCAAACAGTGTCGCGGTGAGCGGCGCTCCCAGCGCACCGCCCAGAGTCGCTGCCATCGCCAGCACCGCCCAGAAGCCAGGTGCGGCATGCGGCATGGCCGGTGAAAGAATTGCGCCGATGCCGCCGCCGACGATAAGCAGTGGGGCCAATACGCCCCCGGATGTTCCGGATCCGAGCGCGACAGACCATATTATTCCCTTCGCGAGAACCAGCCTTGCCGCCGCGACGCCGGTTAATGCGCCGAGCATTAATTTGCCGATTGCAGGATAACCTACGCCAAGCGCCGCAGGGTCAATCAAACCGCCAATGCCGACGACGATTGCTCCGAGTGCAGGCCACCACATCCAGTGGACGGGCAGGCGTCCGAAAACATCTTCTACCCCGTAGACCATAAATGTGAGCAGACATGCGGCCAGTCCGGCAATCAATCCGATGCCGATCCAGCCCGCCGCATGAATCGCATCAACCGTCGCGCTGCCCAAAAATGGGAACAATGGAACCGGCGTCATGCACCAGCCGCGTCCAACTGCGGCCGTGATGCAGGCAACAGCCACCGGCAGAACGCTGCGCGGTTTCAATTCGAACAGCAGAACTTCGATTGCCAGCAGCATTGCCGCTATCGGCGTTCCGAATATGGCCGTCATGCCCGCGCAGGCACCAGCGACGAGTATTGTCTTGCGTTCAGCATCAGTCAGTGAAAAACATTGCCCGAGAAGCGATGCGGCAGCGCCGCCTGTCATGATAATAGGTCCCTCAGCGCCGAACGGGCCGCCGGTTCCAATCGAGATCGCCGAGGATATAGGTTTAAGGATAGCTACCTTCAGATCAAGCCGCGCACCGCCCAGCATAATCGATTCAATCGCCTCGGGGATGCCATGCCCGCGGATTTTTTCCGAACCGAAACGTGCCATCAGGCCGATGACGATAGCACCGGCGATCGGCACAAATATCGTCCAGAGCGCCGGGTGGCCGCCATGCAATGCGCCGCCTGGCGTGAGCATGCGGGTAGACCAGACCCCATAGTAAGCGAGATCGTTTATCAGTCCGATCATGCGCAGAAGGACCCAGCCTGATATCACGCCGAATATGCCTGCACAGATACCCAGGCCGAGCATCGGGAACAGTCGGCGATCTGTGGTGAAGTCACCTAGACGGGCGGAGTCCGGTTTCTGAATGGGAGTGTGAGGCATGCATCAATGTTCCGATTTGGTGAAAGTAAAATAATATCGTAATACGATATAAAATGGCACCTTCATTTTGTAAATACTGCATTAAGAATGCCCTCGACAATATTACGGATAATATTCTCGGGATTCGTTCTGACTACGGCTATTTGGACTTATCCCCTGATACGCTTGTAATCTTTCAGCCGCGCAAGAACGCGCCGTAGCTCAGGCTCTATATGCTCAAGTTCGTCCAGATGGGTTTGGGACAGAGTGGCTAGACGTTTTTCGCCAAGCGCAGTTAGCTTGAGAAAAACGCGGCGCTTATCTTCAGGATCGGTGGTTTTAGCCACGAGATTTGCGGCAATGAGCCGATTGACCAGTTCGACCGTACTGTTATGTCGCAGAATCAAAAATGCTGCCAGATCGGAGATGCTTGACATCGATCCTGATTGCATGCCGCGGATGCCGAGTAGCGCTTGATGCTGGCGGGGAGTCAGGCCGCTGCGGCGCGCGGCTGTCTTGCTGAAAGTCAGAAAACGGCGTAAGGCGAAACGGAACGATGCGAGCATCTCATAGTCTTGATCAGTCAGCACCGGGGCGTATTTTCGTCTTTTAGACGCCGACGGGGCTGATAATGATGCAAAAAAATCTTTTAAAACAAGCGCGTGCGTATGCTCCCCGTCCTTCGCACCGTAGAGAAGAATCAAAGCCTTCTTGTCTGCACGCTGCAGAAGTTTATGCGCTTCATCTTTCTTTTTCTCAAGCTCCTTTAGATACTTCTTGCGAAATTCCGGCCATTTTACGGGATCATGGCCGTACCAGACGCGCAGTTTGGGGCTGGGAGAAAGTTCCTTGCACCATTCATCCAGCGCGGCCTTGTCGCGCGTGACGCCGCGTGGCCAGAGACGGTCGACAAGGGCACGGTAACCTTTGCGTCGGGGCTGATCGTAAATGCGTTGTAAAATAACTTTCATGCCTTCCGCTTCTTTTTATCTTTTCTTTTAGGTTGTGCATCGGGGAAAAGCGCTGTCAGAGCGCGCGGACGGGCGCATAAATCTTTGAGCGTGTAGGAATCCAGCACGCCGAGGAATGCCTGCAGGGCTTCGTTCAGAACTCCCTTAAGCCGGCACGCGGGGGAAATGATGCACAGCGACTTGTCGCCGAAACATTCCACGATCTTGAACTCTTCTTCCATGCGCCGTACAACGGCGCCGATGACGATATTCTCCGGAGCCATAGCCAGCCGTAATCCTCCCGACCGGCCGCGCAGCGCCTCTATGAAAGACTCGTTGGTTAATTGCTGAACCACCTTCATGAGATGGAATCTGGATATGCCGTAAGATTCGGCGATCTCGCGTACGGTGACCGGTCTGTCCTTGTTAAGTGCCAGATATATAAGGACTCTCAAGCTATAATCCGTGTATGCCGTAAGCCGCATTTTCTCCTCATCTTGTAAAGATGTATTAAAATTACTTCTTTTCTATAGTATTTGTCCAGCCCCGCGAGAATCCTCTTTACAAAAGCCCTTACCGGATTAAAGATGTATTTAAAATACCACTTTTAATCAGGAGACGAATCATGACGCAGGCAATCAAGAAATTCGACGAAATGACACTGGGCGAAATCGCGGCGAACATTCCGGGGGCGACGGCTGTTTTTCGCCGTCATAATCTGGATTTCTGCTGTGCGGGACATCAGCCGTTCACGCAAGCTGTCGATGACAAGAAGTTGGATAAAAACGCCCTTGTCGAGGAACTATCCGCGTTGCCTGCTACGGCAGCGGATACAGATGGATTTCCTGCAGCCACGACGGATACACCAACGCTCGTGAATTACATCATTTCGCGCTTTCATGAAGAACACCGCGACCAGTTCCCCGAGTTGATACAATTGGCAGGCAAGGTCGAGAAAGTCCATGCCGATAACCCGCTTTGCCCGAAGGGGCTGGAGGCGCATCTTCGCGCCATGTTTTCGGAGCTGTTCTCGCACATGGAAAAAGAAGAGAATGTCCTTTTTCCAATGCTAGCAAAGGGCGTGCCCTGCGAGCAGCTCGGCGGCCCCATCGCAATGATGGAAAGCGAGCATGAAGACCATGGACGCGCGCTTTTAGCAATTCGGGAATTGACGCATAATGGCAAGTTTCCACAGGAGGCCTGCAACAGTTGGCAGGCATTGTATCGCGGTCTCGCCCAATTGGAAGAGGATTTGGTAAAGCACATCCATTTGGAGAATAATATTCTATTCGTTCGCTGACCTTGGGAGATACTTGTGAAAAGCCTACTGGATGCACCTTTCTGGGATCGCGGGTTCAGACCGTTTTTTCTGTTCGGCGCTGCTTATGCGGTATTTATGATTATCGCATGGGTCGGAGTTTTCGGCGGCTTTTTTCGCATACCGGTGGCGTGGAACGATCCGACAATGTGGCATGCGCACGAGATGATATTCGGGTTTACGCTGACCATCATCGCGGGCTTTCTGCTGACGGCAGTTTCCAACTGGACGGGCGGCGCACCGACCCGCCGTGGTTATTTGATATTGCTGTGCGGCGTCTGGCTTGCGGGCCGTCTGTCCTTTTGGTGGGCTTATGCGCCACAGCCTGTGCTTTCGTTCATTGATTTGGCTTTCATTCCACTACTGGGCATATTTCTTGCCATTCCGCTGATCCGCGCAAAAAATCACCATAACCTTTCTTTTATCGGCGTGCTTGCCTTGCTGTTTCTTTGCGATCTGGATATGCACCTAATCGCGCTGGGCATTGTCAAAGGCGATCCACGAATAACGGCTTATGCCGCCGTGTTGGTTGTATTAATGATCGTTTCGATCGTCTCCAGCCGGATCATCCCGTCTTTCACTGTGGCGAGCTTGCGCCAGCGCGGGTTGACGCTTTTCCAGACTGACCAGACAAAAACCGACATAGCTGCGATGCTGCTGTTGTTCGCGCTCGCCGTGGCCGTGTTCTTCACCGGCTTAAAGTCTATTCCAACAGCATTTTGCGCATTAACGGCGGGATTGATCCATCTTTGGCGCATGCGCCATTGGCACAGTTTCAAAACCGGCGGAGAGCCGATGCTGTGGATTCTGCATGCGGGACATTTCTGGCTGGCGGCAGGACTATTGACGTTAGGCTTGCACGCATTGGGATTTGCGACGTTCGCCTCACTGGCGTTACATATGCTGACAGTCGGATGTATCGGTAGTCTGACACTGGGCATGATGGCACGCGTGTCGCTCGGCCATACCGGACGTCTTATCAAAGCTCATGCCGCCATGATTGTAGCATTTTTAATGATGCAATGGGCCACTGTTCTCAGGTGTCTGGCGATTATAGTGGGAAGCAACCACTACCTTTCCTGGATCATGGCAACGGGCATATTCTGGGTTGCTGCGTATTCTCTCTATCTCGTGATTTATATGCCAATCTTGTTGGGGCCAAGGGCGGATAGATGATTTAACAGTTAAAGAAGTGAAACGTTATGTTGCGCAACGTTTATAGCGATGAAGATATGGAGGGGTTCCAACAACCGCCCTATACCGAAGCGAGTAAGGATCATAAGCTCTGGCCGCTTGTGCAATCGGCATTGTGCAGGGTGTATGATCCGGAGATTCCCGTCAATATTTATGAGCTGGGGCTAATTTATAAAGTCGATATCGATGATAAAAATGTCGTACATGTCAAAATGACGCTGACCTCACCTGGATGTCCCGTTGCGGGCGAGATGCCGGAGATAATTGCAGATGAGATAAAAGGGATCGAGAATATCGGCAAAGTGATAGTCGAGGTCGTTTGGGACCCGCCATGGGACCCGTCGAAAATATCCGAGACGGCAAAACTGCAATTGGGTATGTTTTGAATTCGAAAAAAGGAGGGAGAAAAACGGAACATCAAGTGCTGACTGCGAATATTTTAGTAGCGCGGATTTGCGTAATTTGCAAGAAAAGTTCTGGAAGAATATGGCATAAAACTACAACGACTCCGGTTTAGGCGAAGTGATCAGGAAGTCTGTAGCTGGTATTGCGTCCGCCCCCTTCGTTTTGCAGAAATACCCCGCGCGACACCAAGTCCTGAATATCGCGCAAAGCCGTGTCGTTCGAGCACTTTGCCATCTTGGCGTATTTTGATGTGTTTATAAAACCAACGAATCCGTCTTCAAGCATACGGTTGATAACGTTGCGCTGGCGGTCATTGACGGGCGATTGATTAATCTTCTTCCAAAGCTCTGCCTTGAACAGAACCTTGCTCAATGTTGTTTCCGCATTGGCGATGGCGCGTCCAAGGCAATCCAAAAACCATGAAAGCCAGTCGGTAGTGTCGATATCGCTTCTTTGCTGACGTTCTAAAAAATCGTAATAGTCTTTGCGTTCGCGCTCGATCTGTGCAGAGAGGCTGTAGAAACGATCAGTCGTGTTAAGAGATACAGAAGTCCTCGATTTCCGGGTTTTTAACCCCGAAGCACAGAGGCTCCCGCATCACATTGCGAGAGCCTCTTTCTGTACTTTTGCGGCCTTTGCCGCTTGAAGTTACTCCGCCTTCGCGGATGTTTAGGTGAAGTGGCGGTGGGTCTTCACCCTCCGCGTAATTGAAGGTTCAGTCGCTTGGGTCGCCCTTCGGCTTCCGGCGCTTCTGGCTTTTGACGCGGCTCTCGCCTGTTTTCTCCACGTTGATGGCAGATGCATCAAGCGTGTTTTTCAGGTGGGCGGCGTAGTGCTTTTCGATCATCTCTACAGATGTTCGGCAGTTTTTGGCGACTTGGTAAATGTCTGCCCCTTCGAGCAGACGCATGCAGATATAGGTATGGCGAAGGCTATAGGACGTCCGCGCCTTGCCGTCGCGGTCGCGTTTTAGGTTTGCTTGCTTCAAGACTGTATCGAACATGGTTGAATGATTGCTGGGGAACAGAAAGTCAGTCGGCTGGGGATAGCTTGGCTCGGTCTGTCCTGCGGCCAGCGGTTTCATCCGTTTTAGGAGGCGGCGATAGGGTAGCACGGCTCCGGTGGTGCTTTTGCAAAAGCCGATGCCGCGCTTGCCGCGAACCTCAATAACGAGGATTTCCTGATCTGTTGCTTTATCTTTGACGATTTCTACGTCCCGGTGTTGAAGGTTGTTGGCTTCATCTGGGCGCAGGCCCGTGTTGCCCATGAACAGCACGTAATCATGAAGCTGTTCGGCGCTCCACCTGTCCTGCTCCCGTGCGTTTTTAGCGTTTTCACGAGTGGCTTCATAAAGTGTTTTGTATTCGGCAGGGCTGAACCACGGCCTGTGCGATACCTTGCCATTGCCCCGGAAGGGCGCGGACAGGTTCGGCACGAAGGCAATCCAGCCGTGCCGCTCGGCGGTTTTTAGCACCTGCCGCAGGGTCACGATTTCGTTGTGGAGGGTTTTAGGAGCCGGAACACCGCCCTTTTTATGGGGGCGGTTGTCTCCGGCATTGGGGTTTTTATCTTCCTTGGGCGTCATACGCTGGACGCGGTATTCTTGAACCTTTGAAACGGTAATTTTGGAGATCGGCATATCTCCGAAGAACGGCAATAAATGGACGCGGAGGCGGATGTCATGCCCCTGCACCCAGCGCTGGCTACGCTGGCCTTCGGTCATGACGCCATATTCTTTCATGAACTGGTCTGCGACCTCTTGGAAGGTGATTTCCTTCTTTTGGGGAAGCTGGCCTATGGTGTTGAGGCCCAGCAGATGGAAATACCAGTCCTCCGCTGCCTTGATGGCGTGGCGGAGTTGGGTTTCCTGTGTTGAGTTTCTATAACTGCGGCCTTTGAGATAGGTGGCGGCTTGCCAAAGCTGGCTATCTGAGCGGCGGTAAAGGTAGGCTTTTCCACCAAGGACAAGATGCTTTTCGGACTGTGTATGATTCTCCATTTTAACCTCTTCTGAACACGGTGACCGTGCAAGTACCGTGCAATACAATTATGTCAGAAGATAGTTAACGAAGTCTTAGCTAAGCCCTTGATATATTGGTTGCGGGGGCAGGATTTGAACCTGCGGCCTTCAGGTTATGAGACGGATTAGCCACAAGTTATTTAGTTGATTTAATTTCTGTTTTTATGATGATTGTTTTTATGTGCTAATTTTTGCGCTAGATAGGCAGTATGTGTAAGCTATGCCTCATTCACTTCCATACATTATCTAACATACTGGTTAAAAACAAGATTTTTCTAGCGCAGAGAATCAATTTCACTTCTGCGATTTACAAAGGAAAAGCCTCCTCACAATTTCGTCTTCAGTTCCTCGAACCTTGCCCGTACGTCCTTCCATGACGGATACGCGCCATAGCAAAGCAGTTTGCACTGCGCTTCGTATTCTTTCTCTATCGTCGCGGCAAGCGTGGCAGATGGGAAAAGGGCTTCGCTTTTGGCAAAGCTCATGCCTTCGGGAAAGAAGTAGCTTTTGGCGAAGTGTTCTCGACTGATACGGTCATAGTCTTCTTTGATTTCCGCGTATTCGGGCGATGCCAGCATAGCCGTCACCTCCGGTCTTTGCGAAAGCTGGTAGAGGTCATAATAGTGCCGCGCATAAGAGCCAAGCGGCTGGCCTTTGGATTTCATCAGTTCGATTTTTCCGTGAATGGCAAACAGCTTCTCTACGAAGGTTCGCCGGAAATGCAACAGGCGCATGGGAAAGGCGCTTTCATCTTCCGCGCCCAATGATACGCCCGTTTCTTGCAAAAATTGCGCGAGGTATGAGCGCAGTTCACGGATTTCCGTCGGCTGGCGTCCGCTTGCCGTTCCCGCTTCCAACAAAACGCGATTGGCGACTTCGCCCGCGCCGCCGAAAACCTGGCGGTATTGAAAGCGGTCGTTCCTGCCAAAACCGCCGATGGGTTGGCTTTCATCGGGCAGATGCGTCAAGGCAGGATGCTCCGCGACAATATCGCGCAAGCCTTTCAGTTCCCTGTCCAGCGGTCTGCCTGATAAATCTGTGGCGTAGAAAATATCAATGTCTTCGGAAAACCGATTGATAAGATTCCAGCCTTTTGACAGGCTTGTGCCGCCTTTGAAAATTACCTTGTCGCCGAGTGCAGAAATCAAGCGCAAGGCTTCGGTAACATGGTAATCTTTCTCGATGATGGCGGTGCGAAGCCCGACATTTTTAAAATGCCGTTCCGCTTGCAAAATTGCTTGCTCAAAATCTGGATGTTCAAATAATTTCATTTTTTCTTTGCATACCAGTTATGCGCGGTCGAAAGCCCTGCGAATTGCCCGAAGTAGTAGCGCGAAAGCGGATTCAGTGAATCGCGCAGCTTGGCAAGCATAGCAGGTTTTTTGCCCATTTCATCCCCCAATGCCCCCAGAATGGCGCGGGAGCGCGACGGCTCGTAAATGGCGATTTTCAAAAGGCGTTCAAAACGGCCTTTTTCTTTCAAAAGCGCAATGGCTCTATTGGCTGTTTCTTTCAGCGACAGTTCGCTGGCCTTGCCCGCGTTTCGCAGGAAGTCCAGCCACGCGGCTTCTTCGTCTGTAAGGCTCTCCCAATGCGCGGGTCTGCGCGTGTGAATGATGGTATCTGCTCCAATTAACTTGCGCGGCAAACTGCCCGCACTGGTGGCAATTTCTTTTTGTTTGGGCATTTGTGTTGTGAAGCCAAGCAAGTTCGCGGCAGAAATGCCCGATGGAAAGGCCCGGCCTTTGGGCAACAGCTTCTGAAGTTTTGCGGGATTGGCCCTGCTTGCGCCAAAAGACGTTTGACGTGGGCGGTAGTAAATACCCTTGCTCAATCTCTGCAACTTCCCCGACCGCGCAAGACGCGACAAAGCTTGTGCGATAGCAGTTGGCGGCAATCCCTCAAAGTCCTCAAACCGCCACAGCCTCTCGCCGCCACGTTCGATGCGGCGGGAAATAGTTTTTGTTGTTTGTTGCGTGTCGGACTGCATAGCCTTTTCCTTTATCTTCAGAATAGGCGTCTTATGTTACATTTGTCAAGTTTTTTTGCTAAAAAACTTGACAATAATTAAAATAAGTCATTGATTTATTATATTAATTATTATAATGTCTATATATCACAACGTCACAGTCCGCAAGAATGCACTATTGAGATGCAGAATATTCGTGCTGACTTGATCGTGGTTTGTATAAAAACCGGAACAGTGATAATATCAAATATTGTACGTTCTCTTTGAGAATCGACTGTGAAAAAATTGTTTTTTAAAAACTGTCTGGCATTTCTTCTGTGTGTGGCACTGATTTTCAGTGCTGTACCTTCAATGGCCATGCCTGACATGGCGGCTGGGGCAATGACTGGCCATATGCAACCAATGGTTTCTGCGCACACACCATCAAAGATCGCGCATAACTGTTGCGCAAACTGTATGCGATGCAACATGCAGCAACATGGGATGATATGCGGACATTGCGCCGCTACATGCTCTTCTTGCTTTAGTGTATATGTTTCTCCGTCAACCATGCGCTTCCTCTCTTTACAAAGAGCCTCCCGTTACGAAAGGGCGGTATTCACTGCTATCATCGGCACATCATTGATGCCAGAAACGCCGCCACCGAAAGCCTAATCCTCCTGAAATCTGATACCGCATGGCATACAACGCCTCCTTGAGGGGGTTGATAGGCCGTATACGGTGCACTTTATAACATATTTCAATCATGAATCGGACGAGTCCGTTCATAGGGGATACGCGCATGAAGACCATACGCAATATCGGATTTATCGCCGCCATCATAGCTGTGTTGCCAATACAACCTGTGACAGGAAGTGCAAAAATGGCAGTGATGGCAGGCATGACGGGGGCTGCCTCTTCAGCCGCAGCGACAAAGGCCCACGGCAAATCCTCCGGCAAAAAAATTCTTTATTACCGTGCCCCTATGGGAAGTGCGACGTCGCCCGTGCCTATGAAAGACAGCATGGGCATGGACTACGTTCCTGTTTATGCGGAGGCGGCGGGAGATGCGCCGGGTACCGTGACATTGAGCGTTGGCCGTATTCAGCAACTGGGCGTGCAAACTGCCATTGCTACGCGCCGTAATCTGGCGCGGACTATTCGCGCCGTTGGCACGGTGCAGCCCGACGAAACCCGCGAGAGCGTCGTCTCGCCGCGTTTCAGCGGCTGGATCGAGAAGCTCTATGTTGACGCCACGGGCATGACCGTGACAAAAGGCGAGCCGTTGTTCCAGTTTTACAGTCCGGAACTCACGCATATAGAGGCGGAATATCCTTTTTCCGACGGCGGTCACATGAATGGCACTATCGAGAAGTTGCAAAGCCTTGCGGCTCCGGCGGCTGAAATCGCGCGGCTGAAACGCCAGCATATGGTTGGCACGCATATGACATTCACCGCGCCCGCGGAGGGCACGGTGCTGAAGAAAACAGCAGTCGAAGGCATGAAGTTCAACCCCGGAATGACGCTTTATAACATTACCGACCTATCTCAAGTCTGGGTGATTGCAGAGGTTTATGAACAGGATATCTCTGGCATCACTGTCGGACAGAGTGCAGAAGTCACTTTCACTGCATATCCCGGAAAATTTTTCAAAGGAAAAGTCGATTTCATTTATCCTGACATTAATCCGAAGACGCGCACGGCGCGCGTGCGGATCGCACTGCCGAATCCGAACGATTTTTTGAAGCTCGACATGTACGCTACGGTAGAAATCTCTGGCACGCCGGAGAAAGACGTCCTGACGGTTCCGGCTTCCGCCGTGATCGACAGCGGCACAGAAAGCACGGTACTCCTAGCCCTCGGCGGCGGGCGCTTTCTACCGCGCAGAGTCATCACTGGTCTACGCACGCACGGCGACGTCGTTATCTTGAGCGGATTGAAAGCAGGTGACCGCGTCGTCACCTCTGCCGACTTCCTGATCGATTCCGAAAGCAATCTGCGCTCCGCACTACAGAGTTTTGCGGCGGGAGGTAAAAAATGATCGCCCGCATCATCCGCTGGTCAGTGCGCAACCACTTTCTGGTGCTGTTGGCGACCTTTTTCATTATAGTAGCGGGTATATATTCCTTGCGGCATATTCCGCTTGACGCCATCCCCGATCTTTCCGACACGCAGGTGATCGTCTGGACGAAGTATCAGGGTCAGGCACCTCAAGTGGTAGAGGATCAGGTGACTTATCCTCTGGCTAGCGCGCTTTTGAACGTGCCGGATGCAGTGACCGTGCGCGGCCTTTCAATGTTCGGTAATTCGTTCATCTATATCATCTTCAAGGATGGCACAAATATGTACTGGGCACGCAGCCGCGTGCTGGAGTATATCAACTCCATCAGCGACCGCCTGCCCCCGGGCGTCACGCCGACGCTCGGGCCGGATGCAACCGGTGTGGGCTGGGTCTATGAGTATATCCTGCAATCAAAGAACGAAAACCTTGCCCAACTGCGCAGTTTGCAGGACTGGTATTTGCGCTATGGCCTATCACGCGCGGCGGGCGTTTCCGAAGTTGCCTCCATCGGCGGGTTCGTCAAGCAGTATCAGGTTGTCGTCAATCCGCAAAAACTGCAAGCCTACGGCATTCCGCTCATGAAGGTAATCCGCGCCATCCGCAATAGTAACATCGACGTCGGCGGGCGCGTGATTGAAATGACCGAACGGGAATATCTTGTGCAGGGACATGGCTACCTGCATGGTATCAGCGACCTCAAAGACATCGCTTTGGGTGCCAAAAACGGCACGCCCATACTCTTAAGCGATGTGGCGCAAATCAGAATCGGGCCTAACCAGCGGCGCGGCCTTGCCGAATATAACGGCACTGGCGAAGTCGTCGGTGGCATTGTCCTACAACGCGTAGGAGAGAACGCGCTTGATGTCATCAACAGCGTCAAGGCGCAATTAAGGCAACTGGAAGCTGGCCTGCCGAAAGGCGTGACGGTCAAGGCGGTTTATGATCGTTCGGAGCTTATCCTCCGCGCCGTGCACAATCTTAGCCATACACTGATCGAGGAAAGTATTATCGTAGCGCTTGTATGCTTTCTGTTTCTATTGCACGTGCGTAGCGCGCTGGTCGCCATACTGGTTCTTCCGGTCGGGGTGCTGCTCGCCTTTATTATCATGTATACGATCGGCCTTGGCTCCAACATCATGAGCCTCGGCGGTATTGCCATAGCCATCGGCGCGATGGTGGACGCCGCCATTGTGATGATAGAAAACGCCCACAAGCATTTGGAACGTACCGAAGGGAAAAATTTCAACGACCGCATGCTGGCGATGGTGAATGCCGCCTGCGAGGTTGGGCCGTCGCTGTTTTTCAGCCTGCTCATCATCACGGTCTCACTGACGCCGGTTTTCACGCTCCAAGCGCAGGAAGGTCGGCTGTTTCGCCCGCTGGCGCTGACAAAAACCTTCACGATGGGGGCGGCGGCACTGCTGTCAGTCACGCTGGTGCCGGTTTTAATGACCTTGCTGATTCGCGGGAAGATCATGCCGGAAAACCGCAATCCGGTCAGCCGTGTGTTGATCGCGCTCTATCGTCCCGTCATCGCCGTTGTTCTGAGATTTCGCAAAACTACTATCTTTCTGGCGTTGCTAGTGCTGGTGGTTTCTGCATATCCGGCGCTGCATATCGGTTCGGAATTCATGCCCGAGCTGCGGGAAGGCACACTGCTTTACATGCCGGAGACTTTGCCGGGCATCTCGATCACCGAGGCCGCAAGCCTGTTGCAAACGGAAGACCGCATAATCAAGTCCTTTCCCGAAGTTGAAACTGTTTTCGGAAAAGCTGGCCGCGCAGATACCGCGACCGATCCCGCGCCGCTGTCGATGAACGAAACCATTATAAACCTCAAGCCGCAAAGCAAGTGGCCGAAGGGTATGACGACGGATAAACTTATTGACGCCATGAACAAAGCCTTGCAATTTCCCGGTGTTTCAAATGACTGGACGCAGCCCATTCGAGGCCGAACCGACATGCTTTCGACCGGCATCCGTACACCGCTCGGCATAAAGGTGTTTGGCAAAAATCTTGCGCAAATTGAAGCAGTCGGTAAGGAAATAGAAAACGCCCTCCATGATATCCCCGGCACCTCCAGCGTTTATGCCGAGCGCGTGACCGGTGGGTACTACCTCAACATCGACCCCGACCGCACCGCGCTGGCACGCTACGGCATCACGGTCGGCGACGTGCAAAGCGTGATTGCCGCCGCGCTCGGCGGCATGAATGTTACCACCATTGTCGAGGGCAATGAGCGTTATCCCGTCAATGTGCGCTATCCACGCAATTTCCGCAGCAATCCTGAGGAGATTGCAGAAAACATACTGGTGCCCATCGCGTCCGGAGGCATGGTGCCTCTCGGTCAGTTGGCGCGTATCTCTTTGTCTCCCGGGCCACAAATGATCCGCACAGAAAACGCGCAGCTTGTCGGCTACGTCTATGTGGATATTCAAGGGCGCGACCTTGGCAGTTATGTCGCCGCTGCAAAAAAGGCCGTGCACGAGAAAGTCATACTTCCGACCGGCGCGCATCTGGAATGGAGCGGGCAGTTCAAATACATGCAACGCGCCAAGGCGCGACTGGAGATTATTGTGCCGCTGACGCTGGTTATCATTTTTACGCTGCTCTATCTCAACTTTGGGCGGATGACGGAGGCGCTGATCGTGTTTTTGTCGCTGCCGTTCTCTTTGGTGGGCGGGTTGTGGCTGATGTACTGGCTCGACTTCAATTTCAGCGTGGCGGTTGCGGTCGGTTTCATTGCGCTGGCGGGGCTTGCCGCACAAACTGGCGTCATCATGCTGGTCTACCTTAGTAACGCCTTTGAGCGAATCAAGGCAGAGCGGGGCGAGGCGGGCGGCAAGGCGACGGCGGACGATATCCATGCCGCCGTGGTTGCCGGAACCGTCGAACGCGTGCGCCCATTGATGATGACCGTGTGTGCAATAATGGCTGGCCTGCTGCCGATCATGTGGAACCACGGCACCGGCGCGGACGTGATGCAGCGCATCGTCGTGCCGATGCTGGGCGGCGTGGTTTCCTCGACCATACTGACACTGGTGGTGATACCGGCGGTCTATGCCTTGGTGAAGCAGAAAACGGAGGCCAAATAATGAAACGCGCATTCTTGATCATAGCGCTATTGTTTCTGACTGCTTGCGCCGCCGGACCGGATTATCACAGGCCGAAGGTCACAACACCAGCCATTTATAAGGAGGCTTACGGGGCATGGCATCAGGCCAGCCCGCGGGATGCGTTTCATCACGGCGCGTGGTGGGAGGCCTATAATGATCCCGTCCTGAACCGGCTTGAAAAGCAAGTCGATGTTTCCAATCAGACCCTGAAAGCGGCGGAAGCCGCCTATCGTCAGGCAAGTGCCGTGGAAGCAGAGACGCGTTCCGCATTTTTCCCGATGGCCGGAGTCGCGGGAAGTATCGGTAAAATGCACGGCACCATGCCGCGCCCGATGCTGCCGGAAAGTCTCGCCGTCGGCGGGAGCTGGGAGCCAGATCTTTGGGGCCGCATCCGTCGTGAAACAGAAGGCAGTACGGCGCGCGCGCAAGCCAGCGCCGCCGATCTCGCCGCAGCCCGTCTTTCGCTACAGGCCGCACTGGCGACAGATTATTTCGATTTGCGTGCGCAAGATGAATTGAAACGGCTGCTAAAGCGCATCGTCGAAACAGACAAAAAATCCCTGCAAATCGGGCGCTATCAGTATGAGACGGGAACAGGCAGCACCGATGACTTGCTGATGGCGGAGACGCGCCTTGAAAACGCCCGTGCGAAAGCCGTCAAAACCGATGTCTGGCGGGCGCGGCTCGTGCATGCAATCGCCGTTCTCGTCGGCGAACCGCCTGCGGATTTTTCTCTTCCACCACAGCCCTACAATTATCATGTGCCCGACATTCCTGCGGGGCTGCCGTCTGGGTTGCTGGAGCGCCGTCCCGATATCGCCGCCGCCGAGCGCATGATGGCGGCGGCAAACGCGAAAATTGGTGTGGCGACGGCGGCATGGTTTCCCGATATCACGCTTTCCGCTTCCGCAGGTTATACGGGCATGACGCTGGAAAAGGTACTGCAAGCCCCTATGGGCTTTTGGGCGGTCGGGGCAAGTTTCGCCGAAACTCTGTTTGATGCCGGACGGAGATCCGATCATATCACGGCGGCAAAAGCCGGATTTGACCGTAGCGCCGCCATGTACCGCCAGACCGTGCTGACCGCGTTTCAACAGGTCGAGGACGGGCTATCATCATTGCGTATTCTTGGTCAGTCTTGCGACGAACAAAACGCGGCCACGCGGCACGCATTGCGCATAGAACAACTGGCGCAACAGCAGTATGAGAGTGGCACAGGAAACTACGGTAAATTTCTGACGGCGCGGACTGTATGGCTCAAAAACAGGGTTGCTCTCTTGAAACTCCGCCAAAGCCGTCTGGATGCGAGCGTTGGACTTATCCGTGCTTTGGGTGGGGGATGGGATGTACTACAGACAACATCCGATATGGACAGTGCGTCCGGAATAGGCATGAAGAAACATAACGCAAAGCAGAGTTCGACAATAAATTGATTGAAACCTTTGTTTTGCTCAGAGATTCATTTTAAAGTTTCCGACCGCGTCACCGAGCGCATAGACTTGCGCATTTTATCACGATTCGAATTATCATAAACTCTACCCTTAAAAAGCTATGGTAATTACAGTGGGTGTTAAAAACTCCCATTAAGTCTTTTGTAAGTCTGTATTTTTATACTGTATAGGTCGATGATCCTTTGCACGATCATGCTTTTCGGCCTAACTTGAAAGTTCAACCTATAAAAGCACCGGGGAGAAATTTTGAAAACGCGTCTTCTTCTGGCGATTGCCTCCGTGGGATTTTTGTCCGGGTGCGCGACATACAAGCCCCTGCCTCTGCCTGACAAGGCTGATTTGGCGAACAGTCTGACGCCGCAGATCATGAG